>NZ_JBYLTY010000003.1:0-58408 GCF_058107145.1 Bombilactobacillus sp. ESL1197
CTATCTAAAAAAGATATTTTAGCTGATTATGGTTTGCCAGAGTTGAGGAAGGAAATTGACGCTGACGATTTAGTTTCACTCGCTAAATTTGATTTTGTAACTAACATTTTAAGATCAAGACAGTCTGATTTAGCGCAATGGCAAACTGAATTAACTGCTAAACAAGCGCAACTATTAACCGATTTAAAACAACAATTAACTGATTACTATCAAAAAAAAGCAGATCCGGAAGTAGTTGACGATTTAGTAGAAAAGCAACTCGAACAAATCATGGACGCTTATAACGATCAAGTTCTACAACCGCAATATGCTGCCGACAATAAAGAAATTGTCACTCAAAACAATAAATTGAAGGCCAGTATTCAAAAACAGTTAGCGGTTGATCAAGCGGCAGCAGCTAAAAAGCTAGCAGATGAAGCTCAAATTAAAATTCAACAAGCTCAAAAAGAATATGAAGCTAGCGCCGCTAACTTACAACAGGAACTGCAAGATAAAGCTACTAGTTATCGCACTGAACAACGCAGTAAGTTGCATTTGAGTAGTGTTTTTACCATTAATCAGCAGCTAACTAGCTATAAAAATCAAGTTGTAAAAGACTTTCAACAAAATGCAACTGATTTAGTAGCCGATTATTTGAAAAAGTTAGGTAATGTGCAAACAGAAATTCAAGTCCAATTTGATCAAAGTAAAGATCAGTTTGAAGCTAATGCAATTAAAAAAAGAGAGCTAGAAAGGGCCGAGAAAAAAGAGCAACGGGATTGGGACTATAAAACTAAAGAATTAGATAGTCAGATTGAAATTGCAAAGGCTCAAAATCCTAAACCAGTAATTCAGCCTAAGGATAATCAAGCTGCAGAGCATATTTCGCAAATGTATGATCAGTTATTTAATCAACAAGGTAAGTTTTATGACCAAATGCTAAAAAAGGCCATGGATCAACCTCAAACGCAAGAAAATCAATTAGCAAGTACCTCCAATTCTGATTTAGAAGCTGAAGAAAATTCAACTAAATCGCCTAAGTCTCATAAAGGTGTCTTTGCTTCTTTAACGGCTGCTGGAGCAATTTTAATTATTGCTGGAGGATTTGGCTTGTTTCAACATGAAAATGCTAAGATCAATCAATTAGCGACAATTAATAGCCAACTAAGCTCACAGGTTTATCAAATGAAACAAAAGACAGCAATGCAAGCAACAAAAGTCGCTGCTAAGTCCCAAGCTAAGGTCAGTTTGAGTGATCTATTGGCGCAAAAAAAATATCAAAAAGCTATGACTGATTATAATGATTTGCAATCATTGGACCAAATTGCCCAGCGATTATATTTAAATAAAGATACGGCTGATTTAGAATTATTAAACTCTAAATACGATGTGGCTCTAGGAAGATACAACCACGCAATTTTAAAAAATGATCAAACAGAGTTACAAAAATCGGCTGGTGAGTTGACCGACTTTGAAAAGTCACTCATGAATCCAGATCAGAAAAAATTTTTATTAAGTCCTGGTAAATAACATGCAAAAACGAACGAAACAAGGGCATGAACATTTACTTAAGGGCTTTTTTAGTCGGCATAGATATCTTTCTCACACCTATGAATATTCTGTTTCAGGTGAAGACTTGCCCGAGGAAAACGTCCATAAATTAGATGGGCGTTTTTGGGCACTACTATTAGTTTTAATGATTATTTCAGTGGTCGTTATTGATTATGTAGCTAATGGCCTATTAGTTGCTGTGAATATCTTAATAAGTCCTTTATTCACGCAACAAAATCCTACCTTTTTTGAAATCATTGGCGGTTTTCTGCTACGGAAATGGACGCTGTCTAAATCATTATTGTTAATTCCAACGATTGCAGCTATTGCCATAGCTGTTTTAATTGTTTTACGTCTGAATTTTAAGACCGTAGATATTGCTTTTGGCCAAAAAGGTGATAGCCGGTTTACGACTTTGAAAGAAATTCAGGAACAGTTTAAAGCCATTCCCCAGGCTGGCAAGTCTTTTCCTGGTTACGGCGGGGTGCCAATTTCTCATTACAAGAATCAATACTATATTGAAGATGGGACCTATAACACAGAAATCGAAGGGACTTCAAGATCTGGTAAAGGTCAAGCTGCCGTGTTAACCATGTTGGACAACCTCTCACGGGCGCAAAAGCGCAGTTCCTTAGTCGTTGGCGATCCGAAAGGAGAGTTATACGCCGCGATGAGTGAAACGCTCAAACAACGTGGCTATGAGGTTTACGCATATAACTTAATTGATCCGACTAAGTCCATGGGTGACGATCCGTTAGGCTTAATCAAAAAGTATTACCGGCGTGGTAACACTGAATATGCTTTACAACTAATAAATACACTCACGGATACAATCTATAACGAACCCAACGCCGGCGAAAATAAATTTTTTAATACGTCGGCGGCAAAAGTTGTTAATGCTTTAATTTTGGTGCTTTTGGACAATGCCAAACAAACTGGTGAATGGGAAAAAGTGACGATGAATAATGTAGCAGAAATGTTAACGGAAGTCGGAAAAGTTAACTTTAAAGAAAACCCAGACGATTTTGAAACTAAAAATGCGTTAGACGAACTGTTTAACAGCTTGCCGCCGGGCAATTTAGCGGCCAAACAATATGTTGGTGCTAATTTTTCTGGTGAAAAGGCGAAAGGTTCTATTTTAGCAACGGTTGCTGATAAACTAGCAATTTTTACAATGCCGTCAATTGCCAAACTAACTTCTAGAGCTAGCATTGATCCAAAATCAATCGGCTTTTCCAAGTATTTGGATTTTCAAGTTGATCCCAAATTAGTTAATCAAAAACTGCAAGTTAAATTTTTCGATACTCAACATAGCAAAACGTTAGGTCTCACAATGGCCGCGGTAGGAGTCAATGGGTTTGTCGAAGTCAATTTTGATTTCAAATTGTATTCAAACGATATTTTAGAAATTAGTATTTTGGAGAGCGATTTTAAAGCTAATCCTAATTATTGGCGAGAATTTGCTAAAAGGTTTGGTGGAGTAGTTGTTTGCAGCAATCAAACTGGTCAGCCGATTACTTATTTGAATTAATTAAGTGTGATCTTTTATGAAAGAAGCAGGATTTAGCAATAAGAAATTAGCAACTACGGTTTTTTTAATTTTAGTTTTAAACTTTGTTGATCTATTTTTGGAGCTTTACTTTTTAGGCAATGTTAAAGAGCTTGCGAGGCCAAGTCATGCCCCTTTGCTAAAAGACTTAGTTAATGTATATTTGGTTGTTTTGTTTGCAACAATTATTTGTTCTTTTAGCTATTTAAAAAAATATTGTTTTGATCTTCAAATTCGTGATTTGGTTTCAAATATTTTAAATCAAATAATTATGGTAAGTTTACTGTCTTTTTCAGTTTTTAATTCTCTGTGGGGACTTGAAGTATTAGTTTTACTAAATGACTATTTTAAATATGTAATATTAGCAGTACTGATTGCTGGAGTTGTATTTTCATTTGCAGATTCAGATGAATTCTTTATATTATTGCTTTTTTTCATGATGGCAGCAGTACTTTTAGGAGTAATTTATTTTTCAGCATCTTTAATATCTTTTTTGAATATTTTTTAGTTTAAAGGAGCGTGTTTATTTTGGAAAAAAGGAAAATTCCAGATAATTCAAAAAAGAAAAAATGGATCAAAATTAGTGTTACTGCTGTTTTAGCGTTGTTAGCAGTCATTTGCTTGTTCTTTTTTGTTAAAAGTAAAAAGGAAAAATCTATTTTAGATAGTTATGTACATGCTAGTAAACCTAAGGCAGTTCAGGTAGCCAAATTAAAAAATGGGCCGACAAAAATTTATCCGTCAGATATTGATAATGTCAAAATGGTAACGCCTTTTGAACTTAATGATTATCGTTCTAAGGCACTTTCAGATGGATATGGAGATAATTATGCGGGATATGTCAGTATTCCGGCAATTGGCATGTATTTGCCAATTTTGAATGGTGTGAATATGTATACTTTGTCTTTAGGAGCAGCTGCCTATTATCCAACTACTGTTCCAATTGGTGGAGCGGGAAATTATGTATTAGCTGGTCACAACATGAACACGTCCCTAAATGTTTTATTCTCACGCGTACCTAATTTAGTGCCCAACGTACACCAACAAATTATCTTAACTGATAAAGTAAAAAATTACTACTATCAGATAACTGATAAACAATTGGTTCGCCCGTACCAACCCGTTTATAAGGGTACAGAAACGCCAACTACAAAATCAATTTTGTATAGCGACAAAAAGCAACGAAAGGTAACACTGTTTACCTGTAATTATAACGGAACTCGGCGGTGGGTCATTACTGGTCAGTTCGATTATGAGACCAAACATTAAAGCGGGCTAATAGTTAATGCGATAAGTTTTATGGGCGGTGACTGTTTGTTCTCAAGGAGGTGCTTGCGTATGAGAATACGGAAGAATCAACAGAAAGGATACACAGTCTTACTTGGATACCTACAAGGTATTAATGTTAATGATTGCTTTTGGCACATTAGTTGCCACAATCATAAACAACAAAAAGTAACAAAAAATCGTCCTACTCTAACTTTGGCAAGTTATAGGACGATTTAACATTGTTCGATAATTAGTCACCGCCTTTAAAGCGGATCGCTAAGGGATTGGTGTTCTAGCACCAGTCCCTTTTTCAATATCAATGATAACACATGCTATAATGTTTTTGTACCCTTAAGGATTTAGCAATAGAAAAACGAACGCACACTTGCTAATAATTTACAACAAGTTTTTGTACCCTTAAGGATTTAGCAATATAAAAACTCAAAATTTAATCCAGTTTCAAACCTTTTAGCAGATTTGGAGCTGGATTTTTTGCTGAATGAGAAAAAAATTAAACTTTTTTCTAAAAGCACTTGACGTAACTTATGAGTTACAGTACAATTAAAAATGTGATAAGGAGGTTAGATTATAAATTAAGTAAATGTTTACAAAAATAACTGATTATGAGCAAGAAAATCTTTTCAAAAGTAAGATTGATATGACTTTAGTTAAACGTCTGTTGGACTCTAATATAAGCGGTTATAAAATAGCAAATGAAATTGGAATGCCTAGACAAACAATTATTCGCCTAAGAAATGGTCAAAATGATCCTGGAAGAATGAATGTTTTGACTGCATATCGGCTTAGCGAGTATGCCAGAAAGGTTTTCAAGGAAGAAGATTAGCTTTTTAAATTGGGGGATTTAAAATGAAAAAATCAAATGTTTTGAGTGGGTTGTTTATCACTGGGGGATTACTTATTTCGTTAGTAACGACTAACCAACAAAAGGTGCAAGCTAAGGATTATAGCTATAAAGTTGTTACCGTAAAAAAAGATCCATATGCGCAATTGTATGACAATAATATGCAAGAAATTCCGCGGGCAATTAATAATAATTCTGATTGGCGTGTTGGCAAAGTTAAACAAGTTAATGGGACTTATTATTATCAAATTTCTGGCAATGAATGGGTTGGTGGCAATGACGTTAAACCTAACTTTGATCCCGCAACTGGTAAATTGAACCAGAAAATAGTTGGCACGATTAATAGTACGATTACGGCTATTTACGATAATCAAGGCAACAATACCTATGACGATGGTGTTAACCTGGCTTATCAATCGCAATGGACTGTTGGTAAAGTTATCCGTAATTCTCAAGGACGGTTGTTCTACCAAGTAGCACCTAATATGTATGTGCGTGACGATGACATGACCTTGAACGTAACGCCTAACAACATCAAAGATGTGTCAAACTTTGGTTTGAATGGCAAGCCAACAACCACCGTTACTGCTCCAAGCAACAGTTCCAATACTAGTTCCAGTTCTAACAACAGCAACAAGCCAACCGGTTATAGCTACAATGTTGCCCGTGTCGTTAGTGGAAACGGTGCTAAGATTTATGACCATAACGGTGTTGCTACAAGTTCCAGTGTGCCGGCAAACTCTGACTGGCGGGTTCTAAGAACATTCAACATTAATGGTGGTCTTTTCTTTGAGATTGGCGACAACCAGTGGCTAAACGCTAGTGACTGTTCAACTAACTTCACACCATTAGCAGCTAATGGTTCAGGAACTACTAACGGTGGAAGTTCAGCTACTAATACAGGCTCAAGTTCTAATAGTTCTTCAAATTCTAAACCAACAAATGATAAGCCATTTAATACAAATGGAGCTCATGGAGAAGCCGATTGGTATGTTCCTGTTCAACACCAACCAAATTCAGCTTATGAACAATCTCTGTTAACTGAAATTAATAATAAACGTTTAGCTAAAGGGTTATCTCCACTTACTATTAATTCTAAATTGACTCAAGCGGCTACTAAACGGATTCAAGAAGAATCAACTCCATATGATCACGGCAATATTCCAACCCGCCCAGACGGATCAAGTTGGTGGTCATTATTGTCTGAAGTTGGTTATAACTGGAGCTACGCTCGTGAATTAAACTATATGATGGGCGATGATCTTTATGATAGAAGCATGTATGATACTCCAGAAAAAGTTACAAGAGCTTTAATAGGTAATTCTACTGACGATGGTTTTTACGGTACTACGGGCTATAATCAAAATTATTTAAGTCCTGAAGCCAAAGAGATGGGTGCAGCCGTTTGTTACACCTACGGCGATGGTCGTGTATATACTGAGATTATTATTGGAGCTCAAAAATAACAATTAAATATGTTTCACTTTGCGTCACAGATAAAATCTGTGGCGCTTTTTTTTGTTATACACATCTAAAAAAACTAAAGGAGGTGGTGCTTCAAATTAATAACTCTGGTTTTAATTTAAAGAAGGAGGTGAGTTTAACAGTTTTAAATTTAAGAAAAAGGAGATTTAAAAAATGAAAACTCATACGCCATTTAAAAGTATTCGAAACCTTTTAGTGGCACTTTTTAGTTCATTGCTTCTATTTTTTTCTATCGGTTCTAATTTAACTAATGTTCGGGGCGATGCTATATCCATTGATCAAAGCATGCCACAATTTAATAAAAATAATTCATTAGTAATTGCCAAAGATGTTGACACGTCCCAAGCCGATATTAAAGTGACGGGTTCTAGTCCAACTGTTAGCCGCATGACGGGCAATCAACGTCCAGGTTCAATGTCAGACAGTGACGCCACTAAGCTACTGTTTGCTAGCCCAGCAGATATGCAAAATGCTGTAATTAACATTAAGTACGCCAAATCTGTTGGGACGTATATGAATACCCCAATTTATGCGCAAGTAAAAATTCACGATATTCAAGCCCAACCGCAAGCACCAGTCTATGGCGAAACGATGGTTTGGTACGTGAGCGACAAACTCTACAATGGTATTCAATGTATTGGTGAGCAACAGTATCACATGGATTTAACGTTTACTGACGCCAATGGTACACCAATTGACGTTGGTGAGGATCCTAACCAAACATTTTTGACAATTAGTTCCTTGAATCAAAATACTGCCAATGCTTCTAATGGTCAATTCAGTCACTTTATTTTGGGAAATGAATTTGTCAATTACGAAAAAATGGGATCATTACCTTACTACAAAACTAGTGACTCTATTTTGAAAGAATTTAATTCACCATGGAGTGGAACACCAGTTATTGGTGGTAATCGCAGTGCAAAATCCGTTAAAGATAGCGTTAATACTGACGTTGGGTTTGAAGATTTGCTTGGTCGTCCCACATTTCCACGAGCTTCTGCTAGTTTTCAGATTAAAGGCAGCACGATTAAGTTAATCATGGGCAGCTATGCTTCTGCCACGGAAGACAACAAGCTTAATGGTGGCGAATATGGTTACGCTAATGGTCAGTGGTTAGCTTTTAGTTCCGCAACTCTTTGGAACCCCGTTCCAATTGCTCCAACTAAGGACGTTATGCAAAACGACTCTGATGATCCATCTAATCAAGCTAATTTTCATTCGATCAATAAAAAGGAAGTTCAGCCTAATGAGAAATTTGAGTATACTATTTCTCAAAAAGTTGACCAAATGAACGTTACAATTTTAAACCGTTACAAAACGTTTGAATTTTCTGACAAGTTGCCGGATGAAGTGGACTACTTGAAGAATGGTTACGTGACAGACGATAGCTCAGGTAAGAAATTATCAACGGACGCCGGTGATTTCACTTATGAAGACGGCATTTTAAAATATGCGTTTTCAAGTAACTTCTTAGCAAACGTCATGCCTCTATCTGGTGAAACCTATACGGTGCATATGCCGGTCCAAGTTAAAGCTAACGTTAAACCCGATACGGTAATTAATAATATTGGTCACGTGCAAATTGACAAAGATAAAGCGGATACGAACAAGACAGAAAACCCTGTTGGTTCTGATCCGGGCACGCAAATTTACAAGAAGATTTTCGTTGGCAAATTCGACAACGTGAAAGATTGGGACTCATTGTTCAAATCAGCGGTTAAATCTTCAGCAAGTGCCGCTGACACCGACACGGCTAAAACTCAAAATCAAGCTGCTACTAAGACTTTAAAGAAGCAGTTAAATCGTGATAGTGGTGACGACAAAGGCGATAACTACGACGGTTCCGACGCTCTCAAGGACGAACAAAAGTTAACCGCCAAAGATGACACCACTGACGTTCATTTTGCCGTGCAGTTCAAATTAAGTAAGTATGGTGACTTTAGCAGTTTAACGCTAGAAGATAAGTTGCACGACGCTTTTAACTACAAGTCAGCTAAAATCATCGATTCCAAAGGTAAAGATCTGACTAACGATGGGACGTTAGACACGGGTTCTTCCAAGCGAGACGTTACTTGGACCGCTAACGATGCCGAAAGCTTGCGCGGTAAAACCGTCTATATGTATCTGACAGTAAACTTGAATAAGGACTACAAGTACACTTCAGACTTGATTGATTCTCAGACGGGCAATTATCTCATTCCAAACGATGCGAATGCTATCGTAGGTAAAGACACGTACAAATCAAATCAAGTGCATGTAGTGGTTCCTAATCCTGAAGGGACTCTACCAGCGCCGACAAAGACAGTTGTCGATGCCAACGGCAATGACGTTAATCACAAAGAAGTTGCGAACGGCGATACCTTGTATTATCACGTCGACCAAAAAGTTGGTAACTTAAACGAAGATATGCTCAAACCCTACTCCTCCTTTGGGTTAAGCGATAAGTTAGATCCAAACGTGAAATACGTTGAGTCTTCAGTCGTGAATAAGGATACCAATAAAAAGATTGACGATACTAATACCACGGAATACGACCAAAAGACGCATACCGTTTCTTGGTCCGCCAGCAAGGACTTCCTAAGTAAAATGCCACTCAAAGGTGAGACGTACGAATTAGTGATAAAGGTTAAGGTTGATAATTCAACGGCCTTAGAGAATGCTTTAGGTGGCGATAACAAGGAAGATCCAGGCACGCAAGTTGTAATCAAAAATGTTGGCCAAAGTACCATTAATGATAAACCTCAAAAGACCAACGAAGTTGAGAACCCCTTGAAGCCCAAGGATCCAGTTAAACCAACAAAGACCGTGGTGGACGCTGACGGTAAGGATATGAACCATAAAGTTGTCCATAATGGCGACGTCTTAACTTACCACGTTGACGAAAAAGTCGGCACGTTAGGCAAAGACTTAGTTTCTCGCTACAAGTCATTCTTAATCAGTGACAAATTGGATAACAATTTAGATTACGTGAAAGCAGAATTAGTAGATAAAGCTAGTCCTGACAAAGAAATTAGTGATCCGAGTCAAATTACCTTTGATCAAACACAAAACACGGTTACTTGGACCGCTAGTTCGGATTTCTTGCAGAACATGAAACTTCAAGGTGAAACCTATGAGCTAGTCATTCAAGCGAAAGTCAATATTAAAGATGGCGGCGATAGCAAAGATCAAATTATTAACACTGCTACGGTTAATATTGACGACAACCCACAGTTGACCAACGAAGTTGAAAATCCGTTAAATCATAAGAACCCAGCACCGACTAAGTCAGTCGTTGATAAAGATGGTAAAGATATTAATAACGCCAAGGTTAAACCTGGTGACGAACTTTACTATCACGTCGACCAGAAAGTTGGTACTTTAGGTAAAGATTTGAGTCAACGTTACCCTGATTTCTCCATCAAGGATCAGTTAGATAACCGGTTAGTTTATAAGAATGCTTATGTAATTAACAAAGCTGACGGTAAAAAGGTGAGTCAACCCAGTGAATTAACGTTTGAACCTACCAGCAATACTGTTCTATTCACGGCGTCCAAGGACTTCTTGGATAAAATGGAGCTGAAAGGTGAGACTTACGAGTTGGTAATTAAAACTGTTGTAAAAGGTAATAATTCTGACTTGACGAAAGATTCCAGTGACTCCGATCAAAGTGCAGATTCAACAAGCAACACCAATGATCAAGAGGCGCAGTCTAGTGATAAATTAAAAGAATTGGAACCTGATTTGAATTCTAAGTCTAGTAGCAGTGCTGATACTAATTCAGAAATTGATACCAAGACAGCTAGTGATTCTAATGACACAACAGATACCACTGATTCCAGTGATACAACCACACCAGCAGCTGACAGTTTAGATTCTTCTTACAATGACAGTGGTGAAAATGACATTGTTAATGTTGCAACTTCAACTCTTGGCGGAGAACCATTAGACACTAACGAGGTTCGTAATCCATTAGAACCAGTCAAAAATCCAGCGACTCCAGATAAAGATAATTCTAAGGATCAGGACAATCCGAGCGATGAAACTCCCGAAGACGCACCATCGTACAAAAAGATGGCGCAAACAGGTTCCATTAGTTTCTGGCAACAGTTGTTAAATCAATTCTTAGCTTTGTTTAAGTAAAATATTCTTCACTTATTAGATTGATAAAACTATATTCTTAATGTAAGATGTAAGAAGTAAGAAATAGAAAATAAAAAAGTTAATCTGATAAATTAGGAGGATAGGCATATGTCACAACTAACCAGTATTTTGTCTAGCAAGGGACAAGTCGTAATACCTGCTCCGGTGCGTAAGCAGTTAGGATTAGAAAAAGGTAGCAAAATATCTTTTGAAGTAAAAGGGGATCGGGTCATTGTAAAAAAGTTACCAACAGCTTTAGACTGGTCTAATCTGATAAAGGATATACCAGTAGAAGATGTTGAATTTGACGAGAACGGAAACTATGATCCTAAAAAATCTCCAGAGTTTCATGATTGGATGGTTAATGGCTAACTATGGAACCAATGGATATTTATATTGCTAATGTTCCTTATGAAGATACGGACGGAGAAAAAATTCGTCCTGCCTTAGTAGTAAAAATAACTGCTCAAAAAATTGGTGTTTTTAAAATTACTTCTCAATATGTTCAATCCTCCTATTTCAAGAATAAATTTTATTACAAAATAATGGATTGGAAAGGCGCGGGTTTAAATAAGCAATCATATGTTGATACTCATAAGATATTTAGACTTCCACCTTCGAAAGTTTTTAAAAATCAACCAATTGGTAAATTGACTGATTCAGATGTTATTAGATTGTTTGAGTTCATAAAACAATCTGAATAATTAAATATGTTCCACTTGCGCGTCACAGAGAAATCTGTGGCGCTTTTTTTGTTTTCCAGAAAAAGGAAAGCGAAAGGAGGTGAACCATGAGCACAAAAAAGAAGTCCACCCAAGACTTACTTTTGGCAAAAATCCTGCATGAAAGGGGGATCTCTAACAAAGAGTTTAAAGTGCAAAACCGTAAGCAGGCGCTCGCGGTTTTAATTGATCCGGCAACGGATCATGAATTATTAAATGTAATTGACAACTACTATTCTCAAAAATTAATTGATGAAGAAATTAAACAGCAATTACTCAATCCTTAAAGAAAAGAGGAAATCATGTGTCTTTGGTTTTACAAGCATTAATGGCTAATTTAATTAATAAAATGGACGCCCGTGCCATTCAAAAATTAGGCGATATTTTCGGTAACCTAACCAATGCTGCTAATCAATTAAAGGGCAATTTAACTACTTTAGGCTTTGTGTTAGCCGCCGTGGTCATTGTTGCCGGTGGTATTGGTTTATCTTTTGGGACGCAAATTAATCAAGCTTCTAAAAAGTTGATTATGTGGGCCGCTATTGGTGTTGCAGTTATCTGTTTGGCGCTGGCGATAATCTCTTGGGTACAAAATGCCGTAGGAGGTGGTTTTTAGAACCAAATAAAACTTGAATTTTGAATTATGATTTTTT
This sequence comes from Bombilactobacillus sp. ESL1197, assembly GCF_058107145.1. Classification (NCBI taxonomy): domain Bacteria; kingdom Bacillati; phylum Bacillota; class Bacilli; order Lactobacillales; family Lactobacillaceae; genus Bombilactobacillus; species Bombilactobacillus sp. ESL1197. The sequence goes on from NZ_JBYLTY010000003.1 coordinate 12,193, forward strand.
GATTTTCCCTTATAAAACAATTGATTGAATATCGATTAACCCCATGATTAATATTCAACGTACAACGTGTCGACCGTGAAAAGTTGGCACGTTTTTACTTGCGGTGACGCAAGAATAAAAAATGGAGGTCAAGCAAATGTATTCAGGTTATATTACAAATGTGGATAAAAAGATTCGCAAATCTTTAAACATTCCCGTACGCAAAAAGCTTTTAGTAACGTATAAGAAAGCCACAATTTCCATGGCAGAGTTAGAAAAAATCTTTGAAAGTATTGCCCAATATTTGGAAGACAATGCCCTAGATACTACGACCATAGCTTTTACGATTGAACAAAAAGAAGAGAGTCGTAATGGTGAAGTCACTAGTATGGACTTTGAAATTCCAATTCAAACGACTGACGCGGGTCAAAAAAATTTGTTACCGGACAAATTGGCGATTGATATTGCTGACGATGACAACCCAGACCAAGCTGATTTAGATATTCCTAGTGAAATTGCGAACGAAATTAGTTCTGATCAAGATGACGAAACACCTTATGACAGTTCATTTGCGGAGACAGAGCAGCCTACTACTGAACCAGAGGCAGAGGATTCTGCTGACGATCCATTTAGTGATTTTCAGGGAGATTCAGCAGAGGAGGTGTTTGACTTAGATATTGACGATGAAACGGAAGAAACGTCAGAGGAAGATCCTGAACCAGATTTATCGGTTACTAACGAACCACCAGTGAATCAAGCGGAAAATCCACCGGTATCAGCGTCAACGGTTGATCAAGCCGCAGAAACGTCAAGCTTGGTTGAAGAAAAGGCTCCGCAACCAGGATCTGCTTCGGAAGCCCCAGTTTCTAATGACCAAATTTTAAATTTAAGCCAATATTTAGCCAATTTGTCCATCAAGCAACAACAATTACAACTATCTAAAAAAGATATTTTAGCTGATTATGGTTTGCCAGAGTTGAGGAAGGAAATTGACGCTGACGATTTAGTTTCACTCGCTAAATTTGATTTTGTAACTAACATTTTAAGATCAAGACAGTCTGATTTAGCGCAATGGCAAACTGAATTAACTGCTAAACAAGCGCAACTATTAACCGATTTAAAACAACAATTAACTGATTACTATCAAAAAAAAGCAGATCCGGAAGTAGTTGACGATTTAGTAGAAAAGCAACTCGAACAAATCATGGACGCTTATAACGATCAAGTTCTACAACCGCAATATGCTGCCGACAATAAAGAAATTGTCACTCAAAACAATAAATTGAAGGCCAGTATTCAAAAACAGTTAGCGGTTGATCAAGCGGCAGCAGCTAAAAAGCTAGCAGATGAAGCTCAAATTAAAATTCAACAAGCTCAAAAAGAATATGAAGCTAGCGCCGCTAACTTACAACAGGAACTGCAAGATAAAGCTACTAGTTATCGCACTGAACAACGCAGTAAGTTGCATTTGAGTAGTGTTTTTACCATTAATCAGCAGCTAACTAGCTATAAAAATCAAGTTGTAAAAGACTTTCAACAAAATGCAACTGATTTAGTAGCCGATTATTTGAAAAAGTTAGGTAATGTGCAAACAGAAATTCAAGTCCAATTTGATCAAAGTAAAGATCAGTTTGAAGCTAATGCAATTAAAAAAAGAGAGCTAGAAAGGGCCGAGAAAAAAGAGCAACGGGATTGGGACTATAAAACTAAAGAATTAGATAGTCAGATTGAAATTGCAAAGGCTCAAAATCCTAAACCAGTAATTCAGCCTAAGGATAATCAAGCTGCAGAGCATATTTCGCAAATGTATGATCAGTTATTTAATCAACAAGGTAAGTTTTATGACCAAATGCTAAAAAAGGCCATGGATCAACCTCAAACGCAAGAAAATCAATTAGCAAGTACCTCCAATTCTGATTTAGAAGCTGAAGAAAATTCAACTAAATCGCCTAAGTCTCATAAAGGTGTCTTTGCTTCTTTAACGGCTGCTGGAGCAATTTTAATTATTGCTGGAGGATTTGGCTTGTTTCAACATGAAAATGCTAAGATCAATCAATTAGCGACAATTAATAGCCAACTAAGCTCACAGGTTTATCAAATGAAACAAAAGACAGCAATGCAAGCAACAAAAGTCGCTGCTAAGTCCCAAGCTAAGGTCAGTTTGAGTGATCTATTGGCGCAAAAAAAATATCAAAAAGCTATGACTGATTATAATGATTTGCAATCATTGGACCAAATTGCCCAGCGATTATATTTAAATAAAGATACGGCTGATTTAGAATTATTAAACTCTAAATACGATGTGGCTCTAGGAAGATACAACCACGCAATTTTAAAAAATGATCAAACAGAGTTACAAAAATCGGCTGGTGAGTTGACCGACTTTGAAAAGTCACTCATGAATCCAGATCAGAAAAAATTTTTATTAAGTCCTGGTAAATAACATGCAAAAACGAACGAAACAAGGGCATGAACATTTACTTAAGGGCTTTTTTAGTCGGCATAGATATCTTTCTCACACCTATGAATATTCTGTTTCAGGTGAAGACTTGCCCGAGGAAAACGTCCATAAATTAGATGGGCGTTTTTGGGCACTACTATTAGTTTTAATGATTATTTCAGTGGTCGTTATTGATTATGTAGCTAATGGCCTATTAGTTGCTGTGAATATCTTAATAAGTCCTTTATTCACGCAACAAAATCCTACCTTTTTTGAAATCATTGGCGGTTTTCTGCTACGGAAATGGACGCTGTCTAAATCATTATTGTTAATTCCAACGATTGCAGCTATTGCCATAGCTGTTTTAATTGTTTTACGTCTGAATTTTAAGACCGTAGATATTGCTTTTGGCCAAAAAGGTGATAGCCGGTTTACGACTTTGAAAGAAATTCAGGAACAGTTTAAAGCCATTCCCCAGGCTGGCAAGTCTTTTCCTGGTTACGGCGGGGTGCCAATTTCTCATTACAAGAATCAATACTATATTGAAGATGGGACCTATAACACAGAAATCGAAGGGACTTCAAGATCTGGTAAAGGTCAAGCTGCCGTGTTAACCATGTTGGACAACCTCTCACGGGCGCAAAAGCGCAGTTCCTTAGTCGTTGGCGATCCGAAAGGAGAGTTATACGCCGCGATGAGTGAAACGCTCAAACAACGTGGCTATGAGGTTTACGCATATAACTTAATTGATCCGACTAAGTCCATGGGTGACGATCCGTTAGGCTTAATCAAAAAGTATTACCGGCGTGGTAACACTGAATATGCTTTACAACTAATAAATACACTCACGGATACAATCTATAACGAACCCAACGCCGGCGAAAATAAATTTTTTAATACGTCGGCGGCAAAAGTTGTTAATGCTTTAATTTTGGTGCTTTTGGACAATGCCAAACAAACTGGTGAATGGGAAAAAGTGACGATGAATAATGTAGCAGAAATGTTAACGGAAGTCGGAAAAGTTAACTTTAAAGAAAACCCAGACGATTTTGAAACTAAAAATGCGTTAGACGAACTGTTTAACAGCTTGCCGCCGGGCAATTTAGCGGCCAAACAATATGTTGGTGCTAATTTTTCTGGTGAAAAGGCGAAAGGTTCTATTTTAGCAACGGTTGCTGATAAACTAGCAATTTTTACAATGCCGTCAATTGCCAAACTAACTTCTAGAGCTAGCATTGATCCAAAATCAATCGGCTTTTCCAAGTATTTGGATTTTCAAGTTGATCCCAAATTAGTTAATCAAAAACTGCAAGTTAAATTTTTCGATACTCAACATAGCAAAACGTTAGGTCTCACAATGGCCGCGGTAGGAGTCAATGGGTTTGTCGAAGTCAATTTTGATTTCAAATTGTATTCAAACGATATTTTAGAAATTAGTTATCAGAAGCAAAAAATTCAATATCGGATGCAATTAAGTACTAAACCCAAAGAACACCAAGTTAAATTGAAGGAATTGGGACAAACGACCTTAAAGGTTAACAGTATGGAGATGAATTATAGTGAACACCCGATGGCCATCTTTTTAATGCTGCCAGACTTTGATACTTCTAATCATGTGTTGGCTTCCTTATTCATATCAAGTGTTTATACAGAACTTTCTTATCAATGTTCTAGAACCGTTGGTAATAAGTGTTTTTGGCGGATTAATTGGGTATTAGATGAATTTGGTAACTTACCCGCCATTGCGAACATGGACCAAATTTTGACGGTCACCAATGGTCGAAACATGTTGTGGCATTTGTTTGTACAATCTGATTCACAGTTAGACGCTAAATATGGTAAACAAGCCGCAGAAACGATTCGGCAGAACTGTCAAACTAAAATTATGATCATGACCACTGATAATGCTTCAATTGAGAATTTTAGCAAAATGGTCGGCAATAAAACCGCAGTGTCGCGTAATTCAGATATGAACGATATATATAACAATCGAAGCACGCAGGCTTCTGCTGAGTCAGAAAGGTTGCTGACACCGGAGCGAATATCGCAATTGCTGGAGGGAGAAACGATCGTTCTAAGACCATTGCACCGGGAAGACTTGAAGCATCGCAAGGTGCGGCCATTTCCAATTTTTAACACCAAGGAAACGTCAATGCCTTATGCTTATCAATTCTTAACTAAGTATGGGATTGACCCCAGCCGAGACATTAATTCACTAGACTTTGATTCACCCAATGCCAATCTCAATTTGGACGATTTAAGGCTTGATTTTAGTGATTTTATGGTTTCCGAAGCCGCTTTAGCGGAATATTTAAAGTACCAATAGTTTAAAAAATTGAATACGTGACTTTTAAGGAGGCTAAGTTAGCGTCCTTTTTTGTTATAAAAAAGAAAAGAGGAAATTCAATGCGTAAAAAGCAACAGTCTATTACTGGAAAGGTAATTTCAGAATTAAGTCCTTTAAATCGCAGAGTACAACACTTTGAAGTAATGAGAAAAGATCAAAGCGTTCAAGTCAGCGTTGATTGTATTGTCAAAGGGAAAAAGAAAATTCAATTGTTTCAAAAAGCAGTTGAAAAAGGAAATTTAGTCAGAGTAACAGGCGATGGTTTATATCTTCATATTTTAGGCGAAGATCATAATCAAAAAATTGCTCAGTGGCAATTAAAATCTCAAACTATTAAAGTGCTTAGCAATTAAGCAATGATAAAAAACGATCTAAAAAATTTTGAATTACACCAAAAAGGACGCCAATTTAGCGCCCCTTTTTATTTTCCCTATTTTTATGAAGGAGGTAAAAAATGCATCCAACATTATTAAAACTAGGATTTTTAGGCATTAACTGGTTTGGAAAAGACAATGTGGGGTCCGATCAAGTTGTTAAATTTTTACAAACACACGAAAAAGTGCTGGTTTACGAAAATTGGATAGAAAATGTTTTTAGTGGTTTTAAGTGGGGCGTAGTTAAATGGCTATATCATATTGATCAGGACATTTTTAAGTTAATCCCCAAAGCTTTTGACGTTAAACAATTATTTAAAGACGCAGGCGTGACCGGAATTAAATCAGAACTCTTAACGGGGGGCTTAATTACAGCTTTACTAGCACTATCAGTAATTTGGTTTGCGATTAAAAAAATGTTTTTTCCAAATGAGTCTGCTGAGCTTAAAGCAGCGATTACGCATTTAGTAATTTCGATCGTTTTAATTACCTGTACTGGAACATTAGTTAATAAAGCTTTGGAATTATCAGAAGGAGTGTTTAATGGTGCAGTTCAAACGTCGGAAGGCTCACTGCCATTTAAACTGATCAAGGACAATACGCTTGATTTGTTTGAGTTGGCCAAAGACGGTTGGACAACTAAGAATATTGTGACAGCAGAACCTAACGGTAAGCAAAAAGTTACCAATAACGAAAATTCATTGTCGGAAAAAACCTTTGATACAACTGATATGAATTTTATTATTACTCCAGACGTGATTGACGACATTCAAGATAGCGATGATCTGTCGAAAAATGTTAAGAAGACCTTGAAAGATAACTTGATTTATCGGTTAGACCACAATGAAAGTAATGAAGCGGTTGCTCGTAAAATTGACGATGGTAGTCCTTTGAATGACATATTTATGCCTGGTTATTCACGCTTTGTCGCACCCGGATATGTCTTGATTATTGGCTTAATCTCTTTAGGTATTGCATCGTTTTTCATTTTGTACACCATTATTGACACGATTTTACAGCTGGTCATTGCTTCAATCCTCGCTAATCTAGTGTATGCAACGGATATTGAAACTGGCCAAAGAACCAAGGCAGTAGTTACCGATTTAATTAATAGTGCTGCGGTCATTGGCTTTACGGGTGTTGAGTATGATTTTTATGCGATTGGGCTAACGTGGTCTAGCAAGAATATTGATAATCCAATTCTCAATGTCATGATGTTAATTGCGTTAACGATGGTCTTGATCATGGGTTCGAACGCTGTTTTGAAATACTTTAATGTTGATACCGCTATTAAAAATAATGGTAATGGCTTATTTAAAGCCGCAATGGCTGGCAATATGGCCGCTCACGGGGCAGCAGGAGCTGCTAACGTTGCTAAAGAAGTCGGTGGCACAGCTTTACATGCTGCTGGTAATACAGCTAACGTTGCTCGACAGGCGTTAAGTGGGATTAGAAATTCAATTGATAATCATACACCAGGACCGAATTTGAACCCTGATCAAACTTCTGGCGGTTTAGGTCTGGGCCAAATGATTGCTCAAAAAGGGCGTGACTTGGCTAATAAATATGATAATAGTAATTTAGCCCAAAAGACGGGTACTAGCTTTGATCAGGGCGATCGAACTTCTGATAACAGCAGCGCTTCTCAAAATAGTTCCAAAGAGCAATCAGAGTCGACTAACGATCAACAAAACGACACTAAGAATACGCAAAATACGCAAGATTCTAATAATGACTCAGAAAATAAGGGCAACATTGGGGACTTAAACGTTGATTCCCCGTCAGATGACAATGACGACTCTCAAACGGGTAATAACAATAATCCAACGGTTAATGATTTTAATGAAAATAACAATCAAAATCAGAATGACAATTTAAGTAATCCTAATGCCAATGTTGATAATGATTCGCAAACAACTGAAGTTGAAGATAATGTCCCTAGCGGTGAACAAAAAGTTTCTGATTTGAATGATAAAGCAACTAATGCCAGTGCTGATCCAGCAAAGTCTGATGAAATAGATAAGCCGAAGATTTCGGATACCAACTTGAGTGACGATGATCCGGCTACTAAGCCTAATTTGAATTCTGATCTGAGTTCTAACGACCGAATTAACGATAAAGTAAATCATAGTGACGAAGCTGGCAATAATAAGATCAAACAAGGCTTCGATAATATTCGGAAACAAAACGAAGATAATTCAAAGGAGGATAGCTAATGGATGCAATGGATAAATACCGTAACATGTCCAATATTGATCATCGCAAAATTGAACCTAAAATCGGTTTTGTATCAATTAAAACGTTAATAATAATGTTAGTAGCACCGACGATGTCCTTTAATATGTTACAAAGTCTCAATTTTCCGTTAGCAGCATCGGTAATTATTACTGTCTTAATTGTGGGGTTTGCGATTTATTGTTTGGCTAAAACTAAGAATAATCCAGTAGAGGGTAATTTTAAGCTATTGCTTTATGCCATCGTTATGAACCACAAACGTTATTTTCCATTGGATCGTATCAAAAGTTACCAGGATAAAAACAAAAAGTCTTTGTATTGATTTAAAAGTGAGTGAAAGGAGGTTTACCGAGTGAAAAAATCAGAAATAGGAGGTCAAAACCTCCGGACACAATCTTTGTTTAATAATAAAGGAGATGACTCAATCTTGAATATTTTACCGTTTAAGCGTTGCTCTCCGAATGGAGTCGTAGTCAAAAATGATAATACGGTTCAAGCTTATTTAGCAGTCAATACGACCGACTTACAATCTATGAACGATGACGAGCTGGCTCGCTGGTGCGATTCACTAACCAATTTAACCAGAGTTTACGGTTACTGTTTAAAATTGATTTCAATGTCGCGACGGACTAGTGTTCCTGATCAGATCAGTTATTGGACCAGTCAAAAACGAATAGCAGATCGCGCCATTGCCCGTAAGCAAAATGTCTACCAAAATCAAATCATTTCAACGATCAATCGAGCAACTCTGCAAAAACTATATACGCTGCAAAGACAATCATCGGAATTAAAATTCTACTTTATGGTTTCTGCAAAAGATGAAAAAGAATTAGCTAAAAGAATTAGATCCATTCAAGTTTTAGGAGGCGACAGAGGGTCGTCAAAATTAGGGTTGGCCATGCAAAATAAAAAAGAAGCTACAGCAATCCTTTTTCGCATGAACAATATGAACGACGAAGGAGATTCAGATGACTAAATTTAAATTAAAAAAGTGTCTTAGTCCTTGATTTATCAAGGGCTTAGACATTTAGATATGTTATAATTATGTATGTAAAGTAAATGCTAAGGCGGTGGCTATTCCTGGAAAGGGAGTGGTGCTTATGGTGTAAAAACCGTGAACCCAGATCCTAAAGAAAGGAGTAGCAAGTTGTTTCATTTGAGCGTCCACGATCTTTGCCAAATAATCAATACGATTATTGACGTGGCAAGTTTCGTTTGGATGATCAAACAAAGCAAAAAAAAATAACTGCCTTAGCCGTGCGAAGCTAACAGTTATTTAAGTGATTATTAAATTATTTAGCTGCTGTCTTAGCAACTTTACAAAAGGGTCAGTGTTAGTTGCGCTGGCTCTTTTTCTTACATTTAAATAATAGCAGTAACACCAAGGATTAGCAAGTAATTGCTAATCCTTTTTTCTTTACACGGAAAGGACGATAGGAGATGTTTTTTAGCAAGAAAGTGGCGGTAAAAACGTCAGATTTAGAAGTAGATCCTTATAATAAATTTTCCAAAAAGCAGCAAGTTATGCTGAAAAAAGAAGGATACGACTTAGATTGGTTGTCGCAGATTCAACCGCAAGGTGGCATGTTTTTTGGTGAGCGTCAGGGAGAAACATCGGATGGTTATTTTCAGTGTTTGGAGGTGACTAAATATGATAATGATCCAGTGGTTTGGTGGTTAGCGGAGATTATGAACTACTCCTATACCATCTGTACTGCGGATCTAAAAACTGACCCCAAAGATAAGTTGATTAAAGATTTGAATAGGGGCATGGACGAATTAAGCGATCGCGAAGTTGAAGCAGCTCACCAAACTGAACGGAGTAATGCGAAAGCGGAAAAGAAAAAAATGTTGGCTTATGCGCAAGAACTTTCACGAAAGGGTGAAGTTGCCAAGCAAGTGCGGATTAGAGTCTTTATTTATGCACCAACAGTGGCACTTTTGGAACAGCGGACACAGGACATTAAAACGAGAATTCAAAATAATGGCTATAAGGTGACTAACTTTTTATTTGAACCGTATTTTCAGTATGAATCCTTATTTATGAATTTGGACGAGCAGAATACGTTAATGAATAATCGTGAACCTTACTCAATGCCGGCGAAAAATATTGGTGGCGGTATTCCCTTTCACCACCAAGCGTTAATGGATCCCAAAGGCTATCCTTATGGACAAACGTTAACGGGTGGCTCATTTATTTTTGATCCGTTTTTTAAATCACGAGACCGACTAGCTTATAATGGGGCAGTTTTAGGAACGATGGGTGCGGGAAAATCCAATTATTTGAAAATGATGGAAGAAGCAACTGTTGGCGCCCATAACATGGTACGCGGTATTGATATTGCGGGTGATTTTAAACAGTTAATTACTAGTCAAAATGGTTCTTATGTACCGTTAGATGGTTCTGGTGGCTTAATTAATCCACTAGAGGTTATGGGAACAGTGTTAGATCAAGGAAATTTAAAAATTGATCAAGCACAATCTTTTAATCAACATATTTCCCATGTTGGCGATCAATTTCGTTTTTTAAATCCAGCCTTTACCGCCGATGATTTGACGGAGTTAAGAATTTATCTGCATCGCTTTTATGAAGCAATTAATTTAGTTCCAAAAAATTACGAAAAAGACCCTCACTTCCAAATTACCGACTTGCCTGCTAATGAATACCCGACTTTAACGGATTTTTACAATTGGCTAATGAAGCAAAGCGTTGGTAATCAAGCAACATTTGATAAAAAGCGGACGCTAGAAAAAATACAGACGTCATTGCAAGATATTATTTCAAACTACGGGTATGTCTTTGACGGACATTCAACTGTGAAAAACTTGTCTCACGAACAAATCGTCTATTTTGGTGCCGGTAATTTGCAATCACTATCCCGTGAGGTTTTCCATTGTCAGTTGTATACAGCGTTAACTATCATTTGGAATCATGCGTTACAAAATGGTATTCGGGTTCGTCAAAACTTAAAATCTGGCAAGATTAAAGAAGGCGAAGAAACGTATTGTTTAGCTATTTTGGACGAGTGCCACAATATCATTAATACCAATATGATCTTTGCTGTTCAATACGTGAGTCGATTTGAGCGGGAAATGCGGAAGAATTACGCTGGTGTTTGGTTTGCCACCCAATCACCAGAAGAAATGATCCCTGAAGGTGCTAATAGTGCTGACGCTTCAACGATTAAAACCGTTTTACAATTTACCACGTACAAATTTTTAATGCGGACTGATCCAGCGACCATTCCAGCAATTAAACGATTATTAGGCAATTCCATAACTAAGTCTGAATACGAAAAGTTGGGAACTTTAAAAGTTGGCCAGGCTGTTTGTAACTTTGGTAAAAATATTAACTACACCGTCAAATTTAATCCTGATAAAGAACAATTAAAGAGATTTGATGGAGGGCTTTAATGTTAAAAAAATTTTGGAAATGGATTGTAGGAGGTTCGGGGGCATTAATAGTTACCTTTGTAGTATTAGTTGTCATAATTATTGGCGCTATGTCCCAAGCAGCCGGTTCGGGTGGTGACGATGGTGACGATTATGGTGACGTAACTAATATTGGCTTGTCAAAGGAGGTCTTGGCTTATAAAGATTTGGTAGAAAAAGAATGCAAAGCGCAAGGCGTCCCCGAACTTGTTCCTTATGTCTTGGCAATTATGATGAATGAAACGCGGGGTATTGGAAATGACGTTATGCAATGTTCAGAATCGCAAGGATTACCACCCAACTCTTTAAGTCCGAGTGAAAGCATTCATTATGGTGTTGCGTATTTAAAAAGTAATAAAAACTTAGCTGATCAGTATGGAATTGATATTTTCGGTGCGATTATGGGCTACAATTTTGGATCCAACTATATTAATTGGATGGCCAAAAATGGTTATAAAAAGAGCACGACACCAATTGCTGATCAATACTCAAAAAACGTTGTTGCGCCTGCCTTAGGAAATACTAGTGGCGCAACTTATGTTTATAAAAACGAAATTTCGGTTCCCTACAATGGCGGCTTTTTATACACCAATGGCGGGAACTTTTTTTATGACAAATTAGTAAAAAGATATTTGCAATTTGGCAGCAGCAAACACAAACGAACTCGAAAAAAGCATAGTGGTTCAAAGGTTATTGACGAAGCTCAAAAGTACCTCGGAGTTCCTTACGTCTGGGGCGGCCATGACCCCGCAACAGGCATGGATTGTTCGGGTTTCGTGGGTTACGTCTTAACTAAGGTCACGGGCAAGCAATATCCACAATATACAGTTTCGCTAGAAAGTTGTGGCACACCTGTTCCGCTCAGTCAGTTGTCCGCCGGAGATATGATTTTTTACGGATCAAAAGGATCTTCTTATCACGTTGCTTTTTACATGGGTGACGGACAAGTGATCGAAGAGCCAAAACCAGGTGACGTTTGTCATATTCGGCCCTTATCAGCATGGCAGCCAGACTTTGCTGTTCGTCCTAATTTATAAATCATTAATTATTAAAGGAGTTTTTATGATGAAAAAAGAGATCAACAATGGTAATGATCGAACAAAAACCTATTTAGGAATAATAGCAGCAGTTTTCTTTTGTTTAACAATTTTGTTTGGCTATACGACTTTAACAAGTAGTCAAATTAACAAAGCTAAAGCTAATAAAATAGTGGCCCCATTTTCTAAGAAATTAACTAAGGATCAACAGATGATCAGTAGTTTAAGGGCAGATAATCAAAGTTTACAAGCACAATTAAGTGATCAAAAACAAAAATCAGAAACAAAAAATAATAACTCTTTGAGCTCACAAAATGTTTTTTTAAATGGCTATGGTGATTTAGCAACAAAGTTTGTTTCGCAAATAATTGGCCCACATACCGCCGCTGACATTCGTAAAAATTTAACTGGTATAGCTACTAAAGAAGTGATTGATAAGGTTGCTCCGGTAGATCAAAATGAAAAGTTTGATTCTAAAGTACCACAATCGAAGATCACGATTGACCACGTTGATAGTTTTATTGACAAGAGTTCGATCACTGATCAAGTCGCTAAAGTTTACGCCATCGCCCACTACAAAATTGACGAAACAGATATGACCACGCGCATTAATTTAACGATGGGGATTGGTGATAATAACAAATTAATTGTGACTGACGCCGCTTATGACGTTCCTAAAACGGATAATTGAGGTGCTGATTATGTTTAAAAAAAAGCATAAAGTGAGTAGCGCAATTGACTTAAACTCACACCGTAAAAGATATCTAATGATTATCTTGGGGTTTATTTTTAGTATCTTTATTATCTTTGTTTATACTCTTTCAAAGCCCCAAAGTATTTCTAAATACAAGACAACAACTTATTCGCAAATGGGTGATTTAAATTTAATAACTGACAAAGTAACTTACGACGCGTCCAAACAAGAATTAAGAATTGGTATTTTAGTTACCAATCAAGCTATGAATAGCAATAGTAAAACAAAGAGTGAAACTAATTTTAACGATATGATGAATAACTTAGATAACGATTCGGAAATTTTGGAGACGATGAGTAATATTAAATTCAAAGCAGAAGCGATTGGCATTAAGCAACAAAATGTTAAACTACCCAATCAAGTACGGATAATTAATTCTGATTACTTGGTTATTAATGTGCATCAAGTTCCTGCGTCTGAGCCCTTAATTCGAGTAGTGCTAACGCCAAAAGTCATGAATAAAAATGTTAACTCATCGATTAGTTCTAATAATAACTCTTCCATTAGGTCTTATTTTTTACGTAAAGATTATGTTAAGCAACCGTTGAACGACGCTTATTATTCTTACAAATTTGACGCCGACAAAGCAAAGATCAAATCAATTAAGAAAGTAATTAAGCAAGGTCAAAAAGAAAATCAGTCGCTTCAAAAAGACATTCAAGATAAGCAAAAGTTGGTTGCTAAGGTTCAAAAGTTAGAAAAAATCGATTCAGATTCAAGCTTGGAAAATCATCGGTCACAAGTTCAAAGTTATCAGTCAACTATTAAGCAGGATCAGTCACAAATTGATTCTATTAATCAAAAAATCAGTAGCTTAAAAAAGCAAATTCAGAGTATTAATCGGAATTAATTTTAAAGCAGACTTAAGTTTAAAAGCACGGGGGTTAGGGCCGAAAACCGTCTTTTAGTAAAGAGCATAAGGAAACCTGCTGGCAAATCCATTCTGGATTTGCTGCATAGGCTGTGCCTATGCGGTTTCTAAGACCTAAATCTTGCCGTCAAAATTTCTTAAAAATATCCCTAAAACAGGACAGTCCTATTTTAGGGATATTTGTTTTACCAGCATTCTTAACTGCCTTGTAAATAGGACAGTCCTGTTTACAGGAGCAACTTTTAGTCCCTGCTTTTTTATGAAAGGAAGTAATTATGAAATTAACTGTTAGAAATTTAGACCCAACTGTTTCGGCAATGTTGAAACAAAAGTTAAGAGATATGCGAGAAAAAGGAATCAAAATAAACCAAGATGAGCTGGTATCAAATTTATTAGAAAAAGCATTGACTGCTGATTTTTATGACTACAAAAAAGATATTTATGATAAGTCAATTGCTACTTTAACAGACAAGTTTCAAGAATATATTGATAGCAATAATAAAGTTTTAGAAGTTGTAGCGGGTATTGAAATAGAAGAAGATGAGGAGGAAGAGAATAATGAACAAAACTAAAAGTGAGTTATATGATCGTCATATTTGGTTTACAGGGTCAAATCTTATTGTTTTAGATGAATATATTGCTAACCATGATGGAATTAATAATTATTCTGGAGCTATTAGAGATATTATCAATTCAATGGAAATAGATGATAAGCGTTATCTAAATAAGTTATCAGCTATTGGCAAGGAAGTTTCTATTATTTTAGAGATTTTAAAAACCAATGCACCGGAAGCTTACGAGGCAGCCAAGAAAAAAGTTGAGGATCGGATCCAGTATCGGACGACCCGCAAAGCTAATAAAACTGTGCCTCGGACTTTAAAAGATGATCCGTATAAAGTTGATATACCCAACTTTTTAGGCAAATAACATGAGCAGTCCAGGGATTATTTTAACCTCCAAGTTTTCACTTCCTAACTCTAATGACTTCACGAAATTTGTTAATTATTTGACGCGGGAACAAGCCTTATTAAAAGAAGAAAAGTTAACTAAGTCAGAGACTAAAGAGTTACAGCTGATCCAAAAAAATAAGCAAGAACTGTTTCAGCAGCCGGGACGTTCTTCCAAAAGTTATGCGTCGGAAAATTCTCATAAGCGGCTGCAGGAAGAAGCCAATCATTTAGTCAATGACGATTTTGACTTTAATAACTTGGGTAAGATGGACTTTACAAAAATGGTAACTTACATGTCACGAAGTTACGCTTTACGCCAAAAACCTAATCCAACTAGCAGTGATCAATTTGAAATTAAGCGTATTGATCAAGCTATGGATAAGATTATTGATCGCCAAGCAGAAGCCCAAGATAATCTTGATAAAGCGAACATTTTAAATGGCGTATTTGATCAAAAACGAGATTTCATTAGTGTGAATGACTTATCTGACGTTAAAGAGAAATTTTTAACAGCGCAAAAAAATGGTTCGGTTATGTATCAAGACGTCGTATCGTTTGATAATAATTTTCTCAAACAAATTGGTTTACTAGATGATCACAATAACTTAAATGAGTCGCGTTTAAAAGTGGCAGCTAAAAGTATGATGGATCGGATGTTTGAAATTGAAGACTTAAAAGATACTGGTTACTGGTTTGCGTCAATTCATCGTAATACGGACAACGTGCATATTCATTTTGCTACTGTTGAAAGTACCAACACGCGCAAAATAGTTCAGCGTGGTCAGTATTTAGAACCGAAAGGCAAACGCCGGCAAAAGACAATCGACGCCATGAAAAACACGTTTACGCATAATCTTTTAGACCGCAGTACAGAATTAACCCGAATTAGTGAGTTAAGAAATGATTTGGTAAAGGGAATTAAAACAGAATTGCAAAATAACCATAGCCGGCGGATTAATCACTTGGTCAGAGAGCTTTATCGTTTTTTACCAGAAGATCACAGCTACTGGAATTATGGCGCGGCTGGTCCTAATCAATCGCCAGTTAAGAAAGCAATTAATAAAGAAGCTAGAGAAATCTTAGACCAAATTACAATCGAAATTGTGCAAGATAATCCTGATTTTAAGGATTATCAAGATTTGATTAAACGGGAGAGTGAATTAGATCAAACCTTATATGGTAAAAGTAAACGAAAGACTAAGGACTATGAACAAAATAAAACTTTGGACTTGAAAAAGCGTTTAGGCAATTCAGTTTTGAAAGAGTTGAAGCAACGCCAACTAATTCAAACTAAGAAAGTTAATGCCTTAAATAAAATGAACAGTCAGTACGCCAAACGCCGTTATGTTTTACAAAAGCGTCGGCATTACAAAGCCGTAGTGCCCAAATTTGTGCCTTATTTTAATCGCAAATTGGACCGGATTTTGAGTAATGACGTGAAGCAACAACGCAATCAATACTTTTATCAACAAATGCAACGAGCCGCAGAACGCGGTCAATCATATTAAAAAGAGGTAATGAAGTGTTTAATCGAGTAACGTTAGTTGGACGTGTCAGAAGTCCTTTGAGCTTGCAAGAAAAAAATAATTCTAAGTTTGTCGAGTTTGACTTAATTGTTACCAGAAACAAAACTAATAACAACGTACGCAAAACGGATAAATTTAATTGTATAGCGTGGCAGTCGATGGCCGAACAATTAATAGCAAGAGCTGATCAAGGAACTTTAATGTTAGTTGACGGTCACCTGCAACGAAAAAAAACAGGGTCAACTGAGGTAGTTTTGGAGGATTTTAACATTTTGGAAATGCCGATTAGGCAGATGAAAAAGGGTTCTAGACAAAGACCGTTTGTGTTGATCCCAAAGAATAAGTAGGTAGTTAAATGATAAATAAAACACGTTTAGGAGAACTCATTGAGCTCTCTTTTTTAATAGTTAATTTCCAACGATCACCGCCTAAAAAAGTTTAGGTGCTGGTCGTTTTTTATTTTTAAAAGGAGATTTAAGATGGCGAGGTTTACAGATGCAGAAGTTGATCAAGCAAACGGTGTAGACATTCTAAGTATTTGTCAAAATAATGACATACCTTATGAGATGGAAGGTAACCGTTATGCGCGGTTAATTGACCATGACTCATTGTTAATTGACTTAAAAAAGAACGAATTTTATTGGAATTCCCGCCAAATTTCAGGAGGAGCGATTGACTTTGTAAAAACGTACGTGCTTGATAATAATGATTTTCGCCAAGCAGTTTCTTATTTGTTAGATGATACTCAAGGTAAAGCTTACGAAAAGCATACAGACAAAGAATTTGTTCAGGAGCCGTTTGTCTATGACGAAATCAAAGAATTGGATAACATTGATCGGGCGCGAGCCTATTTAAAGGACGTGCGTAAGATTTCTGACCAAACAATTGACGAATTTCAAAAATCAGGTGTTTTGGTAGAAGATAAGTATCATAATGCAGTCTTTAAATGGTTGGATAGTAGCCGTCACAATGTGATTGGCGCTTCTAATCAAGGTACTGTTATTAATCACGAAAAATACGGTAAACGGGGGACTTGGAAAGGAATTCAAAAGAACTCAACTACTGCTTTTGGAATTACTCATGTGATTGGTTCGGCTCGGAACTTAAAATTTTTTGAGAGCGCCATTGATATGATGAGTTATCGTGATTTACACCCTGAACTCAAGGATACGATGTTGGTTTCTATGGAAGGACTCAAACCCCAAGTCGTTTATAATTATGTAGCAAAAAATATTCGTAGTCAGAAGAGAGCGCCAGACTCAATTACTATTTGTGTCGACAATGATAAAGCTGGGCATAGTTTTTACGATCGAATGGCTCAAACCACTTGGGTTTGCCAACTGGACAATAAGGAAGTAACTTTTGGAAACGAGCTATGTTCGGAACCAGGTTGTAAAGACTATAACGACGAATTAGTCAAAAAAGCTGAATTAGCAAGTGAACAGGAGCAAACTAATGAAAAACAGCAAAAACCAGAAGAAGTGCAGTCACCATTTGGTTCGGCAGTTACGCACGTCAAGTCACTGGGGGTTAACTTTCAACCAGAAGAACAATCTCAGCTGGAAAAGACAACAGTTGTTCCAGAAATGCAGGGGTTAGAAGAACCGCCTGAGTCTTCAGAACCCCAGTGGCAACCAGAAGAGCCAAATTTTAATGTTGGTCAAACTAAAGATTTTAACAAAAATGATCCTTCTAAATCTACGCCTGCGCAGAAGAAGGAAACAAAGAAAGATCTTAAGACTGAGCTTAAAGGAAAAATGAATGAGATGTTGACGGATATTAAGGGTTATTCAACTAACCCAAAAAAGTATTTGGAAATGTTGGAGTTCATGAATAAATTTCACAATTATTCAACTAGGAATCAGCTGTTAATAGCGCACCAACGCCCTGGTGCGGAGGCGGTTGCTAGTTTTAAAAAAATCAAAGACTTGGGCTATTCAGTTAAAAAAGGTGAAAAGGGTATTAAAATTTTAACGCCCGTGCAAGTTACAACGTTTAAGCGTGCCGGTAAAACGATTAGACTGAGTCAAGCAACCCCGCAAGAAAAGCAACAAATTAAGTCGGGTCAAATTCGGTCCGAAAAAAGTACGTTCTTTAAAGTGGGTAGCGTGTTTGACGTTACGCAAACCAATATGCCGAAAGAGAAGTATCCGGAACTCTACCCGAACCGGCATGTTGATTTTGATATTAAAAATCCGGCTGATCAAAAATGGTTAGATCAACAGTTGAATAATTTTGCGCAAAAACAGGGCGTACAAGTGATTAAGGATCTACCAGGAGCAGAATTTAGCAATCGTTTTGGCAATGCTAAGGGCGTTTGTATCAAGCAAAAAAATATTTACTTGAACCCTGAAAATACACCTAGTGAAATGACCACGGTTTTAATCCATGAGTTGGCTCACTCACAACTGCATTCATCGAAAGAGCATGAAGAAATGGAAAAGCCAATGCGTGAGTTACAAGCAGAGTTGACTTCCTATTTAGTGGCTGATCATTTTGGGATAGATGATCATGATTTTACGGTTAACTATTTAGCTAGTTGGACCGATAATGGCCAAAAACTAAGTGAATTAGATAATAAGGACCAATTTAAAGTTTTAGATGGTGTTTCAAAAACTGCTAAAAAAATGATTGAGTCTTTTGATTCAAAAGAACAAGATAGAGGAGAACGAAAAATGACTGATAAAAGTAAGGACCAAAAGAACGTTGAAAAAAAGCAACAGGAATTAACTAAAGAACAAGAAGATATGCGTAGAAAAAAATATCAACTAGAACTACAAAAACAAAAAATGGAGCGCGATTAAGCAATGACGGATTATTTAATTTTGGCGGAAAAACCGAGTGCAGCCAAGAAGTTTGCCACTGCCTTAGGTGGAACAACTGGTAGTTATGGCGGAAAAAGTTACAAGATAGTGGCGAGTCACGGGCATTTAATGACCTTGAAAGAACCGGCAGAGATGTTAAAAGATCCTAGCTTGGCCAAGAAGTACAAATCGTGGGATATTAGCGACTTACCATGGAGTATGCAAGATTTTACCTGGCAAAAAACCTATAAGAAGCAATCAACTGCCGCTGATATTAAAAAGATTAAGGAAGCCACAAAGGATATTCAAACATTGGTAATTGCGACCGATGACGACCCGTCAGGCGAAGGGCAGCTGTTAGGCTGGGAAATAGTCAATGCTATTGGTTGGCATGGTCCAGTGGGGCGGATGTATTTTGAAGACGAGTCAGCTCGGAGCGTTCAAAAAGCATTTAATCAAATTGTTCAATTGCCGTCGCAAAATCAAGATGGTGAATATTTGAAAGCCGAAACTAGAAACCGTTGGGATTACATGTCAATGCAGTTAACCAGAGCTTCAACTGATTTGGCCCGTAAGGCAGGCTACCATGTTAAGAGTGTGCGTCAGGGACGTTTGAAGTCGGTAATTATTCGGCATATATTCGATCAGCAAGAAGCGATTAAAAACTATCAACGCAAGCCGTTTTACGAGGTTAAATTTAAAGATGAAAATGAGCACGTTTTTACCAATAAACTAAAGGATACCCCTAAATTTGAACAAAAAAATGAAGGTGAGCAAGAGTTACAAAAGTACCATGACTCATTGATCAACTCAGCTGTCATTACCCGTAAAATGCAGTCTCCAGGAGCATTGATTGACTTATCAGGGTTAGCGGCACTCCTGGCACCAATGGGTTTTAACGCTAAAGAGGTTTTAGCCACATATCAAAAACTATATGAAGCCGATTATGTTTCATATCCGCGTACGGAAGACAAGAAAATCACCCTAGAACAATTTAATGATTTATTGCCCTTAGCAGAACAAATTGCAGGTGTCGTTGGCGTTAATCCGCAATTACTAACCCACCGTTCACCGCGAAAAAAACATTTAACCAAAGACGCAGCGCACGGCGCTAATCGTCCGGGACTAAAAGTTCCTACTTCTTTAGCGGATTTAAGTAAATTTGGTCCCAGTGCTCAAGCTATTTATCAGACTTTGGCCAAGAACTATTTAGCCATTTTGTGCGAAAACTATGTTTATGATCAAGTTAAGGCTACTTTGGTTGACTATCCAACGTTTGAAACGTCTTTTAATATTCCAGTTGAATTAAACTTTAAACAAGTGTTCGCAAATGACTCGGACGAACAAGACCAAGAACAAAAATCCGAGTTAGGAAAGATGGCAAGTCCATTTCTGTATGAGGGAGCAAATCCGAAGCCTACTAAGCCCAGTATGAAGTGGGTCACTAAATATTTAGAAAAATATAACGTAGGTACTGGTGCAACAAGAACGTCCACGTTAGCTGAATTAGTAGCCGGCGCAAATGCCCCGCTAAAGGAGAAAAAGGGCGTTTATTCGATGACGCCAGTTGGTAATTTGACAGCGGCTTTGAATAAAGATACGTGGATTTCATCTGTTAATGTCACTGAAAAACTCTTTAACGGCATGGCCCAAGTTGGCCAGAAGCAAATTAAGCCTGGTCAATTATTAGGCACGGCCACCCAAACGATTGAACACGATGTACCGATTATGATTTATAACGCCAAAACTTTAGTAACCACAGTGGGTAAACCGCAAGGTAATACTGCACCATTTAAGAAAAAGGAAAAGGTCAGTGGAACGTTGGCCAATGGAACAAAGGTCGAATTTAACCAAAAGTGGGGGACGCACACGTTTACTGACAAAGAGGTTAACGATTTGTTGGCAGGAAAAGAAATTAGCTTTAGGTACAAGAAATCAATGATCAAAGGTTCGTTACAGCAGCAAACTTACAAGGGTCACAAGTTTTGGGGATTTAAGAAAATATGATTTTTTATGAAAAGCATTATAATTATTTTTATGGAGGAAACTTATGATATCTAAATGTAAAAAGACAGTAAAACGGCTTTTTAATGATCCTTATTTTTGGATATCTTTGTCTATAGGTTCTTTGTTATCTGCTTTTTCTTACGTGAAAATCCAAATAGAAATACCAAGGATATATAATGAATTAATGAATAGGCGACAGTTATTAAATAAAATTTCTGGAACGACTATTATGTTGTTTGGTATTACTATACTACTTTTTATCTGTTTTGCTTTTATGGCTTTAGTATCTTATTCCTCAATCATTAATAATAAACACAAAGGATTTTTTTACGGAAGTATTAGTATTATACTAATAATGCTTGATGTTATGTTTTTTTCCATTAACATAGTAAGAAAAAAACTAGATATTTACCTTGTGGTCCTTGTTTTTATTTCTATTACCTGGATTATCTGGTGCAGTATTAAGTTATTTAAAATGATATATAAATGGATACAGGTAAATGGTGATAAGAAGTTTGATTTAGCAAAATTAACTTTTATTTGGACTATTATTGCCGCTTTGTTCGGTTGGATTTTGCATAAATAGTTATTAATTTGGAGATTTAAGTGACTAGAATTAGAATAAATTTTTTAATTACGGAATCGTTAACGGTGTTGATGGTTGGGCTATATATGATCTTTTTATATTTCTATAATAAAAATTTACGCTCAATATGGGATTCTTATAGTAATTTGATTAGTAGTTCATTTGCGGTAGTTGGGGCTGAAAATTATGAAACATATCTATTGCTTGGATTAGTGTCTATAGGTGTAATGATATTTGAAGTGTTCATTTATTTTAAGTATGGTGGAGAAGATGCGTTACTATGGTTAGGTATAGTAATAAATTTAGTGTTGATAATTTGTACTTTCACACTACTTTGTAATCCAATTTTGGCTGCAGCCACTATTATTATACTTTTTGTAATACTATGTAATGGATCTTAAATTTTATGTAATTAATATGTGAAGGACTAGCAAGTAATTTGCTGGTTCTTTTTTATTTGCAAAGGAGTGAGCAGAAGTGAAGAATATGAAGACTGATACGTCTAAAAGGGTATTAAAAATCGCCGGACTGGCGATCTCAATTATTTTAATTTTTACGGTCTTTTTAGCTAGACATAAAATTAAAAACTATTGCGTTGGTGTTGCGAATAAAGCTGAGACAGTCATGATCCCAGCAGTGGACGCTAATCAAGATTTAGCTGATCAAACAAGCAATACGAAATTTAAAATTGACGATAATGTGCCGGATTTCGAGGATCAAGACTTGGTACTTCAGAAAAAGAAAAAGCAAAAAAGTACGTGGATCTATTATTCAAATCAAGACTCTGCGAACAGACCTACGCAAGTGGACGCTATGTTAGATCAGAATAGTTTGCCTAAAAAGCCAAGTGTAAAACCTGTTACCTACACGCCGGTAGGTTTTATTAATAATGACAATATGCCTGGTAAAGTTAATTTTACTCGTGGTAAGTTATTGAACAATTTAGTTGATAAAAAGGTAAATGTTAATGATCCAAGAAATGTATTTACGGCCACTAACTTTTTGGAAAGTAATTTAATTAACGTTATGGAGAAGAAAACCATTAGTTATCTAAAAACTAATCCGAAAAATCACGTCCGTTATCGAGCAAAATTAGTTTACAAAGACAGTGAAATCATTGCCCGCGGGGTACAAATCGAAGCTCAATCAGTTGAAGATCGCGGCTCAACTTCTAATTTGAGTTTCAATGTTTATTTAAGGAACATGCAATCACACATTCAAATTAATTATGTCAATGGTGATAGCAAGAAAGGCATTTAATAGTAAATAAATTTACCCATTTTTAATCAAAAAACGGTAATTGGCTTATTTGCCTCAAAATGAGCTTATAAGAATTTTTTGTAGCTTGAATATAATTGGACGTGATTTAAATTTAAATTGCTTAGATTGCAAATATGAAAGCCAAATTTTGTTAAAAGTCAAAAAAATTATCTTTTTCAATCAAAAGACAGATTTAGAATGAGCATGGTACACTTATTAGTTAATAAGAGGTGAACGTCTATGAATTATAACGAACAATTAAAAGAACTTACTGCATTAAAGACTAAAATGAATCAATATCGTCCGTTATCTCAATTAGAAGTTAAACAACTAGAAAAAAAT
The DNA here is from genome assembly GCF_058107145.1 of Bombilactobacillus sp. ESL1197. NCBI lineage: Bacteria > Bacillati > Bacillota > Bacilli > Lactobacillales > Lactobacillaceae > Bombilactobacillus > Bombilactobacillus sp. ESL1197. The sequence continues at coordinate 35,137 of NZ_JBYLTY010000003.1, forward strand.
GTTCGAATAGAACATGTTTGGTCTTCCGCGGCAATTGAAGGTAACACTATGAGTAAGTATGAAACAGCTGCTTTAATTGAAGGTGGTTTAGGAGCTACTATTCATGGTAAAACGCTGAAAGAAACACTGGAAATTACCAATTTAAATAATGCCTACGACTACATGGTCGAATTAGCAACTAAACAAGTCGAATTAAATGTGTCTGATATTCGCAATTTAAATCGGATTGCGACCATGGAAACGATCATTCCACAAACCGACGCAGGTAATTATCGAACCATCGACGTTTGGCCATATGGTTTAGAAGATCACCCTTATTTAACACCATATGATATTCCGGAAGCGATGGATAATTTAATTGTCTGGAGTAAGACCGCATCTCAAGAATTGCACCCAGTGCAGTATGCAGCTGACTTGCACCAAAAATTTGTTTCAATCCACCCTTTTAGAGATGGTAACGGTCGAACGGCTAGATTGTTAATGAATTTTGCTTTAACGGAAAACGGTTATCCAGTAATTAATGTTAATCCATCTAAAGTAGCTCGCAATAAGTATATGGAAGCTTTAGAAAAAGCCAGATCTAATCAGCATGAAATGATACCATTTCGGGAATTAATTGCCGGCTACGTTAAAGATGAGCTTAATCATCGAATTTCTATTTTGGAATTAAATGAAAGAAACACCAAAGAAGCTGAAGAAGATCTTTATAGTGACCAAAACAGAATTAATTGGAAAAAGTATTATCATGACCACAAAAATGAGTTAGACAGATGAGTAGTAAACAGTTAAATATCTTTAAAATGGCAGGGCACCTTTTATTAGGGGCCTTGCTTTTTGTTTGGGAACAGATACCAGTGATTATTTTAGAAGCGATGGCCTCAAATAAAAAGGCTAGTCAATCTTGGCTTAGTTACACGATTTTCGCGCTTTTTTGTATTTTAATTATAGTGGCCATGATTTGGATAACTAAAAAGGTACAGTTGTTTCCAACCAAAAAATTGGACCGTCAAGCATTTTTGTTAGTAATAGCTGCTGGTGTCTTACTATTTCTAATAAACTTGGTACTAGCACCGTTATTTAAAGCAATAGGTAATACTAACGTCAGCACTCAACTGCAAGTTGTTAAACGAGTCCCAGTTGCTTTTACGATTTACGCACTTTTAATTGGGCCAATTTTGGAAGAATTACTTTTTCGAGGATATATACAAAACATGTTCAACTTGGATCCAAGGATAAATATATTATTGTCGGCGGTCATTTTTGGTTTAATGCACGTTTCCAATGATCCAGTATACTTTATTTCTAAATTGATTATGGGAGTGATTTTAGGCTTGGTTTACTGTAAGACTAGAAATATTAAGGCAAGTATTTTAGTACATTTAATTAACAATCTGACTGCCTTAATCTAAAAAGAAGACTCTCCTGATTTATTTATAGGAGAGTCATACATATGATTTAGTTTAATTGGTATTGTTGTATTTGATTGTATTCATCTTTCATACTTTTTTCCGCATTACGGATGTCAATGTCATTTTGTAAATTTAAAAAGTAGCGATCCGATACACCGAATAATCGTCCTAAACGAACAGAAGTATCTACGGTAATTTTACGTCGATCATGTAAAATATCCTGTATTCTTGATGTTGGAACATTTACTTTTTTAGCTAGCATATATGCGGAAAGATTTAAAGGAATCATAAATTCTTCCTTTAAAATCTCACTAATTTTTGGTGTAGTTATATTATTCATCTATGGCTCCTCCATTAATTATGGTAATCAATAACTTCAACGTCAACAAAATCATTTTGGTTTCTAATTGAAAAACAAAGCCTGTATTGTTCATTAATTCTAATGCTATACTGTCCGCTTCTATTACCAGATAATTGTTCTAAATGATTAGCTGGGGGCATTCGTAGATCGTTAATATTGTTTGCATTGTCTAACATAATCAATTTTCGTAATGCTGTTTTTTGGATTGTTTGAGGCAATTTTTTGGAGAATTTTTGATTGTATATTTTTTCTGTTTCTTTGTCAGCAAAAGATTGTATCATAGTTTACTTTCCAATAATTTAATTTAACTATAATTATATCTGTTTATAATGCACATGTAAAGGAGATATACAAAAAGAAGATTTTTATGTTTAAAAAAGGTATTTTTAGGGTGTGCTCGTAAAATACCTTTTGGGATATGCTATACTGGAAATGTTAAAGTGTATTCTAAAAGGTATTTTTTAAATTAGGGGTAAAAATATGAAAATTGGCTATGCCCGAGTATCTTCGACTGACCAAAATTTGGCTCGGCAGATTGAAGCGCTAAATAAAGAAGGTTGCACAAAAATTTTTCAGGAGAAAATCTCTGGTAAAAATACGGAGCGCCCTCAACTACAAGCAATGTTGAACTATATTCATGATGAAGACGTTGTGGTAATTATGAGTTTGGATCGTTTAGGACGTAATTCTCAAGATATTAAAGATCTTTTGTCTGAAATTCGTCAAAAGGGGGCAACGATTGATATTTTGGATCTTCCTAGCTTCAAGGGAGTGGAAGATCCTAATTTAAAGAACCTATTGACAAATATAGTAATTGAACTAATGTCCTATGTTGCTCAATCTGAACGCGAGAAAATCCGCGAAAGGCAAAGGGAAGGAATTGCGATTGCTAAAAAGAAGGGCGTTTACGTAGGCAGAGTACAAGAATATAATGATCATGCGAAAGATCCTAAAAAACGATTAGTGTATCAAGCAATTGTCCAAGATTTGAAAGACAATAAGCCAATTAAACCAATGGCCAGAAAATATGGGGTGTCTAGGACGCTTATTTATAGAATTAGGAAAGAGCTATAAAAGTTGATTGAGAATTGGATTGTTTAGTAGAAAGGGTCGTAAAATTCAGTGAATAAACAATTAAAAATAAAATTTTATAAGAGTAAATTGATTTATTATTTTAAGTCAAAATCTAAAGTTTTCATTGTCTTTATTTTTGGAATTTTAATTGGTTTTGTAATATCAGGTTTCTTTTTTCACAAAACAGGAACGATGAAGTGGATTTTTAATAGTGGTTCGGCAGTACAGTGGGTTTCAGCGATAGGAACATTGGGTGCTGTTGGTACTACCATTGATTTGTATAGAAAAGATCAACAAAAAAAGATAATCATATTATTTCAAATTGAAAATTCAATTGAACCGCAATGGAAAGTTAGTGCTTTAAACACTTCAAAGGTTACTATATGGCTATATTTGATAGGATTTAAGATAACGAATGAAGAAGGAAAGTCTTCGTCTTTTCCTCCCATATCTCCAGAATTTGCTGAATTACAAAGGCTTGAGGTTGGTAAGGAAACACAACCGTATTATTTAACAATGGAAGATGTTATTAATAGTATTGAATCCTCAGGTAATTATGGTTCTGAATTTTCAATTAATTCTGCAACAGATAAAATTAGTATAACGGCTACGTATATGGAAGCTAGTGGCAAGACATATTGTCAAACTATTTTGGCTAGTAAAAAAAATTTAAAAGATAGTATAAAATTTGCGAAGGGTGAACAATTAACTGATATATAAAATGATTGAGCGTAAGACAGGGATTAGTAAACGTACTCAACAGCGACGTTTTAAATTACTGAACAATTAATTAATAGAATAAGGAGAATTCATATGCTTAAGAAAATGTCTTATTATTTAGACGTCTTACTTTATCTTGCCATGGTAATTTTGAGTGTTTGTTCGTTAGTAGAATCGTTACTTCATCCAACGACAAGCAATTCATCAACCATTTTTTATATTTTAAGCACAGTTAGCTTGGTCATAGCAACCGTTTTGTCTGTTGCTAGAATTAAAGTTAATAGAAAATTAGGTTTTGTTTTAAATACTTTGAGCGTAACATTAATGGCTGCCAGCGCGTGGTTTCTGTTAATAGCCAACGGCTATATTTATAAAATTCTTGGTCAAGTAATAATAGCAGTGTTTTTAGTTTTAACCATAGTGATTGCTTTTATGAATTACTATTTGGTCAAAAATAGCTAATCAAAACAATTTTAAGCAACAAAATAAAGTGGCTAAAGCCTTGTAAATCAAGGATTTAGCCACTTTTTTATGTTATAATTATGTATGTAAAGTAAATGCTAAGGCGGTAGCTATTCCTCGAAAGGGAGTGGTGCTTATGGTGTAAAAACTGTAAACCCAGATCCTAAAGAAAGGAGTAGCAAATTGTTTCATTTGAACATTCACGATCTTTGCCAGATAATCACTACGATTATCGATGTCGCAAGTTTCGTTTGGATGGTCATGCATGAATCAAAAAAATAGCTGTCCTTAGCCGTGCCTGGCTAGATAGCTATTTAAATATAATATAAAAATTTTAATAGTTACCGCCTTGGCAACTTTACGGAAAGGTTAGTGTACAAGCACTGACCTTTTCTTACATACAGATGATAACATAATTTGAAATAAATTTCATGTCAAAGGAGTTTAATTATGCATACTAAAATAGTCGGCTGTTTAAATGCAGTACTGTATTTGTTAATGATAATTATTAATTTATTTTCCTTAACAATTGAATTGATAAGACCTGATAGAACGGCTTTTTCAATTGTTTTCTACGTTTTGAGTACTTTGTTTTTAGTATTGACGTTAGTTTCGTCTTTAGTAGCTGTATCTAAAAAGATGGGTCGAATAACTAAATTACATTTAGAATCTTGGACCTCGACTTTCTTATTTGCAGGCATGGTTTTTATGTTAATTGCCGGTGGCTATATTCAATATGTTGTTAGCAAGTTAATGGTTCTTGTGCTTTTAGTTTTAACTTTGGTAGTTGTTTTCTCAAATCACAGTTTGGAAAAAAATCTTCATGAGTAAGAAAAAGAAGAAGAGCAGACCAAGGGAAGTTAGGCGCGCGGTTAAAGCTGTTCTATTATACAAAAATAAAAAGAATGGTCGGTATCGTTTTGATCCTGTATCAAATTTCCACGAATACTAAATTAGAAGTCGAAGGAAAGCCGCTTAGTAAGTTTAGAGGGACAAAAGTTCCATCTAGTAATATCATTATGGTTAAAACCAACTATGGATCAAAACCGGCGGTGGTATTAGAAAATATGGAATTAACCGGTGACATACCTTAAAGGAAAGTAGCAAACAATGACTGAAGATAAAAATGTAAGTAGGAAAATGTTTCCCAAACATGCAGTGTTGGTACGACATATGAACAAAAACGATAAAACGGGTGCGTATGAACTTTCTAATGGTGCTTATTGGTTCCGTTTAACCATTAATACGGAAGATCGGCCCCATAAAGAAAAGTTTAAAAACGACAGAGTACCATTTGGCCAAATTGTAGAAGTGGGTACAAGGTATGGTCACAAAAGGGGCGTTGTTTTAGAAAGTAAAACAGTAACCGCTGAAGACGGCGAGAATGCACTTGCTGAAGTTCAACACATGAAGCGGGTATTAGTAATTACCAATGATAATTTAGACGATTTTGCGCCCGAGTTAACTCCTAGTATTTACAATTATGTTAAGTCGCCGAAAAAGCAGAAGAAGTACACGTATCAGTCTTCAAAGATAATCAATAAAACTCTTCTGCCGTATTTAGGTATGACTGTTAAATATCGCTACAAAGAGCCACAAATGGAAAAATACGAAGGTTTCTACTTTAAAATGTTTGATATTTCCTTTCGGAATAGACTTGCTAGAAAGACACCAGTGCGGAAGGGCTACTCTGTGTCCTTATATGAACGTGATGAAAATGATAAAAAGCAAGCCTTTGACATGGATAGCAGTTCTGACATTACGTTAATCAATATTGTGGACGGTATGAACCAAGGTCAGTTTTTATTTCCAAAAACAGTTTTGTTGAAGCATGGGATTTTAAGAAAACCAGGAGTCAAAGGAAAAATGACATTGCGCGTTTATCCGAGTTGGGAAACGGGATTGAATGCAGCTGCTTTAAAAGAATTGGAATGGCAAACAGATTATTTTGTTGATTTATCAAATGATCGTGAAGCTGATATGGAAGTGTTAGAACGTATTATTGGTTGATAAATTTGTTCATTTAAGATGATTCAATGGTTGTAAATTTAATTAAATAGGTAGTGATTATTAGCAATGAAAAAAAGTGGAAAAATTATTATTAAAATAAATGATAGTGATTATGCATTTGTTAAAGGTGAAACGGAAGATGATAATTGTAATTTGATTTTAATTAAAGACAAAAAAGGTGATCATATCATTGAAGTGTCTTTTGATAGCTGTTCTTATTTTATGGAAAGTGACTTATCCGAGGAGAATTTATTTTTTGAGCCAAAGACAATTTTTCCTGATCTTTCTAATGTTGAATTAATTCATGATAAGCCTATTGCTTTAGATCCGGACGAATTTATTAAACTTATGAAATCTCAGTATTCAATTAAATTTGATAATATTCAACTAGAAAATAAAATGAAAAATTTGATATTGTCTACTGGGTACTATAAGCTTAAACCGTTTATAAAAGTAAACAAAGGTATGAAGGCTGAAGATGTATTTAATCTTTACTATTTAGATAAGTACGTCAGAAATAATCTTGCAAGATTATTGCCAATAATAGAAAATACTTTGAAGCAGTTATTAATTCAGAGTGTTTTAGAAAAAAGTAAAAGTGTTGAAAATCATTCGAATATAAATGAACCATTTTTGTATGAGTCGTTTAATAATAAGTTATATTCTGATGATAAAAACATATTTAATAGTTGGATTAGTAAGACAAAAGAAGACTTAGAAGAATTGAAAAGTAAGGATCAAAATTTAAGTGATACTTTAGATAAATATTTAGGTCATGTACCAATATGGACAACTCTTGACAAGATAACATTTGGAAATTTAGGACATTTTTTAACTACTGTAAATGTTGATATAGCCAAAGACTGTAGTCGTGAGATTTTTAATATACCTGAAACAAATGAAGAAAATGAGTTAGGAAATTATCCATCTATTACCGCTATATTTTCATTTACTAAATCAATGGTTGATTTGCGAAATAAAGTTAGTCATAACGATAGTTTGATTTTTCCTACCCATAGGAAAGTATCTAAGAGAAAGTTTCCAAGTAATAAAAGAAATTATTTGTTTTCGTCTAATCGATACTACAACAATAAGGTTCCTGTAGCAGGTCTTTTTTTTCAATTATTGATAATGAAATATTTTTATAATTCATTTTATGAGGAAAACAAAAAATCTTGGAATTCTTTTTTAGATGGGTTTTCAAAAAAAGTTCAAGAATATGGAATAAGTGTAGAATCAGTCTTGGAATTTCCTACTGATTGGTATGATATATTGAAATTTTAGTTTTTTAATTATTGACTTTAATTTTTTATGATGTATTATAGTTATTGAAAGATATCAATCGGGCGTACTTATATCAGTACGGGCACGATTGAGCTACATAATTTAAGAAGACAAAAAAGCGATCTAGTATGTAGAATCGCTTTTTTAATTATCTAATCAATAAAAAGCGGATCAGCATTTGCTGACCCGCTTTTTGTTTCTTTAACCATTAAATTCTCCAAAACTTTTATTTAAAGTCTTTCTTTTCTGCTCTTTTCCTTTCGGTTCAGAAATAGTAGAACTATCATTGTCGATCGAAGAACTATCTTGAATATAATCTGAATTTGGTCTCAGAACTTGATGGGCATGTAGTCCGTCAATTTCATTTAAGATGCACATTTTTACAAATGCTGCTTTAGGCATATTAGTATTTTGCAACTGATTTAAGATCCTTTGATCTCTTTCGTTATCAGGGTTTAACCTTAATTGAACATATTCTATTTTGCTCAAAATTAGACCTCCTTACTTACTTGTTGTGATTTCACATACTTGTAAAATCCACGAACATTTGCTACTTCTGAATCTTTAATGAAGACAGCGTTAGGAATTTTATTAGTGATTAAGTCTTTATTGATTAAGTTTGCACCACCGCCGGTAATCAATAGTTCAGCTAATCCGTCAATATCTAATGTTGATTGTATGTCACTGATTAGCTTTTTGGTAAAACGATCAATTTGTTTGTTAACCGAAGAAGTAATATTATTTCCACTTTCGGCTTTACCATTGGGAGAATAGCTCCAATCACGCGCTTTTGATCCTTTGATTAAAGCTTTTTCTAATTGGTAATCGTTGGTATCAACGTCTAAGTCTAGGTTGGAAGCAATGTTTTTGATTAATGAGTTAATCCCGGTCTTATATTCGCGTCGATCAACTGTATTGAGATCCATGTTGTTCAAAGTATCTAGTAAAACTGTACCGCCGCCGATATCTACAATGCCAATTTTATCAGTTTCGTAATGCTCATTTTTAACGTATCCTTTGTCATCTAACATTTCCTCACATACGGTACCAACTGGTTGCGGTAAAATTTTAACTTCCTTAACGTCAATGGAGTAAGTTTCGCCGTCAACTTCTACCTGATGACGACCTTTTAAAGCTTTGCTTAAAGTTTTTAAACGTTCTTGACTGGTAAAATCGTCAGTTGGTACGCCAACAATACTTTGAACTTCTAGAACGCTTTTTTTGGAAGAAGGAAAGTCACTGGCAAGTAATCCTAAGGCAAATTCAACTAGTAACTTAAATGAGTCGTTTGTATAACGATTTCCGTAGTTAGACAATGTGTCTTGAATTAAGTTGTCTAAGTGTAAATCGTTAATCCCCTCACCCCATAAATAGTGATCTTCGTCAAACATAGCCTTGAACTCTTTTACGTTGTTTTTTTTGTTTGATCCTAGTTGAATAGGAGCGTCTGCTTTGTTAACGAAACGTGAAGGAATAATATATTCACTTTTACTGTCCTTTAACTTTGAGTTTTTATTGCCTAAATCTAAACTGAAAATTTCCATAGTGATTTCTCCTTTTTATTTTAACATGCTTTTATATGTGTTTACATGCTTTATTATAGCGTGCAAAATCGTAAATGCAACTATTTGCATGTAAAAATATGCAAAAGTTTGTGTTTGTTCGATTCATCTTTGATCTGAGACATGTATTTACATTTAAAAATACTGTTATAAATGCAAATACATGCTAAAACATTTGTTTATAAAAAATGAATTTCCAGAAAACAAATTAAATTACATGTCTTTCAATGGAAAAACATGTAATGGAAGGTGAAAAAATACCCTGGATAAAATTCCAGGGTATTTTCGTAAACACATATATCACGATATAAACAAATCGGATATACATATCCTATAACTTATTTAATTTAAAATCAATAAAATTAAGCGTGATTTTTCTTAATAGCTTCAATTTGCATTTTTATGAGCTTTTTAACCTGAGGTGAAGAATTTTGAATATGTTCTTCTACTAAGTCGGTTACTACTTCATAAATTTTTTTGTTTTCAATACTAGCTATAGTTGATATAGCTGAATGAGTGTCAAGTGTTAGCCGAACAGATTTTGGTAATTCTTTAGAATTTAATCTATGCGTTGGGTGAGATAAAATTGTATCATTAGGCATTGATCTATCTTCATGAACAGACTTTTCTGGCTCAATATTTTCTGGTCTTTGCGTTTTGTTTTTTCGAAAGGAGCTTAATCCTATTTTTTCAGTCATTGTTATTCTCCAGTAGTTTAATTCTAGCTAGTAATTCTTCAATTACTTTTTTATAAACTTCGTGTACTCTTCTATCATTTATATCTTTAAAATTGTCTGTTATTCCAGTTCTGTCAAATCTTTTTAGACGTGCCATTTGCTTAATCTTTGTTTTAAAAAGGTTTTGTTCACCAAAACTATTTATGGCGTCATTAATAACATCTAGGTCTAATTCTGAACCATTTTGTTGTAATACGGGTAATACACCAAGTAAGTCTAGAGGTAACTCATAATCATCTTGTAGTTGGAGAAGATGGTCAATATATTTTTCGGCGCCTTTTAATGAACGCTCCTGTGTCTGTAAAATTACTACTACATAATTACTTGCAACTAAAGCACTGTCTGTAAATTTATTTAACTGCGGCGGTACGTCCATAATTATAAAGTCATATTCAGTTTTTAGAGGGGCTAATAATTTTGAAAAGTAAGTGTCTTGAGAGTAATCATCGTCAAATGATTCGTACAATAGTTTTTCATATCCTTGAAGGTCTTCATATGAAGGTATTAAATCTAGATTGTCTTTAACATTAATTAGTGACTTTGAAAGATCTTTTTCTTTAATAGATTCGAATAACGATTCTTTAAAAACAGGTTTTTTATGGTAAACATTATTTATAGTTGTTAATACTAAATCTGTGGCATTAGCTTGAGGATCTAAGTCTACTATTAATGACTTTTTGTTAATTTTTGATAGCGTATAAGCAAACATAACAGCATTTGTAGTTTTGCCTACACCACCCTTGAAATTTCCAGTAGTAATTATTTTTACCATTTTAAATCACCTCATTTAGTATAAAAATCCACTTTTATAAATTTATAAAATTATACTTTTCCATTTTTATAAATCTAATTCATAAAGCAGAGCCTTAATATAGCAGCTTTTATTTTGTATATGCTTTACTTTTATAAAATCATAATACCATAAAATTATACTTTTATAAATATATAAAAGTATAAAAGTATAAAATAGCTATTACAAAGTTTTATAAAACTGTTGAAGTAAATGGAAGTATGAGTTATATTATGTTTAAACTTAATGTATTGGTTGAGTTGAAATAATAATTGTTGATTTTGAAAATCTGTGATAGAGTCAACTTGTGTGTTATATCTTACATAGTTTTTGTATCTTACAAATTTGGATACAAAAAAAGACTCAGTGCTCTCATATGAGCCAACTAAGTCTTAATAGCAAAAAAAATCGCCCTAACACCAATTAGGACAATCACATACTCAACATATTGTGGTTCTATTGTATAGCTCATTCTTAGAGTTGTCAATGCGATTGATTAAAAAAGTGCGGGAGACAAGCCGCGTTAAGAGACTTACTAAGTGAGTTAACAGGACATGATCTTGAAGTGTTAATTTGACGGTGTGAGGAAACAAGTAGACAAGCAGGTCGCTTACCCGCTATTTCAAAAAGAAAATTTAAGCAGTCCTAGTTGGATCACTCCTAACTAGGGTTGGGCCAGCGCTAGCCCGTGGGCTAATCACTCGATGATTGAAAGAGACCACTTACTAATAGCGTGGGATAAGTTCCAACGATGGAACAGGTAAAACGGCTTGCTGGGCAACCAGTGAGCGGTATCAGTATGAGTTTATTATTCGAACAATAAAAAATAAGATAATAGACGCCGCAAAGGGCGTTTTTTTTGTGGTTTGGAAACACAGTTTCCGTTAAGTATTGATTGGCATGAAGCCAACAAATGAGTGACAATCGAGGCTCCCGATAAACGTCGATGAGCTAAGTAGGTTGATTTTGTACTCTGGACAAAAATCTAGGGTACAAATCTGCTCTCAGCAACCCTCAACCATCTCTAAGCTAAGCAGGTCTAAACCCTAGAGTCAAGGGATTTTAGGAAATAAATAAGATTTATGTTATTTAATGATTTTGAGTTATTGAAAATTAAGATTATTTAATAGTGAAATATAAACTTTGTGAATGTAAATTTAAATTGCGCAATATAAGTTTACGCTTTATTTTTTGGTTAAGTTTTGTTTTAAATTTGCTTGATTATTTTTTAAGATTAATGTATTCTTTGATTGTAATTAGAATTACATGGCTTATGAAGCTTTGTTTTAAGGGCTTTAAAGCCTAATAACAATCAAATAAAAAAGAGAGTGGCTTGATAGAATGTTGAAGCATTCTAAAAAGTCATAACTCGAACAACGACATTTGTTCGGCTATTTTTACTCTCCGAGAGAACTCCCTTTTTATAGCTATTGGTAGTAGCTATAATGGGTTAGTTCACTTGGATATTTTAGCATAGATAGCGTTAACGTCTAAAGAACTTCGTTAATCTATTTAATTAATTAAGCTAAATTGAGTGGAGTACCTGTACAATGCAGGTGCTCCTTTTTTGTTTGTTGTTAAGGTTTGTGGTTCTAATTAGGGGTTGATTCTGGAGTTGGAGGGAAATTATGCGACAAGCGTTTGATTATTCCGGAAAACGAAATCAGAAGCGAGTTTTAGTTTTTGGTGAGAATTTTTTATTTGAGGATCTGTTAAATGAGGCTCATTCCGTACGCTTATTTTATCGTTCACAAATTTATGTAAATTTAGGCAATGGAATGTTTGCTTGTGCAAAGGATCCACGTAGGCTGTTAAATTCACGTGAGGTTTATCAATCTGCGCGCACAGTAATGGATTCTCACCACTGTTTGATTGCTAAAAGATTACGTTTTTTGGATCAATCTAAGCCGCTTGATGTTGCATTAATTCAGTCTGATCCCTGTTTTAGTCCTGATGATTATGAGTTGAGAAGAATTCGCTTTGAATATTGCTAATCATTTTAGCTAATTTGAGGCGGTTGGTAGTTCTTTAAGACCTAGTCTTCAATGGTTCTTTGAAAACTTAATACAAACAATCTATGATCCGTTTGGTAACCGTGGCTAGGCGGGGAGAGGGTGAAGAAGCCATACGATGTTGCGGTATTTAATTACTGGTTGGGGACTATTAACTAGGCAATCGGGCTAACAGCCAAATTAGCTTGGATTGAAACGTGATTGACCAAAAAGTCCTGTCTATGCTCATTTGTATAGAAGTGGGTTTAACCGAGTCCGAAAGTCGGTTAGTTGATTTTAAGTAATTGGTTTGATCAGTGTAGCGTTGGTGAGCTATCTGAAAGAACAATCAATTCTGAATTAACTTAAAAAATTGTTTTATGTACTAACAAAGAAGTTTCATTTATTACCAAAAAGTTATCAATTGATAAGAAATCAAAAAATAAGAATAAAAATTCTATGGGGATAGTGCGCCTTTTTTACATAAAAGGGGGAGAAATTTTGATTAAGCGACACGTAAAAGTTGCTGTGATCAGACGAAGGTCGCAAATAAGAGCTTATGCGATTGTTTTTGGAGTGTTTCTAGTGTTTATGGGGATTGTCTTTTTATTGGGAACATTGCACTGTGAAGCTAAGTTAGCAATGGATACAAATGAATTACGTTTAATACTTATTTAGGGGGAATTAGTTATGCAGGATAAAAAACAAAAAATTTTGGAGAGCGATTTTAAAGCTAATCCTAATTATTGGCGAGAATTTGCTAAAAGGTTTGGTGGAGTAGTTGTTTGCAGCAATCAAACTGGTCAGCCGATTACTTATTTGAATTAATTAAGTGTGATCTTTTATGAAAGAAGCAGGATTTAGCAATAAGAAATTAGCAACTACGGTTTTTTTAATTTTAGTTTTAAACTTTGTTGATCTATTTTTGGAGCTTTACTTTTTAGGCAATGTTAAAGAGCTTGCGAGGCCAAGTCATGCCCCTTTGCTAAAAGACTTAGTTAATGTATATTTGGTTGTTTTGTTTGCAACAATTATTTGTTCTTTTAGCTATTTAAAAAAATATTGTTTTGATCTTCAAATTCGTGATTTGGTTTCAAATATTTTAAATCAAATAATTATGGTAAGTTTACTGTCTTTTTCAGTTTTTAATTCTCTGTGGGGACTTGAAGTATTAGTTTTACTAAATGACTATTTTAAATATGTAATATTAGCAGTACTGATTGCTGGAGTTGTATTTTCATTTGCAGATTCAGATGAATTCTTTATATTATTGCTTTTTTTCATGATGGCAGCAGTACTTTTAGGAGTAATTTATTTTTCAGCATCTTTAATATCTTTTTTGAATATTTTTTAGTTTAAAGGAGCGTGTTTATTTTGGAAAAAAGGAAAATTCCAGATAATTCAAAAAAGAAAAAATGGATCAAAATTAGTGTTACTGCTGTTTTAGCGTTGTTAGCAGTCATTTGCTTGTTCTTTTTTGTTAAAAGTAAAAAGGAAAAATCTATTTTAGATAGTTATGTACATGCTAGTAAACCTAAGGCAGTTCAGGTAGCCAAATTAAAAAATGGGCCGACAAAAATTTATCCGTCAGATATTGATAATGTCAAAATGGTAACGCCTTTTGAACTTAATGATTATCGTTCTAAGGCACTTTCAGATGGATATGGAGATAATTATGCGGGATATGTCAGTATTCCGGCAATTGGCATGTATTTGCCAATTTTGAATGGTGTGAATATGTATACTTTGTCTTTAGGAGCAGCTGCCTATTATCCAACTACTGTTCCAATTGGTGGAGCGGGAAATTATGTATTAGCTGGTCACAACATGAACACGTCCCTAAATGTTTTATTCTCACGCGTACCTAATTTAGTGCCCAACGTACACCAACAAATTATCTTAACTGATAAAGTAAAAAATTACTACTATCAGATAACTGATAAACAATTGGTTCGCCCGTACCAACCCGTTTATAAGGGTACAGAAACGCCAACTACAAAATCAATTTTGTATAGCGACAAAAAGCAACGAAAGGTAACACTGTTTACCTGTAATTATAACGGAACTCGGCGGTGGGTCATTACTGGTCAGTTCGATTATGAGACCAAACATTAAAGCGGGCTAATAGTTAATGCGATAAGTTTTATGGGCGGTGACTGTTTGTTCTCAAGGAGGTGCTTGCGTATGAGAATACGGAAGAATCAACAGAAAGGATACACAGTCTTACTTGGATACCTACAAGGTATTAATGTTAATGATTGCTTTTGGCACATTAGTTGCCACAATCATAAACAACAAAAAGTAACAAAAAATCGTCCTACTCTAACTTTGGCAAGTTATAGGACGATTTAACATTGTTCGATAATTAGTCACCGCCTTTAAAGCGGATCGCTAAGGGATTGGTGTTCTAGCACCAGTCCCTTTTTCAATATCAATGATAACACATGCTATAATGTTTTTGTACCCTTAAGGATTTAGCAATAGAAAAACGAACGCACACTTGCTAATAATTTACAACAAGTTTTTGTACCCTTAAGGATTTAGCAATATAAAAACTCAAAATTTAATCCAGTTTCAAACCTTTTAGCAGATTTGGAGCTGGATTTTTTGCTGAATGAGAAAAAAATTAAACTTTTTTCTAAAAGCACTTGACGTAACTTATGAGTTACAGTACAATTAAAAATGTGATAAGGAGGTTAGATTATAAATTAAGTAAATGTTTACAAAAATAACTGATTATGAGCAAGAAAATCTTTTCAAAAGTAAGATTGATATGACTTTAGTTAAACGTCTGTTGGACTCTAATATAAGCGGTTATAAAATAGCAAATGAAATTGGAATGCCTAGACAAACAATTATTCGCCTAAGAAATGGTCAAAATGATCCTGGAAGAATGAATGTTTTGACTGCATATCGGCTTAGCGAGTATGCCAGAAAGGTTTTCAAGGAAGAAGATTAGCTTTTTAAATTGGGGGATTTAAAATGAAAAAATCAAATGTTTTGAGTGGGTTGTTTATCACTGGGGGATTACTTATTTCGTTAGTAACGACTAACCAACAAAAGGTGCAAGCTAAGGATTATAGCTATAAAGTTGTTACCGTAAAAAAAGATCCATATGCGCAATTGTATGACAATAATATGCAAGAAATTCCGCGGGCAATTAATAATAATTCTGATTGGCGTGTTGGCAAAGTTAAACAAGTTAATGGGACTTATTATTATCAAATTTCTGGCAATGAATGGGTTGGTGGCAATGACGTTAAACCTAACTTTGATCCCGCAACTGGTAAATTGAACCAGAAAATAGTTGGCACGATTAATAGTACGATTACGGCTATTTACGATAATCAAGGCAACAATACCTATGACGATGGTGTTAACCTGGCTTATCAATCGCAATGGACTGTTGGTAAAGTTATCCGTAATTCTCAAGGACGGTTGTTCTACCAAGTAGCACCTAATATGTATGTGCGTGACGATGACATGACCTTGAACGTAACGCCTAACAACATCAAAGATGTGTCAAACTTTGGTTTGAATGGCAAGCCAACAACCACCGTTACTGCTCCAAGCAACAGTTCCAATACTAGTTCCAGTTCTAACAACAGCAACAAGCCAACCGGTTATAGCTACAATGTTGCCCGTGTCGTTAGTGGAAACGGTGCTAAGATTTATGACCATAACGGTGTTGCTACAAGTTCCAGTGTGCCGGCAAACTCTGACTGGCGGGTTCTAAGAACATTCAACATTAATGGTGGTCTTTTCTTTGAGATTGGCGACAACCAGTGGCTAAACGCTAGTGACTGTTCAACTAACTTCACACCATTAGCAGCTAATGGTTCAGGAACTACTAACGGTGGAAGTTCAGCTACTAATACAGGCTCAAGTTCTAATAGTTCTTCAAATTCTAAACCAACAAATGATAAGCCATTTAATACAAATGGAGCTCATGGAGAAGCCGATTGGTATGTTCCTGTTCAACACCAACCAAATTCAGCTTATGAACAATCTCTGTTAACTGAAATTAATAATAAACGTTTAGCTAAAGGGTTATCTCCACTTACTATTAATTCTAAATTGACTCAAGCGGCTACTAAACGGATTCAAGAAGAATCAACTCCATATGATCACGGCAATATTCCAACCCGCCCAGACGGATCAAGTTGGTGGTCATTATTGTCTGAAGTTGGTTATAACTGGAGCTACGCTCGTGAATTAAACTATATGATGGGCGATGATCTTTATGATAGAAGCATGTATGATACTCCAGAAAAAGTTACAAGAGCTTTAATAGGTAATTCTACTGACGATGGTTTTTACGGTACTACGGGCTATAATCAAAATTATTTAAGTCCTGAAGCCAAAGAGATGGGTGCAGCCGTTTGTTACACCTACGGCGATGGTCGTGTATATACTGAGATTATTATTGGAGCTCAAAAATAACAATTAAATATGTTTCACTTTGCGTCACAGATAAAATCTGTGGCGCTTTTTTTTGTTATACACATCTAAAAAAACTAAAGGAGGTGGTGCTTCAAATTAATAACTCTGGTTTTAATTTAAAGAAGGAGGTGAGTTTAACAGTTTTAAATTTAAGAAAAAGGAGATTTAAAAAATGAAAACTCATACGCCATTTAAAAGTATTCGAAACCTTTTAGTGGCACTTTTTAGTTCATTGCTTCTATTTTTTTCTATCGGTTCTAATTTAACTAATGTTCGGGGCGATGCTATATCCATTGATCAAAGCATGCCACAATTTAATAAAAATAATTCATTAGTAATTGCCAAAGATGTTGACACGTCCCAAGCCGATATTAAAGTGACGGGTTCTAGTCCAACTGTTAGCCGCATGACGGGCAATCAACGTCCAGGTTCAATGTCAGACAGTGACGCCACTAAGCTACTGTTTGCTAGCCCAGCAGATATGCAAAATGCTGTAATTAACATTAAGTACGCCAAATCTGTTGGGACGTATATGAATACCCCAATTTATGCGCAAGTAAAAATTCACGATATTCAAGCCCAACCGCAAGCACCAGTCTATGGCGAAACGATGGTTTGGTACGTGAGCGACAAACTCTACAATGGTATTCAATGTATTGGTGAGCAACAGTATCACATGGATTTAACGTTTACTGACGCCAATGGTACACCAATTGACGTTGGTGAGGATCCTAACCAAACATTTTTGACAATTAGTTCCTTGAATCAAAATACTGCCAATGCTTCTAATGGTCAATTCAGTCACTTTATTTTGGGAAATGAATTTGTCAATTACGAAAAAATGGGATCATTACCTTACTACAAAACTAGTGACTCTATTTTGAAAGAATTTAATTCACCATGGAGTGGAACACCAGTTATTGGTGGTAATCGCAGTGCAAAATCCGTTAAAGATAGCGTTAATACTGACGTTGGGTTTGAAGATTTGCTTGGTCGTCCCACATTTCCACGAGCTTCTGCTAGTTTTCAGATTAAAGGCAGCACGATTAAGTTAATCATGGGCAGCTATGCTTCTGCCACGGAAGACAACAAGCTTAATGGTGGCGAATATGGTTACGCTAATGGTCAGTGGTTAGCTTTTAGTTCCGCAACTCTTTGGAACCCCGTTCCAATTGCTCCAACTAAGGACGTTATGCAAAACGACTCTGATGATCCATCTAATCAAGCTAATTTTCATTCGATCAATAAAAAGGAAGTTCAGCCTAATGAGAAATTTGAGTATACTATTTCTCAAAAAGTTGACCAAATGAACGTTACAATTTTAAACCGTTACAAAACGTTTGAATTTTCTGACAAGTTGCCGGATGAAGTGGACTACTTGAAGAATGGTTACGTGACAGACGATAGCTCAGGTAAGAAATTATCAACGGACGCCGGTGATTTCACTTATGAAGACGGCATTTTAAAATATGCGTTTTCAAGTAACTTCTTAGCAAACGTCATGCCTCTATCTGGTGAAACCTATACGGTGCATATGCCGGTCCAAGTTAAAGCTAACGTTAAACCCGATACGGTAATTAATAATATTGGTCACGTGCAAATTGACAAAGATAAAGCGGATACGAACAAGACAGAAAACCCTGTTGGTTCTGATCCGGGCACGCAAATTTACAAGAAGATTTTCGTTGGCAAATTCGACAACGTGAAAGATTGGGACTCATTGTTCAAATCAGCGGTTAAATCTTCAGCAAGTGCCGCTGACACCGACACGGCTAAAACTCAAAATCAAGCTGCTACTAAGACTTTAAAGAAGCAGTTAAATCGTGATAGTGGTGACGACAAAGGCGATAACTACGACGGTTCCGACGCTCTCAAGGACGAACAAAAGTTAACCGCCAAAGATGACACCACTGACGTTCATTTTGCCGTGCAGTTCAAATTAAGTAAGTATGGTGACTTTAGCAGTTTAACGCTAGAAGATAAGTTGCACGACGCTTTTAACTACAAGTCAGCTAAAATCATCGATTCCAAAGGTAAAGATCTGACTAACGATGGGACGTTAGACACGGGTTCTTCCAAGCGAGACGTTACTTGGACCGCTAACGATGCCGAAAGCTTGCGCGGTAAAACCGTCTATATGTATCTGACAGTAAACTTGAATAAGGACTACAAGTACACTTCAGACTTGATTGATTCTCAGACGGGCAATTATCTCATTCCAAACGATGCGAATGCTATCGTAGGTAAAGACACGTACAAATCAAATCAAGTGCATGTAGTGGTTCCTAATCCTGAAGGGACTCTACCAGCGCCGACAAAGACAGTTGTCGATGCCAACGGCAATGACGTTAATCACAAAGAAGTTGCGAACGGCGATACCTTGTATTATCACGTCGACCAAAAAGTTGGTAACTTAAACGAAGATATGCTCAAACCCTACTCCTCCTTTGGGTTAAGCGATAAGTTAGATCCAAACGTGAAATACGTTGAGTCTTCAGTCGTGAATAAGGATACCAATAAAAAGATTGACGATACTAATACCACGGAATACGACCAAAAGACGCATACCGTTTCTTGGTCCGCCAGCAAGGACTTCCTAAGTAAAATGCCACTCAAAGGTGAGACGTACGAATTAGTGATAAAGGTTAAGGTTGATAATTCAACGGCCTTAGAGAATGCTTTAGGTGGCGATAACAAGGAAGATCCAGGCACGCAAGTTGTAATCAAAAATGTTGGCCAAAGTACCATTAATGATAAACCTCAAAAGACCAACGAAGTTGAGAACCCCTTGAAGCCCAAGGATCCAGTTAAACCAACAAAGACCGTGGTGGACGCTGACGGTAAGGATATGAACCATAAAGTTGTCCATAATGGCGACGTCTTAACTTACCACGTTGACGAAAAAGTCGGCACGTTAGGCAAAGACTTAGTTTCTCGCTACAAGTCATTCTTAATCAGTGACAAATTGGATAACAATTTAGATTACGTGAAAGCAGAATTAGTAGATAAAGCTAGTCCTGACAAAGAAATTAGTGATCCGAGTCAAATTACCTTTGATCAAACACAAAACACGGTTACTTGGACCGCTAGTTCGGATTTCTTGCAGAACATGAAACTTCAAGGTGAAACCTATGAGCTAGTCATTCAAGCGAAAGTCAATATTAAAGATGGCGGCGATAGCAAAGATCAAATTATTAACACTGCTACGGTTAATATTGACGACAACCCACAGTTGACCAACGAAGTTGAAAATCCGTTAAATCATAAGAACCCAGCACCGACTAAGTCAGTCGTTGATAAAGATGGTAAAGATATTAATAACGCCAAGGTTAAACCTGGTGACGAACTTTACTATCACGTCGACCAGAAAGTTGGTACTTTAGGTAAAGATTTGAGTCAACGTTACCCTGATTTCTCCATCAAGGATCAGTTAGATAACCGGTTAGTTTATAAGAATGCTTATGTAATTAACAAAGCTGACGGTAAAAAGGTGAGTCAACCCAGTGAATTAACGTTTGAACCTACCAGCAATACTGTTCTATTCACGGCGTCCAAGGACTTCTTGGATAAAATGGAGCTGAAAGGTGAGACTTACGAGTTGGTAATTAAAACTGTTGTAAAAGGTAATAATTCTGACTTGACGAAAGATTCCAGTGACTCCGATCAAAGTGCAGATTCAACAAGCAACACCAATGATCAAGAGGCGCAGTCTAGTGATAAATTAAAAGAATTGGAACCTGATTTGAATTCTAAGTCTAGTAGCAGTGCTGATACTAATTCAGAAATTGATACCAAGACAGCTAGTGATTCTAATGACACAACAGATACCACTGATTCCAGTGATACAACCACACCAGCAGCTGACAGTTTAGATTCTTCTTACAATGACAGTGGTGAAAATGACATTGTTAATGTTGCAACTTCAACTCTTGGCGGAGAACCATTAGACACTAACGAGGTTCGTAATCCATTAGAACCAGTCAAAAATCCAGCGACTCCAGATAAAGATAATTCTAAGGATCAGGACAATCCGAGCGATGAAACTCCCGAAGACGCACCATCGTACAAAAAGATGGCGCAAACAGGTTCCATTAGTTTCTGGCAACAGTTGTTAAATCAATTCTTAGCTTTGTTTAAGTAAAATATTCTTCACTTATTAGATTGATAAAACTATATTCTTAATGTAAGATGTAAGAAGTAAGAAATAGAAAATAAAAAAGTTAATCTGATAAATTAGGAGGATAGGCATATGTCACAACTAACCAGTATTTTGTCTAGCAAGGGACAAGTCGTAATACCTGCTCCGGTGCGTAAGCAGTTAGGATTAGAAAAAGGTAGCAAAATATCTTTTGAAGTAAAAGGGGATCGGGTCATTGTAAAAAAGTTACCAACAGCTTTAGACTGGTCTAATCTGATAAAGGATATACCAGTAGAAGATGTTGAATTTGACGAGAACGGAAACTATGATCCTAAAAAATCTCCAGAGTTTCATGATTGGATGGTTAATGGCTAACTATGGAACCAATGGATATTTATATTGCTAATGTTCCTTATGAAGATACGGACGGAGAAAAAATTCGTCCTGCCTTAGTAGTAAAAATAACTGCTCAAAAAATTGGTGTTTTTAAAATTACTTCTCAATATGTTCAATCCTCCTATTTCAAGAATAAATTTTATTACAAAATAATGGATTGGAAAGGCGCGGGTTTAAATAAGCAATCATATGTTGATACTCATAAGATATTTAGACTTCCACCTTCGAAAGTTTTTAAAAATCAACCAATTGGTAAATTGACTGATTCAGATGTTATTAGATTGTTTGAGTTCATAAAACAATCTGAATAATTAAATATGTTCCACTTGCGCGTCACAGAGAAATCTGTGGCGCTTTTTTTGTTTTCCAGAAAAAGGAAAGCGAAAGGAGGTGAACCATGAGCACAAAAAAGAAGTCCACCCAAGACTTACTTTTGGCAAAAATCCTGCATGAAAGGGGGATCTCTAACAAAGAGTTTAAAGTGCAAAACCGTAAGCAGGCGCTCGCGGTTTTAATTGATCCGGCAACGGATCATGAATTATTAAATGTAATTGACAACTACTATTCTCAAAAATTAATTGATGAAGAAATTAAACAGCAATTACTCAATCCTTAAAGAAAAGAGGAAATCATGTGTCTTTGGTTTTACAAGCATTAATGGCTAATTTAATTAATAAAATGGACGCCCGTGCCATTCAAAAATTAGGCGATATTTTCGGTAACCTAACCAATGCTGCTAATCAATTAAAGGGCAATTTAACTACTTTAGGCTTTGTGTTAGCCGCCGTGGTCATTGTTGCCGGTGGTATTGGTTTATCTTTTGGGACGCAAATTAATCAAGCTTCTAAAAAGTTGATTATGTGGGCCGCTATTGGTGTTGCAGTTATCTGTTTGGCGCTGGCGATAATCTCTTGGGTACAAAATGCCGTAGGAGGTGGTTTTTAGAACCAAATAAAACTTGAATTTTGAATTATGATTTTTTGATTTTCCCTTATAAAACAATTGATTGAATATCGATTAACCCCATGATTAATATTCAACGTACAACGTGTCGACCGTGAAAAGTTGGCACGTTTTTACTTGCGGTGACGCAAGAATAAAAAATGGAGGTCAAGCAAATGTATTCAGGTTATATTACAAATGTGGATAAAAAGATTCGCAAATCTTTAAACATTCCCGTACGCAAAAAGCTTTTAGTAACGTATAAGAAAGCCACAATTTCCATGGCAGAGTTAGAAAAAATCTTTGAAAGTATTGCCCAATATTTGGAAGACAATGCCCTAGATACTACGACCATAGCTTTTACGATTGAACAAAAAGAAGAGAGTCGTAATGGTGAAGTCACTAGTATGGACTTTGAAATTCCAATTCAAACGACTGACGCGGGTCAAAAAAATTTGTTACCGGACAAATTGGCGATTGATATTGCTGACGATGACAACCCAGACCAAGCTGATTTAGATATTCCTAGTGAAATTGCGAACGAAATTAGTTCTGATCAAGATGACGAAACACCTTATGACAGTTCATTTGCGGAGACAGAGCAGCCTACTACTGAACCAGAGGCAGAGGATTCTGCTGACGATCCATTTAGTGATTTTCAGGGAGATTCAGCAGAGGAGGTGTTTGACTTAGATATTGACGATGAAACGGAAGAAACGTCAGAGGAAGATCCTGAACCAGATTTATCGGTTACTAACGAACCACCAGTGAATCAAGCGGAAAATCCACCGGTATCAGCGTCAACGGTTGATCAAGCCGCAGAAACGTCAAGCTTGGTTGAAGAAAAGGCTCCGCAACCAGGATCTGCTTCGGAAGCCCCAGTTTCTAATGACCAAATTTTAAATTTAAGCCAATATTTAGCCAATTTGTCCATCAAGCAACAACAATTACAA
>NZ_JBYLTY010000001.1:0-1188085 GCF_058107145.1 Bombilactobacillus sp. ESL1197
TGGAAATCGTATAATCTTGATCCGTAGGTAATTCATTAGGATACTCAGTTAAAAAACCGGCGTTCACAAATTTAACTTTGGTCGAGCCTACCCGCGGTTGCACTTGCCCATCGGGCACTGCCACGACTTGAATTCCTAATTTATCGGCTAAATATTTGTTGAAGTTAGCATGTTGTGCTAGCGAATGATTGCCTGCGACAACATCATGACCAATAATCACTGCGCGGCCCGTATTCCCGAACTTGGTCACAGCTTGGCCCGCCACATCACTAATATCTTGATTGCCATTGCTATCTTTGGAGCCAAAAAAAAGAGAATCATATTGATAAGCACCATTTTGATGATTTTGATATAAATAATAATCGGGATTTTTATTAAAAGTCGTCAGTGGCACTTCAGTGATATCTAACAAACTCGAACCGTCAGAGGGATCTTTATCATAGCCAGCAAGCCATTTTTTCAAAAAATTTCCTTTATCCGGATACACATTCAAAACTTTGAGGTGCTTGCCATAATTGATTGGTTCCATCAACCAGCTCGCATTACTCGCTGATGAAGAATAAACTTTATAGCCACCATTAAGCTGATATGGTGCCGCTGGTGCTGTCAAATCATCCCACTTTAACGCCACATCACAGCTTTTCGACTGCGGATTCCAAGTACTCGTACCAGTTAAGCGAAAGTTTGCCGGTTGATAAACCTGCGAGTTATATACAGGTTCACTCATCCGCGTCCAAGGCTCTGTTGCCATCAAACTGGCAGTTGGCGTTTTGCTAAGTTGCTTGCTAGTCCAAGGCAGCAATGACGAAATTTGCGCAGCCACCACTGTGGGATTACAACTTTGCTGATTAAATAAAATAATGCTCACTAAACTAACAGTTACCAAACCCATGAAAATTTGGAAAACTTTTTGCCTTTTTAACATCACTACACCTATTCTCACTGCATCTCTCATGGTTCTCGATGCAAAATTAAACAATTTTTCCAGTAAAGATTTACTTGAAAAATAATACAAATTATCAGTGTCTTTGATATCAAAGAATTTATTTAGCTATAGCATTTAATCAAAAAATAATTAATTATTTTATAAAAAAGTTCAATAAACTGTGTGTGCATCAACTACTACGTAACAATTGATACTCCATTTTAGTGCTCATTAATTCACCAAGTCAATGAAATTTTCCCCTTTAAAAAATCACTTTATTTGATATTAAGGCAAACAAACTGAGTATTTATTGTCAGTAAACCATAATTCATTTAATCTTAAAATCCTTAATAATATTTATGTTATTCTAAGCAGGATAATTATTAGAAAAATATTAAAAAAACACAATTAAAGTTATTCAAACGTCTCTGAACTTTAGTTGTGTTTTTTCAATCAATCAACTTTATGATATTAATTTCTGACGAACTTGGGCGCGAATTTTACGTAAATACCGCGGACTTTTATGAACTTGTTTCGCCAATTGCGTTAGTGGTACTTCTAGAATACAGGCTTGCAAGACTTGCCGTTCTAACGGTGCTAATTGCCGAGCCTTTTGGTGTAACACTACCTGCCAGTCGCTAAGTGCCGTGGTCGTCTGATCTGGTAAATAAAAGAGTTCTTCCACCGACTCATGTTGCTGGCGCTGACTTTGGCGCAACTGATCTTGCGTGCGCCAGACAATCTTTTGAAAAATATACGGTGCAAATTGACCAGCTGATTGCTCAAATTGGACCCACGTCGTGGCATACAGTACTAAGGCATCCTGAAAATAATCTTCATAATTCAGATTATTGCGCCAAACCCCAGCTTGTTTCAAGGCGCCACCAATTAAGCGTTGATTAGTTAAAGCTAAATCAAAACCTTGCTGTAACGAATGTTTCACTAGTTCAAACTCCCATCTTAAGTTTGCACAAGCGCTTGTGTAGCTTTAAGATAACAAGTCTGAACTTCCCATAAAACACGCACTAAACACGACTACCAAAGGATTGAACACAATTTTTTTGAATTAACTACCACTGGTTGTGCGCAACTAATCTGCAACCGCGGGCGCAATTACTACCATAAATAGTGCGCCGCATGTAAATTACTTTGCCAAAAACGCAGTTGCTCTTGCTGCAATTGCTCATTTAAATCCAAGTCGGGATCCTTTAATAAGTGGGTTAAAGACCAGGTCTGAAAACTTTGTAAAAAGTCTTTAACTTCTAAGTATGTGGTTGGTAATTGACGATGTAAGGAGCAGTGACAGTTAATCACCTGCTTCAATAAGCTACTCCAAACGATCGGTTTAAGTTCCAAGCCTAACTCTTGAGCTGCCAGTTCAAATGCCCGCACATTATATTGCGCGTAAAAGCCAGCTTGATGAATTGCCGTCCACAAATCATGCCGGCGGCTATAAGTAAATTGTAATTGCTGTCCGGACTCATCATAAAAAGTTGCTTGTTGGTGTTGAAGGTCTTGTGCACAATCAATCTGCCCGTGCAAACCGACCCAGTCGCTGTTGCCATGACCAATCGCCCCTAATGGAAAATACACCAATGAACCTAAGGACAGCGCCAATAATCGTGAGTGCCCGTGATATTGAATCAAGCGGCGGGTATGGTACAAATCGAAGATATGTTGGTGAAAATAGTTATTCCAAATTTGACGAGTCGTTTGGCGAAGCCCAAAATAGCCCAATTGGCGGTCAAAAATGACGGTTGGATATGCTGCTTGACCTTGTAAATCAAATAAAGCAATGGTTTGTGCCGTTAATTGAAATTCCTGGCGAATGGGTAATTGTTGGTGCGCAATCGCCGTTTTTAACACCTCTTTATTCATCACTGATACTTTGGTTAAATCGTAATCTTTCATATCCCAATACCTCTTCCTTATGATTGGAGCAGCCGCGTGTTAACGGTTGCAACAATAACAATTTAACGCGAATTACTTAAAAAGACTACTCTTTTTGGTAAAAAAGATCACAAAAAAAGACTATTAGCAAAAAATCACTAATAGTCTTTAAATAATTATGATAGTTTAGTGTGTAGAATAGCGTAAAACTGTTGCTTGAGTACTTACAGCCCATTCGTTAGGAGCAACCTTATAATAAGTATTTCCTTGATATTCTACCGACTTATTATAAATCCAGTCACTATTTGGTGCTAAAGCTCGAAGAGGAATTTTGCTAAAACTGCCATCAGAATTTTTTTGCAATAAATCAGCTTCTAAATTATTGATTTGAACAATTCCATCTTTACTGTTACCAGTATTACCGTTCAATTTATCATACTGAGATTGAACTAATTGATAGAATTGATCCATGGAGTAACCCCATTTACTAAACCAACCAATTGGGTCAGTATGACCACCAGCAGAAGGGTGATACTGATTAACCGCATTATGTGACCAAATGGTACCACTACCAGTATGATCAGCCAAGGATGGCTTCAAGCCATATTTCTTTAACATATAAGCGGTAAAGTAAGCTTGATTATTCACTGAACGAGCAAAACCATCATAAGTGTTTTCTTCACACAATTCAATTTGGATAAAGCGTTGGTTCGCCCAATAACCAGCTCCCCAAACACCGTAGTCGGTATTATGAATTTGTAAAATGTGGTTCGCATCCGCAAACGCATGTACATATGTTTGGGCGGTTTGCCATTCGCGGTTGAAGTAGGTTACTTCATCCCAAGCAGTAGCCCCTTGAGTTGCAGTTTCGTGAATAACAACCCCCTCAGGCTTACCAACGCCATTTTCATAGCCAAACATCTGGTCAAAAGTCCCATTGACCTGTTGAATGTTACTTGGTTGAATATTATTGCGTTGGATGTACTCATTAATTGTTTCAGCATGAGCTGGTTGCTGGTTAAAACCAAAGAAAAAAACAATCCCACTTAAAGCTGTTAAAATGAGCATTAATTTTCTTTTAATCATTTTACTTCTCCTCTATCTTTATACTATATATATCTTAGCAAGAATTAAATCAACCAACAATAGATTTAACAAATGTGTAACATAAACGAAAGATATACAGTAATTAATCATAAATTCAAATTTTATATAAAAAAATCTCCAGATTATACACAATCTAGGAGAAAATTAATGATACTTTATTAATTGAAAAATTATTGCATGATAGTTGTATCGTTAGATAATACCCATTGACTACCGTTGGGAGTTCCGGCAACTCGATAATATTGACGTCCGTTCATTGTTTTAATTTTATCGGTTTTCCAATCAGTATTTTTCTGCAGGTAAAGTAATGGAATATTCTTACCAGTATCACCATATATCCAAGCATATGATTCTACATTAGTAATTCGAACAACATGGCGAAAAGTTTGAATTTGTCCTTCGGCTGGAACACCACTTGAATTACTAGACGAGTTACTATTATTTGGTAAAGTAGCATCAGCTGCAGCCGTGTTATCATATTGCGTTAAATTATAAGTGTCGATAATATTATTTAACTTGCTGGCATAAGTGGGATCCGTCGCATAGCGCCCCTGCAACCAAGCTGTTGCATCGCGATAGCTAGTTGTATTCTCACGCCAAGTACCACTGTAATAGGAGCTATCCCAACTGACGCCATAACGTAATTTATCCCCATTATCATTAAAAGATTCCAAATAACTAGGATATTTACGGAAATAGGCATCAACTGAAACGTACTGGCCATTAACCCACTCTAAAGTTGGCATATCCACTGAAGCACCATTATAACTACCTTTAATGCCAAATAAATTATAATTAGGAGCTTGGGATAAAGCCGATGTTCCCCAACCACTTTCCAAAATGGCTTGGGCCATCATGACTGATGGATACAAATTACGAGAATTAGCAGCTTGTTGAGCATAAGGTGCGATTTGCTGAATAAAGGCTTGTTGAGTACTAGTTGTCGCAAAAGTGCCTTCAGTGACCATTTTTGGGCTAATAGCCGGGGTCGCTGCTGGTGATACTGGGCTAACAGTTGGATCACTATTTTGTGTCGAAACCGCATGACCACTATCTTGCGTTGCTTGTGTTGCTTGTGCCGCTGTTTGATCAGTAACCTGTGACTTATTAGCTACTTGTTGTTTTGAATTAACCTGCTCATCACCAATAGTTGATGAGTTATTGTCAGCTGCTTGCGTTAAATTAGCTACACTTGGTAAAACAGAAGTAGTTAACAAAGCAGCTGTTAAAGTTGAAGTTATGAATGTTTTCTTCAAGAAAATCCCTCCAGAATTGATTACACTTTGATACTAATGATTTCACTAAGTAATTGCAAGTTATTCAATCAATTGTAACTAAAATAAAACATACATTTAATAACCGTCACGGATATTATTAAGCAACAAAAAAAAGCCCCCCTGAGGGAGACTTTTCTAGAAGTTTTATTCGAATTATTCAGCTACGGCTTTACCGTAAGTAGAACTTACCCATTCGTTAGGAGCAACTTTATAATAAGTTACACCATCTAAAGTCAACTTCTTATCATAACGCCATTGTGAACCATCAGGAACACTGCGTAATGCGATAGGTGAAATTTTACCATCTTTTAATTCGCCTAATTGATTGACATAAGGCATAACATGAGTATCAACTGTGAAGATACCTTTTTCTTTAACAGCTGCACTATTGGATGTAGATGTTGAAGAACTATCACGTGGTGTGTATGATGCTACATCATCAGCAGAAAGGTATTCATTAGGAGCAACTTTATAATAAGTCTTACCTGTAGCTAAGATTGTTAACTTACCATTTGTATACCATTGAGAACCGTTACCAACAGCAAATCGTAAGTTGATAGCTTTTCCGTTCTTGTCATACAACTGAGAAGCAGGAACATCACTCTTCAATGTAACTACACCATTTAATTTTTCAAGTGTAGAATCTTGGTTAGCATCTGTCAAGTTAATACCTTGATAGAAAGAAACTTGATTGTTTGTAACTGGCAAGTCTTCACCATTAACATGGATTGTCTTGACGTTATTTAAGCTACCATCTTTTGGTAATGTCAAAGTAACTTTTTGGCGGTAAGCTCTAGTAGCACCAGCCACAACATTAGCATTAGTATCATTACCATCTTTAACTACTTTAGTGAAAGTATTAGGGTTATCATATAAATTGGAGTTATCTCCCCAGTCTGAACCAGTATTACCATTCGCTAAAGTAATCTTATTTTCAATAGCAACAGTAGTATTAGCACCTTTATCAAAAGCTGTTACAGCCTTACCATCAGGAGTAACTACAGAAGTAACACCAGCATTGTAACCCATAGAATAATCAGCAATATTAGTTCCACTAACTACGTTAGCTGTTGATGAAGCATTAACGTATAACTTAGTTGCGTTATTATCCTTTGGTGTAACATTTAATGTGAATTTTTGTGACTTAACAGTCTTACCAGAATTAGGATTTACAATATCAAACACAGCAGTTAAAGTACCACCATTAGTCCCTACTGCTTGAATAGCATTTGCATTTTCTGTGATGTCGCCTTTAGCATCCAAAACTTGAGAAACTCGAACTTTATAATTAGCAATATTGGCAACAGGACCACCATCGGGAAGATTTTCATCATTATAATCTTTCTGGAAAGCAGCCAAAAAAGCATCTTTAGTCTTGAACGTAGTTGCACTTGCTAAACTATCTAAAGTAAGAGAATTATTTGATACATCTGAAGCTAAAGCATTTGCAGCATCGGAAGCTTGAGTTGCTTCTTTAGAATTAGCTAAATCTTTAGTAGC
Organism: Bombilactobacillus sp. ESL1197; assembly: GCF_058107145.1. Taxonomy (NCBI): domain Bacteria; kingdom Bacillati; phylum Bacillota; class Bacilli; order Lactobacillales; family Lactobacillaceae; genus Bombilactobacillus; species Bombilactobacillus sp. ESL1197. The sequence goes on from NZ_JBYLTY010000001.1 coordinate 6,700, forward strand.
AGAAGTTCCAAATAAATTCCAATAATTTGAAACAGCTGTATATTGTGAATCTGATGTATCGTCAGCTTTAACAATTTGTGTACCGGATACAGAGCTTACTGCAGGTGCTGCAATTGGAGCAACAGCTAACAACGCAGCAGCGACAACACTTGCACCCATTAATGAAGTTTTCTTCATAATTGGTATTCCTCCTCAAATTAATCATAATTTATACGATATGGTTATTATATCACAAATTACTTTGATTAGTAAAAGTGTGTAAAAATGATGGTAATTGGTAGTCGTCATGACACACAATAATCAAAGATAGTATACAACCAATATCTTATACCAACAATGTTATTTTAACTCTTAAATAAGCTTTTGCAAGCGATATTGATCAAAAAAACGCGAATATAATCTATTTGTAATTTTTTTGTTACATAATTAACATAACTTGCAAATATACATTATACTGTAACAGTTTTTAATTACTGAATAACGTTATTGAGGGACCAAGTAATTTTGGCGCTATATTGACCACTAACAGGCTTTTGAGAAAGATTCAATTGTGGCCCACCAATTTGTTGATGTTCAGCATTCCACCAACTATCACTAATTACTTTAGTCGTTGCTCCATCAGTATAGTGTTCTATGTTAATAGGCCCTGTTTCAGCAGTAATTGGCAACGAATTGTATTTTAAAATATTATCCAATTTAATTGAACTGTCTTTATCATTAACAAATTTGGTTACTTGTAGGTCCAACTGCCAGTTATTATTCTGAGTAGTATCCGAAACTGACAATTGCCCTGTCATCTTCTTAATAGGAAGTAATTGATTAACAGCAGGAGCAGTATCACTCCCAAAATCCAGCGTAGGCACTGACGTTAAGGTTAATGATCCTATTTTATCGTATGCAACAAAATTACCAGTCATATCATAGTTAATAGGTAATAATCCAAAATATCCACTTAAATCCTGAGTTTTGTTCTTATCAAGTTGATAGACGGAATTATTAACATATAAAGTCGACTTTCGATCAAAAGTTTTCCCCACATCATCATAAGGACCAGCAATTGCAATATCTGGATATCCAGCAGCTACCGCTAAATCAGTAAAATCATTTTTGGTACTAGCAGTTATTTCATAATAATGAAAGCGTCTGATTCTATTGGGAGCAATTTTAATCGTTTGTTGCGTTGCACTACTGTCTGAAGAGTCTTTAGTACCGTTATCTACTGCATAGATAACCACAGCATAAGAAGCAGTATAGTCCATATTCGTAGATGCTGGCGTGGCTATTGTTTGTAAGTCAGCACGATGTAATTCATCGTTAGGGATGGTCAAATTAAAGTGTGTATCCGTGTTAGGAGTAACATTAATAGTCTGTAATTTGTTTTTAGGATCAGTTGGTGGTGCTGTCGGAATAGCAGTCCGGTCATTTATTGTCCTGATTAAATAATAAAAAGTTATTTTAGAACTGTCTGCATCATTAACTGTCCCTGAAAAATTAAAATCCGGTAATTTCTCCGGATATTTATAATCATATCTATATTTCATAAGAGAATTATCAAGCGTCAGAACTGGTGACTGATTAACTATTTTAGTTTGTAAAACATAAGTTTCAGGATTACTGCTGCTACTTCTAGTGTTCATGCCGGTGAAGTTCTGTAGATCCTTAACATTATTAAAGACTTGTCCTTGAGGATGATGTGGTGTTCCTTCAGCAACTAATTGCCATCTGCCAGTAGTTGTGTAAGTGGAATTTTGATCTTGAATAGTGGAACCATCACTAGGAGTTGGCAAGAGATCTATTGCCGAATTAAAGGCATGAAGACCAACCGTGGCTCCTAGCGTTAAGCACCACAGCTTGGGATTATCCACGCTACTATATAAATAGTTATAAGAGTAGTCACCGTCAGCAGGCAAATAATCCTTTTGAACTTGATTAGTATAAGGTATGTTCATTTTCCAACCGCTTAAATTCAAAATTTGCAGATTAGTACAACTAATAAATGGACGAATCATCTCTGTTACTTGATCAGTTTTAAAAGAACCGACATCCAACTTGGTCAAGCTCAAACAATAGGCAAACATATAATTTAAAATCGTTGTTTGACTAGTATCTAAATTATCCAAGCCCTCAAAATCTTTAACATTAATTAATCCACAAAATAGCATTCTAGCATCTGTAGGCGCTTTAACCAAAGGATCGATCTTAACAGTTTGAATATTTCGAAAATATTTAGCAAAATTGCTAACATAATTTTTACGAATATTGTTAGCATTCAATCCTGGATTCATAGCATCAGAAACCTTAAAATCTGCTAATTTGGTTGTTCCAAGTGTTCCTTTATGAATGGTCAATACTCCATCTGTGTTAATATCCCATTTGCACGTTCCTGAAATACCAGATATTGATTCCGTGGGTGCCTGATAAGCATCAGAAGCAGGGATGGTAGACGCACTACTTACTGATATAGAGGAAATTGGCCTTGAACTTTTAGTAACGCTATTTACATCAATATCAGTACTCGTTTGTTTCTGTTTTAAAACTGCTTGTGTCAGTCCTCCATTATGTAAAAGGTTTTGCAACTGTGAGTTTTCACGCTGTACCAAAATAGCAGGTTGTCCAGCCTGAGCTTGCACATTACTCTCACATTCCAAATTTATGAAAGCAATTAATAAAATTATTAACGCCATCGTAATTAACTTCAAACGATAAATAAACTTACAGTTCATTCTAGCACCCCTCATATCGTCTCAAATCAAATTTACATTTCCCCAAATATAAAAATTAACAGTTAAAGTTCAATGAGTTTATCATTAAAATTACAGTAATTTAACTACATTACTAAAGTTTTAAAAGTTAATTAAACAACTCAAAAAAGTTATAAGCAGATACTAATTACATATTTATCTGAGATAGTACTAATAAATATCATTAGTACCTTTAATAAATTTATTTTAAATTATCGTTTTTTAAATTTCAAGCTTTAATAGTGGATAAGAATCCTCAACATTAACGATTTATGATTAGAACAACAAGCTTATTTTCTATAATTTTATCTTAATGAGATAAAAAGTACTCAAGCAATCTAATTAAATTAACAAGTTTAAGATCATCCACTTTTTAATGTGTACTTAATTTTATAGAATTAATACAGATAACAAAATGATATGCATCATAAAATCAGGTCATATTTTTAAAGCTTAGCTTAGGAATAATTTCTTTGATCAATACCATCATCTTTCCATAAATGGAAAATCTAATTTTTCACTTAGATAATTTAGACATAAAATAACCCCCGAAGTTTTTCTAACTTCGGGGGTCACATCAAACAATCTAAAATTTATATTACTTGAATGAGCCAGTATTTGCTAAAATCCATTCATTTGCCGCCACGCGATAATAAGTTTGCCCATTAACAGTAGCTTTTTTGTCAACTTTCCAAGGTGTATTTGCTGCAACTGAACGTAAGTTAATTGCCGTAAAAGTTTCATCTGGACTTAATTTATATAAAACGCTTTGTGTATTACCAACAGTAAACACACCATGCTGTTTTACAATTGAAGCTGCACTCTTGTCAGAAAATGTCACAGCATCTCCTGAAACATATTCATTAGGAGCAACTTTATACAAAACACGACCATCAGTTAATGTTAATTTTTCTGTTGTTTTCCAATCTGTACCTGCAGCTAGCGAAACTAAAGGTACAACTTTACCATTTTTGTCATAAACAACAGCATCTTGATTGTTGATAGTTACTACACCGCTAATTTTAGCATCAGTAGTTGTTGGTTTACTTTCTACAGAATTGTCACTTGAAGTAGTATTCATATCAGGAATATATCCAATATCACTAGCGTTAAAATCTTTCGCTACATTATTAATACTTTGAACGTAAGAATCTAACGTATCACTGATCTCAGTTAGATCTAAGTCTGTTGCCGCATCATTAATATCAGTTTGCCCTTGTGCCAGTAATTGATCTAAAGTAGTTTTGGCATTAGTTTTATCTGTTTCACTAGCATTAGAATCTTTAACTTTATTGACAGCTGTTTGATACGTACTGTTCAATGTGTTTAATGCGTTAGTTTTTGCAGTGTTAGCTTGATCAGCAGTTGCAGCTGGATCTGGAGTAGGATCTGTATTACCACTGGCAACACTATTAATGATATCATCGAAGTCGGCCATTGTATCATTGATAATGGCATTAACAGCATCAACAGTAGTAGCATTTGCTAATTGATTAGGCATAGTAATCGTTCCGCCGTCACCATCATCAATATCACCACCAACCACAGACTTATACTCACTTTCAAGACCTGCAAGCATCATAGCTTTGGCATCCTGAGATAGTGAAGTACTATTATTAATGGCAGTTTTAGCGTCATTATATTTATTTGTAAAATCTGTCTTCCTTTGTTCAGCAGCAGCATCTTTAGTTAATACATCATTTGAACTAACAACATCTGCCAATACATTAGGTACTTGACTAGCAATTGGAGCAACCGCTAACAAAGAAGCGATTACAATACTTGAATTTTTAAAAATTGATTTTTTCATTTCTCAAACCTCCAAATAAATTAAAAAACTATAACCTATATACTAAAACTAGTTATCGATTTAAGTGTAGCACAAAAATATCATTATTAGTTAAATAATGCTCACTTTCATGAAATTTAATCATTTTTATAATTTAATGATAACTTTATATCACTTTTTTCTCATTGCAAATAAGTTCAAACATTTGAAAATACACGTGAAAATAACAAAAATAAATAGTCCAACTGGAATACTTACTTAATAAGAAAGTCACTACCATGTCGGAGCTATTTATATATTATTAATACGCGTGGTGCTAGTTAAAAAATAAATAGTTGAAATAAAAAAGCCTGATTAAGATACACATTGGTTATAATAACCAATGTGAATTAGACCTACATCAGACTTACTTAAACTTATTCAAGAATTATTAGCTAACCACTATTCATTAAAGATCGGATTAATAGTTTAACTCCGATTTATCAAAAATTGATTTTCTTGTTATTTAAACCCATTTCATAGAAGTATGAACAAGAATCACTAATTCTAAATTATTTTTTATAGTTCGTTTTACTAACTAAAAAACATTATTTGTGGAATATTTTTAATATTTGACCTATCGTATAGGCTATAGTTAATATACTACCTAAGGTAGTCAAAGATAACTGCATTCGCTTTTTAAAGTTATCACTAGAATCTTTAGAAAGAACAATATATTTAGAATCAGATAGATAATCATCTCCATACTTTAACCAGGAGTAGAATTTCCAAAATGCTCTCAACAATAAATATGCTATCGCCGTAGATATTATCCAAAGTAATATTATATATATCCAAAATAAAACCAGTCCGGGATGATTGTCAGTTGAAAGCGCACAACTAATTATAACAACAATAAACATAGCAATTATCACAAAATAACTAGGAGAATTATTATTAGCGATTAGTACAAGAATCATTAAAATCATAATAAACATTACTACAACTAATATAGTAATTTGATAAATTAGAATTAATGAACCTGGTTTTAACCCCCAGAAGGAACCAAATTTCGAATTAAAGAAAGAACTAGATTTCAAACTAAAAAAATATTTCAAGAGTTCAATGACTTTAAGTAATACAGGAAAAACAACTACCAATCCCAAATATAAAAGCTGCAATCATCAATTTATAATTGTTATTATGTTTAATTTTTAATTTCAGTTTTTTGAACCAAAGAAAGTGTTTTTTTTTAATTCTTTTTCGTCATCCTTTAGGTCTATAATGTTATCTAACTTTCGATAGTTTCCTAATAAACCAACCACACAATCATATTTATAACTGTCAACAACAAATACATCTTGTATATCAGCACCAACCATATAGGTAAAGAAACAGATAAAAATAACCGTTATTATAAGAACAACAATACTAAACATCCCCATTTTTTTAGCCAATTTTAATATTAATGGAAAACCTAAAGCAGTAATTATCAATCCCACGTAATGAAAATATTCTTTCTCCCATTGTCTATTAGCTTTAATCGTACTATTTATAAAATCAACAATTTTTTTCGTATTATAATTATCGCCTGTAATTAAATTACCTTGATCCAAGATTTGCTTAATGTCTTGATGTAAACCAAAATACTTAATCCTTTTTTTGCAAATTACTTTCCCAATGTGTGGTATTTTAATTATATGTTTCCAATATTTCCAGTATTTACTTGGCTTTAAATTTGAATTTTTATTAACAAATTTAGTTATCCTTTCTGAACTTTGAAAACAAATCCAAGCATAAAACAAAAATATACCTGCGGTTAAGAAGTATATAAAAGTTGATAATCCTAAAACGTTTACCCTTATACCTTTAAATTTAAATAGAACATACGCTGGATTGAAAACGTTGTTAGCTAATATACTTAAAATAATAATCACGCTACTAATAATATAGACCGACCAGCTGACACTCATATGATATTTTTTAGAAATTTTATATAACGCATCCATATCGTCTTTATAATTATCATATTTTTTGTACTCAGAAATTATTTGCTTTTTATCATCAGTAATACTGTATTTATTCACTGCTATTATCCCCCCTAAGTATTTCAATTAAATTTATTACTTATGAAAAAGTAAGAGCTGTACTTTCTTATGTGATATACCAAAAGCATCGAAAGCACAAGCTCCACTCCTAATTCATAAATATTTAGTATCATTAACACTTTTAAAGTATACTACTAAAAGTTTGAGTATTCACACATACAATTAGAAATGATTACTTTTGTTAAAAATAAAACTTACCTTTTTAATAATTTCATATTTTTTAAATTATACAGTTGACGATAAATGGCTAAAAGTTTGCATTTATAGCTTATTTTCATGAATAAAGCCCAAAGCAAATTGAATAAATCGTGTAAACATTAAATTAATTTATACAGATAAAAATTCCCGCTGTTTAATAATATTTCAGGATTGGGTAGTGTCTTACACTTAAATATCTAGCTCAGCCATTTTTTTTGATCTTATGCATATAAACTTATAAATCTAATTTAAGTCTTGTTCCACAAAAAAATGCCGATGAGTAAACTCATCGACATTCACCATTATCAATTAATGCTATTCAACTTTAACGTAATTACCGCGAATCCATTCATAACCGGCAACTCGATAATAAGTGGCATCATTAATTTTTGCCTTTTTATCGTAGAACCACCGTGTATTAGTTGTCACTGCTCGATTAGGTAAAACTTTGAAACCAGGACCTGCATCTTCCCAAGTATTTAAGAAGACAACTCCCGGAGCAGTCACATCAACAATTCCCCGTTCTTTTGAAATTGTGACGCTACCCATTTCCGTAAAGGCTGACTTCTTATCACCAAAGTTTACATCTGAAGCCAAAACATATTCCGTTGGTGAGACCTTATACATCACTTGACCATTATTCAAAGTCCGCTTGCCATCAGTAATCCAAGCAGTTCCGGCTGACAAAGCACGATCTAAGATAATTGTTCCGTTAGCATCATATAAGTGCACGTAACCATCAGGAACATCATTTTTCACAGTCACCACACCAGAAATACTGTGAGTCACTACAATTGCATTTTGATCATTGTCATTTTTATCTTTGTCTTTATCAGCATCCGGTTTCTTATTAGCATCTGGTTCGTCAACGCTTGCTTGCTTATCGACATGAAGTGTTAATTTAATAGAGTTACCTAATTGTGTAGAATCGGTCGTTTTTGGTTGCACAACTTCCGGTTGATTCAAGGTTAAAGTTTCAGTAATGTCGCCACCGTTAGACTTTAAATCCGTAATGGTATCCGCTAATTTATCTTCTGGAACATCGCTACCCTTATATTGATAAGTTACCTTCACAGCTAAATCGGGATAATCATTCGCTATTTGTTTCAACACTGCTTGCTGATCAGTCTTTAAGAAATCTTCTGCCATACCATGAACTTTATAAGTACCATCGGTATTCTTCTCCAATAAACCAGCACTATTAGCGTCACCAGTTTTACCAACTAAAACACCACTATGATTGAAGTAATTAGGCGTTAAATCTTCGGATCTACCTCGATAGTTAGCTTTGGAATAAAATGCATTAGCAAAGTTAACAGCATCCTCTTCTTTGCCGCCAACAATTTTAGCTTTTAAGACAATAGAATCGCCTACTTCTGTACTAGAATCAGTATTTTTTACAAATTTGATTGTTTCAGTCACTAGGCCACCATTATCCTTTAAATCTTGGACAATTTGCTTTAATTGATCGGTTTCTTCATCAGGTTTGGCTTCAGGATCCATATTATAATTAGTGCCTTGATCGTCAGCGTTCTTTTTCACATTAACTGTGACTTTAGTACTATATTTGTCACCTATTTTCCATAAAGCTTTGGCATCGGCGTTATCTTTATCGCCACTGTAATAACGTGCTGCCATCCCAGATAATTTACCATCTTCATAAACTAACCCGGGCTTGCCATTTAAAACACTTACTGGTTCACTCATATTAATAAAGCTCTCTAAATTGTTTGGTAATTGCGATTTAGAATATACCACTTGCTCAGTGTTAAAATGCTTCACGAAATTATTAATTGTTGTCACATCAGCCTTTGTAGCGTCATCGTCTTTATCTTCAGCATGAACAATTGTTGGCAACACTACACCATTAACTGCTGTATCCGCAAGCGGTGCAACAGCAATTAAGGCCGCTGCAATCATTCCTGATTGCCATAACTTGGAATATTTCATTATTAGATCCCCCTCAAAATCCAATTTTTATACAATTGAATTCTAACATAAACTTCAACTAATAATGATAATTAAAAAAATATTTATCCATTTCATTTTTAAAACTAAGATCTTCATTTTAGTTTACTTATTAAACGGACCCATTTCGATCATCAATTGGCTCAACTCTTCAGGGGAAATATCTAAGTCATTCTTGAGCCACAGTTGCACCATGGCTAAGCCTCCAGCAATTGTATAAATCTGCTGGTAAACATTCCCCGTATAGGTATTATTCTCCTGGGACAAGTTCAGTAAATCGGTATGAAACTTATCATTAATTGGATAAGTAAACATCACTTTCATTGCTTCTTTATTTTGTTGCACAAACGTCAGAATTTTTAAATACAATTGATCCATCTGTGACTGATATTCGGCCATTGATAACTGCTTTTGTTGGAACAAATATTCTATGAAGGCATGCATGACGTGATCTTCAACTTCTAACAACACATCATACGTTGAATTGTAATGCGCATAAAACGTCGACCGATTAATCGGAACCTGATCACATAGTTGCGTCACTGTAATATCATCTAAGTCATTTTTTTGCATCAAATTAATCAGTGTGTGTTGAATCTGAGTTTTCGTCCGTTGGACGCGCCGATTCTCTTTTGCCATAATATGTCTCCTTAATTGTTATTTATTGATCATACTACGATCTATCATACAACTTATCCAACAAATAGTCTAAAAGTGTATGAAATCTTTTTGAACTTTTCTGAAACCTCAATTTTTGTTTTCATTTGATTAAAAGCTTAATTTTCATTCTAATTAAATAACTCCTGACAGCTTAAACTATCAGGAGTTATTTTCATTTTAAAGATTCAAATTAATTCAAAAGTACTTTGTCAGCTTCTACCCATTCATCAGCAGCCACCCGATAATAAGTATGGCCGTTAACGATTAATTGACGATCATAGCGCCAAGGGTTTTGGTTGGTAACTGTGCGACTATTGGACTTCACCATCAAACTGCGAGCCGGATCATAATGATAAACGGGCGCACTGGCTTGATTAATGACTAAGGCACCCACTTTACGATTTAGAATCATCGCCTGTGGTGTCCAAGTAACATCGTTGACTGAGACAAATTCATTCGGAGCCACTTGATAATAAGTTTGACCATTAATTGTTTGCTGATTATTCGTCAACCATTGCGTATTATGACCTAAAGTCCGTTCGGCAATCACCTGCCCTTGGGCATTATAGACTGGCACTTGGGCTTTATTAGTTGTTACAACGCCATCTACAATTTGGTTATTGCCAGCTTGCTCTGGAGTCAAATCAACATCACTAGCTTTGACATATTCATCAGCACCAACACGATAATAAGTTTGACCGTTAATTATACGCTTATAATCAATCTTCCAAGCAGTATTCGCACCCAATACTTGACTATCAATCTGGTTGCCATCTTGATCATACAAAACAACATAACCATTAGTAACATTAGGTTTCACTGTGACCACACCTTTTTGTTTTTGCATAGTTGTCTCATCAGGCTTAGTCGGCTGGTCAACATCAGGATTAGTTGCTGGTAAAGTTGGATATGTTGGCACAGGAGTATTCTTAGCATCCGTTATTGCTTGGTTAATCGCAGCTACGCCCGCATCTTGTTGGGTTGTGACATCAGCCGGAGTCGTAGCAGCCTTAACCTTGCCAACGGCCTGATCATACGCCGCTTGAATAGCTTTTTTAGCAGCAGCTTGTTGACTAGCATCTAAACTAGCTACTTGACTGTCCGCATTTTCTTTAGCCGTTTGTAAAGCAGCTAAAGCTGAGTCTTTTGCCGTTTGTAGTGCTTGTGCAGCAGTTTGCGCATCCGTTACTGCTTGATCAATCGCAGTTATTCCGGCTGCTTTTTGCGTATCAACACTCGCCACATCTTGTGCATTATTAACTTGGTCAACCGCATGTCCATAAGCAGCAGTAATTGCTTGTTGCGCAGCAGCGGCAGCGTCCGGATCCAAATTAGCAGCAATAATCGCTTGTTGGGCAGTATCACGCTCATCTGCTAAAGCGGCTAAAGCCGTATCCTTGGCAGCTTGCAATGCTTGTGCATCACTTTGTGCTTGATTAATCGCAGCCACACCCGCAGTCTTTTGCGTATTAACCCCGTCTACATCACTAGCGGCGGTAACGGCAGTGACTGCTTGATTATAAGCAGCAGCAACTTGAGCTTTTGCCGCTTGCTTTTTAGCATCAGTATCTAAACTAGGATCAGCATCAATAACATCATCAGCAGCTTGCTGAGCATTATCTAAGTCCTGTAAAGCATTATTTTTAGCAGTTTGTAAAGCTTGAGCAGCAGTTTGCGCATCGCTTAAAGCCGCTTGAATAGCTTGCTTACCTGTATTCTTGGCATTAATCACGGCTGTGGCAGAATTAGCAGTTTGTACATTGCTTACAGCGTCATCATAAGCAGCTTGCGCAGCTTGAGTAGCGGCAGCTTTTTGAGCGTCATCTAGATTAGAATCAGCTGCAATTGCTGAATTCGTTTGGTCTAAGGTCTGTTGTAACTCAGCTAAAGCCGCTGTTTTATCAGCTGCTAATTCACTAGCACTCGTATTAGCGGCAATGACAGCCCCAGCAATAGCGGTCACACCATCAGTTTGTGCTGTATCAACTGCCTTCGTCGTGGTAGCGTCCTCTACCTCAGCTTGACTTTGCTTAAAGGCTTGGTCAACCGCCGCCAAAGCAGCTTGCTTCTGAGCGTCAGTTAAATTAGAATTATTAATTTCATTATCTGCATTATCTTTGGCCGTTTGTAAAGCTTGTTGGGCCGAAGTCTTAGCAGCTGCTAAATCTTTAACGGCTTGTTGAGCTTGCGTATAAGCATTAATAATGGCCGTTTGGGCAGCTTGTTGCGTCTGCGGCACATCATTGACATCACTCACGGCATTAATACCACTGACACCTTGATCGTAAGCTTGTTTAACGGCTGCTCTAGCAGCTTGCTTTTGTGCAGGTGTCCAATCAGCTTGGTCAATCTTGTTATATTGATCAGCCTGTGTTTGCGCAATAACCAATAAGGCCTGATTTTTCGCTTGTTGTAAAGCATCCGCCTTACCTTGGGCATCAGTCACGGCTTGCTCAATTTGTAATGTCGCACCGTCTTTAGCATCTGTAATATCAGACGTCGTAGTTGCGGTCTGAATGGCTTGCTTACCAGCGTCATAAGCGGCTTGGACATTAGCTTTAGCAGCAGCTTTTTGATCAGCATTTAAATTGTCATCCGCATCAATTTGATTATTAGCATCCGCTTGCGCCGTATCTAACGCGGATAAGGCAGTAGCTTTCGCATTTGCTAAATCAGCGGCCGCAGTTTGTGCATCCGTGTAGGCTTGATCAATTGCACTAATGCCGGCAGATTGTGCGCTGGTAACTCCCGCAGTATCGCTAGCCGCATTAACTTGCGCTACAGCTTGATCATGGGCTTGTTTAACTGCTTGTTTCGCCGCCGCTTTTTGGTCAGCATTTAAATTAGTATCATCGTCAATAGCCGTATTCTGCTTAGTTTGTTCATCATCTAAGGCTTTGATGGCGTCCGTCTTCGCTGTTGCTAAATCAGCCGCAGCCTTCTTAGCATCCGTGACTGCTTGGTCAATCGCAGTGACACCATCACCTTGAGCAGTTTGAACAGCTGTCGGCGTAGCCGCTTGATCAACATTATTAATTGCATTGTCATATTGATCGTCCACCTCAGCTTTAGCGGCTTGCTTTTGAGCTGGCGTTAAATCAGAATCATTAATTGCTTGATAAGCTTGATTTTGTGCAGTCATCAAAGCATGCTTAGCAGCACTTTTATCATCTAATAAATCAGCCGCAGCTTGTTGAGCATTAGTTAATGCTGCATTGATTTGGTCTAAAGCTGGCGTTTTAACATGATCCACTTCAGTCGTCGATGTGGCACCGTTAATCGCGTCTACTCCATCTTGATAAGCGGTAGCGACAGCTTGATGAGCGGCAGTCTTTTGGGCATCACTTAACGAACTATTATTAATGGCTTGATCTGCTTTATCTTTGGCTGTTGCTAATTCGGCAATCGCGTCATGTTGCTTATTCTTCAAGTCTTGGGCCGCATTATTAGCACCCACAACATCTTGTTGAATTTGTTGCACCCAAGTACTTTGTGCCGTTGTCACACCAGAAATATCACTCGCAGCATTAATGGCCGCTACCCCACTGGTGTAGTCAGCTGCGACTTGTTGATGAGCAGCTTGTTTTTGAGCCGCTGTTAAGGAACTATTATCAATATCATCGTCAGCCTTGACCTGAGCAGCTGCCAACGCTTGAATCGCATCTAAACGAGATTGTTTGAGATTTTCAGCATCTGTATTGGCAGCAATTACGGCAGCGTTCATGGCCGTAATGCCGTCATCGCGGGCAGTATTGACATCGGCAATCGTTGTTTGATCGTCAATATTAGCTTGCGCCGCCTTATAAGCAGATGTGACTTGTTGGTGTGCCGCTGCTTTTTGCGCAGCCGTCAATTTCGTATTTCCATCAATCTGGGCATCAGCTTTTTGCTTAGCAGTCGTTAATTGCGTTTGCGCATCAGCTTGTGCTTTTTGTAAATCGTTTTGGTCAGCAGCCGTCGTCACGACATCATTAATTTGCTTAATACCAGCATTAGCAACATTTTGCACCGCACTAATCGCCGTTTGGCTATCCAAATTATCATTAGCTTCTTTAAAGGCTGATTCAATTTGCTGAATATAATCTTGTTTTTGTGCATCCGTCAAATTAGCATGCGCATTAACCTGCTTTTCAGCGGTATCTTTAGCAGACTCTAATTGCTCCTTAGCCAAATCTTTAGCTTGCTGCAAGGCCGTCGCTGTACTATTGGCATCGGCAACCGCATTATTAATCTGCGTCACTCCATCTGCTTGCGCTTGGGCAATGCTTTGCACATTACCAGCTGCTTTGACATTAGCCACCGCTTGGTCAAAGGCAGTATTCACAGCAGTCGTAGCAGCAGTTTTTTGATCCGGTGTTAAATTCAATTGGTCTAACTTAGCTAAAGCCTGCGTCTTAGTTTCTTGTAAAACAGCAATGGCGTTGGCTTGATCATTAACCAAATTCTGGGCATCCATCGCTGCTTGTTGCATTTGGTCAATACCCGTTTGTTGTTGAGTCGTGACAGCTGCGGTGGTGGTTGCATTATCAACAGCCGTTACGGCAGCATCATGGGCTTGGTTGACTTGCTGTTCAGCCGCCGTTTTTTGTGCTGGTGTGTTCCAATTTAATTGGTCAATTTTAGCTAAAGCAGCTGCTTGTTCTTGGTCTAAAGCTTGTTTGGCACTAGTTTGAGCAGTCGTTAATGCGGCTTTATTTTCTGTTTGCGCCGTGGTCAAAGCGTCTGCAATTTGCTCTTCGCCAGTTGTTTGTTCAGTGGCTATTTGAGCTGGATCAGTTTCCTTGCTAATTTGGGCAAAGGCCTGATCATAAGCAGCTTTAGCTTGATCTTGATAGGTTTTCTTTTGTGCACTTGTTAAATTAGTCAAGCCATTAATATCCGTGGTGACCGATTGTAACTTATTAGCTAACGCTTGTTGCGCATTGGTTTTAGCAGCAGCTAATTGGGCAGTGGCTAAAACTTGGTTGATGGCTTTGACGCCCGCGGACGTTTCCTGATCAGCAGCTGTTTGCGTCTTAGCTGCCGTTAAATTAGCTGAAGCTTCATTATAAGCAGCTGTCAAATCTTGTTGTGCTGTTGTCAAAGCAGTTCCTGTAATGCCAGCACTCGTCAATTGGGCTTCCACATTAGCTTTCGCGTTATCTAATTGGGCTTGATCTTGTAATTTATTAATAGCTAATTCACCAGCAGTTTGCGCCGTTGTAACATCATCGTTAGTGGTAGCAGAATCAATGTTTGATTTAGCACTAGTTGCGGCATTGTCAACCGCGTTTTTGGCAGCAGTAATTTGTTCTGGTGTTAAGCTCGAATTACTTTCAATTGCCGTTTTGGCAGCCGTAGCGGCGGCATCAATCGCGGCATCGGCATTATCCTTAGCTTGTTGTAACTGGTGCGCACTGACAGCAGCCGTAGCAGCTTGCGTAATTTTGGGCAAATCAGTACTAATTACTTGATTAACCGCACTTTGTTTAGTTGCTGCCGTCAAATTGTCAGTAGCTGTTTGATACGCTTGACTGATGGAAGCTTTCGCAGTACTTAATTCTGGATCTTCAGTAATGCCAGCGTCACTTAATTGCTGCAAAGCACTAGCTTGAGCATTATCTAATTGCGCCTGGGCTTCTAGTTTATTGATTGCTAACTTACCAGCGGTTTGCGCAGAATTAACAGCGCTTGTAGTTGTAGCAGTATTAACATTATTCTTAGCTTGATTGGCAGCAGTCGTAATTTGATTCTTAGCCGTATTACGTTGAGCTGGTGTCAGGCTCGTATCGTTATCAATTGCAGTCTGAGCAGCATTAGCGGCAGCATCAATGGCCGCATTAGCTTCATCTTTAGCTTGTTGTAATTGATGATCATTCACAGCAGATGTGGCCGCAGCGGTAATTTTTGGTAAATCAGTACTAATGACATCATCAACACCGGCTTGATCATTAGCATTCGTTAAATTCGTATTTGCTGTTTGGTAAGCTTGACTAATGGCGTTTTGTGCAGTAGTTAAGTCTGTTCCCGTTAGGCCAGCGTCACTTAATTGCTTCAAGGCGCTTGCTTGGGCGTTATCTAATTGCGCTTGCGCTTTAGCTTTACTAATTGCCAATTCACCGGCTGTTTGAGCAGTGTTAATGCCATCGGTGGTTGTAGCAGAGGCAATATTGGTTTTAGCATTGGCTGCAGCATCATCAACCGCCGTTTTAGCAGCAGTAATTTGCTCCGATGTTAAGCTTGAATTACTTTCAATTGCCGTTTTGGCAGCACTGGCGGCGGCATCAATGGCGGCATTGGCTTCATCTTTAGCTTGTTGTAATTGATGATCGTTCACAGCCTTTTTGGCAGCAGCAGTAATGGTTGGTAAATCATTATTAATAACGGCATCGACACCGGCTTGGTCATTAGCATTCGTTAAATGATCAGTAGCCGTTTGGTAAGCTTGACTAATGGCATTTTGTGCAGTAGTTAAGTCTGTTCCCGTTAGGCCAGCGTCACTTAATTGCTTCAAGGCGCTCGCTTGGGCGTTATCTAATTGCGCTTGCGCCTTGACTTTACTAATTGCTAATTCACCGGCTGTTTGAGCAGCGGTAATACCATCAGTAGTCGTAGCAGAGGCAATATTGTTTTTAGCTGCCGTTACAGCATCATCAACCGCCGTTTTGGCAGCAGCAATTTGCTCCGGTGTTAAGCTCGAATTACTTTCAATCGCTGTTTTGGCAGCCGTGGCAGCAGCATCAATGGCGTCATCGGCCGTATCACGACTGGTTTGTAAAGCAGCGGCCACTTCAGGATCCACATTCAATGGTGTCAAACCGTCAACAAAATCTTTATTGGCACTGAAAGTTAAAGTGTCACCGGGTTGTAATGTATCAGCGGGAATATCAAAACTAAAGTTACCAGCAGCATCAGTCTTCGCCATATATTTAGGAGTAGTATCGCGCCAATAATCAGCAGCGACAGTACCTGTCATTGGTGTCTGCGTACTACCGTGGTTCACAGTCACGTAGATATAGGTATTGCTGAGATCAGCACCAGCAGTCTTCGAACTAACATGACCTGTAACGTGTGTCTTATCAGTATCAATAGCCACATTATCCACGTCAATAAACGGACCTGCGGAAATAAACTCTAACTTCTTACCTGTCAAACTTTGATCACTTAACCAACCAACAACTTGTTGTTCAGCGTCAGAAGTTTTGCCCACAATATCACTCGTCGCACTAGCATCACTAGGTGCATTAATTGTGCCAATAGTATTGTTATTAACTTTTAAAGATAACTTATCTAATGGACCGGAAGTTTCTGTTCCGTGAACAAACTTCACATCATTTAACGTTAAGGTACTATTGTTAATCAATTTAGCATTGGCGTTATTGCTGGCATCTAAGACAAAGTCTTTCGGGTTATCAATATTGACCTTGGCTCCAGAAATATTCAATAAGGTCATGGCGCCGGTACCATCAACCGCCACCTTAAAAGTTCCACCGGTATTATTGATAGAACCGTTGCTACTGATATTAACGATAGAGCCCTTAAATGTATCCATGTTCTGACCATTAATATTGAAGCTAGAGCCTTCGTCAAGGTTTAAACTACCACCAACGGATACCAAGTTTTGATAAATGGTACCATCACTATTGATGTTTACAGTGGAACCCGATTCAAGATTAATTTTAGAACCATTACCAATATTAATGGCTTGCGCTGTATCTTTAGCGTCTTCACCAGCTACGTTGATATTTAAAGTGGACCCATCTTTGGCATCAATAGTTCCTGCACCATTAATATAAATACCAGCAATATTACTATAAAAAGCTTCTGACCATTGGCCATGGCTATGAGGATTTAAGGTAACCTTAGAACCAGAATCTAAAGTAACATTGCCCCCAGCACCAATTTGAATAACTTGATCTCTGTAACTAGTACCTGTAAATGTTGCATTTGATTCAAATTCAACGGCACCAGAACCACTAATTTCAATAACTTGTTGCGGATTGTAGCCCGTGCTAGTAACCGTGCCCGACCCATCTGGTGCATCATAACTTGGAACTGACGTGGCTTGAACGTTGTTCCGAATCACCACGGTTTGCCCATTAGCGTGAATCATCTGTTTGCCGGTATAAGTAATATTGTCAAAAACAATGGTCTGACCACGATTAATACTACCATCACTATTAACAGTATTGGATTTACCTGATGGATTAATAATCCCCCAATAATTAGAACCATAGAAATCAATATTCTTAAAGGTAATTGTATTGTCACCATTACCTGTAGTAAAACGCATATCCCGCATATCCAAATAATAGCGATTAGTTCCAGCTGACTCAATTGTCACATCTCGATTAACTATCTGCATATCGGTATTACCAGTTAATGTCATATCATTGTCCAAGATAATCGTATTAACATTGGCATTAGCGGCAGCAGCAGCTAACTCTACTTGATTCGTGACATGTGCAACTGTGTCATCAAAATTACTAATTTGTGGCTTCGTTGTGGTGTTCGTTGCTGCCACTGCAGCAGGTTTAACTTGTTGTTCATTATTTGTAGCCGCAGTTTCATCTGGTTGCTCATTGGTTCCTGTATTGGTTGACGTGTCCGTATTACTACTTGATTCGTCGTTAGCAGTAGTCGGGGTCGCGTCAGTAGCACTTGCTGTCGTAGTTTGAGCAGTATTGGTGTCATCTTGAGTTGGTGCTGGAGTAGTTGTTGTATTGTTTGCTTCAGCCTGATTATCGACAGTTTTAGTTTGTAAGCTATTAGCTTGTTGTACAACGGTTTGAATTTGGGCTTTCGCCGTAGTTTGGATATTAGTTAAGTCAGAACTGGTTTGTGCTTGGTCAATTTGAGTAGCAAATTGCGTACTAATCTCCTGCAACTTTTGTTGCAAGGAAGATGTTTGCTCTGCTGCTAATTGCAAATCAGTAATTTGATTCTTGGCCGTTTGAACATTCAGTTGCAAAGCACTATTGGCCGCTACTTTACCAGCTGCTAAATCAGTTGTTTGATTCGTGGTAGACGTAGTGGTATCCGGTGTTGCTTGGACATTGGCTTGACTGGCGGCATTATTATCATCAACATTGTCAGCTGCGGCGTTAGTCTTATTAACGCTCAACCATAAAGTTGATGAAAATAATGTCACCCCTAAAGTCATAAGTAATTTCTTTTTCTTCATTATGAGTCCCCTCAATTCAGATTAAGTAATAATTGTCAGCTAATTGCTTTTTATTAGTTGCCAAAAATCGCAAAAATTATCGTTAAAATAAGAATATTAACTAATTTAATACTTAAATTTAACCACTTTTATATAAAAATAGCCAATTATTCGCATTATTTTTATTGATATATAACTTTATAGCAACAAAAAAGCGACAATTGTTGGAGTAATTGTCGTTTTTTAAATATTTTTAATTTAAATTAATTAGTTTTTTAGGTAGTAAATATCCACAATTTGATTAGCATCAGTAGCTACAACATCCTGCGCATCAACCTTAGACTGATTGGCTTGATAACCGTTAATTGTAGGAACAGTAACTGCAGCCCATTTGCCGGTATTCCAATCACCGTAAACTGTCTGTCCAGTATTTACATCAAGATCAACACTGCGATTGAGAACAACTACTTGGTTTTGTGTCTTGATAATGCCACTGGGATAATGAATATTGATAGTCCGTACCACCGTCTTCGTTTGCATTTGCGTTTGTTTAGCGACTGCAACTTGCAACACTTGATCTCCAGACGCATCAACTGTGACTGTTGCTTGCGGAAAATCAATAATATCATAACCAGCAGGGGCATGATAATTGATATTCAACACATCACCAAGATAACCGGTTAATTTTTGAGTACCAACTATTTGACCGGCTAAAACATATTGAATTGTGACAGTCTGTTCAGCTGGTGTGTAATAAATATCCACAGTTTGATCTGTTAAATCAGCTGTAATGTCAGTTGCTGGCACTTGTGTGATAGTTGCTTGATAACCCGCAATCTCTGGAACATCATATTCTGACCATTGCACTTTAGACCAATCACCATAAGTTGTGGTGCCATCATCATGCTTAGTAACAATCCGTTGAATCATGCCTGTTTGCGTCTGCGTTTGAATCGAACCATCTGGTTGGTGGAGATTAATAGTACGTGTTACTGCCTTAGCTTCAACATCTCTTGGAACTGGATTTTCAGTATCCCAATCATAAGTAGTAACTTGATCCCGTCCTGGCATATTCATCAATTCATGAGAGGTGTATTTTGTTCCTTGATCTGATCCACTAGTTGCTATCCAATATGGTGATTGAACAACCAAATTGGTACCTGCTACTGGTGTTCCTTGCACAGGAACATCTGGTAAATCAGCATTACTAAATGCCTCCATATCATTATCATAATAATTATAAAAACGCAGGTTGCTTCCCAATACTAAATGAGAAAGATTAACATCATTAGCAAACATATACTCAAATTTATAATTCTCTAAATTATTCATTTTAAAACTGCTGAGATTGAGACTTTGTAAAGAAATATTATTATCAAATATCCCCATCATGTCGTCAACTTTATCAGTATTAAAAGTACTAAGATCTAAATTCTTCAGACTTCTATCTTGAATAAACATATAACTCATATCAGTCACATTAGACGTATCAAGATAATTTAAGCCGTTGATTTTCTGTAAATTGGGTAACTCAGCAAAAAAGTACACTAAATTATCGTTTACCGACACACCTTGATCAAAATTTATTTCGGTTACTTCATTATTGTATTCATCATATCTCAATACTTCATCATAAATTCCGGTTCCTCGATTTTCTATCTGTCCGGCATGAAAAGTTAAAGTATAGTCATTTCCTTGATGTATAAAATCCCAATTACTGGTTCCCCAAGTACCACTGGTAATTAACTCACTACTTGATGGGGAATTATCTGAAATAGAATTACTGTCAGGAGTAGTTGTCACAGAAGTAGCTGGAGCAGTAGACTCCGATTGTTCACTAGTTGAATCAGTAGCTGCACTATCAGCTTGTAAAGCAGGACTATTATTTGCATCATTAATGTCACTTGGCTGCAAACTATTATTAGCAGCACTATTTGAAGTATTGGCAGCAATCTCAGTGGTCGCATCTGGCGTTGTTGCCACAGGATTCACATCAGTAGTGGAATTTGTTGGAACTTCTTGAACTGTGGTTTCCGCAGTGGCATTCGTATCGGCATAGATTCTTTGCTGCGTCAATAACAAACCACAGACTAATCCCAAAAAGACCCCAGCTGTTGTTATTTTTTTCTTCGAGTTCATTCGTAGATTCCTCTTTGCATATTTTTTAAATTATAATTAAATATTAAGGCTATTAATTAAAAAATCAAGTATAATATTTAAAATAATGTAATATAAAAATCAAACATATTAAACACCGATGAATTAAAAATTACATTTTAAAACATATAAAAAAGCAATTCTTCTCATTAGAAGAATTGCTTTTCTTTGGTTCTAGTCATTTAAAACGTTCTGTTGTTCAACCCATTCATTAGCGGCAACGCGGTAATAAACATGACCATTAACAATTAATTGGTAATCGTAACGCCATGCATTAGTATTCGCTAAGGTTTGAGTGGTCGATTTAACCATTAAGCTTTTGGCTGCATCATAAACATAAACTGCAACATTAGAATTATTCACTGCTAATGTGCCCACTTTTTTATTAATAACCATAGCTTGTGGTGTCCAATTAATATCAGAAGCTGCCAAGTATTCATTTGGTGCAACTTGGTAATAAGCCTGACCATTAATCATTTCTTGAGCACCATTAGTCAACCACTGAGTACCAGCAGTCAAACTGCGGTTAGCAATGATTTGTCCTTGTGCATCATAGACAGGAACGGTCTTTTGTGCTAAGTCTGAGCGTACGGTCAAGACTCCATCAACTACCGTTGCTTGCTTAGCCGTATTAAAGTTCACGTCACTCGCCTTCAGATATTCGTTTGGTGCCACGTGATAGTAAAGTTCACCATTAATCATAGTACGATTATTGGTCTTCCAACTAGTCTTTGCTCCGACTACACGATCAATAGCTTGACCATTTTGATCATACAAAGTCACAAAGCCCGCACTAACGTTTGGTTTAACCGTCACTACCCCCGAAATAGCAGTATCCGTTGGTGTCGTAGTTGGTTGTTTATCTGCATCCGAATCATCTGTGCTTGGCAACGTAATGATTGGTGGTTGATTATCTAATACCATATCCCGTAATAAAGAATTAAAGTTTTCAATACCAGCAATTCCATTCAAGGCCGCACCCGTATTCGTAGTACTATCATTCACTTCTTGTTGCGCTGCAGCATGGTTATCAGCTAACTGTTGTTTTAACTGATCCTTCTTAGCTTGAGAAATATGCAAATCATCAATTTGCTTATTAGCCGTTGCTAAAGCCTGATCTAAAGCTTGGTTGGCATCGGCCTTGGCTTGATTGACATCACTAGCAACATTTTGAACGGTCACCACATGAATTGCTTGAATACCTTGATCACTAGCGATATGCACAGCTTCTGAAGACTGAGCTTGCTTGACTTGCGATTTGGCTTGATCAAACGCACTTTGGGCATTGGCCAGTAAAGCTTGCTTTTTATCATCGGTTACTGTCATAGCATTGATTAACTGATTAGCGTTAGCCAAAGCATTTTGTAACGCTGCAATGGCATCAGTTTGCGCTTGCGCTAAGTTGTGATTAGTATTGGCTGCTACCAAATCATTGAGCGCTTTAGAACCTGCAGTTTGCGCCGTTGTAGCGGCAGTAATTTGTGTAGCCTGATTAATTGCCGTCAGCGCTTGATCATAAGCTTGTTGTGCTTGCTGTACTAAAGCAGTCTTTTGCTTAGGTGCTAAGTTCATAGCATTAATAGCCTGATTAGCCGCATTCAACGAAGCTTGCAAATCATGTTGAGCATTTAACTTGGCAGTTGCTAACGCGTCAGCGTCAGCCTGTTGGGCGCTAGTCACAACCGCCGTCAATTGTTTTACACCGTCAGTTTGCGCTGTCGTTACAGCCGCTGGTGTTTGAGCCGCATTTACTGCTGCTACTGCTTTATCATGAGCTTGTTTAGCTTGATTCTTGAAGTCTGCTTTTTGCTTAGCCGTCAAGTTGGATAATTGATCAATGGCCGCATTAACTTGAGCTAGCTGATCAGCTAAAGCTTGCTGGGCAACAGTTTGGGCATTAGTCAATTCAAAAGCAGCAATAGCAGTATCGGCAGTTGTAGCAATTTGCTTCAAACCATCAGCTTGGACTGCCTGCAAATCAGTTGGATTATGAGCACCATTAACTTTGGTTTTTGCTTGCTCAACAGCAGCTTGAACTTGTTGTTTTGCTGTGGCTTTTTGCTCGGCTGTTAAGCTGGAAGCAGCAATTTTAGCATTGGCCGCCATTTGCGCATTGGTTAATGCTGTCACTGCGGCTGCTTGAGCTTGACTTAAAGCATAGGCATCAGAACCTTCTGCAGTGTCCAAAACTTTATCAATATTCGTCTTACCTTCATCTTGGGCGCTGGTCACATCAGCAACCGTCTTTGCCGCATTAACTGTCGCTATTGCAGCAGAATGTGCTTGTTGTACTTGGTTCTTCAAGTCACTCTTTTGTTGATCCGTTAAATTCTTGAGATCATCAATTTCATTTGTAACCTTGGTCAATTCAGTGTCTAAAGTAGACCGAGCTGCTGCTTGGGCATTGGCTAATTCACCAGCGGCAATGGCATCAGCACCGGCTTGGGTAATCGCAGTCTGACCGTCAGTTTGCGCAGTCTGCATATCAGCTGGATTAGTAGCTGCATTAACTTTAGCAGCAGCGACATCATAAGCAGCTTGTACTTTTTGCTTAGCAGCTTGCTTTTGCGCATCACTTAAGCTGGAAGCAGCAATCTTATTATTAGCAGCTTTTTGTGCAGCAGACAAAGCAGCTAAAACGTCAGTCTTACTATTTTGGAGTGCCGTAGCATCAGAATCGTTGGCAGTATCCAATGCTTTGTCAATGTTCATCTTACCTGTATTTTGAGCGTTTGTTACATCGCCTACATTCGTTGCCGTGTTAACTGCTATCATCGCATCATCATGAGCCTTTTGTGCTTGCGCTTTAGCTGCGACTTTTTGATCAGCTGTTAAGTTCTGTAATTGATCAATTTGTCCGTTAACTTTATCCAATTCAACGTCTAAAACACTTTTGGCTGAAGATTGTGCATTGGCTAATTCACCATCTGAAATGGCATCATCACCGGCTTGCATAATCGCATTTTTGCCATCAGTTTGTGCTTTGTTTATATCAGTTGGATTAGTAGCACTATTAACTTGGGCCGCTGCCGCATCATAAGCGTCTTGAACTTTTTGTTTAGCCGCTGTCTTTTGATCGTTACTTAAACTGGACGCGTCAATCTTATCATTAGCAGCTTTTTGCACATCACTTAATGCAGTTAAGGCAGCTGTTTTACTTTGACCTAAAGCATTTTTGTCATCAGTTTGAGCAGTCGTTAAGGCCGAATCAATATCGTCAATACCTGTACTTTGTGCACTGGTAACCTCAGCTACTGTTGTAGCATTTTTAACCGCTTTTTGTGCAGCATCGTAGGCTTTTTCAGCCTGGCTCTTTAAATCAGTTTTTTGTTGATCAGTTAAGTTCTTGAGTTGATCAATTTTATTTGTAACTTTATCCAACTCAGCGTCTAAAGTACTTTTGGCTGCAGACTGTGCATTCGCTAATTCACCAGCAGCAATGGCACTGTCTCCCGCTTGCGTAATAGCTGACTGACCGTCAGATTGTGCCGTCTGCATATCCGTTGGGTTAATAGCAGCATTAACTTGGGCCGCTGCTGCGTCATAAGCATCCTGGACTTTTTGTTTAGCTGCCGCCTTTTGATCAGCAGTTAAGCTTGAGGCAGCAATCTTGGCATTAGCAGCTTTTTGCGCCGTAGCTAAGGCAGTTACGGCGGTAGCTTGGCTTTGACCCAAGGCGCTAGAATCATCACTCTTAGCTGTCTCTAAAGCGGCGTCAATATTGGTAATCCCTGTAGTTTGTGCACTAGTTACGTCAGCCACCGTTGTCGCTGTATTAACCGTCTCAACCGCATCATCATAAGATTTTTGCGCTTGCGCTTTGGCATCGGCTTTTTGGTCATCTGTTAAGTTCTGTAATTGGTCAATCTGATCCTTGACTTGCGATAATTCAGCGGCTAATTTTTGTTGAGCTGTAGCTTGTGCATTGGCTAATTCAGCTACGGCAATAGCATCAGCACCGGCTTTCACAATCGCATTTTTCCCATCAGTTTGCGCCGCTTGTAAATCTACTGGATTCGTTGCTTCCTTAACTTGTGTTGCAGCTGTATCATAAGCATCCTGCACTTGTTGTTTAGCAGCTTGCTTTTGCGCATCACTTAAACTAGAAGCATCAATCTTATCATTAGCATCCTTTTGCGCATCACTTAATGCAGTTAAGGCAGCTGCTTTACTTTGACCTAAAGCATTTTTGTCATCAGTTTGAGCAGTCATTAACGCTGAGTCAATCTTGGTAATTCCAGTATTCCGTGCATTAGTGACATCAGCTACCGTTGTGGCCTGATTCACAGCTGCGAGCGCAGCATCGTGAGCCTTTTGTGCTTGCGATTTAGCCGCGTCTTTTTGATCAGCCGTTAAGTTCTGTAATTGATCAATTTTACCTTTAACTTTATCTAATTCAGAATCCAAAACCGTTTTAGCTGCTGTTTGCGCGTTCGCTAATTCACCAGCGGCAATAGCATCCTCACCGGCTTGCGTAATCGCCGTCGTGCCAGCAGCTTGTGCTGTTTGTAAATCTGCGGGATTCGTTGCTGACTTAACTTGTTGTGCGGCTACATCATAAGCAGCTTGCACTTGTTGTTTGGCCGCTTGTTTTTGCTCATCACTTAAGCTAGAAGCATCAATCTTATCATTAGCTGTCTTTTGAGCAATAGACAAAGCAGATAAAACATCATTCTTACTATTTTGGAGTGCTGCTGCATCAGAATCACTAGCAGTATTCAAGGCTTTATCAATGTTCGTCTTACCAGTATCTTGGGCAGTTGTCACAGCATCTATTGTAGTGGCTGCAGCAACGGTATTGACTGCTTCATCATAGGCTTTTTGTGCTTGTTCTTTGGCGTCGGCTTTTTGATCAATGGTTAAGTTCTGAAATTGATCAATATGATCATTAACCTGAGATAATTCAGCAGCTAATTTTTGTTGGGCTGCTGTTTTTGCGTTCGCTAATTCACCCATCGCAATAGCATCAGCACCCGCTTGGGTAATCGCCGCCTGACCAGCACTTTGGGCCGCTGCTAAATCAGTTGGGTTAGTAGCACTATTGACTTTTTCTACCGCAGCATCATAAGCAGCTTGCACTTGTTGTTTAGCAGCTTGTTTTTGCTCATCACTTAAACTAGAAGCAGCAATCTTGGCATTAGCGTCGTTTTGCGCAGCAACCAAGGTATCTACAACATCAATCTTACTATTTTGTAATGCCGTTGTATCAGAAGCACTAGCAGTATCCAAGGCTTTATCAATGTTCGTCTTACCCGCATCTTGAGCAGTTGTCACGTCAGCTACCGTTGTCGCCGTATTCACTGCCGTCATTGCAGCATCATGGGCTTTCTGTGCTTGCACCTTAGCAGCGTTTTTTTGATCAGCTGTTAAGTTCTGTAATTGATCAATTTGTCCGTTAACTTTATCCAACTCAGCGTCTAAAGCACTTTTGGCTGCAGACTGTGCGTTAGCTAATTCACCAGCAGTAATCGCATTATTAGCAGCCGTATTGATGTCATTAACGCCGTTGTTTTGCGCAGAAGTTAACTCAGTTGGACTGGTAGCTGCTTTAACATTATCTACTGCTACATTATAAGCAATTTGCACTTTTTGCTTGGCAGCTGCTTTTTGTTCATCTGTTAAAGTAGAATTATCAATTTGACTATTAGCCGCAGTTTGCGCAGTTGTTAAAGCAGCAGTGGCAGAGTTTTGACTGTTTTGAAGATCACTGGCGTCATCATTATTAGCCATATTCAGTGCTGCATTAATATTTTCAATTCCCGTCTTTTGAGCATTAGTGACATCAGCTACTGTTGTCGCCGTGTTAACTGCCGTTACAGCATTATCATGCGCCGTTTGTGCTTGGTTCTCAGCGTCGGCCTTTTGATCAGCCGTCAAGTTCTGTAATTGATCAATTTGGCTCATGACATCGGCTAAATCTGTGTCTAAAGCAGTTTTAGCAGCATCCTGAGCATTGATCAATTCACTAGCGGCAATCGCAGCAGCGCCAGCTTGTATAATCGCATTTTTACCATCAGTTTGTGCCTGGTCTAACTCGGCTGGATTAGTAGCAGTATTAACTTGGGCTACGGCTGCATTATAAGCTGCTTGAACTTGTTGCTTAGCAGCAGTCTTTTGCTCGTCTGTTAAGCTGGAAGCAGCAATTTCATCATTAGCAGATTGTTGAGCAGCAACCAAAGCAGCCAAAACATCATTCTTACTATTTTGGAGTGTTGTTGCATCAGAATCATTGGCGGTCTTCAAGGCAGCATCAATATTCGTTTTGCCTGTCTCTTGGGCAGCTGTTACGTCAGCCACCGTTGTCGCCGCATTAACCGTCTCAACCGCATCATTATAGGATTTTTGCGCTTGCGCTTTGGCGTCAGCTTTTTGGTCAGCTGTTAAGTTCTGTAATTGGTCAATCTGATCCTTGACCTGAGATAATTCAGCAGCTAATTCTTGTTGAGCTGTCGCTTGCGCATTCGCTAATTCACCAGCGGTAATGGCATTATCGCCAGCTTGGGTAATCGCATTCTTACCATCAGTTTGTGCTTGATCCAAAGCAGTTGGGTTATTAGCACTATTAACTTGGGCTACGGCTGCATCATAAGCGTCCTGAACTTTTTGCTTAGCGGCCGTCTTTTGCTCATCACTTAAGCTAGAAGCAACAATCTTAGCGTTGGCATCGTTTTGTGCCGTAACTAAAGCATTTAAAGCGGTAGTTTGATTTTGACTCAAGACATTATTGTCATCAGTCTGGGCCGTTGTTAAGGTAGCATCAATATTGGCAATCCCCGTATTCTGTGCACTAGTGACATCAGCTACCGTTGTCGCCGTGTTAACTGCCGTTACAGCATTATCATGCGCTGTTTGTGCTTGATTCTCAGCGTCGGCCTTTTGATCAGCGGTTAAGTTCTGTAATTGATCAATTTTACCTTTAACTTTATCTAATTCAGAATCCAAAGCCGTTTTAGCTGCTGTTTGCGCGTTCACTAATTCACCCGCGGTAATAGCATCAGCACCGGATTGCGTAATCGCCGTCGTGCCAGCAGTTTGTGCTGCTTGTAAATCTGCGGGATTCGTCGCTGCTTTAACTTGTTGTGCTGCTGCATCATAAGCGTCCTGGACTTTTTGCTTAGCCGCCGTCTTTTGCTCAGTCGTTAAACTGGAAGCCTCAATTTTAGCGTTAGCATCATTTTGTGCCGTAGCTAAGGCAGTCAAAGCCGTAGTTTGGCTTTGACCCAAGGCACTAGCATCATCACTCTTAGCTGTCTCTAAAGCAGCGTCAATTTTCGTAATGCCCGTAGTTTGTGCACCAGTGACATCAGCTACTGTTGTCGCAGTGTTAACTGCCGTTACAGCATTATCATGCGCTGTTTGTGCTTGTGTTTTAGCGGCGTCTTTTTGATCAGCGGTTAAGTTTTGTAATTGGTCAATCTGATCCTTGACCTGAGATAATTCAGCAGCTAATTTTTGTTGAGCTGCCGTTTGCGCGTTCACTAATTCACCCGCGGTAATAGCATCAGCACCGGATTGCGTAATCGCCGTCGTGCCAGCAGTTTGTGCTGCTTGTAAATCTGCGGGATTTGTCGCTGCTTTAATTTGTTGTGCTGCTGCATCATAAGCGTCCTGGACTTTTTGCTTAGCCGCCGTCTTTTGCTCGGCCGTCAAGCTGGAAGCCTCAATTTTGGCGTTGGCATCGTTTTGTGCCGTAGCTAAGGCAGTTAAGGCATTAGTTTGGCTTTGATCCAAGACGCTAGCATCATCACTATTAGCTGTCTCTAAAGCAGCGTCAATCTTAGTGATCCCGGTATTTTGTGCACTGGTTACGTCAGCAATAGTTGTTGCCGCCTTCACATCCTTAATCGCAGCATCATGATCCGCTTTTGCTTGAGACTTAGCAGCCTGCTTTTGATCAGCTGAAAGGTTTTGTAATTGATCAATCTGATCATTAACCTGTGATAATTCAGCGTCTAATTTTTGTTGAGCTGCTGTTTGCGCATTGGCTAATTCACCTGCTGCAATAGCATCCTCACCAGCTTGCGTAATCGCAGCCGTACCAGCACTTTGTGCCGCTGCTAAATCAGTTGGATTCGTTGCTAAATTAACTTGTGCTGCAGCCGAGTTGTAAGCAGCTTGCACTTGTTGTTCGGCAGCTTGTTTTTGCTCATCACTTAAGCTAGAAGACTCAATCTTGGCATTAGCGTCGTTTTGTGCCGTCGTTAAAGCAGTTAAGGCATTAGTTTGGCTTTGACCCAAAGCCTTATTGTCATCACTCTTAGCCGTTGTTAAAGCAGCGTCGATCTTCGTAATGCCCGCAGTTTGGGCACTAGTAACATCAGCTACCGTTGTGGCCTGATTCACAGCTGTGATGGCAGCATCATACGCTGTTTGTGCTTGGGCTTTAGCAGCAGCTTTTTGCGTATCCGTTAAGTTTTGCAATTGATCAATCTGATCGTTAACCTGCGATAATTCAGCAGCTAATTTTTGTTGAGCTGCTGTTTGCGCATTGGTTAATTCACCTGCCGCAATAGCATCAGCACCGGCGTTCGTAATGGCTGTCTGACCAGCAGTTTGTGCTTGGTCCAAATCAGTTGGGTTAGTAGCGCTATTAACTTTTTCTACCGCAGCATTATAAGCAGCTTGCACTTGTTGTTTGGCAGCTTTTTTTTGCTCATCGCTTAAACTAGAAGCAGCAATCTTGGCATTAGCGTCGTTTTGCGCCGTAGCTAATGCGGTTAAGGCCGTAGTTTGGCTTTGACTCAAAGCCTTATTGTCATCAGTCTGAGCCGTTGTTAAAGCGGCGTCAATCTTACTAATTCCCGTTTTTTGAGAAGTTGTGACATCAGCTACCGTTGTGGCCTTATTAACGGCCGTAACAGCAGCATCACGAGCTGTTTGCGCTTGTGCTTTAGCAGCAGTTTTTTGCGTATCCGTTAAGTTCTGTAATTGATCAATCTTTGCATTGATACTTGATAATTCAGTATCCAAAGCTTTTTTAGCGCTAGCTTGCGCATTGGCTAATTCACCCGCAGTAATCGCAGTATCTGCTGCATTGGCAATAGCACTTTGACCATTCTTTTGGGCCGTTTGTACAGCAGTTGGGTCAGTCGCAGCATTGACTTGCGTCTTGGCTGAATCAAATGCTGTCTGTACCTTTTGTTTAGCGGCTTTCTTTTGGGCAGCACTCAAACTTGAACCATCAATTTTGGTATTGGCTGTCGTCTGTGCTTGAGTTAAAGCTGCTAAAGCGGCTGTTTGCGCCGCATTCAAAGCATCACTATTATTAGCAGTATCTAAAACTGCATCAATATTAGTAATCCCTGTTTTTTGCGCTAGAGAAACTGAGGCGTGATCAGCAGCGGCGTTCACATTCGTTACAGCGTCATCGTGAGCTTTTTGTACTTGCGCTTTTAATGCAGTGACTTGAGTGGTTGTCAGGTTTTTCAAACCGTCAATTTGATCATTAACCGTTGCCAACTCAGTATCTAAAGCTTGAGTAGCAGCTAATTTATCGTTAGCCAACACACCAGTATTAATTGCGTCCATGGCTGCTTGATTCATCTGTGTTTGACCAGTTTTTTCAGCAGTCGTGGCTGCCTGGCTATCAGTAGCAGCATTAATTTTCTTTTCAGCAGCTGTATATAAATTATCGACTTGAGTCATGGCCGCTACTCTTTGCTCAGCTGTTAATTTCGACTTGCTCAATTGATTATGTGCTGCCGTTTGCGCAGTCTTTAACGCCGTAATGGCATCCGATTTAGCCTTCGTCAAAGCGGTAGTGTCATCATCTTGCGCCGTCTTAGCCACGGCATCAATTGCGGTCACACCAGCTGTTTGCGCATTAGTTATATCAGTTGTATTTGTAGAAGCTGTTACTTGAGCAACAGCTGTGTCATGTGCTTGTTGGGCTTGGGCTTTTAAAGTAGTTTTTTGCGTATCTGTTAAATTCTTAAAACCATTAATCTGACTATTAACTTTCGTCAATTCATCATCCAAGATCTTTTGGGCAGCAGACTTTGCGTTATCTAAAGCACCCGTTGCAATGGCGGTTTGCGCCGCCGCATTAATGGCTGTTACCCCGTTAGTTTGAGCAGTGTTAATCGCATCAGCAGACGTAGCCAAATTAACATTTTTTGCTGCCGTTGTATAAGCGTCAGCAACGGCTTGTTGAGCAGTTTGTCTTTGGGCATCAGTTAAGTTAGCTTTAGCGATTTGGTCATTAGCTGCTGTTTGGGCGGCTTGCAGTGCTTGAATAGCCGTATCTTTGGTACTTTGTAAAGCAGCGGCCGCGGCGGCGGCGGCCTCTGGATCAAAGTCTAAAGGTTCAATACTATCAACAAAATCCTTATTAGCTGACAGCTCTAAATGATCACCTGGTTGTAATGTATTAGCCGGGATGGCAAAGGAGAAATTACCTTGCGCATCACTTTGCGCCACATACTTAGGTGCACTATCACGCCAATACTTATCCGATGTGTCAAGTGTCCCCGGTAATGGCGTCGTTGTGCCATTACTATGTTTCACTACCACATAAATATATGCATTGGTGTTATTGGTATGACCTGATACAACCGTCTTATCTGGATCAATCGTTGCTTGGTCAACGTCCACAAACGGTCCTGCCGACACAAATTCGATTCTAGAGCCAGTTAAATCCTTACCACTTAGATCACTCACTACTGGTTGTTCGGAGGCATAATTCTCACCGACGATATCACTCGCTGCACTGGCATCTGCAGGATCGTTAATCGTACCAACTGTATCGCTACTGATATTCATGTTTAACTTATCTAGCGGACCAGAAACTGTACCATCAGCACTAATATATTTCACATCATTTAAAGCAAATTGCCCGTCACTAATTAAATGGGCATTACTATTTGTAGTGGCATCTAAGACAAAGTCTTGGGGGTTATCAATATTCACATGGGCACCCGCAATATTTAACAGCGTCGTCGCCCCCGTACCGTCAACTTGAGCTTTAAATGTCCCACCAGTTAAGTTAATAGTACCGTTAGTAATATTCAAAATAGGGCCATTGAAGTCCTTCATATCTTGGCCGACAATTTCAAAATCAGCTTTGTTATCAACCTGTAAGGTACCACTAATATTTACTAATCCCGAGTAAATAGAACCATTGTTTTTTATATTGACTTTGGATCCTTGTTCCAGATGTAAACTAGAACCAGATCCTAAATTAATCGCTTGAGCCGTATCTTTAGCATCATCACCAACAACATTAATATTCAAAATAGAACCAGCTTGAGCATCAATGGTTCCAGCACTACTAATATAAATTCCAGCAACATTACTACCCGAATTTTGAGCACTAAGCCCATGACTATGGGCATTAAGGTTAACAGTTGCGCCCTTTTCTAAGGTAACCGTTCCAGCCCCTTCAATATCAATTACATCATCTTTATAAGTTGTTCCAGTAAAAGTGGAGCCCTCAGTAAAGTCAACTTTCCCACTACCACTAATCTCAATGACTTGTTGATAATCATCAATTGGTTTAATTACACTATTATCGTACGGACTGACGTAACTAGGTACTGATGAAGCCGAAACATTACCCTTAATGATTACTGTTTGCCCATTGCTAGCATGAATCATCTGGGCTCCAGTATAAGAAATATTATCAAAGGTAATCGTAGGTGTTCCTTGAGGATTAACCACCCCCCAGTAGGTGGAACCATAAATATCTAAATTTTGAAAAGTAATATCCCCCGAGGTAACAACTCGATTGCCACGCATATCTAAATAATAACGATGATCATCAGCTGATTTAACAGTTACCGTTCGATTATCTCCAACGTAAATATCACTATTAGACATATCAGATGCAGTGATTGTAATATCGTTTAACAAAACAATAGTTTTAATTTTATCAATATCAGCTGAATAACCCCCACCAATATTACGAGGAGCCAGCGCGGCTAAAAACTGGTGTGCTGTACTGATATAAACCGTTCCAGTATCGTCTGGTTGTAAAGCGGGATCATCGTCGTATAAGTAATTCGCGATGTGCGGTTTCGTACTTGTAATAGAATTAGATGCACTCGCTGCTGGCGTTGCATCAGTAGCAGTTGGAGTTGTAGAAACATTTTGACTAGCATCCGCGGCTGGCGTTCCGGAAACACTCGCTACACTGGCTGGCGTTTGATCAGTATTAGTAGTTGAAGTGGTATCCGTAGTATTAGTCGTTGCTGGTGCAGACGCAGAGTCAGCTACAGACGTAGTAGTCACATTTGTATTTGTTGTAGATGTATTATTAGCATCTGACGTCGTATTAGTTGTGGTCAAACTCGTTGCTTGTTGCACAATCGTTTGCACTTGAGCTTGCGCCGTAGCTTGAACTTGTGTGAACTCAGTGGTGGTTTGGGCTTGTTCCACTTGAGCGGCAAATTGGTCGTTGATTCCCTGCAACTGTTGTAACAAGTTGGCTTTTTGCGTAGCATCAATGGTTAAATTGTTAATCTGGCTAGTTGCCGTCTGCACACTTAAATTAATTGCATTTTTGGCCGCAATTTTGCCAGCTGCTAAATCACTTGTTGTTGCAGTAGTATCAGCAGTATTTTGATTATCCGTTGTAGGCGTTACTTGATTAACACTATCTGGCGTGGCAGTTTCATCAGCTTGCACGCTCGTTTTATTCGTAGCCAACCACAAAGTGGACGAAAATAAAGTCACACCCATAGTTGCTAAAATTCGTTTCTTATTCATTAGTACGTTCTCCCCAATTAAGCAAAAACTATTTCAAACAATTGACAAAAATAAATTACGTTAAAACTGACTTTTCATTGTTTAACGATTGGAAAATTCCATTTGTTTATCGGCAAATAAACAAAAAAAGATACGCGCTTTTTACATTAGCACAATTAAATTCAAAATCCAACTCAAAAAATTGTGACAAATGCAACAAACACATATCTTGTTAATTAATTTTAATTTATTTTTTATTTAAATAAGAAACGCTCATTCAGCTAACTAATCATGACCTAATTGCGCTAATTCTTTACTTAATTGCTCCACTGGCGTTTGCATATCTTCTTTAAACCACATCTTCACCGCCGCTAATGTGCCAAAGATGATATAAGTCACTTGAAAATTGCTTAACTCATTGCCCTGCAAGCTACTAATCTGGTTCGCCAAGCGTGCTAAATCCCTTTCAAATTTTTCTGAAACGCTAGAATTGATCAAGATCAAACTGCGCTTCGGGTAACGCTTGATATAATTAAAAAAGCGCACGTAATAGTCATACATTGTTAACGGTTGATTATGATTATCCACTAATTGCGTTTGAATAAAGTTATCAATGATCGCAATCATCTCTTGTTCCATTGCTTCCAACACTTCGCTAGTATTGCGATAATATATGTAAAAAGTTGAACGATTGATGCCCGCTTTTTCACATAACTTCTTCACAGTAATTGTCATTAAATCACTATGTTGTAATAGTTCAATTAACGACGTTTCAATTGCTTTTTTTGTATATTCCACACGCCGATCTTGTGTCCTCATTTACTCTATAATCCCCTTAATTGCCAACAGATTGCTTCCCATTCAGCATTCAACTGGACTAGTAACTACTTTCATCCAGTTGTCGAATCCACCAAGTATCTAGCTAAACACTACTATTAGCTAAATTGTTCTTAGATTCCTGATTTTTCAACTACCTTTTTGCAAAATTTCCTATTACTTGTTAAACACTAATTGTTTTGATTGACATTACATTAGAATTCATTGAAATATCTTCAATGATATCAGAATAATTCATTTTACTAGGAATTTCAATCTCATATACATTAGTGTAAATGTGCTCGTCAGCATCTGCTTGTTGCACGTTAAAATTAACATCACGCACCGTAATATTATGCTGATTAAAATACTCCTGAATAAACTCTTTGGTTTCTTTCTTGTGATGATACTGTATCATAATTTTCTTAACGGGTGTAATATGCAAAACGCGTTTTAAAAAACCTAACACAATAAAGACCACAATGGTGCCCGCAATGGCAATATCATAATTCCCCATTCCAATTGCCAAGCCTAAACCAGCGACCGTCCACAAACTAGCTGCGGTGGTTAAACCACGCACTGTATGATGATGCACCAAAATTGTTCCAGCACCTAAAAAACCAACCCCACTAACTACCTGTGCAATCAAACGCGCATCATCAGCGCGTAACACGCCCGCATAATGCGGATATCTAGCTGCCATGTTCAAAGCATTAAACCCAATCTCTTTTTGCATCATTGCAATTATACAAGCCCCAACACAAACTAAAATATGCGTTCTCACACCAGCGGAATGATTTTTTTGCTGGCGATTATAACCAATTAACCCCGCACAAAGCACTGCTAGCAGTAACCGCAAGATGATTTCGGTTAAAGGTAAATGTAAATCCATACGATTCTTCCTTTCTTCTATAAAATTTAGGTACAATGCTTTTAATTATACTCATTTTAACTGTGAATTTAAAATATTTATTATCGATTACATAAAAAAACGCTTTGCAAATTTTTTCTTTTGCAAAGCGTTCAGTTTAAACTTATTGATTTAAAACAACGGTGTTTCGATTGTTTCGACATATTCAGCCGTAGCTGGTTGATGATAGAGATCCACACCATCTTTTTGACACAACTGAGCTTGGGCAATCTGTTGCATTTGACTTAACACAACTTGTGAAGTCAAATCTTGGGCCACATTCTTCAAAGTCAAAGAAACAATCTTACCTTCTTGGGTAGTGAAATTCATTTTTAATACTTTCATCTGCTAACCTCCTAATTTGCCTGATCAAAAATTAATTGCGAATGGACTGTTAAAGCGGCATCAATTAAACTTGCCCCTGGATTTAAGGCCGCTAACGCCCGACCGACGGTTGCGATTTGGTCATCACTCGGATCAGCAATCACATTCGTTAAATTTTGTTTGAATTGTTGATCACCATTACTTAAGTTAAAAACGAGACTACTATCTTGCCAATTACGTTGTTCTGCCATATTAATTCTCCTCCCTATTAATAGCAGTGGTTACCGGCCGGTAATTACTTGCTACACTATTAATAACGTTTAACCAAATAAAAACGGAACCAAATTAGTCAAAAGAATTTCCTTTTTATAAAATTTATTCTATAATGTAGAAGGTAGTTATCTTATAGCTTCATAATTTTGGTTTCTAACTCGAAATTTTCATCAATAAAAAAAGCCTACTTCAATAAGTAGACTTTTTTTATTGATGAAAATTATTATTTGATTCCACCATTATAGTAGTGGATTAGCTAGCTTTCTCGCTCAACTGTCGTTACTGACGATCTCTTGTCACATCAATATGAATACAACTCACCATTACAAAAATCAGTAATACTAAGCATGAAACTTTAAAGCTCCAACGGTCAACTTTAGTTGGTTGATAAGTTACTGTCACTTGATTAGTGCGTCTAGTGGTCTGAACTGTCAATAATCCGTGCGTTGAACCATATGCGGGCACCAAATGCTGATTAAGCCGCACTTGATACAATGGTCCATAATAAATTAACGGTAACTGCACTTGCGCAGTTCGAGGTTTCGTTTGAAAGTGATACGTTAATTGATTTAACCTACCAACTGGGTGAAATAACTTTTTCTGATCATTCACGTATCCTTGTCCCCAAGGTAACATCTTAATGACCTTTTGTGCGGATTTAGGATAATAATCATTTGGAATTGGATTGTTGGCGTACTGAGCAAAATTAGCGTCCGTTAAATTAATTTTATCCCAATTAAAACGGTAATTAACTACTTTTTGCATGGAATTTAAAGTTGCACCACAACTGAGTAGCAACACCAACGCAGTCATCACTAAGCGCCCGTTACGGGCCGTGATTTGTCCACACGCTTGTGCGGTACACCAAGTAATGCCAAGAGTATAAAATAAATTCAAGCGAAAAGGAAATTGCAACGTATTAATCACCGAATTTTTAAATAAGAACCAAGGAAAGCTCGGCGTCGTTAGCCAAAAGCTCACTAAGCTTAATGCAAAAATCACTTTCCAAGCGCGGGATAATTGGCGCCAACGCACAATTAAATACAGCAGTAGTAGCAAACTCAGGCCGAAAATAACAGGACCCGCGGTATGGGCCGGAAAGGTTAAATTATGCCATAAGGCCACTTTTTGCGCTCCCCAAGAGTAAGCCTTCATTTGGGTAGGAGCTACTTGCGTGGCTTTCAAACCACTAGGGGTCATTAAATAATGCTGAATAAATGGTCCCCAATACCAAACGCTTAGCCCCAAAGTCCATAGTGTCGCCTTGAGATAAGTTTTGGTTTGTGCCCAACCAAGCGTACGCCGGATTACTAGTCCGACATACCAAACAATCAAACTCACGATGACTAACAACGTGGTCAAGACATGGCTAAATATCAAACCCACCATTGCCAAAATTAAAGCTTTCTTACCACCTTGTTGCCGAGCGATACAATAAAAGCTGGCAAAAGCAAGGGGCACAAACATCGTTGCCAAAAATTCGCCCAAGTCAAAGCGCGTATACAACACTTGCATGCGGTAAAAAGAAAAAGTATACAAAATGGCAAAACTGACGCTAACTAAGCGTTTTTTAGTGACCTTATAAGCCGCAAAATCACACAAAATTAAGCTCAATAAATTACAGAGTCCCACGTATACATAAAGTGCCAAGACCGGATGATGGGTTAATTTAATCAAAATCACTAGCGGATACAATAACTGCGCTGGGTAAAATAGATTCACCAAATTACCGGTTTGCCCAAAAGTATGAGTCGCCAGGTAGGGAAATTGCGTGAGCTTCACTTGTAACAATTCACTCAAGCGTGCCATATGAAAACTAAAATCATCGCCCCAAATAAATTTGCGGTACCGAAAATAAATATAACTAAAAACTAGCCCTAAAACTAGATATAGTAAACCGATCCACCAGTTGATGGACCCTTTACTTTTAGTGGTAGTTATCGTTACGGTTGTATTCATTATTTTAAGACAACCCGATTGGCTTTAATCCAGGCGCTATCAACAATATGATAGAACAAATCTTGGCCTATTTGGATTTGCCGATCAATTTGCAACTCCGTGCCATTATCCAATAATTGCTCTGGCAAATGATTAGCCACCGACTGATTTTCATCAATTTGCCATAACGTCACTTGCATATTATCTGGAATATTCACCGTGGCAGTGGCGTTAATTTGCTGTTCACTGGGACCATAGTCTTCTTCAATTTCTGGACGCAATTCTACATCACTAGCTCGCAACCATTGGTCACTGCCAATGTTATACAAAGTGGTATCGCCAACTTGCTTTTGGCGCAAATAATTTAGATACATCTTCGACCAAGCCGTGGTGCCTAATAACGGATGGTTATTTTCATCAACCACCGGGACACTATCACCTAGCTCGCCCAACACTTCCAATTTATTGCTCATTTTACGGGTGCGTAATTTCGAAACATGAACCATCTCTTGAAACTGTTCCACTGTTTGATAGCGTAGTTCAATTTCTTGCACTTGATCGGCAATAAAGACTGGTTGTTGATCCGCTTCAACATCTAACTCTAATTTGGAAAAGTACAAATAGCCTTCAATTTGCGGGATTTCATATTCAATCACCGTTCCGACTTCACCTTGCAAAGTTTTGGCCGGCAATAATTCTTGACGTTGTAAATCTAAATACTTCACGACTGCTTGACCTTGTGTCATTAATTGGTCCTCCATTACAGTTTTTCACTATGGCAAAAGCTCAAAGTCACGACACCATCCCCAGCTAACTGAAACTGAGACAAAAAGGCTTTTCCGTCAATTGAAACGAATATTTGCTTTTTTTAGTGTCCCAATCCTTTGAATTTTTAACCTTAGTCTCTTTATTATACCAAGCACAATTTATTTGCGTGCAAGATTATGTGGGAAATCTGAAAATTTTTCCCATAATCAAAAAATTGGATTCTCGACTGCCGCCAACATCACTGCTAATTTTCAACCTTAGCTAGTTTTTCAGCCGTCTACTAAAACATGGTATAATGTGCTTATCGGAGGTTCATATCATGAAAAAATATTTAACGTCGGCTTTAATTCTAAGCGCTAGTATTTTAACCTTAACTGGCTGTCAAACCAAAGATAATAGCACCAATAGTCAGCCAGCCTATCACAATTTGATGACTAAAGCTGATCACGCCGTTCAACAGCACAATTACGCTGCAGCTGATGCCTACTATCAGGCCGCCGGTGCTGTCAAAAAAGGTGATAAACAAGCTAATACCAAGCAACGCCAAGCTCATTATCTCAAGCTGGCCCAAAGCTACCAAACTAATTATCATTTTGCAGACGCCAAAAACGCCTTAACCAAGGCCAAACAAATTGACGCTGGCTCACAAAAATTGCACACCATCGCTCAAAAGCAATTGACCAAGATTAAGCATGTGCAAGCCAAGCGCCAAAGTTTTAATCAACAACTCGAACAAATCGAGCAAGCTAATGATCACAATCAATTTAATGATGCCTACCAACAAGCAGTTAAATTGTTAAAAACCAACGAATTTCACCAAAAGTATTATAGTGATCTGTATAAGCAAACTGTTGAAATTTTATTAAATAGCTCACAAAAACTGCAACAAAAGACTGGCGCAACAACCACAAACAACAATCAGAATACCAATTCAGCTAGTCATGCCAATTCTTCTAACGCTAATAACCAACAGGCTAATAATAGTGCAGCTCCCGGCGAAACTGATATCGTTAAAAATAAAACAGCTAACGGTAAACAAATCACCGCAGCTGATATTCAAAAAGCTCGTCAAGAATTAAGTTCCCAAGGCATTCAAGAAAAAGCGGCTAGCGATAGTGATATTATCCGTGCTATTCAAAAAGCTGCCGCGGATGGTCGGAGTAAAGTCACACCGAAAGATAT
The DNA here is from genome assembly GCF_058107145.1 of Bombilactobacillus sp. ESL1197. NCBI lineage: Bacteria > Bacillati > Bacillota > Bacilli > Lactobacillales > Lactobacillaceae > Bombilactobacillus > Bombilactobacillus sp. ESL1197. The sequence goes on from NZ_JBYLTY010000001.1 coordinate 46,337, forward strand.
TGATTCCTAAATGGAATTAAACGTATGTCAAAATAAAAGAGATTGCAATTACCAAAATGCAAGTTTGTCTCATGACAAATCTGCGGTTGGTTATTCCAATCTCTTTTTTAGTCTTTAATTTATTTACGTCCTAAACCTTCCATCGGAGCTGGATGATGTAAATAATCATTAGCCGCCGTTTGATCAGTAAAATCAATCACCTGTAAAAATTCTGTTAACAAGGAGCGTTGCAAACCGCGCGGAATCTTGAGTTCATCCATTTCTGCTGGGTCTAGTTGATAGCGAATATTCTGTTCTTCACCTAACTGCACTTTATCTAGCCATAATGGTTCCCGAATTAATTCTCGACCGAGCGCCGCAAAACTCGCGCCACTCGCTAAAGCTTGATCAGCATCTTGCGGTGTCGCAATCGATCCCACTTCAATTAACGGCTTGCGCCCATTAAGCACCTGCAAAATCTTTTGGTTCAATGGCTCTAAATCCGCAGTATCATTTAAAGACGTTCGTTGATAATTACCCATCGAAGTATGAATATAATCAATTGGTTGTTGGGCCAGTTGATCAATCAACTGCAATGTATCAGCAATTTGAATACCAGGTTTTTCAATTTCTTCCGGCGAAATGCGATAACCCAAAATAAATTGCTCATTACCATAACGTTCAATTACTTGCCGAACTTCTTGGATCACTGCTAGAGGAAAATTCATACGCTTAGCTAACGAACCACCCCAATGATCTTGACGCCGATTAGAATGTGGTGAAAAGAATTGTTGTAGTAGATAAGTATTCGCACCGTGTAATTCCACACCATCAAAGCCTGCTTGAATGGCGCGCCGTGTAGCCGCACCAAAGTCTTTAATCACCGTATCAATTTCTGCTTCACTTAAAGCCCGTGGCACTTGCGAATCACTGCGCGTGGCAGCGATGGCACTAGCACTGACTGGTTGTTGACCCCGCAAAATCTTACTATTAGTCATCCGCCCAGCACTAAAAATCTGCAAAATTGCTTTCGAACCTTTGGTTTTAATGGCACTTGCTAGTTGTTGTAAACCAGGGATGAAGCGATCATCAGTGACCGATAATTCACCTTCAAAACCTTTACCCAAGTCATTAACATTTGCAACTGCGGTAATGACCATTCCTGCTCCTGAACGTTGCCGGTAATATTCAATTTCATCATTCGACACGGAACCATCATAAAAACTAGATTTCGTTGTCATTGGCGCCATGACAATGCGGTTTTGAATCGTTACCCCAGGTTTCAAGTCCATTGGTTGTAAAAATAAATGTTCTGTCATCATTAACCTCCTACATATTCACATCTCTCATTATGCAAGCAGTTTTAGTTAAAACAAGTAGGCACTTTTTTGTTCCTATCATTTTTTACATTTTTTCAAATCCGGTCGGCTCTGGATGCAATAATTCAATCTCTTGTCCTGCCTGAATTTGCCGTTGAATTAGCTTTTCTCCCCAATCTGACATCGCCAACAAAATGGTCCGCAAACTTTTGCCTTCAGCAGTTAAACAATACTTCACCTTAGGGGGTACTTGATCATAAGAACAGCGTTCAATTATCTGATCTGCTTCCAACTCTCGCAATTGTTTCGTCAATATTCGTTGTGAAATTTGCGGAATTTTCCGCCGTAGTTCACCCGTTCGTAGTGGTCCCATGCCCAAATGACATAAAATAACGGGTTTCCATTTACCACCAATCACATCAATCGTCGCTTCTACTGCTAAATTGTAACTTTTTTTCATCTTGACGATTCCTTTCTATAATTTTCAAGATGCATCTCAAAATTATAATAACTATTTTTAATAAAATGTCTAAAATGATGGATTTTAGCTATACAATAGCAAATAACCATCTTTTTTAATCATTTTTTGAGCTAAAAATTATATTTATCGTTTTAATTGTACTAGCATAAGGTCTGAAAAGGAGATCAAGGTTTGAACTATTAGTGATTGCCGTTGGCCGCGATGACGCTGGCTTGTTAGCGGTCAGTCTTATTTAACTGGCAAACGGCCTTGGATAAAGGAGATCTTCTTATGCGACGTTTCAAACATTGGTTATTTTGGCTAGAATTTATTAGTATCTGCTTTTGTCTCATCAGTCATCCTAACACCATTTTAGCCGATAGCATTGGTGAAGAAGATCCTAATCAAGTTGATTTTTCGGATAATGATTTAACACAACTCCCGCCAGACTTTCAACCGTTAGCTAAGCTCAACAACGCACACGAAGTTTCACCAACCAGTGCGCCTATTGCTGATGATACTTATACTTTTCGTCCCACCTTTACCCAACAAACACAAACTGATTTTACCGCCGATTCCGATACTGATGCCCAAATTTCTGAAGTATTCAATGATCCTCAAATGAATGGCAAGCCATATTTGAAATTAACTGCTCAAAATCAGGCCACTAAAATTGGCGCCACGACTACCTTTAGTCACGTTGGAACCTTTCAAGGTCAAGCTTTAGATTTGAAAATTCATTCAACTTTTAACTTGCCGGGTACTAGCAGCGAACGTTATGGCGCAATTGGCATTGCCGCCAATGATTTTTTAAATGTTCATCTCAGAGCTCGCGGAATCGGTTGGTCAGCTACTAATCAAATCCGTTTTTATAAAACTGGCACCAATCAGTTGGTCAACGTTCAAGGCTATTGGAACTTTTTAGGCATTAATAAAGCTAAAGTTTTAAATATTGATAGTGATGCCTTAGATAATCAGCAAGACCAACTTTATTATCCGGCTAACTCCACTTTCGGCTACCGCCATCTAGCTGGGCAAGCCTATCAATTCATGAGTCAGGAAAAAGCGGGCAAAATGGATAATCCGTTAACTTTGCGCTACCGCGCCACCCCCAGTACCAGTTTCACTTACAGTTTTGCTGATCCCACAGGTAATGAAGAACGGGCTTCAGTCGGGATTGATTATACTAATCAAAATTTATTTTCTTATGCGCCACCCAAACCCACCAAAACTGGGCTCACTGCGAGTGACTTTAGTGCGCCCAACAATGCACTTTATCGCGTACAACAAAATATTCCGAATGCGACTACGGTCGCCAAAGCTTATAACAGTTTTCAAATTCAAGATCAATTAAACTCCCATTTAGTCATCGATCAACAAAATACTCGCGTGGTGGACCAAAATGATCACGTCGTTTCCGGAGCTGGCAAACTATTTCACTTAACTTTTGGTCCTCATAATCAAATTACGGCCACCGCTGATCCCACAGCTTTACAAAATCTTACCGACCCCAGCCAAGCCAATTATTTTTACGATAACAAGTATGTACTCAAAATTTATGGACAACTCGATCCTAAGCAAGCTCTCGATGATTTTCCCAGTAGCGTTGGCACTGATCAAAACACTTACTATGGTGTACCTAATACTGCTCAAGTGTTGCTGAATCAAAACGCAACTGCTACCCCACAAGCCACCGCACAAGTTCTGAGTCCTAATAATTGGTGGTATATCAAAGATCAAACTCTCTATATTCGCGATAATGCTGTGGGCCAATACGCGGGAATGCCACCTTGGAGTCCGCAAAGTTATAATGTGACACAAGTCCACTTCGGGCAAAATGTCACTTTAAATAATACCCAACAATTTTTAGCCCAGATGTCCCAATTAACCACGGTTACTTTGCCTAGTGATCTGAATACTAGTCAAGCTACCAATTTTTCTCAATTTTTTAGTGGCGACCGTCATTTGGAACAAATCAACGGCCTAGATCATTTAAATTTCACTCAAGCCACGAATATGGCGGGAATGTTCGCGCAAACAGGCCTGGATACTTTAACTTTGCCTAGTAACTTTCAGCAAGCGGCCCAAGTGACTAATTTTGATGACTTTTTGACCAATAATCCCCAGCTCACACTCTTAAATTTAGCAACTTTAAAGATGAATCCGGCAGCAACCACGGTGGACTTTTTCGCGAATGATACAGGTTTAGCCAGTTTGACTTTAGGAGCAGACAACAACTTTTTACCTAACACACAAACTAACTTAGCTGCATTACCACAAGATGACCAGGCTGGCAGCCTGCAAGGTAAAACCGGGAAATGGTTGCACCTTGCTAGTGAGCAAACGTATCATTCTAACGAACTCATTGCCCAATACCAAAGTGACAATCCCCAACATACAAAACAAGCTGCCACTTATATTCCCCAAGTTGGCAACTTATTATACTTGACCCAGATTCCCGCTGATTTAACTTTTGGTCCGATCATCGCTGACAGTAGTTTACTAACCAAGCAATTAAAACCTAATCAAAACCCGCAACAAAACGTGAGTGTCACAGATTTACACGCCAGTTCAATTCAAGGTCAAAATTGGAATGTGCTCATTACTGCTACTGCCTTTACGCCTTCGTCCCAATCCTTACAATTGCAGCTCAATCACCACAACTTAACAACAGATCAACCGTACGAGTTAAATCCCCGCAAGCAAACTATTCACAATCAACAATTCACTTGGGATTTAACGGCTGATTCTCAAGCTGGTTTTACCTTGCAATATGTTCCCGCTACTTTAACAGGCGGCCATTATCAAGCGACGATTCAATATACTATTAAGAATAGCCTCGATTAAGACTCAGGAGTGAAGTGCAATTTTAAAGACGTATAATTTAACAATACTGAACTGGTGACGACTGATAGTGAGCTTAAAGCCATAGCCAAGCCAGCCAAGACAGGGCTTAAACTCAGCCCCCAAAAACTAAAACAACCAGCCGCAATCGGAATGCCTAACAAATTATAAATAAAGGCCCAAAATAAATTAGCCTTAATCCGCCGAAAGATTTTTTGACTCAACACTAAAGCGCGTACCACGTCTTGCAAGTCATTTTTTAATAACACAATCCCTCCAGCCGCAATCGCAACGTCCGTTCCCGAGCCCATGGCAATCCCTACATCTGCTTGGGTTAAAGCCGGAGCATCATTAATACCATCACCAATAAACGCTACCGCGTTGTGCTTTTGTAACTGGGCAATAGTTTGCGCTTTTTGTTTGGGCAACACTTGCGCAATCACTTTTTGCACTCCTACTTGCTGACCAACAGCTTGGGCAACGCTGGAATTATCTCCTGTCAGCATTACAGTTTGGTAATGATGTTGCTTCAACCAATGAAAGACTGCTTGGGCATTGGCTTTTGGTGGATCTTGTAGCGCAATCACGCCCTGAACTTGCTGGGAAGTGCCGACTAACACCAAAGTTTTGGCTTCTTGTTTTAAGTGATTGATTTCTTGTGACCACGGATTTTGGGCGTGAGTAAATAAGGCTTCACTGCCGACTAACACCGTTTGATCTTGTACATCACCCTGCAATCCTAAGCCCGGTAATGTCTTAATAGCCGTCGCTTCTAAGGGTGCTATTTGCGCTTGACGGGCTTTGGTAACAATAGCTTGCGCTAGTGGATGGTCTGATTGCTTCTCTAAAGCTGCCGCTAACTGCAATACTTGCTTGCTATTGCCTAAAACGTCAACGACACGGGGCTGTCCTTCTGTAATCGTCCCCGTTTTGTCAAAAACTAAGGTCTGCACCCGATTGACAGCTTCCAAAACAGTACCATTTTTTATTAAAATACCCGCTTTAGCGCCTAAACCAGTACCAACCATTAATGCCGTTGGCGTCGCCAAACCTAACGCACAAGGACAAGCAACGATAATCACGCTCACCGCATAAGTTAAAGCTTGCGTGACACTAGCTTTTAGTCCAACACTCCAAACCCAAAACGTCAATAACGCAACAATTAAGACGACAGGGACAAAGACATTGGAAATTCGATCCGTTAATTTTTGAATCGGTGCCCGGCTAGTTTGCGCTTGTTTCACTAAAGCAATAATTTGGGCTAAAAAAGTTTGCTCTCCCACTTTTTGGATTTGTACTTCTAGACTATTATTGCCATTAATCGTGGCCCCAATCACTTGATCACCGACAGTTTTAGTAATCGGTAAACTTTCACCGGTAACCAAAGATTCATCTATAGTTGAAGTTCCTTGAATGATTTGACCATCTAAAGGGACCTTGGCTCCCGGCTTAACTAGAACCACGTCCCCCACTTGTAAGGTGGCTAGTGGCACTTCTTGCCAGTGACCATTTTGCTGTAACAAAGCTGTCGGTGCTTGCAAGTCGAGTAACTGATCCACAGCACTAGCGGCTTTTTGTTTCATATGCTCTTCTAAGACTTGGCCTAACAAAATAAAGACCACGATAAAAGCCGCGCTCTCAAAAAAGACCGCGTGCTTCGTTAAAAGCGCATAGACACTATATAAATAAGCTGTCGCTGTCCCGATGGCAACCAACGTATCCATATTGGCATGGTGCAACTTCAATGCCGCCCAAGCACTTCGGTAAAAAGGCCCCGCCGCAAATAATAAAATAATGGTCGTGCAACCAAAGCTAAGCCAGTCAGCTCCGTCAATCATAATGTGTCCCAGCATGAGAAGCATCAAAATTAACAACGGAATTGAAAAAACTACGGCTATCACAAAGCGTTGTCTTAGATTCAACTTCATCTTTTCACCCCAGTTTATTTCACCACAATCTTGCCGTGAAACATTTGCATCCCACAGGAGTACTCAAATTCCCCAGCTTGATCAGTATTAATGGGAATCGTCACCGTTTGATCTTGTGGTAAATGTTGCTTAATACCCCAATCACTAAAAATCACTTCTTCTAAACAGCTGGACGGATCTTTACGAACAAATTCCAACTGTGCTGGTAAATCTTTTTGTAAAGTGACTACTTCGGGTTGGAAGCCGCCGTCGACCTTAATTTTAGCAACCTGGGTCTGTCCCTTAATTTGTGCCGTTTCTTTAGACGTGGTTCTTTGCGCAAAGAACCACCAACTAATTAAACCAATTAAACCTACGACGATGATTGTAATGATTACTTGTAGCATAACTTGCACCTCCAACTTTAATTTACAAATGTAATATAGCACTAAAAACTACAATTGTAAATTTTTAAAACTAGTCATTTGCTCATTGTTCAATCCTATTATTTTCCCCCCACTTCTCACTGACAATTCATACTCCGGCTTAATTAAACTTTCGTTTAGTGCTAAAATGAGTTGGATACTCAGATCAAAGCATGCGAGGTTAATTATATGATTAAAGCAACGCCGATGACTGATAATTTAAATATTATTGTTACCAAAAATTTAACACTGGATGACCGTAAGCAACTCCAAGAATTTTACCAAATCAAACCGGATATTATTAATTACGTCACCGACTTAGATGAAAATCCCAATTACGACTATGATCCGTTATATCATACGCAATTAATTATTATCCAAATTCCCAAATTGTTAGAAGCCAAAGATTTACAATACACGACTCAACCGGTTGGTTTGTTATTATTCCGCGAAAATTTGTTTACTTTTAATCCAGACAATAGTATTTATTTCGATCAGGTAATTCAGCAAGTTGTTAATAACCGACCCCAATTAGAACCCCAACAATTAATTTTAAATATTATTTTAAAGTTGATGGATAGCTTCGTGCCGATCATTCATAAAATTACCCAAAAAAGAAATCAATTGGCACATACCTTACGCCAAAAGATTAAAAACAGTGACTTAATCGCGTTATCTTTCTTGCAACAAACCTTAAGTTTATTCTATAGTGGCATTTCCTTAGACGTCAGTGTGATTAAACGCTTGCCTCAGACCCAATTTGTCAAGCACATCAATGAAACCAAAGCCGTCAATGCTGCTTTAATTGATGCCTTAGTTGAAGGTCAACAGGTGCAACAAATGGTGGAAACCGAATTGGGCGTTGTCGAACAAATCTCGAGCACTTTTAATGTCATTGCCAACAACAACCTGAACAGCACCATGAAACTATTAACCGTCTGGTCACTGACCTTAACGATCCCTACGGTAGTTACCGGCTTTTACGGGATGAACGTTGAATTACCTTTTGCCAAATTACATAGTGCTTGGTTACTAATCATTGGCATTATCATCTTGTTGTCACTCTTATTGTTACTGTTATTAAAACAACACAAAAAATTATAAGCTGTGCGCACAATTGCTGGCTAAAAGCCCTTCATAACAAGCAAAAAGGAAATGTTCTGGTAAATTTTGAACAAATTTACGAACATTTCCTTTTTTTATCTTGCTCTTGAGTGAATAGGTAACTCTCAACTAAAATTTTTTAATTGTCCAAATTATCGCCTGTTGTGCCATGACGAATGCCATAGCCTAAATAAATGATCACGCCAATCGCAAACCAGATTAGAGAAGCAATCCAAGTAATTAGTTTTAGTTTGGTCATCAAGTACAGGCACAGTAATAACGAAATAATAGGCAAAATAGGATACAAAGGTACCTTAAAGCCATCATTATGAATATCCTTGCGTTTTCTTAACGGAATAATACCAATGGAAACAAAGGAGAAGGCAATTAAGGTTCCAATGTTCACTAACTCAGCTAAATGGTTCAAATCAACCACGCCACCCATTACCGCAATAATAATCGTGACTACTAGTAAACTATGATTGGGTAAATGATGTTCGTTCACATCACCTAAAAAGCGTGGCAATAAACCATCGCGCCCGATAGCGTAAACTAACCGGGAGCTACTATAAATCATGGTCACCATCATCGTAAACATACCAGCCATCGCGCCAATGGAGATAATGCCAGCTACCCCGTTCAAGTGGAAAAATTGTAAAGCAAAAGCCACAGGATCCGCCACATTTAACTTGGTGTAAGGTAACATTCCTGTTAGAACGGTCGAGACGGCCATGTATAAAATTGTGGCCACAATCAAAGTCCCGATAATCCCAATCGGCAAATTACGCTGCGGATTTTTCACTTCTGGTGCTGAGGACGAGACTGCATCAAAACCTAGATAAGCAAAGAAGACAGTGGAAGCTCCCGCCAAGACACCGTTAGTGCCAAATGGTAAAAATGGTGTCCAGTTCTTAGGCTTAACATAAAAACAACCCACAACAACAAACAGAATAATAATGGCAATTTTGATAACCACCATCCAATCGTTAATCTTCATGGACGTTTGCATTCCGTGCGATAACATCAAAGCAATGAGGACAACCACAATCATGGCTACTAAATTGAAATAAGTTCCTTGACTCGGATTATAAGCACCCGAAATGGCTTTCGGCAAATGAATATTAAAACCACTCAAGAAGGAATTGAAGTACGCTGAAAAACCAACTGAAACCGTCGCAACTGCTAACATGTATTCCAAAATTAACGCCCAGCCAATTACCCAACCGATAAATTGGCCAAAGACAATATTGCCATATGAATAAGCACTACCAGCCACTGGCAGTGATGAAGCAAACTCCGCATAGCACATCGCGGCGGTCGCACAAACAATCGCGGCCAATAAAAAACTCAAAATTACTCCCGGACCGCTCAGCGTTGCGGCAACTGTCCCCGGCATAATAAAGATGCCCGTGCCAATTACCGCCCCAATTCCTAACGCCATTAAATCTTTAGCCGTCATGGTTTTTTGGAATTGTTGATCAGACTCGAGATATTGCTGTACATCTGCTTTTTGGGTCATTTTTTTCCAAATTGACATTTTCACCATTTCCCTTTAATCAAAAATTAATTTTTAGAATAAATTAAATTGTCTGGTCTGTCAAATTTCATTTTTGCTTGGCGGCTAAATTTGATAGGCACCAAAATAAAAGCTTAATTAGTCGACAGACCTAAGCACCCATTATACCAGTTTTTAAAATTAACTATTTTGAAATTGCGTGGTGCTAAATTTATGATTCTAAAAATTACTAGTGCTTATTTTAAATTAAAATAAAATGAGAGCAAGTCTTGACAGTTTGTTCAAAATATATTAAATTAAGTTTATTCCAACAGTTAGGAGTTTTGACCATGAAGTCATTTACTTATCAACAGTTGAATACTTGGTATTATAACTTTCGTTTCTTTAGGTAGTGTTTGCAATCTCCAATACTGGCGAGTGCAAACACTGAACTGTTCGCACCCGCGAGAAATGAAGGCTTATTTGAGATTAGCCCATCAGGCCTTGCAGGTAAAATTGAAACTGCTAGGCCGATATCAAAATTAAATTGAAATTTTTTGAGTCTAGCAGTGAGATAACAACTGCTAGGCTTTTTATTTAGCATTATTAAGAGAGGAATGAATCCTAATGGACATGACAGACTATTTAAATCACAATTTGGCCCAGGTGAAACCATCTGCTATTTTAGCTTTTTCCACCTTTGCACAAAAAATTCCCAACATCACTAATTTTACGGTAGGTGAACCGGATTTTGATACTCCGGAACATATTAAGCAAGCGGCCATTGACAGTATCAACGATAATCGTAGCCACTATGCCCCGTCTAACGGTACCAAGGAACTACAACAAGCTGCGGTTAACTTCTTAGCTACTAAATACCAACAACACTTTGAACCGGGTGAAATTATTATTACCGAAGGAGCTACCGAAGCCATTTATACAGCTATTGTTTCTGTACTAAATCCTGGCGAACAAGTGATCATTCCCACACCGACTTTTCCGCTCTACATTGCCGATGTCACCATTGCTGGCGGACAACCAGTCCTCGTTAATACTGCTGCAACTGGCTTTAAGTTAACTCCGGATTTATTACGCCAAACTTTAGCACAAAATCACAACGTGCGCATGCTCGTCTTAAATTCACCGGCGAACCCTTCCGGTGTAACTTATAGCCAAGAAGAACTACACGCTTTAGCGGAAGTTCTGAAAGATCAACCAATTTTTGTCTTGTCTGATGAGATTTACAGCGAACTAAATTATGATCACGAGCACGCTTCGATCGTCAATGAATTGCCACAGCAAACGATCCTAATTACGGGGGTTTCGAAGTCCCATGCCATGACCGGCTGGCGGATTGGCATCATGGCTGCGCCGCAAAAAATCACTGATGAATTGAGCAAGATCCATCAGTTCACAATTACGACGACTGCTACCGTCACACAAGACGCCGCTTACGAAGCCTTGTCTAACGGTTTGGATGACGCTTTAGCTATGAAGGTTGAGTATCAAAAACGCCGGGACTACTTAATTGAGCACTTACAACAATTAGGTTTCACTTGCGCACAACCGAATGGAGCATTTTATGTCTTTACCAAGATTGCGCCCGATCTTAATCAAGACGATGAAGCCTTTGCTTATGATCTGGCTCAAAATGGACTCGTAGCTGCGGTACCCGGCTCTTATTTTGGTCCTGGTGGTGAACATTACTTACGCTTCAGCTATGCAACAAGCTTAGACACCATCAAAGCGGGTATGCAAAACTTAACTAACTATGTACAACAACAACGACAAGCTAAAGGAGAAAACTAATGAAAATTTTATTATTGAGTGTTCGTGACGATGAAAAAAAGGCAATTAACAATTGGCAAGAACGCCATCCAGAAGTCCAAGTGACAATGTCTGATCAAGAACTCCATCCGGAGACGATTGACTTAGTGAAAGATTATGATGGTTTAGTTATTCAACAACGCAGTCCCATTGAATCCAGTGTTTATCCCGCTTTGAAGGCCGCGGGCCTTCAGCAAATCACTACCCGCACCGCTGGCGTTGATGTCATTGATTTAGCATTAGCTAAACAAAATGGCCTTCAAGTCAGCAACGTTCCTGCTTATTCGCCCCGCTCCGTCGCTGAGCTAACGCTCGCCCATACTTTACGTTTAATTCGGAAGCAAGAGTTGGTTGATCAACGAGTTGCTCAACAAGATTACCGCTGGGCCGGTCTACAAGGAACAGAGATTCACACTTTAACCATCGGAATTATTGGTGCCGGTCGGATTGGTGGCACGTCCGCAAAATTATTTAATTTGCTGGGCGCTCAGGTGATTGCTTATGATACCAAACCTAATCATGAGTTGGATTCGATTTTAACTTTCAAAACGAAAACAGAAGTACTGCAAGAAGCCGATGTATTATGCTTACATGTGGACTTAAACCCCACCTCCGAGGACTTGATTGATGCTCCCGAGCTCAAATTAATGAAACCGACGGCCTATTTAATCAATGAATGCCGTGGACCAGTCGTTGACAACGATGCTTTGATTGCTGCTCTACAAGAAAAGCGCTTAGCAGGTGCTGCTTTGGATGCTGTTTCTGGTGAAGAAAAATTCTTTAACTTTGATTTACGTAACAAACCATTACCAAGCAAACAATTAGAAATCTTGCAGGCCATGGATAATGTCATTATCACCCCTCACGTGGGTTTTTACACTAATGTAGCGGTCCAAAACATGGTGGATATTAGCCTAGACGATACTTTACAGCTCATTAGTACTGGCACATGTGAACACCTCATCAAGTGATAAGGCAATCCTATTAGATATAGTTTGAGTCACATAAAAAAGGTTCATCCAAATTTGGACGAACCTTTTTTAAAATTTCTATCTGCTCATTAATCCTTTTTATTGTACAAAAAAAGTCACATCCAGCAAAATGAAAGTGACTTCGCAACAGTCCCCGCAAAAAATGCTAGAGATATTGTAGATTTTTCTTCCTATCCTTCTAAACTTAATAATTATTTTTTGTCAACAATCTACTAATTTTTGTCTCAGCTTCTATTAATATAGTAGATTTAATTTAATTTGGGCACATAATTCCAACTACCATCAGCCGCATTAATCACTAGCCACGTATAGCCTTCAGCACTGACGGTTTTAAAATAATGCACCGTTTCGCCAGGATTATAATGACCTAAAATCTTGCTTTGCAAACTCGGCGTTAGATGAATACTCGATAAAGTCTGCACCACATAGATTTGCAAAACATTCGTATCTGCCGTTGGTTCAGGTAACAATAAATAGCAGAGATTCCCCGAAGCACTGCGATATTCTAACCACCAATGATCATTTTGATAAAATTTGCGTTGATATTTAATCAGCGTATGTTCCGGCAATTGACCAATCGTATCCGCCTGCGAATTGGGTTGATCATAAACTGGGATCGCTTTTAAAATATGGTATTCGCCGCTAGTATTAATGATGCGTTTCGATGCAATTAATAAGTAACGCAAATCTTTTGACGCGGAACGATAAGCTAACCAATCACCCGCACTATTCGTGAGTTGTTTTTCATAATGAATGACTTTGCCTGCCGCTAGCGTTCCAATTTTTTTGGCCGTAATTTCGGGCTGATCGTAGACAATCGTCTTCTTTAATAAAGTATAGGCGTGACGTGGTGGTTCATGTTGCACTGGTGTTTGATTAGCTGCTGCTTGACTGGGGATTAATACATAACACTTTTGCCCCCGGGGATTGTAATAAACCAGCCAAGTTTGGCCGGCAATTTGTTCCGTATTAACATAATTAATTGTTTCACCAGCCGCGTACTCACCTACAATCATGCCATCTTCATCAGGTTGCAAGCGAATCGGAGTAACTTGATTGACCGTATAATTACGTGGAACAGCTGCTGTTTCGTTTTGAGGTTGTTGTAAATAATGATACCAATACTGAGCTTGTGTCCCACGTTGCAGTTGCAAAGTAGGCGCTACTCCCCGATAGCTCTTTGCAAAAACCTCCGCTAAAACTTCTGGTTTGGCAGTACTTTGAATATATTGCACCCCTGTCATTTCATAAATGGTTGATGGTTGAAAATGTTGACTGATTTGTAATTCGTAATTTAAAAAGGCACACTGCCCTACAACCGTTTGATAATCCAAGTGCTGGTGCTGACACCAACCCGCTAGTTCCGCTAATTTGGTCCACTGCAACAAACCATAACCTTGATTTTGCAGATTAACTTGCAACTGGCTGACAACAGACATATTGCCTAATACTCCCGCAATCGCCTGTTCACTCCAATCCTTAGCTAATAATTCTTGCCGCACTGTCCGTGCAGTTTTAATTTGAAAGGGCTGATAATCAGCACTATAAACCAAACTGGACATGCGGTAAATACTCTGAGCTGTTACCAATTCTGAGGCATTGTCAGAAGTAGAACTGGTATCAGGGTGATCGTTGGCAGCCGCTGCTTGTTCAGGAGTTAATTTAGGTAAAATGGAAGTTTGAAAATGACGCTTAGAAAAATGCGATGAATTTTTTTTCTTCATTAAATTAAGTTCCTTCAATTAAATTCCTACAAAATAATGAAAGCTCTAGATTTATTTTAATACAAAACAGCAGAAATTGCTGTGCAGTTAAAACAAATAATTAATTATCTAACTAGCAATCATTTCAGCAATCCAAGTTTTAAACTTATTTTGACCAATCAAAATCCTAACTGAAACTAATGCACTTCGTTATACTCAACTTATGACAATAATAATTGAGAGGAATGTGGCCCCATGCAACAACACAAATTAGGATTTTTCAGTATTGTTTTACTTGGCGTTAATGGCATCATTGGTTCTGGAATTTTTCTACTGCCACAACAAATCGCTCATTTGGTCGGCAATGGTAGCTTTTTAGTCATTATTTTTGACGCCTTTTTAGTCATCAGTCTTGCCCTTTGTTTCGCCCAAGCGGCGACTTACTTTCATGAAGATGGCGGCGCTTATTTGTATGCCAAAAGTGCCTTTGGCAATTTTGTGGGGTTTGAAGTCGGCTTTATGACTTGGGCCATTTGCATTATTGCTCAAGCAACTATGGGTGCTGCTTTAGCCACCGAACTTCAAGCAATCTTTCCCACTATTTTGCACCCAAAGATTATTGTTACCCTCCTGATTATCTCTTTAGCTTTATTAAACATTGGCGGTGTGAAAGTTTCCAAAATGTTGATTAATTGTAGTTCATTAGCTAAATTAATCCCCTTAATCCTTTTTATTGTCGTGGGTAGCTTTTTTATCCACGGGACTAATTTGCACACTCAATGGCCCGCTTCACAAAAGCTCATGCAAAATTTTGCGCCAGCAGCAGTGACCATGTTTTATGCCTGTACCGGCTTTGAAAGTATGGTCTTAGCTGCTGGAGAGATGCAGCACGTCCAAAAGAATTTACCGCGGGCTATTATCGTCGTGATCGGTTGCGTTACTAGTATTTATTTACTCATTCAAATCGTGGCTACGGGCATTTTGGGAGCTCAATTATCCCAAGTTGCCGTACCGCTACAACAAGCTGCACACCAAGTTACCGGTTCGTGGGGACAAGCCGTAATGGCTAGTGGGACTTTGCTGTCTATGCTCGGGGTTCTAATCACTTCGAGTTTTGTCACACCGCGCGCGGCCGTTGCTTTAGCAGCTGATGGTAGCCTGCCACATTGGTTAAATTGGCGCAACCATCACCAAGCGCCAGTGTTGGCCATCATAATTGGCACTGCCTTGACTTTAATCATTACTTGGCAAGGATCATTCAACTTGTTGGCACAAATTAGTGCCGTTTCGCGTTTTGCTCAATATCTGCCAACTTGTCTGGCCGTTTTAGTTTTTGCTAAAACCAAAACCTTAACCGCCCAACAGTTTAAATTAAAAGGTGGACCCTTTATTCCTCTATTGGCTATTGGCGTTAGCTGCTGGTTACTAACGCAAGTTCCCCACCACCAACTATTGTTAGGCTTAGGTGCATTACTCTTAGGCGTTCCCCTTTATGTCGGCATGAAAATTTACCGTCATTGGCAAGTACGAACTAAATCATAATTTTAACCATAAAAAAAGAAAGCGGCTGGGACACAAATCGTTTAATTAACTAATGTTCACCCTGAACATTAATTTTAGTGTCCCTACCTCTTTCTTGACCGTTCAATTTAATTACGCACTACTTTATGATACAAAGCGGCGCCCAGATACAAGATAGTTTCAATAGTAGTAATAAAAAAGGTCACCGGTAAATTGGTCCAATAACCGAGCATTAAACCCAACCACGTTCCCATTAAGGCTAAAACAATGCTTATCATGATTAAACTGTGTACCGACTTGCCAAAGAATTGCGCCGTTGCTGCTGGCAAAGTTAATAATGCAAAGACTAACAGTGAGCCGACAATTTGCGACACAATACTAATCGTTAACGACATCATCACCAAAAAAACTAAATTAATTAACCAACTCAGTCGCACACTATTTTGAGCCCCGACTGGATCAAAGGCATCAAATTTTAACCGTCGATAAATCAACAATAAAACAACACATTCGATAATGGCAATGAGTAAAATTTGGTGTACATCATGCGTACTGATGCCCACAATACTACCAAATAAAATATTGGTGGCATAAGAAGAGCTGGCTTTGGAAATCGACAAAAACAAAACTCCTAGACCCATAAAAAAAGCGGAAATCAAACTAATAATGGTGCCCTTCAAGGCCTTGGTTTTATTAAAGCAACCCGCAATCAGTGCACTCAAAACTGTAAAACAGAGCATGCCATTTAAAGGACTCCAATTGAGCCATAAGCCAAAACTAGCCCCCGAAAAACCAATTTCAGACATCGTGTGCGTTAAGAAAGATAATTTTTTGGCAGTCACAAAAACGCCAATAATCCCACATAATAATGAAATGATGGTGGCGACGATAAACGCATTTTGCATAAATTCATACTGAAACATTCTAATCACGTCCTTGTAATTCTAAGCGTTTAGCTTGACCGTAATGCTGTAGTAATTCCGGATCATGAGTAATAAAGATAACGGTCGTGCCTTGGTGATTCAATTCTTCAACTACATCCATTACTTCAAACTTAGCTTGTTGATCTAAACTCGCCGTGGGTTCATCCAGAATTAGTAATTGCGGTTGATCCACAATTGCTTGAGCTAAATAAGCGCGTTGCTTCTCACCACCGGACATTTGTCCCATCCGTAATGTTTGCTTTTTCAGTAAATGCACCCGTGTTAAAGCAGTCTGCACTTGGCCCTTTTCCTGAGTAGTCAACCACGGACGCAAAGAATGACTGAGCTTTAAGGTAACAAAATCCTTAGCTGCTAAAGGGTAATCTTCATCCAAATTACGAAATTGCGGAACATAACCAATTTGGTTTAAACTAATACGTTCAATTAACTGTCCTTTAGTTGGCAATAATTGTTTTAAAATCACGCGTAATAAGGTGGTTTTGCCCGAACCATTCGGACCAGTAATACAAAAAAAATCTCCTTGCGTAATCGCAAAAGATAGATTTTGAAAAACAATTTTTTGTTCAAACTGAACACTTAGTTGATCTGCTTGAATCAAAACTTTATTCATGTGCTTGCGCCTCAATTTTTTGAACTTGACGATATTGCCGCTGCATCCACTCTTGGTAAGTTAAATGCGCTGGCTGAGTTTCAGTAACTTTAACAATCGGAACATGATGTTTCTGCGCTAATTGAACTAAATTATCAACCACCGTATTGGTTGTTTGTTGATTAACAACAAAAAAAGCAATTTTGTGTTCGGTAATTAACCGCTGTAACTCTTGCACAGCTTGAGGAGTCGGATCAGAACCTTCTTCAATGGCTTTAGCAAACTGTTTATTAGCTACTTGATAGCCCATTTGGTGTAACGAGTAATTAAAGACGGGTTCACTGACCGCCACTAACTTTTTAGTGCGTTGTGCTTTAATTTGGTGTAACTGGGTTTGTAGAGGTGCTAAGGTTTTTAAATAGCGGGTTTGATTGCGCTCAAAATCGTGACGGTATTGTGGTAATTGGTGACTCAACTTTTTGGTTAATACCACGGACGTTTGTGCTAAAGCCTGCGGGTCATACCAAATGTGCGGATTAGCTCCGAGCGACTTGTGCATCACTTGCCCCACATTAATGGCTTGCACTTGCTGGTTATCTACCAATAATTTATCCATCCAACTGTCATAGCCTAAGCCATTATACACGGCAATTTTTGCTTGACTGGCAGTTTTAGCATCCTGCGTTGTCGGTTCAAAATCGTGCGGATCAGCATTGGGATTAGTAATTAACGATTGAACCTTGGCATGGGAACCAGCAATTTGTCGAGCTAACTGAGCATAAGTCGGCGTAGAAGTAACAATCTGCAGTTTTTGCTGTGTCGCTTGCGGCTGTGAATCTAGCTTTTGACAACCAGTAACGATGAACAAAGTCAAAACCAAAATCAGCCACAACCATCGCCGTTGTTGAACCTTCATCAAAGTAATTCCTCCACTACATAAATTAGCATTAGCTAAATAGTAATAATTACTTTTTAGATTGTATCATACTTTATTTTAGTCGTCTAACCAATAACATAGTAATATTTTATTGCGAGTATTTTTCAACAATAACGATCATAATCCATTAAATAATAGTTTTGATAATTATCCCTTCTACCATAAAGAACTATTCTTTCGTAGCTGTATGCTATAATTAAAGCGTTTGAGAAAGCCACTACATAATTTTGAGCAACATAATTATTATCTAGGAGTAATTCAATGGAACCATTACAACTAGCTTTTCAAATTCTACAAGACAATCATCTCAAACTCACCAAGCAACGCCGCAGCTTATTAGAATATTTAGTTCAACACAGCAATTACTACATTTCCTTAGCCCAATTAGATCAACACTTACGGGCAACTTTTCCAAAAATGAGTCATGAAACCATTTATCGTAATGTCAAAGAAATGCAAAACTTGGCGATCGTTGAAACTAAAATGTTCACCAATGGCTTGCGCGTGAAATTCCAGTGTGACTTCACTACCAAAGAACATAGCCACTTCATTTGCCAAATTTGTGGTCGCGCTTATGAAATTCCCTTACCCGATTTTGAAGTAGCTTTACAGCAATTAAAAAATGCCCAAATTGACTCCTTTCATGTTGAAGTCTTGGGCATTTGTGAAAAGTGTCAGCACCAAAAACTTTAGTACTGCACTCAGATTACTAACTAATTAACCGCAACTATTTAGCCAAAGCTTGCAGAACTTTGATCAGGCGTTGCACACCTTGTTCTAACGTGGCTCTGGAAGTAGCAAAATTCAAGCGAATAAACAGCCCATCAGCGTCAGTTAAACCAAACTCACTGTTCGTTTGGACACCAACGCCACCTTGATCTAAAGCTTGTTGTAATTCTTGTTCAGAAACCTTTAAATAACTGACATCAATCCAAGATAAATAAGTGGCTTGACTGCGCGTTACCTTAGCTGGCGTTTGTTCTTCAATTTGCGTCGTCAAAAACTGTAAATTGGCTGCTAAATAACGCAATAACTCACTCAACCAGTCTTGACCGTTCGTATAAGCAGCTTTTAAAGCGGGCAAAGCAAACGCTGTTGGTAAATCCGGATTCGAAGCATACGCTGCTACTTGTTGCATTGCTGTTTGATAAGCTTCATTTGTAGTGTAGTAATAGGCAAATTGTAAACCTGCCAAGTTAAACGTTTTGGAAGGTGACTTAAAAGTAATAATGTGATCTTGATATTCAGGACAAACTGTAGCCAATGGCGCATAATGATTGCCGGGTAAAATCAAATCACTATGAATATCATCAGATAAAATAATCACGTGGTACTTCTGACAAATTTGGACAAAATTTTTCAATTCCGCCGTTGTCCAGACCCGCCCGGTTGGATTATGCGGATTACATAAAATCGCCATTTTGACCTGGTTAGCTTTGATCTTATCTTCAAAATCCGCCCAGTCAATTTGATAGCCCTGCATAGTCTTTTTCAAAGGATTAGTGATTAATCGGCGTTTGCTCTCCTCCACTGCAATTTTAAAGTGACCGTACAACGGCGTTTGCGTAATAATCGCATCACCTTCGTTAGTTAAACCGCGAATGGCCAGCGACAATCCATTGACTACGCCAGCACTATAGCCTAAATTATCTGGATCAATCTGCCAATTGTTTTGTTGTTGCAACCACTGCGCAATTACCTGGGGAATATCCGTCATGTTTGGTTCCACATTGTAACCATAAATTCCTTGCGCGGCTTGTTTTTGAATTGCTTCAACCACGGCCTTGGGTGATTGAAAGTCCATATCTGCAATCCACATGGGAATTACATCGGGATTATCGTAGACATCTTTTGCACCGTCCCACTTAATACTATACGTATTTTTACGTTGATTAACTTGGTCAAAGTTCATATTAATTACTCCTTTTTCTCAACATTATATGATTAATTTTACTACAAAGATTAGACCATTTTAAAAAAATGAATTGCTTAAGTCAACATTCATCAATAATTATTACATTATTTTATTTTTAATAGCTATTTTTCATCCTAGTCAATCAAGTGTCCGCTTGAATGGCTATTTATTTTTGTTCGATTTTAAACTATCATTAAAAATGATTAACGTTGCTAGTTATTTTTTAACAATAAAGGAGAAAACATTGCGTTCCAATAATAAAATTTTAGGAACTTTATATGGTCAAGCGATCGGTGATGCTCTAGGCATGCCTACTGAACTCTGGACGCAACAACAAATCCAGGCCACTTTCCCTAATGGAATTAGTGATTTTGTTGCCGGCCCTGCCAACAACGACATTGCCAAATATTTTCAACGCGGGCAATACACCGATGACACTAACCAAGCCTTAGTTATTTTAGAATCTTTGATTCAAACTAATTGGCAACCCGAGACGGACAATTTAGTCCAACATCTTTTAGCCTGGGCAAAAGATGTTAATGCTTGGGAAAATAATATTCTCGGACCTAGTAGTAAAGCTGCCTTAACTTTAGCGCTACATCATCAACCTACAGCTTCTGTGACCGCCACCGCTTTGACCAACGGTGCCGCCATGCGAATTGCGCCGATTGGTACTTTATTTACCCCTGATCAGCAAAATGATTTGGTGCAACTGGTTGTGCAAGTTACTCAGGTTACCCATTCGAGTGATGTTGCTTATAGTGGTGCGTGCTTAATTGCTGGTGCCGTCAGTGCGGCCATGGTCTACACTGATTGGGAACAAATTGTTGATTTTGCGTTGCAAACTAGCGCGTTAGGGTTTCAGCAAGGAGCTCCGACTTGGGCGGCAAACATCAACCAGCGTGTTAAATTAGCCATACACTTAGCCCAACAATTTCAGCAACAACCACAGCAATTTCGCCAAGCAATCTATGAAGTGCTGGGAACCGGCACGATGCTCTCGGAAAGTGTGCCGGCAGCGTTTGCCATTGCTTATTATTGGCGTGATGTTCAAAAGTGTGCACTCTTCTGTGCTAATTTAGGGGGCGACACCGATACCATTGGTGCCATGGCCACCGCCATTTGTGGCGCTTATCAAGGAGTTGAGGCAATTCCTCCTAACTGGCTTCAACTGATTGATCAACAAAATCCCCAGCATAATTTGCAGAGCATTGCACAAGCAATTAACCAGTTTCGCCAATAAGGAGTAAATCATGACTAAACAAGAACAAATTATTATTCCAAAAAAAGAACGTACCTTGAAACCACTAGCTTTATTTTATAATTGGTTTGCCGCTAACATTGGTATTATGGGATTCGTTTATGGTGCCATTATTGTTAGCTACCATTTGTCAATGTTTCAAGCCGTCTTAGCCGCTTTAATTGGTTCTCTGTCCTTTATTTTTCCGGGTTTTATCGCCATGATTGGGCAAAAAAATGGTATCACGACTTTTAAACTGAGCCGCGCACCGTTTGGTATTAATGGCAATAAAATTCCTAATATCGTAGCGTGGATTAACATGGTCGGTTGGCTCGCCGTTAATATTATTACCGGAACTTTATTATTCGTTGCCATGTTGCAGACTTTGCACTTACCCAAAAATCCCGTCACCATTTTGATTTGTCTGTTGATTTTCACCAGTTTAATTGTCTTATCCGGCTTTTTAAAAGAAGACCTATTAGCCAAAATTCAAACGTGGCTAAGTTGGATTTTTGGAATTTTAACCTTTGTAATTTTTATTTTCTTCTTATTAAAAACCAATTGGCAAACTGCCTGGTCTATGCATCATGGTTCTTGGATCAAAGGTTGGTTGCCTGCAGTCAGCATCATTGCTGCGGGTTCGGGCATTTCTTGGTCTATGGCTGCTGCTGATTGGGGCGCTTACGTCCAACCGCAAACCAATTTGCATAAAACTTTTTGGTCGACGACCCTTGGCGGTGCTTTGCCATTGTTTGTGTTAATGATTGGTGGGATTTTCTTAAGCACTAGTGCCCCAACTTTGGCTAATAGTAGCGATCCTTACCAAGTGATGTACAGCGTCTTACCAACTTGGATGGGTGTCTTATACTTCTTGATTGCCGCTGGCGGTTTAGTGCCCCAGTGTATGGTTTCTTTTCGCTCCGCACGGATTAATCTGCAAACCTTTGGCATTAATCTCAAACAATCGAGTTCCTTAATTGTTCATAGTTTGCTCGTTTTTGGAATTGCTATTTATGTTTTATTCTTTTCTGCTGGCTTCTTAAGTAACTTCGAACTTTTCTTAAATTTCTTAGGTATTTGTTTAGTAACTTGGTTGGCCGTCTTTTTAAGTGACTTTTTGTTTAAACGCCAACACGGCTATGACCTCAAGTTGATTCAAACTCAAACTGCTCCCAAATATCGCTGGTTTAATATTCTAACGTGGTTAATTGCTACTGTAAGCGGATTGTTATTTACTAATAATGCTGTTTGGCAGGGACCCTTTGCTTACGGTATTTTTAAAAATAATAGCCTAGGTGTCTTTGTGGCCGCCTTAGTAGCCTTAATCTTAATCGCCATTGAACAGATCTTCAACCAGGGAGGAAAACAAAATGCAGCCTAAAGTCTTAGTTATCGGCGCTGCCTTAGTGGATTTGCTGACCCAAGTATCTAGTTTACCGACTTCCGGCAGCGATATCGGCGCTAGTTCGCCTCAGACCACGGTCGGGGGATGTGCGCTCAATGTTTACAGTGCTTTACAACAGCAACAAATTGCCAGTGACTTACTCGTGCCGCTTGGTCAAGGACCATTTGCCCAAATTATTCAACAGCAATTTCAGCAATGGCACATCGAGCCTTTGTTAGCGCAAGGACACCAAGACAACGGCTGGGATTTATGTTTAGTTGAGCCTAATGGAGAACGGAGCTTTTTAACTTTCGCTGGGATTGAATTACAATGGCAAGCAGATTGGTTTCAGGCTTGCGATTGGGCCAGTTACCAATATATCTATCTTAGTGGCTATGAGTTAGAAAATTCATCTTGTGCCCAGCTAATTTTGCACCAATTACAGACCCATGCCCCGCACACACCAATTTTATTTGATACCTCGCCACGCATTGGCACCATTGAACAAGCTACTTTACAAAAACTCTGGCAATTGCCAACTATGGTTCACGCTAATCAAGTTGAATTACAAACCTTGGCGCCCCAAACCACCGATCTCCAGCAACAATTAGCGACTATTTTTGCTGTCACCCAACAGCCCGTTATCGTAACGTTAGGCGCCCGTGGGTGCGTCATTTACGATGGTCAAACTTATCAAAGCGTTCCTGCTCCAAAAATTAAAACTATCCAAAATACCAGCGGCGCTGGTGATGCTCATTGTGGCGGCCTCTTAGCTGGTTTAATGCAGCAAAAATCGTGGTCTAATACTTTACAGCAAGCTAACCAAGTTGCAGGCACTATTGTTCAAAAACTAAACAGTAATTTTTATTAACCAGCTGCGAGCAAAATCGAGTAAAAGCTGAGTACTAACCTAGATTAGACTTTGAAGTTTGCTTTTTAACTTAAAAGTCTAATTGTAGTTAAACGCAAGCTTTTGTGTTGCGAGCGTAATTATAACCAGCTGCGAGCAAAACCGAATACTAACTGCAACTCATGAAACTAGTCAAACACAAATTTATATTATAAAATTAATGAAAAATGTTTAAATATTGAGGGTTATTATTCTATGTTCAATCACAAAACCAGAAAACTGCTACTCGGCATTGTCATTCTAGCAATTATTGCGCGCCTATCATCATCAACCTCGCCCGCGGACAAGCTTTTCCACATGCCAATAGTACGGCTGTAGAGTCCATCGCCACGATTGGTGATGCCGCTGCTGTGATTTCCGCTTTAGTCTTTGGTAAATTGTTAGACCGCTGGACTTTTAAACAAATTGCTTTAATTAGTGTTAGCATTTTAACGTTGGGCGGCTTATTACCGCTTCTTTTTCATCAATCAGTCAATCAATTATTGCTTTGGGGCTTTTTAGCAGGGCTAGGAACCGGCGGGATCACGACTATCTTACCTAGTTTACAAGCCTATACCTTCCAAGGTGAGCAACTCGCCACCATGCTCGGCAGCGTTGTGGCCTTAGAAAATGGTTCATCAATGGTGATGGTCTTCTTTAGTGGGCTGTTAGCAAGCCACAACTGGCTACACGCTTACTATCTTTTCTTTTTAGCAGCAATGGCTTTAATTATTATTAGTTTTGTCGTACCTAATAAACGTCCAGATCAAAAAGCAGACACAGACGAAAACACTCAAGTTACTCAAACTAAGTTTGGCTCAATTATCTATTATTTGATTGTGGCCAGCGTCATGATTGCGTTAGAAGCCGTGCTCTATAATAAAAATGCTGTTTATATTCAACATTTCCATTTAGGAACACCCGCTTTAACGGGCCGGATTATGATGTTGGATGGCTTGGCTGCTATTGTGATGGGTCTTGTTATCCGTTGGGTACGCCAATTATTTAAACAATATCTTTTAGTGGCCAATTTCTTTCTAGTCGCCCTCGGCGGTTTTTTATTACTAAGACTGCACACCACCACTAGCATTGCCATTGCCACCTTTTTAATTGGAAGTGGCAGTGCCCTTACCTTAATGACAGTTCCTTATCTACTCTCTGGCTTAGCCACCGCCAAACATTATCCCCTAGTCATGGGCTGTTTTTCCGCGATTACCAGTCTTGGATTTTCCGGATCCGCTTTATTTTTCAACAATTTAGTTCCTAAATTTAGTCCCAACTTACTAACCGGAACTTACCAATTACAAATTATCATCGCGTTAGTAATGGGCGTCATTATTTTTCTACGCACCTTTTTTCAACAACGGTTAAAAAATTAATTTTACAATCAAGAGTTTTCGTGTCATGATTAAAGTATGTAATTAGAGGAGGATGAGATATTTGGCACAGCCATATAGTGAAAAAGCGGTTGCTGCATTTTTACAATTTTACGTACATCACTTTCAGGATGATGATTTAGAGGTTATTTCTCAATATGATGTCGATCATCATGTCACTGAATTAAATGCTTTTATTGCTCATGATCGCAGCTTTCGAATGAAAGATATTGTTCCAGTTTTAATCAAACAACATTCAGATATTATCAACGCCTTGTTGGAAGACTTGTTAAAGAATGCTGGACTAGAGATGGAACAACTCAATACACCACAATTGTGGGAAAATTGGTATCGTGAAGAAAAAGCTAAAATCAAGGAACCAGAACGTTAAACATAGCTTAAATAAAAAAACTGTCAGTGAACGCCGTAAAAAGTGTTCACTGACAGTTTTTTTTAATGAGAACTATTCCAAAGTTGCCACGACAGCTCCTGCATTGACTGTTTGCAGGTCATTCACTTGAAGTTGTTCTTCTTTTAAATTAGTAAAGATAACAATGACACTCGGATTTTTCTGCTGCTGTTGAATCATGGCCAAATCCATCTGTGCTAAAGCTGTGCCTGCTGTCACACTTTGGCCGGCTTGCACCTTAATCTCAAAAGGGGCACCATTTAATTCGACCGTATCAATCCCTAAATGTAATAAAACTTCATGATCTTGCTGATCCTTTAGAGTAATCGCGTGCTTCGTAGGAAAAATGGATACAATGGTACCATTAACGGGCGCGACTACTTGACCGTCGCTAGGAATCACCGCATAACCTTGCCCCATCATGCCACTTGAGAAGACTCCGTCCTTCAAAGCAGCTAAAGTAATTAATTGCCCATTGGCCGGTGCGACTATTTCATCTGCTACTCTTTTTTTCTTTTTCAAGCCAAACATCTTAAAACCTCCCGTCGATAAATTTCTTAATCCGCGATAAAGCCGTTTTGATTTGAGAGCGCGGCATTGCTAAATTAATCCGTGTAAAGTCTTGACCGTCACCGACAAAGTCCGTCCCCGCTTCTAAGATAACGCCTTGTTGCGTAGCCAACTCTTGCGTAAACTCTGCACCACTAATTCCCAAATCGCTAACTTTGACCCACAAGAGATATGATGATTCCATAGGAATCAATTGTAGCCGCTGATCTGTTAACATTTGTTGGGCTAATTCATAATTCTGTGAAACATAATCGACCATCGCGCGCCGCCAATCGTTCCCCGTTTGATAACCGGCAACAATAGCTGTAATTCCGAAAATATTCGGTGACGTAATCGAATTTTTTTGATAGTTAGCGCGCAAATGTGCACGTAATTGTGGATTAGGAATAATTGAATATGATGTTTTTAAGCCACCTAGATTAAAGACTTTATTCGGCGAAGTCAAAAAGATTAAATTTTGTAAATACTTGTCCGGTAAACTCAACGCTGAAGTGTGGTGACCATTATTTAAAATGTGTTCACTATGAACTTCATCGCTGACCATAATTACTTGATTATCCAAGCACAGTTGGGCCACGCGTTCAATTTCTTGTGGCGACCAGATCCGCCCGGAAGGATTATGCGGATTACAGAAAAATAATAAATGTGGTTGTTGAACCTGTAATTGGTGCTCTAAGTCATCCCAAGCAATTTCATAGCGATTATTTTTTAAAATTAACGGACTCATTCCAACCGGCACGTGATTATCGCGAGCGCAGCGGCCAAAAGGACCGTAAGTGGGTGTCAAAGTCATCACACCATGTTGGGCGTCACAAAATTGTTGCACTAAATTATACATCGTCGCCACACTACCATAGCCTAACGTAATCCAGGCTGGATCGACAAAGACTTGGTGTTGCTGTTGTTGCCATTGTACTACGGTTTGATAAAATTCCGGATACGTGTACGTATAACCAAAGGTTCCCCGCTGACTAGCTTTCATGAAAGCATCTAAAATTCCTTGGGGGGAACGAAAGTCCATATCAGCAATCCACATGGGAATAAAATCGTCCGGAATAGGACCAAATTCGTGTTCAATAATCGTCCGATCCCACTTGCGACATTTTTCATCATGACGATCAATAATTTCATCAAAGTTATACTCCATCAGCTTGTGTAGTTTCTCCTTTACCGATTGATTGCTCTTTTAATACCGCATCAAATTGTTTACGCACTGTGGCAATTTGGGTGCCAATAATCACTTGCACATTTTGTTTATCTAAAATCATAACTCCTAACGCGCCAGCTGCTTTCAATTGTTCTTCATTCACTAAATCCGTATCCTGAACAATCAAACGTAAGCGGGTCACGCAGTTATCGACGTTCACAATATTAGCGGCACCACCAACACCTGCCAAAATTTGTGGCACATCGAATTGCTCACCTGAATCCTCTGTATCTGTTGCACTAGCGTGCTTTTCACGACCAGGAGTCTTTAAGTTATACTTTTCAATGGCCCATTTGAAAACAAAGTAGTAAATGGCAAACCAAACCACTCCGACAATTGGGACAATCCACCAACGAGTAGCGGGTCCTTGCAAGACACCAAAGATCAACCAATCTAAAATACCACCATCAGTATTGCCAATCCCAACATTTAATAAGGCCATCACCATATAACCTAAACCAGACATAATACTATGGAAAATATACAAAGCTGGTGAAATAAATAAGAATAAGAACTCAATTGGTTCCGTAATTCCCGTTACAAACGAAGCAATCACTCCCGAAATCAACAAGCCTTTAACTTTCTTCCGATTTTCAGGGAAGGACGTTTTATAAATCGCTAATGCGACTGCTGGTAAAGCAAACATCATCGTGGGCATATAACCTTGCGATAAGAAGGCGGTCGCATGGTGGCTAATCGGCAAGCCGTGTTGCAATTCCTGATAAAAGATATTTAACGCTCCGACAACGTGATGACCGGCCACCACTGCGGTCCCACCAGCTTGAGTAAAACGAATCATCGCTAACAAAATATGATGCAAACCTAGCGGAATCAATAACCGTAAACAAGTACCATAGATAAATGGTCCAAAGACACCGGCTTTTTGAATCAGCCAACCTAAGCTGTTAATAGCTGTTGAAAAGATCGGCCAAATCATGGGAATTACTAAGCCCACTAAAGCCATAACCAAGGCTGTCATAATCGGTACAAAACGCGTGCCACTAAAGAATGCAAACGAATCTGGTAACTGCGTTTGGTAAAAATGAATATGAATAACATACACAATTAAACCGACAATAATTCCACCTAAAACACCCATTTCAATAGTTTGAATCCCAAAGGTGTTCGATTGACCGGCAGCTTGCATTTTGCTGACAGGAACTAGTTGATGGGTAACTTTTAAATAAAAGTTAATGGACATATTCATCACAAAATAGCCCACAAATCCTGCAAAAGCAGCAATACCTTTTTCTTCACGGGCTAAACCTAACGGAATCGCCATCGCAAACATAATTGGTAAATAAGTAAAGGCAAAACCACCAATTGTCGACATAAACTGAAAGATCAAGTGAATTGGTGTGATCTTTAAAAATGGTAATAATTTAAGCATACTCGGGCTGGAAAAGGCACTCCCAATTCCTAATAACAAGCCCATAAATGCCAATAACGAAACTGGTAACATGAAAGTTTTACCTAAACCTTGGAAAAACTCCCAAGCAGTAACTTTTTTCTTTGGTTCTTCTTGTTCCGACATCTCGTTACTCCTTCTCTTTTTTTGAATACGATTACAGAATAAAACAAATTTACTGGCGAAAATAGCCCTTTCAAGGATAATGTCGGAATTTACATTTTTTGTAAATGGTTACAATTTTAACAATAAAAAACGAACGACCTAGTAAATCTGGTAACTACAAACAATATTGGTAAATATACTCATCAATAATTAACTCCACTAACCGTAAAAGTGGAATGCGCGTCGACAAATCCAAATCTTGATAATAAATGTTCGGAACTGGCAGCTCAAAAGCTTCGGTGACTTTCCCCGCCAAAGAACTCTGAACATTGCCAATAATGCCAACCGTATTAACCAACCGTTGCTGTAAAATTCCCGCACAACGCCCCATCACCGCGGTTTCTCCGGAACAAGAGATCAAAAATACCAAATCGCTAGGATCAATCGTGGAGACCACCCGATCAATCTCATCCCATTCGGAACGACTCGAAGAATTTTTACCTGCAAACATTAAGCGCCGCGCACCATCCACTGCCACCGTATAAGACGGTCCCAATCCTAAAAATTCAATATGGTGCGCTTGATTAATTAATTGCGTCACCCGCTTTAACTGTAATAAATCTAAGTCTTCGCGCCCAATCAGAGGAATTGCACCCGAATGCTTTAAAAAATCCCTTTTGGTGATTTGCTCTGCCTGCTCGCCTTCCAACGCTTTACGCAAATAAAACTTAAATTCCGTTAAATTTTGATAGCCTAATTTTTTGATCGTCCGACTAACTGTTGCTGTCGATACATAAGTTTGCCGCGCAATTTGGGCAATATCCTGCTTTAAAAATTCAGGTGCCGCGCGTTTCAGATAGTCAAACACTTGCCGTTCTGCGGTACTTAAAGTTGCACTTTGCCGTTCAATATTTTTAAAAAATAAAGTCATCGCTGTCTCCCTTTGACCATTGTAAAAAAATTCACTTGTTTATTATAAAGATTTTGAGCTTTAACTGCAGCAAAATCAATTATTTTATCACTAAAAAAGTCTTCATCATAATCAGTAAGTTCCTAACTATGATGAAGACTTAACAATGATACGAAAATTAATTAATTACTACTCATTACCTGTTAAGACAGCAAAAGCTTCTTCAGGATCAGATTTTTGTGCGACGGCTATAAACTCTTCAAAGCTATTAAAAGTTCGAATTTTTTGATGACTCAGCAGATGAATATAACAATCAGCTTCTACCAAGTGTTGCAAATCATGCGTAGTAACAATTACTAATTTCTGAGGATCTTGAGCTAAAGTTAAAAGTTGATCGTTGATTTGTCTATTAGCTACTGGATCCACGCCGCTTGTAGGTTCATCAAGTAGAAAAACATTCTTTTGTAAAAAACTTTCCAAAAAGATTAACAACCAGCGCTTTTCTCCCACAGACATAGATCCTAATTTACGATTCATTAAACCAGAATATAACTTTTTAAAGTGCGGGCTTAATTGATTAACTTCAATCTTTTGATAGCCAGTAGCAATCCCAAAAATAAATTGCTTTAAATCATTACCATTTAAGGAACCAAAGAAGATTGGATTTTGCGTTTGATAAACAATTTCGTTAGTCTTTATCGATGACACAATTGTTCCATTATCAACTTTTTGAACACCACTGATCAGGTCAAACAACGTGCTCTTTCCGGAACCGTTATACCCAATTAAATAATTAATTTTTCCAGGCAAAAATTGACAATCACAGTTTTTGAAGATTGTATGATCCTGATAACTAAATGAAATATTATCCAAAACAATTTTCATGTCCACACACTCCTAATTTCTAGATGTTAAGGAATTGATTCTAACTTTAGCACTGGCCACATAACCAATGAAAAAATAAATGATAAATAAAACAAAAATCGACAATACTTGATATAGGTTAATCACATGTGGAGTTTTAAACAAATTAAGTATGACAACAATAACTTGTGTTACATAATCAGCTGGATTCATGCCAAAAAGTAACTCTCCCCAAAAGGAACCCGTATCTTGACGAACAGCCGATAACCAGATTAACCCTAGTAGTATTAAATTAGCCAAGATGCTACTTGTATTCACGCGCATTGGAAAAATGGTTAGCAATACGCTAAATAACATGACTGGTATGGCCGAACAAATATAAATCAATGTATAGATCAAAATAATCATAATTATTTTGTTAAAATTAAATATTGCCATAAAAATTCCAAACATCAAGACACACAAATATCCAAAAATAAATTCACTCACTAGTAGGCCATAGACTGGAAATTTGCGATTTCCTCCAGATATCATCGTGACAGTTTTTAAAAAACCACTTTCGCGAAAACTAATTATTTGTAATGCAATTCCATTGATAGCTACTGAAACAATCATATATGCTAGATAATCACTGGTTGAAGCTAACAATTTAATTATGGAAATACCTCCTATAGATAATCGTCGAAAGTTAGAAAAAATATATAAAGCAGTTGGTAATAACAAAGTATATATAAGTGGTATTTTTTCAGACCAAATAATTTTATTAAAGGTTTTAGCATAATTAAGAATAATTTTCATGTTGTTTAACCTCACGGAAAAGGAATTGACTTGCCCATGTTAGGAAAGTCTTGTATTCCAAACACATTAGCTATCTTATATTTATGTGGATCAATTATTTGAGTATTCATGTGTGGAAAAGCATCAGGGGAAAAAACTTTAACTATTCTTAGGTTAGTTTGACTAATAGCAGGAGGTATTGAAAGAGCATAATAATCTATAGGAACTTTTTGTATAACTTTTTTTAAATTAATCAAATTGCTGTTTTGACATTTTTCAGGATAATAGTTCGTAATATCTCCCTCCAAAAAAGTATATTTTTGAATAAATTCTTTAGAAGTTTGATTTAAAAAATTTCTCTTATATAACTCTTGTTCATTTAAATTGGGGTTGTTTTGGTACAATAAAATAGATTCATAGCTTTGACAAAATTCATCCAATGCACCTTTTAAAGCCTCACTAAAAGATAGGTTTGCATCCAAGCCTATAGAAAATGAATCTTTATTACCTCCTATTATTAAAATAACAAAAATATCGCTATACAAAGAAATATCATAGACTTTAAAGTAAGAAAAAATACTACTGAACCTTTTAATTAAATGCCTACTTTCAGGATAATTATTTAATAAATTTATAGGGTACTCTCTTCCCCTTTTTTTAGATAACCAAGTCAATATTAAAGACTGTCTCTCCACAAACTCCAAAATAGCAGCATAAAGTGCTAATTCAGAATTAGTATGCGAAGCAACGCCACACGAATCAGTAAATATTTTCTTATATCCATTTAATCCTCTTAGTGAATAATTCATATATACTTCAGCTGGATTAACATTTAACACACTGTCATCAAATAACGAAAAAGCAGGTATTTTAGAAATTTTTGAATTAATATTGTAAAACATGGACAATCTTTCATTATATTCTCCAAAGCATGCCATTACTGCATTTTTTTTATTAAACGTTGCAGAGTTACCAGTTGCGTTCTTTATCTTTAAGGGTAATATCGAAGTATGACAAAAGTTTGTTTCTAAGAATTTTTTATCCTCAAAAGATATATTTTGTATCAAAAATGAACTATCTATATTTGCATTATTATTTTTTATATACATGATAATATGTCCTTACATAATTGGATTATCAGGAAAATCATTTTTTAAAACATCTCTACTTATTCTATGATATATCTTTCTATCAAATTTAAGATTTTGCTTAAATGGTACATAATTGATCAATTCAGGAGAAAAAGATCTTATACAAATCAATTTTTTATATGAAACGCTCAGTGAATGAATATATAAATGATTTGTAAATCTACGTAATGACAATTTTAAGTCTTTAATAGAGATATTATTTTCATTACGCCAATTGAAAGATTCTTTTTTTGAGTATGATGATAGTTTCCTTTCGGTATTAATATCATCAAAAGACTTTTTCTTCATTGAAGTATAGTTATCATAAAGCATTCCCTTATAATCAATAATACTATTATTATCATTTTCTATTTTGGCTAAAAAGACCGCTTCATTAACAGCTTTTTCTAAAGAATACTTTAAAGAAAGACCAGACCCCGTACCCACAACAATTGGATGTCCATTTACGTATAAAAATACATAAACAACTAAAACAGGATAAAAACTATCATTGATAAAAACTTTATGATCATAATTTTCCCCTGTGATATTAATCAAAATATTTTTCATTGATTCAGAATACAATTGATATCCTTCATTGTTATACCAGAAAAGCATTGTAGCATTCTTTTCAATCAATTCTAATATGGAATTATACACAGCATAGTTACCATTAGTATCTGCTGCTGTAGAAGTTGTATCTAGACATCCTTTATCAGCAAAATAGAAATTATTTTTGTTTATTTCTTTTACACAACCGCTAAAAATGTCAATAGTTTGAACAAGGATTTCGTTGCTTGAACTTCCAGACAAACTTCTTCTTTCTACTGATTCCGAAAATGCTTTTTTTGTTGCTAATAATTTATTAATTCCAAAGGACCCACAATCATTGGGTGAATAGGTATCTTCATTTAATAGAATGCCTATTCTAGAAGATGCAAAAAAAGATTTTGTTTTATCACAACTAAACATTGTATTATAGATGTGGTTGTTATCATCTGGATAGACAGTAAACATAATATTCACCTATTAGTATCTTTCAATCCAAACCACTGTAGAAGAGTAACAGGCGTCATTTTCGCATTCAATCCACAGGCACGAGTCAACGCATTATCATTAAATCCAGACCAAATACAATCCCCGAATTCCTTATAACACGATACATGAGATAAGTGTAAACTCTCTGCAATTAATCCTGATTCTATTAGTGCATGCCTATATCCTCTACGACCATATTTTAAAATAGCTCTTTCTAAATCTATTGCATATGCAAAACATATATTAGACAAAAGTTGGCCAGGAAAAGCCGAGTTAACATTTATTGATAACATTTTAAAATCTTTTTTATTGGATATCTTCTTAATCAATTGAAGTGAATAATGCTCTGAATCATAAACATATACACCTGCATCAATATCTTGTATTTCATTATTACTAAAAACAATCATAACTGGAATTACTGGATACAGCCCTCCTGCTGAACCATAATTTTTTGAGCCTAATCCCTCATATCTACCAAACGCCTTACCTAATATATCTGCTATTTTACTTTTATCAATATATTTATCTTTTTTAAAATGTCTCGTAGATTGAGGATAATTATAATTAGGTATCTTATAATTAGGAAACATTTCTATAGTATCTAAAGGGTTATCTGGAAGTATGTCTTTATACTCCACAAGTTTTTCCCATTCTATAACTCCTGAATTGAAAGTCCAGTTATAAGGAACCTGCCAGGTCGTTGATTGATGAAATTTTTCAATATCATTTAATATTCGTTTACTTAATAATTGTTCTGACATTTTTTTTGCAATTAAAAGTTCCTTTTCAGAAGATGCACTTTTATCATTATTTTTCATAACAATCACATAACTCCCAATATACAGAAAAGTCTTTATATACTTTGTTATTATTTAAATCTATTTTTGTAACTAACGAAAGCGACTCTGGATTAATGCTAGAATATTCACCGTCTCCTATAAAATTATTTATTATGGAAAACAATGACAAGGAAATAAAGTCTTTCTGGTAGTCTGGTAATTGTGTACTTATAATCATTTCACTATCTGTTTTATAAATATCATCAATTATTTCTTGATAACTTACATCTCCGGTAGTGTTAATACGTAATTGAGCTTTTATATTCTCCAAATTACACTGATGACAAGGATTATACCATTCGGTTTTATACAAATTATCTATATAATAATTGCCAGCATAATAATAACCAAACAATGATATGCTATTGCTATCAATGATTTTTTCTCTAATCAAGTTGGCATCCTTAAAACTGTATTTCGTTAAAGAAACTATTATCATATCATCAGTAGATAAATTCATGTTTAAAAATTCTTGAACCTCAGTAACACTAATACTTTCTACATTTAAATCTAATTTAGATCTTAAATAAGAAAAAACATTGGATTTAATATGCAAGTCATCTGATACAATCACAATATTTTTAATTTCAATTGAATATGTTGTGATGCTTTTTTTTAAAACTTTTTTATTTATTAAAAATGATATAAGCTCATCAGTATCTTCACAAAAAACACTATATATTTCATCATATGAGACAAGCTTTCTTGAATCTCTATCCCATTTAAATAAAAGGTTTGACAAATCTTTATCATTGATAACAGTTATACCATATTCATTTTGAAGTAACTCATTTACACCACTATATAAGAAAAAGGGTAATATTTCATAACTACCTTTCATTTTATGATTCCTCCATATGGCCAATTTATTATAATCTTCAATATATTATTTAAGGCCACATGTGATACCATGCGACCTTAAAATAATATATTTTTACCTTTTGCTTACAGTAGAACTACCACTACTAGAAGAACAACAAAAGTAATTATTACCATCATGTATTTCGGTTAATTTATTACTTTTAAGACTTCCTCCATATCCAAATTTATGTTCTGAATTTTGTTCCAAAGATCTATTAAGTTTTGCACTTGCTTTTTTGTCTCGAATTTTCAAATAATCTTTTGTTTTTAAAGAATCCTTGGCTTTAATAGTTTGCATATTTTAATCCTCCTATATGAATGTAATTAGAATTATATTAATATAAGATTAAAAGTCAATGGCATTTTTTAATTTATTATTGCTCAATATCAAGATTAACTACAATCTTGTATCAAAGTATTACTTCAGAATAGCTTTAACTTAATAAATAGTTTTTTTATGTGCCAAAATTGTTAGCTTAATAGAATTTTTTAAAATTCAATTCTGGAACCTTTTAAAGTTGACTTTCCAAATCACCAGCCCAATGTTAGCCTTTTCATTTTTTAACAATAAAACTATAATAAAGTTAGATTAAATAAGAAGAAGGCTAAAACATGAACCAAGAGATGATTAATTTTTTAGTAGCACGTAAATCCATTCGTAAATATGATCCGGCCCAAACTATTTCCGATGAAACTATTAATAAAATGTTGGAGTTGGCAGCCACGGCACCTTCTAGTAACAACGCGCAGCCCTGGAAAGTCGTGGTGATCAAAGACAAAGCTAAGTTAAAAGTTTTACGTCAGTTGGCTTCCGACCAAGAGCAAGTCGAAACAGCCTCAGCACTGTTCTTTATTTTAGGCGATTTATCTGCTTATCAAACCGAAACTCTAACCGATTTTTCCATTAATCATGGCTTGTTAGATGCCCATGATCAAACGGCCATTACTGCATATCAACAGGGCTTAGAAAACTTTTATCAAACACACCCCGAAGATAAAACTGCGCAAGGTGTTAATTTAGACACTGGTTTATTTGCGATGAATTTAATGCATGTGGTGCGGTGTTTTGGCTATGATTCCGTGGCAATGCGTGGCGTTGATTTTCCTAAAGTCATGGATTGCTTAAATATTGATTCCCATTTAATTCCGATTATGTTCTTATCCGTCGGTATAGCCGCCGAACAAGGTAACGATAAACAACGCTATCTTGTATCGGATTTTGCTCGGATTATTGAATAAGTTTCAAAACTAATTTATCATATAAAACAAACTATAATACTCAGGGAAGTGCAAGCATGATTACTTACAGTAACCAAGTCAACGTGACAGTTGAAACCTATATTGATCTTTTAAAAAGATCCACTTTAGCTTTGCGCCGCCCAATCGAGCAACCTAAAAAGATTGCGCAAGTCTTAAAGGATTCTGATATTCTCTGGACTGCTTGGGATCAAGACCAACTAGTCGGGGTAGCCCGCGCCTTAGTTGATTCTGGCTATGATCTTTGCTACTTAAGTGACCTAGCCGTAGATGCTAACTATCAAAAACAAGGTATTGGTAAAACATTAGTTAACAAATTAAATACACAAATTGGTCCGCACACCAAACTTTATTTATTAGCGGCACCCAAAGCAATGGAATATTATCCAAAGATTGGTTTCGAGAAAGTGGAGAATGCTTTTCAATTAAGAAAATAATCCTTAGTTTATTTAGATTGAAATGATTCATTCAATATGTAAATAAAATAAGATTTTAACTCTAGGTTAGTTGAAAAAACTTGGTTAAAATCTTATTTTTTATTGTTATCCATTTTCTAAAAATGGTTATACCAAAAAAGCCGTCTTCTCTCGAAAACGACTTTCAGCAAACTATATTTTATAAAAATTGCCGTAAGATTTCACGTAATGGTGGCATCTTAGGGATTTGGAACTTGTCTTTGAAATATTCAAAACCAAACTTCAAATAACCTTCAGCTTCATCTTTAATAATCTTACCTGGTAATGGAGCTTCATCATAAACCGCAGCATTAATTAAAACTGGCTTAGTAGGGTTCTTGTATTGTTCCAT
This sequence comes from Bombilactobacillus sp. ESL1197, assembly GCF_058107145.1. Taxonomy (NCBI): domain Bacteria; kingdom Bacillati; phylum Bacillota; class Bacilli; order Lactobacillales; family Lactobacillaceae; genus Bombilactobacillus; species Bombilactobacillus sp. ESL1197. The sequence goes on from NZ_JBYLTY010000001.1 coordinate 83,372, forward strand.
AGCTTGAGCAAATTCTTCATCGTTAGTAACATTGATGCCAATACCACCACAAGCTTCAGCAAATTTAGCAAAATCAATATCTGCCAAATCAATGCCGTAATTTTGTTGGCCCGCAGATTGTTGTTCATATTCAATGAAGGCTAACAAATGATTATTTAACACAACAACGACCATTGGCAAATCATATTTAACTGCAGTAACAAAGTCTTGCATGACCATGGCAAAAGCACCATCGCCGCAAACTGCATAAGTTGGGCGTTGTGGCATCGCAATTTTAGAAGCAATGGATCCCGGTAAAGCACAGCCCATAGTTCCTAACCATGCAGAAATCGTATATTTTTGCGTGGACTTAACATCAACAAACCGGGCACCAAATGAAGTTGAAGTCCCCACATCAACGGACCAAACCGTATTAGCTGGTGCCACTTCACTCATTTTAGCAAACATCTTGGATGGTAAAACGCCATTATGCTTCTTGTTCTTAACGTCGTTCATCCAAGCGCGCCAAGTTTGCATATTCTTTTGACAAGCTTTTAAGAATGGCCGATCGCTGATCACTTCGCCACGGGTATTTAATAAGGTTAATGCATCTTTGGTATCTGCCACGATCGCCAAATCAATATTATGACGGTGACCAATTTTACTTGGGTCATTATCAATTTGAATTGTTGGAATCTTTTGATTGATATAAGGTGCATAAGGATAATCAGTTCCGATTAACATTAATAAATCGGCGTTAAACATTGCTTCATAAGCAGGTTTCGTACCTAATTTACCGATTTGTCCTAACGCATTGGGATGATCATCATCAATGGTTCCCTTAGCGGGCATTGTTTGAATAAATGGAATGGAGTAACGTTCCACAAATTCTTTAGCTTGTTCTTGCGCTTCTTTAGCACCGACACCAATCAAAGCTACTGGCTTTTTGGCTTTTTTGATCATGGCTAAAGCTTGATCAATATCTTTCACATCAGCACTGGGAGCATCCAAACGGAATTGATCAGCCGTTGGTTTAAACGTATCAGAAATTTTATGATCCGGTACATCATCTGGAATCGTCAAAACTGCAACGCCTTTATTCGTATAAGCGGCCCGAATTGCTTCGTCCATAACTGCTGGTAAGGTTTCTGGGTTAGTTACCAAACGATTATAAACAGCAACGTCTTCGAACAATTGTGGTGTATTGACTTCTTGGAAGAAACCAGTATTTAATAAATGAGATTGAATTTGACCCAAAATAGCCACAACTGGTGCGTGATCCATCTTAGCATCATATAAACCATTTAACATATGAATGGCACCAGGTCCACCAATGGACAAGCAAACACTCACTTGACCAGTTAATTTGGCATGCGAAGCAGCAGCTAACGCAGCAACTTCTTCATGCCGAACTTGTGTAAATTTAATTTGATCGCGTTTGCGATACAAAGCTTCAATGGTTGTATCTACAGAATCCCCAGGTAAACCATATACATTATCAATGCCCCAAGCTTGCATAACTTGAACCATTTTATCGGCAGCATTAATTTTCATTATATCTCTCCATCTCCGATTAAATCTGAACAACATCTTGAAATTACATTATTCTACTCTACCACGAATCAATCACAAACAAAAGTTAAATGCCCAATCCTAATTAATTAGGAAAAATTTAATATTTTCACATTCATTTGTGAAGACAGCTACAATCTCCCCCTTCCTGCAAAATTTGAACCACCAATTCTAAAGAATCAACTTAGCACTTTTCCTCAACACCAAACTTTGATATGCTAAGATGTTATTTAGAGGATTTAGCTACTGCCATCAAGGTGACAGTACTGATACTAGTTGGCTCTTGGATTGAAGTTTGATAAGTACTAGCTTGCCAAACTTGAATCCGCCGACCAATTTGAATCGGGTGTGCTTCTGCAAATAATTCACCTTGCTTCACCGAACGTAAATGATTCGTTTGAATTTGTGTGCCGACGGCTACTTGCTCAGCTGGTAAATTTAAATTAGCGCCTAAACTAGCCGCGGTTTCGGCTAAAACACTATTCATGCCTCCATGCAACTGGCCGTAAGGTTGTAAGACTTGTGCTGTAATGGGTAATTGCAATAAAACCGTTTGGGGAGCTTGGTGTAGGATTTTGATCCCGAGATATTGAATTAAATCGATTGTTCTGACCTCCAGAAAGGAAAATTTTATGACGAATTGGCAAACTATTAAGAATTATTCAGAAATTTTATTTGAGCGACAAGATAAAATCGCCAAAATTACAATTAATCGCCCCCAGGTGCGTAACGCCTTTACTCCGGACACGATTCAAGAAATGATTGAGGCCTTTAACTATTGCCGTGACGACGCAAGTATTGGTGTAATTATCTTAACCGGTCAAGGCGATTTAGCCTTTTGTTCCGGTGGTGACCAAAAAGTGCGCGGCAACGGTGGATACGTTGGTAAAGATAAAATTGCCCGGCTCAACGTCTTAGACTTACAACACTTAATTCGCGTGATCCCGAAGCCCGTGATTGCCATGGTCAAAGGCTGGTCCGTTGGTGGGGGTAATATCTTACAATTAGTCTGTGATTTAACCATTGCGGCTGACAATGCCCAGTTCATGCAAACAGGACCAAAAGTTGGTAGTTTTGATGCCGGTTATGGCTCCGCTTATTTAGCCCGAGTCATTGGTCATAAGCGCGCCAAAGAAGTCTGGTTTTTATGCAAACCTTATAGTGCCCAAGAGGCTTTTGAAATGGGCTGGATCAATAAGGTCGTTCCGTTGGCCGACGTTGAAACGGAAACGCTAGCTTGGTGTCACGAAATTTTAAAGAAATCACCAACCGCCATTCGCTTCATTAAGGCTGCCATGAATGCTGATACGGACGGCCTAGCCGGTCTGCAACAAATTGCTGGCGACTCCACCATGTTATTTTATGAGACAGATGAAGGTAAAGAAGGTCGTGACGCTTTCTTAGAAAAACGCGAACCCGATTTCGATAAGTTCCCCAAGTTCCCATAACAAGCTGTGAACAAAATTGGTTAAAAGCTGAAGACTAACCTAGCCCAATTTAAAAGTCGTTTTTTGACTTTGAATTTGGCGTAGTTAGATACATTCTTTTGCTCTTTGGAGCGCAATTATCAAGCTGCAAACCTAAACATTTGATGATCTTCATCGCACACCTAGTAACCAAAGACTGAAATCCAACAGTGGTTCCAGTCTTTTTTGAGGCTCAGCCTTTAGAAAGAAGTTTTTTAATGCAAAACTGGTTAAACAAACGAACGCAATTATCACCTAACAAAATAGCCTTATATTATCAAGACCAGTACTATACATTCCAACAAATTCAACAATTAGTCAAACATCGTGCCCAAAAATTGGCCAACTTATCCATTCACCCCCAAGATCATGTGGGGTTATTTGGACACAATACTTTAGATACTTATTTGAATATCTTAGCATTGCAACAATTAAATGCGACCATTGTCTTTTGCAATATTCGCTTAGCCGCGACCGAATTAGTCCAACAATTACAAGATGCTCAAGTAAAGTTCTGTCTGAGTGATCAAAACGACTTACAATTGCCAACAGATAAGGTTCAAATCATTACTCCACATTCTTTATCCACATTAGCGCCCCAACCCTATTCCACTTTCAGCATTCAAAGTGACGATGTGGCTAGTTTGATGTATACGTCGGGAACCACGGGGCAACCGAAAGGTGTGTTGCAAACTTATGGTAATCACTGGGCCTCTGCCATGAACACTTTATTGAATTTTCAAATTACGGCCAGTGATTGTTGGCTGTGCGTGGTACCATTGTTTCATATCTCAGGCTTTTCTATTTTGCTGCGCTCTTTAATTTACGGCATTCCGTTGTATCTAGCAGATAAGTTTGACGCTACCAACGATAATCAATTACTTTGTCAACAACCAATCACGATTATGTCAGTGGTCCCCACTATGCTCCAAGAACTCTTGCAAGTTAAAACTACTGCCTACAACTCCCGCTTTCGCTTAATGTTTCTCGGAGGAGCCCCTATTGATCAAAAAACCTTACAAGTTTGTCAAACCCAACATATTCCGGTAGTACAATCTTATGGTATGACCGAAACCTGCTCCAACGTTGTAGCCTTAAATCCTCCAGATGCACAACGTAAATTAGGCTCTTGTGGTCAAGCTTTATTCAGCAATCAAATTCGCATTGCGCCAAACGGTGAGATCCAGCTCCAATCTCCAGCATTAACCCCGGGTTATTGGCAAAAGCCGGAATTATTTCAACAAAAATTAACCGCTGATGGCTGGTTTAAAACGGGCGACATTGGCTATCTGGATGATGAACAATTTTTATTCGTGCAAGGCAGAATTGATGATATGTTCGTTTCTGGTGGTGAGAATATTTTCCCCGCCGAAATTGAAAATCTGTACCAACAATTACCCCAAATTCACAATATTTGTGTGACCCACCAGTCTGATCGTCACTGGGGTAGTGTTCCCGTTGCTTATGTCGAATTGAACCAGCCCGTCACTGCCGCACAATTAACCGCCTATGGTCGCCAATATTTAGCACACTATAAAGTTCCCGTGGAATTTCGGCAAGTCGCAGCTTTACCGAAAACCAGCAGTGGTAAACTAAAACGGCAGGGACTCGAACAACTAAAATTCCAATTGCTTTAACAAAAATTGCCCTTGATTATGAACGTGATTCACACAAAGAGGAGTTATTGACTATGAAACAATATTATCGCCAATTTAATTGGTATCGCTGGCTCAGAATTATTTTTCTCGCAGTCACCGGAATTGTTATTTTAATTAATCCCGATAAAAGTTTAAACGCGATTTTATATTTAATTTCTGCTTACCTGATCGGTCTAGGATTAATCGCTTTACATGATGGTTGGCTCTTATCCAAAAGTCATAGCGACAATAATAGCCCGTACACCACTGCGGTAGTTTCTTTTTTACTAGCAATTCTCATCTTTCCCATTGCCCACCTCTTGCTTCCACTCTTACCCGTTATTTTAGGCATTGTCTTATTAGTTAACGGTGTCAATCAATTTTTTAACGCCCGCAGCAATCGCAAATATATCAATGTGACTCCGTGGTGGGACTACTGCTACTCTTTGTTATTAATCATTTTAGGTATTGCCTTAGTCTTTAATCCCTTTGATATGTTGCGCTTTTTCTTTCGTTTATTGGGCGGCGGTTTAATCATTTTAGCCGTCATGGAATTTATCAATACCCGTATTTATAAAAATAAGTAGTAAAAAAAGATTCGCCGAAACGGGCGAATCTTTTTGATTACTTCAATTTTGTAAAATTTATTTCTTTGGTTCAAATACCAAGTGCTCATTAACAAAGGCATTTAAGCCCAAATCGCTTAATTCCCGACCATAGCCAGAGTTTTTGACGCCACCAAATGGTAATTCTGGTAAAGAAGCCCAGCCAGAATTAATAAAGGACATCCCCGTTTCAATTTTCGCAGCCACAGCTTTCGCATGATCGACATCACCTGAAAAGACCGTATTGCCTAGGCCGTAACTTGAATCGTTCGCCAAATCAATTGCTTCTTGTTCAGAATTAACTTTATAAACCGAAGCAACCGGACCAAACATTTCTTGATTAAAGATCGGATTATCTTTGTCAATGTCAGTTAAAATTGTTGGTTGGAAGAAGAAACCTTTGCTGTCAATTGGTTCGTTACCATAAACTAATTTGGCACCATGTTCGATAGCCGTATCGACTTGTTGCTGTAATTTTTCTTGCGCACTCTTTGAACTCAAAGGTGCTACAACCGTTGTGGGATCCATGGGATCACCAATTTTAGCATTCGCAAAAGCTTCCTTTAACATGGCAACAAAACTGTCATACTTATCGGCCATGACAATGAAACGTTTGGAAGAAGTGCAGACTTGTCCCGCATTATACAACCGTGCATCCGGGGCAATCTTCTTTAATTCAGCGTCATCAGCATCACTTAAAATAATGAAGGCGTCGTTACCACCTAATTCCAAAGTCGACTTCTTCAAAGCATCACCGGCTTCTTTCGCTACTGAAGCGCCACCACGTTCAGAACCAGTTAAGCAAACCCCAGCTACGCGCGGATCATGAATGGCTTTTGACACCAAGTCATAACTAATAAAGAGGTTGGTTAATGCGCCTTTCGGGGCACCAGCTTTTAAAACTAAGTCCGCTAATTTTTGGGCTGAAGTTGGGCAAATCGAAGCATGCTTCAAAATCATGGGGTTACCAACAATAAAGTTCGGAGCAAAGACCCGTACTACTTGATATAGTGGAAAGTTCCAGGGTTCAACTGCCACAATAATTCCAGTTGCTTGTTTTAAGTAATAAGCTTTACCAGCAGGGGTTTCTAATGGAACTGACTGCATTAATTCTTCACCGTGCTGCGCATAATATTCGGCAATGGCCGCACACAATTGCACTTCGCCTTTAGCCTCCGTCAATAACTTACCCATATCATAGGTCATTGCCTTCGCTAACTCATCTTCATTTTCTGTGAGCGCTTGCGCAATTTGGTGTAAAATTTGGGCACGTTCAGCCACCGGTTGGTCGCGCATTGCTTTGTAGAGTTGGTGACCAGTAGCTAGCGCTGCTTCAAGGTCAGCTGGTGTTGCATCATCATACTGTTTTAATAGTTCACCTGTATAAGGATAGATTGTTTGATATGCCATAAGAGACACTCCTTTCAAAATTCACAATATCATTATAATACTATCTGTGCTATTCAGCGACACTAAAGCGTTTATTTTTAGGTCATAATATCGTTTACTAAGTTTTAACTTATAAAAAATATAATCAAATTCAATTCACAAACTTGAAAAACCAGCTTTTATTTTCAGGATATCTTAATCATACTGAACCCCCGAATTTTTTTGTAAATTTAAACGTACAATGCCACAGCGTATTTTATCCTTAACTCTGAATAAGAACACAAAAATTAATTTTAATTATTTTTAGTGGACAAAAGCCACTATCCATTATTATAATAAGTCAAAAGGAGGTGATATGGAAATGGATCCCAACTCAGCTGCGTTAATTCGGCATTTTAACCGACATTATACTTTACTATTAGGCATCTTAGATAAGCAAGTTTTCGATACTGACTTAACTTGGCCCGAGAGTCGAATGCTTTTAGAGATTAGTTTTCATTATCCAGTCACGCCGATGAAGCTGTCCCGGTCGTTACATCTGGATAAAAGCTATACTAGCCGTTTAATCAATCAACTTGTGCGCAAACAGGAAATCACAAAAGAACCTTCTTCAACGGATTTACGTTCAGTGGATATCTTCTTAACTTCCCATGGTCAGCAAACTGTGGCTTACCTTAATCAAAAATCGGATGCACAAATCCAAAAAATTATTGCTTCTGTTCCTGAACGACAGCAGACCCAATTGTATCAAGCTTTTAAATTAATCAATACGATTTTGTTTGAGAAATGAGGTAAATTTTATGTGGCAGGCAAAAAATTTCGAGACATTAACCCCTTACGAACTATACCAAATCTATTTTTTAAGAACTAAAACTTTTGTCGTTGATCAAAAACGAATCTATCAAGAAGTTGATGCTCACGACTTAACGGCTTGGCATGTCTTTAACATTGTTGATCAGCAAGTTATCGCCTATGCGCGCATTTTTCCAGAAGGCGACCATCTTACTTTCGGCCGTGTGGTAACTGATCAAAAATATCGTGGTCAAGGCTTAGGACGAGAATTAATGGAACAGATCTTCCAAACCATTACAGCACAATTTCCCGGCAAACCAATTGCTATTGAAGCACAACAACAAGTTGAGGCGTTCTATCAAAAATTCGACTTTGTCAGTCAAGGACAACCGTTCATCTTTGAGTCAACACCACACATTAAGATGGTTCATTCAGCATTGTCCTAACGCCATCGAACTCCAGACCAAATTGCAACTAATATGACCCCCGAAGTTGTCCTAGCTTCGGGGGTCACAGCGTTACTCACATTTAGTTATTGTATTGAAAAGCATTTTTAAAAATTATTTTTGACCGTAATATGCATTATCACCATGTTTTCGGTAATAATGTTTATCCAACAAATATTGCGGCAAATGACAATTAGCTCGGGTTAATTGCATCGTATGATAGTCTTCAGCGGCCACTGTTTCCAGCACTTTGGCATTATAGACAGCATTTTGAGCATCATTTCCCCAAGCAAACGGTCCGTGTTGACTCACTAATGTTCCCGGAGTCGCCTGATAATCCAAGTGGCGCTCCTTAAAAGTTTCTACAATGGCTTGACCGGTATTTTCTTCATAACCCGCTTCAATTTCTTGTTGGGTCAAAGCCCGCGCTGCCGGAATATCATTGTAAAAAGTATCCGCATGGGTCGTATTTAAAGCTGGAATATCCATTTTAGCAGCCGCAAAAGCAACTGCCCACGGTGAATGGGTGTGCACAATCCCACCAATTTTGGGAAAAGCATTATACAAAACCACATGCGTAGGAGTATCACTTGAAGGATTCAAGTCACCTTCAACGACTTGCCCTTGCAAATTAACCACAACTAAATCTGCTGGTTGCAAAGCATCATATGCTACTCCCGAAGGCTTAATGACAAAGAGACCTTGCTTACGATCAATGCCCGAGACGTTACCCCAGGTAAAAGTCACTAAGTCTAATTTCGGTAATTGCATATTGGCTTCATAAACTTCTTGTTTTAATTGTTCTAACATGTTAACCCCCCTCAATTAAAAATTTGCTGACAACTGGGATTTCAACTAATCCTCAACTTTTAGCACCTGTTTTATAGAGCAGCTTGCTTTAAGCCCACTTGCGCAAACAATTGGTCAAAAAATTCCTTCGCTTGGCGCACTTTAGCCACGGGATCAGCAGCTTTTTGACTCCACATTTCTACTGTAAAACTTCCAGCATAACCGAGTCGCTTAAAAGCGCGTAAGCACCCTTCAAAATCTACGTCACCTTGACCAAAGGGTACTTCTTTGAACTGGCCCGGACTAGTAGTAGTTACTTTTTTAGTATCTTTTAAATGAACCGCCACAATTTGTTTCATATTGATCTCTAAATCAGTAATAACATCATTTTGCGGCCATGCTGAAATATTGCCAATATCCGGATATCCTTGCAGCCATGGACTAGCAATTTGCTGTTTAACTTCTTGAATTTTACTCAAGGAATTTAAAAACGGATCATCCATCGTTTCAATGGAGAGCATGACTAATCTGGAGGCTGCCATATCGACACAGCGTTGTAAATTTTCAATAAATAGTTCATGACTTAACGGAGTCTTTTTATCATAATAAACATCGTAGCCCGCTAATTGAATGTTTCGAATGCCTAAGTCTACCGCTAAGTCGAGTGCTTGTTGCATCATAGTCAGCGCCTTTTCTTGAATTGCCGGATCCTTCGCTCCCAAAGGGTAACGCCGGTGTCCAGACAACATTAACGTATTAATATGACTATGCGTTACCCACAAAGCTTGCCGAAATTCTTGTCGTTCCCGACGGCTCCACGTTAAACGTTTTAAGCGCTCATCACTTTCATCAATCGAAAATTCCAAAAAGTTAAACCCTAATTCATGTACCAATTCAAACGTTTGTTGCCACGTTAAATTTTGCGGTAATGCTTTTTCGTAAATGCCTAATGGATTAGTGATCATTTTGTACCTCCCAATTGTTGCTGTAACTGCACTACGGCTGGCCAACTAGTATTTAAAGCTTGCACTAATTCTTGATAGACTTGATATTTGGCTTGATACACAGCACTAGCTTGTAAATCTGGTTCAAAGCGTTGCTTAACGTGTGTCATTTGGTGAACGGCCGTTTTAAAGTCGGGCCAAGCCCCTTGAGCCACCGCACAACAAATGGCACCTCCTAACCCGCCTAATTCCGTAGCTTGCGGAATTTCCACAGGTAATTGCAAAACATCCGCAAACATTTGCATCCATTGCATTGAATTAACCGCTCCACCAGACAAGCGAACAACTTGTGGCTGCGTGGTGACTTGTAATAACTGTTGGACATGGGTCTTATGTGCAAAACAAATACCCTCATAAACTGCCCGAATCAACTCAGATTTACTGGTATTACTCCGTAAACCGATTAAGGCTCCCTGCGCATCGGGATGCGCATTACTCCCGTACAGAAATGGCAAGAAGAAGACCTGCGCATAACTCGGATCGGTAACCTTTAAAAAATCTTCTAAATAGTCATAGATTGAACGCTGTTGTTTCTTTGCGTTAAGCGTTTCATCAGCTAACAACATTTTAATCATTAAAGCCAAATTGCCGGCTGATGTCGGGCTAGAGGCTTCAACTAAATTTTGTTGTGTCACGAAGAGCGAATTCATCAAACCTAATTGTTGGGGGGCACGCGCCGAACCCACTAGTAAGTTCATATTCCAAGTACCTGCAATCATACTTAATAAACTTTCATCCAAAACGCCCGTCGCTAACGTACAAGCATCAATATCAAACATGCCCCCAAAAACTGGTGTTTGGGGCTTTAAGCCGGTCACTTGCGCGGCAGCTGCGGTTAAATGCCCACACATCGTGGTTGCTTGCACTAATGGTGGCAAGGCTGCTTTGATTTCGGGGATCCCAAAGAAGTCAAGTAAGCGCTCATCATACTGTTGCGTTGTCAAATTGAGCAAGTTATTGCCCGAAGCATCACCGATTTCTTGATAGATTTCTCCCGTTAACAGGTAGCGAATAAAATCCTTATTAGAAAAAACGGTCCCTATTTGTTGATAAACGGCCGGTTGATTTTGTTTGAGCCAAGCTAATAAAACAGGCGCTTGACTAGCCATGACATGTTGTTGACTAATGGGATAAATTTGAGTAACTTGCGCTTCAAATTGTTGTGCTAGCTCAATAGCTCGCTGATCAGTCGATAAAATACCATTATGAAAAATTTGCTGGTGACGATCTAAGAGATATAGTCCTTTGCCATGTCCTACAACCGTCACTGCGGCAATTTGTTCAGCGCTCAAGGCTGCTTGTGTCAGAGCTTGTCTAATGGCTTGACCCAAATGTGCCAATAAATCTTGCAGTTTAATTTCTTGAACCTCGGCATCTGCTCGGACTTTTTGAGTGGGAAACGCACTAACTGCTACCTGTTGCCCATTCAGGTCACAAATCACTACTTTGGTTTTGGTACCACCATTATCAATCGTTAAATAATACCGCATGACCTATTCCTCCTAATCCAGCAAGATTTGGTAAACTGCCACTTCATTAGCCTCGCGATTAGCCGCTAACAAATAAGATTGTTGCTGCTTTTGATAAACCAAAACATTACTGGGACCAACACCAGTTTCAATTAATTGCAGTTTTAAATCGGGATGCTCAATTAACGCTAAGCCTTGTTGCCCAGCTCGCCAACCGAATAGGAAATACTCTCGACTCCCAATCGGCCCGCCAAAAAGTGCATGTCCAAAGGGGGTGGGAGTGGTTGTTTGTTGCAATAACTGAAAATGTTGATCATATAAGCGTAAATGTGCCCCGTGAAAATCCGTAATGGTTAAATACTCTGGCGCACCATCTTGATTAATATCCGCACAACAAATATCGGACGTCGCGGCTGTGGTCAATTGTTGTAACTGCCACGACTGCGTTTCAGTCGGCCAACTTAAACGGAAAACTCCTTCTCGACCCGTGATTAAAGAACAAGTCGCTAAACGCTGATAACCATGATTTTGCGTAATGCGCTGTTTGAGTGCGTGCAGGTTAAGCAGGCGTGCTTGATCATCATCATATTCCCCCACCCAAATTTTACCGGGATCTGACCAATCGTTCGTCTTTTGTTTACTGTTAGCAATCGAGCAACCAACATACCAAAAGCCCGTTTGCCCGGTTTTGGGAATAATATCAAAGCGGTGAATATACGGACACTCACCGACAATTGTTTGTTGCCAACCGTGTCCCGTAAAAGTTTCTTTGACAATCCGACAGGTGGCTGAGTTAAAGCCGGGATAAAACTTTTGTGTTGCTAAAAAATTCAAAGTGCCAGGAATAGCAACTAACGTCATCGTGCCCCCAATATTGGGCCAGACAGTGATTTTTTGCCAATGATGATTCAAATCATAGGCATAACAAGGTTGGTCTTCTTCGGAAGCAACAATCAAAAAATCCTGATTTAAAGCTTGTAAGTGTAACAAAGCATAACAGTGATCCAATTGATCACTAAAAACTTTTTTAAATTTCATTTGGAACACCTTGCCTCTATTCAAAAATAAAAGAAGGTTAGGACAACAATTTGCCCCAGCCTCCTATGAATCAGACGAACATCTGCTAAAGCTTGCGATTAACTTTTCATTTAAATTTACTGATTAACTTGATTAGGCGCACTATGATCTTGGAAGTAATTAATCAAGTTAGTCGAAGCTTCTTGCGCGATCGCCGTGCGCGCTTCTAACGTACCCGTCCCGGCGTGTGGACTTAAGACTACATTATCTAAGTCTCTTAGAGCTTGTGGAATATTGGGTTCTGTCTCAAAAACATCTAATCCCGCACCCGCAATTTCGCCGGTTTGTAAAGCTTTGATGAGATCATCTTGCTTAATTAATACTCCCCGGGCGGCATTTACAATATAAGCAGTTGGTTTCATCTGCCGAAAAACAGCTGCATTAAAAATACCAATGGTCGATGGTAAGGAAGGTGCATGTAACGTAATTACATCACTTTGCTGAACCAAAGTCTCAAAATCAACATATTTCACGGCTAATTTTTGTTCCAAGTCACTATCTAATCGGCGTGCATCATTATAGATAACTTGCATGCCTAAAACTTGGGCAAATGCTGCTACTTGCGAACCAATGCGGCCCATACCGTAAACCCCTAAGGTTTTACCTTGTAAGCTCATGCCCATGTATTTCTGCTCGGAAACATCAACCCAGTCGCCGCGCCGGACCAGTTGATCATAAAAATGTAAGCGCCGCACCGTTGCCAAGATCAAGGCAATCGTCATTTCCGCCGTTGGTACACGCACCCCTTGGGGACAATTAGTTACCACAATACCTTTTTGTTTCGCATACTCAATATCAATATGGTCAAAACCTACACCATTAGCGGTAATAATTTTCAAGTTAGGACCCGCATCAATCAGTTCGCGATCCGCTTTGGTGCCCATTAATAACAGACCGTCGTATTCTTTTAAATGCTCCAAAATCCAGGCGCGCGTTTCAATTTCTGGTTCATAGGTCACATCAAACGTGGCTTTTAATTCCGTTAAACCCGCTTCTGGAATAATTCCTGTGACTAAAATTTTTGCTTTACTCATTAATTGATTGCTCCTTTATTAATTCATCGGTGAACTCATTAGCTGGAAGTTCTAGTTGCACTCTCAACTAGCTTTATTTGTCTAGTAAGTAGCTTAGACTAGTCTGCGTTATTTTTTAAACACGGGATCTTCGGCTACCCGCATGGCTTGCACATTTTTTTCTTTAAAGTAAATGCGTTCGGCATTGTTATACATCACATCTTCTAATTCACTAGGCGTAAAGATATCCGTCGCTTCTAACCAAGTTGCTAAATTATGATAGGAGTTAAAAGTTGAAGACCACGGAGAATCTGTGCCCCAGAAAATCCGTTTAGCACCTAGGACACTCTTAGCTAAGCGCACATCTTTTTGACACCGTGGAAATGGAAATTCCGTCTCCCCTTCAATGTCTTGAATAGCTGATAATTCGGTCGCAATATTGTCATACGGTTGCCATTGGGTTAATGCATTTTCTAAACGATCCAAATGATCCGCATTCGGGAAAGATAAGTGACAAACCACAAAATCTAACTGTGGATAGCGCTGTGCTAAGGTGGCGATTGCTTCGGGTTCATAACTAAATTGAGTATAATCACCATAATCAGTCGTAATGACAAAACCAGGATAGTCCGCTAAATAGTGCAAAATCTTACCCACTTCTGGATTAGTATCTAAGCGAAATGGTTTGTGATAACCGTGCAGACCGCCACCTTCACTAATTTCAAACTTTAAAGCCCGAAAGCCTAAGTCTTCGACATGCCGCCGCACAATTTGCATCGCATTTTCAGTAAAAGGATCAACCGAAAAAGCGGCCACAAAACGCTCAGGATACTTTTTAACTGTTTGGTAAGAATAATAGTTTTGGTAACCATTCAAACTACCTTGTAATAAAACCGCCTTATTAATACCGTTGTCATCCATCACTTGCAATGCTGATTCGGCTAAGAAATTATCATCACCCCAGCCATCAGGAATTAATTTGACTAATGTACCATCATCCCAAATCGTTTGCCCATGACCTAAAGGTGTCATGCGTCCTTTGCCGTTTAAGCCAGCAATTGACCGTACTAAATGTAAATGTCCATCAATTTTTTTCATCATGAAACTTCCTTTCTCAAATCAATACTCAATTTTTTCTTGACTACCAGCGTAACCAGCATTTTTATCCGCCATCTTGTTCAAATAGCGCCAAATCTGTGGCCGATATCTGCGTAATACATACAACAGTACCAAGTAAACAACAATTACTAAACCAATCCACAGTGGATTCTTCGAAATAAAGGCAGCAAAGACTAGTGCATTCAAGGGCCGTGCCATCAAATTAAAACTCGTAATCAAGACAATGCCAGCTGGAATTGCCGCACCGTAATGTGACACAGCTCCCGTATAAATGCTGCCTAACCAGCTAGAAGCATACAGACCTAAACTAAACCAAACAATGCCGTTCGCGATTACTTTTAAAATATTGCCCCGTGTTAAGGCGACAATGGATTCCACCATGAACGGCAAGGAAATCAAGTCCACAATTGGCAAAGTTTTATTTCCCGGTAAGATAAAGGCGATTAACACCATAATTGGAATTAAGATCACGCCCGAAATAATGGTTGCAGGTTCACCATAACCAACGCCATCATCAACGCCCAAGAACCACCGCTTTTTATCTTTGACCGGATCAACTTGACTCGCAGTTTGCGTTTGTTGCTTTTTGCGCTTGTCAATTTCATCTGCCAACGGCGTAAAGGCTTTGGAAAAGACGTCCGTAATTAATGGGAAAATTGTCATGACCGCTGACAACTCAATCGCAAAGGATAAGATTTGCCCCCAAGCTTTTAAAGTTCCCAGTTTCGTTAAGTTACCCAAAATGCCAATCAATAAACCTAAAATAGCTCCTAACGTTGTCGGTTCGCCAAAGACACCCAGTTTATTTTTAAAGTATTCCGGAGTCATCTTAACCTTGTTAAAACCTAATAAATTCCACAATGGATCTAAAATAATAGCCGGAATCACTTGCTCAATATTATGTAGCGAAGCGACTGATGCATTCTTCACCCCATAATAATCAGACCAACGATCCGCTTGGACTTCTGCTAATAATAGTGCATATAGTAACATAAAGAATGATAGTCCCAAAGATAACCAGAAGTTATGCGTAACGTAATAACATAACGTGCCCCAAATCATAAAACCAAAATTATTCCATAAATTCGAAGCCATAAAGATTTTAGTCACACCGAAAGCAAATAATAACAACTCCGCAATTAAACCAAAAACGAAGAAACTTAAACCAACTGATGAACCAAACGAAGCTAACGAGCCTGCTTGCCAGCCAATATCTACGACCGGTAATTTAATTCCCGTTTGGTTGACCATTTGCTTAATGATTTTCGTGACAACTGGTGTAAAAGCTTGAATAATCCAACCAAAGCCAGTTAAACCAACTCCTGCATAGAACGCACTCATCATCGCTGTTTTAACTTTTACCCGTAAACAAACTGCGACAATAAAAATCATGATCGGAACCACTACGCTAGCACCAAAAACTTGAAATATTTGATTGACTGTTTCTAACATAACTTCACCTTCCTTACTGCGCTAACAAATGTTGAATTTGTTGTAAATTTTGCGCTAACGTAGCCTGATCAGTGGCATATTCCAAACCAATTTGCTCAACTTTCGACACTGTCGGCAAAAAGTCTGACCATGAAATTGATCCTTGCATTAAATCCGTCGTCACTTGTTGATTTTGAACATTTTTCAAATGCAAGTAGTTCGTGACTGGCTGTAAAGTTTGCCAGGCTTGAGTAATACTAGCATCTAGCCAATACCAGTTCGCCACGTCAAAACAATAATGAACGTTTGTCAATTGTGGGGTGAGACTTTGAAAGAACTGTGCAGTTTGTGTCAAATCACTTTGAGTCGGGGTTTGATTATTCTCAATCTCTAATTGACAATCTGCTGGCAAAATTTGCGCTAATTGCGTTGCCCAATTAGCATTCGTAGGCGCAAATTCACCTAAATTCAGTTTTAACGACTGTGCCTGTAAAGTTTGCTGTAAGTGGACATACTGTGACAATTTAGGATTTAGTTGTCCGGCTTGAAACAAAACATCATTAATACTTAAATACAACGGCAAATTAATTTGTTGGGCTTGTTTTTGTAGTTGTTGTAAAACTAATGGCTGTAAATCCAACCATTCACTACGTAACTCCAGCACATCAAAACCTAATAATTTAGTTTGTTGCATAATTTTTTGATATGGCACCTGTGCTTGAATCAAGTGCTGAAAAACAGCAGTATTGGCAATATATTTTGGCATTTTATCACCTCCTTTAATTTTTTGTGAAATAAATATCAATATTAAACGATTAACCTTTTAACTTAACGGTTAAAGGTCATTTACCATTTGCCCGCACGAATCTGCTATACTAAAGATAAAAATTATCTCTGTTCGAAGGTTACATTATGACAAAATTAACAATTAAAGATATTGCCCAAATGGCAAACGTTTCAACCGCCACTGTCTCTAATTTTTTAAACGGTAATTACCAACGAATGTCATTAAAAACGCGACAAAAATTAGAAACCATTGTTCGCAGTACTAACTTTGCTCCTAACGGTAGTGCCCGCAATTTGGCCCGCAACGAAAATAACACTATTGGCATTTCTCTCGCCGACATTACTAATCCTTTTACTTCGCAAATGTTATCTGGTATTTACGATCAATGCGATCGGTTCAACTACCGCGTTCTTTTTACCAATTCGAACAATCGTGAACAAAAGGAAATGGATAATATTATCCGTTTAACTAATGAGAAAGTGGCAGGCATGATCGTCGATCCAGTCAATCCGGATAGTCCGGTCTATAAATCACTGTCGAATCAAACAACTGTCATGGTTGACCGCCAACAAAGTCCCTTGAATATTGACACTGTTGCAACTGATAACGTCGAATCAGTCAAACAATTAGTTGCTAAGATGAAGCAGAAAAACTATGATTTATACTTTGTCACTTGGCCCTTTCAAAACATTAGTACTCGGACTCAGCGCTTTGAAGGTTTTTTAAAAGCCACCGGTTATCGCAACACGGTCGATCACTTGTTAACCGTGCCACATAACGGCTTAGATCAAGAATACGAACAATTCACAAATAATCTAGCCACCATCATGCACCAACAACGCAATAAAAAGATTGGTTTTTTCTGTATGAATGCGCGGGTACTACTACGGTTATTAAAAGCTATGCAAACACTCAATTATAGTTATCCCGCAGATTATGGAGTTGCAACCTACGAAGAGTTTGATTGGATGCAAGTGATTAATCCAAAAATTAGCTGCATTCGCCAAGACTCCTTTTTAATTGGGCAAACCGCTATTCAATTATTACATCAAAAAATCACTACCAAAGATCGTGGTTCGCAAGCACCACAATTAAAACTTATTCCCACCAAACAGATTACCGGCGCCAGTTTTTAAACCAAATACCGATTTGGTTGAGCAAATTTAGTTAACCGTTTAACTAAATTACAATCTTATTGTATTCGTTTTCCTCCAATTGTCAACCTTAATTTTTCAGCGTGTTGTTTCTAATAACTTGCTGATACTAAAAAAGCCGCAGATTCCTGCGACTTTTGAACTGTACAAATTTTTAATTTACTGGATTAGCGACTGGTTCGGAAGTTGCTTGTTGTTCCTCTTGATATAATTTCTTGTCATACATCTTCAAAAATGGATAGTAAATGACTAGTGACACGACTAAATTCAACAACGCCACTGCGGCAGCCATCAAATTGCCACTTGTTCCAATAAAAGCGCCAACACCCACCGGCAAAATCCAGGCAATCGCGGCGTTAACATAACCCACAAAGTGTAGTTTAATTGCCACATAGGCAATGGAAGCTAAGATCATGGGATTAACGATAAACGGAATAATCAAATATGGATTATAAACAATCGGTGCTCCAAAAATCACTGGTTCGTTAATATTGAAGATGGCTGGTAAAATCGCTGTTTTGCCTAAAGTTTTCAATTGCGCCGATTTGGCCACAGTTAGCATTAAAATTACTAAGCCCAGCGTACCACCAGCGCCACCAATAAAGACCCACATATTAATAAAATCGCCGGCAAAAATATTATGCTGACCATTAATATTTTCGGTTAAAGCCACTAATAAAATGGGGTTTACAAAACTATTCTTGATAATTGCCGTCCCGTGAACACCAACAGCCCAGAGTAAGTGAATCAATAATAAAATTACCATCATGCCTAACCATGATCCGGTCAGATTTTTGACAAAGCCAAATGGTGCAGATAATAGTTGATGTAAATCGGTCCCCATTAAGCCTAAGATAATATCTAAACCAATCATTACCACTGCCACTAAAATAGCGGGAATTAACGAGGCGAAGGAGCGACTAACACCTTCCGGGACCCCTTGGGGCATTTTAATGGTGACATTTTTATTGACACACAAACGGTACAGCTGCACGGCAATAACTCCCGTAATAATTGCAATAAAAATTCCGACGCCACCAAAGCGAGTCAGCCAACCATTAACCATGGATACTCCACCAGCTAGATAGTTATGGGCGGCAACCACTTTATCTGCACCCACAGCGGATCCTTTTTGCCAAGAAATACTAGGAATGGTTAACAAAAACGCAAATAATGACAGTAAAGCTCCGGTAAACGAATTAAGTTGAGTTTCCCCAGCTTTGCGATATTGTTCAATGTAATAATAACCTAAAGCCACTGCGTAATAGAGCGCAATGGAACCCAAAGCCATGGTATTGCCCAACATGTAAAAGCCACTAAATTTCATAATGGTATTTTTGAAAAAATTAGCCGCAAAGGGAAAAATTTGTGGCAAATTATTTAAAATTAGAAAGATAGACGCCACAATCGTAAAGGGCACTGCTGCCAAACTGGCATCCATGATGGCCCGAATGATTTTGGTATTGGCTAATTTATTGAGTGGCGGTAACAAGTACTTATTTAAAAAATCAAAGATTGCTTGCATTACTCGACTCCTCGCTGTTTAATCACTTGCTGATACCAGAAATAACTATCTTTGGGATAACGGGCCAGCGTTTTTAAATCTTGCTCTGTCCGATCGACATAAATTAAGCCATAACGCTTTTTCATTCCTTCATGCACACTCACTAAATCTAAGGCTGACCACGGTAAATAACCTTTAACAGGCACTCCAGCTGCCACAGCCTGTTGCACACTAAAAATATGTTGTTTGAGATAATCAATACGGTATGGATCATGAATTTGGTGATCACTGGTCAATTCATCATATGCCCCTAAGCCATTTTCCGTAATATAAATTGGCAATTGATAGCGATCATTAATGACTTCCAGTGTTGTTTGTAAACCTAAAGGATCTACTGTCCAGTTAAAATCATTTTTCTGTAGATACGGATTGGTCAAGCCTTTATAAAAGCCTTCTTCATAGACGTCTTCTGATTGCTGATCGCTGACGCCACTGAGCCGGTCTTGGTGCGTCTTGGGATATTCAACAGTTACACTCGTGTAATAATTGATTCCCAAAAAGTCCGGAAAGTTCTCGGTTACCAAAGCTTGATCTTCTGGTAAAATTTCCAAATCAATGCCGGTTTGGTGTAAATAAGATTTAAACAGGGGATTCAGCCGCCCACGTACCGAAAAGTCTAAATACGCCCAGTTCCGCACCGCATTAAAATATTCCGCCGCACGAATGTCTTTCGGATCAGCACTCCCCGGATAAACGTAAGAAATATTAGGCACTGGACCAATTTGAGCCTGCGGTAACATTTGGTGGCATAAAGCAAAGGCCTTTTTTTCAGCAATCATTAGATTATAAAAAGCTTGGTAGCGCTGCTGATGAGTATAAGTAAAACCTAAAATTTTGCGATCAGCTAACAACATAATGTTAGGTTCATTAATAGTTAACCAATAATGAACTTGATCACCAAAATTTTCAAACAAAGTTTGTGCATATTGCTCATAGGCTTGGACCGTTTGTCGATTAGTCCAACCACCTTGGTCCTGCAAGCTCTGGGGCAAATCAAAGTGATACATTGTCACCATCGGTTCAATATCAAAGTGATGCATTGTATTAAACACGTCTTGATAATGTTTAATCGCTAACGGATTAACCGCACCCACACCTTGGGGAATAATCCGCGTCCACGGGATCGAAATCCGTAACGCCTTGGCTCCCATCCGAGCCAATAATTCAATATCTTCCTGATAGCGGTGATAATGATCACTAGCCACTGTAAAATCAGCAATTTGTGGATCGCGTTGGCGACAGTCTTGCACCGAAGCAGACTTGCCATCTTCACTTGCCGCCCCTTCGGTTTGGTGGGCTGATAATGATGCCCCCCATAAAAAATCTTTATCTAGCATAATAACTCCTTTATTTTAAGTATATTAATTCAGAATCATCTGTCATACGAAGCATTATGAAAGCCTTACCATGCTTTGTCAAGTAAGTGCTGTCCTTCACCAAACAAATATCGTATTCTAACGTAAAAACTTATTTTGTACAACAAAAAAGCACCTAAAATATAGGCACTCCATTGTAATTTTTTAAAGTTAGTTATTGCGTAGTAACAAATTATATCCCTGTCACCTAATGAAATCGCTCCCCCTTAGTGGTCACTGTATCGTGCAACACTTGCCGTACCGCACCCGGGCCAGCAATTAAGCGTTGAAAGTAATTTTCAACCTTAGTACCCACGCCAATTGCATAGAGATCATTCCCAAAACTACTACGATTACTTAAGATGGGCTGTAAAACCTGGTGCACATCTACATCAGAAGCTCCTAACTGTACGTCTTGTACATAAGCTTTTAAGGTTGCCAATTGGGGATCGGGACTTTGCACAAACTGCTGTCCTTGGTCATCTACACCCATTAAGTAACGACACCAACCTGCTAAAATTAAAGGAATAAATTCCAAAGTTTGCGGATCACGTGTGGGATCATCTACATAATGTTGCAACGTTACTCCATAGCGGATCGCTAATAATTGTGACGTATCCGTGGCAATCCGATATGGGGTATCTGGAATATTTTTATTAGGCAAACGCTTGTCAATTAATTCTGCAATAAACTTTTGTGGATTAATAATCTTGGGATCTTTGACTACGGGTAAAGCTTCACCATAACCCAAATTCTTGATTAAACCTAATAAATCGGCATCAGCCACTTCATCAGCAATCGAAGTAAAGCCTAGTAACGAGCCGAAGATTGCTAAGGCAGTATGCAAAGGATTCAAGCACGCCGTTACTTTCATTTGATCAGCATCATTAACCGTGGCTCGGTCAGTCATAATAACCCCCGCTTGTTCCAACTGCGGACGCCCATTTGGAAAGTTATCCTCAATGACTAAATAGTGCACTTCCTCAGTGTTGGCAAAGGGTGCAATCACGGTGGTTTTAGCTGTGGTCAAAATTTGTGTATCACTAAAACCACTTTGTTGTAATTGTTGGGCTACATCAGCACTTGGACTGGGCGTAATCCGATCAATCATACTGCACGGGAAGGTGATTAACTCAGGATTAGTCAAATAATCAATAAAATCGGCTGCTACCAACTGATTATCAACCCAGCCTTTGGCAATTCGTAAAACTTCCGTTTGCAGTTTTAAACCATTCTGTGAAAAGTTATCGGTACTGACTAACGCTAGTGGTAATTGACCAGCTTTAAAACGTTCATATAACAAGTGCGCCACAATACCCATATTGGTGATTGGTGCCTCCGGTCCGTGAGCAATGTCTGCCTGGGCTGCCTTGGTTAAGTTGCCGGCCACATCAACTAATGAATAACCTTTTTCCGTAATTGAAAAAGTCACCAATTGTAGTGTTGGTGCCACAAAATAGTTCGTCAATTGCGCCCACTGCTGGGCATCATTATGATCTACAAATAGTGAAGCGGCCACACTAGCTAACAATTCTTTATCTAACGTGCCGTCCTCTTTGAGAACAACACTAAGCATCCGATTATTGGCTGGCTGATAAATTTTTTCAATCACTTCGGGATCAAAAGTTTCCGCCACAATGATTCCGCGGTCTAATTCCCCCTGATTTAATAAATCTTGAGCAATCTTTGCATGAAAACAACGAAATAAATTGCCGCCACCAAAATGAATCCAAATGGGAGCTTGGAGCGTTTTTTGCGTGAGCGCAGTTTGATCGTATTGGGGAACGGTAATGCCCGCCTCTCGAAAACTTGCTGCTTGTTGTTGATAATCATCCGTCAATCGAACCATATCATTACTCCTTTAAGTTTAGTTATGCTTAAGTAAATATTAGCCAAGTAACTCAACTAGTAGCTGCTGCTCTGACTAATTGGTTTGATATTCCTAGAAAGACAGTTACGCTCGCCATTGTTTCTAGAATTAAGCTTGATTTTGCGTAATCGCTTTCTAAAAATATCTTTTATTATACCATTTTTAATTTTAGCTATAAAACATTAAAAGAGCCTAACTTCGATCACCGATCGAACATTAGACCCTTAAATCATTTAAAACATGACCACTAATAATGACATTAGTCAGTTACATTCAAAGTGACTGTTCCAAAATCATCCGTAAATTTTGCTTCCCAAGTTCCTGGTTGTAAGTGTGGCGGCAAGATAAATGTTCCGGTTGACGCATGCGTCCCCGCTGGGAAACTAAAGCCTTGCTCAGACAATTTTTTAACTAACCATTTTAAAGCTGTCACTGGATTACCCAAAACTTCACTGCCTTGGCCATGGGCTTGTTCCTCACCATTAAAAGTTAAAACTGCAAAAACGTGAGCTAAATCCGCTAGCTTTAAGGTAGCACCATCTTTCACCTTGCCACCCACGACTGCGCCCCCAACAGCCGTATCACTTAATACTAAATATTTATTCAGATCCGGGAACCAGTTCGTAAACCGCGCATCAGGCACCTCCATATCCGCAGCAACATAACAATTTTGTAACAACTCGGTTTCTGACATTGTAGGGGTCAGCGGTCGTTTAGCAGTAAATTCAAATTCAACTTCGACCAAAGGCTCATTGTAATCTTTCAAACTCAAGGTGGTTCCAGAATCTAAAAATTTGTCCGCTACCTGCGCGCCATAAAGTGGTGAATCAGCATCAAACATTTTTTGCGTTTGCTCTGAAGTTAAAGATACCTTATAACCGGCTGTGGGCTGCCCCTTTAATTTCATCACTGATTGTTGCACCTCATATGCTGTGTCAAAATCATTGACCACATCAGCATAATCAAAACTTTGGAGTGGTTGATTATTCTTAAATGCTTGGTATAAATCCTTAGCTAATTGGTTTTGTTGTTCTGTCAGTGTCATGATACTCTCTCCTTTGTTAGAGAAATAAAAAAGATCCGCGGCTTATATTTTAAGCAGCGGACCTATGAAATGAATCATCAGCTGCCTACCAAATTGGCTTTGATAGGCACCACAAGTTGTCAGCACCTATCATTCAATAATGATAATGCTGATAATAATTTGTGTAGTTGCTTGTACTGATGATGTCATTGTTTTACCCCTCTTTAGTATTTTATAATTTAGTTATAAAACTTTAATTTAGAAATGTCAACAGTTAATCTAATTCAATTTCAAAACTAAGTAACTATTGACAAGTCTTCAAAGTCAAAATGGAAAGCTTAAATATATTTTTCCACGTCAACGGTTTTGATAATTGTCGCAAATTCTTGATCCAAGGTAGCAATTGACACATCCTGAACTTCTTGGGCGCTATAACTTTGACCACGATAATCCTTAATTGCAAAAGAAGCCGTTGCATCTTCCACTAAGTAAGTATCAAATCCTAAATTTCCAGCCATTCGCGTAGTGGTGGATACGCAATGCGGCGTGGTCAATCCACAAATGAATAATTTTTTAATTTGATGCTCTCGTAAAATATTTTCTAATTTAGTTCCAATAAAAGCACTGTTCACCGTTTTCTCCAAAACAATTTCCGAAGATAAAGGTTCGGCCTGCTCTTGAAATTGGAAACCAGGACTTTGAAAATAAAACCGCGATTGCGGATCATCACTAATATGATGTACGTTAATAACTAATTTTTCTTGCTTACGAAAAATTTGTAACAACTGTTGCACATTATCTTCAGCAAATTCATTATTCCGCGCTCCCCAGCTACCATCGCGAAAAGTTTTTTGTACATCAATTACCACTAATGCTACATTTTCCATATCAAATTCTCCTTATTGATTAACTAAATTTTAGAGATTAGTTTGTATTTTAACTATAGCGATGTCTTATATATCTTTGATTTGACAATAAATACCCTGATACTATCACTTTAGACCAAAGTTTACCACACGTTTTCAGCTGTTCAAATCTGACTTACCAATTATTTCTGCAACTGAATAGATCACTACCATTCACAACACTATACGGAAAAAGCTGTTCATCAACTTACGATGAGCAGCCTTTTTATTTCAAGAATATTAAAGATGTTACTTACTAAAATCAATCGCTGGATTTTCCTGATTAACAAGCCAAGTTTGCGTTTGGACTCCTAAATATTTCTGTAGTAGATTTTGCAACAATTCTACAGCTTGCTTTTGATCATCCGCACGTTCAGGATTAACATTTTCTAAATAGAAAATCACATTTTTAGAATGTTCACTAATCTCTACGCGACTACTATCCCGCCAATTCCAGCACCGACAAACAACTGACTCTTCATCTTGATAAATTACTTCACCTGGCAAAGCTTCCTCAGCAGAATCTTCGCCAATTGGGAAGAACTGCTCACCACCGTGCGCAATCGTTAACTCTAAATGGCCTTGCAACAAATCCATGTCCTGTCCACCCAAAGGAAATGCCCAAGTCAAGGACACAATATTATAAAGATCGACAATCGGATTAATCGAACCGACACCTTTACCTTGCTTAGCACGTTTTAATAAGTTTTCAACTGAACTACGAGCCCCTCTTTTGGTTTTAAACTTGTGATAAGCTTGCCGCCAATCTTGAACTACCGGATTTTGGCCAATAGCATCCTCTGACAACCATTTAACAGCATTCTGGTTAGCTTCAGCCAACAACTTTGGCATATCAGCTTGCGAATGATTATCAACATCTTTGGCAACAATTACCGAAATACTGGCCTCTGGAAATAATTGCCAGAGCTTTGGACTAACCGTAAATTTGGTTAACATAGTTTTCTCTCCTCTGAACACCAGAAATAAATCATTTTCTCTTCACAATTCATATTATAGACTAGCTTTTCCAGACGCCAAATAAATATCTCAAACTTTGTTGCAAATAAAAAAGGACGCCACAGGCGTTAATAAATCTGCGGAATAAATTCCTAGTTTTACTCACCTGACGTCCAATATAAAAAGTAAAGCGGTATTTTTAAATTACATAATCAATAATTTCTAAAACCCTTTTCTTGAAAAGAAGCTATTATCTAAACAAAAGACCATACATCTGTTTGTAGGTACTCTGATATGGTTCATCTAACAAATTGATGTCCGCCAACAAAGCTTTTTTCACTGGCGATTGTGCTAATGGAATATTTTGTTGATCCTGTTGATTCATCAATTGGGAACATTGATTACTAATTTTATTGATCAAAGTTTGTTGTGGATCATTGTTTAAAGCATTGTTCTTTAAACCAAACTTAGTCACAGTCCACTTGTTCATGTTATTAGTTTTATCAACAATGTTATCTGTCGATGTTAAGCGATTCTTCGTTTCTGCATGATAAATCTCCAGTGTATCACCCGGGTTTAAAGCAAAGGTCACATTCCCCTTAGTGACACCAGCACCTTCAATGGTCTTAGTAAAAGTAGTCTTATTGTTGCTGTCTTTCACAGTTATTTGTGCATACTTTTGACCCTTGTAATAAGAATGCGGTGTGGTATTAGTAATTGCCAAAGTTGCCTGGTGCTGATTTAAATTTGTCTTCAAGGTAGCAAACTTATTGTCATTGACACCAAGAAAATCTAATTCCTGATTAGTTAAAGAACTAACACTAACATTTTTCAAAGTCAGTGCTGTATTGTTGTTCGCTTCTTTCACATAAACGTAGTTCTTATTCGGCATGTATTGCTGCATGGCTTTTCCAGAGAAAGCTAAGGTGTAAATACCGTTCGGCACATTCTTAAAGGTAATAGTCTTAGTAGTGATTGGTTGTGAAGCCACCACCTTAGCACCATCCTTTAAAGCAACCGTTATACCCTTTAAGTTCTGGATGTCATCAGTAGTCAGATTCAACGTTAAGTTACCAGTTAAGTTTAACGGGGCAATGTCTTTGTTTTGAACCATTTCAAAATTGGAATTAATTAAAATGTTTTTGTCTAATAATTTCCGCGCAGTAGCTAGTTGAGCTTGTGGTACGACATCAGCTAAGGACGCCACAGCTGGATAATTAGCAGATCGATTTTTTTCTTGTTGTGAACCATTAACGCTTAAGCCCCAACGTTGTAATACCGGGGTAAAGTCCTGGTGACTATTTTCACTGTAAACTTGGTTCATCAAGTCTGGTAATGGGTAGTCACTCTTCTTAAATCCTGGCTGGTTGGCTAATTGCCGATATTCTTGGTACATCTTAGTAAAGGAACTGTCACCAGCTTTTTGCTTGAGCATGGTTAATAGAATTAATTTACCGCGTAAATCAACATCAGCATAACCACCTTTGTCAGTCACTAAGGTTTTGTACAGACTATTTTCTACAGCATCTTTTTTACCATAGTTAAAGAGCCAACCAATTTGATCAGCTTTCTTACCGTATTTAGTATATTGATATTGCACGCCAAACAAATTATTAGACACTTCACCAGTATACATACCGACGCCATCAAAACCAGCTTGATAACCGTGCGCAATTTCGTGTAAAGTAGCCCAATCAAGTTTGGTCAGCCACATTTTTACGGATCTGGAAGTATTAGCGGCCCACTGATCGCTATAATAAGCGCCACCAGAGCCATGAGCGTCTGCTTTTAAGAAGTAACGATTTTGACCGTTCATGTTGGTTGGTGTAGATCCGTCAAAACCGGCCATTTTGTTATAAAAAGCAAAAATCTCAGTATAGTGATCAATTAATTCGTCTAGGTTTTTGTAATCAGTTAACTTTCTCACAGCTTCTTTATCGCTCTTGGGAATTAACAATTGAAAGTCTTTGCCCTTAATTAAAGCAAAATTACCGTCGTATTGGTCCCAAGTCTTGAAAAAGGCGGTTTGATCACCTTTGTAGGTATAAATTGGTAACGGCTTTTGCGCTCTCGTATCTTCGATTTCATATTCTAAAGTCGCAGATGTCTTGCCATAAGGAGTATCGACAAAGGGTACTAATGGTGAATCTGCACTCACAGTTGTCCAGTTGGAACCGACCGTCACACTTTTTTCCATTTTCGAATCATAACCCAGTAACCGCAAGGTTAAGTTACCAGTAAAGTTAGGATTAGTTTGCCGAACTTTCAAGACCGTATTTTCACGCAAGATAAATCCCAAATCTTGGCGATCATGATACTTACCCTTACTCATACCCGCATTTTCAATCCAAGTTGGTTCGGGCAAACTAGTAATGGTTTGCGTTTTGGTAGCCGCCTTAATATTCAGTGCGCTACTAATAAAGAAAAAGAACATCAACAAAAATAATCCTGATATTCTTAAGAAATTTTTCTTCACTTTGATTCCTCCAAAACATAATTTTTTAAACTGCTCAGTTTTCCAAAATAACAGCAGCAAAACAAAATGCTGCGCTTCTCTATGATAGAACTAAAACAAAAATGATTTAACCATTAAGCACTAGCAGTTTTCAATTTTTAAGTATCCATTGCCAGCTCCTCTGATTAATTGATTATTATTTTTGATATATCAAGATTTAGTACAGCAAAAATAGTTCACACAATAAGATAAATGCACAAGAAAACATCTTAACATTTACCAAGCATTAATCCAACCTTATTGATCAATTTAATTTATAATTTTCGAACATAAATAGTGACAACTAAAACAAAAAAGGTTGCGACAAAAATTGTTTAGAAGTTTGGCTTGCACTTCCAACTTTTGTCTCAACCTAATCTTTTGATCTAGTATCTATTAAAACATCTTAAATGCTTGATCAATTGTTTGATATTCACTCGCAGTTAAATTAATTTTCAAGGCGGCGGCATTGCCCTGAACTTGCTTGACATTCCGTGCTCCTGGGATGACCACACTAACTAGTGGATTAGCCATATACCAAGCTAAAACAACTTGCGTGACTGTCGCAGCATGAGCTTGCGCAATGGTCCGAACTTGTTCCAAGCCAGTAATTGCATCATTGAACTTAGATTCAGTTAAATCTTCCAATAACTTACCGCCGTCACTTTGGTGGAACTTGTTCCAATCGGCTTTAGTATATTTACCAGTTAACAAGCCCGAAGCTAATGGGAAATATGGTACAAATGAGATTTGATGATCTTTGAGATATTGCATTTCTTCTTGGGCTGGACTTTTATAGATTAGACTAAATTGATCTTCTACAATGTCAACTTGACCATCTTTATTAGCTTCCTTAATTTGCTCCAAAGAAAAGTTAGACACCCCGATGGCACGAATTTTACCTGCTTTTTTCAAATCAACTAAAGCAGCCACGGCTTCATCTTTAGGAGTATTTTCATCAGGAAAATGAATATAAAAAATATCAATGTAGTCGGTCTTTAACCGCTTCAAAGCCTTATCAACAGCTTCTGTTAAAAATTGTGGAGTGTTATTCATGGCGAAGTTTTGGGCTGGATCTTGTGCCGCCTTATCAGCCACAATTATCTTGGAACGATCATATTCTTGCAAGACGTCGCCAATAATCTCTTCCGAACGCCCGCGTCCATAATCAAACGCCGTATCTAAAAAATTAACACCTTGGGCAATAGATTCGCGTAACAAATCATAGCCATCTTGCTCCTTCAAATTTTGAAATAGATTATGACCACCAACTTTATTAGCACCCAAACCTAACTTAATTGTCGTTACATCACTTTTACCAATCTGAACTGTCTCAACCATAATAATCTCTCCTTTCGTCAGCACTAGTTATTCTGCAATTTTCGCCAAAATATATTCATTAATCCCCAAACTCATCGATAGCGCTAACATTTGTTCCTATAAATTATTATATTCCTAAAAAACACTTTTACTAGTGTTTATTTTGAAATTGCTACCAAACGACGGCAAACAAATTCTTAATTAGGCCAAATTGGAACAATAAAAAAGTCGGCAACAGGCAATGAAATTGCTTGTTTACCAACTTTCTGATTTGATTAACTACCAAATATTGACCCGCTTTTCTGGTTCTAACCACATACCATCATGTTCACCAACGTTAAACGTGGTATAAAACTCGTCCATGTTTTGGGCTTGGACATTGGCCCGTAAAGGAGCTGGCGCATGCACATCCATACTCAAAAACATTTCCATCAATTGTGGTGTGGATTTGGTCCGCCAAACGCGCGCCCAATTCATAAAGAATTCTTTTAAATCAGCATCTGCTTCGGACTTAGTGGCCTCTAAAGCACAGCTTAAACCACCAGCATCTGCCACATTTTCACTCACAACCAATTTGCCATTGACTTTGCCATCCGCAAAATCAATCCCATCAAATTCATGAATCATCTTTTGCGTTAGTTCTTTAAATTTCGCATAATCTTCTTTAGTCCACCAATCATGCAGGTTTCCATATTCATCAAATTGAGCACCGTTATTATCAAAACCATGCGAAATTTCATGAGCGATCACGGCCCCAATGCCGCCGTAATTAGCACTGCTAGATTGCTCTAAACTGTAAAATGGCGCCTGTAAAATTCCGGCGGGGAATGTAATGTCATTACGAGAGGGGTCATAACAAGCATTAACCAAATGCCCCGGCATTGCCCATTCGCCCCGATCCACTGGTAGTTTAAATTTAGCAAAATTGTCAGCAATCAAAACTTCAGTAATGGCTTGAATATTAGCCCATAAAGATTCCTTTGGATCAACAGTTATCTTTTGGAAAACAGCATTAACTTTTTCAGGATAGCCTATTTTGAGCACCATCTTATCTAACTTCACAACAGCTTGTTGTTTGGTTTGAGAGCTTAGCCAATCATTCTGCTGAATCCGCTGTTCATAAATTGCAATCATTTTACGGACCATTTGCTCAACATCCGCTTTGGCTTGCTCACCAAAATAAGTTTGCCCATAATACTGG
This sequence comes from Bombilactobacillus sp. ESL1197, assembly GCF_058107145.1. NCBI lineage: Bacteria > Bacillati > Bacillota > Bacilli > Lactobacillales > Lactobacillaceae > Bombilactobacillus > Bombilactobacillus sp. ESL1197. The sequence goes on from NZ_JBYLTY010000001.1 coordinate 113,791, forward strand.
CCAATGACTTCATCAAAATATGAGCCTGCTAAATGATAAGCTTGCTTTAATGGTGCCTGTAATTCTTGATTACCGCTCAAAGCCAAACTGAACTGTCCGGCAATTTCGCGTAAATCCTGACTTAAATAAGCACCCGCACCCATAACATAATTAACTAACGTCCAGCTCTTTAAGTTATCAAAAGTAGCTGCATTAACAATCTCTGTAAAGTATTTATAAAAACGCGGTTCACTGACATTGACAGTGGCTACATTGTCTTCGACTGCTCCTTCAATCAAACTCTGAAAATCAACGACACCGCCTAATTTAGTCAAATCACTTAAGGCTGTTGGGTTATAGTCTTTGACATAATCGGCTTTTTCTTCAGCACTTTTCACTACTTTAGCTAATGACTGATCAAACGCCACGGCTTGTTGGGCAATCTGGTTAGCATTGGCGGCAGTTTCTCCAATGGCTTGTAGTAATTGTGTTGCTGTTTGTTGATAAACTGCTAACAATTTTTGACCACTCGGATTATCTTCATAATAAGTCGTATCCGGCAAGATCAAACCCGGCGCAGAAAAATCGACAACATTTTTACTGGTATCCTTCATATCTGCCGTCACATAAACACTAAAAGGCAATGGATATCCTGCTGCTAGCCATGCTGGCAATTGCTTAACCCAATCGGCCAAACTAGTAACTTGCTTGATTTGCTCATAACCAGCTTGGGCAGGCTGAAATCCCTCTTGATTGCGGCGCTCCATATCAGCAGCTACTTGATAAAATTTAACAGCCTGCGCCAGTAACGGATTAGTAATTTCTTTAGTACCCGCCGCAAAATCTGCCAAATCTTGCATTAACTGTTGTTCAATACCTAAATCCAAATCCGAAAAACCACCGACACGCGACTTGTCAGCAGGAATTTTAGCAGTCTTTAGCCATTCACCATTGACCGCTAAATACAAATTATCTTGCGGGGTTGCAGTTGCACCTTTAGTCGTATCGCCTTGACCACCAACTACTTGTTGGATTGTTGAACTCATATCGTTGCCTCCTATAACTTTATTAATAGTTCAAATTCTATCACAATCAAGTGACGGACGATAATATTTACAAACAACATTATAATAATGCAATAAAAAAGCTCCTAGATCTAATCGCATCTAGGGGCTATTTGAATTTAATTAAAATATAAATGGATACTATTATTTGCGAATTGCTTCAAACTTTTCTGTTTGTTCTTTAATACTCTTTTCTGCTGCTAAACGTTCAATGCTGGAAGCACCAAAGAATCCGTCAATTCCGTTAACACGTTCAATAACATAAGCTGCATCTTCAGGTTCAGCAATTGGACCACCATGACAAATTACCATAATATCTGGGTTGACTTTACGTCCAGCATCCAAAATTGCCTGTACTTTTTCAACGCATTCATCCAAAGTTAAAGCGGTCTGTGCCCCAATGGCACCTTTGGTAGTTAACCCCATATGCGCAACCAAGATATCAGCACCCGCTTCAGCCATTTTCGTTGCCTGATCAGTATCAAAAACATAAGGTGTTGTTAGCATTCCTAATTCATGAGCCTTATGAATCATGTCTACTTCTAGATCATAACCCATACCTGTTTCTTCCAAGTTTTGACGAAATACACCATCAATCAAACCAACCGTTGGAAAGTTTTGAACACCATTAAACCCTTGATCCTTTAATTGCTTTAAATAAATATCCATTACTCTAAACGGATCAGTTCCACAAACGCCCGCTAAAACAGGAGTATGCTTAACAATTGGTAGCACTTCTTGGCCCATCTCAACTACAATCTGATTAGCGTCACCATAAGACAATAGACCGGCTAAAGAACCACGACCAGCCATTCGATAACGACCAGAATTATAAATAATTAACATATCTGCACCACCAGCTTCACTACTTTTAGCAGTAATACCGGTTCCTGCACCAACCCCAACTAACACTTCACCTGTTTGGCGTTTTTGTTTAAAATCTGCAATAATTTGACTTCTGCTTCTATTATCCAATCTAATCATTTCCTTTCATCAAATAATTTAATTCCGTCACACAATTAGAGGTAAATTGTGGATCATTTATGTTATAGGGTAATTCTTTAACTGTAACTAACTGATTATACAAGCGAGATTTTAATGTAGTAACAAATGCTTGATCAGCATCAGGATCATAAAATGGACCACCTATAGCATCCAACTCTGAAAATCCTTTTAAAGGAATCATAAACGTAACAGGTGATTGTGCCTGATTTAATTTATCACTAATATATTCGGCAAACATTTTATTTTCAGCTGGCGTTGTCCGCATTAAGGTTACAGTCGGATTATGCTTAACTAAATTGCGCTGTCGATACTTATCAGGAACACTATCAAATGTTCCAAAATTAACCATGTCTAAAGCTCCTGGAGCAATTACTTCAGGAATTTTGGATATAATCCCCGCTTCTAATCGTGTAGGTCCAGCTGTCAGGACACCGCCACAAAGTTCATCAGCAATTTCTGTAGTAGTTAAATCTATAATGCCCTCAAAATAATTTTGGGAAATTAAAGATTCCATCGTTTTACCACCAGTTCCTGTAGCATGAAAAACCAAAGTTTCTAAGTTTTGCTGTGTCAATAATTGACGCACATGATCCACTGCCGGAGTAGTCACTCCAAACATGGTAGCTCCAATTAATGCCTTGTCATCACTTTCAGTATGAACTTTCAAATTAACCATTCCCGAAACAGCTTTGGCAGCATTTTCGAATACATTCCGTGAGATTTTATTGATACCGGAAACATCAACGATTGATGGCATCATTAAAATGTCACTGGTTCCTACATAGTCACTAGTATTACCTGAAGCCATCGTCGAAACCATGACTTTAGGCACACCCAAAGGTAATGTCCGCATCGCTGGAGTAACCAAAGCAGTTCCACCTGAACCTCCTAGTGATAAAATTCCTTGAAATTTACCTTCTCGATATAACCTTGGCAATAGTATTCTTAACCCATGGCCCAAGATAGCATTAGCTTCACCACGTGTATAACTACTGCGAATATCATCCATGGTTAATTCTTCAACATTAGCTATTTGATCATCATCAATATCTACTGGTACCGTTGGTTCAAAAACACCTGCATTGATCATAATTACTTCGTTTCCCAACTGTTCCAGTATCTGACGAACATAGCCATACTCTTGACCTTTGGTATCTAAAGTCCCTACTAAAGCAATTGTGCTCATTAATTAACCTCCCTTCAACTTTATGAATTCATATTATGTCAAAAGCGGTTACAAAAACAGGTAATATTGTTCACGCTACTAGTGATTATATGTGTTTTAAATAAACACTAGGAGATTGACCAAAATACTTTTTAAAAATTTTATTAAACTGTGCATAATCAGAATAACCAACTAATTCCGCAATTTTACTAAGTGATTGCTCTTGATGTTTCATCAATTCTACTGCTTTATTAAGACGAAAACGGACCAGATATTCTGTAAATGATTTATTAGTTTGCTTCTTAAACATCGTGCTTAGATAAGTAGGTGATAAATGTAAAATCTGTGCTAAATCTGCTAAGCGAATAGGTCTTGAATAGTTATTTTGAATATAATTTTCAATAAATTGAATTGGTTGATAATGGAGGCAATCATCACTTAAAGTCTTTATAGTCAAAGAATCATCTGGTGTATGATCAGCGGTTTTAAAATCATGAACTTGTTTGGCAATTGTCTGTTCCTGAATAATACGTTCAAAAGTAGAACCACCAATATAGCCACTAATAGTCGGCAAAAGATTATAGATATAACGAACTTCTGTTAAATCATTGATAACACCTCCGTACAACATCAGGATACTTTGACAAGAGGCTTGGTTCAAAGCTTCACAAACATTTTTAACTTTATCAATAATTGATTCAAAAGTAGCCATTCTACGTGCACCAAGTACACCACCTTCTGTTAACCCCAGGTGAATGCAAATGACATCCACTCCAACTTGATTAGCTGCTAGCGCTTCCTTTTCATTGGTAACAAAAGCTACCGTAAAAACACCCTGCTTATGTAGCGTTTCTAACAACTCAATTTCTTGATCATACTTAATATTGGCTTCACTCAAGGCTTCTCTAAATTGACCATCTAACAAACTAACCGTAGGATAATTTACTACACCGGAAATGTGATACTGCTTTAAAAAGTTGATAAGATTCGACACACTTAGGTAAGGATCGGTAGCATTAATACCAATCACGCAAGGAAAATCATTAATAAGTGGCAATATTTCTTGCTTAGTGATATCAAAAATCTGACGATTACTGTTAGTAAAAGGTAAATATGCCCCTAAAGATGAGCGTCCCATTTGGCGAAATTTTCCAGAATTCAAAACCATAATAAAGTCTGCTCCAGCATTTAAGGCACGTAATGCACTCATCCCTGTGGTAGTACTAATACTTAAGAGCGGATGCTTTAATTTTAATTGTCTTTTCAATAAACTTTTTAATTGATTAACCATAAATTGACCTCTGATAAAGATTTACTTTTAATCAAATCTTACTATTTTCAACAATAATTAAAAAGACACTGGTTTGTCCAATAATCTAGTAACATTAAATATGTCATTTGGATGTGACTCCACACAAAAAGTATAGAACAAAAAAATGTTCGCATTTAATACGAACATTTTTTGTGCTTTAAAAGTCAGATATTTTGGTTAAACTTTTCAGCGACTTTGGGCCAATTTAATTTAAGACTGATTAACAGCTTGAATAAACCGTTGAAAAGCAGCTTGACCACTGTTATCTTGTTTAAACACACCGACATCTGCCAAGACTTGTTGAAACACCAAACCTAATTCTTGTTGCAAAATTTGTTGAATATTATGTGTATCAATCTCTGGATACTTCTGTTGCATCATTTGCGCCCAAGGTCGATGATAATCAGCCATTTGGTTTGGTTGTTGTAATAAAAATTTAGTTACTTCTTGTAATTCGGGAACTAAGCGCGGCGGTAAAATGGCTAAGCCCATCACTTCAATTAAACCAATATTTTCTCGTTTAATATGATGCAAATTTTGATGTGGATGAAAAATACCATCCGGATATTGAATTGAAGTGCGATTATCGCGCAATGCTAAATCTAACACGTATTGCCCCTGCTTTTGATAAGCAATGGGCGTAATTGTATGGTGATTTTGCCCTGCAGTTTGTGCTAACACCGCGACTGTTTCATCAGAATATTGTTGCCAAACTCGTAAAATTCGCGTAGCCGCAGCGACCAGGTGTTGCTGATTAGTGCCTTGCAAGCGAATAGTGGCTACCGGCCACTTCACAATACCAGCCGTCACATCAGTAAAATCTTTTAACGAAATAACAGTTTGTATCGGCGCTTTTTGCATTGCAAACTGATGCAGACCACCTTGATAATGATCATGGCCTAAAATTGAGCCACCAACAATTGGTAAATCAGCGTTACTGCCAAAAAAATAGTGTGGCAAAATTTTAACAGCTGCTAATAAATTACTAAAAGTGGTTACGTCAATTTTCATCAGCCGCTCCGCTTGTGATAACACAATACAATGTTGCTCAAAATAAGCATACGGTGAATACTGCAAGCCCCACATTTCACCACCTAAACTCAGCCGAATTAAGCGATGATTGCGACGCGGTGCTTGCTGTTCACTTCCCAAATAGCCTTCATTTTCAAAACTAAGAGCATCATGAGGATAGCCACTAACTTGTTTTTTGGCCTTGGCAATTTGCTTAGGATCTTTTTCCGGCTTCGAAAGATTAATCGTAATTTCCAAATCACCATATGAACTCGGCGTTTGAAAGGCAATATTCTTTTTAATTGCGGCTTCTTGAACATACCCATTAGATTGACATAAATGATAAAAGTTTGTGGTTGCTTGTTGTGGACTTAATTGATATTGATTCCAAAATATTTGATTAATTCGGCTCGGAGTCGGCGTATACAAATCTGTTAATTCCGCTAACAGCTGTGCTGATTGCCACGGTTTCGTTATTCGTTGATTATTTTGCGCACAAGTAACTAATTGTTGTGCTAATTCCAATAAAGACCCTTGCAGCGCTGAGCCTTGCGGCGTAGAACCAACCTTTTGCAAAATCAAATTAATTAAATAACGTCGATCTAGCGGTTGGTAAGTTTGCTGTGTTTGAATAATTCGGTCGGCGTACACTTCAATCAAAGTTGCCATTAAACTCAACCTTCCTTAATTTCATGAGGTCCATCAGCAATTTCTGCTACATAAAAATCCGCTGTTTGGTGCATTGCTTGTTGGTAAGTTTGCCCTACCTGTTGAATAAATGCTGTCGTTTGTTCATTTTGCACAATCGCAATCGCGCACCCACCAAAGCCTGCCCCCGTCATCCGAGCTCCTAAGGCGCCAAATTGCCAAGCGGCATGTACTAAAGTATCTAACGCCATGCCACTAACAGCAAAATCTTGTTCCAAGGAAACATGCGACGCGTTTAACAAATGACCAAATGTCGTTAGATCTTGTTGTTTCAAGGCAGTTTGTGCCCGTAAAGTGCGTTGATTCTCCCAAACGACATGGCGGGCTTTACTCAAAACGTCTGCATCCACCAACAAATAGCTATATTCATCTAATTGCTGCGGCGTAACCTCACACAAAGTTTGAATTGCTAATTTGGTTTGCAACAAATTTAACGCAGTTTCACAAGCATTTCGCCGTTCATTATATTTTGAACCAGCTAAAGCTCGCGGTTGATTGGAATTCATAATCACAATTTGATAGTCGCCCAAGTTCACCGGTACATATTGATAAGTTAACGTCTTCGTATCTAATAAAATAGCCTGCTGCTTTTGTCCTAACGCCACCGCGTACTGATCCATAATTCCCGAATTGACTCCAATAAAGGCATTTTCTACTTGCTGTCCATTCAAAGCCAATTGTTGTAAAGAAATCGACAGATTAAACTGGCTTTGACAAATAATCCCTAGCAATAACTCTAAAGAAGCTGATGAAGATAAGCCTGCACTATTAGGCAAATCCCCCTGAATCAAAATGTCAAATCCATGTGTTAATTGAAACTTTTGCCGCAGTAATAATTCTAATGTTCCCACAACATAATTCAGCCACGTATTATCCTTAAATAAATGTAAATTAGCCAAATCAATTTCACAGATACCACTTGTGGCAAAGTTTTCGGAGTAAAGTCGCCACTTTTGATCGGTTCGTGGTCTGATAGCCGCATAGGTTCCTAGACTAATTGCACAAGGTAAGACCATCCCGCCATTATAGTCCAGGTGTTCACCAATTAAATTGATCCGTCCCGGTGCAAAATAAAAGTTCGTGGGTTGCTGTGCAAATTGTTGTACAAAAGCGTTCGTTAAAGTTGCTGGGGTAATGGTCATAAAATTTCCTTCTTTATTAAACAAGGTTGTAACAAGATATGTTGAGTAATTCAATAATCCTCAATTTAAATTGCTTTAATTACCAATAATTGTGCTTGAAAATCAGCTTCTTGCTTCGTTAACTTGGGCAAAACATAACCCGCATTCATTAACTGACTGCCTGAATAAGCAGCTGGTTGTCCATTAATCTGGTACTGCTTCTTAGGATCTAAGCCCTGCAATTTCAACCGTGCATTCAAACATTGGGGCTGATTGAGTAATTGATAATGCGCTACGATGACCACTGTTTGTTCAGCATTAACGACACCCCAACTTAACTCATTATGGTTGCCTGCCAGCGGACTTTGTAAACGATAAAAATTTCCAAATTGAAAGATCTTCCGATAACGTTTATAAAACTGAATTTGGTGTTTAATCTGAGCTAATTGATCAGGAGTTAATTGCGTTATATCTAATTCATAACCTAAATCGCCAAAGTAGGCCACCGCTCCGCGAGTTTTTAAGGATGTCTTGCGTCCCAATTGTTCATTGGGGCTCGCTGAAACATGTGCTCCCATCATTGACAAAGAATAACCAAACGACGTTCCGTATTGAATCAATAAGCGCTCCATGGCATCAGTGTCATCACTAGTCCAAGCTTGTGGCGCATAATACATCAGTCCTAAGTCAAAGCGCCCGCCTCCGGAAGCGCAAGATTCAAACAATACCTTGGGAAACTTGGTTGTTAACCGCTCATACAATTGGTAAACACCTAAAATATAACGGTGTGCTAACTCTTGCTGCTGCTCGGGGGCAAAAGCTGCACTGTACATTTCGGTAATATAGCGATTCATATCCCATTTCACATAATCTAACTGCGTTTGGGCAATAATCTCACTCAAAGCTTGTGCTAAATAATCTACGACTTCTGGCCGCGCTAAGTCTAAAACATACTGGTGCCGTCCTGGCGTTAACTTACGTCCCGGAACATGGAGCACCCAATCGGGGTGTTGTTGATATAATTGGCTTTCTAAAGAAATCATTTCGGGTTCAAACCATAAACCAAATTTTAATCCTTTGTGGTGAATCTTTTGCGCTAAATGGGCTACTCCCTGTGGCAACTTACGGCGATCGCTCACCCAATCACCTAAAGAAGTAGTATCATCATCCCGCTTGCCAAACCAACCATCATCTAAGACAAATAATTCAATCCCCAAATCTTTTGCTTGATCAGCCAAATGTAACAACTTAGTTTCATCAAAATCAAAATACGTGGCTTCCCAATTATTAATTAAAATTGGGCGTTCTTGCTGTGCAAATTGGGGCGCTACGAGGTGCTTCTGGTAAAAATCACTCAGTTGCTGACTCAATTGATTTAAGCCCGCTGTAGTATAGCTAAAAATCGCTTCGGGCGTTTGAAAACTGGTTTGAGGCTTTAATTGCCAACAAAACTCGTCCGGGTTAATCCCTACTAAAACTCGCGCTTGTTGATACTGATCTACTTCCACACTATCCAAAAAGTTGCCAGAATAAACAAAGTTAAAGCCCATAGCCTCACCAGTCAAATTAGTTGTTGTTGGCCGCGCTAAAATAAAGAACGGATTATGTTGATGACTTGAAGCCGTGCGTAAACTACTAATACTTTGCACACCGTCATGTAGATGATTACGACTTAAATGGCGCTCACGGGCCCAGGAACCTGCAAATTGTAAGAAGTCATAATCACTATCTGGCAAGTCTAACTGTAAACTTAAAGCCCGAGGTAATTGTACTGCTTGGGTACTTAAATTTTCAAAACGAGCACTGCGGACAATAACATCTTGGGCTGGAAAAATTGTGTAATTTAATTGCAATTCTAAATTTGCCAACTCATCATGTAAAAAAATGGTTAATGTTTGACTTTGATCTTGATTATCATCAAATGTGGACGGTAGATGTGCTAGGCGTTGTTTTCCATTAGATAATTGATATTTTTGATATTGAAATTCACTAATGCGATCCCCCGCCGGTGAAGTAACTTGGTAAGCACTTGGTCGAAAATCACCATGACCAAAACTACTATACTCCTGATTGATTACGTCCCATTGAAATTCTTGACCATCAACCTCTTGCGCTGGAGTGGCATCTTGTCCAGCTACTTGTGTTAAATTAGCAAGATTAATAGGCTCACTTAAGCGAGCTCCATAATATAACTGTTGTAAATCACCAGTGGGCAAAACTTGAAATAAATAACTGGCATGGTTTGTTTGTAAATGAAAGGTCTTTTTTGCTTCATCAATAATAATCGCCATAATTTTACTCCTTATTTTTGTACCTTCAGTAACGGTTGTTGTGCTGTAATGTTTTGCTCTGGCTGCGTTAATAATTCGAATTTAGTTAATTCATTAGCGTTTAAAATAGTCAGTAATACTTCATCTGACAAACCAGCAGCTTGAATCACTTGCGGATCAAATTCTAGTAAAACATCACCAGACTGGACTTCTTGCCCTCGATCGACCAACAAATTAAAGCCTTGGCCACGTAACTGCACCGTATCAATACCGACATGAATCAGGACCATTAATCCATTATCTGCCAACAGACCAATTGCATGTTTACTTGGTAATAAAAGTTGCACTGTCCCACTAATAGGGGCAACAATTTGGTTCGTTTGCGGCATGATGCCAACTCCGCGACCCATTTTACCGGCAGCAAAGGTTGGATCGGCTACTTGTGCTAAGGTTTGTACTTGTCCAGTCACTGGAGCTAACAAAACTAGTTCGTCATCAGCAACTGCGGCACTACTATCCGTCTTGTTGCTCTCTGGTGCATTAGTTGTTGTTTGCGCAAATTCACTACCCCAACTAGCTTCTAGTTGACTAACAATTTGTGCATGTTTAGCTTCCGTAATTTTAACCTTGCGTAAATAAACTACTAATGAACAACATAATAACAATAGTGGCACTGCTAACATATAACATTTAAATTGCCAAGAATCCGCACTGGTAATACTTGAGACCTTGGCATTACCTGACATATGAGTAGCGATAACAATGATCGAAACTAAACCATTAACAATCGCAGAAGCTAATTTATCCACCAACGGCCGAACAGATAAGACTAATGATTCATCACGATGGTGTAATTTTAACTGACCATATTCAATCGTATCAGTCATTGTCAACATAATAACCAAGAACAATAATGGTTGTGGTGCAGCCGCTAGTGCCGCCGAAAAGATCACAAATGGTGTGGAAAAGTTAGCAAAGAATAATAAGAAAATGCCTAGCATCATCACCAGTGTTCCAATTAAAAAGACCTTCCGTCTTTGAAAACGGTGCGCCAAAGCTGGAAACAGCGAAACGGAAATCATCCCCACAATAAAGTTGACCGTACCATAAATCGCAAATTTAGAAGAATTACCTAAAATAAAGGTAAAGTAATAGAGTAATAATGAGTTCACCAAATCCCAGCCCATCGCAAAGAAGAAGTGAGCCACTGCCGTCCACATTAACTGATCATTTTGGAAAAGAATTTTAAAAACATCTTTAGTACTGGTTTTCTGCTTATTTTCACGTAAAGGTGTGGATTGCTCTTTAGTACCAATGCCAATAATTAATGCACCCAGAATGGATAACAAAGCAGTGACAACTCCAAAAGCAAACCAGCCCCGCCGATCACCTTGACCGCCATTATAATGGACTGAGAAAAAGAGGGCGATCGGAACTACCGCTAAGGTAACTAAATTACCGCCAATTGTCGAACCTAGACGCCCCCAGGTGCTGATAGTATCTCGTTCATTGGAATCTAGCGTCAACGCTGGTACCATGGACCAAATACCAATATCTTTAAAAGAATAAAAAACATCCATGATAATGTAGATGACTGCAAAAGCAACAATATATAATCCCGGATTGTTGGTTGCTAGATTACCTAAACTTGTATATAACACCGCTAAGGCAATACCAGACACGATGGCTCCCGTAATCACCCACGGCTTAAATTTACCAAAGCGCGTATGCGTATTATCTACCATATTACCGATAAACGGATCAATAAATAATTCAGCAATTCGAATTACCACCATCGTGGTTGTAATTAAGCCAATCATTTGGTTATTAAAATGATTATTATTGGTAATAAACAAATGATTGGTAATGAACATAATGAAATAATTCAACATGGCTGCCGCAAAAAAGTCATGTCCAAAAGTCCCCAGCATATAGGAAACTCGTGTTTTTAATTTTGCCATTTTCTCACCTCAGTATTTACGGCCATTCAAGTAAAATGTTTACGTTTACTTGAATCGCTTACATTTAATTGTAAATGAAGCCTTTTCAAATTAAAATTGCCTTGATTGTGTTAAAATCGATTAAATGTAGTTTTTTATTCCGTTATAAGGAGCTTTTCATGCAAAAAATCGTCAATATTTTCAACCAAACCACTGATCCTAATGCTAATCTCTTTTTAACCCACGCCGGTTTTTCCACTAATTTAGCCGATCATCATTACGGTCCAACAATGCGCCATGAGTATTTAATTCATATTATTTTGAAAGGACAAGGGATTGTCAAAACGCAACAACAAATTTGGCAATTAAGCGCTGGTGATGGATTTTTATCAACGCCACAACAAGTCATTGCTTACCAAGCGGATCACCAGAATCCGTGGCAATATTTATTTTTTGGTTTTCAAGGTAGTAAAGCCCATCTTTATTTAGACAAAATGGGCTTTTCCAACCAGCGCTTAGTCTTTCAAACCAGCCAATTAAACTTTTTTGTGGATTGCGTCAAACAATGTCTACAACACCAATCTAAAAACTTGGTCGATGAACTATTCATGACAGGGATTATTTACCAATTATTAGCAGGGTTAGCTCATTATCAAACAGACGTGATTACACCGGACAAAGCCGTCATCTTACATCCCTGTACGATCAAAGCCACCGATTACTTAGCACAACATTTTCAAGAACCAATTACGGTCAAAACCATGTGTCAGGCTATTGGTTTTGATCGCGTTTATGTTTCCAAATTATTTAAACAAGATTTACAAATGACGCCGCACGACTATTTGAACCATTTAAGAATTGAATATGCGGTAGATTTATTAAGTATGACTACCATGTCTATCAGTGATGTTGCCCACGTCGTTGGCTTTTCCAATGTGGATGTTTTTATTCGCTCTTTTAAAAAACTCTTCGCCATTACCCCCAAACAATTTCAAAAACGTGAAACCACCAGTCATTCCATCAAAAACGATTTGACTAAAAAACTGAATTTTCAATTACGGCGTTAAGACCGACTCTCATGACAGGTTACTGAATTTTTCAATACAACTAATTCATTCCAGAGTATAATGGAATTGATAAATTATTAAGATAAGGGTGAAGTTATGAAAAGCAAAATTGCGGTTTTAGGAGCTGGATCTTGGGGCAGTATCCTAGCCAGTGTACTAGTTCAAAACGGTCATGATGTTCATTTATGGACACGCAGTGCCCAACAAGTTCACGAGTTAAACACACAACATACCAACGAGCACTATATTCAAAATTATCACTATCCGCAAGAGTTAATTGCCACCACTGACTTTACAACTGCTTTAACAGGCGCACAAATAGTCTTATTTGCAGTACCGACTCCTGCCATTCGCAGTGTGGCGCAACAAATTCAACCTATTTTACAAACTTTGCCACAACTACCGATTATTGTGCATGCTAGTAAGGGATTAGAACAACAAACTCATTTACGAATTTCAGAAATCTTACAGGCTGTGTTACCGACCAATCTTTATCAAGCTATCGTTGCTTTATCCGGTCCAAGTCACGCTGAAGAAGTTGCTAAAAAAGACATCACCTTAATTACTGCAGCCAGTGCTGATTTGGCCGCAGCCCAAACAGTCCAACAGATTTTTATGAACGACTATTTTCGTGTTTATACTAATTCGGACGTAATTGGCGTGGAATTAGGCGCCGCTTTAAAAAACGTTATCGCCTTAGGAACCGGGGCCCTCGTTGGACTCGGTTATGGCGATAATGCCAAGGCGGCTTTAATGACCCGTGGCTTAGCAGAAATTTCGCGCCTCGGAGTTAAGCTTGGCGCCAACCCATTAACCTTTACCGGTTTATCAGGCGTGGGTGATTTAGTGGTAACTTGTACCAGTGTTCATTCTCGGAATTGGCGCGCTGGTAAACAATTAGGCCAAGGCCAAAAATTACAAGACGTGATTGATAATATGGGCATGGTCGTTGAAGGAGTCAAAACTTGCCAGTCTGTTTATGAATTAGCGCAACAAGAACAAATCGAAATGCCAATCACCGAAGCTATTTATCACGTTTTATACCAAGAAGCCGACGTGAAAGCAGAAGTTAAAAAACTTATGCAACGTGAAGGCAAAGCAGAAATTTAATCATATTTTGAACATAAAGCTGGAACAAATATCAGTAGTAGATGCAAACTACTAATATTTATCCCAGCTTTTTTTTGATGATACAAAAAACGCTCAAGTAGATTAAACTTGAACGATTCAGACATTATTCAGTAAGTCAAATTCGTCTAAGACCACTATAATATTTACGATATTTCATGTTACTAAGAAATTACATCTTTAAAGAAACATCAAATGCAAAAAAGTATCCACTGAACAACTCCTTTTTTACTCTAAATTTATATAATTAACCAATGGCTAATTAAAAGTTAACTTTATAGCTTTCTTTTCAAGTTATCTGAAAGGACATGGGATTTGGGGGCTTTTCCAACTACTTTGATTAATTGTTCTTCCTCCAGATAATCAATTGATTTGCCTAGTTTATATCTCGTGATTCCCATATTTTTGGCTAATAGTCCATCAGTTAATGGTGGTAAATATGTTCCAAATATGTGTTGCTGAAATAAAATCATTATAATATTCTTACTTATATCTTTATCTGTATTATTGCCTTCAATATTTAAATTTTTAACTATTTGCTTTGCTCTGTCAAACTGTTGTTTATCTTCGTCAATATTAGTGAGCATTTTTTCTTGGCCCAATATAAGTAAATTCATCATAGACATGATAAATAAAGTTGCTTCACCATAATTTTTTTCATCTTCCATTTCTGAAAAAGCTCGGTAATATCTCCCCTTATGTTCCGCTATTGCAGAAGAAAATGTAATTGCAGAAAAAGGATCTAATTTGCGAGAAAGATAAGAGCAAGTGATGAACCTACCAGTTCTACCATTACCATCATAAAAAGGATGAATATATTCATAAAAATAATGTGCTATAAAACATCGCTGCAAGCATGGTAAATCTTTATTATTCATTTCAGCAACTAGTTTATTTAAATCGTCAGTAATTTGTTTTTCATCATAATCTCCAACATGAATTGTTTTATCTCCATCTTTAATTTCAACAATATCTTTTCTAAATTTTTCTCCATCAGGAAAGTCATCGTTATCAATTTCCTCTTTTACTAATTTATCCCATATTTTTCTAAATTCTTCAATTTTATCTATCTTATTGTATTGATTATCTTGAAAAGTCAAGTACTGGGTAATTAAACCACTAAATCTTCTTTTTGAATTTTTATTCTGTATAATATGGTTTAATGTATCACTTAATTCTTTCTTAGAGCTATGTACCCCTTCTATATCGTTAGTACTTTGTAATTCATCAATTAAATTATTCATGAATAATTGACCATGTACCACTGGCGGCAAATCCGATAGCTTATCTTTTATTAATGATGAATTTGAAAATACTTTTTCCATTAGTAATTCCATTTCTATATTCGGTACATAGAAAATCTTAAACGCTTTATTTGAAATACGTTCCTGCTTCTTTTTAGAAAAAGGATGTATCTGTAAGTCAACAGAAACAGTAGCTTCATTATGTCTTCTTGAATTGATTATACTATTAAATTTGTCTGGATCTGAATGATTTATATAATATAACTTGCTTAATCCTTTATAATCCAAAGTCACTACCTCAATCCTATCTATCTTTTACAAAAAGGACATTTTTTGTAAAAGATGAATTATATTTTCCATTAAGTTTAGCAAAAAAACGTTTTTTTGCAAAAGATAAATTTTGGTTCTCATTGAGTTTAGTAAAAAACTGTTTTTTTGTAAAAGATAAGTTTAAGCATCATTCAGACTGACTGAAAATTTAGAATGACACAACTATTACCTAGAACCATTTTTAAATGATACAAAAAAAGTACTTCTCAAGTAAATGTCGAAACAATAAAACCAATACTCAAATTCTGTTTAGAATTACATAAGCATTACTTAATTAATTGTTCCCACTTCACTGAAGAAGTACCTCATCATTATTTTAAAAATTAGTCACGCACTATTAACACACTAACAGGTGATTTTTCCATAATTCCTTTGGCTTCATTGCCGACAGTCTTGCCTAACAAGGTTTTGGCTTCAGAACCTAACACAATTAAGTCTGGCTGAAAATCAGCCACAACTTCATCCAAAATAACTTTATCGGGATCACCTTCGGCTAAGATAGGCTTAGCTTCTTTCACACCAAAATTATCAGCTTTTTTCAGATATTCTAACAAGTCATGTGACAAGTTCAAACGCTTATCATCCATTTTTTCTGGTGACATGCTGTCAAAAACATTCACATCTTGCGTTTCTAAAACAGCAACAATTCCTAGTTGTGCATCCAAATCTCTCGCCATGGTACAAGCAGCATTAAATGCATGATCAGATGAAGTAAAATCGTCCACATCAATGCCTACTAAAATCTTCTTAAACCGCTTTTCTGTTACTTGGTAATTCTTCAATTCTGAATCCAAATTCCTAACCTCCACTAAAATTATTTAAAGTTTTGGCCCTTATTTTCTTCAAAGTAACGTTTGAATCGTCCTCGATAGCGATAAAACATGTAACTTAACAACACTAAACGTTTAATTCCGAAGTCACCTTTATAGAAAACAGTTGTGCCATACCGATCTTGTCGCAATAATTCGAGAGCAATTTCTTTATATTGATTTTCCAAAGCATACTTTTTAAAGACAGCCGTCGGAACTCCCAGCCATAGTTGATGCTGTGCTTTATTCTTATTACCGTAAACGGTTGGCTGTTCATCCAAGGTTTGTTTGACATAATCATCAACCACAAATTGAGCCAAATTATAACCATTTAAAGTAACATAAAAGCTACTACGTCCTTGGCGTAAATTAATTTCAAACAGCTTAAATTCCTGATCACGATCATCGAATTTCATATCAAAATTAGCGAAACCGGTAAATTCAATTTCTTCCAAGAAGCGTTGCAAAACATCGTACAACTTTTGATTGTATTCCGGTAAAATTGCCACATAATTACCAATTGCCGCCGGTGTCGGATCTTCCAATAACGGATGGCCTAAGCACATTAACTTGACATGATGATGTTGGTCAACATAGGCGTTTAAGACCCGCATATGTGAATCATCTCCCGGAATAAATTCCTGCAAAATCAAGTCGGATTCATAACCATTATCATAAATTTTGGCAACAATATCCAGAAATTCCGCTTCATCTTGAATAGTAAATGCTTTTTTGCGCCCTTCAAAATGAATATCCAACCACTCAACACTATTAGCTGGTTTTAACGCTACTGGATAATCAAACGGTACCGTCAAGTCCTGTTGTTGATACATTTGTTTGGTAATTATTTTTGTTTGTGGATGTGGCAAATGGTATTGTTCACAAATCTGATAAAATGATTCTTTATTATTTAATTTGCGTAACAAGTCATAGTCGACATAAGGACAAACAAAAGTTTGTGATAATTCTTCTTTATGCTTAGAAATCAATTCCGCATAACCGTCACCCATCGCCAATAATATAACAGGTTCTGTATGGTCAGCATACTTTTTGGCAATTTGGCGCATGTTTTCAATAAATGCTGGATCCTCAGTAAAACCGTCATATAAATTGACATTAATAATTTTTGAATACTTGGTGGGTGCCAAAGCTTCTTGAGCATAGGCTTGCACTGGTTGATGCGTTAGTTCATAAAACGACCGCGCAAAACCGTAAGCATTAATATCACTGCCTAAAATAACTGGTGTAAAATTCACTTCACTCTGATTATCGATAATCTCTCACATTCCTTTATTACTAAGTTTGAATTAATTAATTTTGAGTTTCCGAAACTGATCTCAGCTATTCAATGGAATAATCAATGATCAAGTACAACCACATTGTACCAAATCAGCCGTCAAATATAGCACTAAATTTCAAATTACAACCAAATTTTAAACTTTACTGCGACAAAAGCGCTTAGCAGCTGAGCATAGTCAAGAATCAGTACTTAAGTTTTGCACTTTAAACTTGAGGACTATTCGTAGCTAGACGCAAACTGCTGCTTTTGGCACTTGGAGCGCTAATCAATACACTGCGACAAAGGGTGCTTAGAAGCTGAGCACTAACCTAGGCCAAAACTAAAGTGATTCTTAGCTTTAGTTATTGGGCGTAGTTAGGCGCAAGTTTTTGCCCTTTGGAGTGCTAATCAATATACTGCGGCAAAGAACGCTTACTCATTTGCTCAAGAACCTGCGGCCTGACAATTTAAGCATCAGTCTTAGTGGTACTATCTTTAACATTAATCGCAGGTTGCTGCTTTAAACCAAAATCCGCTTGCTGAATATTTTTTTTAGGTGGTTGATTTAACATCATATCATCATCACCCACATACATATTAGGGGCTACTTGATAAAATAGTTGTCCTTGGTTATTTTTAATCACTTTACCAATTTTCCACGTCGACTGCTTAGCAAAATCAACGCCATCGCCCATGTACAAATAACCTTGAGCATTATAAATTTTCGTTGTGGAATTTTTGATGGTTCCAATCAATCCCATATTTTGCGCCGGATGTCCATTAATTCCAAAATCGGGCTGTTGCACAATATGATCTGGCGTGCCATCCACCGCTAAATCATCATCACGGACATACAAGTTGGGCGCAACTTGATAAAACAAATGGCCTTGAGCATTCTGAAGTACTTTGCCAATTTTCCACGTTGATTGATAAGCCAGATCGACCCCATCATTGATGCCTTGTTGACCATCAGCATAATAAGTCGCACTAATCGGGTTTTTAATCGTTCCGACCAAACGCTGTTTCAAGCGACCCGATGTTGGTTCAAAATTAGCCCAAACATCACTACTCTTGACCCATTCGTTACCCGCAATTTGATAATAGAACAGATTACTCATCGTTTTAATTTTGCCGACACGCCAATCAGTATTAACCGGCACAAAGCGCTGTTTAATCAATTGCCCTTGATTATCGTATAAATTAGTATATGGCCCGCTGGTAGTAGTAACCACTTTATAATTATAATCTTTTGCGTGGACTGTCTCGCCCTTCTGTGCCATGAATACGCCCCAAACACTACTAATTAATAAGAAACTACTGATAATTTTTGATTTTGACATTGCCAAACTCCCCCTCAATTAAAAATAAGTCTCTCTAAGGCTTATTATAGTCGGGCACACCATGAACGCCAAAATTTGTTATTACTCAACTGCAATTTATTTAAAAGAAAAAAATAAGATTTCTGAATTCTAACTTTTTCATAGCAAAGTCAGAGTTTAGAAATCTCATAGTCAGACTGAATTCAATTAAATAAACCGCTGATAGGCAACACATGGTTTATGCATTACATTATCAATCGTCCCGCATTGGGTAAAACCATTTTTTTCAATCACATGGCGCATGGCCAAGTTATCGAAGTGCGTATCAATACGGACATCACTAAAATTCAACGAAGCGGCAATTGTTAATAGGTGCTGAATAAAAATTGATGATAGACCTTCGCCTTGATGTCCCTGACAAATCGCTACGCGATGAATAATGGCATAATTTTTGTGCGAATCCGGACTCCATTGACCATCATAAATTTGATCATAATTACTCTCACCCTGATCCTCCAAGGCGGCAACACCGGCAATTTGATCATCTTTAATTAAAAAGTAAGCGATACCTCGGTCAATATCATCTTGTAAAATAGCTTGATCAGGGTAACCATCTTGCCACAAGTCGACACCCCGACCGCGAAGGACACCTTTCGCTTCTTCAATAATTTCGACCACTAATTCAATTTCATCAGCGTGAACTTTCCGTAAATATGTGACTGGCATTATCTATCCCTCCCAAAATTGAAACACCAGAACATGGTACATAGGTCAATCACAAATTGCAACCTTTTAAATAAAATTTTTTTACTTTTGCCACTGCTCAATTTGATTAGCCGCCAAAGCAATTGATAGTACCGCATCTGGCGATAAATTATTCCGCAAATCACTCATTAGTGTATTGCTGGCGACTGCCCCGATAACTTCTAACGCATATTCAATTAAATGTAGATCACTTTGAGCATTATAACTGCCTGTTTGGTAAGGATTTTCGTGATTATAGTCAAAATTAATTTCATTGTTCACAAAACTGCCATCAACATGATTAACTAAAATCCGATCTTGCAGTTGGGCTAAAGTTTGTTGTTCATGTTGCAAAGTTAAGCGATGATCGGATTCATTTTGGTAATATTGTTCTTCGGTCATAGTTAAATAATTTTGCACAGGCTGGCGTAAAATGGCCAAACCATCTAACAGTTCATAGATCTTTTGCACATCTAAAGTTTCAGTCTGTGCAACAATTTGCGCGCTGTGTTCTTCTAACCAATCGGCTAATTGACTAATCGTTTGTGTTTCCATAGTTTTCCTCCCGCAAGCCACAGGCTTTTATTATTAAATTATAACTGTTTCGCCTATGAGATACCAGCAACTATACTGCAACCCCGGCACTTAAAAGCTAAGCACAGCAAAAGTTGCTTTTACCTTTAGTTTTTGAACATAGTTAAACTCACGTTTTTACTTCTTGGAAAAAATGCTAGATTAATCTGTGCCAAAAACCAATTTAAGCTATGAAAAAAATGTAAAAAGTATGATTTTAAATGTACATATTTACAAATTAGTGTTTTAACAGCACTTAATTTATTACTATTTTTTGCGAAATTTAATTGTAATAATCGCTTTTATGAGCAATAATGCTTTTATTTTTAACCAATATTTCCTAATTACAGAAAATTTATCTTAATTTTACTTTAATTGATATTGTTAATTTTTTTTCTTTAGTATAGAATTAACTTTTAGGTTAAAAACGTTATCAATCAAATATTGATAGCATTACTCTAATAATGGAGGGATTACATTGAACGAAAAGGATTTAGCGGGACAAATCCTTCAGCTCGTTGGCGGTGATGAAAACGTCAACGCTGCTTGGCATTGTGCCACGCGTTTACGCTTTACTTTAAAGGATGAAAGTAAAGCTCAGAAAGATAAAATTGAAAGCCTTGATGGTGTGATTACTGTCGTGCAAGCCGGAGGACAATATCAAGTTGTTATTGGTAACAATGTTGGTAGCGTATACGATGCTTTAGTTGGTATCGACCCCCGCTTGGGTGAAGGTGATGATGCACCTGCTACACCAGCGGCCAGTGAAGGTAAGAAAAAGTTAACTGCTAAGGGCATGTTTGATGCTTTTGTTTCCTTTATTTCTGGTGCTTTCACACCGTTTTTAGGTGCCATGGCTGGTGCCGGTATTTTAAAGGGCTTATTATCTTTATTTGTCGTCTTACACTGGATGACACCCAAGACTGGTGCTTATCAAATTTGGTATGCCGCGGCTGATGGAATCTTCTATTTCTTACCAGTTATTTTAGCGTTTACTGCTGCTAAGCAAATGAAAGTTAACCAATATGTGACCGTTGCCATTGGGATGGCTTTGGTTTATCCAACCATGGTTAACATGAAAGGCTTAGACTTCTTCTCCATTCCAGTTTCTAAAGCTACTTATACAAGTACGGTTATTCCTATCTTGTTAGTGGTAGTCGTTCAAAAATGGTTAGAACCTTTATTTAACAAGTTTTGGCATGAGTCAGTGCGTAACATTTTAACGCCATTATGTATGTTAATGATTTTGGTTCCATTAACCTTCTTAATTGTAGGACCAATCAGTAACGCCATCAGTGGTTTCTTAGCTGGTATTGTTTTAGCTTTGTACCAACATGTCCGGATTCTCTCTGGATTAGTCCTCGGTGCTTTCTGGGAAGTCTTTGTTATTTTTGGTGTGCATTGGGCGTTTGTTCCTGTTATGATGAACGACTTATCAAAATGGGGCTATGATCCATTAATGCCAATCTTATTACCAGCTGTTTTATCGCAAGCTGGTGCTGCTTTAGGAGTCTTTTTAAAGACTAAAGATGACAAGATGAAAGGTTTAGCTGGTTCGAACACCATTACCGCAATCTTCGGTATTACTGAACCAACCGTTTATGGTATTACCTTAAAAATGAAGAAACCATTTTACTGTGCTGTCGTTGCTGGTGGAATTGGTGGGGCCATTGTCGCCTTTTCCGGTGTGCATGCCAATACCGTTGGTTTAGCCAGCATCTTGAGTTTGCCAACCTTCATCAGTAAAGGTTTCGCTTTATCTTGTGTGGGTGATGCTTTGGCCTTCGTCTTAGCTGCCATCTTCACTTATCTCTGGGGTGGTGTCAACAAAGATGTTGCTCCAGCAGCAGCTACTACCGAAACAACTACTGCTTCTACTGAAAATATTTCCACTGCTACAACTAATAACGGCACTGAAACAGAATTAATTGCCCCAGTTGCCGGTACTGTTATTCCAATTACTAGTGTTAGTGATCAAGTTTTTGCCTCTGAGGCAATGGGTAAAGGAATCGCCATTGTACCTACTGCTAAAGTTGTAACGTCACCAATCTCTGGAACCATTAGTGTTGCTTATCCAACTGGACACGCTGTCGGCATCACCGGTGATGATGGTGTTGAAGTGCTATTGCACTTAGGAATTGACACAGTTAACTTGAACGGTGAACACTTCAAATTATTGGTTGAAAAAGATCAACACGTTGAAGCGGGAACACCTTTAATTGAATTCGATTACGAAGCAATCAAGGCAGCCGGTTATGACAATACGGTAATGATGATTGTGACTAATACGGACAATTATGATTTCCAATTTACCGATGACACAGAAGCTGATGGTAACCCATTGATTACCGTTACTCCGAAAAATTAGTAATAATCAAAAAATCCTTCAAAAATTTTGAAGGATTTTTTTGTACAATCATTTAATTAATTATTTATTTTTGGCAGGTACGGTTTTATTATCCAATTCTGTCCGCACTACAATCACATCTGTTGCAGCATTGCGAATCACATATGAAGAAACTGAACCGACCAATAGTCGCTCTACCGCATTCAGTCCCGTGGAACCCAAGATAATGAGATCATCATCGTAATCCTTAAAGAAATCTGCGGCAATAATTACTTTCGGATCGCCAAAGCGAATATGAATTTGAATTTTATCAGCATCCAAGCCATCAGCAACCATTTGCTCTTTTAATTGCGCTAAATAATTCTGTGAATCTTCCGTAATTTGATAGATGATATCACTAGTTAACATGCCGCCATACGCCCCAACAAACTGCCGCGTATCCAAGACGTTCAAAACATCAACCGTGGCATGATTTCTAATTGCGACTTGTGTTGCTTTTTTAAGTGCCGTTTCTGATTCCTTAGAACCATCCACAGGGACTAAAATTCTTTGATATTCTTGCATAAGGTTTGCCACCCCTTCTCGTCAAAGACAATTGCAGTTCTATCTTGGCGAAGTTTCTAGTCCTAAAATTATAAATAATTTTATTAATTTAATTATAACATAATACTATCATTTTTCAGACAATTTACTTGGAATTTCGTGAATGAAAAATTAAAATGACTCGCCTATTGAACCATATCTTTGATAAAATTAAGTAAAAGTCTACGGAGGTACATTATGGATCAAAAACAATTATTAGATATTTCATCTGGAAATAATTTTCGTGAATTAGGCGGCTATCCCACGAAAGATGGTCACCATTTAAAGTCACATAAATTAATTCGGTCTGGTAGCTTAGGCAGTTTGAATCAGCGAGATTTAGACTATCTCGACGATTATGGCGTCCGGTTTGATATTGACTTTCGGTCTGCCGATGAACAAGCTAAAGTCCCCGATCATGTTCCCGCACAGGCTAAATATTTATTTGACCCGGTTTTCAAAGTAGATTTAACCCAAGCCTCTAAATTTAATGCTGATGAAGAAGATAAAAGCGCCTTGGAAAAAGAGGCTTTATCGGATATTCCTGAAAACGGCCACGCTAACATGTTAGATACTTATCAGGATATCATCAATCTGGACAGTGCCAAAAAAGCCTATCGCATTTTCTTTGAACAATTATTAGCTAATGATCAAGCCGATGAAACTTTATTGTTCCATTGTACTGCTGGCAAAGATCGAACCGGGATTGGTGCAGCCCTACTTTTATCCGCTTTAAATGTTGATGCTGACATTATCATCAAAGACTATCTGTTTACTAATGTGGCATCTAAAGCTTATATTGACCAACAATTGGCCGATTTGCAGGCCCAAGGCTTAAATCCCAAACAATTAATTTCCGCCAAAGCCTTACTAACTGTTAGTCCTGATTATCTGCGCATTGCGGATGCTGAAATCAAAAAAACCGCTGGCAGTTGGTTAAACTTTATTCAAACTGAACTAAATGTCAGTGATGGCGATTTACAAGATTTACGTAAAATTTATTTAGATTAACAAGCAATTAAGCAACGATTCAAGCTTCTAAAATTGGCTAACAAATGCTAAGTTTAGGAGCTTTTTTGTCGTATAGATTCATTATTACCATAGCACTCATAAAATCAGTGGAATGTTAAATAACTGATTTATTGTGAAAAAGTTAATTAGTTGTTACGCCGCTTTCACTAGTCATTTAAAATATAGTTGTCGTTATTAAAGAAAGGAGTAGTTATTATGAAAGCAGCGCGCATTTATGGGAAACAGGATATCCGGATTGAAGATGTAGAACTCCCCGAACCCCAAGATGATCAGGTACAAGTCAAAGTCAAGTTCATTGGAATTTGTGGCAGCGATGTGCACATGTATGCCGATGGTTTTGCTTTACCTTATGAACCGAATCCTTTATCTGGCAAAACTGTTCCGATTATTCAAGGACATGAATTTTCGGGACAAGTAGTTAAGCTTGGCAAAAATGTGCAAAATATTGCGCTCAATGACCGTGTGGCAATTGAGCCTATTTTAGCCTGTGGTCATTGTCCCAATTGTCTGAAGGGGCAATACAATTATTGCCTCAATGCCGTTGGCCCTGATGGTAGCGGCAATTTCATTGGCGTTTCAGATGATGGCGGCATGGCAGAATATGCCAACGTTAAAGCCCAATTTGTTCATCCTATCCCGGATGAAATGGGATTTGACTTAGGAGCTTTAGCGGAACCGACTTCTGTCGCCTATGAAGGCATCAAACGTAGTGGTTTAATTGCCGGCCAAACAGTTGCGGTCATGGGCGCTGGTCCCATTGGATTATGCACGGCACTACTTGCCAAAATTGCTGGAGCCACCAAAGTTTATATTTCTGATGTCTCCACACAACGTCTAGCTAAAGCTCAAGAACTGGGAATTACGAACACTTTAAATCCTACTAGCGATGATGTGGTCGCAAAAATCCATGCTGATTTACCAGCTGGCGTCGATATTGCCTTTGAATGTGCTGGAGTGCAAGCGACATTCGATACTGCTAATCAAGTAACTGCTTCTACTGGCTTAATTCAAGTGGACGCTTTATTTGGTCAATCCATTACTTTGGATATCAATGATGCCATCATGAACGGTCACAATATCCATACCACCCTAGGCTATGAAAACTGTTTTCCCACAGTAATTAACATCATCAATAACCATCAAGAGCTTTTCCAGAAATTAATTACAAAGAAAATTCCGTTAGAACAAACTGTTGACGGAATTAAATCATTAACTACGGATAAATCACAGGTCAAAGTTTTGATTTCTCCCGAACTGTAAATAATTTATCAATCATCAAACCAAAAAATCCTTAAGCCCATTGAGCCTAAGGATTTTTATAATGCTATTTACATATTTAATTAATCTGCAAAGCCTTTGAATTGCCAATTATCAACTTCAGGTAAATCTGCACCATTTTCCCGAATATAATCATGATGCTTTTGTAACTTAGCATCCATTTGGTGACTAAAGTCTTGGGCTTGATCACCATAAACCAAGTTAGCTGCATGTTGGGCTAAGTGGAAGCGATCCAGTTCATTAACGACCCGCATATCAAATGGTGTCGTAATATCACCATTTTCCCGATAACCATGCGCATACATATTATGATTATTCCGTTCGTAGAAGATATCCCGTAATAAATCTTCAAAACCATGGAAAGCAAAGATGATCGGTGCCTTCTTGGTAAAGATGGCATCAAATTGTTCTTGACTCAAGCCGCGCGGATTCTTGCTTGGTACTTGCAACTTCAATAAGTCAACTACACTAACAAAGCGAATCTTCATTTCTGGGAAAGCAGCATGCAATAAATCAATCGCTGCTAAAGATTCCATGTTAGGTTCTGTGCCCGCCGCTGCAAAGACAATATCTGGTTGTTGACCGTGATCATTAGTGGCCCAATCAATGACTTTCACACCTTGTTCCACAATCTCCTTAGCTTCTGCCATGGAGTAGAATTGTGGCCGTGGTTGCTTAGAAGCAATGATTAAATTAATTACTTCTTGTTCATTCAAAGAATGTGCAGCAACTGCAATTAAAGTATTCGCATCGGCTGGTAAATACTCCCGAATATATTCCGGTTTCTTTTCAGCCAAATGAGTTAGAATACCCGGATCTTGGTGTGTATAACCATTATGGTCTTGTTGGAAAGAAGTCGAAGTTGAAATAACATTCAAAGCTGGGTACTTCTTCCGCCAAGGTAATTCGTTGGCCTTACGAATCCACTTGAAGTGTTGCGTCAACATTGAGTCAACTACCCGTAAGAAGGCTTCGTAACTTGAGAAAATTCCGTGACGACCAGTTAAAGTATAACCTTCCAACCAGCCTTCAGCTTGGTGTTCAGACAATTGTGCATCCAAAATTCGCCCAGCTGGAGCTTCAAATTGATCATTCGGCTTTTTAATGGGTTCCAACCATTGGCGCTCACTAGTTTCAAAAATGTGCATCAAGCGATTGGACATGGTTTCATCCGGTCCAAAAATTCTAAAAGTGGTTGGGTTAAGTTTAATAATATCACGTAAATAATTACCTAATTCCACCATATCTTGACCAATGACGGTGCCCGGTTGGTCAAATTTGAATTCATAATCATCAGGATTAGGCAACTTTAATGGTTTTGGATCTAAACCACCATTAGTAATAGGATTCATTGACATCCGTTGGTTACCTTTAGGTGTCAAAGCTTTGATTTCTGGCTTTAAAGTACCATTTTCATCGAATAATTCTTCAGGATGATAAGATTTCAACCAAGATACTAAGGCATCAGCATGTTCCATGTGGTTAGCATCAACTGGAATTGGAATTTGATGTGCTCTAAATGAGCCTTCAATTGGTTCATTATCCCAAGATTTCGGACCAGTCCAGCCCTTGGGTGCCCGGAAAATAATTACTGGCCAATGAGCCATTTTGGCATCTGCAGCTGCATTTTGACGAGCTTCTTGTTGAATGGAATGAATTTTTTCAATGGCTTGATCCATCGCAGCAGCCATTTCGGGATTCATTTTTGCTACATCGTCGCCTTCCACAAAAATTGGATCCCAGCCCATACCGATAAAGTATTGTTTTAGTTCTTCATCAGTTTTTCGAGACAGAATAGTTGGATTTGAAATCTTAAAACCATTTAAGTTTAAGATCGGTAAAACAGCACCATCCGTCACAGGATTAATAAAGACATTAGAGAACCAAGAAGTGGCTAGTGGACCAGTTTCTGCTTCACCATCACCGATTACCGCCGCAGCAATGACGTCGGGATTGTCTAAAATAGCACCAACACCATGAGAGATTGAATAACCTAATTCGCCACCTTCATGCATGGAACCGGGAGTTTCCGGAGCAGCATGTGAAGCCACACCACCGGGGAACGAAAATTGTTTAAATAATTTTTGCATACCGGCTTCGTCAGCAGTGATTTCTGGATAAATCTCACTATAACTGCCATCTAAATAAGAATTAGAGACCATGACCTGTCCACCGTGACCAGGTCCTTCAATGTAGAACATGTTTAAATCATATTTATTGATCACACGATTCAAATGAGTATAAATAAAGTTCTGCCCTGCAATTGTCCCCCAATGTCCAATTGGATGAACCTTTACATCATCAGCTTTGAGTTCCCGCTTTAATAACGGATTATCCTTTAAATATAATTGACCAATTGAAATATAATTAGCCGCATCAAAATATTTGGTCATCAAATCAAAATATTCTGGACTACTGTAATCTGTCATTGCTCTTCCTCCTAAAAATAATTCGGTTGCAAATATTGTGACAATCAGCACTGCAAAATCTACTTCACTAAGAGCCCTTACATGATATTTATAAACCTTGCACAAACTTTTGTCAACCATTTTAAAAAATGGTACGACCCAATTATTTATTTAAATTAACGAAGGTGGCAAAATTCCAGTACTTATAGTGCAAACGCATGCTCGAATATTCAAACGGAATACCGTCATCACGAAAGAAAATCCCCGCCATAATGCCCACTGGTTCAGTCGGTTTTAACTGCAATAATTTTTGATCCGTCGGTGAAGACGGTTCGGCAGCCATATCTAAATACGCCCGATTAATCACCTCTCCTTTTTGTTCTTCTAAGTAATTAAACAAAGAATTTTCCAAAACTTTTTGTGAGAGATTAGGCAACAAGCGGACGGGTAAATAACTCGTCTCAATTAAAATTGGAATTTCATCCAGCTTGCGGAGCCGCTGAAATACATAAACAAAATCGTCGTCATTTAAAAATAAATTTTGTTGGATTTCCAAAGGCGGCTTTTGCACATCTAAACTTAAAACTTGAATTTGCTGCGTTTGTCCATTCTTAACCATGGCTGTTGTTAAACCAACATTGTCACCCGTATAATCTAGTGCAGTTTTATTTTTTAAAAATAGCGGATTAATAAAATTGCCTGAACCTTGTTTTTTAAAGATGATACCTTGATCAGCTAATAGTTGGATCGCCCGCTTAATTGAACTGCGGCTCACGGCAAAGCTTTCACTTAGGCTGCGTTCATCCGGCAATTTGAGATTAGCATAGTGATGGTGAGTAATGTTGCGCTTGATCGTTTGGGCAATTTGAACATAAATTGGTTTACTCATGCATTTTTCCATCCTTACTTTTGAAAGTTATCAAATCTATTATGCCATGTCAGGGTAAGCTTTTTCAAAATGAATCCGCGTCCATGAACAATCACCTCAAATTTATCAAAAGTCAAATAAAATATTTTCAGTAAAACTATTAGAATAATTATTACAATCTCACAAAAATAGAGTAAAATTACAATTATTAACTAGGTAATTCACAGAGTTGGTTCAGGGAGATGCTAGAATGATTGCCAAACGAAATTGGCTGATTATAAAAAATTCTTACTGCACGATTGCTTTCTTAATTGGTTTTATCTGCCTATTTACTAGCCATCTAACCCAAGCGGCTGTTAATTTGCCGCCAACTAACGTTCTGCAATCAAAAAGTATTAATTTACTTCCGACACAAACTCAAAATCCACTGATCAAAGATAGTGAACCACTAGCTAATTTGACTCCACCTAATGGTAACGCCATCGATACCTCTTGGTGGAATTTTACTGCAACCACCGGAACTTTAACCATTAACCTAGATGCCTTAAAGCAAGACAGTACCAAATTTCAGCCGACTTACACAAATTCTGAAAATTACAAATATTATCCGTGGTATTATGCTTTAAACGGCGACTTGTCCCAAATCAAAACTGTGACTTTTCAAAATACCAGTAGTCAAAAATTTACCCCGCCCAATGATGATCTGGGTTGCTTATTTTGGGGAATGAGTAATTTGACCAAGATTAATGGTTTAGACCAACTCAACACTCATTATGTTGTGGTCTTTAGTAGTTTATTTAACGGTTGCCAAAGTTTAGATTCAACGCAAATGAATAAACAAATTGCTGCCTTAGATTTATCTGCCGCTAATACCACGACGAATATGTTTAAAGGCTGTACAGATCTCACGCAATTAGATTTAAGCTCCTGGTCAAAAAGCGCCAATGGTCTCAAGACTAGTAATATGTTTCAAAATTGCACTAACTTAACGACGATTAACCTAGGAACTAACTTTGCTAGCAATAATTTTACCGATATTTCGGGAATGTTTAGCGGGGACAGCGCTTTAACAACTATTCAAAATATTGAACAACTAAATGTTACCAATGCTGCAGATTTATCTAACCTGTTTAACAGTTGTCAAGCACTAACAACCCTCGACTTGAGTCGTTGGCAAATCGGCGCTCAAATCGGCACTAGCAATATTAAAACTATTAATTTAGCTAAAATGTTTCAAGGGTGTACTCATCTAACTAGTATCTCAGGACTTGAACAATGGCAGACTGATAAAGTCGGAGCTGCCAATGGTCTTTTTGATCATTGTAATGCACTAAAAGACATCAACATCAGTACTTGGAACCTGGATCAAGCTACGAACCTTGGCAGTATGTTTTCCAACTGTTCAAGCTTACAAACCATTGCTTGCGCCAATTTAATCGGCAGTCAAAATAAATTTTTTGATAATCTTTTTTATAATGATTCTCAATTAGTCCAACTTGATATCGGCAAATTAAACATGAAATCCAGTACGGCGCAAGCCAATATGTTTACAGGAACGACTAATCTGTGTAAATTAACACTCAGTCCGTATTTGAAATTAGGAACCAGTTGCGGTTTACGAGCTGCCCCTGGAAATGGTAAGGCCTTTAGTACTGATCCAACTGAAGCCAATCCCCAACATCTTTCGACGTCCGATAGTTGGCAAGAATTAGGGACTGGTGTCGACGACTATCGGGCCAATGGTCCTTTATATAGTAATAATGATTTAATCAAACTTTACCCAGGTACAAATAATCCCACAACTGTGAAAACTTACGTCTGGCAATCAGGCTGGTGGGGATTATCATTAACCACGGGCAACTTAGTTTTATTTGATGATGGCAACAAGAGCACTCATCAACCACAAGCAACGACTAATGATACTCAAAACTCACCATTAGGGACTTGGCCGTGGCAGCCTTACGTTGACCAAATCAAAAGCGCGAGCGTTAACGCGACTGTAAACACGGGGAAAGTGAATTTCAGTAACGCCAGTGGCTTACTGGCGAATTGTAAAAATTTACAAACCGTTTCTAATCTCAATGATTTATCGATTGATAACGCCTCAATTGACCATCTTTTTTATCAGGATACTAGTCTGAAACAATTGGATCTAACTAATTTGGACACTACTAAAACGACTAATGATACTAATTGCTTGGCTGGTTTAACTAATTTATGGAAAATCACTTTAGGCAAGCAAACTAAATTAACGCTTGCTGCTAACTTGCCAACAGCTCCTGGCAATAATACCGCTTTTCCAGAAAATAATAACTATCAAAGTTTGACTAACAATTGGCAAGAAGTTAAATCAAGTGACACTAACATTTATCAACCTAGTGGTGCTCTTTTGACTAATGCTCAAATTGAACAACGGGCATTAGGGCAAGTTCAAACCTATATTTGGCAGCCGAGCTGGAAAGTCGTCTTATCTAAATATCCTCGTTCTTTATCACTCAATCACATTTATGATTATCGCGCGGGGTCTGCGCCCTTAGTAGGGCCACAAGAATTTGAAATTCAAGACAATCGTCCTACTCCTAACAATGACTGGCAATTAAATGCCAGTGCACGCCAAACTAAAGGTTCAAATGTTGCAATCTTATTTAACCAGCAAAGTATTATGAATCAAAACACTGTGATTCAATCTAGTAAAAATTTAACTGCAAATACGAGCGAGCAATATCAATGGAATTATCCTGCTAGTACCGGCTTTGGTGTTAGTTGGCAAAATGGTGTACAAAGACCGAGTTTAAACAATCAGTTTATTATTACCTACTCTCTAACAGATTCACTACATTAATTGAATAATAACTTTCAAAATAAAAAAGTTGGAGTAACAATCAGACTGTGACCGCAGCAATGCTTGTTAATACAAGCATTAGTCTCAGATTCTTGTTCTCCAACTTTTATTTATTCAGCGCTTGATTCTAAAAAAACTGTTCGTCGAATTTGACGAAAAATTATATTTATTCTAGCTTCAGCAGCTTGGATTTACCACTAAAATCTTACTCAAGATGAGGTTGCCCCGTAGAAGCGGTCGTGCCGCCGTCAACAGTTAAAATTGTGCCCGTAATGTAAGCAGCATCACTGGATGCTAAGAACAAGACAGCGGGGGCAATATCCGCTGGCCGACCTGGACGTTGTAAAGCAATCCGATTAATAAATGGTTTTAATTGTTCATCAGATTGTGCCATTCCCTTCGTCATATCTGTCAGTGTAAAGGCTGGCGCCACCGCATTCACTCGAATACCATCTTTACCCCAATCTAACGCTAATGATTTGACAAAGCCATTCACGGCATGTTTGCTGGCATTGTAAATGGATTGTTGCCAATCACCATTGCTGCCAGACACTGATGATACCGCAATTAATGTTCCTTTGGTTGCTTTTAAAGCTGAATAGGAAGCTTTCGCCAAATAGAAAAAGCCATCAATATTAGTTGCTCGAACTTTTTCCCAGTCAGCTTGTGTTAAATTAGCAATTTCATCGGCAGCAAAGGCGGCCGCATCACTGACCACAACATCTAACTGACCAAACTGGGAAATTGTTTTGGTTACCGCCATTTGTGCTGTATCCGGCTGAGAAATATCGCCAACAATGACTAAAGTTTTAGCAGCATCATAACCTTGAACAGTTTCTTCCAGTACCTTTTGGCGCCGACCTAAAACAGCCACTTTAGCACCATTATCTAAAAATCCTTGCGCAATGGCGCGGCCAATACCACTGCCACCACCAGTTACTAAAACTACTTGATCATTTAAAGCGTATTTATTAGTCATTTTCAATCTCCAATTGTTATAATGAATTATTATTTCGTACTCCAAGAAAGGTCGTTTCACTCATGAAAAAAACCTACGAACAGTTACTAAAATGCAATTGTGCCACAGCGCAAACTTTATCTTTAATTGGTGGTAAGTGGAAAGTTTTAATCCTGAATCACTTAGCCGAAAAAAGCTACGGTTTTAACGAATTGCAGCGTTCTTTATACGGCATCACCGCGCATACATTGACCCAAACTTTAAAGGAATTAGTGGCAGACCAGCTCATTGTGCGCACCGATTTTCAAACTAATCCGCCCAAAACTCAATATTCTCTTTCCAAAACGGGGCAAGAACTCAAACCACTTTTGAGTGAAATTACTAAGTTTGGTGAAGAATATCCTGCTTTAAGTCTGAATTAATCTAGTTCGGTTAACCTTGCTTTCAAGAAATCGTGCGCTTTAATTGCTAAAGCTAGTGAATCGACGTGGTCTGGATTTAGTTCCGCATCTACCATGACCCAGCCGTGATAACCCTGCTGAATAAAATCAAATACTGGTTGAAAGTCCAAATCTCCTTGTCCGGGAACCGTAAAAGTATCATTTAAAATCGTCTTGCCGAAGGCCGAACCGGTTTGTTGAAACTTCTTCAGCTGCTTTACATGGACATCCTTTAAATGCAGGTACACGATCCGGGCAGCGTATTGCTCTAAAAGTGGCTGATAGGAACCATCTGAAACAAAAGCATGCCCTGTATCTAACAATAGTCCGACTAAATGAGGATCAGTATGATCCATCAAGCGGGATACTTCCGCTATGGTTTGGACACCAGTTCCTAAGTGATGATGATAGGCAATTTGGACATCGTATTTTTGCGCTATTTTGCCAAACTCATTTAATCCTGCACACAATTGTCGCCATTGATCATCAGTAAAGATCGGTTTATCAGTAAAAATATTCTGGTCTGTTCGGCGTTGAATGGAATTAGTTTGTTCTGATAAGACTGTAAAATGAGCTTGCATAGTAGCTAATTTTTGACAATGCCGTTCAAAATCAAGACAGGCTTGTGTGATGCCGTCTCGCAAGATAAAACTGCTAAACCACTGACCCGCAATTTTGATGGTTCTAAGATCTGCTTGTGCTTTCACTCGTTGTGCACTGGGAAAATAACCCGCTCCTTCAGTTCCTTGATAACCTGCTAAAGCAACTTCATCTAGGATTTGCCGGTAATCTGTCTTTTGCCCAATTTTAGGGTCATCTTCATTCCGCCAGCTAATTGGTGAAATCCCCAATTGCACTTGATACTTACTTTCAGAATTCATCAGCTTCACTTCTTTTCAACCAACTAATCCAACAAAATTTAATTATTATCTTTTGCAAAAACTTGGTCGTAACCGCCCATGGTTTCGGCAATTTGCTCTAAAAAGCTCGGTTTGATGCCCAAATCTTCCATGTCAGCTTGCACTAGCCGGTATCTAATCGCCTGTTCCTCATTGCTTTGCACTTTTTGCACCCATTTAGGTTCCCAAATGGACTCGTGCCCCATTGCTACCAGGTCAAATTCTGCACTGGCTGTTTGAGCTTGTTGCGGTGTTTTGATGCCACCAACCACAATTAAGGGCATCGCCCCAGCAACTCGTTTCTGTATAGCTTCATTAACAATGACCGTCGATTTTGGATCACGACTTGGTGTTTTCCAAACATCGCCTTGCGAAACATGTAGATAGTCAATTGGATATTGCTTTAATTCATCAATTAATTGCAACGTATCATCTAAAGTGATCCCCGGATTTTCTAACTCTTCCGGTGACAACCGATAACCGAGCAAAAAGGACTTCGGCGCATATTGTTCAATTACCTGAGCAACCTCCTGCACAACGGCTAATGGGAATTTCATTCGCTTTTCTAGTGATCCGCCCCAAGCATCTGTGCGCCGATTAGAATGCGGAGAGAAAAATTGTTGTAATAAAAAGGTGTTAGCGCCGTGGACTTCCACGCCATCAAAGCCAGCTTGAATCGCTCTTTTTGTAGCTAAGCCAAAGTCCTTAATGGTTTGTTCAATCTCAGCAGGCGTTAATTCACGGGGCACTTGAGCATCTGGACGTTCTGCCGCTACAGCACTGGCACTGACTGATTGTTCTCCCCGCAAAATTTTGTTATTGGACATGCGTCCTGCACTAAAAATTTGAATGACAGCTTTAGTACCATTTTGCTTCATCGCAGCTGCTAAACGACTTAAACCAGGAATAAACTTGTCATCAGCAATACTCAATTCACCTTCAAAACCTTTACCTAAAGCATTGACGTTTGCTGTGGCTGTAATAAATAAACCTGCGCCACCTGTATGCTGAGCATAATAAGCAATTTCATCACTCGTGACCGTTCCATCTTCAAAGGACATTTGTTCTGTCATAGGCGGAATCACAATGCGATTTTTTAATTGCACAGCTTTATTTTTAAAATGATATGGTTGTAAAAACTTGTATTCAGTCATATTTATAATTGGCCTCCCTAGCTTCGTTTTGATCTGTGCCAGTAGTATAATTCATAAAGTTAGTCAATAACAGTACTGACTTTTTTGATACTATTCACTTCAACTTGTCAGAAGCTGACCCTTATCTTATGATGAAGCTAAGAGTTAGAGGTGATACCCATCGACTATTACCAAGTATACTTAGATATGTATCAATTATTTGGACCCCAATTTTGGTGGCCATCAAAATCCGATTACGAAACTCTAATCGGTGCTATTTTGGTGCAAAATACTAATTGGAAAAACGTTGAAAAATCGCTATGTAATTTACGTAGCCAGACTAACTTTGAGCCCCAATTATTATGTAATTTATCCTTAGAACAGCTGAAAATTTTAATTAAACCCAGTGGCTTTTACAACGCTAAAGCCCACACCATTCAAGCGGCGTTTCGTTTCTTACAACCCTATCAGTTCAATTTTCAAACCGTAGCCGATGAATTTCCGCAAGCTAAATTGCGTCAGCAGCTTTTAAAGATTAAAGGCATTGGCAATGAAACAGCTGACGCTATTTTATTGTATATTTTCAACTATCCAGTTTTTATTGCTGATGCTTACTCTAAAAAGATGATTTTCTACTTAGAAAACAAAGACGTACAAAAAAAGACCTATCGGCAAATCAAAAATTACTTAGAGCCACCGTTACTGGCGCATATGTCCGTCAAAGATTTTCAAGAGTTCCACGCTTTAATTGATGATCATTTATTCGATTATCTACATCAAAAACTGAATTAGACTGGTTGAAAAAAGACTAAGTTCCTTCAAAATATGAGTAAGGCAGATGACATGCAATCAATATCAAACGATTTGATACAACTAATTTTAAATTTATTATCAAAGGCATCCTGATTGGCATTTTAACAGGACTGGTCGTTGGTAATTTTCGCTTATTAATTGTTAAATCTTTAGCTACTTGGCTCAAACTTTACCAATTAGCCCATATCCAGCATTCATTCTTATTAGTTATTTTACTTATTAATGTTGCAATTGCCATCATCATTGGTTTATTAACTAAACGACAACCCCACATTATGGGTTCCGGTATTCCGGAAGTTGAAGGCCTATTAACTCAACGGATTAGCTTAAAGTGGTGGCCCATTCTTTGGCGCAAATTCATTGCTGGTGTTTTAGCAATCGGATCAGGGTTGTATTTAGGGCGTGAAGGACCATCCATTCAGCTAGGAGCGGCGGTCGGTCAAGGAATAGGTGAATACTGGGAACCATCAGCTAAAAATCAACGAATTTTATTAGCTAGTGGCGCTGCTGCTGGATTATCAGCGGCCTTTAACGCTCCGATAGCAGGGACTTTATTTATTTTAGAAGAAGTTTATCATGATTTTTCCCCATTAATTTGGATGACCTCCTTATCCGCTGCCATTAGTGCAGATTTAATCTCAATGAATATTTTTGGTTTAAAACCCGTTTTGTACATGGCTCATTTACCCGTGTTTCCCCTCCATTCCTACTACCATTTGTTATTTCTTGGTCTAATTCTGGGAATTTTCAGTTTTTTCTATCAAAGAATTTTATTACTGATGTCTTGGTTATACGCCAAATGTTTCGGCTGGTTACCCCGTATTTTTCATGGTTTAATTCCTTTGTTATTAGTAATTCCTTTAGGCTACTTTTTACCACAAACTCTTGGTGGTGGTAACAGTATTATCTTGAACTTAAGTAAATTGAAGTTGGGACTTCAAGCTTTACTGTTTTTATTATTATTGCGCTTTATTTTTTCGATGATTTCCTATGGCTCAGGACTAGCTGGTGGAATTTTTTTACCAATTTTAACTTTAGGAGCCATTACGGGCACATTATATGGCACTATCGCTGTCAAGTTAGGTTTACTGTCAACCAAATACATCGTCAATCTCCTAGTATTTGCAATGGCTGCTTATTTTGCCGGAATCAGTAAAGCTCCGTTTACTGCTATTTTATTAATTACCGAAATGGTTGGCTCTTTGCAACATCTCGTTCCACTAGCCCTTTTGTCGTTAGTGGCTTACATTGTTGATGATTTATTCGGTGGTGCGCCCATCTACGCATCCTTATTAGCCAAAATGACCATTCCGCAAACGCTCCACCAGATTAGTGGTCACCCCATACAATTTGAGTTACCAATCTCGACTGATAGTTCATTCAACGGTCAACAAGTGCGCGACATTCAGTGGCCGAAGGATTGTTTGTTAATCGGTATTCGCCAAGGCGCCAAAACCCTGATCGCTCACGGTGACACACTCATCATGGCGGGTGAAACCTTAATTATTCTGACCGATGCTAGTCAAGCCGACACAGTTAAAAACCTCTTGCATCAATTGGAATAATCTGCGTATTCTTGCACATTTTACTATTTCTGTTAAGATATCAATGATTATCAATTTTTTAATAAGTATTGGTTGGAGTTTCGACTTTCAAGAATTTGCTTTGGTTTGGGTTGCCAAAGACTTTTTTGAAAGTCTTTTTTTATGATTTGAAGGAGTTTGTTCGCTAATGAAGTTTATGAGTTCATTATGTTTAATCTTAATCACCACCACTATTTTAGGTCATCTTAGTAGTAGATTGCACCTCCCGACTGTTATCGGTGAACTGCTGAGTGGCGTCATTTTAGGCCCGGCATTTTTGCATTGGGTCCAGCCAAACAATTTACTTCAAACTTTTGCAGAGATTGGCGTCGTCTTGTTAATGTTCATGGCCGGGCTGGAAAGTGACTTATCGACCCTCCGCCGCTTTTGGCGTCCCAGCATTTTGGTTGCAGTATTGGGGATGATTTTACCAATTTTCACCGCTTATTTTACTGGCCGCTTTTTTCATTTTTCACGATTAGACAGCTTATTTTTAGGTGTGACATTTGCTGCAACTTCCGTTTCCATTTCTATTGTTGTTTTACAAGAAATGAACCAATTGACCAGTGCCGAAGGAGCCACGATTCTCGGTGCAGCGGTAGTCGATGATATTTTGGCAGTTATCGTTTTTAGCATCTTGCTTAGTTTTGTCGGCAGTCATGTTACAACTAGCACCCAGCAGCAACATTTACCGTTGACACTAGCACTTCAAGTTGGCTATTTGATAGTTTTATTAGTTCTTGGTCGGTGGGTAATTCCCTATCTGATGCAACTTAGTTCTCAATTGCTACTTCCCAATTCCGAAACTATTATGGCCTTAATGATTTGCCTTAGCTTAGCTGTTCTAGCCAATGCAGTCGGTTTAAGTGATGTTATCGGGGCCTTTTTTGCTGGCCTAGCTATCGGTCAAACTAACCATCAAACGAGTATCAATCACGAATTGCAGCCCATCGGCTATGCCATCTTTATTCCAGTCTTTTTTGTCAGCATTGGCTTGAATATTTCTCTATCCGGAATTCTGCAAAACATGGGATTATTTTTAGTATTAGCTATTGGTGGTATCATCGCAAAAATGTTAGGTGCTGGTTTAGGTGCGCGCTTAACTAAATTTTCTAGACATAGTTCTGCTATCATCGGTGCTGGGATGATCTCGCGCGGGGAAATGGCTTTAATTATTGCCCAGTTAGGACTACAGAGTCATTTATTCTCCAGTAATCGTTACTCAGCAATTATTGGTGCTATTATCGCCACAACATTAGTCGCACCGTTACTTTTAAAAGCTGTCTTTTCTCATCCCTAAAAGGTCAGCAACCATTATATAATAATCATTAAATAGCTAATCGAAACTAATTACCGTACCTCTCTCATAGAATAATCTGGCTATCACTGGTATAATTAGTCTCAAAATTCACTTTGAAATGGGGAATAATTGTTTTGTCAGACGCTCAGATATTTATCAACCTTATCTGGATTGTTGTCATCTTTGCGATTGCTTTCTTCTTTATTTTGGCTGAGTTTGCCTTAGTAACCACTCGCGTGAGCCAAATTGAAGATGCAATTGAAAATAAGCAAGGAAATCAAAAAAAATTACACCGTGCACTACACATGGTCAACAACTTAAATGAGTACTTATCCACTACTCAAGTGGGCACAACGGTGACCAGTTTAATTTTAGGTTGGATTGGTGAAGACACCCTACAATCTTTTTTTGATCAAGTTTTGGGTATTTCATTGAAATCTTCAACAACGCTTCACGCTATTAGTTCCGTGGTTGCTTTGCTTTTATTAACTTACCTGCAAGTGGTAATCACTGAAATTGTCCCGAAAAATATCAGTATTGATTTACCAATGAAAATGCTTCTATTAACTGTCACGCCACTACAAGCCTTTCACACCTTAGCCTATCCTTTCGTCTGGCTACTGAATATTTCGGCAACGGGCATTGTCAAAATGATCGGAATGAAGCCCGCTGACTCAGAAAGTGAAGTTTTTAGTCAATCAGAAATTTTACGTTTATCGCGTGATTCGGTCAGCAACGGCGAATTAGACAAAAATGACTTACTGTATATGCAACGGGCCTTTGATCTCAATGACAAAGTAGCTAAAGATATCATGATTGATCGCACCCGGCTTTATGTTGTTGATGTAACTGACACTGTCAATGAAGTCATTAAAGATTATTTACAGCAAGGTTTTTCACGTTTTCCAGTTGTGGCGAATAATAACAAAGACAAAATTTTAGGTTACGTTTATATTTATGATTTAGTGCGGCAAAAACAGGTTAATGGCCAGATTCCCATTAGTCGTATGCTGCGTTCCATTGTGACCGTGCCCGAAAATATGCCGATTCATAATATCTTAACGCAAATGATTGCCAAGCAAACGCCCATCGTCGTCGTCGTTGACGAATATGGTGGTACCAGTGGTATTGTCACTGACAAAGATATTTATGAAGAATTGTTTGGTACGGTTAAAGATGAAGTTGATAATGTTTCCGAAGAGTACATCATCAATAATCATGATGGTTCTTATTCAGTTAGTGGACAAACCACACTTTATGATTTTGAACGTTACTTCAAAGTTGATTTAGCTGAATTTGAAGACGTGGACTCCGTTACTTTATCCGGCTATATGCTCGATCAAAATCCGAACTTGCATTTAAACAGTATTGTCCAGTTAGATAAATTCACCTTTAAAGTGGTGGATTTCGAGCATTCTTATGTTAATAAATTTTTAGTAACTATTAATAAACCAGCCAATCAAAAGTCGGTTCCATCATCAAATGAATAATCGCACCATAACTTTAAAAATTAAAAGCATTACAATCAGAAATTAATCTTGATTGTAATGCTTTTTTAGTTGGTACAATTGAATTAAAATAATATTTTTAACCTAATTGACTTTGCCGAGTAGTGAGATAGCGTTTCGCCAGCCAACTAGAATACAAGACACTCAAGACAAAAACACTCAAAACAATCAGTAAGCCTAATCCCCCATTAACACTCATATTGCCACTTCCAGTCACTGCATTTTGGCACAAGTCCCACAATGTATGGATTAGTATCACTAGTAATAGATTATCGGTAATTAAATATAAAACAGCAAAGAAAACCCCAATGCCCGCCGCATCAATTGTCGATAAGAGTACCGCTTGCCAGTGCTGTGGTGCACTGAAAAGATTCATTACGTGCATTAAACCAAAAGCGATTGAAGAACTCCAAATCGCAAAGCCATAACCGGAATGCTTTTTAACATAAGACAATCCCAGGCTTAAAAATAAACCGCGATAAAGCAGTTCTTCCAACACTCCCGAACGAACTGAAAAGACTATTTGCTCCAGATTGGGCCACTGCCAAGTTTTGAGAGGATGAAGCCAAACTGCTGAATCCAAATAAAAGATAATGATAAAGAAAATAATCATGGAACCAAAGAGAATCCCCTTCTTTTTCAAGCCTGTCCAGTTCCATAAAATGATAGGTTTTAATTGTAATTCCTGAATAGAAATATAGATAAACGGAATGATCATAAAAACCATGCAGGCCAAGAGTGAATTTCTCCAAAAGAGCAGACCGTGCGGGATTGGTACCGCAGAATAAGTATAGCCTGCAAAAATATTAATCATGAATTCATAAACTAAAATAATCAATAATGGCAATACTACTATTAACGACCAGCGATGATGTGGCCGTACTAATGTGATAGTAAAAACACTACTAATGGATAATAATGTCATCAACAAGATGAGCCAGAACGTGCTGATAAAAAATGAGCTGTGTGCCAACCAAGTTTTCAAAACATAATTATTAATAAATACATCTTGCGTCAAAAGTACCAGCACAAACCATTGTCCCCAAAAATTAATTTGATTTAAAATATGGGAGTGAAAACGATGTGTTAATTTCGGTAACCACCGATTATCAAATAAATCAAATCTCAACCCGAACGCGATAAACACAATCCCAATTATTAAATAATTAAATTCCAATTGTTGTGAGAGCATATTGGTTCCTACACCCAAAAACAGCAATATTAAAAAGGTTGCTAAATAACTGAAGTTCATAAACGTTTTCCAACTTTGGTAATTCATCTTTGTTGCCTTCCTTCACATTAATCTGACTATCCCACAAATTATGCCAAAATTTTCCAGAATTAAAAGAGTTTCCTGCTAAGTGCTACAAAAATGAACATTGATGACACATTGCTGCCACTATTCAAACTTTGTTGCGCCTACATAATGAATCTGGAATCAAAAAATTTTGTCATCAATTTAGACGAGTATTGTTTTATTCCAAACCACTTTGTCTTTCCTTAAGATAATTTATTTAACAATTTTTAGCAAGTACGTGCTTGCTTTTAAAAACGAATGCGCGTATGCTCTCCTATATCAAAATAAGGAGTTGAAATCATGCATTTGAAAAAATTTTTAAGTAATCGCGGCACTATCTTAGGTTTTCTAGTAACTTTATTGTTTGGAATTTTCGTTTTTTTGATTTATTTTACTGGTTATCAAGCCATGCCCAACAACTTGGACCAATTACCAGTGACTATTGTCAATCAATCCAAATCTAATCATCAAATTAGTCAGCAATTAAAAAAGCAGCTTCCTTTCAAGCACATTCATGAAACTCGAGATCTCCAACAGGCGCAAGCTAATTTAGCAGCGCGCAAAACTTATTTAATTATTGATATTCCTGCCCATTTTGCACAACAAGCACTGCACAATAAGCAACCACAATTAACCTTTTATGTTAATCAAGCC
This sequence comes from Bombilactobacillus sp. ESL1197, assembly GCF_058107145.1. Taxonomy (NCBI): domain Bacteria; kingdom Bacillati; phylum Bacillota; class Bacilli; order Lactobacillales; family Lactobacillaceae; genus Bombilactobacillus; species Bombilactobacillus sp. ESL1197. The sequence continues at coordinate 155,801 of NZ_JBYLTY010000001.1, forward strand.
AATCCCACTAGTGTTAATACTAGTTTGAACACGGTAACTCAAAAAGTTAGCTTCCAGCTTACACGACAGCTAACTTTGAAACAGACTACTTTAAAACTAGCTCAACCACAATTAACTGCATTAAAGCAAACACTAGTCCAACAACAGCAAGCGGCCCAAGTAAAAGTCACCCAAGCTAAACAACAAATTGCTGCCGCACCAGAAGATCAACAGGCCAAATTAACTGCCCAATTACAACGCCAAGTTCAACAGCAACAACAGCAGGCGCAAAAAGCAGCCCAGGGCAAAGCGCAAACAATTCTGCGAGTCGCCAAACAGCAAGCACAAAAACAGAGCCAACCTGTTATTAAAGTTCAACTACACACCACCAATCCCGTTAAACAGGGCATGAATTATTCCATGGCGCCTTTTTTCGCCACCATTGCTTTATTTTTAGGTACGATGATTGCCGCACTATTACTTTACGGAACTTATGCCAAATTTGCCCAACAGATCGGCCGTTTTCAAGCTTTTTTCCATATTGAGATTGTCTACTTGTTAATTTCTTTCGTTAATGGCGGCCTAATTTCCTGGTTCATGAGTGTCATGTTAAATCTCCACCAGCTAAATTTTGGGGTACTCTGGTTGGTTCACAGTATCTTCATGCTGACTGCATTTAATTTTACCAGTGTTATCTACTTTGCCATTGGTCAAATTGGCGTCACATTAAATATTTTGCTCACAATGATTCAAGTAGTTTCTGGTGCGGGCATGCTGCCAGTGAGTGCTATGAATGGCTTTTATCGCACCATGCACTACATCTCACCGATGTATTACAATATTCAGGCAGACATGATTAATTTTTATGGCGGTCATGGTCTAAGTGCCAATATTCAAGGCCAGTTATTCTTATTAATTAGTTTGATTGTTTTGAATTTAATTATTATAATTATTCGTAAAAAACAACCATTTGTTGATTTAAGAAAGCTGAGTTAACTATGACAGACGATACCGACCAAAAAATTATGCTAGCGTTTGCTACATTAGCTAGTAAATATGGCTACCGTGGAACTACAACCCGCAAAATTGCCCAAGAAGCTGGCATTAATGAGAGTACTTTATTTCGCCATTTTCCTAACAAAAAGGCTTTATTGAAGTACTTAGTTGATAATTACATTAAGCAAATTCAAACAAATGCTAAATCTTTTCAAATCAACGGTGATGTGCGGGCTGATTTTCAACGCGCAATGCAAGATTACCGAAATTTTATTGACCAACACCAATTATCATTTTTAATTACGGTACGAGAGGGACATGAATTTCCAGAACTAGTTGATGCTAGCCAAAGATTTTTTGATACGCGCTATCGTCTGTTTGTCGATTTTTTTCAGGAATTACAAAATCGTGGTCTTATTAAAAAAGCCATTAACGTCGAAGCCGAAGTTTTGAATTTAATTTTGATGAACTTTGGCAGTTCCGTGTTGAAATATGACTTATCAAATATGACTATTGGTAGTCATGCTCCAGCAGACAATACAGAGATTTTCTTAGATCATTTGATTGCGGACAAAGACTAGAATTGAACCATAAAACTACCCAAATATGAATTTTAAACTAAATAACAATGATTTAAACCAATATAAAAAGGCGTTCTTAAACTTATCAGAAAAGTTTTTGAGCGTCTTTTTTAGTTATTAAGAACCACATGTTCTAAATTCATTTTACAAATTGATATGATACTATTACAACTCGTAAATTTATGTTCCTCAAGTTGGATGAGTTATGAATTAAAACCATTATTGTTCGTTTTTCTGGAGCAGATTGAGCATAAGAATAATTTTGATTAACTACTGCAAAACCATTTTTTACAGCAATTGGATTTTGGCCGCTGCACATTGCTCTTGCATTTCTTCGGGCCAGACACTAGCTTGCACTTCACCAATGTGTGCTTTACCTAACAATAACATGCATAAGCGTGACTGCCCGATACCACCACCAATCGTTAATGGTAACTCGTTATGCAAAATACCTTGGTGATACGGATATTTTAACCGGTCAGTTGCTTTTTCATGTTCCAACTGACTTTGCAGCGATTTTTCGTCAACCCGAATTCCCATACTGGACAACTCTAAAGCAGCTTGCAACGGTTCATACCAGAATAAGATATCCCCATTTAATTGCCAATCATCATAGTCTGGCGCCCGGCCGTCATGTTTTTGACCATTGCTTAATTCACCGCCAATTTGCATTAAGAAAACGGCGCCCAATTCTTTACAAATCGCGTTTTCACGTTCCCGTGGCGATAAATCTGGATAACGGTCTAATAACTCTTGTGTAGTAATGAAATGTATTTCATCAGGCAAATGATAAACCGCTTGTGGATAACGATACCAGACTTCATCTTCTAAATGCTTCACTACTTTAAAAATTAACTTAACAGTTTGCTTTAATGTATCTAATGTGCGTTCTTCGCGTTTAATTACTCGTTCCCAATCCCACTGATCAACGTAAATCGAGTGAAAATTATCCAAATCTTCATCTTTGCGAATCGCATTCATGTTTGTATATAAGCCTTCATGAACTTGAAAACCGTATTTTTGTAGTGCTGCGCGCTTCCACTTAGCTAACGAATGGACAATCTCAATTGAGTCATCAGGATAATCTTTCATCTTAAAAGCTACCGGAGTTTCCACGCCATTTAAGTTATCATTCAAACCGGTGCCATGTGGTAAGAACATCGGCGCACTTAATCGCTCTAAGTGCATGGCTGCACCAAATTCGGTTTGAAAAGTTTCCCGAATATACCGAATTGCTTTTTCGGTTTCTCGAACTGATAATTTTGGATCATAGTCTTTCGGAATTATTAATGTCATGGAAATATCCTCCTTAATTAATTATCAATTAAATAAAACTAAAAAAAAGTCCTTCATCCCAATCAAGGGACGAAGGACTCGCGGTACCACCCTAGTTGCTTTGCAGCCAACTCAAACACGTACAAACATACGCTATGGATGATAACGGCCATTACCGGCAAACCTTACTTAACTAGTATTTTCAGGCCTACAACTGACGAAAGTGTTTTTCAAATAGTTAATTCTGGTATTGGGTTCTCACCGCTCCCAACTCACTGTCCAGTTCAACTATTTTACTCCTCTTTCTGAATGTTTTTAGTTTTTATGGTTATCACTATAACACCAAAAATTAAAATTGCAAGATATATATTAAAAATAGATTAGCAAAAAATGTTATTTAATAGCTATATTATTATCTTCAGACACGTTTGAAAACGTTTTTTATTTTGCTATAATAGTTTGTATCATAAACCAACTTAATTACAAAATAAAAAAGAGGAAAAACCATGAAAAAAATTTCAACTGGTTTCATTTATTTTTTTGGTGCATTAGGTGGATTACTTTTCGGTTACGATACAGGCGTTATTTCTGGAGCCATTTTATTTATTCAAAAGCAATTCCATTTAAACAGTTGGCAACAAGGTTGGGTCGTTAGTGCCGTCTTAGCTGGAGCAATCATTGGTTCGGCAATCATTGGACCACTTTCTGACAAGTTTGGCAGAAGAAAACTATTGTTATTATCATCTATTATCTTTTTTATCGGAGCTATTGGTTCAGCATTTTCGCAAGGATTTTGGAATCTGATTATTTTTAGAATTATTTTAGGGATGGCCGTTGGTGCGGCCTCAGCTTTAATCCCCACTTATTTATCAGAACTAGCACCCGCAGAAAAACGTGGTACCGTCTCTAGCTTATTTCAATTAATGGTAATGATTGGTATTTTTATCGCATATGTCACCAACTATTCCTTTTCCGGAATGTATACAGGCTGGCGTTGGATGTTAGGTTTTGCTGCTATTCCTGCTACAATTCTATTCTTTGGTGGATTATTATTACCTGAAAGTCCCCGCTTTTTAATCAAAATTCAACATGAAGATCAAGCTAAGCAAATTCTCTTAAACATGAACCATGGTAACCAGGCTGCTGTAGAAACGGAACTCAATAACATTCATGCTGCTGCTCAAATTAAGAGTGGTGGTTGGAGCGAATTATTTAGTAAAACAGTGCGTCCGGCTTTAATAATCGGTATTGGACTGGCTATTTTTCAACAAATTATGGGGTGCAATACTGTTTTATACTACGCACCAACAATTTTCACCGATGTAGGCTTTGGCGTTTCTGCAGCATTATTAGCACATATAGGTATTGGAATCTTTAATGTTATTGTAACTGCCGTAGCCGTCATTATAATGGATAAAATTGATCGTAAAAAATTATTGAATATTGGTTCCGTTGGCATGGGGACTTCATTATTTATTATGAGTTTTGCCATGAAATTTTCTGGAAAATCACAAATTGCGGCAATCATCTGCGTATTAGCATTAACTATTTACATTGCTTTCTTCTCAGGAACCTGGGGACCAATTATGTGGATCATGGTTGGTGAAGTCTTTCCATTAAATATTCGCGGTTTAGGCAATTCATTTTCTAGCGTCATCAATTGGACTGCCAATATGATTGTTTCGTTAACTTTCCCTTCTTTATTAAACTATTTTGGTACTGGTAGTTTATTTATTGGTTATGGAATTCTTTGCTTCGCAGCTCTTTGGTTCGTGCACAAATACGTTTTCGAAACCAGAAATCGCAGTCTGGAAGAAATCGAAGCAACTCTAAGAAGCAAAAGTCATCAATCTATTCATTAGTTAAAAATGTAAGCCTTTTATTATTGCTTGACTTATAAAAATAAAAGATGTATTTTAGTAATTGAATTAAGTTGGTTTTTTATACAAACTAATTAATTGGGAGGAATTTCTCATGAGTTATTGGAATATTGATAAAATAAAATATGTTGGTCATCAAAACAATACCAAATCTACTCTCGGATTTCGTTACTATAACCCTGACGAAGTGATTGCTGGCAAAAAAATGCGGGATTGGTTACGTTTTTCGGTTGCTTATTGGCATACCTTTGATCAACGACTAGTTGATCCTTTTGGTGATGGTACTGCTATTCGCCCCTATGATAAATACACCGATCCAATGGATAATGCCCTAGCCAAGGTTGACGCTGCCTTTGAATTATATGACAAATTAGGCGTCGATTTTTTAGCATTTCATGATCGTGATTTAGCTCCTGAAGGCGATACCCTAAGGGAAACTAATAAAAACCTTGATAAAATCGTAGATAAGATTGTTGAATACCAAAAAACTACTGGCATGAAAGTTTTATGGAATACTTCTAATATGTTTACCAACCCGCGCTTCGTTGCTGGAGCCGCCACTTCACCATACGCCGACATTTATGCCTATGCCGCTGCTCAATTAAAGCATAGTTTGGAAATTGGCAAGCGTGTTGGTTCTGAAAACTATGTATTTTGGGGTGGGCGTGAAGGCTACGAATCACTTTGGAATACTGATATGAAAAAAGAACAAGAGCATATCGCCCACTTCTTCCATATGGCCAAAGATTATGCTAAAAAAATTGGATTTAATGCTCAAATGTTATTAGAGCCTAAACCAAAAGAACCAATGACCCATCAATATGACTTTGATGCTGCCACTACCATTGGCTTTATGAAAGAATATGACTTAGATAAAGACTTTAAATTAAATCTTGAAGGCAACCATGCCAACTTAGCTGGACACACTTATCAACACGAAATTCGAGTGGCTAGAGATGCCGGACTGTTAGGATCACTTGATGCTAATCAAGGAGACAAGTTATTAGGATGGGACATTGATGAGTTTCCATCTAACTTATATGAAACTGTTGCCGCAATGTACGAAGTTGTTGAAAATGGTAGCATTGGACCACATGGTGGCTTAAACTTTGATGCTAAGCCGCGGCGCTCTTCTTTTGAAGCTAACGATTTATTCTACAGTCATATTGTTGGTATGGATACCTTTGCTGCTGGCTTAAGAGTTGCTGTTAAGCTCAAGGAAGACAAAGTTCTAGAAAACATTGTGTCTGAACGCTATAGTTCTTATCAAACTGGTATTGGCGCAGAAATAGAAAATGGAACTGCAGATTTCAATAGTTTGGAACAATATATCATTGATAAGCCACAATCCGAATTAAGGGCTGCTACATCATCTGACCATCTGGAACAAATCAAAGATATCATCAATCAATATATCATTTCTACTTTGAGTGAATAAATTAATCAAGTTAAAGACTGAGACTGTAAAGATAAAAAGTGCCTAAAAGTTTATGTAACAACCTTTTTACCTTGAAGTCTCAGTCTTTATTATTTTCAAGGAGATGAGTTTCATGGAAAAGTATGTATTAGGAATTGATCTAGGAACTAGCGCAGTTAAAGTATCGGCCGTATCTCAAGATGGAATCATCATTGCACAAACCAGTTCTTCATTTGCAGTTAGTCATCCCCGGCCAGGTTTTAGTGAGCAAGACCCCAACTTATGGGTCACGGGCACCAGCAACGCGATTCAAACATTGCTACAATCTTCTCCCATTCAAGCAAAACAAGTTGAAGGCTTAAGTTTTTCTGGACAAATGCATGGCTTAGTTTTATTGAATAAACAAAACCAAATCTTAAGACCAGCCATTTTATGGGACGACACTCGTACTACTTCGCAATGTCAAGAAATTATGCAAAAAATGGGGCCACGTTTTATCGATATAACTTATAACAAACCGCTAGAAGGTTTTACTTTGCCTAAATTACTTTGGGTACAAGAGCACGAACCAGAAATCTGGCAACAGGCCCAACTTTTTTTATTACCTAAAGACTACTTACGCTATCAAATTACTGGTAATCTAGCAACTGATTATTCTGATGCCACCGGTACCGTCATGCTCGACGCTCAAAAACAAAATTGGAGTTCAGAAATTTGTCAAACATTTAATATTCCACTGAGTATGTGTCCTCATTTAATACCATCCACAGCCTTTACTGGGTTCATAACACCAGCTTTTGCTCAAAAAACCGGCTTACAGACTACTACTAAAACATTTGCCGGTGCTGCTGATAACGCTGCCGGTGCTATTGGTGCAGGTATTTTAAAGCCTAATATGGTTTTATCAAGTATTGGTACATCTGGCGTAATTCTCAAATACGAAACTGACAAAACCAATTATCAAGGCGAACTTCAATTTGAAAGCCATGGCATATCTAATTCTTACTACTCTATGGGTGTTACTTTAGCAGCAGGTGATTCCTTTAATTGGTTTAAGCAAACTTTTTATCCCAATAATAGCTTTGAAGATATGACTGCTGATGCCCAGCAGTCAACTCTGGGAGCTAACGGATTGTTATTTACTCCTTATTTGGTAGGCGAACGTACTCCTTATGCCGATTCACAGATTCGTGGTAGTTTTATTGGCATAGATCGCAATCACAAAAAACAAGACTTTGTGCGAGCGGTTATGGAAGGTATCACATTTAGTCTACAAGATTTATTAGATATTTATACTCAAAATAACTGTCAGTTTGACACCGTAGTCTCAATTGGCGGTGGGGCTAAAAGTCAGTTATGGTTACAAATGCAAGCAGATATTTTTAATAAAAAAGTTGTTTGCTTAACGACAGAACAAGGTCCTGGATTAGGAGCAGCAATGATTGCCGCAGTAGGCTTAAAGTGGTTTGACAGCTTTAATAACTGTGCTAACACTTTTATCCATCTTAATAAAAGTTATACCCCTCAGCCAGATAACGTTCAACAATATCAAGCTTTACATCAAATCTATCAAGAAGTTTATCCCCAAACTAAAAAGATCAGTAAGGAATTACTCAAATTTAAGCACTAAAGTTATTTATAAAATCTTCAAGCGTAAGAATGATTGCTTGGAGATTTTTTAGTTAATAAAGAATATTTAGAACAGCATTTTGTCATAGGGGCCAAAAAACACTTTCTATATATCTTTTTTTTAAAGTTGTATAATTAAACCAACTAAATTCTAAAGAAAGTGTAGGAAAAGCATGAGCAAAATTGCTAGTCGTAAGGCTTTTCATCAAAATAATATCAATCGTGTTTTACAGCAAGTCATTAATAATGGTCCTATTTCTCGAATTGAAATTGCCCGCAATTTAGAACTTAATAAATCATCAATTACCGCTCTATACAATGAAATTGAACAAGTAGGTTATTTGAAAGAAGTTGGTAATGGCTCAGCCTCCAAAAATGGCGGTCGAAAACCCGTTTTAGTTAGTTTAAATGAAAAGTTTGGGTATACCATCAGTATTGATATTGGTTATCGACACCTCCACTTTATGGCTAACTACTTGAATGGCAGTATTGCTTATTACCAAACTAAGGAATTAACTAAGCATAATATTCAAGACATTCTCAAATTAATCGATCAAACCATTGATACGTTTATAAAACAAGAAACTGAGACTACCAATGGGTTATTGGGGATTTGCTTTTCCATTCATGGTGTAGTTTTTCAAAATAAAATTCTCAAATCACCATTTTTAAAAATGGACAATATTGATCTAGTTCAAAAATACCAAACCAAATATCACGTTCCAGTTATTTTAGAGAATGAAGCTAATTTATCAGCCGTTTATGAACGTGATTTTAACGAAGCTAAAAATGAAGACAATATTTTATGTATTAGCATCCACAAAGGAATCGGTGCCGGAATTATTTTAAATCGGCACCTTTACTATGGTTCCAATGGTGCTGCCGGTGAAATCGGTAATTCCTTAATGTTTACCCATCACAATCAATATCAATATGAAAAAGTTGAACAATATTGCTCAGAAGACGCCATCTTAGACACTGTTAAAGAACAAAAACAAGTATCTTCTTTTAATCGCCAAGACCTCGAACAATTACTTCAACAAAACGATCCAGAAGTTCAAGCAGTTTTGGATTCTTTTATCACCTCCATTGCTCGCATTATTTTTAATGCAGCGGTTTCTTTTGCACCAGAAAAAATATTTATTAATTCTCCGCTAATGGAAGAACTGCCAAGTATTTTTAAAGCAATTCAAGCGACCACCAGTGAATTAAAAATGATTCCTAGTTTACAATTAACTAAGCATTCACACCATGCTATTTTATTGGGAGCATGCTCGTTAATTACACATCACGTTTTAGATTTAGATCAATATGACTTGATTCTGAATAACACTAATATTGATTGATGATCCTGTTCAAGATTTGTTTTTGAATTAAAAATAAAAGACTAGAGCACATTGTAGAAGTTAGATATTATCAGATTAAACCATTCAACTTCTAAACCACTTTGTAACTCTAGTCTTTTATTTTAAGATTGAATTTCTAACAACTCAATCCAACTATTTTTTAACTGATTTAATACACAAAATGGAAATTCCACCAATTAAGGAAAAAGCAAATGAAACAATAAAAATGGCTGAAAAATGGAACCAAGAGATAACCGCTGCCGCAATCACTGGTGCTAAAGCTTGAGTAATAGTATTACCTAAATTATAAATTCCTAAGAAAAAGGCCACTCGATTCTGATCCGGGATAACTTCCAGATTTAACAAATTATCTAAAGAGTTCCAAATACCCATTCCTAATCCGGCAAACAATGAGTAAATTACAATTCCAGCCGTATTACGCACTAAGAATAAGGTCAAAGCACCAATAGCTAAGAAAATCGTTGAGAAACCTACTGGAATTTTTAAAATTTTCAATTTATCAGAAATGGGGCCAGCAGTAAAGCCCATCAAGACACCCAAAATCACCATAATAGTATTAACTAACTGAATGGAAGATTGCGTTTGACTACCACGATGTAAAAAATCAGTCATAATATACAAAATATAACCTGTAATCGCAAAATTGCCGATACCTTGAAAAAATTTACCAATTAATCCTAAATAATAATCGCGGCCAACAGACCAACCAGGAAAAATTGCCTTAATTTCTTTCCAAGACCAATGATTATGTGTTTTATCTTTTTTAGAAACTTCAATTTGCTCATCCAAATTAGATGGTTCATGAACAATAATCGTCGCAACTGTAGTTCCTACAAAAGTAAAGATACCAAAAATCAAAAATCCTAATTGATAATGGCTTAAAAACATTGCTCCAACAATATTAAAGGCATTATTCCCCAAAGCCATCCCTAAGCCACCATAAGCCGAAGAAGCAGTTCCCTTTCCTTCTTCAGGAGCTAAATCTAACCAAGCCACCATTGGTGCCACAATAGTATTCAAAGCAATTTGTCCTAAAATCCAAATCACTAATAAATAAGGAATACTTTTGGCAAAAGATGCCATAATCATTAAGATCATGAACGCTAAAGATCCTCCAAAAATCCAAGGTGCCCGCTTGCCGAAACGTGAACGGGTGCGATCAGATAAGGCCCCAGCCACCATATTAGATAAAGCGGCTGCAATCATACCACAAGTTGAAAATAACGCCACAATATTCACCTTATTAGCTGCATCTAAATGCTGAATAATTGCTGGTAAAAATAAACTATTTAAAGTTACATATGGTCCTAACCAACTAGCTGGGCCAATAATCAATCCTGGAACTAAACGTTTTAAAGGAATCGTTAATTTTTTCATAGATCATCTTACTCCTCTTTAAAATTTTCAACGCGATAATAATCAAAATCCGCAAACGACTGATGTTGGTAAGCATCTACTGCTCCGATAAAATTAAATAATCCTGTAAAACCACCAATTTCACCAGGTTCTCCATTAACGCCTTCATCTGATAGATAAGTAACATCAATCTGATTTTCCAAAATTTTCCATGATTCATTCGTTGAAAAACGGTAACTAACAGTCACCATTCCTGCTTGATACTTCAATTTGAGCTCAATATGCCCCGCAGTTATCGCTACTTCATTAAATAGATGATCAATGCGTTCACCTAATTTGGCTTGTAAAATTCTTAAAACTACACCTTGTTCATCGTCAGTTTGACATAAGCGTGCGTACAACCAGTTATTAGAGTCATAATAAAGTCCTAAACCAGCCGTTTGCGAATAATGCTGTGGTTGAAATCGCAGACTAGTCTGTACCTCATAATTAAAGGAGGTTGCACGAGTCGCCATAATAGATGGATCGTCCTGTGAAAAGAATGAATTACGACCATAAATGCGCAAATGACCTGGATTATCAGTCGTATTAACCCAATCAGAACTCTGTTCATGATAAGGTGTCATAAAACGTAAATCATAAGTCTTTTGTTCAAATTCATCTTGAAAACTATCATGATCATATTGAACAGCAGTGGTTCCTTTCGGAGCAGCAACTTTAATTTTGGCTAAGTTAGAGCCATCTGCCATTTCTAACCAATCTTCTTGATTCCAAACCATTTTTTGTAAGGAAGTTTCACGTCCTAATGGATTTAACTTAGTTGTTGGTAAAGGCCGTGACATCAAATGTGCTAAATACCATTCATGATTAGGAGTTTCAACCAGTGAACCATGGCCTGCTTTTTGCATTGGTGAATTGGGATTATACATTTCAAAATGTCCCGCGTCAGGATCGCCTAGAGAGAAAAGATGATGTGGCGAAGACGTAATAATCGGTTCGCCTGTCGGGTTAGGTTGATATGGACCAAAAATCTGTGATGAGCGACCAATTTCAACTCCATGAGCATAACCAGTTCCCCCCGCAGCAATTAATAGATAATAATAGGAATTATGCCGGTAAATTTGTGGTGCTTCGGCACATCCTCTAGTCGTAAAGTGCGTCGCAACTCGATGCCATGGACCAACTTTGCAAGTTGGCAAATCAATCTGCGCAATGACAATATGTCCTGGAGCTTGAAAACCAGTACGACTTTCCCACTCTAAAATAGAAAGATAATGTTTGCCATCAGTATCATGAAATAAGGCTGGATCAAATCCAATGGATGTCACATAAGCTGGTTTAGTCCACGGACCAGTGATTCTATCAGCCGACATAATATAGGAATCCGCGTTAAATTCACGACCAGCCATATTTTGCATATGCGAAAAAATTAACCAAAATTTCTGTTGGTGTTCATCAAACGATAGATGTGGTGCCCAAATACCAGCTGGTGTATTAGTTCCTCGCAAATTAATTTCTCCAGCTGTTAGTGCATAAGAAATTAGCTGCCAATTTACTAAATCTTTGGAGTGAAAAATTTGAATAGCTGGATTCCAATGAAAAGTGGAATTAGCAATGTAATAATCGTCTCCCACTCTAATGATCGAAGGATCTGGTGCCATTCCCGGAATAATTGGATTATTAATCTCTGACATAAAAACTCTCCCCATTAAAAATATTGATTAATAGCATAATCTGGTTATTAATTAACTGAAATCATGCTATAATGAAAGCGATTTTGTGTCAATTGATTTAGTTTGTTTAGTAAATAAATTAACATTAAGATGTAAGAATTGTCGCTTTTAGAAAGGTAATGAAAATTTTGGATCATCATGAAAATGTTATTCCCAATTTAAAAATTGGTGTGCGCTTTTATGAATCAGACGTCACTATCAATGGTTATGTACCCTTTCACTGGCATAGTAGTATTGAATTAGTTTTTGTGATGAAAGGCAAACTATTATTTAACTTTGACGGGCAAACTCATCCGGTATATCCTAATCAATTTATTGTAGTTTCTTCCGGTGTTATTCACGATGTCACTAATACGCCCAATCAATCACTAGTTTTACAAATACCATTACAATTCATCGAGCCTTATCTGACACATCCGGAAAAGTTAAATTTTCAAATCATTGATAACAATTCCCAGCCTGCACAAATAATTATGGCTCTACTTAAGCAATTGAATACCATCGTTCAAACCAAGACTCCCAGCACTAATTTAAAGATTGGAACGATTATCTTGCAAATAATGCAACAATTAATCGACAATTTTGCTCAAAGCCAAGAACAAACATCGGAAAGCACTAGTTATTTAAAAGACATTATCGTTTACATTAATAATCACTTTACACAGCAAATCAAGGTCCAGGATTTAGCCAAAATGTTTGATTACAACGCCAGTTATTTATCCCGCTTATTTAAACAGCAAACCGATATCACAATTACACAATATATTTATAAATTAAGATTAACCGCCTTTTATCAGGATTTAATTGATACTGATTTATCTATTAAAGATCTTATGAATAAATATGGTCTCAAAAATCCTAGAACTACTCGAAATCTTTTTAAAAAAATGTATGGTAAATTACCTATTCAAGTTCGCCAAGAACAAACATCTCTTTAGTTTTACATGATTTAATTTTTTTGAGAGATAGAAAAAGTTTCAGAATAAGTATTTAAAAACAAGCAAATTAGAATTGCCCATATGCCATTTTAATTTGCGCAATTTCCCGGGAAAATTTGCTGGTAGCACTCGCTATTTTTAGCTATATTTAGATTAAAAAAGCAAGGAGCCTTAACCTATGAAAATCCAATTTGCAGCTCAACTCTTACAATTAAGAAAAGAAAAAGGAATCTCACAAGAACAATGAGCTCAAAGTTTAAATGTTACCCGCCAAACCATCTCCAAGTGAGAACTTCAAGAAGCTACTCCTGACCTAAATAAAATCCAGGAGATTGCCGCTTGTTTCAAGGTACCTGTTGAAGAACTGCTCTTTGGTTCAGATTTTAAAAATAAAACTATCCCTGTATCTAAAAACAAAAAGCGCTCTCAGCCTATTAATAATGGTTGGGAATTTTTAGCTCGATATTTTTGGAACATTATTATTGGTGTTTGTGTCTTGGCATTTGCTTTATCATTTTTTATCTAAATTAAGAAAAAAATTACCTCGTTCTGTTGCTCAGATCACACAATTACTAACAATTCCGATTTAAAATCGATTACATCATGGAAATGATTGTTCCATTTTCAGAATTACGGTACAATGTGTCTGTAGGTTGTACATCTAGGAGGGTATTTAAATGGCTTATTTAGATAACGGTAATCAAATCTTTAAAGACGCACGGAAAAATCATTACGCTGTTGGTGCTTATAACACTAACAACGTTGAATGGACACGCGCTATTTTGCGGGCTGCTGAAGAAACAAGAACTCCATTATTAATTCAAGTTTCTACTGGCGCTGCTAAATATATGGGTGGTTACAAATTCGTCAAAGACATGGTCGAAGATCAAATGGATTCCATGAACATCTCCGTTCCAGTTGTTTTGAACTTGGATCACGGTGACTATGACTCAGCCATTGAATGTATCAAATTAGGCTATTCATCAGTTATGTTTGATGGTCATGCTTTACCAACAGAAGAGAACTTGGCTAAGACCAAAGAAATCGTTAAGTTGGCTCATGAACGTGGTATTTCTGTTGAAGCTGAAATTGGTAAAATCGGTGAAAACCAAGGCGCTGAAGGTGGCGAATTAGCTTCTGTTGAAGATGCTAAAGCCTTTGTTGCTGCTGGCGTTGACAAATTAGCTTGTGGAATTGGTAATATCCACGGTGTTTATCCAGAAGGCTGGACGGGCTTAAACTTTGACCGTTTGAAAGAAATCGCTGATGCCGTTGATGTACCTTTAGTTTTGCATGGTGGTTCTGGTATTCCTGAAGAACAAATCAAGAAGGCGATCTCTCTTGGTATTTCTAAAGTGAACATCAACACAGAATTCCAATTAGCTTTCCAAGAAGCTACTCGTAAATACTTTGAAGAACACAAAGATGAAGATAAAGCTAACAAGGGTTATGATCCTCGTAAGTTACTTCTTCCTGGTGCTGAAGCTATTACTGATTCCATGAAGGAAATGATCGGTTGGTTAGGTACTCCATCAATTGATGAAGAATTAAAATCTGCTGCCTTTGATCGTAGCTCCTTAAACGAAGAATAATAACAATTAAATTTATTGACTAAACGCAACTGGCAATTTTTCAGCCAGTTGCGTTTTTTGATTTGGAAATTCGATAAAAACCGTGAAACCTACTGTATTTCTTCAGGAATTGGCTTAAAATATAGGTGAAATAAATAATTAAGAGAGGCTTATCATGAAACCACACCGAAAAAAAGGTTCTTGTACAACAATTCTAGTCGGAAAGAATGCATCCATTGATGGTTCGACCATCATTGCGCGCAATGAAGACGGTAATGCACCGCTGCATCCACAAAAATTTGTTTACGTGAAACCTGAAGATCAACCGCATCATTATCAAGCTGTTTTAAGTAAATTCAATTTGGATTTACCAGCCAATCCGTTAGGCTATACTTCCACTCCGGAAGCTGTTATTGGTCACGGGCTCTGGGCAGCGGCAGGGATCAATAGTGAAAATGTCGCTATGAGTGCTACAGAAACGATTACCACCAACAGTCGCATTTTGGGGCTGGACCCCTTAGTCGACGATGGCTTAGGAGAAGAAGATATCCCCACCATTGTCTTGCCCTATATCCACAGTGCGCGCCAAGGAGTAGAACGTTTAGGACAATTGTTAGAAGACTACGGCACCTATGAGACTAACGGCATTTGCTTTGCCGATAATGATGAAGTTTGGTATTTCGAAAGTATTGCCGGTCACCACTGGGCCGCAATCCGGATTCCTGATGATTCTTATGTAATTGCTCCTAATCGCTTTAACATTACTGATTTTGATTTTCAATCGCCCGATACCCTCTGCTGTAGCGATTTAGAGGACTTAATTGAACAAAACAACTTAAATCCCGATCCCGAAGGCTATAATTTACGTCATATTTTTGGTAGTGCCACTATCAAAGATACTCGTTACAATAATCCTCGTGCGTGGTTCGGACAAAAATATTTCAATCCCGAATTTCAAACGACACCAATTGATCAAGACTTGCCTTTTATTTGTCAGACAACGAAAAAAATCAGCATTGAAGATGTCAAGTTTGTCTTAAGTTCCCATTACCAAAACACGCCGTATGATGTTTATGGTACAACCAATAGTGCGGAACAAAAGAAATTATTCCGGCCTATTGGCATCAACCGCAATCAAGAGTTACACATTTTACAGATTCGCAATAATGTTCCTCAAGAAATTGCCGGTGTTCATTGGTTAGCCTTTGGCCCCAATACTTTTAACGCGGTGATTCCTTTCTACGCCAACATTAACGATACTCCAGCAACTTATCGCGATACCACTGACCAATTTGATCCTCAAAAAATGTACTGGTTAGCTAATACTTTAGCCGCTTTTGGTGATGGACATTTTAATTTGGTTGAAGATTCCGAGAATGCTTTCGAACAAAAAACGGTCGCCGCTTGTCGTCATTTACAAATTCAAGCCGATCAACAAGCGATTAAAGAAAGTGATGTCCCCAGTTATTTAACCCAAGTTAATGACCAAATGGCCCAAATTTCTTTGACCAATTCGACCGAATTATTAGGTGAGATGGTGGGCTTAGTGGCTCCACGGATGAATTTACAATTTACTTTGCACGATTAAATTAAAGTTGTGACAAAGAGCGGGTCAAAGCTACACTATTACTGTAGCTAGATACAAACTTATGCTTCTGAGAGCAATGTCACATAAAAATTGTGCTCAATTCCGCTTCAAAGCAAAAAAAGAACTTTCCATCCGGAAAGTTCTTTTTTACATATACAACTGATATTAAAACCCAACTATTTAAAATAATGTTGTGCCCAGTCTAAGACTTTGGTTTGATATTGTTGTGGTTGTTTTTGATAAGACTGCGCATGACTAGCGCCCTTCACTAACCACAATTTTTTAGGACCATGATCATTATCATAGTTAATCCGCGCATTTTTAGTCGGCACAAAAGTGTCTTTAGTACCGTGAATAATAAACAGTGGTACGTGATTGTGCTTTAAAGTTTGCGCAGTATTCGCATCATAAAAGCTATACTTGGCAATCATTTTAGTAAACATATTAGCGGTTGGAATCAACGGAAAACTTGGCAAGTGAAAGAGGGCCTGTAATTCGTGTTCCAATTCACCCTTAATCGAAGCGTAACCACAATCGGCGACCGCAAACTTGACTTGCTGTGGCACGTTTAACCCCAAATAATACATGACCGTGGCCGCACCCATACTAACGCCAAATAAACCAATCTGACTCTGCGTGCCATTTTTACGTAAAATTTGCTGCACCCAGCCTTGATAATCCTTGCGATCTAACCAGCCGTAACCCAAGTATTGGCCACCACTAAGTCCTGAAGCGCGATCATCCGGTGCCAACACATTATAGCCTGCTTGATGGAATAATTTAATATATGCACCCATTGTTAAACTATTATCGCCATAGCCATGGGCCAATAACATCGTTTTCTTCGTCGTCTGAGCAGCTGGATAATAGCGCGCTTTTAAATGAACTCGTGCTTTATCACTTGTTGTTTGCTGCCAAACTTGCTGCGGCGTTTTTTTGGCCCATAGCTCACTGGTCGTTAATGCTTGACCAGCGTTACGGGCACTGTAGCCCCCCTTTTTAATTGCAAAATTAAACAAATAATAGGCGCCACCCAAATCTGCCGCGAGCAACAACACGACTAAAGTGATCACCAATGCTTTCCAGTGCTTTTTAATCATGCCTGAACCTTCTTCACTAAATCTAACGGTTGCTCAATTAAATCAACGACGCCCGCCTGCTGTAATTCTTGAGCCGTACCAAAACCGTACAATACCCCAATCGTTGCTATTTGATTAGCTTGTGCGCCGAGAACGTCCGTATTACGGTCACCAATCATCAGCGTTTCGGCGGCTGTTAATTGATTATCAGTTAAAGCTTGAGCGATGATCTCTTTTTTAGACATGGTTTCACTCAAATCAGCGCCGTAAATACCATTAAATTGGTCTGTTAAGTTTAATTCTGCTAAAATTTGACGCGCAAAATTCTCCGGTTTGGCTGTTGCCACAAAAAGTTGTTTTCCTAATTGGCGTAATTGTGCTAACATTTCAGTAATCTGCGGATAAAGATTTAATTCTAACCAACCTTTTCGACCATAGTAATCTTGAAAATCTGCAATCAGTTTAGTCGACAATTCACTGTGTGCCGGAATTTGACTGTATTGCGCCAAGCTTTCCATCAAAGGTGGCCCAATGAACTTCCGTAATTGGCTATCAGCTGGGACTGCTAAGCCTTCCGTTTGATACGCAAACTTCAAGGAATTCATAATTCCTAAGCCACTATCAACTAGGGTTCCATCTAAATCAAAAAAAATATTTCTTAACAAATTAATTCCTTCTTCACAATTTTTTTACAAAATAAGACTACAATCATTCGTATATCATAATTGAGGTGAACTCATGAAAGGTACTAACGTCCAAACTGGTCTGAGTCAACAACAGGTGCAAGAACAGTGCCAGCATGGCAATACTAATCAGGTCAAAAATCAAAATTCCACACCAATCTCTAAAATTATATCAAAAAATCTGATTACTTTATTTAATCTGGTCAATTTAGTCATTGCCATTTTGATTTTTAGTACTGGTCGTTTCGCTAATCTGTTCTTTTTAGGACCCGTCGTCGCCAATTTTATCATCGGTACATATCAAGAAATCCACGCTAAAAGGCAGTTGGATCATTTAACTTTTTTAAATCGCCAAAAAACCCAAGTTCTCCGTGCTGGACAGCAAACTACGGTCTTTCAAGATGAATTAGTCTTGCATGATCTCGTAATCTTACAGCGTGGTAACCAAATTCCCGCCGATGGTCGCGTTCGGCAAACCTCCCATTTAGAAGTTGATGAATCTAACCTTACTGGCGAATCAACCCCGGTCATTAAAACCGAAAATGATCAAGTTCTATCCGGCAGTTCCGTTGTTAGTGGCCAGGCCCTGGTTGAATTAACAGCTGTGGGGGAGCAAAGCTTTGCGAATCGCTTAGCCAATTCTGCCAAGCAACAACAACACAATGTTTCACAATTATTAAACATCATCAACCAAATTATCAAAGTTCTCACCTATATCATTGTCCCCTTAGGATTGTTGCTCTTTTGGAGCAGTTTTCAGCATTCCCATAATTGGTCAGCGGCCATTTTAGGGACCTCCGCCTCCATTATCGGCATGATTCCTCAGGGACTCGTCTTACTAACTTCTGTGGCCCTGGCCGTTGGCGCGGTTCACTTGAGCCATAAACAAGTCCTAGTCAAATCTATGACGGCGCTCGAATCCTTAGCACGCGTTGATACACTATGTTTAGACAAAACTGGCACCATTACCACGGGCAACCTGCAATTAACTCAAGTAATTGCGGAAAGTTTAACTACGCAACAGTTGTTAGCCATTAGTCAAACTATCGTTCGTGCTACCAATGAAACCAATGAAACGGCCCAGGCCATTTTAACAGCGCAAGAACCAGCAGCTGATTTACCAGCCATTGAGAGTATCGTAGCTTTTTCTTCACAACGTAAATGGTCCGCCGTTAATTTAAAACACCAAGGCTCGTTTGCCTTAGGTGCCCCGAATTTTATCTTACATGACACTGACCAAATTAAGCGCGCGCAAACTTATGCGCAACAAGGTTATCGTGTCTTGGCTGTCGTCCAATCACCAAAACTCATTACTGAAACCATTGAACAGCCACAACTCTTAGGCTATCTTTTGATTCAAGATGAAGTGCGACCGACGGCGGCTAATACTTTTCAATATCTTCAAACGCAAGGTGTCGCTTTAAAAATCATTTCTGGCGACGATCCAGCTACCGTTCAAACCATTGCGCAACAAGTTAATTTAAGTACCGACATCAAAGCTATTGATATGTCCAGTGTGGCTGTAGACCGTCCCCTCGAAGATTACGGCCAAATTGCCCAAAAATATACCGTTTTCGGGCGCACTTTACCGGAGCAAAAGCAAAAATTAATCAAAGGTTTACAACAAAACCAGCACCAAATCGCCATGACCGGTGATGGAGTCAACGATGTTTTAGCAATGCGCCAATCGGATTGTGGCATTGCTATTGCGGGCAACAGTGATGCCGCTGAAAGTGCTGCCGACTTTGTTTTATTAAACCAAGATTTTGATTCCATGATTTACGTTCTGAATGAAGGGCGGCGCGTTATTAATAACATTGAACGAGTAGCAGCCTTATATCTGATTAAAACTATGTATTCAGTGCTGTTAACCATTTGTTTTATTGTTATGCGCACCAACTATCCTTTTCATCCGGCACAATTAACGCCGATTAACGCTTTAACCGTAGGAATTCCCACCTTATTTTTAGCCTTGCAGCCTGATTTTCGTCCTCCTGAAGGCCGCTTTTACAAAAATGTCATGCAAGTGGCGTTGCCAGCTGCTTTAGATATTACATTATTTGTAGTCTTACTTGTCTTATTTGGTACTAAGTATCAACTTCATTACCCATTAACTTCTACCTTGGCAGTTTTTGCCGTTAGCATGATCAGTTTTGCTGCATTATGGACTATCTCGCGCCCCATTAATCGCGGTACACTAATTATTTTCACCCTCCTTTTTATCACTAATCTACTCATGTTCATTGGTTGGGGTAAACCGTTTGAGCTGTTGAATTTGTTTCATCATCAACAACTTTATTGGAGCTTAATCATCCTAATCACCTTTTATCCGGTATTTAAAATTTTACGTGAATTTCTGGTCCGTTACTGCTTCAAATAATACCGCGACAAAAGTCGCCTAAAAGCTGAGGAACGATTAAGCAAAAAATTGAAGTTTGACTTTGTAAACTGAATGATTAATTTGTTGTTAACCATCATTTAAATTAAATCAGAATTGGGCCTTTAACAGCTTGTTTGGCATCCGCAATCACTAATCCCATTTCTTGATCGCCTAATGCTTTAGTGGCGGTTCTCAGATTTTGTTGATTGATAATCGTAAAAGCATAATTTAATTGCACCGCTAGCTTCACTAATGGCTGACGATAACTATGACTCAAACGACCATTAATATACAAATGATACTGCGGATACCTTTGCATGACTTGTTTAATTACTGCTAAATTTTGCACTTGGCGCACTTGTGCTACCGTTAAGGCTAACGCGACTCGCTCTTGAAAATTACCCAAAAATTTACGTTTTTCATCGGGTTTCAGCTGCGGTTTGCCAAAAACATTTTGCTTTAAATAGTCTTCTACACTTGTCATTTCTACACCTAGATTCATCAAAGATGATACTTTTTAACTTGATACAAAGTTTTTAAAATTCGATAATTAGCCTGACCAATACTTTTAACATGCTGCAAGTTATACGTATGGGTTGCACTTTGACCATGTTGCCAGTAATGATACAATGGCGTAGAGTCCACATAGAAGCGACTTGTCAACGCCACGTATTTGATATTAAACACCTGATCTTCCATCAAAGACAAGTCGGGTGCAAAAGTTAAATGATGCTTGCGAATCGTTGTCAGGCGATAAACTTTATTCCAGGTGTAAC
The DNA here is from genome assembly GCF_058107145.1 of Bombilactobacillus sp. ESL1197. Lineage (NCBI taxonomy): Bacteria > Bacillati > Bacillota > Bacilli > Lactobacillales > Lactobacillaceae > Bombilactobacillus > Bombilactobacillus sp. ESL1197. The sequence goes on from NZ_JBYLTY010000001.1 coordinate 177,029, forward strand.
CCATAACTGAGCCATTTGTCATTTTAGTTATTTGTTTAACTAATTGTGCTTGCGAATAATAAGCTGGAGGCAATGGTTGGATTTTATTGAGAACTTTCTTCGCAGATTCTTTAACAAAACCACACACGGCTAAGTCTAATTGTTGATCTTGAAAGCACGTTAAAAAATAATCGGTAAATTGTGGTTCCAGCCAGTCATCACCATCAATAAAAGTAATTAAGTCCCCCTGTGCTTCTAAGATTCCCCGATTGCGAGCCGCCGAAATGCCTTGATTAGTTGTCTGACTGATTAACCGAAAGTTAGCGTGGTGGTGGACAAACTCTTGGGCAATCGCCACCGTTTGATCAGTGGAAGCATCATTAACCATCAACAATTCAAAATTCTGATTAATTTGTTGAACAATAGACGTTAAACTACGTCGGAGCAATTGTTCTTCGTTATACAAAGGCATCACTAACGTTAATTTCACTATAAACTGTCTCCTAATTTTCAATACCTATATTGTATTAATTTCAGTGAGGATTCTCAATGCAAAGAATTTTTCAATTTTCTAACACTAATAATTTTCGAGAATTGGGCGGTTATCCCACAACCGACCACCGTCACATTCGCTGGCACAAAATTTTGCGTGCAGGTTACTTAAGCGCCTTAACACCGCGTGAATTGCGCTACTTAAAGCATTACGGCTTACGCTACAGTTTTGATTTGCGATCTGAATATGAACGAAAAAATTGGCCGGATCCCGAGACTTCATTTTTAACATTAATTGCCGCACCACTCTATGCAGCACCTTCTAGTACTACTACCGGTGATAAGCTTTATCAAACATTGCCCCCGGACCAACAATTTTCGGGGTTACCCGGCATGTACCAACAAGTTGTCTTAGATCATTATTCCCAACAAGTTTTTTATCATTTTTTCGCGGTTTTATTAGAAAATCAGCACCCCAATCAATCCGTTGTCTTCCATTGTTCAGCGGGTAAAGATCGCACAGGCATTTTAGCCATTTTACTACTCCTAGTTTTACAAGTACCCATCGACTATATTACGCAAGATTATCTTCTGACTAATCTCATGTACACCCACGCCACTGATCTAGCTTATTTAGATAATCCTAACGATCAAACTATTCAACAAATGAATTTCACACCCGCGGATCAAGCTGCTGTTGTGGCTATTCAGACGGCCGTAACGGCCGTGTATGGTTCCTGGCCAAAATTTGAACAACAAATTCTGGGTTTAAGCCCTACTAAGAAAGCACTTTTACTTCAGTTATACACTACCAAAGATTCAATATAAAAGAGTCCCTTCATCAAGTTCGTGATCCAGTTACCAATAAATACTGCAACTGTGATCAAATTGAAACTTGTACAAGGGACTCTTTTTATTTTTGGAAACCAGTTTGGCCGGCATGCCATTGGACGGGCAAAATATATTCCGAATCTGTGGCCTGTCCGTGTAATCTTTGCTGTAAAACTTCAACTGCCAGTTGCGCTAATTGAGCAATTGGCTGTACAACAGTCGTTAATTGTGGAAAGAGATTTTGTAATAAAGTAGTGCCATCATAGCCCACTACTAACAAATCGTCAGGTACTCGGCGCCCAAATTCTAAAGCCACTTGGCAAATTAAGATCGCGTCTGTATCATTAGCGGCAAAAATAGCTTCAACATCTGGATGTTCTTGAAAAATCTTTTGAAAAACGCGCCGCTTAGCCGCGGCACTAATATTAAAATCTAGTTCATACGTCACTGGCGTTAACTGATGGTCTTGCATCACTTGTTCATAAGCTCGCCTTCGCTGTTGGGCGGGCGTAGCGAGATCATGGGGACCATTCGTATGAATAATTTTCGTGACGCCTTGATCCAACAAATGTTGGGTCGCTAACTGACCGCCGTGAAAGTTGTCCGAAGCAATAATGGGTATGTCATCACTGACAATGCGATCAATCGCCACAATCGGCAAATTTTTTTTCTGATACTGGCTTAAGCCTTGATTATGCGTACCGACAATTAAACCATCCACCTGTTTAATTAATAGTTGATCCAAATAGTCCGCTTCCTTACGCGAATTATTCATCGAATTACCAATTAAAACTTTAAAGCCTTGTTGATATAATTGATTCTCCAAACTCGTAGTCAACTCACCAAAAAAAGGATCCGCCACAGATGGTAATAAGATACCAATCAAGTCCGTTTTATGATGATACAATTGGCGTGCCACAACATTGGGATGATAATCCAATTGGTCCATGGCTGCATAAACTTTATCAATCGTCGTTTGACTTAAATAGCCGCGGCGATTCAAGACACGTGAAACCGTCGTTTTCGAAACTCCTGCCAGTTGCGCAACATCTTCTAATTTTGGCACCTAACATTGCTCCCCACTTTTTTAGTTTCATTATAGCTCAACTATTTTGACCAAAAAAGTTGCTATGAAAAAGTGGTTAGGACAAAAAGAATGGTTCGTCAATTTCAACAAACAATCTTTTTAATATTGATTCGTGTCTGCTTCCAACTGGTAAACCAAACTATCAGCTACTCCTTGACCGTCAGCTTGCAGTTGAATTACAGGTGCTTGGTTAAAGTAATAACGTTCACTAAAGACCACTTCGCCTTGATTGACAAAAATTTCTAAGGAACTACGATCAACAAAAATTTGTAATTGCAACTGATCACAATTTTGTAATTGACCATAACGCGCCGTTTCGCGGTCGGTGCGACTTACAATTAATTGCTGTTGCTTAACTAAATAAGTGAGCTTTGTTTGGGCAGTAGTGGTGGGATCTTGAAACATAACTTCGATTTTAGTACCCTGAAATTGTACTAGATCTACGTTTAATTGCCATTCCACCGTGGCTTGATCTTGACTAATGATTATTGGCTTTTCACTTAAGGCACAGCTTTGTTGTTGCAATACCTTTTGTCTTAAGGACTGCACTTCTTGAATCGGTCGCATATATAAATGCTCATTTTGCCAAACTAACTCGCGGGGCAAAGTTAACGCTCCCGACCAACCATCAGCTTGTTCTGGCATGTCACTTTCCCACATTGCTAGCCAGCCAACCACAATGCGCCGGCCATCAGGAGCAAGCATCGTTTGCGTCGCATAAAAGTCATGCCCTAAATCTAATTCGTGAAAACCCATCTGGGCAAACTGCGGTGTTTGATAATCTAGCTGACCCGCAAAGTAAACCGTTTGGTGTAAGTTCAAATATTGCTGGTTTTGTGCTTGAATCCCTTGCGGCGAAGTCAACAATAAGTCTTGACCGTTTAAATGAAACAAATCCGGACACTCCCACATATAACCTTCTAGTTGACTATTTTTAGCTTGCGTCAGTGGTCCTAAATAGTCCCAGTCCACTAAATTATCGGAGAGATACAACAATACGCGGCCCAAGCCAGCCTTAGTTTGCCCACCTAAAATAACATAGTAATGACCGTCATGCTCCCAAACTTTGGGATCGCGAAATTCTTGTGTATTATCGGCTGGCGGTGTAGCAATAACGGGATTATGTTCATATTTGGTAAAATGAATGCCATCAGTGCTATAAGCTAAGTTTTGATTCTGCCAGTAACGATCGGGATCTTTTTCATCATAATAGTTATTACCGGTATAAATTAAATACAAAGTATCATCTTTAACAATCGCACTACCAGAAAAACAACCGTTTTGATCTTCCGCATCGCCTGGTGTTAATGCCACAGGCAAAGTTTCCCAGTGTAATAAATCCTTACTGCGCGCATGACCCCAGTGCATCGGTCCCCATTTAGGGGCATCCGGATAGTACTGATAAAACATATGATAATAACCTTGAAAATAACAAAAACCATTGGGATCATTAATCCAACCCGCTGGAGCCATCAAATGATATCCCAAGCGATAACGCTGATTAGTTACTTGTAAAGCTGTCATTTTTTTACCTCAACTTTTAATTTATGAACGAATAAAGGGATCACCGTTAACATCTTGATCATCTTTTTTCAAAACGAAGAATGCATAAATTCCCGCTAACAAAACTGTAATGGCAATCACATGAAAGGTACTACTATAACCAATATGATCGCGCAAGGTTCCTAAGGGGTTGGACAGTAACACTTGACCAATCTGTGACGCGACTTGAAAGCCAATCATATATAATGTCGCAGATAATTTGGTATCAAAATGTAATGTGAAATAACGGAAGATCGGCAACGAAAACAGTGGTACTTCAATTGAATGTAACATTTTAATGCAGGAAATCGCAACCGGATTATGGAACAAGCCGCAAGCTCCAATACGCACAAACATAACTGTCACACCAAGTAATAAGGCATTTCGGACACCAATTTTCCGCATCAAGATCGGCACTAAACTCATCATTAAAGCTTCGCAAAAAACTTGAATCGAATTTAACGTACCATACATATGTTGACCCAAAGCGGGATTAGCAAATAATTTCGTATAAAAATCTGGGAACATTTGTTGATCAAAAACCGTATAGAAAGTATTCGTAAACATAATAAAGATAATAATGAGCCATAACTCTTTCATTTTTAACAAACTCAACATATCTTTCAGAGATGGTGTATCACTGCCTTCGCCTTCAAAAGTTAGGTTTTGATCCACCGTTTTTTCTTGTTTAGGCTTCCAAAAGATTAATTCCAATAATAGCAACACCCCAAATCCCGAGGCTACGACAAAATTCAGTTTGGGATTAATGACAAAGAGATATCCTGCTAATAGTGCCACCATTGCATAACCAAAAGAACCCCAAGCCCGCGCTTGACCATATTCAAAATCAAAGCGGCGACTCATCTTTTCTGCCACGGCTTCAAAAATTCCCGAAGCCGATAAGAAACCGGCTGATAAAAAGACGGCCCCGACAATAATTCCTAAAATAAAATGATGACTTAATAATGGTGCGTAAATCCAGACAAAAAACGGTCCGATTAAAGCATCTAAAATTGCACAAAAAATTAATAAGTAACGTTTAATCACTAATTTATCCTGTAAAGTACCATAGATAAACATTAAACATAGAGTAACTAACGAATTGGCTGAATAAATAGTTCCCACAGCACCACCAGATAAACCTAAACCATTTTGTTTAGAAGTCAGCCAAACTTGAAAGAATGACCACCAAACACCCCAAGATGCAAAAAACAAAAGTAACGTCACTGAATTTTGTAAATAAGAAGGATTCTTCAGCGTTTTTTTAAGATTTAACATACAAATTTCAATCCTTTCTGCGGTGACTCTGACTGTCAACCGGTTATCATAATCTTAAAACGTTTACAGATATTATTATATGATTTCGTTTTCATATGTCAACCGGTTATCATATTTTTTAGATAATCTTTTTTTAATCCATTAATCATCAAATGAAACGAAATATCAAAGTTTAATCCTTTTTTTGGAAATTCTGTCCCACTTTTGAAACAATTATCCGACAATTACTTTTGTTGTGTCGTTTCTGCAACACTTCAACCATTCTTGTAGTGGTTCTTTGCCTAAATTTTGGTTAATATACAATTGTCAACTGAGAGAAGTTCTCTCATCTGATCATAATTGTAGAACATTGTAACTTAAGACCTCTTATTAGGAGGTTGTTACAATGAAAACATTTTTAAGTCTTTTAAGCGTTTTAGCATTAAACGCTTCTGTGGTTTTTACTAATCCTGCTGGTTACTCCCCTAGTGCCGCAGCTGATGATGTAAAAACTGAAACAATGAGTGCTGTAAACCCCATATCAAATAATAAAAAACAGCAACCCATTCAAGTTAAGTCGGAATTAGCCAGTACTCCCCATACTGGTAGTTCTCTTAACTACTTCCCCAAAGATACTACTAGTCAAATGAATCAAAGTTCTCCCCAGAACAATGAATCAAAACAAACGGTACCTTCCCCCCAAGCAGATACCGCAAAGACCCCAACGTTGAGTGGTCAGCAAAGTAGTGATACTACTAATGCCATCGCGTTTAACAATGTTAAGTTTCCAATCGGAGATTTCCACGGCAATGGAAATGTTCCCGGAGACGGACATATTTATCGTTGGGATGACGCACCAGTTGATAATTGGTTTTTACTAGAGCGTTCAACACCGCAAGCAAACATGGTCTGGAAGTTACAAGTAGGTTCTACAATTTCGGCAAATAATCAGACATATCATGTATATTCCATTTTAAATGGAGTGAGTCATAGTGACCCACGGCCGATGGAAGCTTTAAAGAGCAATGGTGGGATTTTAATTCAAACATGTGAACAACCAGTTTACAATTCCCCGTTAACCTTTGTGCTCGCTAAATAAATAATTGTAGATAAAAATAAAAAGATTAGACACGTTGGTCTAATCTTTTTTAGTAGCTTGATTTGATTAATCATTATCTAAAAACAAATTCTTATACGATATCTCTGCTAGATGTTGACTTAATTCCTCGGCTGGTTCTTTTGACCCATCAAAATACCATTGCCGCACAGCACCTAAACCGCCTTCCACATTATACCAAACTAAATCAAAAGATTTATGTGGTAATACTCCTTTAACAATATAGTTAGTTAACGTTTTGACAAATAAAAAGAAACATTCATCGCTACACAACACCCGAAACTTTTGATTATCATCTTTAATTTTTAAAAGTGCCTGCGTCAAAATTTTAGTATATGCTGCCAAGAAATCTGGTTGTTTACGGCACTCCCTTACCGCATTAATCCAAAGATCACAATTTTGCTCGATGATTTCTATCATGATTTCATAAGTATTACGATAATGTGCATAAAAAGTCGATCGATTCACATTAGCTACATTGCACAACTCTTTGATAGTAATGTCATCTAACATCTTCTTCTGCATCAATTGAACTAAAGAAGTTTGTAACATTAGTTTAGTATAGTTAAAACGTGCTGATTTTGTTAACATGAGAATCCCCCCAATACCCATACATGTTTATCATAAACCCTAAGTCAAATAAATGTAACAAAAAAGACACTACATATCGAATTACCAAAGTCCTCCCCAGAACAATGAATCCAGATAAAGTGTCTTAATGTTATTTTATCTATTACTATCAATAAGCTAATAACTATTCTACGGCAATAGAACAATATGCTATTAAAACTTATTGGTTTTTATAACGCACTAATGATAATTACCTTTTATTAAAACGTACAGTACCGCAAGCAAACGGATCATAGTCTAATTAAGTAAGTTCTATCATTGCACAATTAATATTATAGCACGTAGAACTATAAAATAACACCCTAAATCCAGTTAAATTATTTTTATTTGCTGGATCTTGAGGCAAATCCCCATCAGTAGGGGTTTTGAATTAAAGTAATTGTTCACCCTTTCCTCAACAAAAGCCTTTCAGAAAACAAATTGCCCACTAGCTAGTAGCTAAGCTTGTGCAATGATTAATTTATTTCAACCCATTATCTTTTATTTTTCTGAAAAATCCAGTGCAATTTCATTCAGATTAGTCAATATTAAATTACAAAATAAATAATTTTTTCGCAACTTTTGCAATAATTAATAAGTGAACCTGACCTTATGTAAAAATAATCGCTGCTTTTGCCAGTAACATTAACTGACTAGTTAGCACCCAACTTCTCAGAGCTTTTGTACCCACCGCAATATTTTAATCTACAAAAAAAAGCATTGATATAATTTCAAATCAATGCTTTGTCTTAATTATTATTTAGCTAGTACATAAAAGTTAGAAACTTTTTGATTGTTAGTGGTTTGAATGTAAAGAACAATGCCACCATTTTCTGCTTGAATAGCAGCAGGACGAGAAGTACTTTGATCAGTTTTAGCTAGTAAATCATAAACTTGATAGCTTTTTTGATTAACTACAACCTTTGTACCTACTCGTAAATTTTGAACCATGTTTGCTTGCGTTCCTGTACGTTCTAGTAAAAACCAATTATCGCGTGGTGCATCGGTCCAGTGATAAACCTTACCTGAGTCGGGAATAATACCATTGCCGTGGTAATCTGCGACTTGATAAGTTGAATTATCAATTGTCATCACATCTCGGGGATAACTTTCAGGATGACTAGGATCAATAATGGTGACACTCGCCTGTGAAACTGCAGTGCTAGAACCGCTTGTTGTGTTTACCACTGCGGGGGAAGATTTCACTGGTTGATTATTATTAGTTGTTTTAATGGTTTTAGTTGCTTGTTCTTGATGATTAACAGTAATTTCTTGTGTCGGCTGAACAGTATTTCTATCCGCCAAAGTTTGACGATTCATCTGTCCAATCGGTAGTGCTAAGTTAATTGCTAAAGCACTGAAAATTGTTAATAAAGTTTTACCTTTCATGTTGGTTGCCTCCTTAATTAGCCAGAGGTCCAAAATCACGAGTATTACAAGTTTGTTTAAATGTCCCTTTTAAGGAACAACTATATAATAACCACATCAATTCTTAATAACAACGACAGCTGTTGTTAAAATGTTGCAAAAACGACACAATCAAAAACGTTGTCGGATAATCGTCCCATAAATGAAACACTATTTCATAAAAAATGAGAATAAATAAAATTCATATCCATTTTACCCATTTTTCTTAGTCTAGCACCAATAATCTCTCATTGTCTTCATACTTTGTTACTCATTAAAAGCTTCGATAGCTTCCAAACTCTTATTCAGATTAAGTTGACATTGTTTAAAGTCTCAGTTATACTAATGCCAATTTAGACATGAAAGGATGATCAACATGAGTCAGTTAACAATTAGTAACGTTCAACTATCTTGGCAAAGCCAGCACTGCTGATCGTAATCGTTCTAAGCGGATACGATCTGGCAAACAGTTTGTATCCGTGCTGACTTATTTTTTCATTCCCAAAGCCTGCATGGTTCTAACACAGCAGACTTTGGCTTCTCAAGGGCAAACCAGAGTAATGCTGGTTTGCCTTTTTTATTTGCCCGGATAATTTAACGAGGTGAATCATGAAACGAATGCTAACATTTATTAGTCTAATATTGATTTTTCTGGGCTTTGCTTTCTTTCAAAATCCCAAAGTTAACACCCAAACTGCTACCAATTCCACGCAAGTAACGCGTGTGGGAATTTTACAAATGGTCACTCATCCCGCCTTGGATCAAATTCATAAAGGCGTAGTTCTAGGATTAAAGAAAAAAGGATTTATTGTCGGTAAAAATTTGCGGATTGATTTTTTAAATGCGCAGGGTGATCAAAGCAATCTCAAAACTATGTCCCAACAATTAGCTAACAAAGATCATTTGTTAGTCGGGATCGCTACTCCAGCTGCACAGGCTTTAGCCAACAGTGCTCAAAGTAATACTCCCATTATGTTAGCCGGCATTTCTGCTCCTGCTTCTAGTGGCTTAGTCAAGTCCGAACGCCATCCAGGTGCTAATATTACAGGTTCTTCTGGTTTGAATCCTGTTAAACAACAGTTCAAACTCATTAGAACTATCATGCCACAGGCTCAAAGAATTGGTATTATCTATACTTCCTCTGATCATGGTGGGCAAACTAACGCCCATGCTTTTGCCAAAGTGGTCCGCCAAGCAGGTTTAACACCCAAATTGTTCACTATCACGAACACCAATGATTTACAACAAGTTGCTGCCCAAATGGTGACACAAGTCGATGCCGTTTACGCTCCCCAAGATAATGGCATTGCTTCCGCGATGAAGACTTTAGTCAAAGTAACTAATAATGCTAACATTCCGGTTTTTCCTTGTGCGGAAACCATGGTGCCTGATGGTGGCAGTGCTGCTTATGCAATTAAGCAAAAAGATTTAGGAATCGTAGCTGGTGAAATGGCGGGCAATGTTTTACATGGACACCAAACCGCTAATTATCCGGTGCAACACGTGATCAAAGGACATTATCTTATCAATGAAAAAGAAGTTCAGCGCCTGCATTTACATGTTCCCGCTAAAATTATGCAAGCTGCGCAGAGAGATGGAGGCATTATCAAATGAGTTTAATTACATCAAGTATCGGGCAAGGATTACTCTGGGCTATTTTAGGTATTGCGTTGTTTTTAACTTTTCGTATTCTCAATTTTGCTGATATGACCGTTGAAGGAACCTTTCCTCTAGGGGCAGCGGTTACTGTAACTGCCATTACCCACGGTCTTTCACCTTTAATAGCCACCATTTTGGGTTGTTTAGCAGGAGCTGTGGGAGGCTTAATTACTGGATTGTTATATACAAAGGGGAAGATTCCCATCTTATTAGCGGGCATTTTAGTTATGACTGGCTGTCTATCCGTTAACCTGCGAATTATGGGGGGCGCTAATGTCTCACTACTAGGCCAAAAAACTTTTTTCACTGCCGCTTTCTTCAAAACTTTACCCCGTTATTTTGACAGTATTACCATTGGTGGGTTGGCTATCATTATTATTACTGGATTAATTTGCTGCTTTTTAATGACTGACTTAGGCCAAGCTTTCATTGTAACTGGTGATAATCCGACCATGGCGCAGTCGTTAGGCATTAACACCGATAATATGACTATTCTAGGTTTAGCCATTTCCAATGGTTTGGTTGGACTCAGTGGCGCCTTAATCGCTCAAAATAATGGTTACGCTGACGCTAATATGGGTATTGGCATTATTGTAATTGCTTTAGCGTCCATCATTATTGGCGAAGTTGTTTTTGGCGAATTAACCCTCAATCAGCGCTTAATTGCGGTCACTTTAGGTAGTATTATTTATCGTTTTATTCTCCTAATTGTTCTGCAACTAGGTTTTTCGACTAATGATTTAAATTTGATTTCGGCCATTATCTTAGCCATTTGTTTGATGTTACCGCAATTGCGACATTGGTTAAAATTAGACACTATTTTTGCAAAAGGAGGCCCTAATAATGACAAATAGCCAACCAATCCTACAATTAAAAAACATTACCACTTTAGTTAACCAAAAGACGAATAATGAGGCTACTATCCTTAATCAACTAAATTTCAAAATTTATCCTGGAGATTTCATTACCATTGTTGGTGCTAATGGTGCCGGTAAATCGACTTTGTTTAACGTGTTAGCGGGAGATATTAAACCAAATTATGGGCAAATTTTACACCATAAAAAAGATATTACGACAACTTCAATTGCCCAACGTACTAAATTTTTAAGCCGGGTTTTCCAAGACCCTAAAAGTGGTACCGCACCTAGAATGACGGTGGCCGAAAATATTTTATTAGCAACTAAAAGAGGGCAAAAGCGGGGGTTACATTTTCGTCATTTGCAGGCTAATCGGCCCCAAATCAAAGCACTAACTACCCGCATCGGCAATAGCTTGAACCAACGTCTCGATACTCCAACCGAAAATTTGTCTGGCGGTCAAAGACAAACTTTAAGTTTTTTGATGGCCACCTTAAACCAACCCGAGCTTTTATTATTAGATGAGCATACCGCCGCATTAGACCCGCATAGTAGCCAACAGTTACTGGACCAGACTAACCAGATTGTTACCCAACAACATTTAACTTGTTTAATGATTACCCACCATCTTGAAGATGCGCTCCAATATGGTAATCGGCTAATTGTTTTAAATCAGGGGCAAATTCAAGCTGACTTTACAGCCGCTGAAAAAAAGCAGCTAACCGCTACTGCGTTAGCTGCACTCTTAACCCAATCCGCGCACGAATCTCCAGAAAACATTTCTCAGTCCTAACATGCAATCCTTTTTATTAAGGACGGCTATTCAGTCAAGGCTGCACCATTAGTTGCAATAATCTTTTTCAGCCAATAATAGGACTTTTTAGGCGTTCTGTTTAAAGTTCCTCGGCCCTGATCATCCATATCCACATAAATTAGACCGTAACGTTTTTTCATTTCACCTGTGGACAGCGAAACTAAATCAATTGGCCCCCACATCGTATATCCCAGACATGGCACATGATCAATATTAATTGCCGCGGCCATCGCAGTTAGGTGTTGTTTCAGATAATCAATTCGGTAATCATCGGCCACATAACCATGTTCATCAACTTGATCCTCCGCTCCTAATCCATTTTCCACAATAAAGATGGGCTTTTGCAGGCGATCATAGATTTCATTCATACAATACCTTAACCCCAACGGATCAACGGGCCAACCCCAAGGTGTAGTTGGTAAATAGGGATTGGAATGACCGCCAACATTAAACCATTGATCCTGAGCTTGCGTCGTATTTGAACGATAATAACTAAAAGCGATGTAGTCTAATTGTCCCGCTTGTAAAATTTTGCGATCTGCCGCAGTAATGTCCAAGTGCTGAAAACCGTGATGCTGCCAAACTTCGGGAGCATAGTTAGGATAATAGCCCCGACTCATCACATCTATAAAATACCAATTTTCACGCCGTTCTTGCAGCTGCCAGAAGACATCCTCTGGTTTACAAGTAGCTGGATAAAGACCGCTCATGGCATACATGGCCCCAAATTGACTTTGGGGCATGAGTTGATGCCCTAATTGAACTGCTTTCGCAGAAGCGACAAACATATTATGAGCTGCTTGATAACGTTGTTGACCACTGGCTTGTCGCACACCCGTTGGACCAAAGCCACGGACCGCATTAATTTCATTAAAGGTTAACCAGTAACGACAGCGATCCCCAAAAGCCTCAAATAATGTGCGCGCATATTTAACATAGTAATCAATCACTTTGGTAGACGCCCAGCCATTATATTTTTGTGCCAAATTCATTGGTAATTCATCGTGACAAATCGTAATTAACGGTTCCATCTGATATTTGGTTAATTCATTAATGACGTCATCATAAAATTTTAAACCCGCTGGATTCGGTTGATCTTCTTCACCCGTTGGAAAAATTCGACTCCAACAAATCGAAAAGCGAAAAACATTAAAGCCCATGCCAGCCATCAGCTTAATATCCTCTTGATAATGATGATAAAAGTCGACCGCTTGATGACTAGGATAATATTGCTGCTCTAAAAATACTGGTTGGGCATCTGCAGGCACCGAATCAGCGTCAAAAAAGGAACTTTTGGGTTGAAGCAAATTGCCCTGAGCATCTTGCAGCGTGTGATGTCGCGGGTGGGCTTTGGAACCGGCAGTTTCATAATCACGTGATAAGATGCCACGACCACCTTCATTAAAACCACCTTCATATTGAAAATCTGCTGTCGCCCCACCCCACAAGAAACCTTGTGGCAATTTTGTATCTTGCACCATTAATTATCTAACCTCTTTACTCCAAAATTAGTTGACCGTTTTCATTTTACCATGATTATACGACTTTATTCCTAGATTAATTGCAGACAAAAAGCCTTATCGTTCATCATAGAAACGATAAGGCTTTTATTTTTATCTACAATTATTTATTTAGCGAGCACAAAGGTTAACGGGGAATTGTAAACTGGTTGTTCACATGTTTGAATTAAAATCCCACCATTGCTCTTTAAAGCTTCCATCGGCCGTGGGTCACTATGACTCACTCCATTTAAAATGGAATATACATGATATGTCTGATTATTTGCCGAAATTGTAGAACCTACTTGTAACTTCCAGACCATGTTTGCTTGCGGTGTTGAACGCTCTAGTAAAAACCAATTATCAACTGGTGCGTCATCCCAACGATAAATATGTCCGTCTCCGGGAACATTTCCATTGCCGTGGAAATCTCCGATTGGAAACTTAACATTGTTAAACGCGATGGCATTAGTAGTATCACTACTTTGCTGACCACTCAACGTTGGGGTCTTTGCGGTATCTGCTTGGGGGGAAGGTACCGTTTGTTTTGATTCATTGTTCTGGGGAGAACTTTGATTCATTTGACTAGTAGTATCTTTGGGGAAGTAGTTAAGAGAACTACCAGTATGGGGAGTACTGGCTAATTCCGACTTAACTTGAATGGGTTGCTGTTTTTTATTATTTGATATGGGGTTTACAGCACTCATTGTTTCAGTTTTTACATCATCAGCTGCGGCACTAGGGGAGTAACCAGCAGGATTAGTAAAAACCACAGAAGCGTTTAATGCTAAAACGCTTAAAAGACTTAAAAATGTTTTCATTGTAACAACCTCCTAATAAGAGGTCTTAAGTTACAATGTTCTACAATTATGATCAGATGAGAGAACTTCTCTCAGTTGACAATTGTATATTAACCAAAATTTAGGCAAAGAACCACTACAAGAACGGTTGAAGTGTTGCAGAAACGACACAACAAAAGTAATTGTCGGATAATTGTTTCAAAAGTGGGACAGAATTTCCAAAAAAGGGATTAAACTTTGATATTTCGTTTCATTTGATGCGGAAAGTAAAAAAAATAGAATCTTCATTAAAGGTGTCTTTCGACACACTTGAAGATTCTATCAAACATTCTTCAACTACTTTTTCAGACGGACGTTAGTCATGTTATACATATTGTCCGGATTCAATTCCAGGTTCTTAATTCTAGATTTCGTCATAAAGGCTTGACCATTTTGATATAGCGGAATGACACCTTGTTGTTCATTAATGATATCTTGCGCTGCTTTCATATCGTTCCAACGTGCGGTGACATTATTGGCATCTTCATTCATGCTCTTATTCAATAAAGCGTCATACTGTGGATTACTCCACTTACCACTATTATAAGAATTATTAGTCATAAATAAGGTTAAGAAATTAATCGGATCTGGAAAATCTGCATTCCATTGCGTAATGACCATATCAAAGTCTCCACTCACTGAGCGACTGAGTCGACTCTTATACGGTACATTATTCAATGTAACTTTCAAACCTGGTAATTTTTGTAATTGACTTTGTAAAAATTCACTTTGTTGTTTGGCAATATCCGTATCGTCACTTAACAAAACCAAATTAAATTTTTTCTTGGTTTGACCACTTTCTTGTAATCCTTGTTTCCATAACTGCTTAGCTTTAGCCAAATCATATTTGGTATAGGCTTTACCAGTGCCACTCGTTTCACTGACAAAATCTTTCGATTGATCCTTAGGATCATAAGCCATATCGGCAGCCGTTACAGAAGTAGCTACTGAAGTTCCATTACCCAAAACTTTTTTCGTCAATTGTTTGCGGTCAATTGCAAAGGATAAAGCTTGCCGAATTTTTTGATTCTTGAACATCGGCAACTTCTTCTGGTTGAGTTCAATATAATCAGTCGAATTTTGCTTTTGGACGCTATAACCCTTGGAATTCTTCATTTGTTTAGAAGTATCGCCACTCAATTCCGCACGGTCCAACTTATCCGATTGATACAAATTCAACGCAGTCGAAGCATCTTTGACGACTTGGTATTTCAAAGTTTTGACCTTAACGTGCTTGGCATTCCAATAAGTATTATTCTTAACTTCAGTCCACGTATTATCGGAATTACTCCAATTCTGCAATTTGTAGGGTCCATCGAAAACTAAAGTCTTCGAATTGGTTCCATACTTCTTCCCCCACTTTTTAGTGGCCCGCGGATTCTGCGGATAAAATTGCGAGCCCGTTAATAATTCATTAAAATATGGAATTGGCTTCTCTAGAGTAACCTGTAAAGTATGTGCATCTAAGGCTTTAACCCCCAAAGAATCCACTGGTTTTTTCCCGGCAGTAATCGCCTTGGCGTTAGCAATCCCCTCATAGATATAAGCGTATTGAGATTTAGTTTGGGGATTAACCGTCCGCCGCCAAGAATTAACAAAATCGTTAGCCACTACTGGATCGCCATTGCTCCATTTAGCGTTCTTGCGTAATGGAAAGGTATAAGTTAAACCGTTATTGGTTGGCTTAACCACTTTAGTGGATAATTCTGGTTCGATAGTCTTACCATTATAACGATATAAACCTGCCATGGTATTCTGTGCCGCTTGCGCGCTCAAAATATCAGTCATCATGGAAGTATCCATGGTTGCTAACAGGTCTTTGGACATAATCCGCACTTCATTAGTGGGCGCTTGAGCCTGTTTGGAACCACAGCCTACCATTAATACAGCCGCCGTCAAGGTCATGCCACCACCCAGCAACATCTTTGGTAACTTCATTGCTCCCATCTCTTCTCCCTTAAATTTTGTAGCCGTTTAGTTGTGTTGAGTTTACTCTCTTTTTAATTAAAAGTAAATGAGATGTTGTGGCTATTTTTATAATTATTATTAATGTAAAAATAATCAGCAACCCGACCAACACGAACCAAACACTTGAGTTACGCGTTTAAAACTACTATAATCACTTTTATTAAGATTAATTATGAGGAGATTTTTTTAATGCCAGCAACTTTTCGTTTAGCGACGCTGCCAGATTTAAGTACCATCGTTACCATTTATAACCAAAGTATTCCTATCCAAACGATTACCGCCGATTTAGAACCCGTTACTGTCGCCCAACGCCAAAGCTGGTTTTTAGAACATCAACAAAATCCCCTACGTCCGTTATGGGTTATTTTACAAAAGCAACAAATTGTGGGCTGGGCTAGCTTATCCGATTTTTATGGTCGGGCTGCTTATCAAACTACCAGTGAAATCAGTATTTATTTAGATAAGAATGCACAACATCAAGGTCTCGGCCAAGCCACCCTAGATTTTATTTTTCCGCAATTAAAAAGTTTGCATATAAAAACAGTTGTTGCCTATATTTTTAGTGCCAACTTAGCCAGTGAACATTTATTTAGTAAAAATAATTTCCAACGTTGGGGTCACTTACCGGCCGTAGCCAATAATCAAGGCAAAGTTTTGGACTTAGATATTTGGGGCCGCCACTTTCAAGATTTTTGCAGTAAAAAAGCTGGTCATTAATCACTGACCAGCTTCAAACTTATTTTTGACCGTGACCTGTGCACAGAATTGTTGAATCACTTGTGCGTAACGCTGCGGATCACTTTCAATGGAACGAATATGGCTCCCATCAACAAAGTCCACCAATTGCACTGCTGAAGTTACTCCTTGCATTAATTGAGCTGACATTTGTGGGGGCACCGTCGTATCTTTTAAACCACGAATTAGCAAAACCGGGACTTTCGTTTGCTGCAATGCTGGTCGAACATCAATTTGCGCATAACTGGCACCAAACTTAACTTTCGACCATAATGAAATCAACTGGGTTATGGCTTTACTAGGCAACTTAAACTGACGATGAATAGTATACTCACTAATAGCCTGGGCATTAGTGTAACTAGAATCAGCAATCACGCCAGCTAATTGTGGCGGCAAAGATAAAGCCAAACTCTGTAAAACAGTCGCTGCTCCCATCGACGCCCCAAATAAAATCAAAGGTGCCTGTAATTGAGATTGTTGTTGTAGCCACTGCAGCCACAACTGCACATCGTATTTTTCCAAATAACCATAACTTAAATAATCACCTCCACTTAAACCCGCAGCGCGATTATCAGGTTGTAAAACGTTATAGCCCAATTGATAAAATAAACCACCAATTTTATCTAATGAATGATGATCCACCCCAAAACCATGAACAATTAAAACCGTTCCTAAGTTTTGGGGATTACTGGTCAAAAAGCCCGTTAACGTCCAGCCATCATGGGCTACTAACTGGACTGTGCGATGTGGTAATTGTTCAAACTGTTGGGCCCATTTAATGGCTTGGTTAGTGGATGCATATTGTGGTGGTTGCGTTTTTAACGCTGAACTGTCACGACGCTGTACATATTCAAACAAGACTTTTCCGATTAGTAAAGGAACTGTTCCTAAAACTGTTACACCGGCTAATTTTTTCTTAAACATTTATCGGACCTCCTTTACTAAAAAAACGCCCATGGCAGCTAATGTAATCGTAATAAAAATCAATAAAAATAGATTATTAAAAGTCCATTGAGTTGCCAATAGACTGCCTAAATAAGGACCGACAGCCCGTCCTAATGAACCAAAGATGACATAAAAGCTTTGATAGCGTCCTTGGTTATCCGCGTTCGCAAATTTATTGAGTAAGGCAGGAATGGTGGGGAACGTAACTGATTCTCCAATGGTTAGTAATAACATGCTCCACACATATTGACTATAATGTGTCGCATTAGGTAACAATAAAAATGACCCCGCCATAATCAATAATCCCGTACCAATCTGAAATTTTAAGGATTGAAACAAATGCGTCATGATTTGATTCATCAAGGGCTGAATAATAATCAGTGACGCCGCGTTAATACTAAATAATAAACTATACTGGTGCATTGTTAAATGCCGATCTAACATATATAAGGACATATTGCTATCCCACTGTGAGTAACCTAACCAGACAATTAAAGTGGCTAAGCATAAAAGTATCAAATTCAACCTCAAATGTTGGGACTTTAACTGGTTAGTGTGCCCATTATTAGTTGAAGGAGCGTGGTAGTTTGCATGCTGGACCTGTTGAACGCCATCCAAGATCGAACCACGCCAAAACACAATTACCAAACACAAGCCAAAACACAATGCTGGCAAAAAG
Source organism: Bombilactobacillus sp. ESL1197 (assembly GCF_058107145.1). Taxonomy (NCBI): domain Bacteria; kingdom Bacillati; phylum Bacillota; class Bacilli; order Lactobacillales; family Lactobacillaceae; genus Bombilactobacillus; species Bombilactobacillus sp. ESL1197. The sequence continues at coordinate 195,345 of NZ_JBYLTY010000001.1, forward strand.
AAAGTTAAAAAAATACTACTTTGAAAAATGACACTCACCAGCATGGAGCCAATGGCAATCCCGACATTAGCTGCCAGATACATTGCATTGAAAACCTTTTGGGGCGTATGACTTTGCTGAGCTGCCACCGCCGTATATGAGTTCACCGCCGTATAACTAATGCCCATGCCTAAGCCTACGATCACTAACCAAACGGGATACAAGGGCCACTGATGATTAACCGCCATAATCACAAAACCGAGTGCCGCTAATAAATAGCCACAGCACAACGTTTTCGTATGCGAAAACCGATCAAACAAATAACCGCCCAAAGCATTACCCAGCATCATCACTAAGGAATAGATCATTAGGACCCAACCAGCAGTAATCATTGATTCGTGTAAATATTTCGTTATAAAAATAGTATTCACTGGTAAAATAAAGCCCATAACGAGATTAAAAATTACATTCATAATTAATAACCACCGTTGCTGTTCATTTGCCATCGAAGAATTCCTTTCCGTTTTTGGATTAAGTCATAGTTACTAACATCTAGCCACAATCTTTTGAAGAGGAGCATTTAGATTGAACATTCATTTATCAAATATTAAACAACAAGGACAACAAATCTTAACTTGGATCTATCCTTTTGTCCTAGTTGATGCTTATTCACATCTCATCACTAGTAGCGTTATAAACCCGAATGGTTTTTTACGTCATCTCTTACATTTACCGAACCTCAGTCACTATTTACCCTTATTCCTAAATTTAAATAATTTATTGGAGTTCGGTATTTTATTACTACTTAGCTATCTTATTTCCCAAAAATTCCAGCCGCAAGCATCTTTAGTCACACATTGCTGCACTTGCTTAGTAATTATTTTAACTTGTTTAAACCATGATACCAATCTTTATCTGAATCAACCACCGATTTTATTGGTGATTATTATTAGTTTGATAAGTTCCTTAATTTTAAGTCGTCTCCACTGTCCCACCCTGATTATTACTGTGGCTATTATTTTGGGCTATAGCTTAAATTGGTTAAACCCTTTGAGTTGGTTCAATAATATTCCTGGTATTTCCACTAATGTTCAAAAAATTCAACCACTCAGTTTATTTTTTCTGACAATTATTCGTTGTCTGGGCAGTTGGCTCGGGCTCATCAATCCCTTTAATGCTAAAAGTCAAGCCATCAATTCGCCCGCAGCTACTGCCAATTTGAGTGCTGCTTTATCACATCAAAGTTTGCCTTATCCATTGAATACCCATTCGCTTTATACTAGCTATACCTTTTTAGGAGGAATCGGGTGCTGTTTGGGGTTAATTTTTGCGCTTTTGTATTATCATCGCTACCAAATCGTGCTCGAAAATTTGATTCCCAGCATGTTTGGACTGAACGCCCCATTACTCATTAAACTACCAGTCTTATTCAATTATCGCTTCCTAATTCCCTTTATTGTGAGCCCCTTAGTAAGCATGCTGATTGGTTACTGTTTCATTAATTTGAAATGGGCGTCACCTGCCATTTACCAAATTTTTGCCGGCACCCCAACTTTTCTTTGGAACTTTTTAGGAACCAATGGCAACTGGGCAGCTTTGTTCGCGACTCTTTTAGCCATCCTTAGTTCCACTTTAATTTATTTGCCATTTGTGAAAGCGGAGGTTGCCCATGAAAAAATCACTGTGGATTAAAATTATTCTCTTGATCTTTGTCCTCAGCAGTATTCCTGCCTATTTTCAAATGAAGCAGGCTGTTTATAGTGAAAAAGCGTTCCACAATTCAACACTATCCCCGGTGATCTTTATCCCTGGCAGTTCTGCTTCACAAAATCGCTTTGATGATTTATTAAAGCAATATAATACCCCTAAAAAAAGACATAGTATTGTCAAAATTACGGTGCGGACGAACAATCACTTGCATGTGACGGGTAAAATTACTGCTCATGATAAACAACCTTTTATTGTGATTGCTTTTCAAAATAACGCTGACGGATACCAGAATATTAAAAAGCAAACTTACTGGCTCAAATTAGCTATCAATTATTTAACTGCTAATTATAACTTTAACAACTTCTCTGCCGTCGGTCACTCTAACGGCGGCTTAATTTGGACGTGGTATTTAGAAAAATATTTTAATCAAAACGCTTTGCGCATCAATCATTTAATTACCATTGGTACGCCCTACAATTCTTTAGAATCCAATATCAAAAATCAAACCGCAATTTTTCACCAATTACACCAGCACCGCAAGAAGTTACCCAAGAATTTAATTGTCGATTCCATTGCGGGCACTAAAAATTATCAAGATGATGGCACTGTACCTTATCAAAGTGTCGAAGCGGGTAAATATATTTTTCAAAATACGGTCGCTAAATACACACAGGCCACCGTCACTGGTGACGATAGTGAGCATTCCAGTTTATTAGCTAACCAACAAGTTCGAACCATTATTCGTGAAAACATCTTGAACCAATTTAATTTTAATAATGAAAAAAAGCCATAACTTTTGTTATGGCTTTTTTAAAGGGATATTACTTCAAGTAATATTTATCATCAGTTCACATCTAATGATAAAGATGTCACCATATCCGCTGGCTATTGTTATTAATAACAATCGACATTCCCAGAATCATCACTAAAAAGTGATCACTCGACTCATCGCATATCATCAATTTATCATGAATAACGCCGAAATGCAAGATCTACAATTAATTGGGCTAAGATATAGCCCATTGCAATTGCCCCAATAATTAAAATGACTAGCACTGTTAAATGCAGCCCTTCGAAGATTTGTCCAAAAACCAGTGCTCGTACAGCTTGATATGCGGTTGCTCCAGGAACTAGTGGCACCAACGCTGGTATATTAAATAGACTCACGGGCATCTTTTTATAACGCGCACATAAATAACTAACAATTCCAATCATTAGTGCCGCAATTAAGTTAGCGAATACTTTACCTGATTTCACAAAATTACTTAAAATCCAATAAATCATCCAGCCTAATGATCCACAAACACCACTAGTAATGAGCGCTGTGCGCGGAATATTAATACAGAGTGCATATCCAATGGTGCCGACAAAGCTAAATGTAATTTGAATGATAATTTGAATCGCATTTAGTATCATATACGAAACTCCCTTCTTTAAAAGAATCTCAGTACCATTGCGATACCGCCGCCAATCGCCATTGCACTCAAAATTGCCGAACCCATTCGAGCTAATCCCGATATTAAGTGCCGTGCCATCAGGTCGCGCAGTGCGTTCGTTAACGATACTCCTGGCACTAAGGGCATCACAGCACCAATAATTAAGTAGTTTAAATTATTCACACAGTGACTTTTTTGAAGCACAACAGCTAAGAGCGCAATAGTGGTTGCTGCTAAAAAAGTACTGATAAAACTAATATCAATCCATTGTTTGACAAAATAATCAATTAAATAACCAATCATTCCTACAATTCCTGCAGGCACAAAATCAACCCAATCATATTCGCCCACAAATAAAATCATCAAGGTGCAACTCAACAAAAAAGCACCAGCTGCTTTTAACCACAATGGAAAATCTAACATCGACCGCTCAATTTGCTGTAACCCTTGTTCTAATTGCTCTAAAGTTAATTGTTCAGCCACAAATTGACGTGATAATGAATTAACTTCCGTCACTTTATATAAATTAGTCGTTTCGTGGTTAATTTGCACCATTCTTGTATTAGTCAAACGATCAGCGCTTAAAAAAATTCCCGTCGGCGTCGTATAAATCTCCGGGTGTTCAATTCCACCCTTTAGCAAAATTCGTTGCATTGTATCCTGGGCACGATGCATTTCTGCTCCGGATTCAATCATAATTTTTCCCGCTAATAATCCGACGTCAACTATTCGTCGTTGTTGTTTGTAAGCCATAATCAGTACTCATCCCATTCTTTTTAAAGACACAAAAAAAGATTATCATTATTAAAATGATAATCTTTTATAAACAGCATGGCAACGACCTATCCTCGCAGGTAGTTTCCCACCAACTACTTTCGGCGCTGAGAAGCTTAACTTCTGTGTTCGGCATGATTCCAGGTGTTTCCTCCTCGCTATCGCCACCACACTTGCTCTCTTCTTACCTTCTGAAAGAACCTTAGTCCTCTCAAAACTGAATATTATGTTCTTACTCGACACCCTTGGTTAAGCCCTCGACCGATTAGTATTGCTCAGCTCCATGTATCACTACACTTCCACTCGCAACCTATCTACCTCATCTTCTTTGAGGGGTCTTACTTCATTACTGAATGGGAAATCTCATCTTGAGGTGGGTTTCACACTTAGATGCTTTCAGCGTTTATCCCTTCCATACTTAGCTACCCAGCTATGCCTTTGGCAAGACAACTGGTACACCAGTGGTATGTCCATCCCGGTCCTCTCGTACTAAGGACAGATCCTCTCAAATTTCCTACGCCCGCGACGGATAGGGACCGAACTGTCTCACGACGTTCTGAACCCAGCTCGCGTACCGCTTTAATGGGCGAACAGCCCAACCCTTGGGACCGACTACAGCCCCAGGATGCGATGAGCCGACATCGAGGTGCCAAACCTCCCCGTCGATGTGAACTCTTGGGGGAGATAAGCCTGTTATCCCCAGGGTAGCTTTTGTCCGTTGAGCGATGGCCCTTCCATACGGTGCCACCGGATCATTAAGCCCGACTTTCGTCCCTGCTCGACTTGTCTGTCTCGCAGTCAAGCTCCCTTCTACCTTTACACTCTACGAATGATTTCCAACCATTCTGAGGGAACCTTTGGGCGCCTCCGTTACTGTTTAGGAGGCGACCGCCCCAGTCAAACTGCCCACCTGACACTGTCTCCCGCCGTGCTTCAACGGCGCGGGTTAGAGCTTTCATATAACAAGGGTAGTATCCCACCAGCGCCTCCTTCGATACTAGCGTACCGATCTCTACGGCTCCTACCTATCCTGTACATGTTACACAAAAACTCAATATCAAGCTACAGTAAAGCTCCATGGGGTCTTTCCGTCCTGTCGCGGGTAACCTGCATCTTCACGGGTATTATAATTTCACCGAGTCTATCGTTGAGACAGTGCCCAAATCATTACGCCTTTCGTGCGGGTCGGAACTTACCCGACAAGGAATTTCGCTACCTTAGGACCGTTATAGTTACGGCCGCCGTTTACTGGGGCTTCAATTCTGGGCTTCGACCGAAGTCTAACTCATCCTCTTAACCTTCCAGCACCGGGCAGGCGTCAGCCCCTATACGTCATCTTACGATTTTGCAGAGACCTGTGTTTTTGATAAACAGTTGTTTGGGCCTTTTCACTGCGGCTGGCTCTTACACCAGCACCCCTTCTTCCAAAGTTACGGGGCTATTTTGCCGAGTTCCTTAACGATAGTTCTCTCGCTCACCTTAGGATTCTCTCCTTGACTACCTGTGTCGGTTTGCGGTACGGGTATTCAGTGTCTCACTAGAAGCTTTTCTCGGCAGTGTGACTATTGTGCTTCGCTACTTTAATTTCGCTCCCTATCACAACTCATCCTTCGCGGTTATAAGCATTTGACTCATATCCAGACTCGCTGCTTAGACATGCTTTTCCAGCTGCATGCTCACAATTCATCTCCTGCGTCCCTCCATCGTTCAAACAACACTGAACAGTACAGGAATCTCAACCTGTTTTCCATCGATTACGCCTCTCGGCCTCATCTTAGGTCCCGACTAACCCTGGGCGGACGAGCCTTCCCCAGGAAACCTTAGTCATCCGGTGGACCAGATTCTCACTGGTCTTTCGCTACTCATACCGGCATTCTCACTTCTAAGCTCTCCACCAGTCCTCTCGATCTGGCTTCTTCGTGCTTACAACGCTCTCCTACCACGTACATCTTTCGATGCACATCCACAGTTTCGGTACCATACTTAGCCCCGGTACATTTTCGGCGCAGAACCACTCGACTAGTGAGCTATTACGCACTCTTTAAATGAGTTGCTGCTTCTAAGCCAACATCCTAGTTGTCTGTGCAGTTCCACTTCCTTTTCCACTTAGTATGGATTTTGGGACCTTAACTGGTGATCTGGGCTGTTCCCCTTTCGACGATGGATCTTATCACTCACCGTCTGACTCCCGGAGAAAGATCTTTGGCATTCGGAGTTTATCTGAATTCAGTAACCCATGTTGGGCCCCTAGTCCAAACAGTGCTCTACCTCCAAGATCCTCTTCTCCGAGGCTAGCCCTAAAGCTATTTCGGAGAGAACCAGCTATCTCCAAGTTCGTTTGGAATTTCACCGCTACCCACACCTCATCCCCGCAATTTTCAACTTACGTGGGTTCGGTCCTCCAGTGCGTTTTACCGCACCTTCAACCTGGACATGGGTAGGTCACTTGGTTTCGGGTCTACGACTACGTACTCTCTTTCGCCCTATTCAGACTCGCTTTCGCTACGGCTCCGTCTTCTCAACTTAACCTCGCACGCAATCGTAACTCGCCGGTTCATTCTACAAAAGGCACGCCATCACTCTTTAACGAGCTCTGACTACTTGTAGGCACACGGTTTCAGGATCTATTTCACTCCCCTTCCGGGGTGCTTTTCACCTTTCCCTCACGGTACTTGTTCTCTATCGGTCACTAGGGAGTATTTAGCCTTGGGAGATGGTCCTCCCTGCTTCCGACGGGGTTTCACGTGCCCCGCCGTACTCAGGATACTGGTAGAGTGTCTCTGATTTCGCCTACTAGACTATCACTATCTCTGGTTCAGCTTCCCAACTGATTCAGCTATCTTCGACTATCTCACGTCCCAGTCCTACAACCCCAAAGAGCATGCTCTCTGGTTTGGGCTCTTTCCGTTTCGCTCGCCGCTACTCAGGAAATCGATTTTTCTTTCTCTTCCTATGGCTACTTAGATGTTTCAGTTCACCATGTCTTCCTCACTTACAACTTTCGTCGCAGTGTGACTAAGCTTTACCTTAGCCGGGTTCCCCCATTCGGATATCTCCGGATCTTCGTTTACTTACAACTCCCCGGAGCATTTCGCTGTTCGTTGCGTCCTTCTTCGGCTCCTAGTACCTAGGCATCCACCGTGCGCCCTTATTATCTTAACCTTATTTACTACTGTTTCTTACTTTCTTCGAATCTCTCGATTCTCGGTGTCTTTCTTCTCATAATATTCAGTTTTCAAAGTACTAATGTTTGAGAGTAGACCTCTCAAAACTAAACAAAGTTTCTTGCCAACTGCTTTCCGTTTATTTTTCCTTAGAAAGGAGGTGATCCAGCCGCAGGTTCTCCTACGGCTACCTTGTTACGACTTCACCCTAATCATTTGTCCTACCTTAGACGGCTAGCTCCCCGAAGGGTTACCCCACCGGCTTTGGGTATTACAAACTCTCATGGTGTGACGGGCGGTGTGTACAAGGCCCGAGAACGTATTCACCGTGGCATGCTGATCCACGATTACTAGCGATTCCAACTTCATACAGGCGAGTTGCAGCCTGCAATCCGAACTGAGAATGGTTTTTAGAGTTCTGCTTGCCCTCACGAGTTCGCTTCTCGTTGTACCATCCATTGTAGCACGTGTGTAGCCCAGGTCATAAGGGGCATGATGATTTGACGTCGTCCCCACCTTCCTCCGGTTTGTCACCGGCAGTCTCACTAGAGTGCCCAACTTAATGCTGGCAACTAGTAACAAGGGTTGCGCTCGTTGCGGGACTTAACCCAACATCTCACGACACGAGCTGACGACAACCATGCACCACCTGTCTTCCTGTCCCCGAAGGGAACCCTGTATCTCTACAGCTTTCAGGAGATGTCAAGACCTGGTAAGGTTCTTCGCGTTGCTTCGAATTAAACCACATGCTCCACCGCTTGTGCGGGCCCCCGTCAATTCCTTTGAGTTTCAACCTTGCGGTCGTACTCCCCAGGCGGAGTGCTTAATGCGTTAGCTGCAGCACTGAGAGGCGGAAACCTCCCAACACTTAGCACTCATCGTTTACGGCATGGACTACCAGGGTATCTAATCCTGTTCGCTACCCATGCTTTCGAGCCTCAGCGTCAGTTACAGACCAGAGAGCCGCCTTCGCCACTGGTGTTCTTCCATATATCTACGCATTTCACCGCTACACATGGAGTTCCACTCTCCTCTTCTGCACTCAAGTTTGACAGTTTCCGATGCACTTCCTCAGTTAAGCTGAGGGCTTTCACATTCAGACTTTTCAAACCGCCTGCGCTCCCTTTACGCCCAATAAATCCGGACAACGCTTGCCACCTACGTATTACCGCGGCTGCTGGCACGTAGTTAGCCGTGACTTTCTGGTTGAATACCGTCACTACTTGAGCAGTTACTCTCAAGCACGTTCTTCTTCAACAACAGGATTTTACGATCCGAAAACCTTCTTCATCCACGCGGCGTTGCTCCATCAGACTTTCGTCCATTGTGGAAGATTCCCTACTGCTGCCTCCCGTAGGAGTTTGGGCCGTGTCTCAGTCCCAATGTGGCCGATTACCCTCTCAGGTCGGCTACGTATCATCGCCTTGGTGGGCCTTTACCTCACCAACTAGCTAATACGCCGCAGGTCCATCCTTTAGTGACAGCCGAAACCGTCTTTCATTCCTTAATCATGTGATTAAGCACTTTATGCGGTATTAGCAACTGTTTCCAATTGTTATCCCCCGCTAAAGGGCAGGTTACCTACGTGTTACTCACCCATCCGCCGCTCGCGTCCATATCTTCCTACCCGAAGGTATTCCGTTACTTCTGCTCGCTCGACTTGCATGTATTAGGCACGCCGCCAGCGTTCGTCCTGAGCCAGGATCAAACTCTCATTTTTTGTTAGTTTGTTGACTCAGACTTAGAACTCTAACGTTCTTTGTCTTCTTTATTACTTTTAAATTGACAGGTTCTTTTTCAAGAACCCAGCACTTGGCTTTTAAAGAAACTTTGTTCAGTTTTCAAAGATCTACTTAACTTTTTGTTGATTACCACTTGATTAAGCGGCTTATTTAGTTTATCATCTTATCATGAGCTTGTCAACTGTTTTTTTTATTTGCTTAACAGTGACGCGCATGACTCATTGACAACAGAAAATATATTATCAACTTTTTTACCCTTTTGCAACCCCTTTGCCCATCTTTTTTTATTCTTTTTTGTTACTTATTGCTCTATCCCTTGGTATGACTGCTTTTTTACGATATAAAAAAAGCAATTTATTTTTAAAATAAATTGCTTTTTAGTTATCAATCAAGTAATTACTATTAACATTTTCGCCATAAATTACATAATTTTGATTTACTTTTTCCTTAAAATCAAAACCATTTTTCGTCACATTCATTTTATTTTGTCGTGTCTCGACGTTATTAATCTTTTCTTTATCTTGGCCAACACTGGTTCTTAATTTATCCGATACGCGCTGTAATTCTTTAGTTGGCGCTACTTCATAAGAAATTCCGTCAATTAGGGTGCCGTGCCCTTGCAAATGATCAGAGTCCATGTTTTTAGACGCTCCTCGATAATATTGAATTAACGCAGTAATATCATCCAATGATAGATTAGTACTCATCGAATTAGAAATGCTATTCAACACTTTTTGAAGATTAGGTAACGTACTTAGAGAAGTTGCTTTTTTGACAATTGCCATAATAACCTGACGTTGTCGCATTTGCCGACCATAATCGCCTTGCGGATCGTCGTAACGCATTCGTGCGTAAGACAGACTTTGTTTGCCGTTAATGACTTGCTTACCTTTATGAAAACTACTGCCATCGTAACTGAACGCAAACGGTGCATCTACTTCAACTCCACCGACTGCGTCTACTATTTTAGGCAGTGAATGAAAGTCCAAAGTAATATAATTATCAATCTTGATATTAACTAATTTTTGCACAGTTTTCACCGCTGCCTCAGACTCTCCTAAATTATAAGCGGAATTAATTTTCTGAATCACATGCTGGCCGCTTTTTATCCCATAAATTTCCGATAAAGTATCCCGTGGAATACTCATTAACACTGTTTTTTTAGTTTGTGGATTGATCGTTGCCAAAATCATAGTATCTGAATTACCACGATCAGTGCGTCCTTCATCGCCTGTATCTACTCCTAACAATAGAATAGTAACTGGCTTTTTTTGCGCGATCGTTTTGGAAGGTCGAATTGCGGTACTCGGCCGATAAGCATTGCCTAAAGCATTACTAGCTTGCGAGTAAATCCGAAAGCCGTAAGCCCCGACGATAAAAATAGCCATAATTAAAAAGAGCAAAATGCTCTTCAAAAAACGATGACTTCCCATTTGGTGCTGTGATTGCATCGAAACTTTTTGATTGCGTTTCAATAAGGATTTATTTGGTTCTGAATTATTCATTACTTCAATTAACCTCAAAATTCTAAATGATTTACTCAACTGTGAATTTTGATTTAGCGCTAAGCTAAATAAGCTTTTCACAATTTAGATTATTAATTATACATTATCAAAGCAATAATGCAATTCTAATATAAAATAATTTTCAGTCTAGGACTGCGCTACTCCAGCTTGAATCATTACGGGTAAGCCTTGCTGTAGCCTTTGACCTAAATTGACACAAGTATCAACCATAATACTTTGCGCATCAACTACTGAATAATTATGTTGCGGTGCTTTCTCTTGGGCCAAAGAAAGTTCTGTACAACCTAAAATAACCACGTCGGCTCCAAAATCATGCACCATTCGCTTGAGAATCTGATGATATAACTGTGCATCAACTACCCCTTGTTCTTTGATACAATCATAGATCAAAGTCATCACATCCGCCTGCAGCTGTTCATCACCCAACGTATAATCTAATCCCTGTTGTTGTAATTCTTGTTGATAGACTTGATCCGCTAAAGTACCTTTCGTGGCAATTAATCCCACTTTTTGCGCTCGGGGATAGTGCTGTTTCAAATAGCTAACAGCACTCCGGGGCATATGCAATAATGGAATTGACGTCTCTTGTTGTAATTGTTCATAGAAATAATGCGCAGTATTGCAAATAATCACCATAAAAGCGGGCTGTAAGAGTGATTGTTGTTGAATATCTTCTAACAAATCGGGATAAAAATTCGGTTTTTGATGATCCAAAATATAATCGGTTCGATCAGGAATACTAGCATGATTGACTAATAAATAATTTAAATATTCTTGATCCTTAATTGCAGGGGTTCTTGCATTTAACAGACGCACAAAACTTTCCGTGGCTGCCGTGCCCATGCCGCCAATAATTGTAAAAAAGTCTTTCATCGCTATCCCTCAATTTCTTGAACTATCTGTTGTGCCACATTTAAGTCATTGGGATAATCCACATTCACACCACGAATTTTTTGGTACTTATCTTCACCTTTACCAGCTAACACGACAATATCTTGCGGTTGACTAGTAGTAATCGCCGCTTGAATCGCCTGCTGACGATCTAGAATAATTGCCACTTGCACTTTCGTATGATCAATTAACTGATTGATTTCTTCACAAATAGCTTGAGGATCTTCAAATCCCGGGTCATCAGTCGTCAAATACGCCTGATTAGCATATTTACTCAGAGCTTTAGCAAAGCCTGAACGCCGTGAAACGCCCTTGTCGCCTGTACTACCAACTACCACGATAATTTTGGATTGTGGATTTTCCGTTTTTAAAAAATGTAACAATGCCGACATGCTAGCGTAATTATGCGCATAGTCAACGTAAATCGTGCCGTGTTGCTTGGTCTTGATTGACTCCATCCGTCCCGGAATATGCACATCCATAATAGATGTTTGAGCCAATTCATAAGGGGCCCCCGCAATCCCAGCACCGATAATTGCGGCAGTTGCATTGGCTTCATTAAAGTCACCGATCAAACTTAATTGATAATCACCAGCAATATTCAGTTGCTGAGCTTTAGCACTTTGAGCCCTGATCGTAAATTCACTTTCTGCCAATGTACTCTCTTTACTCTGATAAACAAAGTCCGCCACTTGTTCATTGCCACCTTGGCGTGAAAAAACATACAGTTTAGAACTAGGAGTTGTCGCTTTAGCTGCTAAATATACTTCGTCAAAATAGTCAGTATCCCCATTAATCACACAACTCTTTGAATTTACTAAGAGCTGTAATTTGCAATGAAGATAATCGGCAAAATCGGGATGTTCATTGGGACCAATATGATCAGGTGAGATGTTTAAAAAGAAGCCAACATCATATGTTAAACCATAAACACGGTTACGCTTATAAGCCTGTGATGAGACTTCCATCACCAAATGCGTCATCCCACTATCTACGGCTTCACGCATATCATGAAACAAATCCAGTGATTCTGGAGTAGTTAAATTGGACTTAAATTTCTGACTGGGCTTCGGTCCTAAAATCCGATCAATCGTCGAAAATAAGGCGGTCTTTTGATTCGAATAATTTTGCAAGATTCCACGTGTAAAATAGGCCGAAGTCGTTTTCCCTTTAGTTCCTGTAAAAGCAATAATAAACAGATCATTCTGCGGGTAACCATAAAAAGCTGCCCCTAATAACGCCATCGCTTTCTGTACGTCGGTTACAATTAAGGCATTCATGCCCTTGATATCTGGATATGCTACTTCAGAAACATAAGTTGTTGCTCCATTAGCCTGAGCCTGCTTTAAATAACTTTCTTTAAAATGTGTTCCTTTGCAAAAGAACATACCATCCTTTTGTGCCTGCCGTGAATCGTAAGTTACGGCGGTAATTTCATTGTCAAACACAATATCAGCCTGTTTTAGCAACTTATGTTCCTGCAATAATAAAGTACAACCATTTAAAATCAAAGTCATGATTTATCTCCTTCACTGGTTAAATTTTTCGGTAAGTCAATCTGAAAACAAGTTTGTTGTGCATCAGAGTGGACTGTAATCTGTCCATGTTGCATTTGCACCAAGCTTTTGGCAATGGCCAACCCTAAGCCTGTCCCCCCCGTTTTACTCGAACGAGACTGATCGACACGATAAAAACGATCAAACAAGTGTTGCTGATTTTCTGGAGCAATCGCTTGGCCATTATTAATCACCTGTAAAATTACGTGATCTTGTTGTTCTTTAGCGCACAACCAAATATGATCGGCACCTTGACCATACTTGATGGCATTAATTACTAAATTATTAAAAACTCGCCCAAGCTTTTGACTATCAGCTTGCATGATTAACTGCGGAATATCACTGACCACTTCCATTTGAATATGCTGTTTTTTAGCTTCTAATTCAAAATCTGCATCAATCTGTTCCAGCATTTGAATCATATCGAATGTTTGAATATTTAATTTAGTGTTCGAGTTATTAGCACGAACATATTCAAATAAATCATTCACTAACGAACGTAATTGTAACGATTTTTGATAAGCAATATGCACGTATTTTTGCACATCGGCCGTTGACGTTTGCGGATTTTGTTCAATTAAACCTAAAAAGCCAATAATTGACGTCAATGGCGTCCGTAAATCATGACTCACATTAGTAATCAATTCGTCTTTACTTTGTTCCGCAGCCACTTGATTTTTCATGGATTCACTGGCGGTTTGCATCACTTTATCCATTTGCTGAATTAATTGTTGTAGTTCCAAAATAGTAATGCCATCAGCACTAGTCGCTTCGCCACGCGCCAAATGTTGCAGATAATACTGTGTACGATGTAATTGGCGTTGATACAAATATTGATAGGCTAAAAGAATTATTATTAACCCATCTAACAATCCTATCAGCCACCATAACTGGGGCGTTTGATTAATCATCGTGGCCCATTTGAGTTCACCGCCGACGGCCAATACGAAAATAATGGTCGTTATATAAACTACCCACCGACGGGATAGCATTGCCTTCATGTTTAAGCCTCCACTTTGTAGCCAACACCCCAAACGGTTTCGATGACTTGTTCACCATTAGTTGCTTCTTCTAATTTATCACGCAAATGACTCACATGAACCATCACTGTTTTGGCAGAAATCACACTTTCTTGCTTCCAGACACGCTCAAAGATCTCATCTGCAGAAAAGACGCGATTAGGATGACTGGCTAGTAAATATAAAATGCCAAATTCCAATGCTGTGAGTTGCACTTTCACTCCCGCATTGGTCACGACTTCGTGGGAGCTTTTATCGATGGTAATTGGTCCAATTTCTAATTTATCTGGTAAAATCTCGTGACCTTGAGCATGGGTCCGGCGCAACAAAGATTTCACCCGGGCCATCACCTCTAACGGATTAAAGGGTTTAACCACATAGTCATCAGCACCCGTAATTAATCCTTGGATTTTATCCAAATCACTAGTTTTGGCAGAAACTACAATAATGGGAATTTGTGAATCCTTGCGTAATTTTTTAATCACTTCAATTCCTGACATTCCGGGCATCATAATGTCTAATATTAAGAGTGCAATATCCGGATTAGCTTTTAATTGATTGAGCGCTTGTACACCAGAATTAGCAACAACTGGTTGATAGCCTTCATTTTTTAAATAAATGCTGAGCAGTTCCACAATATCTTGGTCATCGTCTACCACTAAAATTTTCAACAATTATCGCCTCACAAGTTAACTTCTATCTCCCAAACTTAAACATATCATACCATATCTTAAGAAACGCTTATTGCCGCACATTACTCTGTTTGAATTGATGCCAATCCCAAATTGTCAAAATTAATAATAAAATACTCAATGTTAAAGCTGATTTGCCACTAGCACCGAGACTTAGTGGTTGCATGACACCACTTTTGGCGGCAAAGCTCAAACTCACATGTAAGATTAACCAACCGCCAAAGTACCACAGTAAGTTCCAAACATTACCCCACTTAATTAACTTTTTCCCAAAATGATTCGGCATCAAGGCGCCCAAGATAATCAATAATGGTCCGGCAGCAATAATCCATAATCCTAGATCCGGATTAATTTGAAAATGTAAGTAATAATTTAACAAGTTAAGTGCTTGTTTAATAGTCTGCGCTAAAGAGAAATTGGTCACCACATTGCTGCCAAAAAAGTTATTACTAAAAAAGTTTGGCCAGTAGCTGCTACTCAATAAAATACCTGCAATAATTAATAACAGCCACGAGCGCTGACTTTTTGACTTGGTTGTTGGCACAACCGTTGACACTTCTGTTACTCCCGCTTGAGTTTGTGGTTGTAAGGGTTTGGTAAAATTCGGTTGTTGATAGTGATCAACGCGCGCTTTAACCATTGGACGCCGTTTAATAGCCGCAGAAGTTGCCGGCTGTTTGCGGCGAAAAGCATTCCGGATTTTTTGATCCAGATTAGTTTGCCGCCGATTAGCGTGCCAATAACCAGCCACAATCAACCCTAATGCGACCACTAAGCTCAACCATTTACCAATATAAACATAAGTCAAAATAACAAAAATAACGGCTAAAACATCTATAATGGGATTATTCTTGAGCCAGAGCAAAAAACTAACCATAGAATTAGTCGAAGATTGATGATAACGCTGTGCCCGCGAATAAGTTTGATCTCTACCATCAGCATCAGCGTGCGCTCTTTGCGGCTTCGCCACTAATTGATAACCACAGGTCGGACATTTTTTGGCATTAGCTTTGATTTTGGCACCACAGTTGGGACAATATTGCATCAAAATCATCCTTTCAATTTCAGTTATATTAATTGATAATTATAGTTTTATCTTAAAGGATAATTATGAAGAATTACCAAATTTTATCAACTAAATTTTTAAACAAATTAAGCGCAACCAACAAAATAGGTGCTGGCTGCGCTTAATCAGACATTTTATTAAAATTTACGAAATCGTTCTTTGCGCTGTTGCAATAAATCAGACAAACTTAACTGATCGAATTGAGCCAATTGTTGATCAATCAAGGTCTGTAATTGTTTGGCTTGCTCATCTAAAACCGTCTCGGGTAAAACTTGTTCAATAATTTGATTTTGTTTCAACCAAGCGGGTTCAATATGCATCATTTCCGCTGCTTTATTAGCCAGCTTGGAATCTTTCCACATAATAGAAGCAAAGCCTTCTGGCGAAAGAACAGTATACATACTGTGTTCTAGCATCCACACTTGATCAGAACAGGCCAAAGCTAACGCGCCACCCGAACCTGCTTCGCCAATAATAATAGTTAAAATGGGAACTTGCAGTTGCAACATTTCACTGATGCTCTTAGCCAATATTTGGCCTTGACCTTTCACTTCAGCCTCTTCACCCGGATAAGCACCTGGAGTATTAATCAACGTGACAATTGGTGCACCCATTTTTTGCGCTAATTTCATTACGCGTAAAGCTTTCCGATAACCTTGCGGGGTTGGACTACCAAAATGAGTGGCTAGGCGTTCCTCTAATTCCTGACCTTTATTCGTGGCTACTACCGCCACCGTCCGTTGCTTGAGCTTAGCAAAGCCGGCAATAATCGCCGGATCATCACTATCCACTTGATCGCCATGTACAGCAAAAAAGTCCGTAAATAATTGATCAATCAGCGGTTGCAAGTCAGCTTTCCTATCACTTCGCGCACCTTCCATGATCGTACTAACTTGTTTACTCACTTTGCGCAGCTCCCTTCCACTTTTGACCAGCAAAAATTGTCAAGATTTGATCTAATTTCTGTAGTTGTTGTGGTCGCGCCACAATTTCATCAATAAAACCATGCTGATAAGCGTTTTCTACACTTTGAAAATCTGAAGGCAATTTCTTATTGATGGTTTGCTCAATGACGCGCCGCCCAGCAAAACCTAACAACGCTTGGGGTTCTGCTAGCGTAATATCAGCCTGTGAGGCAAAGCTAGCTGTTACGCCTCCGGTAGTCGGATCCATGATCACTGCCACATACAATAATCCAGCTTGGCGATGTTCATTAATTGCTTGCGAGATTTTCGCCATCTGCATTAAGGAATGAATTCCTTCTTGCATCCGAGCACCACCAGAAGCAGTGAACATAACAACTGGTAATTTTCGTTCTGTTGCTTGCTCAAATAAACGGGTAATTTTTTCACCAGTAGCTGTTCCTAAACTTCCCATAATGAAGTTAGGATCCATAATTCCTAAAGCCACATCATGTTGAGCCAACTTGGCTTGTCCAGTTAAAACTGAATCCAATAATTTTGTCTTCGTCTGAGCCTTATGCAATTTCTCTTGATAATCTGGAAACTTTAAAGGATCAGTCGTGGCTAACTCAGCATCCCATTCTTGAAAATCTTTCGTTAACATCTTCAAGCGTTGGCGAGCATTCACCCGAAAACCATAACCACATTCCGGACAAACTTGAAATTTACCGGCCCGCCGAAAATAAAACTTACTGCCACAATGAGGACAATAACGAAAAATTCCTTGTGGAACATTATGATAATAACTATTTAAGGCTTGAATCGGATGAGGCGCAAAATGATTTTCACTCATCGTCACTAGCCCCCTTTGAGGATTGTGCCATATATTGCGGTAAAAACTTTTGATCAATATATGTGGTCAAATAATGACCTTGGCGAACTTCCTCTTGTTGTAATAATTGAATCAAGAAATCATCGTTCGTCGTGACACCATCAATTTTGAATTCTCGCAATGAATTAATCAAACGGCGCAAAACGACCGGGCGCTGTGAACCAAAAGCAATAATCTTAATAATCATTGAATCATAAAATGGTGATATCTGATCACCACTGTTCACGCCACTTTCAACGCGAACCCCTAGCCCACCGGGCCAGGACATTTGCTTAATCTGACCAGCCTGCGGTTGAAAATTCTTTTTCGGATCTTCCGCATTAATTCTCGCTTCGATAGCTGCACCATGGATCTGCACATCCGCTTGCGTCATGGACAAATCAGCGCCTGCAGCAATTTTTAATTGCTCTTGCACCAAATCAACTTGCGCTACTTCTTCAGTAATAGAATGTTCTACCTGAATCCGCGTATTCATTTCCATGAAATAAAAATGATGTTGCGGATCCATTAAAAATTCAATCGTCCCTACATTTTGATAGTCAATTGCTTTGACTGCGCGAATGGCTAACTGCTGCAAATGTTGCCGTTCTTGCTCATTAATCTCTACGCAAGGCGTTTCTTCCAAAACTTTTTGTTGCCGTCGTTGTAAGGAACAGTCTCGTTCAGGCAAGGCCACCACGTGCCCTGCTTGATCAGCCATAATCTGAACTTCAATATGCTTAGCAGGAGAGATAATCTTTTCCAAATACATGCGGTCATCACCAAAAGATAACTTTGCTTCTTCTTGCGCTTGCACAAAAGAATCACTTAATTCTTCTGGTTTAAAAACTTTACGAATTCCTTTACCGCCACCACCAGCAGCGGCTTTGAGCATGACTGGATAACCGACTTTTTGGGCAATTGCTAATGCTTCTTGCGCATTAGCGACAAAACCTTCACTACCCGGAATAACCGGCACCTCATTTTGTTGCATGGTAATCCGCGCATTAGCCTTATTACCCATCAACGCAATGGTTTTGGCCTTCGGACCAATAAAAGTCAACTGACATTCTTCACACAATTGTGCAAATTCCGGACTTTCGGATAAAAAGCCATAACCTGGGTGGATTGCTTGCGCTCCTGTTAATAAAGCCGCACTCACAATGTTTTGCATATTCAAATAGGAATCAGCTGGTTGTGGGCCACCAATGCAAACTGCTTCATCGGCTTCTTTCACATGTTGTGCATTTTTATCAGCCGTTGAATAAACTGCTACTGAGGTAATATTTAATTCGCGTAAAGCGCGAATAATCCGCACAGCAATTTCCCCACGGTTGGCAATTAAAACTTTTTCCAACATTTCAACTCTCACCTACTGTACGGCAAATGTTAATTCACCAGAACAAGCAATTTGGTCATCAACATAAGCAGTCGCTTTACCAATACCAATATTTCCACGTAATTTATCTAATTTAACTTCCAAACGTAAACTATCGCCGGGACGTACCATTTGCCGGAATTTAACTTTCTTAACACCACCGAAATAAGCGGTCTTGCCTTTAAATTCAGGCATCGTTAATAAAGCAATTGCCCCTGTTTGTGCCAAAGCTTCCAAGATTAAAGCTCCAGGCATCACGGGGTTACCCGGAAAATGTCCCTGGAAATAACTTTCATTGACAGAAACATTCTTGCGACCAATTGCATATTGACCAGGTTGATAATCTAGTACTCGATCGACTAATAACATTGGGTAACGATGTGGTAAAATTTCTTGAATTTGGACAACATCTAAACTTTGTTTATTTTCATTTGCTTCCATTAATCTTCTGAGCCCTCCTAATTGGGTGTGACAGTAAATAGGGGTTGATCATATTCCACAACCTCTTCATCAGAAACTAAGATTTCACTAATAGTTCCCTTAATCTCACTCTTAACTTCTGTCATCATCTTCATTGCTTCAATGACACAAACAACATCGCCCACTTCTACTTGATCCCCAACTTTTTTAAATTGTGGTTGGTCAGGAGAAGATTGGAGATAAACAATCCCAACTAAAGGCGACTTGATTTGCGGCAATTGTGCTGTATCTTCTACCACAGTAGCTTGATTATCTGGTACTACTGAACTAGGAGTTACGGTGGCTGGAGCAGTTTGACTTTGCTTGCTCAAATACAAATGTCCACCATCAAAATCCAAATCTAATTCATTAATGTTACTTTGATTAACTTGCTTCATGAGAGCTTGAATTTCTTCAAAAGTCATTTAAGCTTGCCACCTTTTCATTGCTAGAACTGCATTATGACCACCAAAACCAAAGGAGTTGCTGAGTGCATAATCAATTGTCCGTTGGTTATTGTTAGTTGTTACTAGGTTCACATCACAGTCTGCATCTTGATTCATAATTCCAACATTCACTGGCAATTGTCCAGATTGTAATGCCAAGGTTGTGGCAACTGCTTCGACTGCACCCGCAGCGCCCAATAAATGACCAGTCATACTCTTCGTACTGGAGACCAAAACTGAACTATCAGCACCAAAAACTTGATTAATAGCCTTTGATTCTGCCGAGTCATTGCCTTTAGTTCCCGTGCCATGAGCATTAATATAGCCCACTTGTTGCGGCGTGATTTGGGCTTCTTGCATAGCCAAACTCATTGCCCGCGCTGCTTGGGTACCTTTCGGGTCTGGAGAAGTAATATGGTAAGCATCAGATGTTGTTCCATAACCAACAATTTCACCCAAAATTTCAGCACCACGCGCTTGAGCATGTTCTAAAGATTCCAAAATTAACGTTCCGGCACCTTCGCCCATCACAAAGCCTGAACGACTTTCGTCAAATGGTAGGCTAGCTTTGGTCGGATCAGTGGCCTTAGACAAGGTTGACAAAGACGCAAAACCTGCAATCCCAATCTGATTAATGGAAGCTTCTGAACCACCAGTAATCATAACGTCACTACGTCCATCTTTAATTTGACGGTAAGCTTCACCGATCGCATTCGTACTGGAAGCACAAGCGGTCACAATTGTCGTACTAATATTATGGGCCTGGTAACGCATAGACAAATTACCAGCTGCCATATTAGCAATCGCAGTGGGCACAAACATTGGTGATACCCGATCCGCACCCTTATCATGCATTTTGATCACTTGTTGTTGAATTGTCGTTAAACCGCCAATACCAGAACCCCAGATTACGCCTAAACGATCGGCATCAGTATTCTTAGCATTGATTTGGGCTTGCGCCATGGCTTCATCGCTAGCATAAACCGCATATTGGGTAAAAGCATCCATGCGCTTCGTATCTTTTTTTGTTAAATGCTGTAACGCATCAAAATCATCTAACTGTCCAGCAACTGTAACTCCTGTACTAGTTGCATCAAAATAAGTAATTGGTTCAAAACCAATCTTTTGTGAATTTAAACCTGCTTGAAAACTAGCAACATCGTTACCGATAGGGGTAACAGCCCCTAGTCCTGTTATTACTACTCTTGTCATAATGATTCTCCTTACTGCATTGTTAAGCCGCCATCGACCGTCAATGTTTGGCCAGTAATATAATTATTTTGAGCCAAAAAGACAGCAGTTTGGGCAATTTCTTCAACTTGACCAAAGCGCTGTAGTGGAATTTGTTTAATAATTTCTTGTTGCCGTTTATCACTTAATTGCTGCGTCATTTGGGTATCAATCATTCCGGGAGCAATTGCATTACAACGTAAATTACGCAAAGCCACTTCTTTCGCAACTGATTTCGTTAACCCAATGATGCCGGCTTTACTGGCAGCATAATTAGCCTGACCAATATTACCAGTCAAGCCAACAACACTGGCTAAATTAATAAAACATCCCGAACGTTGTTTGTACATTGGCCGTAATGCCTGACGAATAACATTAAAAGTTCCCACTAAATTAGTTTGTAAGACACTGTCAAAGTCTTCTTGTGACATCCGGTTCAATAAACCATCGCGAGTAATTCCTGCATTATTAACTACAACATCAATGTGGCCCGCTGCAGCCAATGTTTGCTTAATTAATTGTTCTGCAGAGTCCATCTGCGTCACGTCAGCACTAATATCAAAACATTGAACCCCAAAAGCGGTAATTTGAGCTTGCACGTCGGCACTAATGGGATGCCGCGCATTTAAAACGATATTCGCTCCTTGCTGTGCAAAAGCTTTGGCAATTGCTAAACCAATACCTCGTGAGCTACCGGTTATTAAAACTACTTTGTCTTTGAGTTCCATTAATCCATTGCCTCCAACGCTGTAATTGTCTGTTGCAGTCCATCATAACTATCAACTTGATAAGTAGGAATCTTCCGCACAATCTTTTTAGCAAAGCCTAATAAGGTTTTCCCAGGTCCCAACTCCAGAACTGCCGTTAAATCTGATGCTTGCTGTTGTAAAGTAGCTGCAAAATAAGTGGTCGAAACTAACTGTTGCGTAAGATTATCACTCAAAGTTTGCGGAGCAAATTCTTGTTTAGTGGTCGTACTAAATACTGGAAATGTTCCGGTCTGCCAATTAACTTTCGTTAAGGCCGCATTTAATTGTGCCTGAATTGGTTGCATCAACGGTGTATGAAAAGCTCCACTAACTTTTAATGGAACAACCCGCAGTTTTTCCTGCTGCTGCTTTAATAAATCAACAGCCCGCTCTACTGCTGTAGGGACGCCACCAATGACAATCTGTTGTGGTGTATTAACATTGGCCACACCAATGGCACCGAATTGACTAGCTTGCTGAACTGCTTGTTCAACACTAGCTAAATCGGCTTTCATAATGGCGACCATTTCACTGGCCGTTTGCTCACTAGCTTGTTGCATTAATTCGCCACGCCGCTTAATCAATTGCAAACCGGTAGCAAAATCAACGTAACCACTGCTAGTTAAAGCACTATATTCGCCTAAGCTTAGTCCTAAGCCAAAGCAATCTTTAGTAGTTAAATAGTCTTTTAATTCCTGATATAAGCCCCAACTCATGGCCAAAATAGCCGGTTGCGCCAAGCGCGTTTGTGCTAACTGATCAGACAAAGCTGCATCATATAAAATACTTGGCAAGTCTAACTGTAAAATTTCGGCTGCTTGATCAATATGCTGCTTAAAACTTGGCAAACTTTCGTACAGGTCCTGTGTAATTCCTGTTTTTTGGGCACCTTGACCGCTAAACAGTAATCCCAACATCTTAATAGTCACCGCCTAAAAGCCGATCTGCCCGGGAATAAACATCTTCCAAGATCTCAGCTGCTGGTTGTTCTTTTTTAACCAAACCAGAGATTTCACCAGCCATATAAGCACCGGTCTTGGCATCACCATCTAAAACTGCACGCCGCAAACTACCATTACCTAATTCTTCAATATCACTATAATTAGGATGCTCTTTAGCGGCTTCAGCTTTTTCTAACTTCACATAAGTCTTAGCCATTTTGTTTTTCAAAACTCTAGATGGATGACCTGCAAAGTCACCGGTAACCATTGTGCTGGCATCATTAGCCTTCAAAACCGCTTTTTTATAAGTGGGATGAACTTTAGATTCGGTAGCTACTAAAAAGCGGGTTCCCATTTGGACACCTTGCGCACCCAGCATCATAGCCGCTGCCAAACCACGGCCATCACCAATACCACCAGCCGCAATGACAGGAATATTAACCGCATCAACCACTTGAGGAACTAAGGCCATTGTCGTTAACTTTCCAATATGACCACCAGATTCCATACCTTCTGCAATCACGGCATCTGCACCAACACGTTCCATCATTTTGGCCAATGCTACAGAACCAACGACTGGAATAACTTTGATATTAGCCGCTTTAAAGCGTGTAAAGTAATCGCCAGGATTACCAGCACCCGTAGTAACTAAAGCGATGCTGTCTTTATATTCCAAGACAACTTCCACCACTTCTTCAACATGCGGTGACAATAACATAACATTGACCCCGAAAGGTCGATCGGTTAAAGACCGCGCAATTTTAATCTCTTCGGCAATTGCAGAACCTGGTGCATTGCCTGCACCAATAATTCCTAAACCACCAGCATTGGAAACAGCGGCCGCCAATTTACCATCAGCGACCCAGGCCATTCCCCCTTGAAAAATCGGATATTTCAATCCCAGACTTTGAATAAATGGACTTAACTTCATGCTTAATCTTCCTTTGCTTCTAGTTGTTGCTTCACAAAATCAACTAGATCTTGCACAGTTTGAATACCATCTTCATTTTCAATTTTGATGTCAAATTCATCTTCTAATTCGTTGATTACTTCAAAAATATCCAAACTATCAGCATTTAAATCATCTTTGATATTAGCTTGTAAAGTAACTTCTTCTTCTTCTTCACCTGTTTGGTCGACAATAATTTCTTTGACTTTGTTAAAAATTTCTTGATCTGACATAATATAAAACTCCCTTATAATTAAAATTAATAAACTAACGCTAAACTACCGACGGTTAAACCTCCGCCAAAACCACTTAAGATCAACTTTTGCCCGCGTTGAATTTGCTTGTTTGCAACACTTTGCGCCAATAGTAATGGTACACTAGCTGCCGAAGTATTGCCAAATTCTGCAACATTCTGCAAAAACTTAGTTACGGGTTGATCTAAATGTTGTGCAATACTTTTAATAATGCGCCCATTTGCTTGATGCAATAAAAAGTAATCAATATCATTCACGTTCCAATTAGCTTTGGCTAAAACACGTTGAATGGAATTGGGTACTTCATGGGTGGCAAAGCGATAAACAGCATGACCATCCATCATAAAATAACGCTGTTGTGGATCAGTTTGATCTTGATTAAAGATCGAATTTAACGGCAAATACCCAGCTGTGAGTGCCGAACTTTGCGCACCTAAGGTTTGCAAATCCTCAGCCACCAATCCTGGATGCTTAGCATCAGCTTCCACCAAAACGCCTGCAGCACCATCACCAAATAAGACCGCGGTTGAACGATCTTGCCAATCAACCAATTTAGATAAAGTTTCCGCACCAATCACTAAACCACGTTGGTAAGTAGTTGCTAACAGTTTATCAGCCAAAGCTAAGCCGTAAATAAACCCCGAACAAGCTGCACTAATATCAAACGCAAATGCTTGATTGGCTTGTAACTTGCCTTGAACTAAAGCCGCTGTGGATGGTGTTTGATAATCTGGTGACATCGTCGCCACAATAATAAAATCTAAACTAGTTGCTGGTAAATCACTAGCTGCTAATAACTGCTGTGCTACTTGCAACGCTAAATCTGAAGTTTGTTGCTTTTGCGCAATGTGGCGTTGCTTAATGCCGGTTCTGGAAGCAATCCACTCATCCGAAGTATCCATAAACTTTGTTAGATCATCATTGCTGACAATCTTGTCAGGTACATAATAAGCTGTTTGCTTAATTCTCAATCCCAATCTGGATTACTCCTTTGTTTTATCGATATGCGCGGGAAATTCTAAAAAGGCTCGTAAATTGAGTAAGGCATGTTCAATAATCTCAACTTGGTTCTCGTCAAAGTTTTCAATAAACTTAGCTACCATTTGTCGATGAAACAAATCATGTGCTCGATAAACTAAACGGCCTTTTCTCGTCAAACCCAAACGCACAATTCGGCGGTCATCATCGCCATGAATCCGGACGACATAACCTTTACGTACCAAATTATTAACCATTGTCGTGACTGTACCAGGAGTAATCATTAACTCTTCTGCTAATTGCGAACTGGTTTTGTGATCATACATAGTAATTGCATCAATGGCGTGCATTTCTTTAACTGAAATGTCCTTAAAATCACTCTTTTTTAATTCCCGTTCTTCAACCCGCATAATATCAGTATAAACCGTGGTCAATAACCGGTTGATCCGTTGCATTTTATCTTTCATTCGTATTACTCCTATAGAATGTCAAAATAACTGCAACTAATCCGTTAACTACGAACCGCATCCTCGACAATAAACATTAATTCCGCTGTCACTGCTGGCTTATCATGAACCGACGCCACGCAACTAACCAAGCCAATATTTTGACGTTGTCTTTTTAATTCCACTTTTAACTGCAACTGATCGCCAGCATGAACATCAAACAAAAATTCAGCCTTCGGAATCCCACCTAAGTAAGCTGTTTTATTTTTAAAACTCGGTGAGCTCAAAATAAAAATTGAGGCTGCTTGAGCTAAGGTTTCAATAATCAACGTTGATGGCATCACAAATTGTCCCGGTCGATAACTGTCAACAAACGATTCATCAGCGGTTACGTTCTTCACCGCTTGAATTGATTTATCGACTTGCATGTCTTGCACTCCGTCCATGAAAAAGATCGGATATCGATTGGGAATTAACGCCCGTATTTCACTTGAATTTAGTTCCATTAAGATTCCAACAGCTCCTTTATTTTATTTCAAACATCAAACTGTTTGATGGCAGTATCATATTGCAACTTGCTTAAAATGTCAAATTTGACTATGATAAAGACCGATTTGAATAGCTTTTAGTTCGTCTCTTTTTACGTAATTATTTTATTTTGAAGCTCAAATTAGTTTACTCATGTGAGGTCTAATTAATTATGCAACATTTAACTTTGTTAGAACAACAATTAAACCAGCAGCTGCCGTTTTTAGCTCAGCAAATTGCTTGGTATGATCAAGTCACTTCCACCAACCAATTATTAAAGCAACAAGTCGCCCGCCAAAAAAAATTTTCACCTCAGCTAGTGATCAGTAATCAACAAACGAATGGCTATGGTAAAAAAGGGCGTAACTTTATTTCTCAAACTGGTGGCATTTATCTCTCACTTGGTTTAGCTTTGCCAAAGTTAACTGCCCAAAATCAAGGACTCTTAACAACCGGTATTGCTTGGTGTTTAAATCAGGCCATTGAACAACAATGGCAACTCGAAACCCAAATTAAATGGGTCAATGATCTTTTAGTCAATGATCAAAAAATTTCTGGCATTTTAGTCGAACAGCCGCGTCCCCAAGTTGCTATTATTGGCATTGGTCTTAATCTTTATCAAGAGCACTTAGCAACTGGGGCCAATCTTTTGACCAAACAACCGACTGAGCAAGCAATCTGTCAGTTGATCGTCCATTTATTGCAGCAAATCTGGCACTTCAAAGATCATTTTGCGACTGGCTTTTTCTTACCCGACTATCAAGACAAGCTGGCTTGGAAAAACCAGACAGTGCAAGTGCAAATGGGGCCAAAGGTCGTTTACGGCCAAATTGTCGGTGTTACTCAAAAAGCCAGTTTAATTTTACAAACCGCTCACGGCTTGCAAGTCATTGCCAGTGGTGATGCCACGAAGGTGCGAACAATTTAATCAATCACTGACATGGTGCTTATTGCCATTCTCAAATTTGAGAATTTTATCATAATTAATTTTCAACATTCATCATTAAATACCTCAATTAATCACTTACCAAATTGTTGGTAAAATTAAAAAAGAGAAGTTGGACAAAAAGAAAACATTCGTCGAAATTTACGAAAAATTCTTTTGATCCCCACTTCTCTTTGTTTTTTTATAAAGCTGTTAATACTGCCAAAGCCCCAAAAATCACACCGGCACCATTACTAACGGCCAATGGATAATCACGATGATCTTTGAATAAAGCATAGATAACCCACAATAAGGTATTCAAGACGGTCGCTAGTGGCTGCGCTGGATTACCCTTCGCTCCATGTAAATTACTAATAATTTGTGGGATATAGGAAACATACATTAAAATCGCTGTTCCCGTAGCAATCCAGCCTAAAGTAGTCATAAATCTTTCTTTTTTTGACATCAACCTTACTCCTCCCAGTTCAGTAAAATAACAATAATGTTTTTAGTTTAAAACACCCTTGATTTAATTTACAGTAAAATTACATATTTTTTTCATGCAAGAAACGGCGCCGTTGCAAAAAGCTCACTTGCTGTTGCAAAATTTTATCAATTTCTTGACTAAACGCTATGCGGGTCATCGGCGCAATGGCTGGTAAATTACTCAGTCGTAATAATTGCGCCAAACCCCAACTAGTTAGCCGTTGTCGATCATAAATTAAATTTGGATAGATAATCACTGCTTGCTGCTGTAACTGGTGTTTGACATACAGGGCTGTTTGATCTTTATAAAATAAATATTTTTTCAAGCCCCATGGTGCCCAATTGGCCGCCACATATAACATTTTCGTGGTTAATTGTTGTTGAACAATATAATCTGTCACAATCTTGGCTGGAGCGAAAGTCATCGTTTGATAAGTTATATTTTGCCGGGGCTGTTCTCGTAAAATTCCGACTAAATCAATTACCCAATCACATTGTTTTAACCACGGTTGCCACTGATCATCGTGCAAAATATCAGTGCTTACAAATCGAGCCATTTGCTGAATATTTGTTGGCAAGTTTTGCTGTCCATGACGAGAAAAACTAATGATTTGCCAAGTCGGATGTTTGTGCAGCTGGCGGATCACTTGCTGTCCTAAATAACCGGATCCGCCCATAATTCCAACTTGCACTCTTTTCACCTCCCCCAAACAATTTAACGAATATAGTATAATAATGATTAATTAGTTTCAAAGAAGGTGCTTAGATGCAGCAAGATCAATTAATGGAAGTGTGTCTTTTAGCCGGACAAATTTTAGTGGAAGCCGGTTCAGAAATGTATCGTGTCGAAGATACCATGCGTCGCATTGCCTTTTGTGGTCAAGAAGTTGATAATGCCGCTTTCACCAGTTTAACGGGAGTTCTAGTCAGCTTTAAAAAAGCGCCGTATACTCGTTTTTTACAAATTTCACGGCGCGGCATCAATATGAATAACATTACCAGAGTCAATACACTCTCCCGCCAGTACGAAGCTCAAGAAATTGATTTAGCTACCTTTGAGCAACAATTACGGCAAATCAAGCGCGATCGCCCCTTATTTTCCTTAGCAACGCAAACCTTTGGTGCGGGCTTAGAAAGTGCGTGTTTAATGATTATCTTCACGCAAAAATACGACTGGAAGGATTTTGTGAGTACTTTTATCATTGGCGCTTTAGGTTATTGGATCGCTATCGTAATTGGGCAACACAGTCGTTTGCGGTTCGTCGGCGAATTAATCGGCGCGTTAGTAATTGCCTTATTGGCTATGGGTGACGTTCATTTCTTTGGTGGTCAAAGTATCAATAACATTATCATTGGCGCCATTATGCCGTTAGTGCCCGGCGTCCCGATGACTAATGCTTTACGAGATTTGTTTGAAGGCAATTTGTTAGCGGGGATTGAACGCGGCATTGAGTCCAGCATGGTCGTTGGCGCCATTGCTGTCGGCGTGGGGATTGCTTTTTATTTAATTAGTTAAGGAAGTGCTAGCATGTATCACTTATTAGTACAAATCGGGTTAAGTTTTATCGGCACAGTGGCGTTTGGGCTCTTTATTCAAGTACCAGTCAAAGCTTTAGGCTGGGCCGGATTTGCTGGCAGCTTAGGCTGGACCTGTTATTGGTTGTTGGTTCAAATTAATGTTGGTAAAATTGCCGCGAACTTTTTAGGAGCGCTAGTCGTCGGGTTAAGTGGATTAATCTTAGCACGGGTAAAAAAACAGCCCAGTACCATTTTTAACATTCCTGGACTCGTTCCCTTGGTACCAGGCGCCAGTGCCTACCAAGCCTTGGAACAGTTCATGGCTGGTCAACGTGACAGTGCCTTAACACAGGTTTTACATGTTACCTTATTAACTGGAGCCATTGCTCTAGGCTACGTTCTAGCGCAATTGATTGGGGAAGTTTGGTTTCAACATATCGCTGCCAAATTGCGGCACCCAAAGTAAGTTAAATATTGTGCCAAATTTGAAAGCCAAAGAATGTCTATCAATTAAGACATTGTAGTGTTTCAACGAATAGGAACTTGTATCTAACTGTCTAACTACAATTAAGGACTCAAGCAAAAAATGCTTAAGTCCTTAATTGTAGTTAGTCTTCGGCTTTTAAGTGGCATTTGCTACAACATTTTTGCCAAATACGTTTTACAAATCGGTGTCCTTTAGTACTACAATCCACAATCATTAAACTGGAGCCAACAATAAACAAACCTGCCAATAACCCTGTTGTCCACGTTACAGGTTGCACGAATAGCCAAGCAATTCCGATACATAACCAAGTTAAGGCAATAATTAATTGGGTAGGATAACGTAATTCAGTTTTCAACTTTGATTTCATAACAATTCTCCATAACGTTGGACGTAAATTCTTTTGACGATTGTTACTAATACTAAATAACAAACTACCGTTAATCCGAGTAACCACCAGAAATTAGTTGGCAAAGGAGCCAATTTTAAAAAGTGTCCAATGGCGGTAAACGGAATTAATGAACCAACCAGGACGGCAACTGTTGTGACAAGTAGTACTGGCTTAGCAGCACGACTTTGCACAAAAGGAATTTTCTTTGTTCGCAAAGCGTGCAAAACTAGAGTCTGCGTCCAGAGAGATTCTACAAACCAACCACTATTAAATATTTGAATAAATTCTTGTTGCGCCAAACCATGAACTTGTCCAAAAGTATGCCCCAGTACTTGTGGGCAAATCACAAAATACATGGCTAAATACGTCGTAATATCAAATAATGAACTCGTCGGTCCTAAAATTGCCATAAATCGGCCAATGGAGCGTGCCTCCCATTTGCGTGGAACCTTTAAATACTCGGGATCCATTTTGTCCCATGGAATAACTAAGCAGGACAAATCATAAGTCAAATTTAAAAATAGTAATTGTAACGGCTGCATGGGCAAAAATGGTAAAAAGATACTAGCACACAAAACGGATAACATGTTGCCAAAATTGGAAGAACACGTCGCTTTAATATATTTCATAATGTTACCAAAAGTTTGGCGCCCGACTAAAACTCCTTGTTCTAAGACCTGCAAATCTTTTTGTAATAAGATAATTGCTGCCGACTCTTTGGCAATATCAACAGCACTATCTACGGAAATTCCTACATCGGCAGCTTTCATGGCCGGTGCATCATTAATGCCATCACCTAAAAAGCCCACTACATGTTGATTTTTGCGCAAAGTTTGCACAATTAAAGCTTTTTGCTCAGGCCCGACTTTCACAAAAACGTTGGTTGTTTCCACCGCGCATTGCAACTGTTCAGGAGTTAATTGACTGACTTCTTGTCCCGTTAACACATTCTGTACTGCAAAATTAATTTTTTGACAAACAGCTAAAGTTACTAATTGATTATCACCCGTAATAATTTTGACTTGTGTGCCATACTCTGCCAAAGAAGATAATGCTTGTTTCACCGATTGCTTCGGGGGATCTAAAAAGGTTAAATAGCCTAAAAAGACCATATCTTGTTCATCAGCAACTGTTAATTTAGCATTAGTTGAGGCTTGAGGATTGGTTTTATAGGCCAAGCCTAACACGCGCAAGCCGGCTTGATTCAAATTCCTGACCTGTTGTTGCAATTGCTTTTGCCACTCAGGCGTCAAAGCTACCACTTGTCCTTGGTCCTCTACATAAGAGCAAATTTGTAGTATTTCTTCAAATGCCCCCTTGGTAACCAAGGTGACAGCTTGCTGGGGCACCTGTACCACTGTACTTAAACGGCGCCGTTTAAAATCAAACGGTATTTCATCAATTTTTTGATAATTCGTAACTTCTAAATCCAAAGTTGTCGCAGCTTGGATAATGGCCTGATCCATTAAATTATTTAACCCCGTTTGAAACTGACTATTTAAATAGGCATACTGTAAAACGCGAGGATTGACCTGTTGATGCACGTCTAAATAATGTTCTAAAATAATTTGATCTTGGGTTAACGTCCCCGTTTTATCTGTACATAAGACATCCATGGCGCCAAAGTTTTGAATCGCATTTAAGTCCTTCACCACCGTTTGCTGTTTGGCCATTGTTAAAGCTCCGCGGACTAAATTAGTAGTCACAATCACGGGTAACATTTCGGGCGTCAAGCCCACTGCCGTAGAAACGCCAAACAATAGGGCTTGTAGCCAATTACCTTTGGTTAAACCATTGAGAACACAAACAATCGGGGCCATAATTGCCATAAACCGAATTAAGAGCCACGATGTTTGACTAATCCCCACATCAAAATTAGTCACAGTGGTTTTTTTGTTCGTTAATCCTTGAGTAACTTCCCCAAAACGCGTCTGCTGTCCGGTAGCCACAACCAAGGCCAAAGCTGTACCACTAACCACATTACTCCCCATAAAAATTAATGTTTTTAAATCAGTAATTTGCTCATAATGAGTGTCCGTTGACTGTACTACTTTTTCCACCGGATAACTTTCACCCGTTAACGCCGTTTGTGATACCAATAAATCGCGAGCTTGCAGCACTCTTAAATCTGCAGGAATCAAATCGCCAGCAGCTAATTTAACAATATCTCCGGGTACTAAATCAGCCAAAGCAATTGTTTGTAATTGTCGATCTCGAAAAACCTGGACATTAACCTGCACTAACGATTGCAATTTTTCCGCAGCATTGCTTGATTGAATGGACTGAATTAAAGTCATGGTGCCACTGACAATAACCATTACTAAAATAATTACAGTCGCCGTGAAACTTTTATCAGCTGGACTGGCTAAAACATAATCCGTCCAAAAAGAAATGACAGCTAAAACCAGCAGTACTAGTGTAAAAGGTGTAGCAAAAGCTCGTAAAAATTGGCGATACACGGGAGTTTTGTGGTGATAAATTAACTGATTACTCCCATACTTTTGTTGAAGAGCTGTCACTTCTGGACTCGTCAAACCGGTTGTTTGCGTGTGAAACTGTTGTTGCACCGCTTCCGGAGTCGCTTGAGCCAACTTCAATAATTCTGGATCTGATAACATCAAAAAAGACCTCCTTGTTTTTAAACAAAGGAGGCTCATAAACACCTATTGACTGCCTGATAAACTTTCATTGAAGTTGAGATACAAAGAAAATCTTCATATTAGTAATACAAATAATATTTCTTCATACCGTGCCTAACTGACATTAGTCACAATTTCAATTGATACAGTCAAAAAAAGAAGCCGCAAAAAAATTATTCGCGACTCCTAAAATTTTCGTTTAGCACTACCCGGCGTAAAGACTTAGTCTAGCTACTTGGGAACTTGCCTTCGGTCGGCAAGTTCTGTCCTATACATTGGCGTTTCGCAACGTTTCTGTACAGTAGCATGTGTCCGAATAGGAGCCTCTTTTATTCTTTTAGTTAGTTATCAATTATATATAATACAAATGATAAGTTAACATAGCATAACGTACAAGTCAAGTATTCTGCTTAATCAATTAGAAATTAAGTAATTACCGGTGAAAACTACTCATGCTTTCCTAGTAATGCTATACTAGCTGTGATAGTTTTGACCGATTATTCAGACCATATTGGTTGGTTGAACTCTGTCAAAAAATTAATAAGGACAACTATATCATGAAAAATTTAGCAATGTTGACTGATTTATATGAATTTACCATGGCCAATGGTTATGACGCAGTTAGCAAAGACAAACAAGGCGTGTTTGACGTCTTCTTTCGCAAAGTTCCCGACAATGGTAGCTTTATTATCGCTGCTGGCTTACAGCAAGTTATTGAAGCGGTTGCAGATTTCCACTATACGGATGACGATGTTAAGTATCTCGCTTCATTGAACACATTTAGCCCTAGTTTTTTAGATTATCTCAAGAATTTTAAATTTGACTGCTCCATTACCGCAATCCCCGAAGGTACCCCAGTCTTTCCTCGCGAACCAATTATGACTGTCCAAGGACCTTTAATTCAAACGCAATTGTTAGAAACATTAATTTTAAACATTTTAAACCATGAATCCTTAATTGCTACAAAAGCGCGCCGGATTACTTTTGCCGCACACAACAAACCCGTGATGGAATTTGGTGCGCGCCGCGCCCAAGGACCGGACAGTGCCGTTAACGGTGCCCGAGCAGCAGTTATTGGTGGATGCACCAGTACTTCAAATGTCTTAGCCGCCCAAATGTTTAACATTCCCCCAGCTGGCACAATGGCACATGCTTGGGTAGAATCTTTTCCAGATGAACTTACCGCTTTTCGCCAATGGGCACAAATTTACCCTAACAATGCTTCCTTTTTAATTGACACATATGACGTCTTAAATTCGGGTTTACCTAATGCCATTACTGTCTTTCAAGAATTACAGCAAGGCGGCCAGCAAGTTCAAGGTGGAATTCGCATTGATTCTGGCGATATTGCACAACTAACCAAAAAAGCCCGTCAAGCCCTCAATGATGCTGGATTGTCTCAAATTAAAATCACGGTTTCAAACGCCTTAGACGAACGCGTCATTCAATCATTACTCAATGAAGGTGCACAAATTGATAACTTTGGTGTCGGGGAAAAATTAATTACCAGTGCTTCTTCCCCCGTCCTCAGTGGTGTCTATAAATTAGCAGCCGTCATTGACAATGGACAATTAATTCCGAAGATTAAAGTCAGTGATAATCGAGACAAGTTAACTTTACCGGGCATTAAGAAAACTTATCGCTTATACGACAAACAAAATCACCAAGCTTTTGCGGATGTGATTAGTTTAGCGGATGAAGTTTTACCAACTAATTTGTCAGTAGTGGACTCCAATCCGTTATCCGTTAAAAAGCAGGTTACTCTGGCCAACTTTGATGCTGAAGAATTATCACAACAAATTTTGGACCACGGTCATGTAGTCAAAAGCGAAACTGACGTGTTCAAAATTCAAAAACAATGTCAGCAAAAATTAGCGGAATTACCTGAAGCCACATTAAGAACGGTTAATCCTGATTTTTATCCGGTTTATATCACCACTAAATTGGCTGATTTACAAACCGAATTAATTCAACAAAGTTTAAACAACTAAGAAACAAAAACCACTGAGTAAGCCAGATTAAAAATCTGATTACTCAGTGGTTTTTTATTTTAAATATTGCAGCTCATTATTTTTTATCACAAGCCTTAAGCTTTTAGGTTAATCTTACGCAACCAGTCTTGCACTTTTTGACTGGCTTCTTGACGTTTTCGCCCTTGAATAGCTAGGCCAATGCCCCGTTTTTCTAGTCCGCCTTCAAACGAAAAACCTGGCAACACTTGTTGTGCCCGCACAGTTTGTTTAATCTGCGTAAAGCTCGCACCACTGCCAAAACCACCATGGGTATTAAAGGGAATGACAATTTTATTAGTAAAATCATATTGTTTCAGAAATGTCATGACAATTTGTGGTAAGGCCATATTCCAGGTGGGGGCCCCCACAAAAATTTTTTGATAGTCTTCAAAATTCGTTATTTGCGTTTTAATTGCTGGTAATATATTTTCGTTTTGTTCCAATACATTTTGTCGCACTTGTTCTTCGTAATCTTGGATTGGTGTATCTTTTCCTTGGATTGCAAATAAATCGCCACCAACTAGTTGTTGAACGATCTGCGCCACCGCTTTTGTATTACCCGTTCTACTGTAATAAACAATTAGATTGTTTGCTTTCACCATTCCACATCGCCCCTCAAGTTAATGATTTTGACTTTTTTTCACATAATTTCTTTTTATGACCATCATTACTTATTATTTAGTCAAATTCAAGTATCAAAAAACACTTGCCTCATAATTTCGAGACAAGTGTTTATTAGTTTAATCTAAATTTTCACCATTAGAGGCAATAACCTGCTTATACCAATCAAAGGACTTCTTCTTGTAACGTTTGAAAGTTCCTTGGCAATTGTTATCTTCATCAACATAGATAAAGCCATAGCGTTTTGCCATTTCACCGGTGGAAGCACTAACTAAGTCAATGCACCCCCATGGCGTATAGCCCATCACGTCAACCCCATCATCAATCGCATCATCGATTGCTTTGATATGTTCACGTAAATAATCAATCCGGTAATCATCAGCCACGTAATGATTCTCATCAGCTTGATCCATCGCACCTAAACCATTTTCTACGACAAAGACTGGTTTTTGATAGCGATCAGACAATTCATTTAAGGCAATCCGTAAGCCGGTAGGGTCAATTTGCCAACCCCAATCACTAGACTTCAAGAACGGATTCTCGACGCCACCCATTAAATTACCAGCAGTGGTTTTGTTATCAGAGCGAGTCACTTCCGTCACTGTTGACATGTAGTAACTAAAGCCAATGTAATCAACTGGATATTTAGCCAACAAGTCTAACTCTTCATCCGTATAATCTAAATCACTAATTTGTACACCATCGCGTGCTAATAAACTCTTCGTATAAGCTGGATAATGTCCACGTACTTGCACATCCGCACAGAAGAAATTATTAGCTTGATTATCTTGCAAAGAAGCTAATTGATTGACCGGATTAGAGTCATAGCTGTAATTAGTAGCATACAAAATCATGCAACCAATTTGTAAATCAGGATCTAATTCATGTCCAATTTTGACAGCTTTAGAACTCGAAACAAATTGATTATGCCAAGCTTGGAAAATATTCTTCTTATCATTGGCACCATTAGATACGACTAAACCTTGGCCCATCACTGGAAAATGGGCGGCACTATTAATTTCGTTAAAAGTCATCCAATACTTAACTTGCTTATGGTAACGAGTCAAGACAGTTCTAGCGAAACGTTCGTAAAAGTCGATTAACTTTTTATTTTTCCAGCCACCATAAGTGGTTACTAAGTTTAAAGGCATTTCATAATGTGAAATCGTAATGACTGGTTCAATATTATATTTCAAACATTCAGCAATCAATTCGTCATAAAATTTCAAGCCTGCTTCGTTGGGTTGTTCTTCATCACCATTGGGAAAAATCCGCGACCAAGCAATGGAAAACCGATAACACTTAAAACCCATCTCTGCGAATAATTTGATATCTTCTTTAAAGTGATGGTAATGATCATTACCAATATGGTTGGGATAGAAATACTTATCAGTATCAATCGAAAAATCAAATTCTGGATCATTCACAATAGCCATGCGATCCTTACCGCCGGGCAAAGCATCTGGTAGTGATAAACCCTTGCCACCTTCTTGATAAGCACCTTCTAATTGGTTAGCCGCCGTAGCGCCACCCCATAAAAAGTTTTTTGGAAAACTCATTAAACTTCCTCCTAAATCTTGAATCATTCTGAGCGGTTAACTTTCAACTATGACCAGCGCTACTGCCGATCATTTGTAAACGATGCAACTGTAGCGCTTACTTTTTAGTATAGATTGAAAATTACAAGCGAGAGATCAGCATAAAACTATTACTTTTTATCTGACCAGCAATTTTAACCGCATCTATAGAGAACACTATATCATTTTCTTACATGAAAAATCACAGAAAGTTTTACTTTTTTAATATTATTTCTGTAATCGACAACTGATGTTAACAGGCTGACTAACGGCCATAAAATAAATATTTCATCAAGAAAGTGCAATTAATTTTTTTCTTTTCACTGCTTTTTTCAAAAAGTGCGTTGAAAATTCAATTAATCAGTAATTTAGCAGGTTAATTATTATTTAAATTAAATTTTGGTCTGTCAGATTAAAAGTGAATTGCAAAATTCTCCTTTTAGAGTTATAGTGTGGTAGTACACAGCTGATGTGTTACATACTTCAAAGTTAAAGGATGTTGAATATGAAAAAGAAAAGCCTTTGGATAACAATTATTGTCGTCATTATTCTTGTACTGGGTGGTGGTTTGTGGTGGCACGGTCAACAAGCCCACTCCAAAGCTGCTGCTAAACCGAAGCACACGCAACATAGTTATGTCGTTCATGCTGCTAGCCCGCTGGAGTTATCTGCCAACGTCACTTACCAACAAAAATATCCGGTCGTGAAAGTTAACGATTGGCAATTATTAGTTCAAAACGGCGCCAGCGTTTATCGCGGTGAAAAATTAGATACTACCGGCCAACTAGCTCCAAGCAACGGTGTCTTTGAACTCGGTAACGACCAAAACGCTGTTTATACGACTCCGTTTAAAGCTCAAGGAACCGTTTCAGAATATGATTTAAATAAAATTCAAGTTGGCGATAATGTTCAGGTCAAAGCTTTAACTGGTAACAACACAACAGCTCAAGCGGCTCAGATCACTTATTTACAGTTAAATAGCGTTAAACAAACGGCGGGCGTTTCTTATTATAATTTTGAAACATCACTTCCCCAAACGTATCGTTTAGGGCAACACGTCATTATCTCCATTCCTTCAAAATACACACAAATTCCGAAAAAATTAGTTCATCACCAACAAGTGCAACTAGCAGACGGGACTAAAAAAGCTTTAGGTCCGGAGCAAATTCAACAAAAAGACCCCCAATATTATTATGTTGACCGTAATTATTTACAACCACAAACTAAATTAATTGACAAGGATAAATAAATGACAAATGTAATTCAACTTTCGAACATTCATAAGTCCTATGATCAAAAAAATCAGTATGTCTTAAGTATTCCCGATTTAGCCATTACTGAGGGCGAGTTCGTGGCGGTCATGGGGCCTTCAGGCTCGGGTAAATCCACTTTAATTAATATTCTCGGGTTATTAGACACTGCTTACCAAGGAACTTATCAACTCAACGGGACCAACGTGAAACAAATCAAAAGTGATCGCCGCTTATCACATTTGCGTAATCAATACATTGGTTTTGTCTTTCAAAATTTCAAATTATTGCGCAACTATACTATTTTCGACAATGTCAATTTACCTAATGTTTATAGCAAAAATCCGTTTCGCTCGCGTAGGTCCAGAATTTTAGAACTCTTGGAGCAAGTCGGCTTAAGTGATCAAACCAATAAATACCCCACGCAATTATCTGGTGGTCAGCAACAGCGGGTATCAATTGCACGAGCTTTGGTTAATGACCCCAAACTAATTATTGCCGACGAACCAACCGGAGCCTTAGACTCAGCCACTTCGCTGAAGATCATGGAATTAATGCAACACTTGCACGCTAAGCAACACAAAACCATCATTATGGTGACGCATAGCGAAATGGTGGCACAATTTGCTGATCGGATTATCAAAATCAAAGATGGGCGGTTATATCAATGAAATTTTTTAACAACCTGCGCATCGCTATTAATAGTGTACGCAAACGCTTCTTCCGTAATCTGATGTCGGTCATGGGCATTATCGTGGGCACATTAAGTGTTTTATTAGTCCTCGGCATCGGTAATGGTTTAAGTAAAACGGTGAGTCACCTCTTTTTCCAAGGTTACGAAGGTGACAAGCTCATGATTGAATATATTCCCAACGAAGAGACTGGGAGCTTTCAAAAATCAGATTTACAACTAATTCGCAATTTGCCCCATGTTCAAAAAGTCACTCTGCCGTCTTACGACATTTTGAGTAAGAATCTCGTTTGGCAAGGGCAAAATAAATCATTGGATTTGGAAGCCATTAAATCTGGGCCCAATGCTCATAAAACTAATGTTATTGAATTAAATCAGGCTTTACTCAAAGATACGAATTTTAGTAATATCCGCGTGGGGGAATATCTCTTCATCCAAGATCGCCCGTTTAAAGTTACGAAACTTTATAGTAAACCAGTGCCCGCCATTGGCTCTGGCCCCGCTGGCGGCAGAATCAGTCAAGATGATTATCGTTTACTCAAGGGACGCCATGCTAACGATTATGATGAAATGGATGTCACTTTACAAAAGAACCTCTCCGCAAAACAAGAACAACACGCCAAAGCTCAAATTTTACAAACGTTAGAGAACAAGGGTTTTTATCATACTTTGGGCGATTATAGTTGTCCGGATACAAGTGGTGCCAAAAAACAAATGGATAAAATTATTAAAATGCTGGCCGCCTTTATTGCCATTATTGCCGGGATCTCATTAGTAACTGCCGGGATGGGGATTATGACCACCATGACTGCTAATATTGCTGAACGTACGCAAGAGATTGGTTTACGCCGCTCCATCGGTGCCAGCAAACATGATATTACGTTGCAATTTTTAATGGAAGGAACCCTATTAACTTTAGCTGGTGGGTTGGTATCCTTATTACTAGCCCTGAGTATTCAAGCAATTGTCAATGCCATGCATATTCAACATTTTGCCATGGATATTACAGCCACCAACATTATTATCGTCTTAGTAATTGTCTTATTAGTAGGCATTATCTTTAGCTATACTCCCGCCCGCCGCGCTGCTAAACGCAATATTGTTAACTTAATTAGGTAATTCAAATCGCTAAAACAAAATTCGTTTAACAGTAAAGCACTAACCGAATTCAATTTTAAAGTCTGAATCCGCTGGAGTAGAAACTGTTGACTTTTAAAACACAATCATTAATTAATGCTCGGATGATCTAAGACCCAATGTGAGCATTAATTTTTTGTTTCCATCTTATTATGCGCGCTACTGCCCTGCTGGCTGGTAAAATCATTACTTAAATTAGCAGAGCGTAGTTTAACTGATAACGTATGAAACTGTAAAAAAATGGGATGTTCATATTGTAATTGCTTTTGAAAAGTTGTTAAATTATGCCGCATTTGTTCCGAAATGGGGGCCACAATTTTCAGACTACCTTTTAACATCACTGACGAATAATCTTGTTCGTTAAAAAAAAGTACAGCAGCATTGGCACAATTGGCCAAATTAACCACTGTAGAGTTTTCAAACCGTGTGTAAAACAAGATAGTCGCCACACTGCGTTGATAAGTTAAGGGGGTTAACGAAACAAGACTGGGAAAACCCATTCGATCAATCGTCGCCACTTCACAAACTTTAGCGTTTTTAATGTATTGGTTAGCTTGCAGAATTGTTTGCTTCATGTTATCCACCCATTTCCATTATTTGCCCTTAGTCTACAATTGATACCGTTAAATTACACGTTTCAAGTCTTACTTTGGACAAAAAACTAACAAGATTTAAAATATTTCTCACCAAATAATCATATTATTAGACCGCTAACAGATCGCGTGCTACCATAACAATTAGTTGGAGAAAGGATAGTGAAAAATTGAAACGAAGCAAAAAATGGTTTTTAATTATTAGCTTAATTCTTTTATTACCGCTACCGCTCTATAT
The DNA here is from genome assembly GCF_058107145.1 of Bombilactobacillus sp. ESL1197. NCBI lineage: Bacteria > Bacillati > Bacillota > Bacilli > Lactobacillales > Lactobacillaceae > Bombilactobacillus > Bombilactobacillus sp. ESL1197. The sequence continues at coordinate 235,593 of NZ_JBYLTY010000001.1, forward strand.
TTTATGGAGCAATAATCATTTGTGGCAACAATATCTAGGACTAAAATTGCCTGATTTAGTCTCACTAAATGATCTTTGGATTTGGTACCTGGTAATTATTAGTGCCTTGAGTGGTTTATTAATAATTGTCTTATTACTAATTTTAATTTTCTGGCCGACACGCAATAAATTTCAATTAATTCATAAACCCACTGGACAAGTCAAAATTACTAATAAGGCCATTAATGGCTTTATCAACGCTTCACTGGCGGACTTACCTTACCTGCAAAATCCCAAAGTTAGTTCCAAATTAACCAACCATTATTTGCGGATTAAAGTCAGCGGGGATTTAGCTCCCGGTGATAGCGTCAAACAAAAGCTAGTGGCCTACTTAAAGCAACTAGAAGATAATTTACGTCAGTTATTAGGAGTCCAACAAAAGCCCAAGATTGAAATTCGTTTTACCAATTTTGAGTCACAGACTGATCCGAAGAAAAAGCGTGTTTATTAAGGAGGCATTCCAATGAAAGAATGGTTGGACCAACACGCTGGCGAAACTATTGGCGTGATTATTGGTTTACTTTTAGCAGTTTGTTTTTTGGTTTTAGGTTTTTTAAGCACTATTTTCTTAGTAGTACTGGCAATCATCGGTGGCCTTGTTGGTCATTATTGGCCACTACTGCAACAATTGCATGATAAATAATTTAATTTTGGATAAAGGAGAAGATCAAAATGGCACAAACAACAAATACGAATGCAGAACAAATTAAAGGTGAATTAACTTATGATTCCAAAGTTATTCAAAAAATCATTGGCATTGCTTTATCAGATATTGATGGTCTTTTAACAATTGATGGTGGCTTTTTCTCTAATTTAACGGATAAATTAGTCAACAATGATGATGTTACTTCCGGTATTAATGTTGAAGTCGGTAAAAAACAAGTAGCAGTTGATATTGATATTGTTGCTGAATACGGCATTGATATCGCAAAATTATATGATCAAATTAAAAAGCAAATTTTTGAAAAAGTTAAATCCATGACTGATTTAGATGTCGTGGAAGTTAATGTCAGTGTCGTAGACATTAAGACTCAACAACAACATGAAAAAGATTCCGTTAGCTTGCAAGATCGCTTGAGTGGTTCTGCCAAAGATACCAAACAAAAAGTTGAACAAAAGCAATCCCAAAAGCAACAACAAAAGCGTGATGAACAACGAGTTCAATAATTTTAGTTGCGACAAAGAGCGGGTCAAAGCTCAGGATTATAAATTCATGACAAAAGATTTGTTTAGAAACTGAGTATAGCCTAAAAAAAATCCTGAAGTTAGTTTTTAACTTGAGGATTTTTTTGTAGTTAAATGCCAGTTTCTACCCTTTATAAAACAACTCAAATCTGCGTACTATTTTTTTATTTCACTTTCAAAGCAATCAAAAAGACAGCTCAATCTAAATGAGCTGCCATTTTTGGTTAACTTTTATTTATCCGATTTATCATACACTGGAAAATCGTTTGCTTGACCATAATCTTTAATATGTTCAATGGTTTTTAACTGCTCCATATCAGCGGCTGAAATTTCAAAATCAACTTGCGTATTACTCTTAATATGCGCTGGTGTTTGTGACTTTGGTAATGGTAACAAATTGAGTTGTAGACAATAACGAATACATAACTGTGCGGGCTCAACTTGGTACTTAGCAGCCATTTGTTGTACGAGCGGATTTTGTAAAATCTCACCGTGTGCGACTGGTGAATAGGCTTCAACTAAGATATCCTGCTTTTGGCAATAATCAATTAGCTCAAATGGTGTATTAGCAATATGAGCTAACACTTGATTAACCATTGGTTTAACCGAGCCATTCTTCACAATATTATCAACGTCTACCTTTTCAAAATTGGAAACGCCAATAGCGCGCAACTTACCAGCTTGATAGGCTTCTTCTAAAGCGCGCCAAGCCGCTAAGTTACCTTCAAAATAATGTTCACCATTACGAAAATCAGACCACGGCTGCGGTGCATGAATAATCATCAAATCCAGATAGTCCAAATCCATTGTTTGCAGTGATTGATCAATGGCAGCCACTGCTTCTTGATAAGACTTGATTTCAGCAGCCAATTTTGAAGTGACAAAAATATCTGAACGCTTAACTCCTGAAGCTTGTAGGGCTTGACCAATACCGGCTTCATTACCATAAGCTTGAGCTGTATCAATATGACGATAACCAGCAGCCAAAGCTGTTTGAACTGGTTGTTGAACTTGATCATTATCAATTAACCATGTTCCAAAAGCTAACTTAGGAATTTTGACGCCGTTAGCTAAAGTATAGTCTTCTGTTAAAATACTCATCATCATCTCTCCTTTAATAAAATACTGCGACAAAAACCGCTTAAAAGCTGAGGATTAACCTAAACTAAGGGCTTAAGTCGATTCTTGACTTGAGAGCTTAGTTGTAGTTAAACGCAAGCTTTTGGTTTTTGGAACGCTATATCAAATACCGCGACAAAGGACGTTTAAAAACTGAGCAATAACCTAGACCAAAACTAAAGTTGGTTTTAACTTTAGTACTTGGGCGTAGTTAGGCGCAAGTTTTTGTCCTTTGGAGCGCTATATCAAATACTGCGACAAAGGACATTTAAAAACTGAGCAATAACCTAGACCAAGACTAAAGTCGGTTTTAACTTTAGTACTTGGGCGTAGTTAGGCGCAAGTTTTTGTCCTTTGGAGCGCTATATCAAATACTGCGACAAAGGACGTTTAAAAACTGAGCAATAACCTAGACCAAGACTAAAATCGGTTTTAACTTTAGTACTTGGGCGTAGTTAGGCGCAAGTTTTTGTCCTTTGGAGCGCTAATATCAAATACTGCTATCAAACTGCTGAAAAACTACTCAACTACGTTTTAATCATAATACTTATAGTTAACTCTAAGTCAATCAAAACGTCTAAAAAAGCAGCGGATACAAAAAAATGCTCGTATTTAATACGAACATTTTTGCTTTATGATGCACCAAAAGTCAGAAAATTGTTCCAACTTCTGTTTTTCAAACATTTTATTTTTCTTCTAAGTGTGTTTGTGGATCTTGCTTGCGTAAATTAAAAGCAATTAAGACCCCAGCAATGGCTAGAGCTAAGGTGAAGTACAAGCCATAGTGGACACCATTGGTAAACTTCGTTGCCATATTGCCTGCAATATTATGTTGGCCTAAGCTTAAAAAGCTCGTTGATAAGGCCGTAGCCACAGCACCGACAACTTGTTGCATTGTATTTAAAATCGTACTACCATCCGCGGACTCAATTCCAGATAAAGAATTCAAAGCATGCGTTTGAGCAGGTGACATCGCTAGTGGACAGCCAATCATTAAGATCACGTGCGCCAAAATAATGTAAAACAGCGTTGAATGTTGATTGGATAATAATAACATAACCACACCTAAAACAGCGATTAAAAAGCCAGCCACAGCCGGTTTCTTAGCCCCAAAAGTATCATATAAACGGCCTGCTACGGCAGACACAATCGCGTTAATAATCCCTCCAGGTAACATAATCATTCCTGTTAGAGCAACTGGTAGTGACAGTCCTTGCTGCAAATATTGTGGCAATAAATACATTGCCGACAAAATAATCGCAAAGTCTAACATGACGCCTAGTGCTCCTAAGGTAAACGCTGGATGTCTAAAGACATGTAAGTTCAACACTGGAGTGGTCAAATGTAATTGCCGCCAAGCATATAAAACTAAGACAATAATTCCCACAACTAATAAACCTAAGACTAAAGGTGAACCCCAGCCCCATTCACTTGCAAAACTAACGCCTAACACTAAGGCGGAAAAACCAACAACGGATTCTAAAACTGACCAAAGATCAACATGAGGCTTAGAAATTTGCCCAACATTTTTTAAACCAAAGATCGCTAAAATTAAACCAATGGCTAAAAACGGAACAAACAACCAAAATACCCAATGCCAAGTTAATTTGCCTAAAATTAAACCCGTTAACGTGGGACCAACAGCTGGTGCTAACATAATCACCAACGCACAAACACCCATCGCTGCGCCTAATTTATACGGCGGGAAAATCGTCATTGCGACAGTAAACATTAACGGTAAGATTAAACCCGTCCCTAAGCCTTGAATGACTCGACCTAACAACAAAATACCAAAGTTTGGTGCCAGCGCCGCAATAATCGCGCCGACAATAAAATCACTTAACCCAAAAATCACAATTTGCCGTGTCGTAAACCATTTCGTTAATAAACTCGAAAATGGTAACACAATACCAATAACTAACATATAACCAGTGACTAAGAGCTGCACAGTGGCAGCACTGACATTAAAAGCCTTCATTAATTGTGGTAGTGCAATGTTTAATGATGTTTCCGATAACATCCCCACAAAGGCCCCAATTAACATACTAGACATGACTAGCCAGGGTTTTTGCACTTTTACAACAGCTTTCATTTCATCCATGTAAAAACTCCTTTGAATTTCAATTCATTTTTTCGCAACTTGATTATCTTAGCAAAATAAAAAATTTGATGTAAGTTTTTTTTGTAAAAAAATGAAATCAGCACTCCTACTGTCACTCAAATTTCTAGTAATAACTAAAAAAATACCCTTATCACCAAGGAATTGATAATTACCATCAACCCTGCATAATAAAGGCATCTTTGAAGCACTATAAATAAGACTATTTAAAAGAACAACTTTGTAAATGATCATTAACAACACCAATAGCCTGCAAGTAAGAATACATAATCGTGGGACCGACAAATTTAAAACCTTTTTGTTTAAAATCACGGGTCATTTTTTGCGCTAAAGGTGACGTGGTAGGCACCTGTTCTGGCGACTGCCAGTGGTGATTGTGCACCCGATTACCAGCTAAAGTCCAAACCCATTGGTTGAAAGTACCAAATTGTTGTTGTACTGATAAAAAGACTTGGGCATTATTAACCATCGCCGCTAGCTTTCGTTTATTCCTAATTAAAGCTGGATTCTGCAACCAAGCAGCCTGCATTAAGGGATCTGCCTGCGCAATTTTTTGCACGTCAAAATAACAAAATGCTTGATTCATCGCTCGACGCTTATGCAAGACGGTTTTCCAACTTAAGCCTGCTTGCATCATTTCCAGTACTAAAAATTCAAATAACTTACGATCAGCATGCGTCGGCCGACACCATTCGTGGTCATGATAGCGTATCATTAAGGAATCAGCGCCCACCCACGGACAACGCTGAACATTTGGAGAATTAGTTAACTTCATCAAAGACTCCTGGCGCTTGGCGGTTATAATAGCGCAAATATGCGGCCCCCGTCTGTTCATTGACAGCAACGTTAATTACTCCCGCATTTTTGACTTCACCCACAGCACTCACCATGGGAATGTGAAATAGGCGTTGAATCAAAACACGTGACACAGTTCCGTGACATACTAATAAAATTTGTTGATCGTGATGCTGAGCTAATAAATCTTGCCAAAAGCTCTGTAAGCGTTGCGCCAAATGATCGTAACTTTCACCCGTGCAATACTTTACATAGTCCTCAGTTAAATATCCCAATTCGTCAAACACTTGGGGATATTGCTGGTAAATTAAGTCCGTTGCTTGACCGTCCCAATTACCATAATCAATTTCTTTCAAACGAACATCCGTCTTTATCGGCAAAGCGTCTGCACTTAAAATTTCGGCTGTTTGGAATGCTCTTTTCAAAGGACTAGCATAGATACAATCAATTTGTTTAATATCAAAGCTAGTATGTAAAGTTTGTACTTGCTGAATCCCCACCGAATTTAATGGTAAATCGGTTTGAGCACCGTTAATTCGATTACTTTTATTAGTATCCGTTTGGCCATGTCGTACGATAAAAATATTTAACACAATGATCATCCTCAACAATTTTAATTTGCTTCTATTATAACAAATCCCGTTGACCGCGACTTGACTTTTCTAATTTTGCACACTATGATACCTACAACGATCCTTTAATGAAAATTAGTTCTGTGAAGCTACAAAGGAGATTCTTAACATTCAAATAAGCGCTGCACCAATTGTTAGTGCCAGCTAATTTCTCACATCCCTTGTAGTTGTTTGGCAAACTATGAGGGATTTATTGGTTGATAATCAGTTTCAAAGTCTAGTTTCAACATGAACTATTGGTATCTAAAAACACATTTTTAAATCAGGGGGAAATTATGGAACTCAAACAGTTACGATATTTTGCCGCGATCATTTCTCACGATAGTTATCGTCAAGCTGCGCAGTCACTGGGAACCGTTGAATCGAATCTCAGTATTCAAATGAAACATTTAGAAAAAGAATTAGGGACCAAATTGCTGGTGCGCGAAGGCCGCACAATGCGCCCGACAGCAGCCGGGTTAGAACTTTATCGCCATACGAAATTAATTTTACAACAAGCCCAAATTATCAGTCGCGCAATTCCTAGTGTTAAGGAAAATCCTTCTTCCAGACAAACGATACATATTGGCGTCAGTGGTAATTACTTAACGCCACTCATTGTGCAAGCGGGTAAACATTTACGCCAACAATTTCTTTTTGAATTTGTTCAATTAGACACCAACCAAATGTTAACGCAATTAAAAAATAATCAATTAGACTTAGCCATTACTCCGCTAGCACGTAGCATCACGCAAGATCCCTTGTTAGAATTCACTTTTTTGTTCACTGATAAAACCGTTGCCTTAATTCCCAAAAAATGGAGTAAGTTGGCTCAAAAAAAGCAAATTACTTTTGCTGAACTTTTCTTAAACCCCTTAGTAGCCCTCAAGCACCAATTCGTTGTGCGGCAACACTTAGACGAATATTTTCTGCAAAATCATCTCAAAGCCAATATTGAATATGAGGTTAATGATTACTCCGCTTGTCTCGCAATTGTGCAGCAAAATGAAATTGCTGGCATGGTGACCGAATATTTTATGCAACAACAAGCACCGCAAAAACAATTGCAAGTTATCCCCATCATCTCGCAAATTCTGCCCATTCAAATGGGCATTGTCAGTCTCAAGCAACCCAACTTGGCGATCCCTGTTAATCAACTCAAGACTGCCTTATACGAAGAATGCTTAACGATTAAATAATCGCAAAAAAACTGAGTCTCCACCGCGGATCTTTCGCCAGTTAAACTCAGTTTTTACATTTAACATTTAATTTTAATTACGCATTTTGAATTTGGTAAGCTAATGCAAAATTGCCTAAAGTTGCTGAGCCATTATTCTTCACTCGCGGCATGGTAATATACTTATCTAAAGCAGGCACTTGTACATAATCATTCAATAATGTTTTAAATTGTTGGCGCACTTTCACTAAGAAATCTTCGCTAATTACACCGCCACCAAAAACAATATTATTTGGCCGTAAAATTAAGGTTTGTTGCACAGCAGCTTGTGCCACATAATAAGCCATAATGTCCCAAACGTGATGTTCATGTGGGACATCTTTACCGGCTTTGTTTAAGCGTGCTTCAAAGGTTGGGCCTGAAACCAAGCCTTCTAAGCAATCATGATGAAACGGACAAATACCCGCAAAATCCAAATCATCAGGATGGCGTTTGACAAATGTGTGTCCCATTTCTGGATGACCAATACCTTGCAAAATCTTACCGTCTAAAACGGCCCCACCACCGACGCCAGTACCGACAGTGTAATAAACTAAAGAATTAATTTTTTCATTAAATAAATTAGCTGTCACATATTCACCGTATGCGGAGCCGTTAACATCCGTGGTGAAGTAAACAGGCACGTCAAAATTGCGCTTTAACGGGCCAATTAAATCGACATAATGCCACTTGGCTTTCGGCGTATCGGTAATATAACCATAATATTGATTATTTTTTTGTAATTCAATGGGTCCAAACGAAGCGACCGAAATAGCGGCTAATTCAGGAAACTTCTGAAAATATGTAATCATTTGCTGAATTGTCGTTTGCGGATCAGTCGTTGGAAACTGCGTCTGATCTAAAATCCGATAATCCTCGTTGCCCACAGCACAAACAAATTTGGTTCCCCCAGCTTCAACACTACCTAATAACATCTTTTGCTACCCCTTTACAATTTTTCTTAATCATACCGATTTCTCAAAGCATCTGCAAGTTAGCCTAGCTCTCAATCTAACCTAGCGCACTTTTTAAAACTAGCAACATGCTTACTCAACTTAATTAGCAGCTAACAAATTCTCTAAAGTTTTGACCTTGCGACGAGCAACCGGACAAGTAATTCCATTTTGTAAAACAACTACCTTTTGCTTTTTATTAAATTGCAACAGAAAATCAGTATTAATAATAACCGATTTATGAATCCGCACAAAATTAGTGGGCAAGCGCTGCTCCAAATCTTTCAGGTCACTATTTATTGTTTCTTGTTTAGTTATTTCATGAATTAACAGTTTATGGTCACCCAAAGTTTCTATGAACTCTATTTGTTGACAATCTAAATACAAAATTTGATCAGTCGTTTTGACGACCAGTAATTTTCGTTGTTGTTGCTGTTGTTTTAACTGCTCTTGAACTTTAATCAAGATTTGAATGACATCATGTTGCAACTGCTGCGGATTATCTTTAACTATAAAATCCAACGCCGCAACTTGGTATTTAAAAGTTTCCCGAGCTAATTCATCATGTGTCGTCACAAAAACAATAGTACCTAAACTATCAAATTTTCTGATTTCTGCTGCTAATTCCAAACCATTTAATTGTGTCTGCAAATCAATATCTAAAAAATAAATGTTGGGTGTCGAATTGTTCAACTGTAAAGTTTTTAAAACTTCTTGTGGGTCAGCAGTGGCTTGTACAATTTGCATATCTAAATTTTCAATCAATAAATAATTATTAATTATTTTTTGCAATCTTTTTAATTGCGCGTTGTCATCTTCACACAGGTATATATCCATTTTACTGCTCTTTTTTGATAATTAATTTTTGAATAAATTCTTCTTTAGTAACTTCAGTTTGTAAACTCAGATGGGAATATTGCTGGGTAATTTCCTTGATATTTGCCAGTCCTAACCCTGAATGATCAGCTTTAGTTGAGTAATTAGCTTGATAAATTTGTTTGAGATTAATCGAGTTTTGATAATGGTTCTTGATAATTGTCGTTAACTGACTAGAATCGTCATAAATAACAATAGTCATTAAGCTTTGCGCTGCTGTGCTTTTGGCTAAATCTTCAATTGCTTCAAGAGCGTTATCTAATAAAATCCCCAAACAACGATTGTAATCCAGTATTGAAACATTCTGTGGAAATTGTCTCACTTCCTGAGCAATTTCTACATGAATGCGGTCTTTTAAAGTGGTCAATTGTCCTAACTTAACAGCTAATAAACCTTTAATTTCAACAATTTTTAAATTACTCAAAGATGACAGATTAAATAAATCCGTGGTTTGTTGGACCTGATTATTTTTAATTACTCCGTAAAAATATTTTTTCAGACCCGCTAGATCTTGATCTTCAATATAACCAGCCATACCTGACAAAATATTGAGATAATCATGCTTAAACTTACGGAATTCTTGCTGCGCATTTTCTAAAGTCTTCAAATAAGCAGTGAGCTGTTGCCGATTTTCCTGTTCTAGCTGTAATTGTCGTTGTTGATTTCGATCACGACTCCATAACAAAAACGTTAAGATAAATAAAAGACAAGTTCCTAAGAACAAAAGACTAATTTGCGTAATAGTTTGATTGGTAGTAACTGCTTGATTCATTAAATAAAAATAACCAATCATCATCATGATTGTTATCAAGCTAGTAATTAACATAGTTACTCTATGTTTTTGCAGCACCTGATAAGTGTGTAACTTTTCAAAACCCCAATTTAAGAGCTTAACAATCATTAAATCAGATATTAAAGCAATTACAACATTCACCCAGATCCAATTTAAACTATTCTCTTGAATTAAATATGAAATTTTGAAAACTTTATATAGTAGTACTTCACTCAACTGGCTAGTTGTCAGCAAAATTAAAAAAGATAATAATAAGAAAAACAGTTGTTGCAGAATGATTTTTTTATAGAGTAAATAAATTCCGACAATGACAACTTCCATAAATAATAGAACAATTAATGTCCCGCTCACTTTCAGTCTATTCATTATCAGCATAATACCCGTCAAAATCACACCGTTACTGCTTACAAGAATTAAGAACTCTTTGTTGGAAAATTGCATTTGAAAAAACTGCAAATTCACTAAATATGTCACAATATACAATAATAAAATGATTAACATGATTAAACCTAAAATTGATCTAAACGACATTAGCAATCAGACTTTGCTGGAAATAACCATTACTTAGCAATGAAGTACTAACAAATTAATATTCAATTAATTTTGTTGTTAGAGTCACCCTTACACCTAATTTAACTAAAATAATTTTAACATACCTTATGGCATCACTTGCAACGCCAATTTACTACAAGAACAAAGTTCTAGATCTTCTTCAATATCGCAATGTCTATCGAAGCGCCTTTAAGAAAAATTAACCGATAAAGATGAAAATGAACCGTTTAAGATTTGTTACCATGTTCTTCAAAAAACAAATTATTATGAACTCAGACAAGAGAGGTGAGTTCAATGCAAGCAAAGACTAAAAAAACAATTTGGATAGCTATTATTTTATGTATGATAGTTTTCATTATGCTAATTACTAACTTATTCCTAAAAAATCCTTACCAAAGTTTTCAACAAAGTATTCCCTTGAAACGGCAAGTAAACTCCTTAGTCATTAAAACGGGCGGTGCTGATGTACAAATCAATGTAAAACCAAGATCAGTAAATGATATTGATTTAGCAGGTTACTTACCTGTCAAGATGATTCAACCACTCAATCATTGGTCTAAGCAAAATTCTGATAATTTAATTATTGATTTTTCGAGAAGCAGTCATCAAATCGGATTAATCTCTAATAAAAACAACCCCCATATCAAGTTGACTTTATCAGCAAATCAATTAAATCAATTATCCCATTTTAGTGTTAATAGTGATGGTGGAAGTATAACTCTTAACAACACTTCAACAAAAAAGTTACGGTATCAAGCTAATCTTAATGGTGGTCAACTTTATCAACACAATTCCAAATACTATCAATCAGGAAAACAGTTTTTAATTAAAAGTAATGGTGGAAATTTGCATATCGAATAAATCTTAATTACTCAATACAAATAAACTAGAACCCGAATTAATGCCCTTATGGTGGTGCTTGATTAATCACTAGTCAAATTTATTACAGCAAAAGCGTCCAATCCAGCGAAAATGGACTGGGCGCTTTTGCTGTTGGTTACTAATAAAAATCGGTGCAGTTCAAAAAGGTCTTAACAACCAAATTCTCCGTATAAGATTTTAGTGAAATCCAACTTAAATTTAAGAAAGCTTATGTTAGACTTAACTTAAAACTAAAAAACCAAAGGAGTTCAGCAAATGACAAAACATTTATCTGCCTGTACCACGATTTTAGTTGGCAAGAAAGCTTCATTAGATGGTTCCACCATGATTGCGCGTAATGATGATACTTTTCACGCGGTAGCACCACACAAGTTTGAATTTCATCCAGCACAACACTTAGACCACCAACCAGTAGTCAAGTCTTGGTTGAGTAACTTCGAAGCGCCGGTGCCTCAAGATAGTTTCAGTTGGCCAGGAGTTCCCAACGTTGATTACAAACACGAAGGCTATTATGACGAAAGTGGGATTAATTCTCAAAATGTCGCCATGTCCGCCACTGAAAGTACTTATGGTAACGAACGGGCCTTAGCTTATGACCCGCTAGTTGTGGATGGCTTAGACGAAGATTGTATCGTGCGGATGGTTTTACCTTACGTTACTTCTGCTAAACAAGCAGTCCAACGCACGGGCGAATTAATCAAACAATACGGTTCACCCGCAGGAAATTCCGTTTTATTTAGTGACCACAACGATGTTTGGTATATGGAAATTGTTACTGGTCATCATTGGGTGGCTCAACGCATTCCGGACAATGCCTACGCCATTGCTGCTAATCGCGTTTCCATTCAACAAGTCGATTTTGACAATCCACAAGAATTTATGTGGTCCGACCAGATTCAAGAATTTGTCAGTGAGCATCATCTAAATACCGACCAAACTGGTTGGAACTTCCGCCATATTTTTGGAACTGATAATCAAAAAGACCGTCATTACAATAATCCCCGTGTTTGGTTCGGCCAAAAATATTTCAATCCAGAAATTGCGCAAGCACCTGAAGATGGTGAATTACCATTTATTTGTTACACGGATCATAAAATCTCCGTGGAAGATATTGAATACGTCCTTGGTTCTCACTATAACGAAACACCATTTGATCCGTTGCAAGCTGGTGAATCAGCTGATAAGTATCGCTACCGGCCAATTGGGCTCAACCGGACCCAAAATTCCCATATTTTACAGATTAGAAATGATGTTCCAGCTGGTTTAGCCGGCGTTATGTGGCTGTGCTTTGGTTATCCGAGCTTTGCACCATACTTGCCGTTTTACACCAACATGAATGAAACTGATGCTTCCTTTAACGATACTGCCATGAAATTTAATTTAAAAGACGCTTACTGGCTGTACAATGGCTTGTCCGCCTTAGTTGAGAGTCATTACATCAATTTTGTTCAAAGTGACATTGATTTTCTCACCAATTGTAAACAACAATTCCGCACTGCTTTAGCTAACAGTGATCAACAGGCAACTCAGTTAACGGGGGCAGACTTAACTACCTTTTTGACTCAGCAAAACCAAGCATTGGTGCACACTAACCGGCAACAAACTTTAGACTTTATGGGTGATTTAATGACCCAAAGTATCAATTTATCTAAATTAACTTTTAATATGGATAAGAATCTGTAAACCACAACACCTGGTGGTACGTAATAAAACTTGATGTTTAGTAAATTGTCGTGGTAGCTTTTAGTTGATTAATAAGGAGACAGATAAACATGAAAATTGTTAGTTTTAGTATCCGAGACGATGAACGACCAGCTTTACAAGAATGGCAAGAGCAACATCCAGAAGTCGAAGTCCAAATTGAAACTGAATTATTAACTCCCCAAAGTGCCAGCAAAGTCCAAGGCGCTGATGGGATTGTCACTTACCAACAGTTACCTTACACTAGAGCCACTTTACAAGCCGTACATGATTATGGCGTCAACAAAATGTCTTTGCGCAATATTGGAATTGATAATATTGATCAAGCAGCCGCTAAAGAATTTGATTTTCAAATTACGAATGTGCCGGTTTATTCCCCCAACGCCATTGCTGAACATGCTGTTTGGTTAATGGGGCGTTTGTTACGTCGCGAACCCGAAGCCACAGCTAAAGTTGCCCAACGTGACTTGCGCTGGGCCCCAGAAATCGGTCGTGAATTGCGAATGCAAACGGTCGGTATTGTCGGGACTGGCCATATTGGACGCGTCTTAATTCAGATCTTAAAAGGCTTTGGTGCCAAGGTCATTGCTTATGATCCTTACCGCAATCCGGAACTGGAACAAACAGGAATTTATGTCGATGATCTCAATGACTTGTTCAAACAAGCTGATATTATCAGTTTACATGTTCCTTCGACTCCAGAAAATATTCACCTGATTAATGAACAAAGTCTGCAAGAGATGAAACGAAACGCCATGATTATCAACGTTTCACGAGGTGATTTAATTGATACTGATGCCTTAGTAGCTGGATTAAACTCCGGCCAAGTTGGTGCCGCTGGTTTAGATGTTTATGAAAATGAAGTTGGCATCTTTAACGAAGATTGGCGGGGTAAAACTTTTCCAGACGCTACTTTAGACGATTTATTAAACCGCAAAAATGTCATTATTACCCCCCATACCGCCTTTTATACTGAAACCGCGGTGAAAAATATGGTACAAATTGCCCATAATGAAAATCTGAAGATGATTCAAGGTCAAACTCCAGATAATGCTATTAAACTTTAATCACACTACGAAAAAAGCTGGTTTAAAGCTGAGTATTAACCTAGACTAAGGACTTAAGTCGGGCTTTGACTTGAGTTCTTAGTTGTAGTTAAACGTAAGCTTTTAGCTTTTGGAGCGTTAGATCTAACACTGCGACAAGTGCCGGTTAAAAACCGAGGACTAACCTAGGATAAATAATTAAGTTACGACTTTTAACTTGATTGTTTATTTGTAGTTAGACACAGGTTTTTGGCACTTGGAGCGTTAGATCACACTAAAACTTCAACAGATCCATAGCTAAGAGAATGTTCGCAATAATTAATGCGGACATTTTCTTTTTATTTACCAATCTTTCACTCACTAATCTACAACGTTTTATTAATCAATTTTCATTGTAAACGTTTGTACAATATGTTAGAGTACCTGTGTTATCAGCTTGCCACAGCTAGCAAGTGTTGAATTTTTTCTAGTTTTGTGGCAAGTCAATTTACAGATTGAGGAGAACATCTATGGCCAATTGGTTTAAAGATTCAGTAGTTTATCAAATTTACCCCCGCAGTTTTCAAGACAGCAATAATGATGGTATTGGTGATTTAAACGGTATTAAGCAGCGTTTACCTTATTTAAAAAAATTAGGTGTGGATGTTTTATGGCTCAATCCAATTTATCAATCACCTGATGTTGATAATGGTTACGATATTTCGGATTATCGCAAAATCCAACCGGTTTTTGGGACGATGGCTGATTTTGATTCTTTGCTGGCAGCAGCACATCAACAAGGTCTCAAGATTTTGATGGATTTAGTGGTTAACCATACTTCGGATCAGCATCAGTGGTTTCAAATTAGTAAACAATCACAAGATAATCCTTATGCTGACTATTATATTTGGCGCGATCCTGTCGACGGTCACGAGCCAAACAATTGGGGCTCTGCTTTTAGTGGTTCTGCTTGGACTTATGTACCTGAACGAAAACAGTATTATTTACACTTGTTTGCTGAAGGTCAACCAGATTTAAATTGGGAAAATCCCCAAGTTCGCCAAGCTGTATATTCTCTTATGAAGTTTTGGCTAGATAAAGGTGTCGATGGTTTTCGAATGGACGTCATCAACTTTATTTCGAAACCACAAGGCTTACCAGATGCTCTTCAAAAAGACGGTGCTAAGTATGGTGATACCTTTGCCACCGTGGCTGATGGGCCACGACTAGATGAATTTTTACAAGAAATGAACCGAGAAGTGTTATCACAATACGATATTATGACTGTCGGTGAAATGCCTAACTCTAAGCCAGAAGATGTGATCAATTATACGAATTTAGACGGACGCGAATTGAATATGGTCTTTCAATTTGAACATGTAGACTTAGGTGCTAATCCTGATGCTCGGCTTGGCAAATGGAACGACCAACCAACGCAATTAAAAGATTTAAAACGTGTTCTCTCAAAATGGGAAGAAACACTGTCAGGCAAGGCTTGGAATAGTTTATACTGGGGCAATCACGACCAACCGCGGGCGGTATCCCGTTTTGGCAATGATCATCAAACATATCGCGAGCTATCTGCCAAAATGCTAGCGACAACTTTACATTTGCTGCAGGGTACGCCTTACATTTATGAAGGTGAAGAACTGGGCATGACAAATACTAATTTTACCCAATTATCCCAATATGAAGATATTGAATCCATCAATGCTTATCATCAATTAGTGGATCAAGAACAGATCGTGCCCTCACAGACAATGTTGCATTATTTGGCTTACAAGTCCCGCGACAATGCCCGCACGCCCATGCAATGGTCTGCACAAAAAAATGCCGGTTTCACCACCGCCCAACCTTGGTATCAATTAAATACTAATTATCCGCAGATTAATGTGGAGAACGAATTAGCTGATCCAGACTCCGTATTTTACTATTACCAAAAATTAATTCAATTGCGGCATGATTCCGATTTAATCAAATATGGTGATTATCAGTTATTAGATGCTGATGATGAGCAAGTCTTTAGTTATCTCAGACATTATCAAGGTCAAACTTTACTAGTCATGAATAACTTTACTGACCAAACTCTCCAGCGCGACTATCACCAAGAAACTGGGCAATTAATCATTGGCAATTATCCTGATGATTTAGGAACTCAACTACGACCTTATGAAAGTAAAGCTTATTTATTAAAATAGCCGTTGACCACTTAAAAAGTAGAAAAACTCCCGTTAGCCAAAACCAACGGGAGTTTTTCTTAATTATTATTACTTATCAGCTTTATGATAATCTTTCTTCATATCATCTAAACCGTTTTGCAAAAAAGCAAGTACTTCGTCTGTATGTTGACGACGCTTTGCAGAATTCAACTTGGAAACTGGGCGGCGACGTCCGGTCACACCTTTATGTGTATTAGCCATCGTAATCCTCCTCCCTGTTCGAAAATTAATTTAACTCAACTATTTTATTTTACGTAAAAAACCAACAAGATTCAAGTCATAATTCTGATAAATTATTTTTCCAATCAACCACCCTAAATTGGACGTTATTGATGCGGCAAACACTTAACCGCGCTAGCAGGTAACCATTCATCAGCAGCGACTTGGTAAAAGGGCTGACCAGCAATCATTTTAAAACAATTCGTGTACCACTGCGAATTACTCGGCAAAAAGCGTTGAGCTATTTTTTGCCCCAGATGATTATATACAGGCGTAGTTTGCACAGTTTGTACTACGCCGTGTAAGCGAAACATGGCACTCGTGGCATTTTTTTGCGGATATTGCCACCAATCTTCTTTTTGCGACAGGTCATAAGTGGACGGATACTCAGCAGCTAAACCCTGAGCTTGTGTGTATTGATAATAAGCTTGCGCTTGTTGTTGCTGCGTTATTGACCAATTAGTGGTGTCTGGTGTCCAAAAAGTTTGCACCAAGTATAAGACCCCATCACCACTTTGAGCAATTCCCACACCTACTTGCGTGTATAACGGATTAAGCATGTTCTTGCGGTGCCCGAAATCGGGATTACCGTAATCATCATAAAAAAAAGCTAACGCGTTGACGACATTTTGCCGCACATTACCCGTGTCCATAATTCGTTCTAAATTCTCACCTGTATAACTATTGGGATGAAAGGTTCCCCAGTTATTATCATGACTTAAACTACGTTGTTGCGCCAAATCCTGGGCCCGCTGTTGTGAAAAACTTTCCAACTGTGAATCAACTTGTAACACTGGCAAATCGTTTTGCTGCCGCAATCGATTTAATTCTTGATTCAAAGCTTGGTGATACTCACTTAAATTTAATGAAGCAGCATCAACCGGCATCATGTTCATATAACTTGCTATCCATAATACCCATCCGAAAATAAGCACTGGCAGCCAATAGCTTTTGAGTTTCATTGCCGTCCTCCTCGCAAGCCTTTTTTCTTATTATAACTTAACCAATCACCAATAGTTAAATTTAATCTCTGTGTAATCCTGCACGTGGAACTAATGAATTTCCTTAGGCAGTATGCTAACATTATGGTATATGGGGGTGGTTCGTTAGTGACCGAAAACGTTATGCACTTGATCAAAATTGTTTCTAATCAATTATCACGACAAATTAATCATTTTGCTAAACAATTTGGTTTAACTGGTGTACAAATTCAAATTATTGACTATTTAAATCATTTACCACAAAATCAATACGTTTATCAAAAAGACATTGAACGAGAATTTAATATTCGTCGTTCCACTGCAACTAGTGTTTTACAAAAAATGGAAGAAAATGAATTAATTGTTCGCAATATTTCACCGTCTGATTCACGCTTAAAAATTGTTTCCGTTTTACCAAAAGCTGAGGCTTTACAGCCCCAAATCAGTCACTTTTTAGAAGAAAGTAACGAGCAATTACTCAGTAGTTTGAGTACTTTTCAGCGCCATAGTTTCATCAAAGCTTTAGAAAAATTGCCGGCAGAATTATCCAAGCTTAACCACCAGGAGGAAAAGAAAAATGATTGAAAATATTGTTTTTGATTGTGATCCAGGTAGCGATGATTCCATTGCTATTCTTGAAGTTTTTGCACATCCTGAAAAGTTACACGTGACAGCGATGACAACGGTTGGGGGCAATCAAGTACTCAGTAACGTCACTCGCAATTTACAACACATTCTATGGTTTTTAAAACAAACAACCCCGATGGCGCCGGGACAAGCGCAACCGATTATCAAAAATTTACAAAACGCTTCTGAATTCCATGGTAAAAATGGTCTAGCGGGACCAACTTTTCCCCCTGAAGCGGATGAATACCCATTGGCCAGCCAGAACGGTGTGACTTTACTGCACGAAATGATTTCTCACAGTAGTACACCCATGACCATTGTGGCCACTGCACCGTTAACTAATATTGCTTTATTGCTAAAAGTTTTTCCCGAAGATCAAGCAAAGATTAAACAAATCATCATTATGGGTGGCGCTTTAAGTGGGGGTAATGTCACCAAGGATGCTGAATTTAACTTTTACGTTGATCCCGATGCAGCGAATATCGTCTTGACTTCAGGGTTGGATATTGTTTTATGTGGCCTAGACGTGACCAATCACACAGCAATAAGCAGTGCGGAAATCCAGGCTTTAAAAGGTCGCGGTCCAGCTAGTCAATTAGCTTATGAAATTTTAGTACCGTATTCCCGCGCTGAACAAAAAAGTCACGGATTTGATCTGGCTCCGATCCATGATTTATCAACTGCTTCTTATTTATTACAACCTGATATTTTCCAAGGTCAAAAATTAGCTTTAAAAGTTAACACTACTTGGGGCGACTTACGTGGCAAAGTCCAAGTCAACCCCGACCAAGAAGCTTCAGCTAACGTCTTAGTCTTACAACAAGTTGACAGACCCCGTGTGATCCAACTTTTAAGTGATTCCTTGAGTATTTTAGATCAAAGATTATCATAATACTGCGACCAGTAGCGCTCAGAAGTTGAGTATAGCTAGATAAAGGACTTAAGTTTTGGTCTTTAAACTTGAGGACTTTAGCGTAGCTAGACGCCGACTTCTGCTACTGGGAGCGCTAATTAAAACGCTGCGCCACCAAGCCGGTCACTCAACAAACTAAAGAATAGTCAAACTCGTCTGAGTTTGACTATTTTTGGTTTTAGATTATAATGATTCTAAACTAGAAAGTTAGGAAGGTCTATTATGCACTACAAGAAATTATTGGTTATCTTTTTGATTGCGTTAGTTGCTTTAGTTTTACAATTTGGATTGCACCTCAATTTGTGGGCGCAAATTTTAATTACTGTAGTCGGCTTGTTCCTAGCTCTTTCCATGACTGTTGAAATGATTAAAACGTTAAGATCTGGCAAGTATGGCGTTGATTTATTAGCTATTTTGGCCATTATCTCCACGTTAGCGGTGGGCCAGTATTGGGCTAGTTTGATCATTTTATTAATGTTAGTCGGTGGCGATACTTTGGAAGATTATGCAGCCAACCGAGCAGGTAGTGAACTCAAGGCGTTATTAGATCATGCTCCGGAACAAGCACACCGGATCAAGCAGTCGGATGACATTGATGATATTTCTTTAGAGGAAGTTCAAATTAATGATCTGCTATTGGTCAAGCCTGGCGAACAAGTTCCTGTTGACGGAATCGTCACTAAGGGCACCGGCAATTTTGATGAAGCTTCTTTAACGGGAGAATCCAAACCTGTTGAAAAAAATGTTGGTAGTGAACTCATGTCCGGTTCTATCAATGGTTCTTCGGCGATTGAATTTCGCGCCACTAAGTTAGCTGCTGATTCACAGTATCAAAAAATTATTCGCTTGGTTAAAGAATCTCAAGACCAACCAGCGCATTTCGTTCGTTTAGCTGATCGCTACGCGGTACCTTTTACAATTATTGCCTTAATTATTTCGGGCATTGCTTGGATTATCACTAAAGATCCGAACCGTTTTGCCCAAGTTTTAGTAGTTGCTTCGCCATGTCCGTTAATTTTAGCAGCGCCCATTGCATTAGTTTCAGGAATGAGTCGCACTAGTCGCAACGGAATTATTGTTAAAAGTGGAACTTCCATTGAAAAAATGGCGCTCTTAAAAACCATTGCTTTTGATAAAACCGGAACCATCACTCAAGGCCAATTAGCTTTAGACCAAGTACAACCTCAGAATGGTTTTACCAAAGAACAAGTACTCCAGTTTGCCGCAAGTGTCGAACAACAATCGAATCATATTTTAGCTACTTCTTTACTGAACTCTTATCATGATCAATTACTCGAAGTTGACCAATTAAGTGAAGTCACTGCTCAAGGGGTGCAAGGTCAGATTCAGCAGCAATTAATTAAAGCTGGTAAACTCGACTTCGTGGCACCTAATTTACCAGCAGATCATAACGACCAACCGACAATTTACGTCAGTGTTGCCGACCAGTACGCTGGTAAAATTACCTTTTTAGATCAAGTTCGTCCTGAAGCTGCAACGACCATGACCCAACTCAAGCAATTAGGCTTAACCAATTTACAAATGTTAACCGGCGACAATCAAACTACTGCTGAGACAGTTGCTCATGAAGTTGGTGTCCCTACCGTTAAAGCCAATCTCTTACCCGAAGATAAAATTAACGCCTTAAAACAAACGCCCTCAACCCAACGGCCTTTAGCGATGGTCGGCGATGGCGTGAATGACGCTCCTTCTTTAGCCGTTGCTGATGTGGGAATTGCAATGGGCGCCAAAGGTTCAACTGCTGCTAGTGAAGCCGCTGATGTCGTAATTGTCAAAGACGACTTAAGCCGCTTAACTCGAGCACTGATTATTTCGCGCGAAACGATGACCATTGCTAAGCAATCTGTTTTAATTGGAATCTTCATTTGTATTGGCCTGATGTTAATCGCGGCAGTCGGAATTATTCCAACAATTATTGGCGCACTACTGCAAGAAGTAATTGATACAGTTTCTATTTTATGGGCCTTAAAAGCGCGGCATGGTAAAACTAATTTTAACTAACAGCCAACTTTATTATTACTTAAAAGTTACCATTTATGCAAAAATGAGTGGTAACTTTTTCTTTACCCTGATAAGATAGTTTATAATTAAAAGATAAATTGCAGTCAAAAATTAATAATTGGTGTGATTTAGCGGTATACTAGTTAGTAGTAGATACTTTTTGTAGATCATCAGTCACTCAATTATTTTTTTACTGTTTCTGATTTCAGCAAATTATTTTTTTCATAAATCATTGAATTTAGAAGTGATAGGTAGGGAAGTTGTAAATGCAGCATATTGGTCAAACTATTGCTAAAATCCAAAAAATGAAAGGTATTAAAGTTACTGAATTAATCGATAATATTGTCTCACGGTCTGAATATTATCGGTTTATTAACGGACAAACTCAACTAGCAGTTGATGTTTTTTTTCAACTTTTAGATCGGTTACACATTACACTCGAAGAATTTCAATATATTAATAACGATTTTCAACGTTCCGATTTTTTTCTTTATCAAGATAAAATTGCCGATTTATTAAGCAATCATCAAGCCACCGAATTACACCAATTATCCGAAGAAATTAAACAACGCCACGGTTCTGATCCAAACTCCAAGTACCAACATTTAGCCATCCAAGCAGAGCTATCATCTGATTACTTATTGCACCAATTTCATTCGGAAAAAGCCGATCCGTTAGTTAAATATTTTAGCCACTTAGAGTATTGGTCACAGTATGACATTACTTTATTTTTAAACTGTATTTTTGCCTTCAGTAATAAGGCCATTGATCAGTTTTTGCAAGTTTTAATGAAAGACATCAATAAGTATATGTATTACCCGAGTGAAATGAGTTTGGTCGTGCAGATTCATGTGATCTTAGCTTTTTTGGCAATTGAAAAAAAGCAAATTGAAAAACTAGAATTACTAACAGGTTCTTTAAATCAAATTAAGTTATCACCTAATCAATTATTGGAACGCTTGTTGCGCCAATATATTAATGGTGCCGTTAGTTATATTCATGGTCATCCTACAGACGGTCAACCGCAAATGGACTCTGCGATTGCCACCTTAGAGCATTACCAGATGGAACGCTGGACTAATAAATTAAAAGATTCAGAGCAATTAGTCTTTGAATTTAACAATTAATATCAAAAAAGCCAACTAAAAAACGTGTGAGACAAAAATCAGAAGTTAAAGCCTAACTACAAATTAGACCCAAACTTCTGATTTTTAAGGTACTATAAACAGTTATTAGTACCCTCGCCTGCTTTGGTTGGCTTTTTTTGTGATCGATAAATTAATTAGTTGACCCTTTATGGTGACGTCTTTGCCATAAAATATAATAATTCGTTAAGTAAACTGCGCCAATAACTCCTAAAAAAGAGATTAATAATTCCAAAACGGCGGCAATAAAAATAGCATTATTAACAATTTTTTGCCAAGAATAATTGAGCTGGACGAACCATAACCATAAGGTCAAATAACTCCCAAAAAAACTAAATAGCAATGTATTTAAGGCAGTGGCAATATTCTTTTGGCCAATCGCTAACCCCGCCTTTAACAGCTGGTGTTCCTCAATGTTCGGTTGATAACGCACAATTTCCCAGACGCCGGAACTCACAGCAATACTAGCTTCAGCAATGGCACCCAAGGCGCTGATTAAGACCACGACCACTTGAATTTGCGGAAAAGAAACGCCGACCCCTAAAACAAATTGCTCAATTTCTTCAGTATCCTCAACCGAAAAACCGTGACTAAATGACAGTCGTACCACCACTAGGGTCACTAATAAGACCACTGCTAACATAATTAAGGTGGTGACTAACGCCGTTTTTTGAACTTGGGAATTTTTCGTATTTGGATAAATCGCCAAACAAGTTAAGCCAATTGTTAAGAGCACTCCCACTAAGACTGGTGGAAATTCATCGGCAATCAACATAATTAACGCCAATAAAACAATAAAACTACTGGCTAAACTTAAAAATATTTTCCAGCCTTGATAGCCGCAAATTAATAATAAAAGAACTAATAAAAAGAGTGTTAAATAAATCATGCTTGATATCCTCGTAACCATTTACCGGCTAACACAGTGGTAATCGGCACAGCTAAAACAATGCCAATCGCACTAATAACCGTTTGCGTGTAGCCTAGAGTCATTGTTCTAGAAAGTGCAAAACCTAGTGTATTACCATTACGCAAATATAAAACCACAATTGGAATTAACTCTGCAATAAAGATAAAAAATAAAATATTCACTAGCGGTCCGATAATTTCACGACCAATGACTAAGCCCGATTGAAAAATTTCTTTCGCACTAATTTGCGGCTGTTCTTGCAGTAACTGATGCAAAGAGGCCGTAATATCAGTCGTTTCATCCATCACTGCTCCCAAAACCCCTAACAAAGTTTCTGCAAAAAAGACTAATTCAAACGGTTGAATTCCATAATTCAATGTTTCAAAATGGATGCCTTCGTTATGACTTAACTGTAGGATCAAAGCACTCACACCCAAAGCTAGTAGCGTACTACTTAAAGTCGCGACGACAGCAATCAAAGTTTGTCGCGAATAGCCAAAGATAATCCATAACGTGCTTAAAGTTACTAACAAGGTCAAACCTAAACTAATGGCTAAGATATGCTGATTCTGCCATTTTGTCGTTAAAACCAGAGCTCCCACAAAGAATAAGACATTGATTAGTGCGCTACTCAAGGCTTGCCAGCCGGCTTTGTTGAGCAAACCGATTAATAAAACACTCACGATGAGTAACATGCACCACAAAACTCCATCTCGTTTGGGACCGATAATATTAAAATGTTGATTTTTTTGATCTTGACCAATAAATAACTGCGTATGCACAAAATAGCGATTCGTATTGGCCTGTGACTGGAGATAAGTGTTCGATAAAGTCCGCTTTTGCCCCCGTTTAGAACCATTTAAAATTTTGACACGCAGTTTTTGGGTAATACGTTGATCATGATTTTGATAAGAATCTTCTTGATTATGACGCTTGATCACTTGCACTGACTGAACTTGCGCCACCGTTTGGTGGCTAAAGCTCTGCCAATTAACGATACCTAACAATCCCACGATCAGAATGATTAATAGCCACCATTTATTAGGACGAATCTTTTGTTTCAAATAAAATACTCTTTTCTTTGATTAATTAAGCTCTCGCAATTTTTCATCTTCCATAACGAACTATTATAGTCTAACATTCTTACAATCCAAGTCCACACCCAAAGTAACTTATAGCCAAGTTTCATCATAAGTTGCCTCATCAAAACCACAAGTCAAATGATCACCTTCGACTACTAAGGGACGTTTAATTAACTTACCATTGTGAGACATTAATTCGGCTGCTCTATCAATCGACATTGTGGGGAGCTGTTCTTTCAAATTTTGTTCTCGATAATCAACACCATGCGTATTAAAAAAATATTTCAGACCACGATCTTGATGCGCGCTCAACCACTGAACCAACTCTATTTTCGTTGGGGGTTGGGCCACCAAATCTTGAAATTCGTATTGGACATGATGTTCATCCAAATATTTTTGTGCTTTACGCGAAGTGGAACACTTTTTATAACCGTAAAACTTTTTCATATCATGACCTCCTTGGCTCTCCTTAATCATACTAGCATTGCTTATCAGCGTAATCATCATTTTTCTAATATCAATCAGCATAAAAAAGGCGGCCAAAACTGGCCGCCTTTTTCAACACGTGAATATCGAGGATAAATTATTTATTTGATTAAAATTTTAGTTTAGTACCAGCCGTGGCTCATCCAAAATTGTTGTGCACCAGCCCATGAACCGTAACGTGAAGTTACGTAGTTATTGGCAACCCGTTCTTGGTTAGCTGGTGAATAGTCACCATTTAAATAGGAAGAATCTAATTGATACTTACCATAGTAACGACCGTTTTGGGCAGTATAAGAACCACCAGATTCACGACCAGCAATCCATTCACGAGCACTGTCATAATTACCAGTAGCGGCATTTGTAGATTGGCTTGTCTGAGTTGTTGCTTGAACTGCTGGTTGTTGGTAACTAGCTGCATTATTATTAACAGCTTGTTGGACTGAATCAACAGCTGGGGTATTTTGAACTTGGCTATCAGTAGCTTGAGCTACTTGGCCGTCGTCTTTGATGACTAATTTTTGACCCACATAAATCATATTAACATCTTGAATATTGTTATCAGCAGCAACTTGATTAATTAAACTAAGATCATTACGAAGCTGTAAGGAAATACCGGATAAAGTATCACCTGGTTTAACTGTATAAATGCTGTCTGCTTTAGCAACCTGTGAAGCACCGAAGAATGAGACAATACTTAAAACTGTGGCAACGGCTACTTGTCTAAATTTCATAGAATATATACTCTCCTTTAAAATAAAAAAACGAAAATAAATTTACCAAACGGGCTGTGCCGTTCAACAAGAGATATACTAACAGAGAAATATTACGAAAGTGTTTCAAACTAATAATAAATTTCGAGCTATATTACAAACGTGTTACATAGAATCTAATTAATTTTTTAGATTAAGCTTATATGTGAAATGAAAGACTTTTAAAAAAAACAATCGGCGCCAACCAGTATTGTCATTAGGCTTTATTCGACTTTAGTTGGAGCTATTTTATTTTTAGCACGTGCTGATTGAGAATTTCCCCACGGAAACTTCAGTCAATTTTCTCAATTAAATATTACAATTCTCCTCTAAACTAGTCGTTTATTCCTTATTTATGGTATGGATTACCCGCATTAATCATAAATGCACGATAAATTTGTTCCGTTAAGACTAAGCGCATTAACTGATGAGGCATCGTAAATTTACCAAACGACAATTGCAATTGGGCCCGTCGTAAGACTGCCGGACTTAAACCTAGCGATCCACCAATCACGAAAGTTAACTTACTATGACCATAAGTTACTAACTCATCAATCTGAGCTGCTAATTCTGGCGAAGATAATTCTCTTCCTTTAATAGCTAGCGCAAAGACGTACTCATCGGGTTTGATTTTAGCTAAAATCCGTTGCCCCTCTAAGTCCTTAACTTGCTGCATTTGCGCCGCACTTAAATTTTCAGGAGCCTTTTCATCATTCACTTCGACAATCTGCAAGTCACAAAAACTTTGCAGCCGATGTGCATATTCATCAATTCCTTGTACAAAAAATTTCTTCTTAATTTTGCCTACACCAATAATTTTAACTTTCATGCTCTTCTCTTTTCCACAAATTTCTCTCTCAAACAAAATCCACTATAAATAGCTTTTGCTAGACCCATTTGGATATTTATCCACTTATCAACAAGATTTACACAATTCTGTTGATAACTTTTCTGCATAACTGCTTCCAATCTTACCAGTTATAAACAAACTTATCCACTTCCTTGTGGATAAGTTTTCATAATAGCTCTTACTTGTCTAATCGGCCAAATTTTTTTCACTTAATTTGCAAAAAAAACTGGAACTAAAGTTTGTCTAGTCCCAGTTCATATTTATTTCACCGATATTTTGCTAAAGCTCTCGTTTTAATCGGCTTTCGTTAATTTCATATCAACACTCTGTTCTTTGCCATCACGATAGAATTGCAATTTAACCGTATCCCCGACGGAATGGTTATAAAGTTGCGTGTGCAAATCAGCAATATTATTAATTTTCTTACCATTTAAAGCAACAATCACATCATACTTCTTTAAACCAGCCATCTTAGCAACCGAATCGTTGGACACTGAGTAAACTAAAACGCCTGAGTTAACATTGTCTGGTAATTTTAAGATGGAACGTTGTTGCTGACTCGGCACTTGATCCAAGTCGGCCACTTTAATGCCTAAAGCCGGCCGTTGAATCTTACCATTTTGCACTAACTGATTAATGATTTTGACAACTTCATTACTAGGAATGGCAAAGCCCATGCCTTCAACGGAGGTACCGTCTGTACTAGATGCCAGTTTCATTGAATTAATCCCAATGACTTGCCCCGCGGCATTAACCAAGGGACCACCAGAATTTCCAGGATTAATAGCCGTATCTGTTTGTAAAACGGTGGCTTGGCCCGTCTTTTGACCCGTTTTTTCATCCGTCGTATCAATAGTCCGATTTTTGGCAGAAATAATCCCTTCGGTAACTGAAGTAGCATATTTACTGCCTAAAGGTGAACCAATGGCAATGACCGATTCACCCGGTGTGACAGCATCTGAATTGCCAAAAGTAGCGGTGCCTTTAATTTTATCAGAACTAACCGAGAGCACTGCTAAGTCAGTAATCGAATCCGTTCCGACTTTCTTGGCCGTAATCTTGCTACCATCACTCAAAATAACTTCCAACTTTTGTGAACCTGAAACCACATGATTATTAGTTACTACATAAGCTTTACCATTTTGTTTAGCATAAATCACACCCGAACCTTCACTAGATTCTTGTAATTTACTTTTATTATTGGAATCAGTATTACCTTGGGCATTGGAACCATCATCACCATATAGACTGCCAAATAAAGCTCCCAATGAATTATCATCATTTTGCTCTTCACGTTGATAATTAATCACTGAAACGACCGAACCTTTGACCTTTTTAAAAGCATTAGTCATTTGGTTATTCGACTTCACAGTCACATTGCTGACCTTCGTGGTGCCTGCTTTACCGGAGCCTGTGATCACACTTTGATTAGCATTATTGGCGGAATTACCCCAATGACTAAAACCATAAAAACCCAGTCCCACACCGATAAAAGCCGAAACCAAGGCCACAATTGCGACTTTTAATAATCCTAATTGCGAATTATTTTTCAAGTTACGTTTCCCCCTTACATTTGTTTGCAATTTTTGTTGAGATACCTAATCTCCTACTGTACTGAACTACAAGAATAAGTTATCCCACGCTGCAAAAATTAAATCTCTCAATCTATCATGCTTCGACTTTACCTTTAGTCTTGTTCTTATTTTAAACAATAGATGTTAAAAAATCATGAATATTCTTTCAAATTACCGTTAACTTCGTGGCTTGTTGGGGGAAAGTATCATGCAACCAAAAGTCATGATCCACGCCATAATCATGTTGCATTAAAATTTGACTGACTGTTTGATAAGCCAAAGTCGGTAAATTATTATGCGGACTTAAATGACCTAAAAAGACTTGCTTCGTGCGATTCCCGAGCACATCTAACAAAACTTCGGCGCCATCACGATTAGACAAATGTCCTTCGTCACTGATAATTCGTTGCTTCAAAGGCCAGGGATATTGCCCTTGTCGTAACATTTCTAAATCATGATTACATTCCATTAAAAAACCATCCGCATTTTGAATCACATATTTGACCCGATCTGACACATAACCTGTATCGGTTAAATCGACAAAACTATGATCTTGGTAATGAAAATTATAAAATTGCGGATCCACTGCATCGTGAGACACGCTAAAACTTTCGACGTCTAAATCACCTAAGCTGAGTACACTGTTCGCCGCAAAGATATGTTGCTGTGGTTGCGGTATAGATCCTATTTTAGCACTCATTTTTTGCCAAGTCTTTTGGTTTGCATACACATCTAAACCGTACCGCCGCGCCAAGACACCCACGCCTTGAATATGATCACTATGTTCATGCGTGACAAATAAAGAATCAATCTGGTTAATATCTTCACCAATACTTGCTAGTAAAGCCTTAATTTTTTTGCCCGAGAGCCCCGCATCGACTAAGACGTGTTGCTTGGGAGTTTTGATATATAAACAATTGCCCTGACTACTACTAGCTAAAACACTAACTTGCATTGCTGTAGTCACTAACTTTCACTCCTTGTGTAGTATTCTTTTTTAAAATTGCGCCACTAAAGGCATTAACTCGGCGAATTTGTGGTGTATGCTCACCTTTCGGCACAAAAGCAACGTACCAAACGGGAATATAAATCGTACTATTTTTAACTTTTAATAATTTAGCGTAAGCCAAGTCCGCCCATTTCACCTGCGAATTACTCGGAATTTCGTTATTAGTATACAAATTATAAACCGCGCGTTGCTCACTAATTGTGCTTTGTTTTTCATGCAAAACATTCATCGCATTCACATAAGTTTGCTCATAACTGACTAAACGATGATTCACAATTTTAAAATTAATGCGGCCTGTAGGTTCATACACTTGACCTAATTTCACCTTTTGAACAAAAACGATCGTATTAGCCGTCGATAAATGTTTCGCATATTGATATTCGCGGCCATGAGTAACATTTTGGGACTTCGCAACAAAATTGTTCAATTTAGTCACGGCATTTTGGGTCGTTAACGTTAGCGGATTGTCCAAATAACAATTTAATTGCTTTTTAATATCGTCATAACTCCACGTAATCCCACGCAATTTCATTTGCCCTGTATGCAAAATATGTTGATCATCTTGGCTAGCCAAGTAATAACCAGCACTATTTTTGGTGCTTAACTTACCATTAATCGTGATATTATCTTGATTCATTTCTTTTTCTAACGTGGAATGGGCAATATTATTAGTGATTACCACTTGTTTGCGCGTTTGCGTATATGAAGTAAATAAAAAAACATCCAATGCAATAAAGACACATAAAAAGATAATTTCAATTCTGCGAAAGTCCATTAATTACCTCCCATGATTCAACCAACTCGTCAAAGAACGCCATTGATTATTCATCAAAACATAATATTCTGGCGTTAAGTTAACGATTTGCTTGTTTTGATCATCAGCCATCCAGGTATAACCAATTAAAATCTTTTGAATATTTTTCGGATTGTAAGCTGCCTGGGTCAACTTTTGAATCACGGTTTTGGTATCTGGCAACTGCACTGGTGCTTGGTCAGTTGGTAAAGGCACTTGCAAAAATTGCTTCGAAAAAGTTAACCGCTGAGCGTTAGTCGTGTAACTAACATTCACACTGCCCACATCTTCAGGATAAAAAATAGGAAAACCATTCACGTAATTGCGAAAGATCAATTGCTTATTTTTATCATTATAAGAAAAGAAGTATAGCCCGTTCAAGGAACTTCCAGATTTAGCTAAAATTTGAAAAGATTGATCAAACAAGGATCCCATAGTCTGGGGAACGGTGGTTTTAGAATAATCACTATAGGTGACTAAATTAGTTTTATTATCCACCACTAAACTGCGATTAACGCCACTACGATAAGTCGTCATCGTCCCGTTCTTGTGGGTGGAAATATCTGATTCCTGTTGCGAATTCAACAGATTAGACACATAGGTATTATTAGTTTGTTTCGCAATTAAATAACTGACTTTACTCAGCCGTAACGGCTTTTGATAATCCAAATTAGCAGTTTTAAATTTACGATTTTGTTTAATTGTAACTGGTACTGTAAAACTAGCATCTTGCGTAATTTTTCGTAAGCGCTGGGGCAGTAACTTCCGTTGCTGAACTTGATAAACGGCTTGCTTTTGATCATCTAATAAAAAAATCTGAACTCGCTTTTTGCCCGTTGGTCGAGTTACTACTATCCGATTAATTTTTTGTTCACCGTGCTGTTGAATACCGCGTTGATTAATCAATTCCGCCAGCGCATTAATGCTCAATTGCGTCGGATAAATTAATTGCAAGGTATTATTTAATTGCAAATAATGATGATAATTAGCCGCACCATGCTGACTTAACAATTTAACATGACCTAATTTGGCCGTCTTTAAAAGATTCATCGTTGTCGTAATCAAATTGGCTTGATTACTGCTAGCCGCATACTGTTGGTGCTTTTTTGTGAGTAAGAGTTTGGTTGGTAAAAAAATCTCATTCATTTTTTTGGAGACCCCAGCATTACGTTGACTAATTGTTTGCTGTTTACTGCTTGGCGGTAAGGCCTGCTGATACTTGGCATTATTCGTCCAAATTAACCATGACAAAATCAAACTAATCAAAACTGCTACTGCCAAACTTACGCGCAACAACAAATTATTCAGGTGCTTCATCCCACTCACCCTCACTTTCACTAGGATCATATGGTAAGGAAATATAAAAAGTGGAACCCCGATTTTCCGCACTGTTCACCCAAATATGACCACCTTGAGCTTCAATCACTTCTTTAGAAATGGCTAAGCCCAAACCCGTACCACCTTGTTTGCGCGAACGTGCCTTATCAACGCGGTAAAACCGGTCAAAAATACGTTTGATATCTTTACGCGGAATCCCCAAGCCTTGATCGGCAATACTCAAAATCACATTATGATTGGTATCTAACAAGCGGCAAGTGATCGTACCACCGTCAGGTGAATACTTCAAAGCGTTATTCATAATATTATCAATGGCTTGCGTCATTTTATCAGGATCAATCTCAACCCATAAATCACGTTTCGTAAAAATTCGCTTAATTCGATGTGGAACAAAATTCTTTTGTTCAGCTTGCGCATGGTCGGCTTCTTTTTGCAGCATCAAGTCAAACCGATCCAAAATATAATTGAACATTTCGTTAAAATTAACTAACTCAACGTTGATTTTAGCCGTTCCTTGATCTAAGCGCGACAGACTCAACAGGGAGTTAACCATACGAATCATACGTTCCGTTTCTTCTTGCGTCACTTTTAAAAATTGCGGTGCTAATTGCGGATCTTGCCACGCACCATCATTTAAAGTTTCCACATAACTGCGCAAACTCGTCAACGGTGTGCGCAATTCGTGCGAAACATTGGACACAAACTCCCGCCGGTCGCGATCAATCTTTTGTTGCTCCGTCACATCATGTAAGACACAAACGACCCCCGTGACAAACCCCGTATTACGTTTGATTAAAGAAAAGTCAGCCTGCAAAATCAATTCATCACCATCAGCTTGCAGTTCAATAATCCGTTCTTCCTGATTATCTAAAATATCTTCAAAATCTAAATGTTGATCTAAATTTAATAACTCCATTAAATCTAATGGTTGCGTTGAATTCGAATCCACATTCAAAAATTCTTGAGCGGTTTCATTAATAATCGTAATTTTGCCGTGCCGATCTGTGGCTAGCACTCCATCCGACATCTGGGTTAAAACACTATCCAACCGGCGCCGCTCGGCATCGGAATTTTCCTGTTCTTCTTCAACTTTAACCGATAAATTGTTCACCGCAATCGCTAATTGGCCTAATTCATCTTCACTATAAACCCGAACCTGCCCAGAATAGTCCCCGCGGGCCATCCGTAAGGCTTGGCGCTGCATTTCAACAATCGGGCGGGTAATGGCACGCGCTACTACGATGGAAATCACCGCCCCTAAAATCCCGGCAACTAACGACGCTACAAAGAAGATAAAGACAATCCGGTTAATATTTTTATAAACTGGATCCATATCAGCGCGGACATAGACCGCCCCGACCGTTGAATTGTTATCACCATTAGAGTTTAACAAGGGCGTAATGGATAAATAATAACTACCATCACGGTCATTATGTGAAATCTGCGTGAGTTTACGTCCGGAATAAATCACATCTTTAATTTGAGAATTCGCCGTTCGCTTACCTACTGAAGCTTGATTATTGTCACCTTTAATGGCCACAATCCGCCCTTGACTATCAATTACTTCCATCTCAGAAATTTGAATATTCGTAAAATCCCGCACTGTTGCTCGAATATTTTTACGAGCCTTAGCTGTATTACTTGTCAAATTAACTGCTAAAGGCGTAGTTAACCATGAAGGTAATTGTACCTGCGTTTCAAAGGTTTCTACATTTTGCTGCTCTAAACGATGCACAAAATAAGCTCCGATAATTTCAATCGTACTCAACAACAATAAAATAAAAACTAATGCAATTTTGAATTGCATAGAACTAAAAAATTTTGTTCGCTTTGTCACGGCCATAAGCCCCTATTAATCTTTTTTAGGATCCTTCGAACTAGTTTCCGCTTTTAAATAGTAACCAACACCGCGGCGTGTAATTAAATATTCAGGCTTACTAGGATCATCTTCTACTTTTTCACGCAAACGCCGAATTGTGACGTCGACTGTGCGCACATCACCAAAATAATCATAGCCCCAAACTGTTTGTAACAAATTCTCCCGAGTCATTACCTGGCCAATATGCTGCGCTAAGTAATACAATAATTCAAATTCCCGATGCGTTAATTCCAATTCCCGACCATTCTTCATGACCGTATAAGCTTCTGGCAAGATTGTTAAGGAACCAACTTCAATTTCGGCAGTTGAATGTTCATCACTATTGTTCAAATTAACTTTTTGCCGCCGTAAATTAGCCTTAACCCGTGCTACTAATTCACGATTGGAAAAAGGTTTAGTCACATAATCGTCGGCACCCATCTCTAGGCCTAAAACCTTATCTAACTCTGAATCTTTAGCCGTCAGCATAATGATTGGTGTATCTTTGGTCTTGCGCACTTGCCGTGCCACCTCTAAGCCATCAATTTTCGGCAACATTAAATCTAAAATAATTAAATCTGGAGCTTCACTCTCCACTTGCTCTAATGCTTCCTCACCATCAAAAGCTACGACGGTTTGAAAACCTTCTTTATCTAAATTGTATTTGATAATATCAGAAATTGGTTTTTCATCATCAACAATTAAAACTTTATTAGCCATAAGGTAGAATACCTCCTTGGTTTCTCGTATCCAGTATACTAGATTTTAGCAATTCATGACAAAATTCTCTAAATCTTATTGCCAAAAGCTGGAGAATATGCTAATATATTCATTGTGCTTACGGGTGGTTAGCTCAGCTGGCAGAGCAACGGACTCTTAATCCGTGGGTCCAGGGTTCGATCCCCTGACCACCCATCAATCTTAGTAAAAGCTGTTATTATAACTTCAAAAGTTAGTATAACAGCTTTTTTGTTGTATTCAAAATTTACCCCAAGACTACTGACTTCAAGCAAAATGTAGTTTTGTCAATCAGTGATTGTCTCCGTCAATAAAACCATTATAATAATCATGTAATCGTTTTAAAAAAGGAGTGCTATTTTTGAAAAAAACTAACTGGAATCAAGATTGGCTCTTTTGGCAAGACCATAATTCTTTTGCTTTAATTTGGGATGTCCCGAAGACTGCCCAAAACGTCACTTTACCGCATGACGCTATGCAAGAACAACCGGCTTATAGCGCTAGTCCGAACGGCGGCAACACCGGTTTTCGCGATGGTGGTACTTATGTTTACGTGAAGAATCTCTTTGTTCAGCCGGAAGATCAAACTAAAAACTATCAATTACAATTTGACGGTGCCTATATGAATACCTTCGTCTTCGTTAATGGTCAATTAGCCGGTAAGCGTCCGTATGGCTATTCCGCTTTTCGCATTGATTTAACTCCCTTTTTAAATTTTGGGGATAATAACGAAATTCGCGTCCAAGTAAAATCTGGGGCCATGCCTAATAGTCGCTGGTACTCGGGCTCTGGTTTAATTCGCGATGTGTACTTATTAACTAGTGCTACTAAAACTTATTTAACGCCCACTACGCAAATCACAACTTTGCAAGCCACTTCTGCCCAAGCGACGATTAATTTAAAGACGACCATTCAAAACCAAACTATTAATCCAACCGCTGCCTTGCAACTGCAAGTTCAAATTTATGATGAACAGCAACAACTCATCTTGACCGACCACTATCCTGTGCAATTAGCTGCAAACGAACAGCGCCCACTACAGCTACGTTTATCATGGGCACAACCCAGCTTGTGGAGTGCCCAAGAACCACATCTGTATCGTTGCTTATTGCAATTAAGTCAAACAGAACAATTGCTTGATCAAGATGAACTGGTTTTCGGTGTACGACAATTAGCTCTCAATGCCACTCAAGGCTTATTAGTCAATGGTCAAAGTGTCAAATTACGTGGCGCGGGTATTCATCATGATAGTGGTTTGCTAGGAGCTGCAACTTATGATGTCAGTGCCTATCGGCAAATTAAATTGCTGAAACAAGCGGGGTTTAATGCCATTCGCATGGCTCATCAGCCGGCGGCTCCCGCCCTCTTAAAAGCTTGTGATGAACTAGGAATGTATGTCCTTGATGAAACTTTTGACATGTGGAACCGTGCCAAATCTGATTATGATTACAGCCTTTATTTTCAAGAATGGTGGGCCAAAGACGTTCAAGCCATGGTCGAAAAAGATTTTAATCACCCTAGTGTCATTTTATATTCCCTGGGCAATGAAATTCCTGAAATTGGAACCCCACAAGGGATTAGCTTACTGACAAAAATGGAGCAACTGATTAAACAGTTAGATCCGACTCGGTATACTTTATCGGCAGTCAATGGCTTGTATTCGGTAGGTAACGAACTGTTAAATATTATCAGTGAAGTGGTTGATCAACAAGAACCCCAACAAAACCATGAAGCAATTACCGTGAATAATTTTATGGTAGCCATGGATCAATATTTAGATCGCATCGTCGTTGACCGGCGCATTTCCCAAAAACTAGACCAAATTTTCCCGATCACAGATTTAGCGGGCTACAATTATATGACTGCTCGCTATGAACAAGACGTCAAAGATCACCCCCAGCGCTTAATAGTCGGCACCGAAACTTATCCGCCACAGATCTGGCAGAACTGGCCGTTAGTTCAAAAATATCCCCAAATTATTGGAGATTTCACTTGGACGGGTTGGGATTATATCGGTGAAGCCGGCGTGGGCATTCCCGGTTATCACTTTGGTGAAGGCGGGTTTGGCGCCCAATTTCCTGCACAATTAGCTTACGTTGG
Source organism: Bombilactobacillus sp. ESL1197 (assembly GCF_058107145.1). Classification (NCBI taxonomy): domain Bacteria; kingdom Bacillati; phylum Bacillota; class Bacilli; order Lactobacillales; family Lactobacillaceae; genus Bombilactobacillus; species Bombilactobacillus sp. ESL1197. Next base: position 271,071 of record NZ_JBYLTY010000001.1, read on the forward strand.
TGATTTTGACTTAACTGGTTTTCGGCGACCACTTTCGTATTATCGCGAAATCATTTTTGGCTTACGAACCACACCTTATCTTGCAGTGCAAGACCCCAAGCATTATGGTGAGAAACTCATGACTACGCCGTGGATGTTAAGCGATACGATTCACAGTTGGAGTTTTGATGTTGCTGATGATGCGCCCGTAATCGTTGAAGTTTATAGCAATGCTTCTTATGTAGCATTATATTTAAATGAACAATTAATTGCCAGCCAAGCTGTTGATGAACATTGCCGCGTATTATTCAAAACTACTTATCACCCTGGTCAGTTAACAGCCATCGCTTATGATCAACACCACCAAGTAATCGGACAATCCAGCCTCCAGACTGTTGCTGTCCAAGATGCGCAATTACAAGTTCATGTGCAAAATTATTTACCAGAAATGAAGACGCGCCTCAGTTACCAAGCCTTACCGATCAATGGCGCTTTATATTATCTGAACGTGCAATTGTCGGGCTCAGATGGTACTGTTTGTTCTCTTCAAGAACAAACTTGCCAACTGCAAATTATCCAGGGCCAAGCTAAAATCTTAGCCTTTGGTAGTGGTAATCCTAAACCTCAAGCGGATGAACCATTAGCACAAACTCAAACTTTTCACGGTAGAGCTTTAGCGATTGTCCAAAAGTCTGATGTGAAGCAACCAGTTGTCTTAGCAGTGCAAACAGCTAACCACCAGGTTCAACAAATTGAAATTTAACTCATTAAAAAAACGGTCATTCTGCAAGTTGAGATCCTCAGTCAAGCTTGCAAAGTGACCGCTTTTTAATTGTTCAGTTTAAAATAAATTTAATTTGGCAATGCGTTGACAAGCCTCACTATAGCGCGGCTCATCAATCAATAAACCAATCCGCACATAGCCTTCACCAGCGGCGCCAAATCCAGTTCCTGCAGCTACCGCAACCCCAGCTTGCTCTAACAACAAATCAGCAAATTCTTGACTGGTCATCTGTTGCGGTGTCGGCATCCAAGCATAAAACGTTCCACCTGCGGGCACTGGTTTCCAACCAATCGCTTGTGCCGCCCGTTCAAAATCGTCGTGACGTTTTTGATAGCGCGCCACTAATTGTTTAACCGATGTTTGATCACTTCTCAATGCCGCAATCCCGGCTTTTTGAACTGCCGGAAAAACACTGACGAACAGATGATCTTGAATCAAATTAATTGCTTCAATCATCTCTTTATTCCCCACTGCAAAACCTAAGCGCCAGCCCGCCATGTTATATGTTTTCGAAAAAGTATACAGCTCAATGCCGACTTCTTTAGCATGCGGTGTTTGCAAAAAACTGATGGGGCGCTGGCCATCAAAACCAATAGCACCATAAGCAAAATCGTGCACAATTCCCACTTGATTTTGTTGCGCCCAGGCCACCGTATCCTGAAAGAATTCGGGGGTCGCCGTCGCTCCAGTAGGATTATTGGGATAGTTTAAGTATAAGTATTTAGCTGCGGCAACTACTTTCGGATCTAAGGACTGATAATCTGGTAAGAAATTATTCTCTGCTCGCAAAGGCACTAATGCGGTTTTGGCTTGTGCTAAAGCTACTCCGGACAAATAGTCTGGATAACCGGGGTCTGGTAAAAGAATAGTCTCTCCCGGATTTAATAAAGCTAATGGTAATTCGACTAAACCTGTTTTAGAGCCACCCAAGACCGCTACTTCTGTTTCCGGGTCCACTTCCACTCCATATTCACGTTGGTAAAACTCAGCGGCAGCCTGTTTAAATTCTGGTAACCCTCGAAACGGTGAATATTTATGATTTTGGGGATCTTTAGCTGCTGTATTTAATGCCTGAACAATAAAATCAGGCGTTGGTTGATCTGGATTACCTTGACCAAGGTTAATCACGTCGACACCCGCCACAATTTTTGCATTGACCTTTTGAACTAAAGTGGCAAAAAATTGTTGGGGCAGCTGTTGCAATAAATTGGATTCTTCAAATTTCATTTTAATCTTCTCCTCACCTGTTAAGCATATTATAACCACTTTGCTACTAAAAAGTGCATTTTTTTATTCTTTCACGTAGCCTTTTTTCATTTTCAAACAACTAAACGTTATATAATAACAGCAGAATATTTTTTTACGATGGAAAGGATTAATTACATGCGCACTGAACCAGTCGAATTAACTAATATGGTCTTAATTTTAGATGCCCAAAAGCAACAAGTGCTCGTTGAATATCGCCGCGATCCTCATTGGCCGGGGATTGCTTTTCCGGGGGGCCACGTTGAAGCTCACGAAAGTATCACCCGCTCTGCTGAACGTGAAGTCCAAGAAGAAACTGGCTTAACCGTAACTAATTTAGAACTCTGTGGTTTAAAACAATATCCTTTAAGTCATGGACGCTTTATTTGTTTCTTGTATCGTACTACGCACTTTCAAGGTAATATTCAATCATCAACTGAAGGTCCCGTCTTTTGGATGAAGTTAACTGATTTCCCAGGAAATAAACAACTAGCTTCTGGCATGGATGATCTATTAAATGTTATGACTTCCGGTTTCAATGAGGTACTCTATCAAGGACCACAAACCTATTTCTTTTAAATTTATGACTAGTTTAGTGCTCTGTAAAAATAAAAATCTTACTAAAAAAGTAATTGGCAATGACGACTAAAACATTGTCAATAATTTTTACCCAAAAAGCATTCTGGTGTAAAACACTAATTCCCACAGCCATAATGGCCAGATCTAACAGCAAACTTAAAATCCGAAAAAAGAAAAAAGACACAATTTCTTTGCGCGCGGCTTGAGAACTTCTTTGATGTGAATCAAACACATAAAGTTTATTGGTTATATACGCAAAGATCACAGACAATAACCACGCTGTGACATTCGCAATTTGGTAACCACAAAAATGCCACCAAGTATATAAACAATTAAAAACTACTAAATTTATGAGCGTCGTTAAACCACCAAAAATCAAGTAGCTAATAACGCTCCAGTAAGTAACTATCATTTGTTTTAAACGTTGCATAATTTTCTCCACATTAAAATTTTATTGTTATTTTCTTAAAAATTCGTTACACTATGAACCATATTACTATAATTAGGAGGTCTTAACCATGGAACAAACCAAAAAAATCCGTTGGTATAACGTTGCCTTCATTGCCTTTACGTCCGTTTGGGGCTTAGGCAATGTGTTTAACAACTACGCTAACCAAGGCTTAGTCGTTATTACTTCATGGATTTTAATCATGTTATTGTTTTTCATTCCTTACACCTTAATGGTCGGTCAATTGGGCTCGACATTTGAGAATTCCGGCGGAGGGGTTGCCTCATGGATTAAACAATTATCTGGTAGTCGGCTCGCCTATTTAGCAGCTTGGACTTATTGGGTGGTCCAAATTCCTTATTTGGCGCAAAAACCGCAAATGATTATCGTGGGCTTAAGTTGGCTGTTTCAGGGTAACGGTAACTTTGTGAATACCGTGCCAGCACTGCCGTTACAAATTATTTGTTTAGTCATCTTTTTGGGCTTTTTATGGTTGACCGCCCGCGGGTTTACTACTTTAAAAAATCTCGGTAGTTTTGCCGGTATTATTGCTTTCATTATGTCGATGCTCTTTATCATCTTAGGCCTAGCCGCTCCTTTCATGACACACTTAACGATTCAAACACCGCATATGAACCAATTGCATACTTACTTACCGAAATTTGATTTTAATTATTTTACTACTATTTCGATGTTAGTTTTTGCAGTCGGAGGTAGTGAAAAAATCGCCCCCTATGTCAAACAAACACATAACCCCAGTCATGAATTTCCTATCGGCATGATCTGCTTGGCCGTTATGGTCAGCGTTTCCGCTATTTTAGGATCATTTGCTTTAGGGATGATTTTTGATTCGAATCATATTCCTAACGACTTGATGGCTAACGGTGCTTATTATGCCTTTCAGATTCTGGGCAAATATTTCCATGTTGGTAACTTATTCGTTTGGATGTATGCCATCACTAACGTCTTAGGCTCCGCCACCGCTACTGTCATTTCGATTGACGCACCGTTACGCATGTTATTAGAAGATAGTGATCCTCAGTATATTCCGCGGAAGCTTCTCAAAAAAAATAAAAACAATATTTTTATTAATGGTTATTATTTAACCGGTATTTTAGTCACCATTTTAATTATTTTACCTGCTTTCGGCATTGGTGGCATGAATGATTTATACAAGTGGCTATTAAACTTAAATTCTGTCATTAATCCATTTCGATATTTATGGGTCTTTGTCGCTTTTATGGCGTTAAGCAAACAACTCAAGCACCACCAAGCAGATTACATGTTTGTTAGAAAACCACTAACTGGCTTTATTTTGGGCTTATGGTGTTTCTTATTTACAGCTTTTGCCTGCATCTTAGGCATGGTTCCCAAATTAAATTACAGCAGTAATCCGCACGCTTGGTGGTTCCAAATTAGTCTCAATGTGATTACGCCTGTCGTTTTGATTGCGTTAGGCTTTATTCTACCAATGATTGCCCGGCGCCAAAAAAGCGAACTAACTAACAACTAAATTTTAAATTACACTACTAAAAAAGTTTGGGTTTCAACAAATGACCCAAACTTTTTTGATGCAGCCAAAATAACAAGAGATAATTGTACTCAATTGATCCAACTACTGTTGCTTCCTAATAACTGTGCCCCATTAATTAACATCAATCACTGGATCTGGGACATTGCCACCATAACTGCGAATTTGATTAATTAAGTCAATTAATTTTTGCTTTTGAGCTTCTTTATCAGCAGCATTATTTTGATAAGCCGCCTTCACACGACTTAATTGCTCCTCATATTGCGGTCTTAATTTATCAATCATCGCCTGCTTTTTAGTGGCCCGTTGAGTTTCAATTTGATTCTTTTGAGCTTCAAATTTGGCTAAGCGACCATTTTCTTTCTTAGCTTCTAATTGCGCTTGCGTCAAATTTAATTCTCGCTGCAATTGCATAATTTGTTGATTGAAGTTTGCTTTAGCTGACATGCGTTTAACATTCTCATTTTGATAACGGACTTTTTGTAATTTAGTCAATTGGTGACCGTACTGACTTAATTTATCAAAGGGAACCTGCTGGTAACGTTCAATGGCTTGCTGCACCTTACGTTCCCGTTGCAGTTCCTGCTTTTTAGTTAAATGATAGATTAATCGGTAGTCTAAATCCGTTAGACGTTTTTTATTTGCATTAATTTCGGCACTATTAAAGGCCAAGTAACTATCATGGATTACTTGTTCAATACTTTTACCCGTTGCTTCACGCCGCACATAAAGATTATCGCCGTCACGCCGAATGGTATTTGGCATGACAAAATCTTTTTTAGGTTCTTTCAACGCTTTAACTAAATAATCACCTTCAGTTTTAAAAGTCTTAATCGACAACTCCTCTTGCTCGGCCGTTAATGGTTGTTGGTGATCAAAGCCCGTCCAATTAGCAATGGTAAAATATGGTGTCATACCAACAAAATAACTATCTAAATTTTTATCCGTCGTTCCGGTTTTACCAGCGACATAAGGATAATCACTTAAAGCAGCATCCTTGCCCAAACCATTGTTGACCACACTTTGCATCGCATTCAGCATCATATAACTGGCATCTGCCGAATAAACATTGACCGGTACGTGGGGATTTTCATATAAAATTCGTGAATTATTTGTATCATAAATACTGCGGACATTACTGGGGGCAATAAAATTACCTTGTCGAGCAAACGAACTATATGCCGAAGCCATTTCAGTAGTCGTTACTCCCTTCGTAAAGCCTCCCACCGCAATAATAGCATTTTGATCAGCAGGATATAAACCTTGAAATTGCATTTTACCCAAATCTTGATAGAAGCTTTGTTGCTTATCACCTAAGGCCAACTTAAAGGCCACCGTATTAATCGAATCTGCTAAGGCCGTTCTTAAAGTGACTGCGCCGCGATAGCCACTGTACCAGTTGCTCACATTGCCGACAGGTCCATCAACCACTTTGGATTGTGGCGCATAACCGCGCTCAAACGCTGGCGCATAAGCAATTAAAGGCTTAGCCGTGGACCCCGGCTGCCGATAGGCATCACTCGCCCGATTCAATTGATCACCATCTGTCGTTCGGCCACCAACAATCGCTAATACATCGCCAGTCCGATTATCAACGATGGTACTAGCCACTTGCGGCTCTAATTTGCCATCTTGATCACGCTGTTGGTAAGCAGCATACTGCTGTTGCACCAATTGTACGATCTGTTGTTGCAAGTTTTGATCAATGGTTGTTTTGACCACATAACCACCATTTAATAATTCACCATAGTACTTATCATAAGCTTGCGCATACTCATTTTTATAAGTGTTTTTTGCTTGATCATTGTTAAACAAATACTGCATTTGAAAACCGTGAATCGTCATTAATTGTTGTACGGCAGATTTCACCGCATAATTCAAGGCGTAATTTTGCGAAATATCATTATCATACTTAAAGTTATGAATTTTTAAATGTAACGATTGTTTACTAGCATGTTGATAGGTTTTCTTCGAAATCATTTTTTGTTGATACCAGCTATACAAGACCGTATTCCGCCGATTAATTGCTCGTTGCGGATGCAATATCGGATCATACAACACTTGATTATTGGGAATTCCAATTAATAATGCAGCTTGCCCCCACGTTAATTGTTGCTGGGACTTGGAAAAATAATATTGAGCCGCACTACCAATCCCATAACAGCCATGGCCTAAATAAACATCATTCAAATAAAATTCCAAAATTTGCTGCTTGGAAAACTTCTGTTCTAAGGCTTGCGCCACCACCATTTCCTTAATCTTGCGGTCAAAGCTCTGCGTTTGGTCTTTCAAAATCACATTTTTGACCAACTGTTGGGTCAAAGTGGAGCCCCCTTGAACTTGTCTTCTCAAGACTAAGGACACCACCCCCCGCAGCATTCCCGTTAAATCAACCCCGTGATGTTGGTAAAAGCGGCGGTCTTCAACAGCGACCACGCCTTTTTTTAACTTGGGATTAATTAATTGATGCTGAACATACGTTGATTGACTATGCGTTAAAGTTTTCATCACCTTATTATGCCGATCTTTGATCACCGTCGGCTGCTTCGGATAAAAAGTTTTAGTGGTAATATCGTCACTAATCAAGTAGCCGGCAGTCACATCTTTTTGTAATTCTTGCCAATACTGATGTCCAACTTTACTGCCGACAATTAAGAGTAGCACCAAAACGAGTAATATTAGATATTTAATTGCTTTTCTAATTGGATGTGCGCAAACTTTTTGCCACCAACGCTTACCTAAATTTTTCATACTTTCTCCTAATTACCGCACATATAAAACTGTTCCAGGCGTTACAATTGCCATTAATCGCGTTAAATCACTAGTACTTAAAGTTAAAGTATTATGGAGATTAATCATCGAACTAGCAATAAACCCAATTTGATTTTGATTTTCAATTAGCATCGAATTCTTCAACGCCACATTATTCTTCAACCAAAAAATAGTTTCGGCTTGATTAAAATCACTAATATCATTATCTTGGTCGGCAAAACTCGTGGCATCTGCTAAATAATCGCCAAACGAGCTACTACTCAAATCGGTAACCACGCCCGCATTAATTCCGGGATCAGAAATCAAATTTTTAACAGTATAAGTTCCCGTAGGTAAACCATTATTCGTAGCCATTAAGCTGGCCATTTTCGGTAAATATTTAGTACCGTTACGTTGTAATAACGTCAAGGTTTGATCCGCATTAGAATAAAACAAGACATTAGTAGCACTCACATCATCTTGTTGTAAACTATGACTAAACTGGTCTAACTGTTTGGCATTATCAATAATAGTCACATTGGCTGGTTGATAATTCTGTGTTAGCGGGGCATTTTTCAAAGCTTTCAGTTCCGCTTGCTGCTGTTTGACTTGTGCCTGAGTTTGATTTTGTTGGGCCACTTTAAATTCCTTTAAAGCTTTAGCAACTTTCGGGCGCCAATATTTTTTCAGAGCTCGATTTTTGATGAGTTTATAATAAGTATTAATTGTCGAAGCTTTCGTCATGGTTAACTGCTTGGGACTAATAGTCTTCGCTAAATTTTTATTTAGATAAGTTTTAGCATCTTGGGTCTGATCATACCAAATTCTAATGGTATCAATTCGATTTTTTTCTCTTTGATAAATAGTTTGATTTTTTTCCTTTAACAAATTCTGGTCTGTTTGATTTAAGCGTGACGTTGTTACTTGATTAGCGTAATAAGATCCGTCATAATAACGTGCAATTTGTTGCTGATTATCTACTCGCAAAGTTAATAACTGCTGCACTCGCGTCAGTTTTTGCCGCGTGGTCGGATGTAAGGTCAAATGCCCCAATGGACTGTTAGCTAAATTGGTCGTAAAATTTAACCGACGCGTATTAACCCGCGTAACTAAAGCCGACTGTTGGCGATCTTGATATTGTGAATCAATAAAATGCTGGGTACTAACATTAAAGTAGCCATTGCCCAATTCCAACAGAAAGCCTACTACGCCAATGATCACCATCGCCCAGCTAGTCAATTCTAAATTATGCAATAATGATTGTTTATTAATTTTCATAAAAACTAATCTTTCTTAAATTAAGATAATTAATGAGGTGCTCTTGTGAAAAGAAATATGAAAAAAAAAGGTTGTTTAGTTACCCTAATTTTAATGATAGTTATACTAATTCCTACTTATTATAACCGGAAATTAATCATTAATGCCACCAGTAACTGGTTATCTAGTCAAACTATTCCTTTTCAACTCGTCGTGAATCCTAAAACTATCAATCACAGTCAGCATCCTACCAGTCTAACGCTCGACGAAGTCAACGATCAAGACTATCAACACCAACTCAAAAATGCTAATCATATTGTAAAACTTTTTAATCGTAAACAACAATCTTGTGGCTTCTTATCTAAACAGCAAAACCGCCAATTACGCCAGTGGGTTACACAAAAGCCGCACCGCTATTTATATAGTGTGACGCCACTGGTCCTCGGTCAAAACCGGCACGGTCATTATGTAACGGTCAGTGTCAATCGCTACGATGATACTCACCAGATTCATAGTTACCGTTACCGCGTTTATTACCACCAGCAAAAGCCACAACAAGCTCGTTTTTTAGGTAATTTTAGTAGTAATAAACCACCCAAATTTATCACTTGGACAACTCGCGTCGGTATTTCTGGTATTTCTAAGGTTCCAAATTTTATTGATAAAATTAATTCCACCATGTTAAATTCCGGCGTAGCCGCCAAACCAACCACAACTGTGAAACAGTATCAGCAGTTAGCTCAAAATATCGGATTAAGTCAAACTAGTGCTCCTGGCTTAAAAAATTATATTAATCGTGGCGGTGCTGATCAAAAAAATAGCGCCATTACCGCTTATGAATTTAGTGATGTTCCACGTGAAACAAGATTTTATATTACGCAATACAATAATCACCAGCACTACCATTACACCTTGATTTTTAATCGTAATACTAACGCCTTTACTCAGTTTCTCAATGGTATCCAATCAGCAGCTCAAAAAAATTAGAATTACTGGCTGTTTCACATGAAACAATTATTCAAATTAAAAAAAGTCTTTCCTTGATTAATCAGCAGATTAACCAGGAAAGACTTATTTAATTCCAGTAATTAAATAATCATTACCAAATGTTTTTTAAAACAATCGTTTCATTCCGTTTAGGGCCGACAGAAACACTAATTAGCTGCAACCCTGTTAGTTCTTGCACCCGCTTTAAATAATTCTTAGCGGCCAACGGCCATTTATCTAAATCCATTTGCCCTCGTAAATTTTGGGACCATCCGGGCAATTCTTCATAGACTGGCTGGCACTGCGCAATTTGCTGTAAACTGGCTGGATATTCATCAATTGTTGAACCATCAGGCAAACGATATCCGACACAAATTTTAACAGTTTTTAAACCGCTTAAAACGTCAATACAATTTAAGGCTAAGTCCGTGACTCCCGCAACTCGTTTTGCATGCCGTAACACCACCGTATCTAACCAACCAATTCGGCGGGGCCGCTGTGTCACCACTCCATATTCATGCCCAGCCTCGCGGATAAAGTTTCCTGTTTGATCCGTCAACTCTGTTGGAAACGGGCCGTCGCCCACACGCGAAGTATAGGCTTTAGCAACTCCAACCACATGCTGAATCTTAGTGGGACCTACACCAATTCCCGCAGTATAACCACCCACAGGATTTGAAGAAGTGACATATGGATAAGTACCATGGTCAATGTCGAGCATGATGCCCTGCGCACCTTCAAATAAGACATTAGTTCCTTGCTCAATTTGTTCATTTAACATTTTTGAAGTATCAATCACATACGGTTTTAATTGTTGTCCGTAATCATAATATGAAGCAAAAATATCATCAAAAGACAAAGCTTGCCCTTGATAAACTTGAGTAAATTCTTTATTTTTCAAATCTAAGTTTTGGCGTAACTTGGCAGCAAAAGTATCTTTTTCTAATAAATCAATCATCCGAATGCCAATCCGAGCAGCTTTATCCATATAAGCTGGACCAATTCCACGATTAGTGGTGCCAATTTTGTTGGCACCTTTACTCTTTTCCTGTAATTCATCCATGCGGATGTGATACGGTAAAATAATTTGGGCCCGATTAGAAATATAAAAATGTTCAAAGCTGACATGTTGCTGCTTGAGTCGGACAATTTCTTCAACCAAGGATTTGGGATTAATCACGACTCCGTTACCAATCATTGTCACTTTATCAGGATACAAAATACCGGAGGGCACTAAGCGCATTTTATAAGCAGTTTGCTCAACTTCCACCGTATGCCCAGCATTATCACCACCTTGATACCGTGCAATCACTTGACTATCGTGACTAAGAAAATCAGTAATTTTACCTTTTCCTTCGTCGCCCCATTGCATTCCAACTACTACAACACCTGTCATAAATGTCATCCCTTTTTACTAAATTCGGTCCAGTAATATTCTATCAATTACGAACATTAATAGCAACAATTAATCTATTAATTCGTCTTTAGTAAAAAATGTATTTAAATATTCCCAAGTTAAGACCGATAATTGTTGATAAGGCAAACTTTGGCTAGACGTTCTAGTATCCGGTAAATCTTCAAAAACTGCTAAAGTTAACGTTTGCTTATCTAGTGCCTGACAATAAGCTAATTGATCTAACATTTGATCGCGTTGGCGAAAACGGACCATATTTTGCTGTTGCACTAACCTTTGCAGGGCACTTTCCACAAAATCAGCTCCAAATTGCCATTGATCATCTAAAACAGGTTGCACTAAAGTTTTGTGCTGGCGCTGATAATTAAAATATAGAATCAGCATTTGTAAATAATCGCAATTCGGAGAAACAAAATCAATATCCTGCAGGTTAATTAAAGCATAGCCACCAAAACAGCCCAAATGATCTAATAATTTCATGACCAAAAATTGCTGATCTAGTTGCATAATTTGTCCAGCAAAAAATACATCCGCACTTTTGGAACAGTACAACAAAATTAATTGTTGCTGTTGCTGGTAGCGTTGTAAGATTGGCCTTAGTTCCGGATTATTTTTCACCAAAACCGAAGGTGTGTGTTGTAAATGCTGTGTTTGAAACATTGTACTGGCGAGTTGTAACTGGGCGCCGACAAATTCCAAGGCAACAACGCGCTCTAAATCAACGGTTAAATTTTGCCCAATTTTAGCAAAGTTAAAGGAATCTAGTAATTGCAAGTGCAATTGTTGTTGCCGAAAGTCCTGTAACTTCACTTGCAAATAACGATTAGAACCTGCCAAAATTACCAAAATAGCTTGTTGCTGACGCTGCAAAAAGTCCAATAATTGCTGAATCAAATCATTTGCAGCAAACTGCGGCACTGCCAGTTCTTTTGCCCAGTGTATCTTATTAGTAGCCGTTAAATCAATCCGCCGTTTCAGCCGCTTTAAATCTAATCCTTCCGTGGTTACAGACGCAATGCCACTAATCTTTAATAAGACATAACCATCAAGTAAGCCATAATCATTATAGGTATGCACAATGACCCACTTATGATCTAACGCGGTGACAAAACCAGTATAAATGTCACCCGTTTGGCGAATAAACAGATCGACAATTTGCTGATTTTGTTGTGCTTGTTGCAGTTGTTGTACTTTACTCATGAATTAACCTTCTGTCAGTGGTGAAATTGCAGCAAACTTATTATATGATTTCACAAATAATAATTTCACTGTACCACGCGGACCGGAGCGATTTTTGCCAATGATCACTTCCACTTCACCAGCGTTAGTATCATCACTAGCTTCACTACCTTCCTCGTCATCAGCACCATCGTTATAATAATCATCACGATACAGGAAGGCGACCACATCCGCATCTTGTTCAATGGAACCAGATTCACGAATATCTGATAAAACTGGTCGCTTATCTTGTCGTTGCTCTACCCCCCGTGATAGTTGTGATAAAGCAATAACTGGTACATGTAATTCTTTCGCTAGTTTTTTTAATTGTCGTGAAATCGTCGAAACTTCTTGTTGCCGATTCTCTTGACCAGTTCCTTCAATTAGCTGTAAATAATCAATAATAATTAAACCAATATTTCCCGTCTCTTTGACCAGGCGGCGACACTTAGCTCGAATTTCTGCCATCTTAATTCCTGGAGTATCGTCAATATAAATATCGGTTTTGGACAAAATACCCATGGCCACAATTAAATTTTGCCATTCGTCATCGTTCAACGTTCCGGTGCGCAAATGATTCGCATCAATGCTCCCTTGAGCACATAATAACCGGCTAGCTAATTGGTCAGCTCCCATTTCCAAACTAAAAATGGCCACCGTTTGCTGACTATGAACTGCCACATTTTCCGCGACGTTGAGTGCAAAAGCCGTTTTGCCGACGCCAGGACGGGCAGCCAAAATAGTTAATTCATCAGCATGTAAACCAGCAGTCATACTATCTAATTCACTGTATCCGGTAGCTAACCCCGTCACTTGTGAATCTTCTTGAGCTAACTGGTCAATATTTTCAATCGTATCATTTAAAACATCGGCTAATTTTTTAAAGCCGTTATTATTCTGGCTTTCGCCGACTTCCATAATAGCTCGCTCGGCATTGTCCAAGACGTTCGCCACATCAGTATCTTGCTCATCAAAACTTTGGGCCACAATATCAGTTGCCGTATTAATCAACTGCCGTAATACGGCTTTATCAGCCACAATTTTGGCATAATAAACAATATTGGCGGCGGTGGGGACGGTTGTTGCCAAATCCCCTAAATAATTAACGCCGCCAATATCTGCTAACTGATTTTTAGCTTCAAGTTGATTTTTAACAGTCACGACATCAATTGCCTGGTCTGCTTCATTTAATTCCAACATGACAGCAAAAATTAACTGATGCGCATGATAATAGAAAGACTCAGTCGTCAAATATTCAGCCGCATCAACAATTTTTTCTGGACGTAATAGAATCGATCCTAGGACTGATTGTTCAGCCTCTTTATTATTAGGTGGAATTCTCTGCATTGTTGTATCGTTCATGAATTAACCTCATATCTAGTTACAATTTTACCACGGATAATATAGGGATAATATATGTTTTAAAATATTCAAAATAACATTAAATACCATCGAAAGTAAACAAAAAAACCTTTCCTAGTTACCAACGTTTAAATTAACTAACTAGAAAAGGTTTTATCATTTAAATTATAAACTAGTGTTTACAGATGCATCATTTGTGCAAACAGTGGCACTGCAATATTATCAACAATACCAATGATAACAACCGAAACAGCGGCCATCGCACCTTGAACAGAACCTAATTTCAAGGCAAAAGCAGAACCAACGGTATGTCCAGCAGTACCCATACCTAAACCAGCACCGATGGGGTCGCTTTCCAATCTGAACCACTTAACTAACCATTTACCTAAAGCATAAATGATAACGGCGTTCAGGATACATGCCATCGCAGTAACAGCAGTGTTGCCACCAATAGCTGTTGACAATGGTAAAGCAATCGCAGTCGTAGCTGATTGACTCATCATGGAAGCTGTGCCGACCCGACTGAGTCCCAAGAGTTTGGAAATTCCCAAAATAACAAATAAGGAAATAAAGGTACCAATTAACAAACTCAATAAAATAACTAGCCAATTCTTCTTAAACACATCATTACGTTTATAAAGCGGAATTGCAAAAGCAATTGTGGCAGGTGTTAAGAACCAGAAGATTAGATCCCCACCAGGCTTATAGAATTTCGTATAAGCTGCTGCAGTCGTCATTCCCATGCCTTTTCCTAACAAGAAAATTAGAAAAATTCCCAAAACCATCGCTACAAACAACGGTTGAAATAAGAAAAAGCCATGAGTCAAATTAAATAAGTATTGCCCAATTTCAAAAACTCCCAATGAAAGTAAGATACCAAATAAGGGATTCGATAATAACTCTGCCATCATTTGTTCTCTCCTCCTACTTGTTCTTGTGTATCTGTATCAGTATGTTTGATCTTTTTACTGATCCATAATAACAATCTTGTTGTATAAGCCGTTACTACCAACAAAACGATTGTTGATAAAATAATGACGATAACTAATTGGACACCTTCATTTGCCATAATGTTCAAATTAGCAGCTAGAGAAATTCCGGATGGTACAAACAAAAAGGCAATTAAACCAATCATGGCACTTCCAAAGGAATCAACCCACTCTAATTTGATAATATGACAAGTCAATAATAAATATAACAAAATCAAGCCAATAACCGGCGTTGGTACAGGGAATGATTTTGGCATCATATTAGAAATCCACTGTGATACAAACAAAATTGCTGCATAAATTAACATTTGAATCAATAATGGTGCAGCTTTTGGCTTCTTATCTTCTGGTTTCATTTTCACATCACCTATTCTTAAAATTTATCGCACTTATTGTCTAAGAGACCTAAACAATAAATTGGTTCCATCATCACTTTCTTTCTCCCAAAATCGATAAAATTTTAGTTTAATCAAAACTAAAAACTATCTACATATGGTTTATAACGTTTTCACGAATTTGTCAAGTATTTCACAAGATAATTGCTTCACAATCTGCAAGCCCTTACATCTTTGAGCTATTAAAAAAACTAGAATTCACAAGAACCTAGTTTCTTTATAATTTTTCTCAAAAAATTCTGCAACTAATACTGTAATTTACATTACAACAATAATATTACTTTTCACTGACATGCACCCGTATGGAAGCTTCAATCCCTGGATACAATTTCACTGGTACATTCATATAACCTAAAACTTTAATCGGCTCGGCCAATTCAATTTTGCGCTTATCAATTTCAATTTGGTACTGTTGTTTTAAAGCTTGCGCAATTTGTTTACTGGGAATTGACCCAAATAACCGACCATCACTGCCGGCTTTCGATTGTAGTTCAACCACCGTTTCATCTTTTTCTAAAACGGTCTTAATCATTTGAGCACTAGCTTGTTCTTCATCTTTTTCTCGTTGTTCAGCTTGCTTTTTACCATTCAATTCACTGATGGCCTTAGCAGTGGCGACTTGAGCTTTACCGTTTTTAATTAAGAAGTTGCGCGCGTAGCCATCAGCGACTTCTTTGACTTCGCCACGTCGACCCTTACCGCGAACATCTTGTGTGAAAATTACACGCATCTTTTCATGCCTCCTAGTTATTGTCTGCTTGCTTAGGTTTATCTTCTACTTTTTGTTGGATAATTGCAATCAATTCTTTCTTAGCCTGAGCAATTGTATAATCAGCTAATTGCGTTGCCGCATTGGATAAATGACCGCCACCACCCATTTCTTCCATAATGACTTGCACATTAAAGTCACCTAAGCTTCGCGCTGAAATTGCTACTTTGGCATCGGACCTTTTGGTAATCACAAATGAAGCATCAATTTTTGATAAGGTCAATAAAGTATCGGCTGCCTGTGCCGCAATCACGGAATCATAAACTTGATCTTCTTCACCCGTGCAAATGGCAATTTGCGGCGTCACCATTTGTACGGTATCAATTAAATGGTTCCTTTGGATATAGGATGACACATTTTCTTTCAGCAAATTTTGCATTTTCGTGCTGTCAGCCCCTACTGAGCGTAAATAACTGGCCGCATCAAACGTCCGTGTTCCTGAACGTAAAGAAAAGGAATGTGTATCGACAAAAATGCCAGCTAGCATGGCCGTCGCTTCTAGTTTAGATAAAGACTGTTGACTTTGTGGTTGGTATTCAATCATTTCAGTTACCAATTCACTAGCCGAGGAAGCATAAGGCTCAATGTAGGCCAGTAATGGATTAGCAGGAAATTCTTCACCACGCCGATGATGATCAATCACTACCGTTTGATCGGCTAACTTCGCCGCCAATTCTGGGCTAGCGGAACGTGATGGTTTGGATAAGTCGACCATAATCAACATACTTTGCGCATTAGCCTGATCTAACGCCTGTTGTGGCGTAATTAAATCATTTGATAAATGCTGGTCTTGCTCAATCCATTGCAATAAACGTGCAACATCTGTGTGCGCTCCGTTAGCATCAATCACAATTTTACAAGTTTTATTATTCATTTGTGCAATTCGATGAATGCCTAAACAGGCACCTAAAGAATCCATATCAGGTTGTTGGTGCCCCATCACATAAATAACATCAACTTGGTTAAATAACTCTCTTAAGGCTTGGCTAATCATCCGTGCCCGGACACGCGTCCTTTTTTCCATCGGATTGGTGTTGCCGCCATAAAAGCGTGCTGGTTCGTCCGCCTCACGTACAACTGCTTGATCGCCACCTCGACCCAAGGCCAAATCAATATTTTTTTGCGCATCTAACGCTAGTTGGGCCAAGTTATCTTTACCATAGGCAAAGCCAATACTTAAAGTTAACGGCACATTTTGCTGCGAAGTAGTCTTACGAATTTGATCTAAAATTGAAAAACTATTAGCTTCCAGGGCCTTTAGCGCATTCACATAGCCCACCACAATAAAACGGTCACTGGCCACGCGTTTTAAATACATTTCATTTTGATTAGCCCAATCAGTTAATTGATTAGTTAAATAACTATTCAAATCTGAGCGATCCCGATCAGCCATGGTTTGCACAAGCTCATCATAATTATCAATAAACACTTGCCCAATCGAAATTTTTTCATCTTCATACTTTTGCTTAATAGCTACATACTGCGTAACATCCAAAAAATAAATTACGCGAAAATTTGGTTGCACAAAAGTTTGAAATTGAGTTTGACCAATAGTTAATAACGTCGCAGCTTGTTGCTGCTGTTCATTTTTTTCGACCAGTTGAATTAATTCTGGATTAACTTGATTTAAACTACGTCCTAGTAAATCCTTATCAACAAAATGGCGCTGTAAATTAGGATTCACCCATTCAATCGTGCGCTGTTTGTCGTTATCATACAGTAACATCCCAATGGGAATATTAATCAAAGCTTCTTGTTTGCCCCGATTTTCACGAAATGATAAATCGTATAGATATTTATTAGTTTGCACCACAAACTTGCGTAATAAATAAGAACCAATGGCGACAATTAACGTAAAAATAATAAAGACCAATAAACCTAAAACTGGACTAATTCCAAAAATTAAACTAACTAAAATTAAAGCCAAAACCACTACGACAATTAACCCCCAACGTAGTGGCTGACTAATAGCTAATAAACTATTCTTAGCTACGCTCTTTTTTTTCATACTTACCCTCTTGTAACTAGAATTTAGCTATATTTTAACATACTGTTTACATTAAAAAAGAAGCCTACCTTGAGTAGACTTCTTTGGGATTGAAGCTTATTAATCTTCAGCAACAAATGGTAATAAGCCCATTACTCGTGCACGTTTAATCGCAATTGTTAAACGGCGTTGATTCTTGGCGCTTGTTCCCGTTACTCGACGAGGTAAAATCTTGCCTCGTTCCGAAATAAAACGTTTCAGCAAATCTGTATCTTTGTAATCAATATATTCAATATGGTTAGCGGCAATAAAGTCAACCTTCCGGCGACGACGGCCACCACGACGTTGTTGTGCCATGTTGAACGCTCCTTTCAATTATTCACAAAATTTAAAACGGTAAATCATCATCTGAAATATCAATCGACTGCGTATTATCCGCAAATGGATCTTCATCCATTGATGGAGCAGAATTATTGGCAGCTCTATTATTGGAATTATTAAAATTATTATTAGAGTTGCTTGGTCCAGGAGTCGTATTATTTTCAACCGTTTGATTTTGATTTCCATTATTGTGGTTCGCCGATTTCGGTTCTAGCAGTGCAAAATTCTCCACTACAACTTCGGTCACGTAAACCCGCTGTCCTTGTTGATTCTCATAATTGCGAGTTTGAATGCGCCCATCAATACCAACTAATGAGCCCTTATGCGTAAAATTAGCAAAATTTTCCGCTGATTTACGCCAAATCACACAATTAATAAAATCAGCTTCCCGTTCACCATTCGAATTGGTGAATTGCCGATTAACAGCAACGGTAAAAGTAGCAACGGCTGTTCCTGCAGCTGTATACCGCAAATCAGGGTCACGGGTCAAACGACCAACTAATACACTACGATTAATCATACTCCTGTCTCCTTTTTGACTGTCTCCAACAGATTAATCTTCGCGCTTGATAATCATATGACGTAAGATGCTGTCATCAATTTTTGATAACCGGTCAAATTCATTGATCGCTGCTTGGTCTTGGGCATTAACATTAACGATATGGTAAGTACCTTCATTGTAACCACCAATTTCGTAAGCCAAACGCCGTTTTTGCCAATCTTTTGAATCTAATACATCAGCACCGTTGTCTTTGAGAACCTTATCAAAGCGTTCAATCAAGGCCTTCTTATCTTCTTCAGAAATATCCGGTTTGATGATATAAGTGATTTCATAATGTGTTTGAGCCATTATTTTACCTCCTTATGGACTAATGGAGAATAAATAGATTATTCTCAAGGAGTATTAACTATCTTAAAGTGTAATACTCACAGAATAGTATTCTACCATCATTTACCAAAAAATACTACCAAAAAAGTTTTTAACGTTCCAAGCGCCTTGCACTTTTAGATTACGTTAAAAACTTTAAGAATTTTTAGTTTTCTGAATCTGGCTGAGTTTCGGTGACTTCCGGTTCAGGATCTACCTTCGTCATTGTCGAAACCTTGGCGCCATCATCCAATTTAATTAACCGCACACCTAAAGTGGCCCGGCCGGTTTGTGAAACATTATTAACTGCAAACCGAATCATGACGCCTTGATTGGTTACCACCATCATGTCTTCAGTTCCAGCAACGGTCGTAATTCCTGCTAGCGGACCATTTTTAGCCGTCACATTCGAAGTCTTAATTCCTTTGCCACCGCGCCCTTTGATTGGATATTCTGTGGCCGGTGTTTTTTTACCATAACCATTTTCCGAGATGACCAATACATCACTTTGCTCAGCTAAAATGGCTGAACCAACTACGTAATCTTCTTCTCGTAAGCGAATACCCCGTACGCCTGCGGCCGTGCGACCCATGATCCGCACTGCATTCTCTTCAAAAGCAACAGCATAGCCTAAATGCGTGCCAATCAAAATATTATTCTGACCATTGGTTAGCATTACATTATCTAACGAGTCATTATCTTTTAAAGTAATTGCTCGCAAACCATTTTTGCGAATATTTTGAAATTCATCTAAAGCTGTACGTTTCACGGTTCCTTGTTTAGTGACAAAGAATAAATAATGATCCGCACTAGAAGCATCCTTCTTTAAATGAACCACCGTCTGAATTTGTTCACCGTTATCAATTCCTAGTAAATTAATAATCGGAATTCCTTTAGCACTACGCCCATATTCAGGAATTTCGTAAGCTTTCGAACGATAAATCTTGCCGGCATCAGTGAAGAAGAGTAAGACATCATGCGTCGATGTATAAATTAATTGTTCAATGAAATCATCATCATTGACGCCCATCCCTTTAATGCCGCGACCACCACGATTTTGTACTTTAAATTCGTCGGCGGGCAACCGCTTGATGTAACCACTATGAGTCAAAACAATTAAGACATTTTCTTCTTCAATTAAATCTTCATCTTCAATACTTAATACTTCGCCGACTAATAATTCCGTGCGGCGGGCATCACCATATTTACTTTGAATTTCCAGTAATTCTTGATAAATTATTTCGTCAATCCGCTCAGGTTTCGCTAAAATATCTTGATAATCAGCAATTTTGGTCATCAAATCTTGATACTCATTTTCAATTTTGTCTCGTTCTAAGCCAGTCAAACGGACCAAACGCATATCTAAAATTGCCTGAGCTTGTTTATCAGACAAAGAAAATTGGGTAATCAAAGTGCTTTTCGCAATTTCCGCCGTTTTAGAACTGCGGATCACTTCAATCACCGCATCAATATGATCTAACGCAATGCGTAAACCATCTAAAATATGTGCGCGATTTTGCGCTTTCTTGAGTTCAAATTGGGTACGCCGACGAATAACTTGTTCTTGATGTTTTAAATAATATTGCAAAATCTCTTTTAACGATAAGACTTGCGGCGCACCTTTAACGATGGCAACCATATTAAAACCAAATGAAGTTTGTAAGGCGGTCATCTTATATAAATTGTTTAAAACAACATTAGCACTCATGTCGCGACGAATATCAATCGTCACCCGCATACCTGTGCGATCTGATTCATCGATCAAGTTAGTAATTCCCTCAATTCGGTGATCCCGTGCCAATTCAGCTATCCGTTCAATTAACTTAGCTTTATTAACCATGTAGGGTAATTCAGTGATAATTAATCGTTCCCGACCATTTTTTAGCGTTTCAATTTCTACTTTGGCCCGTAAAACAATATTTCCACGACCCGTTTCATAGGCATGCCGAATCCCCGACTTACCCATTACCACACCGCCAGTAGGAAAATCGGGTCCCGGAATGGCCTGCATCAACTCAGCAGTAGTCACATCCGGATTTTTCATCAACATGTGAATACCATTAATAACCTCAGTCAGATTGTGGGGTGGAATATTAGTTGTCATCCCGACAGCAATCCCCGTCGCACCATTGACTAATAAGTTCGGAAAGCGTGCTGGCAAAACCACCGGTTCGCGTTCAGTTCCATCATAATTTTCCTGAAAATCAATGGTGTCTTTATTAATGTCACGCAACATTTCGGTCGCAATTTTACTCATTTTTGCTTCGGTGTACCGCATTGCGGCCGCAGAATCGCCATCGACGGAACCAAAGTTACCATGTCCGTCCACTAACAAATAACGATAACTAAATTTTTGTGCCATCCGCACCATCGACTCATAAATCGCGGAATCACCATGGGGATGATACTTTCCCATCACATCCCCCACAATCCGGGCGGATTTTTTATAAGGCTTGTCCGGCGTAACACCTAATTCATTCATTCCATATAGAATTCGCCGGTGAACGGGTTTCAAGCCATCACGGACATCAGGCAACGCCCGGGCCACAATGACACTCATTGCGTAGTCTAAAAACGAACTCCGCATTGTTTTGGATAGGTCAACCGTTTGAATACGGCGATCATCAGTTTCTGCCATGCACTATCAGCTCCCTCAATTAAAAATCTAACTCTGCATATTGCGCATTTTGTTCAATAAATTCTCGCCGCGGTTCGACTTTATTACCCATCAACATTGAAAAAACTCGATCGGCATCAGCTGCATCAGAACTAGCCACTCGATCCAAGCGCCGATTTTCGGGATTCATCGTCGTCTCCCAGAGTTGATCAGCATCCATTTCGCCTAGACCTTTATACCGTTGAATGACGGGCTTAGGACTCGGCTGTAAAGTTACCATAAAATCTTTTAATTCTTCATCCGAATCAATATAACGCGACATTTTACCTTGGCGGACTTGATATAGCGGTGGCTTAGCAATATAAACATAGCCGGCTTCCAAAATTGGACGCATATAACGATACAACAGCGTCAACAATAAGGTCCGAATATGGGCACCATCAACATCGGCATCCGTCATGATAATTAATTTATGATAGCGCGCTTTGGTAACATCAAAATCATTGCCAAAACCCGTGCCCATCGCTGTAAACAAGGTGCGAATTTCATCATTCGCTAAAATCCGATCCATTGAAGCTTTTTCGACATTTAAAATTTTACCGCGAATTGGCAAGATTGCTTGCGTTAAGCGTGAGCGCCCCTCTTTAGCAGAACCGCCGGCGGAATCTCCCTCAACAATAAATAATTCAGAAATTTCTGGATCTTTACTAGTATTGTCTGCTAATTTACCGGGCAGATTACTAATTTCCAAACCGGATTTTTTCCGCGTTACTTCACGTGCCCGTTTGGCTGCTACTCGAGCTCTGGAAGCCAACATTCCTTTATCAATAATTTGCCGCGCTTGAGCAGGATGTTCCAACAAAAACTTATTAAAATGATCAGCAAAAGTCCGATCGGTAACTGTGCGGGCATCAGAATTGCCCAATTTGGTTTTAGTTTGGCCTTCAAATTGTGGATCTGGATGTTTAATACTGACCACGGCTGTCATACCTTCGCGCACATCATCACCGGACAATTTTTCGTTGTCTTTGAGTAAATTATTTCGGTGACCATAATCATTAATCACCCGGGTTAAAGCAGCTTTAAACCCAGCTTCGTGTGTGCCGCCTTCATAAGTATGGATATTGTTAGCGAAGGTCATTAAATTCGAATGATAATCATCCGTATATTGTAAAGCAACCTCCACAGTAATCCCGTCTTGAACGCCTTCGACATAAATTGGTTCTTCAAAAATGACATCTTTATTTTCGTTCAAATACTCAACGTAACTCTTAATGCCACCTTCATAGTGGAATTCGAGCTTTTCCGCCGTGTCTTGCCGTTTATCCGTAAACGTAATTTTCAAACCTTTATTCAAAAAGGCTAATTCGCGAATCCGGGTCACTAAGGTGTGATCATCATAAACCGTCGTTTCGGTAAAAATGTCGGGATCGGGTGCAAAATGCACTTTAGTACCATGTGGGCGATCATCAGTGATGGACCCCAAAACTTTCATTGGCGTTTTCACTTTGCCCCGTTCAAAGTCCATGTAATAGCGTTGGCCATTGCGGTGCACTTCAACATCTAAATGCGTACTTAATGCATTGACTACTGAAGCGCCAACCCCGTGCAAACCACCCGAGACTTTATAACCGCCACCGCCAAATTTACCACCAGCGTGTAACACATTAAAGACCGTTTCCAAAGCGGGTTTACCCGTTTTTTGTTGAATGTCTACCGGAATCCCCCGACCATCATCAATGACCGTGATACTGTTATCCGGTTCTACTTCCACATTAATTTCGGTGGCAAAACCAGCTAACGCTTCATCAATGCCGTTATCAATAATTTCCCAAACTAAATGATGCAATCCTTGCACACTCGTTGAGCCAATGTACATCCCCGGCCGTTTTCTAACAGCTTCTAAGCCGGATAAAACTTGGATTTGACTGGCATCATATTCCTTGGCTCTTTGCGCCAAGCTCTCCTGCTTGTTTGAATCTTTATCACTCATACTATCCCTCCAGCTTTTATTTGAAAGATTTTCGGATGATCAATTTTAGTTAAATCAACCCCATCTAAACTTGTGGTTGTAATAAAAGTTTGAATGCGATCTTGAATTACCTTTAATAATTGGGTCTGCCGCACTTGGTCTAATTCTGACAAAACATCATCCAATAACAAGATTGGATATTCGCCAACCTGTTGGTTAAACAATTCAATTTCTGCTAACTTCAGACTTAAGACCGCGCTCCGCTGTTGTCCTTGTGACCCAAACTTCTGCAAATCCTTATCATTAATCAAAAATTGAAAATCATCATGATGGGGCCCCGTAGTGGTTGAACCTAACCAAATATCATGATCTTGGTTTTTTTGCAATTGGTGCAATAGTTCTTGATAAACTTGTTCGACCGTCGTAATTTGTTGAACTCCTGCTGGCAAATATTTCAGTTGCAAATTTTCTTGTTGTTGCGTGATTTGTTGATGAATCGGTAACAAAAATTGCTGAATTTGCTCAAAAAATTGCTGGCGCTCATAAATTAGTTCTGCACCAAAACCTGCTAATTGATCAGAAAGAACTTCTAAGTATACTTGATCATGCGCTTTTTTCGAACGTAATTGCTTTAAATAAAGGTTCCGCTGCTTTAAAACTTGCCGATATTTCGAACTGTTACTTAAATACGGAGCGTTAATTTGACCAATTTCCATATTTAAAAAATGCCGCCTTTTTCCGGGAGCACCTTTGACTAAGGTTAAATCTTCTGGCGCAAATAAAATAATATTTAATTGACCAACATATTGGGACAATTTCTTTTGCTCTAAATGATTTAAACTCGCCTTTTTACCAGCAGCACTTAAAATCAAATCTAAAGTTAAACGACCACTATTTTTTTGCACCACCGCATGCAACTTACTAAAGTCACAACCCCAACGAATCAATTCCTGATTATTATTCGTTCGATGTGAGCGTACCAAAGCTAACACCGAGATAGCTTCCAATAAATTGGTCTTGCCCTGAGCATTTTGGCCAATAAAGATATTTAAATTTTGACCAAAGGACAAAGCTAATTGCTGATAATTGCGAAAATTTTTCAGAACTAATTGTTGTAATTGCATTAGTTAATGGTTAACTGAGCTCCATTTGGTAATTGGAGTTGATCACCAGCATAGAGCTTTTTCCCCCGCCGATTTTCTGGTTCACCATTTAAGAAAATTGTGTTTTCCTGTAAGTACCATTTAGCTTGACCGCCGGTGGCGATGACGCCTGCTTCTTTTAAAGCTTGCGTTAATGTCATGTAATCACCATTTAATTTGATGTTCATTGCTGCACTCACATCCTTATAATTAGATAAACTTATCTAAGCTAATTATAACGCTTTTTAGTTTAACTAGCAATTTAAAGCCGTTTTAGCTCATTGATCTCATTTAGACTAAAAAGACTAAAAACCATTTAAATTAAAATTTACGCAAAAATTTAGCTTCAAGGCAAAATAAAATGTCCGGCAACCGTAAACGATTGTCCGGACATTCTACGTAAAAGTTAATTTTAAATTTTAGTTAAAAGTTCTTACCGGAGTGATCAGTTGAATAAAGCCTTGATCATCTGCTAAAGGTTTCAGCGTAAAGGGATGCAGTGCTGCGGTTAATTCAACTTTAATTTTTGTATCACCGAAAGCTTGTAAGGCTTCTTTTAAATAGTCCGGATTAAACGAAATGTCTAAATCTTGACCCGTAACTTGATCAAATTGCACTTCTTCTTCAACGGTTCCGACTTCAGGAGAATTACCATAGATAATAACTTTTGATTCGGCAGCATTAATCGCCAAGCGTACAACATTATTACGACTAGCATGTGATAACAGTGAAGCCCGTTCAATTGAAGCTAACAGTGATTTGGCTTCAATTTCAATCTGGGTCGTCGATGATTCGGGAATTAAACGGTCGGTACGCGGATAATTGCCCTCTAAGAGCCGTGAATAAAATAAAGTATTTTCAAATTCGAATAAAACTTGGTTTTCAGAAATTGCTAAATTGATATCACCGGCATTATCCCCAATTGAATGTTCTAATTCTTTTAAGCTACGCGCGGGCAAGACTAAATCATAATCGTTGGCGTTTGGATTTTGAATTTTGATAATCCGTTGCGCGAGACGATGGCTGTCAGTGGCTACGGTTAATAATTGGTCTTGGTTAACTGTCAAATGTAAACCTGTCAAAATTGGACGATTTTCTTCTTTAGAAGCAGAAAAGACGGTTTCGTCAATTACTTGTTTTAATAGGTCGGCTGGAATTTTTAATTGATCGGAATTAGCAACTTCTGGTAGATGTGGATAATTATTTGCATCTAAGCCATTAATCTTAAATTCAGAATTACCTGAAGTAATTGCCACTTGTAAATGATCTAAAACTTCTAGACTGAAATGGTCATTAGGTAGTTTTTTGATAATGTCGCTAAAAAAGCGGGCTGGTAGAACAATAGAACCTGTTGATTCAATTGTTAGTTCATTATCAGCATTTTGTTGATCAATAAAAGTTTGCACAGAAATGTCCACATCGCTGCCGGTAACTGTTAAACCTTCATCTTTTAGATCTAATTTAATTCCTGTGAGAATTGGAATTGTTGTTTTGGTTGAGATAGCTCTTTGAACATTTGTGATTTGGCGGTTGAATTGATTACGATTGATTGAGAATTTCATGGTGGTCTCCTTAATAATTAATAAAAAAATAGTAGTAATAGTAGTAGGAGCTGTTGAAACTGTGCGTTTCAGCTAAAAGGCTAACAGCTACTTAACTTTTGACTGTTAATAAATTGCGCAAAACTCTTGTGGAAAAACTTGAGCTTTGCTTTTTTTATCCACATGTTAATTTTTTAGGCTAGCTTTGAGATTGGTCAAATCATGTTGGATATTGAGATCGGATTCTAACAATTTGGCGATTTTGTCACAAGAATGAATAACGGTGGTGTGATCTTTACCGCCAAATTCTTGACCAATTTTAGGTAAAGAACTATCAGTTAGTTCCCGCGCTAAATACATAGCCACTTGGCGGGGAACGACAATAGCTTTATTACGGCGCTTGCCTTTGAGGTCTTCCACAGAAACTTTGTAGTATTTAGCAACTTGATCTTGAATATTGCTGATGGTTAAGCCGACTTGATGTTTGGAATCTTTGAGATCTTTGAGTGCTTCGGCGGCTAAACTAATGTCAATATCCGCATTGTTAATTGTTGAATAAGCTTGGACACGGACGAGCGCGCCCTCTAATTCCCGGACGTTACTGTCAATTTGACTAGCGATATAGGATAACGCATCATCCGGAATTTCTAAGTTTTCGGCGATGGCTTTTTTGCGTAGAATTGCCGTCCGAGTTTCTAGATCAGGTGCAGTAATATCCACTGATAACCCCCATTTAAAACGCGAAACTAACCGTTCTTGTAATTTTGGAATTTCATTTGGTAACCGATCAGAGGTTAGGACAATTTGTTTTTTAGTATTATAAAGTGTATTAAATGTATGGAAAAATTCCTCTTGGGTACCTTCTTTATCCGCAAAGAATTGAATGTCGTCGACTAAAAGTAAGTCAACTGTGCGGTACTCATTGCGAAATTGTTCTTGGGTCCGATTTTGAATGGAATTAATAAAATCATTGGCAAATGATTCACTGGAAATATATTTAACATTGGCACTGGGATCACGCTCTAGTAATTGATGTCCAATCGCTTGCATCAAATGAGTTTTTCCCAAACCGACACCACCGTAAATAAATAACGGATTATACATAGTACCAGGTTCTTCAGAGACCACTAAAGCGGCAGCGTGGGCCATTTGATTACCCCCACCAGTCACGAAAGAATCAAAAGTATATTTACTATTTAAATGAGCGGCTTGAATAGGTGACTGTGCAGTCTTAGTAGTAACAGTTTGCGGTTGGGTAATTGTTTGTTCTAATTGTTGTTTTTTGAGCTCAGATTCTAATAAAACGACGGGGACAATTTCTTGATTACTGTACTCATAAGCTGTTTCAACTACTTTAGTACTAATATTTCGTTCCCAATATTCTTTGTGCAATGATGATGGAACGGAAATATAAATTTTTTGGTTTTCTAATTTTAAGGGTTTGGCGCTTTCGATCCAAGTTTGATAACTAACCGGTGCAAAATCTTGTTTAAATTTCTTTTGCAAAAATTCCCAAAAAGAATCCAACTCACCATTTGTTATTTCGGGCACATTACTCCTCCAACTAAAATGTAATAGATAATTAACTGCATTATTTTAGCATTTTTTAAAAAAGTTTTCCACAAGTGGATATTAAAAACTAACTTTTAAACTTAGCACTGATAAATCATTCAGAAAATTGTGGAAAACAAGAAAGAAAATAAAACATTTGGAGTTTTCCACAGAGATAAAAGCAAACAGATTTGCTATTTCAAAAGAAAATTAATTTAATATTAACAACTGTGGAAAAACTGTTAACAAAGCAGTTAATTGTTAATTTACTGCGGATTTACTTGTGGAAAAAGTTTGAGGATTAGAAACTGTTTTAATTTATACACAACTTTTTAAACAAGTAATTAGAATGAGAACGTCCTTCGCTTAAGAAAAATAATTTTATTTAGGCGGCAAATGTGGTAAACTACTATGGTATTATCATTAGAATAATAAACGATGAGATTAGTTATGGAGGTGTTTAAACATGACTACAAAAAGAACTTATCAACCTAAGAAACGTCATCGTCAACGTGTTCATGGTTTTATGAAACGGATGAGTACTAGTAACGGTCGTAAGGTTTTAGCACGTCGTCGTCAAAAAGGTAGAAAAGTATTATCCGCCTAAGCCACTGAAGATTCAGTGGTTTTTTTATACAGGACGCCAGTTAAGACAACCTAGGAAGGTATTATTCTTAGGATGAATTAACGTCTCAGGCGTCCTTTTTTATGCTAAAATTATTTTTGTGAAATGAGGTGTAACGGCCGTGGATCAAGGTCTTAAATTACAGATTTATCCTCACCAAAAGCCAAAACAACTTTTGCTGGACCAGAATCTACAATTGTCAAAAATGGTTAACTACTGTGGTCGTTGCACCAAGTCAAAATTGTAAACAGACTGCAATCACGATTAAACTGTTACGAAAATTTAAGAAAAATTAGGCCGGTTAAGTCTGTTTCTAACGGCTTGGTACTTGGTGCCGAAGGAATTTACTTTTCACTAGATGAGGTTAAAAGATGCGTAAAAGTTATCGAATTAAAAAGGAAAAAGAATTTCAAGCAGTTTTTGATCAACATAATTCCGTGGCGAATCGGGCGTTTGTGTTGTATCAAATTGAAAAACCCAACCAACCGCATTTTCGCGTAGGCTTATCGGTTAGTAAAAAGATTGCCCATACTGCTGTGTTACGAAATCAGATGAAACGTTATTTACGGCAATCTTTATTGGAGTTAAAGCCCCAATTGCCAGCAGAAGTAGATTTTTTAATTATTGCTCGCAAGCCGGCTACTAAATTAAATATGGCTGAAACTAAAAAAAATCTGATACATCTTCTAAAATTAGGTAAAATGTTATAGGAAGACTAATAACGTGGACGAGACAAAAATAATTGTTAATTAATTAACGGCTATCTAAAATCTTTGTGTGACGATTTGCTACGTTACTAAAAAGCACAGTGATTTGGTGACACTATTTGTCTCAACTACTGATAAAGGAAAGTTGCTATGTTGAAGAAAAAGAATCGACGTTGGTTACTATTAGTTGCAGTTTTAATGCTGGTAGTGGTCGTCAGCGGTTGTTCTAATTTGAACGAACCGATTACGAAAAGTAGTAGTGGATTTTGGAATCATTATGTCTTATATCAAGGCTCCCGCTTTATTTTATGGTTGGCAAAATTAGTCGGTAATAATTACGGTTGGGCAATTGTCTTATTTACAGTGATTATTCGGATTATTTTGTTGCCGTTAAATTGGTGGCAGACTCGCAGTATGAAAAAGCAAATGGATATTCAACCGCAGATGAAAGCTTTGCAGGATAAATATTCAGCTAAGGATTTAGATACGCAGCAAAAATTACAAGAAGAAACGAAGAAACTCTATGCTGAAGCAGGGGTTAATCCGTTTGTTGGTTGCTTGCCGCTGCTGATTCAGTTACCAGTGATGTGGGCTTTATATCAAGCTATTTATCGGACTACGCAATTACGGAATGGTAGCTTTTTATGGATGGCATTGGGTAAACCAGATCCGATTTACGTTTTACCGATTTTAGCTGCGATCTTTACGTTCTTGAGTACTTGGATTGCTAACTTATCACAGCCGGATCAACCGCAATCAGCGAAAATGATGATGTGGTTTATGCCAATTGTCGTCTTGATTCCAGCCATTAGTTTTCCATCGGCAATCTCTGTTTACTGGGTGGTTTCTAATGCTTTTCAAGTTTTGCAAACTTTATTGTTGCAAAATCCGTTTAAATTTAAACGGGAACAAGAAGCTAAGGCGCAACAAGAACGAGAGCGACAAAAGGCCTTACGGAAGGCTCGTAAAAAAGCTTATAAAAAGCGCAAGTAATTATTATTTGGAGGAGCTTGGTTGTAGCTATGGCAGAGTTTAAGGGAACAACAATTCAAAAGGCCATTGATGAGGGGTTAAAACAGTTACAGGTTAAACGAGAGCAGGTTTCAGTTAATGTAATCAGTGAAGGACGAACTGGATTCTTAGGGATTGGGCGGAAACCAGCCATTGTGGATTTGAAGCCGGTGGAAAGTATTCAAAATCTTGTGGAACAAACGCAATCCACGCAAAATAAGATTCAACAAATTCAAGATTATTTAGCGCATATTTTGCAGACGATGGGTTTTAAGCAAGCAGTCAAATATGTTAAAAATTCGGATTGTTTAAAGTTTGATATTGATGTCACTGAGAAATTGCAAGCGAAAATTATTGGAAAACATGGTAAAAATATCAATGCCCTACAAACAATTGTGCAAGAGTATGCTTATTACTTAGATTTTCGAGAGCAGCCAATTTTGTTGGATATTGGTAATTACCGCAAACGGCGGCAAGAGTCGTTAATTGCTTTATCAACATTCAAGGCGGAACAAGTGGCTGCTACCAAACGGCCAGTTTATTTAGATGCTATGCCAGCGATTGAACGTAAAATTATTTATCAAAACTTGGAAAACAATGATCAAGTTTTCGTGCGGACACAAGGACGCGGTTTAGATAAGTATTTGGTCATTCGCCCAGTCCGTGAATTGCAGAAGTAATTTTTGACAAAATGGCATTTAACCAGTATATTAACCGTATTAACTAGATTTAAAATCATTGGGATCTGAAAGATTAGAGATCAAAAAGTAGTCAAAGTGCTTTTTATCGAGATTAGTAACCGACTAATCTGGATTAGTAGCACTTTTTTTGTGCTTTCAAAGGAGTAGTTTGATGACGGAAATTACAGAATTTGATACAATTGCGGCAATTTCGACACCCATTGGAGAAGGGGCCATTGCAATTGTGCGTTTATCAGGAGATCAAGCAATTAAAATTGCTAACCAAGTGACGACGGGGGTCGATTTAACCACCGTGGCTTCGCATACTATTAATTATGGACACGTGATTGATCCCCAAAATCAGCAGCCAATTGATGAAGTCATGATTTCGGTGATGCGAGCACCCAAAACTTTTACTCGTGAAGATGTCGTGGAAATTAATACACACGGTGGTTTGTTAGCTACTAACCGAGTTTTACAAGTTTTGTTAAGTCATGGTGCGCGCTTGGCGGAACCTGGTGAATTTACGAAGCGGGCATTTTTAAACGGGCGGATTGATTTAACGCAGGCAGAATCGGTAATGGACTTGATTCGTGCTAAAACGGATCGTGCGATGGATCAAGCTTTACAGCAATTAGATGGTTCATTAAATCACTTAATTAAAAATCTACGCCAAGAAATTTTGGATGTTTTGGCCCAAGTGGAAGTCAATATTGATTATCCAGAATATGATAATGAAGAATTGACAACGCAGATGTTATTAGAAAAAGCCCAACAAGTGCAGCAACAAATTGCCAATCTGTTAAAGACAGCTCAAGAAGGCCAAATTTTAAATCAAGGTTTAAAGACAGCAATTGTTGGCAAACCCAACGTTGGTAAATCCAGTTTATTAAATGTCTTGGCCAAGCAAGATCGTGCCATTGTAACTGATGTGGCGGGCACAACGCGTGATGTCATTGAACAAATGGCTAATGTGAATGGCATTCCCTTAACGCTCATTGATACAGCCGGCATCCATGCGACGGATGATAAAGTAGAAAAAATTGGTGTGGATCGCAGTCGGCAAGAATTAAAGAAAGCCGATTTGGTCTTATTAGTTTTGGATGGCAGTCGGCCGTTCAGTGAGCAAGACCAACAGTTATTAGCCGAAACTGCCACGCAGCAACGCATTGTCATTATTAATAAAAGTGATTTGCCACAAGCGTTTAGTGTGCAAGATTTAACTGCCGATCCACAGGAAGTGATTCAAATTTCCGCGGTGGAGCAGCAAGGCATTGATCAAATTGAACAAAAAATACAAACGATGTTTTTTGCAGGGATTGATCAACAACAAAATGGTGCAGTGGTAACCAATGCCCGCCAAGTTGGGCTGTTAAACCAGGCACAAGATTCTTTAAGTGATGTCATTCAAGGCATTAAAGCTGGTATGCCGATTGATCTAGTCCAGATTGATATGACTAACTGTTGGGACAAATTAGGTGAAATTACGGGTGAAAGTACTCCCGATGAGTTAATTACAGAGTTATTTACGCAATTTTGCGTGGGAAAATAAGGAGTTTAATAGATGGCAGATGGGAAAGTTAGAGAGTATGAAGCCGCCAAAAGTTATGATGTGATTGTGGTCGGTGCTGGGCATGCTGGGTGTGAAGCCGCCTTGGCTGCTGCTAGAATGGGTCAAGAAACTTTATTATTGACTTTGAACTTAGATATGATTGCGTTTATGCCATGTAATCCGTCGATTGGGGGCCCCGCTAAAGGCGTAGTTGTCCGTGAAATCGATGCGTTGGGTGGCGAAATGGGTAAAGCCATTGATGCAACCTATCTACAAATGCGGATGTTAAATACTGGTAAAGGTCCTGCTGTGCGGGCATTACGGGCACAAGCTGATAAAAATGAATATCATCAATACATGAAAGAAACGATTGAAACCACGCCGCACTTGACTTTGCGGCAAGGCTTAGTTGACCAGTTGATTGTGGAAGACCAAGTTTGTCAAGGAGTGATTACCAGTACCGGTGCGCGTTATCGAGCAAAGAGCGTGGTTTTAACTGCCGGGACCTCTTCACGGGGCAAAATTATTATTGGTGAATTGATGTATTCTTCAGGTCCCAATAATTCTTTGCCTTCGATTAAATTATCGGAAGATTTAGAACGTTTAGGTCTAAAATTACGGCGTTTTAAAACAGGTACCCCACCGCGAGTAGCTAAGGATAGTGTTGATTTTTCCCAAATGGAAGAACAACCTGGTGACAAAACGCCTCGGTCATTTTCTTATTTAACTGACCGGACTCATTATTTAAAGGACCAAATATCTTGTTGGATGACTTATACCAATGAACAGACCCACCAGATTATTCGGGATAATTTAGATCGGGCTCCGATGTTTTCGGGCGTAATTGAGGGTGTTGGTCCACGATATTGTCCTTCTATTGAAGATAAAGTAGTGCGTTTTGCGGATAAACCGCGGCATCAGATTTTTATGGAACCAGAAGGACGCACGACGCAAGAATATTATGTAGGGGATTTTTCGACCTCTATGCCGGAAGAAATTCAACAACAGATGTTGCATTCCGTAGCCGGGTTAGAACATGCGAAAATGATGCGGCCTGGTTATGCTATTGAATATGATATTGTGGAACCGTGGCAATTGAAGCAATCTTTGGAAACAAAAGTTATTAGTCACTTGTACACTGCTGGACAAATGAACGGAACTTCTGGATATGAAGAAGCAGCAGGGCAGGGCATTATGGCGGGCATCAATGCGGCCTTAAGTGCCCAAAATAAAGAACCATTAATCCTAGGTCGCAATGAAGCTTATATTGGTGTGATGATTGATGATTTAGTGACGAAGGGTACTAATGAACCATACCGCTTGTTAACTAGTCGGGCCGAATACCGCTTAATTTTACGGCATGACAATGCAGATGAACGGTTAACTGAAAAGGGGTATCACCTCGGTTTAATTAACGAAACTCGTTATCAAAATTTCCTCAATAAGTATCAGCAGGTTACGGCGGAAATTTTACGTTTGAAAATGACCCGAATTAAACCATCCAAAAAAGTGAATGAGTTTTTGGAAGGTTTGGGAATGAATCCGCTGAAAGATAGTGTGGTCGCGGCAGACTTTTTGAAACGTCCCGAAATTGATTATGCTAAGTTAGTGGAATTTATTGGGCCAACGAGTGAACCTTTGGCGCCGGAGGTTACGGAACAAGTTGAAATCTCACTCAAATATGCGGGCTATATTAAAAAAGAAGAAGCGCAGATTGCGCATTTGAAAAAATTGGAATCAAAAAAGATTCCTGAGCGGTTGGATTATGATGATGTACAAGGCTTGGCTACGGAAGCTCGGCAAAAATTGCAAAAAATCAATCCAACCACGATGGCCCAAGCTAGCCGCATCTCCGGTGTTAATCCAGCGGATTTAAGTATCTTGATGGTTTATATCCAACGTGGGCGGATTGCTAAAATTGGTCAAGAGCAGGAACAAGCAACAAAATAAAAGGTTATTTAAAAAGTGTTGATGATTGGATCAGCACTTTTTTATTCGCTTTAAAAAATAAACAAGAGGTCGGGACAATAAAATTACTGCTCACATTTTGGATAGAAATATCTGAGCAGTAATTTTATTGCGTTTTAAAAGTCAGCAGTTTTTGCCTAATTGAATCCAATTATTTCCAGTCGTGAGCGGACTGGAAAATTTAATTCGGCTAGTGCTCAACTGTGAAACGACTTTTGGCCCCGCCTCTTGTGACAGTATTAGTAAGATTTAAATAGAAATTTATCATTCAGATGATTTTATTAGTTAGTCGGCTAAATTGAGATTTTTTTCAAAGGCACTTAATTCGGGTAACGGTAGAGCAAATCTTCGTTGTAGCCAAGTGGCGCATAAATCAAACCAAATAGCAATGTCGGGCTTGATTTGATTTTGAGAAGCAGCACTGGCTTGTGTGGCTAAGCTTAAGCCGTGAGCACCATGTTCAAAGAGGTGAATTTCAAAAGGAACGTGGTGGTTCTTTAATTCTTGGGCAAACGTGAGTGAATTAAGTGACGGGACTAGAGGATCATCAGCAGTGGCCCACATAAATGTTGGTGGTGTGAACTCGGTCACTTGCAAACGGGGACTAACTTTTTTTAAATCAGCTAGGTCCGGGTTCTCTTGCCCTAAAAAGGTCACCATGGAAGCTTTCATAAATTGCTGTTCCATCCCCTGCAGCTCATTTTGGATATGTTCATTAAGGTTAACGTAGTCGGTAATGGCGTAACCTAAGATGCAAGCAGCAGGCTGGAGTAATTGGGCCTCAGCGCCAAAATGTTTTTGAAAACACTCCTGATGCCAATTGGTGGCGTACAAGGCGACGTTATGACCACCAGCAGAAAAGCCACAAATTGCTAACTTTTGATCATCAACCTGCCAGGCATCAGCGTGTTGCTTCACTAAGACCATGGCTTGTCCTAATTCCAACAATTGTTGGGGAAATAGACGCTCTTTTTTGGGCGCAATATTGGTAATATTGGAAAAATCCGAAGAACCTTCATTATAGGTACTGTAGCGCAGGATAAAGGCATGATAACCCAAAGAATTAAATTTTAAAGCTACTGGTTCAGCTTCCGGATAAGAACAATTCATATAAGCGCCACCTGGGCAAATGATAACTCCAGGCCGTTTTTTACCGGCCAAAGTTTCTTCGGAATCGTCTAATAAATAGGCGGTTAAAGTGACAGCGGGATTTGTTTCACTTAATTGGATAGTTTTGATTTGCATAAATAACACTCCTTTAAAATTATTTAATAATGATAAAAATATTCACCAGCAGTAACTTTAAGTTGTAAACAATGTTGTTGTTCATTAAGAGCGCCATCAGGATAATTTTGCAGTAGCTGTCTTTTTTGTGTTGGATTGGTATAAGGCAAGCAAACTAGCGCACAAGTGTCTTGGGGAACACTGAGTTTTAAGACGGTGATCTGATCTTGTGTAGTTAAATCTAGTTTAATTAAGCCGTTTTGAGAGGCATATTGGAGTTGAATTTTGTCACAAACGTGAACTAATGGATGAATTTGAAAAGTTTGAAATCCTGGTTTCAATGTTTGCAAGCCGGCAACTTTGCGGACAAACCAATCCAAAACACAGCCCATAGCGTAATGATTAAAGGACAATTGGCCCACTTTACCGTCTGGTTGAATGCCCGCCCAAGATTCCCAAATCGTGGTGGCACCATGTTGAACTTCATATAACCAAGAAGGGCATTGCTCTTGCAAGAATAGTTTAGCAGCTAATGGTGCTTGACCATTATCACTTAAAACATCTAATAAATAGGGTGTGGCTAAAAAGCCAGTATCTAAGCGATCATGATTGTGATGAATCAATTCAACTAGGCGGTTAATTAAAGTTGGACGCATTTTTTGGGGAACCATGTCGAAAGCGAGTGCTAAAACATAACAGCCTTGATAATCTTCTTTGAGTTGGTGGTTGTCAGTTACCAAATATTTGGTAAAAGCAGCCTTAACTTTTTGAGAGTAAGCTTTGAAACGAGCGCCATCTTGCTGTAAAACAGTACTAATTTGGGCCAACAGATCTGCGGAATGGGCTAGAAAAGCTGTGGCCACAGTATTTTTAGTGGCTTGCGCCGTTTTCATGGGATCAGGATCTTGGAGCATGAAACTGGGAAACATCCAATCGCCGTAATGAAACTTCGTGTCCCACAGATATTGGGAATCATCAGTCTTGTCGCCGGCGGCACTGTTTTTAGAAAATTCAAACCACTTAACCATGGCTTGATAATTATCTTGTAAGACTTGTTTGTTGTTATATCTTTGATATAAGGTCCAAGGAACTAAAATAATAGCATCACCCCAACCGGCCGAAGAATAAGAACCGGTAAATTCTACACTCTTTTGGGCATCTTTGGGTGAAGGTGAGTAATCTAAGATTTCACCGTTGGGACGTTGGTCAATGCGAACATTTTTAAGCCAGCGTTCGATAAACTGATTGGTATTCATGTAAAATGTGGCAGCAGGCGCAAAGACTTGCATATCACCCGTCCAGCCAACTCGTTCACGTTGAGGACAGTCAGTGGGAATGGAAAGCATATTGCTTTGCTGACTCCATTTGATATTGGATAACAATTGGTTGATTTGTTGGTTATCAGTGGTAATAGTGCCGGTTTCTGGCATATTGGAATATAGTGGAATAGCTTGAATCTGTTGGAGATTACTTTGTTGGAGACCAGAAATTTTGACATAGCGAAAACCATGAAAAGTAAAGTCGGGCTGCATGGTTTGCGTAGTACCATTACCAATAAAAATATCGGTTTGGTCTTTATTACGTCCAATAATATTAATTAAGAATTGGCCGTTTTCATCTAAAGTTTCGGAGTGTTGAAGTGTAACTGCCTGATTTTTGGGAATAGTGGCTGTTAAACGGACGACACCAGTAATTACTTGACCAAAATCACAGATTAAGTCGTCATTTTCTGACCAAACTTTTTGACAAGCTAAGGGCTTTTGTGCATAGACTAGCGGACCTTGTTGTGGTTGTAAACGCGAATAATCAGCATCAATGATAAAGGTCGTAAGAGGTAGATTTAAGTTGTCCGTTAGCCAAGCATCCGTCTGTCTTAAATCTTGTTTTTCACCGATATCAATGTCAGCATAGACATGTTTACCGGAACCGGCAGTAAAACTATCATCTGTGCCAAGGATTTCTTGGGTGCCATCGAGATATTCAAGCGTTAGTTCTGCCAATAATGCTAATTGATTACCAAATTGATTACTGCCACCTTGAACACTGATGCGTCCAGCGTACCAACCATCAGCAACCATGATGCAAAAGTGATTTTGTCCAGAAATTATCTGATCAGTCACATCATAAGTTTGATATTGCAAAAATTCATTGTAATTGGTGTAATCCGGAGTAAAACGAGCTTGAGTTACTGGGCGACCATTGATCAATGCTTTATAAATTCCTTGGGCAGTCATGTTCAGGTGGGCTGTTTTAACTCGTTTATCGATGGAAAAATTTTTTTTAAAATAAACTACAGGGTGCAACCGTTCAGCAACTGGTTTTTGTGGTTTAGTTTGACCAGAGAACATTTCTGCAAGTGTAAATTCTGGTTCTTCTGAAACCAAACAGTTGTTGGCGCTAATCCAGCGTCCTTGCCAATTAGTTTGGGTGCTTTTTTCTTGCTTCAATGACAACACTTCTTTCTCAAAGATATTAATCTGCTTCGACATTAGCATTTCTGTTGGGAAAATTCATTGCTTTGCGACCAATTTGCGATACTAAACAAATAACTGCAACGACAATGCTACAAATTCCGCCAAACAGAAAGGAATCAACGCCGGCATTAATGTTAATTAGTTTTAAAACTAGTGGCGCAATAGTTCCACCTAAGGAATTAGCAAATTGAAAAATAGCCATGGCCATCGCTACTTGAGCCGGTTTGGAAACTAAAGAAATTAAAAAAGGAACGGTAGACATAATCATTGACATGGCAAAACCTGATAACAAGGCACCAATAATAATTAAAGTTATATTCTTGAAGAAGTAAATAAAGAAGAAGGTTAGCGCTAAGGCAACGAAGCCGGCAGTTAACGTTTGGTTCTTAAATAACTTATTCAAGTACTTCATACTAAAACCAGTTAAAACGCCGCCCAATGTTCCCAGCGAATTGATGATGCCGGTTAAGCTAGTACCGCCAAGATGTTTGGTGTTAATGATGATCGATAGATTGGTGGGAAAAATATTATAAATGAGCGCTAGTAAAAAAGTTAGTGTGGCTAAGGCAAAAACATAGCCGCTTAAACTTTTGACAATCTGCCAAGTATGATGATCTTGTGACGTATCACTTTTGGTAGCTGCCGCTTTTTGAGTACTATCTTGAGGCAAAAAGAAAATAACTAATAAAATAACAGGGATGGTTAATAAGAAAATTAAATAAGTGTTAACCCAATTTTTAGCCCCTAAAAAGCTTCCGCCCATCATTAAAATAATCGAGCCAAAGCTATTAATGGCTGTAGATTGCCCCATAACGCTAGCGCGCTCTTCGTCTGCAAAAAACAAAGAAATCAACATCGGTGCTAATGTATTAATGAAGCCAATGCCAATTCCTAATAGTAAAGCGCAGATTAATAGTTCGTTGACACTATTGTGGAAAACCAATGGCATTAATCCGCCCAAGGCTAAAACCAGGGTGCCTACTAGCGTTAAGCTTTTTTTAG
The DNA here is from genome assembly GCF_058107145.1 of Bombilactobacillus sp. ESL1197. Classification (NCBI taxonomy): domain Bacteria; kingdom Bacillati; phylum Bacillota; class Bacilli; order Lactobacillales; family Lactobacillaceae; genus Bombilactobacillus; species Bombilactobacillus sp. ESL1197. The sequence continues at coordinate 310,081 of NZ_JBYLTY010000001.1, forward strand.
AAAAATGCGTGGCTAAAGTTCCAACCACCAAAGTGGATATCAAAGCGCTTAAATTAGGGATGGTGGCAATCATTTGAATCTTGGCAATAGAATCATTGGGAAAAGCTTTAATAATAGAATTTAAAGCACTAGAAATGGCTAAAGCACTCATGGATAATGAGGTAGTACTTAAAATCCCAACTTTAATTTTGGTTTTATTCATACAGGGTTCCTCCAGTTAAAAATTATTCTTGAGATAAAATTTGAAAAGGGTGTATGCTTGATACGAATAGAAAAACAAAATTTTGGCCCAAAATTTTTTCATAGAAGCTCTAACTAAACTGTCATAAGCTACAGTCTTAATTTTTGTCGTTTTAGCAAACGGTTACAATGCTCAATTATGATGAATGTCTGCTTTTTTGTGACTTTGAGGAGGAACCCTTATGACAGTGGATTTTCAAAAAAATCAGTTACCGCTTCTCTTGAATGTAGATAAGCAAGTTTTTTTAGATGGTCAAATACGCTCAGAACAATTATTCTCTAATGATAAAAATATTTTTATCGTCGCCCACCGAATGTACGAACCGGCGCCACTCCATCAACATAATTTTTATGAATTTGTGTTTGTAAATGATGGGAGAGTGATCAATCAAACTTTAGATGATCGAATTTATTTATTAGCTAATAGTCTCTTAATCATGAATTTGCATAGTCAACATGCGTTGGAAGTTGTTGATTCTAACGCATTGGTTATTAATATTGGGGTCAATCAATCACTGTTTCAGCAGGGGCTTTTTAAACAATTTTTGCAGGATGTTAATCCTTTAAGTCAATTTTTGCAAGGAAGCGGAACCAAAAAATATTTATATTTTCCGACCTTTCATCAACTAGAAATTTGGGATTTTTTAAATCAAATTATTCAAGAATATTGTCAAAGCAATTTTCAAAATACGTATAAATTATATGGCTATTTTCTATTGTTATTAGCCGATATTTCCCAGGAAATTCATTATTCATTTAAGGGAATTGATCATCGCAGTATGCAAATCATTAATTATATCGAGCAAAATTATGCCACGGTTAATGTTCAGCAATTGGCCCGACAGTTTAATTTTAGTGCGAGTTATTTATCAAGATATGTTAAGCAACATACGGGCTGGAATATATCAGAATTGATTGTTACTACTAAACTGGAGCAAGCGAAAGAACGCCTGTTAAAAACGGAGGCCACAATTGAGGAAATAGCGCGCGAGGTTGGCTATCAAAGTACTAGTTATTTTTATAAACTTTTTAAGAAAAAAGAAGGCCATTCCCCACAAGAATATCGAGAAATGAACCGCTAGGCCTACTTATTATTGTCCATTAGTTAAAAAGTGTTGAGTAAGTAATCATATAAATCATTAATGTTATTAATATAAAGAAAGTCGTTCACAAAATCAGGACTATTAGACAGTTGCAGAAAGCGCTTTAATAATTGGCTATGTAAAGAAGGCGTTTTGTCCGAAATTCCTAAAAAGAAAAAGTTTTGGACAGGAATGATAAACTGTTGATCCATTTGTTGCATTAAAATCGGGTTGTTCGTACGCACTAAAGTAATAAATGAATGATTAATGTGCTGTGGTTTAGTATGAGGTAAAGAAATAGTAATATAAGGGGTCTTAATTCCGGTGGGAAACTTTTGTTCACGTTGCCACAAGGCTTGTTCATAGTTAGTAGTAACCAAATCTAACTTTAATAATTTTTGTGAAATGTGATGGCATAGCGCAGCAAAGTCAGATATTTCAGAATTTAAAAAAATCAGTTGATTACTAAAAAGGTCGGCGTATTCTGTCATTATTATCACCTGCGTCCGTTCATCTCAATGAACAAATATAAACATCTGATATTAGACTACAGTTTTATTTTAGTTTAAAGTAAAGGCTTTAACAAGATAATCTTTGCTTGGTAAAACGGTTAATGTTCATAAATGTTCACTGATTTTTTTAAAATAATTATTGTATAATAATTAAAAAGTAACCTGAAAGAATTGAATTGTCAGATGACACAAGCAGAACGACTTCAAAGTATTATTGAGATTTTATCGAATCACAAAAAAGTAAAGACTAGTATTTTACAACAAAAGCTGGGCATCAGCACTTCGACTTTACGACGTGATCTCATTGGTTTAGAGCTCACAAATACCGTCAAACGTGACCAGGGTTATGTCAGTTTGCTCAAAAACTCCAATGTGGAAATGACCTATGCTATTAGGCGTAGTGAGAATGAAGCTGCGAAAAAAAAGTTGTGCTCCTTAGCTGCAAAACGGATTCACAATAATCAAGCAATTTTCTTGGACGGTTCTTCGACCTTAGCTTTTTTGCCGAAGTATTTTGCTGGCAAACGCCAACTGCATATTATTACGAATAACTTGCACATTGCCACTGAAGTTAATCAATTGCAAAATATTAAGCTGTCTATCTTAGGAGGAGAAGTCCCTTACCAATCAAATTCAATTTTAGGTTATCGGGCGTTACGTGATTTAGCCCAAAATTACCGTCCAGATATTGCTTTTATGTCGTGTAATTCGTTAGATGAACATGGGATTTATATGGCGAATGAAGAACAAAATGCTTTGAAACAGATGTTGTTGCAAACCGCACGGAAAGTTGTGTTGTTAGTGGATCATTCAAAGTTTGGACGTCATGATTATATTTTAATGTCCTCTTTTCAGCAAACGAACATAGCAGAAATCATTTGTGATCAACGTCCGTCAGCAGATATTGCCCAGCAAATAACACAAGCTAAAATCCAATTAACAATTGCATAGGCATTATAAAGCTTGATGGCGCTTTTGAAAGTCAGCGCGTTTTTGGGCGGGCGACATGCCGTAAAATTCATGGTATTTTTGATAAAAAAAGTTTTTGTTTTTAATCCCGACTTTAGTGATAATCTTATTAATCGGTAAAGTACTGGATTGTAATAGGCTGTTAGCTTGAATGAGCCGTTGTTTGGTTTTTAGTTGGGAAAAAGTATTATGCGTGTGTTTTTTAATTAAATTACCCAGGTAATCTTTGTTATAGCCATATTTATTAGCTAGCTGTTCCAAAGTAATGGTGGCATAGTTTTGATCAATTTCGTTTAAGCATTGAATGATTAAATCTTGTTGGCGATTGGTGGTTTTTACTGTCGGCAAAGGATGGTGACGGAGGATTTTGGCTAAAAGAATATCTAAATAAGATTCAATGATCCGACTCGAGTACGATTTTTCAAGAAAATATTCTTCAATAATTTCGTCCATGGTTTCTTTGATGTCTTGGTTTTGCGGAAATAAAATATAATTGCGGGTAGGATGCTTGCCAAGAGAAATATCAGATAAAAAACTATAAGTAATACTATTATTTTTGTGAATACTGTTTAATAAATTGAAAGTAATACTACTGTCGCGAAACAAAACATTGATGAGTAAATCGTTGGTCCCGAGTGCTTTGATAGAGTGGCTGCAACCAACATTCATCATTAGAATATCACCTTCATGTAATTTGACTAGTTGCCCATCGACGACTTCAGAGCAACTGCCAGTTAACATATAATTTAATTCTAAAAATTTATGCGTGTGTTTAGGGTAGGGGGCAAAGCGGTTATGTTTACTGATATAGACAGAATGGTACTTAAAAAAGTAATCGTTAGTTAAAGTGAGGAGTGCTTGATGATCGACAGAAGTAGCGACTGCACTTTGTGGTAAATCGGCAATAAAATGATGAGTTGCTTCTTGTTGTTGTTCTAAACTGGTTTTTTGTTGGAGCATTTGGATAACTTGTGCGTTCATAATAAAATCCTTTCGCAAGCTGATTAGCAATCAATAACGGAACAAAAAGGAAATGTTGGTCAATGATTAAGATTGAGCCAAACATTTCCTTTTATAATACTCTTAAATTCCCAAGTTACTGTCGAGTAACGACGATTATTTATCTGGTTGGTAGTCGGGATCAATAATCAAAACCGGTTTAATCGTTTTCCCCGAAACAGAATCGGCATTGGCTTGATTAATATCCTTGAAATCATAGAACTTTTCAGTTTTATCAAAGTCAAACCAACCTAACTTATAAAATTCAATCAAGCGGGTAATATCAACTTGAGGAATGGAATCGCCCATGTTGACACCAACGACTTTGCGATCATCAACGCAGAGATCATTCCAAGTAGAAATTTCTAATAATTTTGGTGTCACGGCGATCGCAGCACACGTTCCGCCTTGAGCTAATGCTAAAACGCTGTTTTTGATTACTGCAGGAATACCAGTAGTGTCAACCGTCCAATCAACGCCATAGCCATTAGTTAATTGTTGAATTTTAGCCACGGCATCCTCATCATTACTATTAATCGTATCTGTAGCTCCTAATTCTTTGGCTAAGGCCAATCTTTGAGGAACTACGTCCACGGCAATAACTTTAATACAACCAGAAATGCGTCCGGCCATCATAGCAGCTAGACCGACGGCACCAGTACCAAAGACAGCGATCGTATCACCAGGTTTCGGTTGCAAAGTATTAAAGACAGTACCGGAACCAGTTACATAACCACAACCTAATGGTCCTAATTTCCGTAAATCTAAACTTTTATCAACTTTGACAGCATTACGTTGGTCAACAACGGTAGTCGTTGTAAACGAGGATTGATTAAACATATTAGAGATGTGCTGACCGTTCTGAGTAAATTGATCTTCACCATCGGCCCGGACTCCAGACAAATTGTAATCACCATAATTACGACACTGTGTGGGCACCCCTTTTAAACAATTATCGCAGGTTCCATCAGCGTAAAAAGATAAAATAACATGATCACCGACTTGAAAGTTTTTCACTTCGGAACCAATTTTTTCAACGATACCGGCCCCTTCATGACCTAAAATTGCTGGATAGCCTACCGAAGCATCGCCTTTGCGAATCGCTTCATCAGAATGGCAAATCCCGCTGGCCACCATGTGAATTTGGAGATCAGTCGGACCAACTTCGTGCAGTTCAATGTCATCTTCTAAGGTAAATGGTGCTCCTTGTTCTTTGACAACAGCGGCAGTAATTTTCATTAATAAAACCCCTTTCTTGAAATTCACCCTTTTCAACAATGATTATGTCACTATCAAAAAACGATTTCAATAAAAACTTGTGATTTTATTCATAAAGTTTTGCGATGAATGGTTTAAATATTTTATTTTTACAAAAAAATAATCTAAAAAGTGCTTTTATAGATAAAAATTACGAACTGTGCCCCTGGTTGATTTCCAGAATCTAAAATCATTAAATTAAAAAATGTATTAATATGATACTGATTATCAAGAATTATGCCATTGCGCTAGTCTAGCGATTACGCTTACAATCTATACAGTAAACGTTTACGATTAAGAATTATGAATGGAGATCTGAAGTTATGGCTAAAAGTTCGCACGCTTCAACGTGGGCAGTATCCTTAACCAATTTTTTAGACTCAGGCTCAATCGTTGCGGGCGGTGCAGGTTTAACAATGTGGCAAAAGCACTTTGGTTTGAGTAGCTTTGCCGTCGGTTTATTAGGGGCATTGAGTGCTAATGCTTTTGGTTCGGCATTGGGAGCCATCATTGGCGGGCATTTGTCTGATAAATACGGCCGCAAAATGATTTATACCTATGATATGTTGGTCTACATGGTCGGAACACTTTTAATTGTGTTTTCTATTAATTTTCCGATGTTACTAATTGGTTTTTTAGTAACAGGTATGGCTGTAGGTGCGGGGGTTCCTGCTTCTTGGACGTATATTGGTGAAACATCTGATGGAAAAAATCGGGCCCATGATATTGGGATTTCTCAATTTTCCTGGTCCATGGGACCGACGTTAGTTTTTGTAGCAGCATCATTATTTGCACCACTTGGTTTATTAGGTAACCGTTTATTATTTGTCTTTTTAACAATTGTGGCATTTATTGCGTGGTTGTTACAAAGAAACTTACCGGAATCTCAGGATTGGTTGCAACAAAAGGAAAAAGAACGGCAATCAGGAATTAAGCCGCATCCATATAAAGAATTATTTTCGAATATGGTTTCCATTAAAAGTATTCTCTTCTTATGCGGTGTTTATGCTCTCTGGAATTTAGTTGCGGGGGCGATGGGCTTCTTTATGCCATTTGTGTATGAAACTGTCGGTGGCTTAAATACCTTGCAGGCAAATATTTTACAAGCAGTTTTGTGGTTATGTACCGCTTTATCTGGTTACTTCGGTTTTGCCTTATTTGGCGATCGGCTTAATCCCCGGGGCTTCTTCTTTGTAGGGGCTTTAATGGCTGTTATTTCTTGGGTAATTTTAACTTATATTGGCTTCGGCTGGGCCGCTTTAATTGCTTTTGTAATTATTTGGGGACTATCTGCCGGAATTGGTGCCCAAGCTTGGTATGCTTTATGGGCAGTGGAGCTTTTTCCCACGAAGTACCGTGCTGGCTCCCAAGGGTTTATGTTCTTTATTGTCCGTGGTAGCTCTGGGATTTGGTCGATCATTTTCCCAATGATTTTAGCAGATCTTGGTTTTAAGGTTGCTGGGACGGTCATGATTATTTTGCTGTTAGTATCTTTGATTATTGGTGTTATTTGGACGCCACAAACTCAAGGTAAATCTTTAGATGAAATCACTTTGGAACGTTATGGTACCAAAGAAGAATAGAAGGTGCAGTTAGTGAGTAAAACTTATGTAGCAATTGATATTGGCGCTTCCAGTGGGCGTTTGATGCTGGGTCAATTAATTGATGGCCAATTGCAATTGAAAGAAATGCACCGTTTTACCAATGGATTTACCTCCAAAAATGGTGCTGATTGTTGGGACATTGATCATATTATCCAAGAAATTTTACTGGGACTGCAAAAAGTCAAACAAGCTGGTTATGTGGAAGTAACAGTGGGAATTGATACGTGGGCTGTTGATTACGTTTTGGTCGGTTCAGATGGTCAACGTTTGAAAGATCCGGTTTCTTATCGGGATGCGCGGACTAAAAATGCGATTCACGATTTAACCTCTGATTTATCCAAAGAATATATTTATCAAAAAACCGGGATTCAATTTTTAGACTTTAACACGTTATACCAATTGTTTGAAGAAGACAAAGATTTATTAGCACACACCGACAAAATTTTAATGATTCCCGATTACTTGGGTTATGTGCTAACGGGCCAAGCAGTAACGGAAGTTACTAATGCATCCACGACGCAAATGTTAAGTTTACGCGAAGGCTTGTTTGATGAACATTTGTTGCAAAAGGTTAATGTCAGTGCCGATCAATTTCCTAAGTTAGTTGACCCCGGAACCATGCTGGGTGAATTACAAACGGATAAATTCCCCGATTACGATTTGCCCCAAGCTCAAGTAATTACGGTAGCGACCCATGATACGGCCTCGGCCGTCGTAGGAACTCCCGGACTCGGGCAACGCTGGGCTTACTTGAGCTCAGGAACCTGGTCTTTGATTGGGGCCGAATTGAATGTGCCGGAGAACGGCCAGTTAGCATTTAAACACAACTACACCAATGAATGGGGTGCGTATGGCACGTATCGGTTTTTGAAAAATATTATGGGCTTGTGGATTGTGCAAAATATTAAAAAAGAATTACATGATCAATATAGTTTTGCGCAATTAGCTCAGTTAGCACAACAAGAAACGCCATTTCAACAATATATTGATGTCAATGATCAGCGCTTTCAAAATCCACCAGCGATGATTCCAGAAATTCAAGCTTACTGTCGTGAAACGCACCAAAAAGTCCCGCAAACTCCTGGTGAAATTGCGATGGCTGCTTATTCGAATTTGTCACTGTATTACGCTAATGAATTAGATATTTTGGGCCAAATTTTAGGTTATCAAATTGACACGTTGAATATTGTTGGTGGTGGTGCCAATGTAGCTTTAATGAACCAGTTAACAGCTAATATTGCTGGTGTGAATGTGTTTGCTGGCCCCACTGAAGCCACGGCCATTGGCAATTTGATTGTGCAGATGATTGCGCAAGGTGATATTTTAAATGTTTATTTGGCACGGCGGATCATAGCTGATTCCTTTGATTTAAAGCAATATCAACCGCAACAAGATATGCAAGAACATTTAAAAACTTGGCGTAGCAAATTTAGATAAAAAGGAAGTGACCAAAAGTGACAGTCCGTTTGGGACAATTAATGCATGTTTATCCAGATCAATATGCTGAGTATGAAAAGAGACACAATAATTTGTTTCCGGAAATGCGCCAAGCTTTGAAAGCTGCTGGTGCGCATAATTACTCAATTTTTCTGGATAAAGCCACGGGCAATTTGTTTGCTTATTTAGAAGTTGATGACCTTGATAAATATAATCAGATTTCCGAGTCTGATGCCTGCAAAAAGTGGTGGGCATATATGGAACCGATTATGGATACGAATCCGGATCAAAGTCCAGTGACGACCGACTTACATGAGGTTTTTCATTTGAATTAAATTTTTAAGGAGATGTGTGATTATGACTAAATCTGAAACTGTTGAAAATGCTTATCAAACCGCCAAGGAACGGTATGCTGAAATTGGCGTAGATACAGAAGCTGCCATGGAACAATTGAAAAAAGTTAAATTATCTGTGCATTGTTGGCAAGGTGACGACATTCATGGCTTTGTGAATCCGGAACAAGAATTAACCGGTGGCATTGGCGTCAGCGGTGATTATCCGGGGATTGCTACAACACCTGATGAATTAACGGGTGATTTACACGAAGCATTATCATTAATTCCTGGTCATCATAAAGTGCAGCTGCATACTTTATATGCGGTCACAGATCGCAAAAAAGACTTTGATGAAATTGGTCCAGAAGACTTTAAGTATTGGGTTGATTGGGCTAAGGAAGAAAAAATTGGTTTGGATATGAATCCTACTTTCTTCTCTCATCCCAAAGTCAAAAATAATTTTACCTTAGCTAGTCCAGAAAAAGATATTCGTGATTTTTGGATTCAAGTAGGGAAACAATCACGGAAAATTTCAAATTACTTTGGTCAAGAATTGGGTCAACAATCAATTAATAATTTCTGGATGCCTGATGGTTTTAAAGATAATCCCATTGATAAAGCGACACCGCGCTTGCGGATGATTGAGTCCTTAGATGAAATTATTAAAGACAAATATGATGAAAAGAATACGATTGAATCCTTTGAAGGTAAATTGTTTGGTACAGGTATTGAGTCTTACACGGTAGGTTCTCATTTGTTCTACAACAACTATGCGATTACTCGTAACAAATTATGGACGATTGATGCAGGTCACTGGCATCCAACTGAAGATGTTTCCGACAAGTTTTCTGCCTTTTTGCCATTTGGCCGCGGCTTGATGTTACATGTTTCGCGTCCAGTTCGTTGGGATAGTGACCACGTAGTCATCTTTGATGAAGCTTTGCAACGGATTACTCGCTCGCTAGTGCGGGATAACGAATTAGATAAGACGAATATTGGTTTAGACTTCTTTGATGCTACGATTAATCGGGTTTCTGCTTGGGTCATTGGTGCCCGGGCAACCCAAAAGGCTTTATTACAAGCAATGTTGGCACCTTTAGCCCAATTAAAAGAAGACGAGTTGCATTATGACTTTACGCAACGCTTAGTAGAAACTGAAGAATTAAAATCTTATCCATTTGGTGCAGTTTGGGATGAATTTTGTTTGCGGAATAATGTTCCAGTCGGGATGGATTGGCTCAAAGAAATTCGGCAATACGAAAAAGACGTTCAATTTAAGCGCTAAGATAAAACTGAATGATACTCAATAACTGAGTTTTAACTCGGAATAAACAATTAAGTCATCACAATGACTCGATTGTTTATTCGTGGTTCAGCGTAAATTTTGGCATTTTTAAAAATATTAATGGACTTAATAAGGGAGAATTGTAAGCATGACAAGTTTTGGTGATTCTAAATATGTACAAAAAGTTTGTGAAATAACACAAGCCTCTTATCAAGAAGGCTGGGATGAGCGTAATGGTGGTAATGTGTCCTTACGTTTGACGGCTGAAGATGTGGCGCCATTTGATGATGTTGCTGTAGTTAAGCGGACTATCGACCTGGGCTTTGATGCTAGTGCGTTAGTAGGGAGTTACTTTTTGGTAACGGCTACGGGGCGTTATTTCCGGAATGTTATTCATCAACCTAACCTTGATTTAGGTTTGGTTAAAATCACTGCTGATGGGCAACATGCTGATTTATTATGGGGTTATGAAGATGGTGCGGCCCCAACTTCTGAATTTCCGAGTCATTTAATGTCACATATTGAACGGTTGAAAGTTGATCCTAACCACCGCGTGGTGATGCACTGTCATCCAACGAATTTGATTGCGTTGTCTTTTACGCACGAATTGGATGAAAAGAGCATTTCTTTGTTGTTATGGAAGATGCAGGCAGAATCATTAGTTGTGTTCCCTGAAGGTGTGGGAGTCATTCCTTACATGACACCAGGGACGAATGAAATTGGGCAAGCCACGGCTGCCAAGATGCAGGACTTTCGGGTAGTTATGTGGCCCCACCACGGGATTTTTGGTACGGGTACGACATTAGATGAGGCTTTTGGTTTAATTGAAACGGTTGAAAAAGCAGCCACGATTTACTCACAAATTGGTGCGCAAGGCGGTCAAATTAAACAAGAAATTACTGATGCCCAATTGCATGATTTGGCAGATGCTTTTCATGTTACTGCTAATCCTAAATTTTTAAAATAAAATTAATTGAATAAAACCATAAAAACGAGATGGAAAATTCAAGCTTAGCGGTGCTATGAGGCCTGGATTTACCCGCTCGTTTTTTGATTGAGGAGATTATTTGATGGCACAGACAGAAAAAGAAAAATTTTTAGCTGGAAAACCGTATTATATTTTTGACCCAGAATTGGCGGCTGATGAAACCAGGGCACGGCGCTTATGTAAAATGTTAAATGAATTGGATGATCAAGCTACGCAACAAAAAGATCAGGTGATTCGGCAACTGTTGGGCTCAGTGGGGACTAATCCGTACATTCAACCGAATTTTCGCTGTGATTTTGGTTATAATATTCACGTTGGTGATAACTTTTTGTGTAATTATGATTGTACGATTCTAGATATTGCGCCCGTGACGATTGGTGATAACTGTTTATTGGCGCCGAAGGTACAATTATATGCGGCCACGCATCCACAAGATCCTATTCAGCGCAGTGCAGGCATTGGTTTAGGACAAGCGATTACGCTCGGCGACAATGTCTGGGTCGGTGGGAATGCGGTAATTTTGCCGGGAGTTAGCCTGGGTGATAATGTAATCGTCGGCGCTAACGCGACAGTGACCAAATCGTTTGGCAGTAACGTCATCCTTGCTGGTTCACCAGCGCGAGTATTGAAAAAATTACCAAGTAAGTCCTGAAAGGATCAAGTTAATGACAGCTTTTAATCAAGTAATGCTACCAGTATTATTAATTTTTTTAGCGGGCTATCTTTTTCAAAAAATTTTTCGCTTAGATGTTAAACCATTGTCCACGCTATCGATTTATTTGCTCCTGCCATTTTTGGTTTTTCAAACTTTTTATAAACAGACACTCAATCAAAATTTTTTAAATATTATTATTACTTCAACATTAATTATGTTGAGTTTGATTGTAGTTGGCGTAGTAATCGGGCGCATTTTAAAATTTTCGCGGAGTCAGGTGAATGCCTTTTTGTTAGCGACGGTTTTTCCCAATAGTGGTAATTACGGGGTACCTTTGGTTTTATTTGCTTTTGGAGCTAAAGGAACTAGTCTGGCGATGATGATTATGGTTTTTCATAATATTTTGATGGGCTTTGTGGGGGTCTATATTGCTGCTTCGGCTCATGAACGCGGCCTAGCTGGATTTAAAGCTGCTGGTATGGCCGTCTTGAAACAGCCAATGAATTACGTGATTTTACCAGCTATTCTACTACATTTTTATCAAATCCAATTACCAGCTAACTTAATGAAGAGTGTTAATATGATTGGCAACATTGCCATTCCGTTAATTATGTTGATTTTGGGGATGCAATTGGCTGACGTAACTACAAAAACAGTAGCGTTAAAAACAATTAGTGTAGCAGTGCTGGTGCGCTTGGTCTTATCCCCTGTGCTGGCACTATTGATTTGTCGTTGGGTCGGCGTTTCCACGCTTTTGACACAGATTGTTGTGTTAATGTCGGCAATGCCGAGTGCGGCCAATACTACACTATATGCGATTCAATTTAAAACGGAGCCAGATTTAGTTTCGAGCTGTACATTAATGAGCACGTTGCTAAGCGTCATAACATTGACTGTTTTATTGAATCTATTTTAAAAAATATCTTTTCTTTAATTAGTGATATTATATTGCTGTCGAAAATTGTTATATTGATTAAAGGAAATTTTATGTTCTCTTTGTAACCTACCAACGACGATGCCAGGGTGTAAATCAGTAGATTTAGCAAAATTGACGATAGCTTCAGCTGAGAAATTATTTTGCATAATAAAAGCTTGATACAATTTAGGTGGAATTAGATAATTTTGGGCGAATAAATCAGCATCTTTTTCTAATTTAGATAAGTCTAAAATACTATTAATGGCCTCATTTTTTTGAGGGGATACAATAATGTGTCCTCTTTTATTTTGAAAAATATGTTTGATTTCATGGAAAAGTGCAAACCAAAAAATATCCGCATATTTACGGCGGTCGTTTAAAGCTAATAATACCTTATCGTTACTTAACCATTTAACCGCACCGTTAATACCACAATTTTTTAGATTGGGTAAGATGACGAAAGCTACACCCGCTTTAGAAAAAATTTCCTTTAAATTAGGTAAAAATATTTCCGGTTCTTGGGTGGTCATGGATCTAATCTGCGGTAATTTTTCCTTGAGAAATGTAATATTAATGGGTTCCACGGAAGTGTTACTACCCAAATTTAAGGCAGTTTGTACCCAGGCATTAGAATTAATAATGTTAGTATCTTTAATTTTTGGAACAGCGGTTTTATATTGGACTAAAAAATCATGATTTTTTAAGACTTCAAGAGAGGATACATGAAAAAATTTTCTTAATTCCAATACTTTTTGTCTAGTTTGATGTGTTTCTGGTACAAGATTTAAGTTTTGCCAAAATTTATAATCCATTTGTTTTTCAATTGCACTATCTTTAGTTAATTGCTGCTCAAATTTAATTTGATTTATAGTGTCTAGGTATTGATTATTTAAATTTCTCCAAAATTGTGCCGATGTTCCTAAAATAATGGCTAAACCTTCGATTAATTGTTCAGTTAGCGGTATTTTGCCATTGATTAGTTGGCTAACGGTTTTTTCATTAGTATTTAAACGCTTAGCTAATTCATGTTGATTCATGTTTTGAGATTTTAAATATTGTTTAATATAGTATCCTGGATGAAAGGCAGCAAAATTATCTGTAATTGTTTTATTCATAATGTTTAGATACCTCCTCAATCCTAACAATATCAACAGCAGTGTAGAATAAAACCAAATTATCTGTGGAATCAATTAATGGCTGATAATCACTAGCTAGGGGCTGCAGAATAAGGCGATAACTATTTTTCCTGCCCTTAATATCAAGTGATAATTCACCATGACGATTATTAGATAATTTATGTACATGATAAATTCTTAAAGCATTAATATCTTGTAAATTCTCTGCGCTGTTTAAAGCATTAACTAATCCCAAGAGTGCAACTGCAATCTCTTTACCATAAATTTTTTGTGCTTTTTTAGGCATTGTACAGACTTGCTGGACACGTTTATTTTTATATGTAATCTTGATTTTTCACCACCTACATTCTTGTAATTTATCTTACTAAATTAGTAACAATTTTTCAAATTGTTGGCATTGGGGCAAAGTAAAGTACTTAATTTTTTGTCATTAATTCTTTTAGTGTAATTTAAAGATGAATGGCTATTGCTTAACAATATTTTTTACAATTTAATGTACACTATTTTAAATAGTTTCTTTGAATTACTATTATTAATTACGAGAAAACAAATAAAAAATTCTAGCTACTTTTCCTCATTGGAAAAATAACTAGAATTTTTTGTTAAATCTGATTGTGATTGATAAATTATTTCTTTTGGAGACCCTTAACGCCACCAACTTCATATAAAACTTGTTCAAAGGAGAAGCGTTTAGCCATAGCAGCAACAGCACCCTTTAATTTCAAGTGTGGTTTGGTAATTTCAGCAATACCATGAGAAGGTCCTAAGGAAGCAATTGTTCCTTTAGATTGGTAAACAAACTTCTTCTTTGGAGTATCTTGAATGTCAGCAACAATATTTTCTGCAGCAACAATTGCTTGTGCCAAAGCTAATTGGCCGGTAGTTGGTAATGGTCGTTCGGATTTAGGATCCATGGAAGCAGAATCATCACCAGCCACATAAATTTCAGGATGATCTTCAATGTTTAGATAGTCGGTAACTGTAATCCGGTTGCGCCGAGCATTGAAGCCGGAGTCTTTGATGACATCACTACCACTAACACCAACTGTCCAGATAATAGAATTAGCGTAGATGCGTTGTTCTTCATCACTGTCGCCCTTTGTATAAACAACAGCATTTGGCTCAATCTTCTTAATTTTTGCACTGGTCATGATTTTAATGCCGTTCTTGCTTAAGAAATCAACAGCATATTGTGCCAACTCAGAGTCAAACATTGGCAAAATTTGCGGTGCCATTTCCACACTAGTAATGTTAATTTCGGGAACACCATACTTAGCTTTTAAGATCTTAGCGGTGTCAATTAATTCACCCAATAATTCGATACCAGTAAAACCAGCACCACAAACTACGATATTTAAGTCGTTCGGGTCTTGGGATTGCTTATAATTACGAATGTTAGAGTTGATAACTTCATAAATCTTTTCGGCGGAAGGAATATCTTGCAGTTTGTAAGAGTACTGATCAGCACCTTCCATACCAAAGTTTTCAGAACGGAAACCTAAACCAAGAACAACATAATCGTAAGTTAAGTCATCATGATCAGCAAATTCAACCGTTTTGTTTTCATAATCAATTTTTGAAACATTCGCTTGAATAAAGTTAACATTATCCGGTAATACTCCGCGAATATCAAAACTGATTTTGTCTGCGTTGGCGGTACCCGCAGCGACTTGATAAAGTTCGATTGATTCAACATGCTTAGTGTTACGGTCAATTAAATCAATTTGTGTGTCTGCAGGAGCAATTTTTGCTAATTTTCTGGCGGTACCTAAGCCAGCATAGCCTGCTCCTAAAATTACAATGTGAGCCATAAACCCAATCCTTTCTTTGTATGTAATTCTAACAATTATTATAAACTTTTTCTGAAGTTCTGAAAACCGATATACTGTATTTATTTTAAAGTTTTCTGAAGTTGTTGAGATAAATGGAAATGCGTATAAATGAGAGTGTGCCACAAATCCCCAAAACGGTATTTCTGAAAGATAAAAAATCATAATTTAGCGTTCTTAGCTGGCCGTTTGCGATTTTGTTCGCTAGCTAGAGGCTTTATTAACAACTTTTGTGCAACCGGTTTCTTTGAAGTATAATTAAGCCAACTAAGGAATTGGAGGCTGAATTTTATGTTAATAATGGCGGTCAATGCAGGTAGTTCGAGTTTGAAATGGCAGATTTATGATTTACCGAGTGAAAAAAAAGTAGCACAAGGAATGATCGATCGTCTAGGTAAAGTTGACGCAGTGTTTGAAGCAGAATATCAGGGCCACAAGTTTAAACAACAAGAAGCGATTACTAATCAACAAATTGCTGCTACCTTAATTTTAACACGTCTCAAAAGCTTGGGGATTGTGGAGCACTTAGAAGATATTAAAGGTGTCGGGCACCGGATTGTGTCAGGCGGTGAAAAATTTAAGCGTTCAACTAAAATAACCCCGTATGTCGCCCAAGAAATTGCTAATTTAGCCGAATTAGCGCCGCTACATAACGCGACGGAGGCTTATTATATTCAAGTTTTTGCCAAATTATTACCGCAAGCTACACAAGTGGCAGTGTTTGATACGTCATTTTACACAACTCTAGCGCCCGTCAATTATTTATATCCCTTAGAAATGAAATATTATCGTCAAGATCACATCCGAAAATATGGTGCGCATGGTACTAGTCACCGCTATGTCTTAGAGCAAGCAGCCCAATTATTACAAAAACCAGTTGCGCAAACCAATTTAATTACGCTGCATTTAGGTAGCGGTGCTTCGGTGACGGCCATTGAAAATGGGCAAGCCATTGATACTTCGATGGGCTTTACGCCTTTAGCTGGCGTGATGATGGGGACGAGAAGTGGTGATATTGACCCCTCGATCTTAGAGTACTTGATGAAAAAAGAACAGATTTCTGATATCTCGGAAGTGTTAGATATTTTAAATCATCATTCGGGTTTGCTCGGTGTTTCCGGGCTGTCCAATGATAAACGGGATATTGATGAAGCGGCTGCACAAGGTAATCAACAAGCGCAATTGGCGCAACAAATGTTTATTAATCGGATTGTTAAATATGTAGGATCTTATTTAGCTTTACTAAATGAACAGCCAGACGCTTTGGTCTTTACGGCGGGGATTGGTGAAAATGATGCTGGAGTGCGTGCGGGTGTTTGTCAACAATTACAACATTTAGGAGTGCTGTTAGATCCGAAAGCCAATCAGGTGCGTGGCAAAACTGCTTTAATTAGTCAAAGTGCTTCACCCATTAAAGTTTTCGTGATTCCAACCAATGAAGAATTGATGATCGTGCGGGACACTTATCAATTAATTAAATAATCAAAAAATGGTATTGACAATTGATATAACTGTCGATACCATTTTTACTTTGTGTATTATGCGGTGCGCCCAAGAAATTAATCGCGATTACAAAAAACTAAGGAATAATTAAACCGATTCCTAAAGTGACGACTTGGGTGAAAGTCATGATAAATAAGTTTTGCACTGCTAGTTTAAAGGTTTGTTGTTTGACATGAACTACAAAGAATTGTCGGGTATTTTGGTAGACGACCGGAATGGTTAGCCAAGTCAGCATGACAAACCAGGGCAAATAATTCTTAATCACAGCGAGTAATAACAATAAATAACCAGCAATTAATAACAGTGCATATAACCAGAGACTGCTATTAACTCCTAGATAACGGACAATGGTATGACGTTTTAAATCTAAATCTTCTTGATAATCACAAATGTTATTAGCTAAAAGTAGGGAAGCAATCGCGCACATTGCTAGACTTGAGGCCAATAATATTGGTAAAATAAAAGACCAGTTAAGGCTGACTAATTGGTGTACGTTGAGCCAGACCGTGATGAAAAAGATCATAAAGCCCATCGTAAAGCCCGCAAATAATTCGCCTAAGGGTAAGGAGTTTAACGGCCACGGGCCACCAGCATAAAAAAATCCGACGGCAAAACAAAAGAGTCCCATAACTAGTAATAACCAGCCAACTCTGACTACTAACAATAAGCCAATTAAAGCTGCCACAACCATCAAGGAATAGTTGAGCCAACCAATTTTATGAATATTTAAATGATTAACTCCAATGACATTGGTTTTTTGGCGGAAGTTTTGGCCTTGATCATGATCAGCATTTTTGTAATCCCAATAGTTGTCGTTAATATCAACCGCCATATTAAATAACAACATGGCCACAAAAAAGAGAATGGTATTGAGCCAGTTCAGCTGCTGATAATGGTAAATGGTATAAAACACACCTAATAAAAAAGGAAACACACTCGCCGTTTTGGCTTTAATTTCAACTAATTCTAAAAAAACTTTTGGTTTCAAACTTTCAATAAACCTCACTTAATTTTTGATATACTATATAAAGATTATACATGAAAAGGTGCCTGTCAATGATTAACCCGATGTGGTCTGCAATTCCTGAATTGAAACAGCAATTGCAGGACGTTCAAAACTTTATTTTAAAACAAATTGATCCACTAGATCAAGCAATTGCCCAACCAATTCGCGAACAAGTGATTAGCGGTGGTAAAATGATTCGCCCCGCTTGCCTATTAATTTTTAGTGATTTTGGCGATGTGGCGTACCAAACAAAGATTCAAGCAGCTGCGGCCATGGAAGTTTTGCATATTGCCACTTTGATCCATGATGACGTCATTGATGATTCTAAGTTACGGCGCAATGTGGAAACTATCCAAGTTCACTTGGGAGATCGCAATGCGATTTATGCCGGCGATTATTTGATGACCGTCTATTTTGATTTAATCAGTCAGGTAGCAACTAATCAACAAGAAGTACAATTAAATGCGCGCGGTATGAAAAAAATTTTAAAAGGTGAACTAGATCAGTTACGGATTAATTATAACCCGCAAGCCACTGTGAAAATGTATTTGCGCGAAATTGCAGGTAAAACGGCGCAGCTAATTGAACTAAGTGCACAATTTGGCGCTGTTTTGGCAACGGATGATCCGACAATTATTCATCATGCTCGTTTTATCGGCCACAATATTGGCATGGCTTTTCAAATTGAAGATGATATTTTAGATTACCAAGGCCATAAGCAAACTGGCAAACCCCAATTAGAGGATTTAAAAAATGGTGTCTATTCCATTCCGCTGATTTACTCCTTGCAGTTCGATAATGAATTGAAACAATTTTTAATGGATAAAAAGCAGTTAACACCAGCAGAAATTACGGCTGTGGCGGACCGGGTTCGGACTTCGGGCGGTTTAAAAGCAGCACAACAGTTAGCCCAAAACTATTCCCAAAAAGCCTTGACTTTGATTGAAGATTTACCAGCTAATCAATATAAAAAATACATTCGGTGGGTTACTAAAAAATTGTTAAAGCGGCAACAATAAATTAAGTTGCGACCAAAAGTGGGTGGTAGTGTGTTGGCGAACAGAAAGGGGAAATGATTGGACTATTATAACTTGAGCAAGTTTATTGCCGGAATTTATCGTGGTTCGAAAAATGAGTGTAATAAACAATTAGATTGTTTAAAGATGCGGGCGACCGAAACCGATCTACTATTGTTTATTGATGAACATCCTAATTACAGGCAACAAGAAATTGCCAAAAAAATGGTCATGGATCCGAGCTTGTTGGCCCGTGATTTGCGAACTCTAGCCCAAAAGAATTATATTAAACGTCAATGCGACGCGGATGATCGCCGTGCTAAGCGCATTAATCTGACTAAGCGTGGGCAAAATCAAGTTTGCCAATTACGGCAAGTGATGAATGATTGGTGGCAACAACTGTTTGCGCAACATGATTTAGATGCAACGACTGTTTACCAAACTTTAGAAGCCGTCTATGATGCTATGACGACTGATAAAAATGATTCTACATGTTGTTAATTTAATACAGAGTTTCCTTAAATAAGCGGTATAATTTAATTAATCGTTTCCAACTTTTGAGGAAAGGAAATTGTTAATTATGTCAGAATTATATCTTATGCGTCACGGTGAAACTTTATTTAATCAAACTCATCGAATTCAAGGAGCTTGTGATTCGCCATTAACTCAGCAAGGTATTAGCCAAGCCAAAGAGGTGGGGCAATATTTCAAACAAGCAGGAATTACGTTTGATCATGCTTATTCGTCTACACAAGAACGGGCCAGTGATACTTTGGAATGCGTCACCAGCCAACCATATCAGCGATTAAAGGGAATTAAAGAGTGGAACTTTGGCTTGTACGAAGGTGAAAGTGAACGATTAAATCCACCAATTGATCCGCAAGCACACTCGTATGGTGACTACTTTGTTTATTATGGTGGTGAGTCAGTGGCGCAGGTTCAAGCACGGATGGATCAGACCTTGACCCACATTATGGAGCAACCTGATCATCATCGAGTTTTGGCAGTTAGTCACGGTGGCGCCTGCCATGCCTTTCTATTGAAGCATTGGCCGCAAGCTCAGGATATTGCCCAAATGCCATTATTGAAAAATTGTAATATTTTAAAATTCACTTATAACCAGCACCAATTTACGTTTGAAGAAGTGATTGATGCTCCAAGTCTACTCCACAAATAGTAATTAAAAATTCGTTTATTGAACAACGGGCCTAGCGGCAGTTGATTCAGTAAACGAATTTTTTAGGCAAGATTTAGAATGAATAATATACTGAAAATTAAACAGCAAACTCCAAAGTAGGTTCCTGAGTATAAGGCTAATGCCACAAAATGTGATGTACTGGCAGTGGCATACTTTTGAACACTTTTGAAGTGATTATGCACAGCAACAAATTCCCATAGTCCTAACAACAATAGAAAAATTCCAAATGCAGTTTCAAAAGTGAATTTCATTTTTAATCCCCCTCATAACTTGCCCAGTACTAGTTTAGCACTTTGTTAGGCAGTAAATTAATGCTCAAAAAAATTTTGCTTTTTTAAAAAAATGTAGTAAACTACCTTTTTGAAAAGGAGTTGTGGTTGAATGACTGCTGATTTATTACGGCAATTGGGTCCGCAGATTAAAGTAGCTAATACTTTAATTGAAAAAGAATTAAATAATCAAATCGCTAAACTCATTCCAGAACAAAACTTGACCGGTCCGCAGATTACATTGCTGGTTTATTTATATGAATCTAACGGTCGCACGATTACGCAACGCGAAGTGGCACAAAAGTTTGCTTTGAGTCACCCAACAATGCGAAGCATCGTCAAACGTTTGGAACAGGCCCAGTTAATTAATACGGGGCATTTGTCGAATGATCGCCGTCAAGTTAGTTTGTCGTTGACGCAGCAAGGGGGTGCTTTATTAGATCGGCATATTGTGGATATTCGCGCGACAATGAGTCGTGTTAATGATCAAATTATTGCCGGCTTAACGGAGAAGCAGCAGGCTCAATTAGCGAAAATTTTGACGCAGATCATTCAAAATTTCTAAATTTTATGCAAAAGTGTAGCTTGCTACAAAAAGGAGATAGCAAAATTGCAAACGACAGTTAAAAGTATTTCTGGAAAAAAACGAGCTTTAATGATGGCCGTGTTATTGTTTGGTTCTTTTGTGGCTTTGTTAGCTGAAACGTTCTTAAATAATGCTTTGCCCACTATTATGCGTGCGTTTCAGGTCAATCAAGCCACTGCGCAATGGTTAACGACTGCATACTTGTTAGTGGTGGGCTTAATGATTCCCATTTCGGCGTGGATTTTTGATTCTTTTAATTTGAAACAAAATTTTTTGACAATGATGGTAATCTTCTTTGTCGGTTCCATTGTCTGTCTAATGGCACCCAACTTTTGGGTTTTATTGACTGGACGCATTATTGAAGCCGTGGCAGCCGGGGGGTTAATGCCATTTATTCAAAATGTTATCTTGATGATGTTTCCCCCCGAAAAACGCGGCTTCGCCATGGGGATTACGGGATTCGTAATTGGCTTTGGTCCGGCGGTCGGGCCGACAATATCCGGTTTAATCTTGAAATACGCTGATTGGCAAATGTTATTTATTATTTTGAGTGTGACGAGTGCTTTAGTTGCCATTTTAGCGTTGTTTACGATTCAAAATCTAACTACACCCAAATTACAAACAACCGATCTTTTATCCTTTATCGAATCAATTATTGGCTTTGGTCTATTGTTATATGCTTTATCCGAAGTGGGCAATACGGGTAAAATTACGGTGAGTTTAGCGGTTATTTTCCTTATCGGGATTTTAGTCATTTATTTATTCTGTCGGCGCCAATTAAAAATGCAGGAACCACTATTAGATATTCGCGTCTTTAGAAATTGGCGTTTTGACTTATGTACTATGTTAAGTATGATTAGTAATATTGCAATGGTGGGCATTGAATTAGTTTTGCCATTGTATTTACAGACAACACGGCAAGAATCGGCCTTGATTGCGGGCTTAGTCATGATGCCGGGGGCTATTGTGATGATTATCTGTAATCCTATTTCGGGAACACTCTATGATAAACTTGGAATTAAGAAGTTAGCGTTCTTTGGCTTTGCCATGTTGTTGTTAGGTACTTTGCCCATGCTGTGGTTCAATACTCAGACAAGTTTAGTCTTGATTGGACTGTGCTATGCTGTTCGGATGGTGGGTATTTCCTTTACAATGATGACGACTTTTACTGCCGGTATCAATATGATTGAACCGCAGTTAACGGCTCATGCCAATGCTGCTTCATCGACGGTGCGTCAAATCGGGGGGTCACTGGGAACAGCCTTAGCTATGTTGCTGGTGGCTTTGGCAGCTACTCTAAAGACTAGTGTTGGTCAAGTTCAGGCTACCGAAATTGGCTATCAATGGAGTTTTATTTTAATGATTGTGTTTGCCGTCATTGGCTTACTGGCCTCATTCTTCTTGCCCAGTGCGGCAGCTGAAAATAAATAATTTTATCGTGGGGATTCAAATAGTTGATGTTCAGTTGAGTAAGCCAATAAAAAAGGAGCCGTTAGGGGCTCTTTTTTTATAAGCTAAATTAATTTTAGTCTTCAGCAACGGATTTTTGTTCTTGTGCTAATAAAATGCTGTCATACTTTTTGGCGAATGGATAGTAAATAAAGAAGCTCATAATTAACATTAAGGTTTGCCAAACAGCTCCTTGCCAACCGCCGACAATTAAGCCGGAAATTATTGCTGGTGTGGTCCAAGGAACGTAGACCCCGTTGAAAGGTGGAATAATGCCGAGGGCAATGACAGCATAGGTTAATAGTCCCGAGATGACCGGTGTTAAAATAAAGGGAATTGCTAGCATGGGATTTAAAACAATCGGTAAACCAAACAAGATTGGTTCATTGATGTTAAATAAAGCTGGAACAATCTCCAATTTGCCTAAAGCTTTCATCTGGGCTGATTTGGCAAAAACAAACATGAAAACGACTAAACCAATGGTCATACCGGCACCAGTGACTGTTAAACATTGATCCATAAAAGATTGAGTGACAATGTGGGCACCATGAGCTAAAGATAATTTACCAGCTTTATACAAAGCCAAATTATCAGCATTATTTGATAATAATAATGGTCCCATAATCCCGCCAACAATCGTGGAGCCATGTACGCCAAAGAACCATAAAAAGACTGGTAATAGAGAAATAACAATGACGCCTAACAAGCCATCGGTAGCGTGTTGCAGTGGAATCTGAATAACCTTATAAATCCATTCGGCTAAGGTAGTATTGAAGCCTAATTTGAAGATGCCATACACAACCGCCGCTAACGAAACAATGACGGCCGCCGGAATCAAAGCAGTAAAAGAACCTGCCACATTAGGGGGAACTTGTTCCGGCATTTTAATAGTAATATTTTTCTTCAAAAACCAGGAGTAAAGCCAACCAACAAAGAGTCCAACTAAGATAGCGATAATCATCCCTTGCCCGCCGAGCCAGTTTTTGTCAATGATCCCGGAAACTTGCCAAGCGGTGGATGTTTTATCGGGATGGGCGATACTAGTGACTTTAGTGATGGTACTAGGTTGTAAAATGATATCGACCGTGACCGCTAAGAGTCCAGCAGGTGCAGCATCAAAGCCTTCATCTTTGACCCAAGAATAGGCAATGCCGAAGACGGCAAACAAAGCCATGATGCCGAAGGAAGCATCACTTGCTTGCATGAACACAGCAGCAATACCAATTTTATTAAAATAATTTTGTAAGGCCTGAATTGGTGGTTGCCCTAGGATTAAAAAAATAGCGCCGATGATGATAAAGGGAATGGGATAAATCATTCCATCTTTAATCGCTTTGAGGGGCCTAGTATTGACGAATTTCATTACCGGTGGTAGTAACTTTTTGTTAATAAAGTCTTTCATATGTAACAACCTCCATTATTGTCAAAGTAAGATCAAGACTTAATCAATACCAATTTTCTGTTAAACTAGCAGTAAGGGCTTTCACAACTGTACACGTACAGTTTAAAACGCTAAATTAATTTTTGCAAGCGCTTTTTAAAATGATGATTAGATTGTCAAGGAGGTTTCTATGCTTAAATATCAACAGTTAGCCCAACAACTAATTGCAATGATGCAACAAAATTCGTTGCCACAAGGTGCTAAATTGCCGAGCTTAAATGAGTTAAAAGCTACTTATCAGACGAGTAAGACTACAATTCTCAAAGCCTTAACAGAATTAGAACGAGCGGGCTTAATTTATCAAGTGCAAGGTAGTGGGACGTTTGTGCGTAAACCGCCTAAAGCTGGTTATCTGAACTTTTCTAAGACCAATCATGGTTGGACCAATGACTTGGAAGACAATCAATTAACGAATGCGGATGTGACTGTCAAAAAAATCTATCCCACAGTAGAGATCGCCCAATATTTACATTGTTCACAGAAAACGCCCGTGTATCAAGTCCAAAGAATCAAGCTAGCACAAGGAGTAATTTCGTGTTGGGAAACTTCATATTATAGTACTGAAGAGGTACCGTTTTTAAATGTTGCCATTGCGACCGGGTCTATCTTTCATTATTTGCAACAAGTTCATCAGATTAAAGTGGGTTTTTCGGATAAGTATTTTGCTGTACGGCCCTTAACAGAATTAGAAGCGCAAAAATTAGCTTTGGCTAAAACTAGTTTTGGCTTAGTCGTTCAAGAAGTGTTTTATTCAACTAGTGGGCGGATTTTTGATTATTCCCAAAATGTCTATAATTATCAAACCACCAAATTTTATTTATAAGACAACAAAAAACTCGCTTGTCAGTTCGAAGCGAGTTTTTAATGTTAGTGTATTGGTAGTCTTAGAAGTAAAGACCAACGATCGTTCCGGTTAAGATAGAAGCCAATGTAGCACCTAATAATAACTTCATGGAAAATTTAGCCACGAATGATCCTTGCTTAGCACTAATGGATTTAATTGCCCCGGTAATAATACCGATTACGCTAAAGTTTGCGAAGGAAATTAAATAGGAAGAAATAATGGCGACAGCCTTGGGACTTAAGACATGCACAATCTTATGCAATTGACCTAGGGCCACAAATTCATTCGTCAAGAGTTTGGTGGCCATTAAGCTACCAACTTGTTGGATATCTTTGCTCGGAACACCCATTAAGTACGCAATTGGCGAGAAGATATAACCCAAAATCTTGGTAAAACTGATATGGAAGATAACTGAACAAGTACTATTTAAGAAAGTTACTAAAGCGACAAAACCAATCAACATGGCCGCAACGGTAATAGCTAGATTAAAACCATCTTGAATATAATTACCGACAACTTGAAAGAAAGGTTCATGGGAAAGATTAGTTGTCGCGGAGTCGGCATTAATGGCTTTGTTTTCTTCATCAGAAACATCATAGGGATTGACGATGCAAGAAACAATCAACGCCGATAAAATGTTCAAGAAAACCGCAGTTACCACAAATTTACCAGGAACTAACTGCATGTAAGAAGCTAAGACCGCAGCAGAGACCGCACTCATGGCCGAAGCACAAATGGTATACAGCCGCTTTTCGTCAAGCTTTGGGATGACATCTTTAATGGTTAAGAAGACTTCCGGTTGTCCTAAAATAGCAGTGGAAACGGCAAAATAACTTTCCAGTTCACCCATGCCAGCTAATTTATTCAAAATAAAACCGGTCCATTTAATAATAAAGGGTAAGATTTTTAGATAATTTAAAATTCCTACTAAAGCGGAAATAAAGACAATCGGCATTAAAACATTTAAGAAGAAGACGGAAGCGCCTTTTTTGATAACTAAACCACCGAAAACAAAATTGATTCCGCCGGCGGCTTGAACCATTAACCAGTTGAAGAAACTGGAAATGGCTCCCATTGTTTTAATACCACCTGAAGTATTTAAACATAGGAAAGAAATGATTAATTGGAGGGCAAACATAATTCCCATTTTTTTGAATTTGATATGTTTGCGGTCACTACTGACTAACCAACCAACTATCAAAACGAGTAAAATTCCGGTTAACAAGAAAACAAATCGCATAATTTTCACCTTTCTGAATTGTGAATATGGTAATGGATCTGATCTGTATAAAGATTGTAAAATCACACTCAATAGTTAAGATTTTAAGGTTATAAATAATACTTTCACCCTTAACTAAGACGGCTACTGGTCGCAGTGTGATCTTGCGCTCCAAAAGCTAAAAGCTTACGTTTAACTACAACTAAGAACTCAAGTCAAAGTCCCGACTTAAGTCCTTAGTCTAGGTTAATCCTCAGCTTTAAATCGGCTTTTGTCGCAGTGGTTAAGCGCTCCAAGTAGCAACAGTTTGCGTCTAGCTACGCTAAAGATCTCAAGTTTAAAGACCAAAACTTAAGGTCTTTATCTAGGCTATACTCCACTGCTGAACGCTACTTATCGCAGTATTTAATCAATAATTTTGTAAATCATTGGGTTCTTATCAGCATGATCGGCCACGGTGATGTTTTGATACAATAAATCTTTGATATCATCGACATTTTCCCGATTACTGTAAATAGTTAACAATGATTCACCTGCTTGAATAGCGTCACCGACTTTTTTGTGTAGTTCAATACCGACACTGTAATCTAATTGATCTTCTGCTTTTTGGCGACCACCACCGAGCATCATGCTAGCAATGCCAACTTCATCGGCTTTGATTTGAGCTACAACACCGCTTTGTTGGGCCGGTAATTCAATCTTATATTGCGCTTGGGGCATGATGGAATAGTCATCAACAACGCGTTCATCGCCACCTTGAGCTTTAATCATTGCTTTAAAGCGCTCTAAAGCTTTGCCGGAACTAATAGCTTCTTCAAGTAATTTACGGGCTTCAGCAGCATCTTTGGCTTTGCCGCCTAAAACAACCATGTAACTACCTAAAGTTAGCATTAATTCAGTAACATCTGCGGGGCCTTGGCCCTTTAAGACATCAATAGATTCTTCGATTTCCAAAGAATTACCAATTTTGTAACCGAGTGGTTGATTCATGTCGGAAATTACAGCCATACATTGCATGCCTACACCTTTGCCAATAGAAACTAAAGCTTTAGCTAAAGCAATGGAGTCGTCTAAGGTCTTCATAAAAGCGCCAGATCCTGTTTTGACATCAATAACTAAGGCATCAGTACCAGAGGCAATCTTTTTACTCATAATGGAACTGGCAATGAGCGGAATTGAATCAACGGTATCGGTTACATCCCGCAAAGCATAAATTTTCTTATCGGCCGGAGCAATGTTACCGGTGGCGCCAATAATGGCTAATTTTTCAGCAGCGACTTGCTTGATAAAGTCTTGTTCGCTGATTTCTACTTTGTAGCCCGGGATCGCTTCCAACTTATCTAATGTTCCACCAGTATGGCCTAAACCGCGTCCAGAGATCATAGGCACTGGAATACCAGTGGCGGCTACGACTGCGGCTAATGGTAAGCTGATTTTATCGCCCACACCACCAGTAGAATGCTTATCAACTTTGATACCTGGAATTTCGGACAGATCCAAATGATCGCCCGATTCCATCATTTTCATGGTCAGAGTTGACCGTTCTTGAGCTGTCATGTCTTGGAAATAGATTGCCATCAATAAGGCACTAGTTTGATAATCAGGAATAGTGCCATCACAAACGCCATCAATGAAGAATTGAATTTCTTCAGCAGTTAATTCTTTTCCGTTGCGTTTGTTATCAATAATATCGACCATTCTCATGAGTAATACACTCCTTTGGATTTATAAAATTAGAAAGTAAAGATGTAATTAATCTTGTTTTAAGAAAACGCTTACTATTAGTACCTTAAAGATTACCGTTGCTAGCATTAAAGCAGCAACTACGGGTAATCTTTAAGAAAAATTATTCATAATCAATCAAGTTCTGGGCTAAAGGTACATCTAAAATTGCAATATTGGCGTAATGCGCTTTTAAAACCGCATGCACAGCTGCAGTTTTTTGTAAGCCACTGGCCACGACAATCGAGCTTTCTTTTTGTCCTAAAGCCTGCGCCTCAATCCCAACAGTGCGTTGATTGAGTTCTTGATTAATAATTTGTCCATCATTATCAATAAAACGGGAAACAATATCACCCACAGCTTTAGTTTGAATTTCTGTCTTTTGGGCTTGAGTTAAATAGCCTAAATTAAAGAGCAATGAATTACTGCTTGCGGTCCCAACACTAAACAGCGCAATATTAGCTTGTTGCCCTAGATCGAGGATTTGTTTAATAAAGCGATCTTGTTCCACTAATTCTTTGGTTGTTTTGCTATCAAAAATAGTGGGTAGGGGCAGGTATTGAGCCCGGGTTTGAAACGCTTGCGCTAGCTCATTAATACTCTCATAGGCATAAGTTTTCTCATGGCTAAAACTAAAGCCACCTTTTAATTGCACCGTTTTGACACCGGGAGTCGTTTGTTCGGCTAAATTGGTGGTGACGGCGTGCACCGTTTTGCCCCAACCAATGCCGATGATGTCATTGGGTTTGACTAAATTGGTTAAAAAGTTAGCTGCATAAGCACCAACGCTATCAAGGTTCGATGCTTGCCCGGCATAATGTGACGGGACAATTTCAATTTGAGCACGATATTTTTGCGATAAAATATCGCCTAAATCCGAATAATTAATAAAGGGATTTTCAATTTGAATTTTTACTAAACCAGATTCGCGCGCTAATTGCAATAAACGCGAAATTGTTGGACGTGACATCTGCATTTTATTGGCAATGGTTGTTTGACTGAGATTCTCTTCGTAATAAAGCTGTGCCACAATTAAAGCTTGTTTTAACTTAGTTTCACCGTTATTTGTCATAGTTAGCCTTTATTGAAGTTGGTTTAAGAAGCTCGTACCTTTATCGTTGGTGGTAATGTTGAAGTTTTCAGCAACCGTCGCACCAAAATCGCTAAAGGTTGTCCGAGTACCTAAACTAGCTGGATTTTTCATACTTGGTGAGTAAACGAGTAGGGGTACTAATTCACGTGTATGATCGGTACCTTTATAAGTTGGGTCATTGCCGTGATCAGCAGTAATGATTAAAAGATCATCATCATGCATTTGCTCTAAAACATGACCTAATCTGTGGTCAAAGTCCATCAAAGCATCACCATCACCTTGCGCGTTACGCCGGTGGCCATACATCGCATCAAAGTCAACAAGGTTGGTAAAGCAGAAGCCGGTAAAGTCTTGTTGCATAACCTTGTCTAAATGATCCATACCGTCCATGTTACTTTCGTTATGATAACCTTCACCAATCCCGTCGCCACTGAAAATATCGTTAATTTTACCAATGCCGATAGTTGTTACATTATTATCTTGCAAATAATTTAAGGTAGTTTTAGCTGATGGCTTCAAGGTAAAGTCATGCCGATTAGCAGTCCGTGTAAAGTGATCTTTGTCAGGTCCAACGTAAGGCCGCGCAATGATTCGACCAACAGTATATTCAGGACCGTTAACTAAACTACGTGCATATTCACAAATCCGATATAATTCATCAACAGGAATTACATCTTCATGAGCGGCAATTTGTAAAACGGAATCACCAGAAGTATAGATGATTAAATCACCAGTCTTCATTTGTTGTTCGCCTAATTCAGCAATAATTTTGGTACCAGATTCTGGTCGGTTACCAATAATTTTCCGACCGGAAAATTCAGCAATTTTATTCAATAAGTCATCTGGAAAACCATTCGGGAAGAAAGATAATTCTGTCATAACTGGTAATTGCATCATTTCCCAATGACCATCCATACTGTCTTTACCCACAGAAACTTCTTGCATATTACCGTAGTAACCAATTGGTTGCTCAGCTTTAGGTACACCCAAGATTGTTTCTTGACGTTGGTTAGAAAGGCCAAGCTTTTGTAAGTTAGGTAATTTCAATTCACCTTTGAAGTATTCACCGATGTGACCTAAGGTGTCTGAGCCAACGTCATCGAAGTTGGCGGCATCATGCGCTTCACCAGTACCAATGGAATCTAAAACAATACCAAAAATTCTCTTATAAGCCATTTTGTTCTCCTTTACTTTTTAGCGCCTTCTAAAATCTTAACAGTTGCACTAACACCTAAGCGACTAGCACCGGCTTCGATCATGCCCATAGCTTCTTCATAACTGTGGATGCCACCAGAAGCCTTCACGCCTAAACGATCGCCCACAGTTTCGCGCATTAATTTCACATCTGCTTCTTTAGCACCAGCAGAACTAAAACCAGTTGAAGTCTTAACAAAATCGGCTTGCGCTTGTTCTGATAATTGTGAAGCTTTGACGACTTGTTCGTCATTTAAGAATGATGTTTCGATGATGACTTTCAATAATTTGTTTTCAGCATGAACTGCTTCTGCAACGCTTTGAATATCCGTTTTGACAGCGTCGTAATTGCCGCCCACCAATTCACCAACATTGATGACCATGTCTAATTCATCAGCGCCATCTGCCATGGCTTGCTTTGCTTCAAAAACTTTAGTAGCTGTGCTGGTAGCGCCCAATGGGAAACCAACAACCACGCAAGTATTAATATCAGTATCAGCTAATTGTTCATGTACTAGTTTGGCCCAGTAAGCATTCACACAAACAGAAGCTGTTTGGTAATGTTTAGCTTCCTCGCAAGTCTTTAAAATGTCTTCTTTAGTAGCGTTTGGATTCAACAGTGTGTGATCCAAGTATTTAGCTAACTCCGCTTGATTAAGTTCTTTCATTGATTGAAACCCCTTTCTCTAATTCCAATTTAAATTATATAGTGTATTTGACAAATGTAAAGCTGTTTTTTGAAATTATGTTCAAATGACCATGTGTTTTAAGCAAAAAAAAGACTAATTCTGGTTACATATCAGAATTAGTCCTGCGTATAAAATTTTAGCTTGCTGTAATTTTTAAAGTTAGAAGCCACGATCCATGCGATAAAGTTCTTGGAAATGGTGGTTATTAGCGGCTAAATCTTTGGGATTACCTTGCATTTTAATTTGACCTTGGTCTAAAAAGACCACTTGGTCAACGTGATTAATGCCTTGTAAATGGTGGGTAACCCAAATGATGGTTTTGTCTTTTAAAACTTCAAAAATAGTCTTTAATAAATCATTTTCGGTAATGGGATCTAAACCAACCGTTGGTTCATCAAGTAGCACAATTGGCGCATCTTGCAATAAAATGCGGGCTAGCGTGATGCGTTGTTGTTCACCACCGGAAAAGCGTGCGCCCGCTTCGCGTACGGATGTTTCGTAGCCTTGGGGTAATTGCTCAATTAAATTAGTTAATTGAACAGCATCTAAGGCGGCTTTCACCTCAGCATCCGATTTTGTTTCGTTACCAAGGCGCACATTATTTAAAATAGACGTATTAAATAAAAATGGTTGTTGGTTGAGAAAAGAGAACAATTGTTTTTGTTCGTCTTGAAGGGCTCGCACATTGATTCCGTTTAAAGTAACTTGACCCTTTTGGGGAGTTAAGTCCCCGTTGATTAATTGTAGTAGGGTCGTTTTACCGGTACCACTAGGCCCAATTAAAGCCACCTTTTGTCCCCGCTGAATGGTTTGATTGAAGTCTGTCAAAAGGATCGGAGAATCTGCATCATATTCAAATTGCAAATTTTCTAATTTTAAAGTTTGAAAATCTTTCGCAGATAATTTTTGTTGCGGTGGTAATTGTTGCAGGGTGGGATGAAGATTATTGAGACGTTTAATCGAATCTTTATAAACCGGATATTCTTCAAATCCCTGACTAATTGGCACAATGGCCTCACCAATTGGAGCAACTGCCAAGACAAAGGCTGCCGTGTAGTTAGCTCGCATTTGCGTATTAGTGAAGTGCAAATTGGTGAAAATAATCATGGCTAGAAAAATTAGTACTAGAATGACTTGCAGATAGAAATCCCGTTGCCAACGAAAATGTTTACTCTTTAATTTGGAACTGTTTAATTGCGCAATAGTCTGGGTAGTTGTTTGTTGAAAGTCTTGTTTGCGTCCAGATAAAATCCAATCATTAGCCCCCAAAATATTATCGGTTAACTGAGTATATAACTGATCAGTTAACGCTTTTTGGTGACTACGACGTGCGGCTTCAATTGCGGTTGAAGCTAAAGGTACAACCAAAATTTCGAGTAACAATAAAATGGCGGTGATAATGGCAAACCATAAGTCAAAATAGCCAATACCAATGGTGACAAAAATAGCTAAAAGGATCCCCACAACAGTGGGAAAAACCGTTCGCAGATACAGGTTTTGTAAATGATCAATATCTTCGGATAATAAGCCCAGCAGATTACCACTGCGATATTTTTCATTAAAGAAAGCCGCATCTTTTTCCACTGTTTTATACAGGCGAGTTCGCAAATCGGAGGTGACTTTTAAAACCCAATTATGACTTTTTAAACGTTCGAGATATTTAAAAGTCGGGCGGCCGATTCCAAAAGCACGTGTTAACAAAATGGCCGGATAGATCATTAAAATATTGTACGGATGAGTGGCCGAGCGATCAATGGTATAACCAGAGGCAAACATTAAGGCGCCACCACAGAAAATTGTCAGAAAGCCTAAGAATAAGGCTGTAGCTAAAAGAAATTTATATTGTTTCAGGTAAGGTTTAACCCAAGTATCGTGCTTCCACATTATAGATCACCTCGCATTTGGAAAGTTAGATCAGCAAAGGGGCCACTCGTTTCTTGTTGTAGTTGTTCAATTGGTCCTTGTTCCACAATTTGGCCGTGATCTAAGACAATGACATAGTCCATTTGTTGGAGCCAATGCAAACGATGCGTAGCAAAAATAACTAAGTGTTGGTCAAATAAAGGCAACATGGTTTGCTTGAGACGATATTCCGTTTCAATATCTAAATGGGCCGTTGGTTCATCTAACAGAATAATGCGGCGCTGTTGGGCCAAAAAGGCCCGTGCTAACATGATTCTTTGGGCTTGACCGCCGGAAATGCCCCGGCCGCCTTCACCAACAGGAGTATTTAATCCCTGCGGTAAACTCGCAATAAAGTCGGTTAAACCGGCCTGCTGGGATGCTAGTTGAACCTGTTCATCAGTGGCCTCAGGTTGATAAAAGCGAATATTGTTGGCAATTGTGTCACTAAACAAATACGGCTTTTGCGGTAAATAGGTGATTTGTTTTTGCCAATTAGTTTGGGACAAATGTGGTAAAGCTTGATCATTAAGCTGGATTTGTCCGTTATTCGGAGTGAGAAAACCACCTAAAGTATCTAAGAGGGTGGTTTTGCCAGCGCCAGATTTGCCGATAATGGCGATTTTTTGATAACCATGGAGGTTTAAATTAATGTCGTGGAGATTAACCAACTGGTTTTGGGTATCATATTGAAAGTTTAGATGGGACACTTTTAACGTGCTTTGTTCATTCCAAGTAAAGTTAGTTACGAGCTGTTGATCGCTGACCACGGGTTGATCTAATAATTCAGTGGCTGCAGTGAAGGCATTAGCCCCATCTAAGGTGGCATGATAATCATTGGAGAAATTTCGTAATGGTAAGAAGTACTCCGGTGCTAACACTAAGGTTACCAGGGCAGGGTATAACGGAATTGAGCCCTTGATTAAAGCTAAACCTAAAAAGACGGCTAATAAAGCAATGGAGAGCGTGGTAAACCAATCTAGAGCAAAAGTCGATAAAATAGCAATGCGCAAAGTACTCATTGTTTTTTTACGATAATTTTCACTAACGGTTTGGATATTATGCGCATAATCTTTACTTAAACCGAGCATTTTCAGGGTAGTCAAGCCGCGTAAAGCATCCAAAAAATGATTCGACAGCACCACATATTCATTATATTGCGCGTCAGCCTTGTCTTGAGCCGCGTAGCCTAAAATAATCATAAATAAAATAATGACAGGAAAAACTAACAGCAAAATAATTCCGGATGTCCGGTTTTGGAAAAAGATATAAATTAAGATAATCCATGGAATAATCATCATGTCCATAAACTTGGTCAAAATCAAATTAAAATAATTATTAACTTTATCCATTCCGTCGAGTGTTTCGGTGACTAAGTTGCCCGAACCGGCTGTAGAAATAAAGTCGGGCCCCGTTTGATAAATTTTGTCTAAAATATCTTGGCGTAAGTTTTCGGTTGTCTGAGTGGCAAAGTGATCTAGCAGAATATTCTTTAACCAGACCAGCAAGTGGCGAATTAAAAAGGCAATTACAAATCCGATTGTGGGCTTGAGTAATGCGTGTAAATGCAATTGCCGCCAAGAAAAAACTAAGGCCTGTGTGAGGAAGCTAGCTTGTAATAAAATCATAAATGCTTGCAAGACGGTTAGTCCTGCAAGCATTACGAATAGTGATTTAACTTTGGGTAATTTGAATAAACGTTTATCAATCATAAATTAATTGGTCGCTTTCCCAGATGGTACCCGTTGTTTAAAGATATAGTAAGACCAAGTAAAGTAGATTAAAACAATCGGCAGTAAAATGCAGACTACAATAGTCATAATCGTTAAAGCTGCGGGTGAAGAGGAAGCATTTTTAATTAAAATGCTATTGGCAGGGTTAGTCGCAATCATGACCCGTGGGAATAAACCGTTAAAGATTAAGATCACTACAAAGGCTAAGGATAAGCCACTGCCAAGTAAACTCCAGACTTCATGATCTTTGTACGTTCCCCAAGTCCCGATGATAGACATCAAAACGATGAGTAAGGTAATTAAAGTACTAGAAACAGGTTTATTAGTGAAGAAGTCTGTTTGGAAAATTACTAGTAAGGCAAAGACAACTTCACCAACGAACAAAATAGGATAGAGATAGCGATTAAGATTACGTGCCCGTTCTCTTAAAATGCCCGTTGTGGTTAGTCGTGTATAGTTTAAGCCGTGAATTAAAGACATCAAGACGCCTGCAATTCCACCAACTAATGATAACCAGTTAATAATATCAAAAAAACCAGCGTGCATATCGCCTTGCGCATTGATTGGCACACCTTGAATCATGCTGAAGAAAATAATACATAACATTAAAGGTGCGACTAAGCTACCAAAGACAAAGACGTTATACCAAAGGTGCCGCCCACGCTTGGTTTCGGCATGTTCCGCAAATTCAAAGGAAACACCCCGTAGAATTAATCCGACTAAGACTAATAAGAACATGATGTAATAGCCAGAGAACAAACTCGCATACCACATTGGAAATGAAGCAAACATGGCGCCACCGGCTGTAACCAGCCAAGTTTCATTGACTACCCAGTGGGGGCCAATAATGCGCAACATAGTTTGTTTTTCCTCATCAGTGCGCGCGATAATACCAGAAGCCATGCCCACACCAAAATCAAAACCTTCTAAGAAGAAAAAGCCAACAAAGAGCACACAGATTAAAATAAACCAAATAAATTGTAAGGCAGTCATTAGTCAAAGGCCTCCTTTGCAAAAGGATCCGCAGTTACAGTGTCTTGTTGTGTAGCACTAGGTCCATCAATTGCACTTAAACCATGATGCAATGTTTGCCGTGAGTAATAAATCATAACTCCACCCAAGACGGTAAACAAAACAAGATAAATAATATTACTAAATAATAACTCACCAGCTGTTGTTGATGGTGAAACAGCATCTGCAATAGTGTACAATCCATAAACAATCCATGGATAGCGACCTAATTCGGTAATTAACCAACCACAAGTATTGGCGATGAATGGACACCACATTACGAAACCTAAGATATATAAGAACCAACGTTGATTTTCAATCATGTCATGCTT
The DNA here is from genome assembly GCF_058107145.1 of Bombilactobacillus sp. ESL1197. Taxonomy (NCBI): domain Bacteria; kingdom Bacillati; phylum Bacillota; class Bacilli; order Lactobacillales; family Lactobacillaceae; genus Bombilactobacillus; species Bombilactobacillus sp. ESL1197. The sequence continues at coordinate 345,532 of NZ_JBYLTY010000001.1, forward strand.
TTTACGCATCAAGAACAAGCCAACGATGGAAACTAAAGCAAACAAAGCGCCAAAACCAGCCATGACCCGGAAACTCCAGAAAATAGCGGTCGTTGGAATATAGAAGTTTTTAATATTGCGAATACTCTTACTCTTATTATGAGCAAATTTTTGTTTTAATTCTTTGTTAATCGTGTTCATACCTTTAACGGAGCCTTCAGGCTTATGATAAGCTAATAAACTCAACATATAAGGTACGGAGATTTCGTGATTAACTTTATGATCTTTAGTATCAAAAGTAGCGACGATCTTCCAAGAAGCTGGGGAACTAGTATCTTTATATTCGCCTTCTGTAGCAGCAAATTTCATTGGTTGGTCTTGAATAATTTGTTGGGTTTGATAATCACCAGCAACCATGACGCCAATAGAAGCCACTAAACTGAACCATAAACCGAAATGTAAGGACTTTTTGAAGAAAGCACGATCTTTTTGCTTCCGAATTAAACCCCAAGCACTCATTCCCACGATAACTAAAGCGGCAGTAGCAAAAGCACCTAAAATAACGTGGGGGAACACCCGCCACAATTGGGGATTACCAACAATACTACCAAAATCGGTCATTTGAGCATGATGCGTTTTACCGTTGATAGTAAAACCGGTAGGATGCTGCATAAAACTGTTAGCAGTTAAAATCCAAATAGCTGACAACATGGTACCAATGGAAGTTAACCAAATAAATAAGGCGTGAATTCCGGGCTTGAAACGATCCCAAGTAAACATCCAAACGCCAAGAAAAGTCGATTCCAAGAAAAAGGCCAATAAAGCTTCAATCGCCAGAGGAGCACCGAAAATATCGCCCATGAAGCGAGAATAGTTGGACCAATTCATTCCAAACTGGAATTCTTGGATTAACCCAGTCACAATGCCGACCGCAAAACTTAGCAAAAATATTTTGCCCCAGAATTGGGCCATTTTTTTATAAATTTCCTGCTTCTTAATTGCATAAATGGTTTCCATAATTGAAACTAAAAAGCCCATTCCAATTGAAAACGGTACAAAAAAGAAGTGGAAAATCGTTGTTATCGCAAATTGTAATCTTGCTAATGATAACAATGACAAACTCAAAGTTAACATGAATTTCACACTCCTTAAATTATGTAAAATTAATTACATTAATCCATAACTTACCAACTATTACTTTACCACAAAACGAACAAGAAAAACGCTTTTTTGGCTAAAAATGCTTTTTAAAATATCGCTTAAATAAAAATTAAAGCAGTCTTTTTTTAATTTTTTAAAACAAAAAAGAAACGACAACTTAGTTGTCGTTTCTTGGAGGAGTAAGGATGTGAATACAATTTATATGTTGTAGCAACCTATCGGTTATCTACACTAATAATAGTATTCATTAATTATGATGAAAATGTGAAGAAAAAGTGGTAAAAGTTAGTTTTTTGAAAATTAGGGTTTGTTTTTGGTTTTAAAGCGACGATGTTTATTAGTTGGAGCTGGTGGAACGGAGTTTTGGGTCGGTTGATAATAGTTATTAGCATAATTATTATCAAATGACGGATTAGGTTGTTGTGGTGCTGGGTTGGGGTTTTGTGCCATAGGATTAGCTTGATTGGGTGCAAAGTTTTGCTGTGGCTGATTGAATTGATTATTATTCATTTCAGGATTATTCATCGGTTGCGGTTGGTTAGGATTTTGATAGTTGTTCGGTGCCATTGGTGGCTGTTGAAAGTTAGGATTAGAATTTGGTTGATAATTATTGGGAGCTTGATAGTTATTATTGACCGGTTGTTGATAATTATTCGGCATTTGCTGCTGATTGTTGACAAAATTATTTTGATCCGTGTAACCGTTATTCGTAGGATTTTGATAATTGTTATTATTGTTATCGTAAGAACTATTGCTATAAGCATTACCGTATTCATCAACGGCTGGCGTAAAGAAGAAGCGAACGATCAGATTGGCAATGACCATGACCGTCCCAATGCCAATACCAACCCAAGACCAAATCATAATCCCAGGAAAACTTAAAGCATTAAAAATGCCCATCACGCCACCTAAAATGAGAATAATAAAGCTGGTAATAGCTGGTACAATGCTGGTACTAGCATTGCAAACAATGTAAATAATTCCAGCAATTAAATATGATAAGGCTACTAGGACACTAGCGGTACTACCTAAGTCAGCGTAACCCATTAATGCTTGAATAAAACTATCAAATTTAAATTGAATCACAATTACAATGGCTAAGATAATGGTAATAATCCCGGTAATTAGCCTTGCTATTTTCATAAGAAAAAAACCTCCAGCATAATTTAAACATTGAATAAGAGTTAGAACTAATAAGAATTTTATCTAAATTAGAACAAAGTCAATATAGAATAGTTCAAAATTTTATTGCCTTTTTTAAAACTAATACAAATACTCTAAGTTTTTTGTTTGAATTAGATCAACTTGTTGTACTTGTTTAGTTTAGCTAATTGCATTTTACCGCAAACTGTGGTTTGAAACCAATAATTTATTAATAAACTATTCTGTTGTACAATGAAAAAAATTGAGGTGATTAAATGAAAATTGGACTTGTAGGTGCTGGCCGAATTGGCAGTGCGATGATTAAAGGATTATTGAAAGCGGGCATTAGTCCCCAACAGATTATCGTTAAGGGTGGACGGCACCAAACGGCAGCTAAGTTAATTGCGCAGTATCAGTTGGGAGCAGCGCAAAGTGTATCGGAATTGTTGGATTGTGAAGTTATTTTATTAGCGATTCCAGCACCAGCGGTGCCAGCAGTGATTCAAGAGTTAAGTCAAGATTATGAGGGAATGATTGTTTCAGTTTCTGGTGGTGATTTAACACAAATTAATCAATCATTAACTGGGGCAGCTGGTTTTGCCAAGGCAGTACCTAATACGGCAGTGGAAATTGCCCAGGGAATAATTGCTGTGAGCTTTCAAAAACAAGAAACGGCGGCTCATCAAGAACTGGTGACCAATTTATTTAACAAACTAGGTCAAGTGTACGTAGTTCCTGAACAGCAGTTGAGTATTTATGGTACGATTGCCGGTTGTACACCAGCATTAATGGCGGTAATGATGGATGCTTTAAGTGATGCTGGAGTGTATTACGGCATGAAACGTGAAGATAGTCATCAAATTATCTTACAGATGCTGCAAGGCACAGTCCAATTAGTGCAAAATCAGCAACTAGACTTTGAAGCTTTAAAGGATTACTCAGCTACTCCTGGTGGTTCCACGATTCGCGGAGTGGCCGCTTTAGAAGAAAACGGCTTTCGCGGAGCTTTGATTAAAGCGATTAAGGCTTGCGAAGAAGGTTAGTGTTTGAACAAATCTTATATTTATAAAAAAAGAGGTTGGATTTTAAATTTCCAACCTCTTTTTTACATACAATTAACAACTATTATTCTGATCTTAAGGCCGTGGCCGCATCTTTTTTGGAAGCCATGCGGGCCGGAATATGACCACCTAAGACAGTTAAGATGGTGCTGACAATAATTAAGACAATCGCATGGAGCGGATTTAATTTAGCAACGTGACTTAAACCGGTCATATTTTCTAAAATAACGTTGGCAGGGAAAGTTAAGAGCCAAGCAATGATAACACCTAAAATTCCGGAACCAATGCCTAAAATAGTAGTTTCAGCATCAAAAACGCGCGTAATATCTTTCTTACGAGCTCCTAAAGCTCTTAAAACTCCAATTTCTTTGGTTCGTTCAATAACGGAAGTATAAGTGATGATGGCAATCATAATCATGGAAGTAACTAAGGAAATGGCCGCAAATCCGATTAACACGTAAGTGATAGCGTCCATTAAACCACCGGTAATGCTGGTGATGTTGCCCGCTAAGTCTACATACATAACTTGATTAGCTTTACTCTTATGCTTATTATATTTGTCTAAATAAGCGGTGATTTTGTTTTTCTCTTTAAAGTTATTGGGATAAATTTGAATCGAATTAGGCGTATCGGTAGCTCCCAGAGCAGTCAGAGTTAAAGCACCTTCCATACCTTTTAATGGCGTACCGGTGATCACATTATTCTTACTCTGCTTTTGAGCTAGCGCAATGTGCGAATTCTTATTGATGTTAATGACTTCTTTAGTCAAACGGTCAGAATAGGCAATCCCACTCGATAATAAACCGTCAGAATTTTTAGAAGTAGTTCGTAAAATACCGACAATCTTCAAGTTAATAGTGTCATGAGCCGTGGCCATTTGGCTGTAATCTTTACTAGGGACAAAGTTGCCAGTTGGTAATTGCTGGTAAAAATTGTTATTCGCAATGACTTGAATGTTAGTATTCAATAATTGTTGTGGTTGAATGTGCTGTTGATCTTTGAATGAAAAACCAAGATTTTTCAACGCATCTAAGTTCAGATTATTTTTCTTATCAGTAATCAGAACAATTTCGTGATTATTGGTAGGGTATTTACCAGCTAAAACGCGATAATTTTTCTTGAGGAAACTTTGTTGATTATTGCGATCAACGGGGTAAACACTGCCACCAATACCTAAGTTAGAAGTAACCATGCTTTGCGCATTGCTAGATTCGGAACTGCTGATATTAGTTGTGGCAAAAGATACCGGCCGGTATTGGCCGTGCACTTTGCGAATTAAATTTAAGCCGGTCGTATAGGTATAAGCAATATTTTTACTATCAGACTTTTTGATCTTGCGAATATAATTTAAATATTTGGGCGTGATTTTATTCAAATGTTGGGCAGAAGTTAACTGATTAGCTTGTGCTTTCAGCTGTTTGCCTGAAGCAAACTTTTGACTACCAGTGCTACCAGAACTGTCGCTTTTTTGCATTTGCTTTTGATCCGCTGTAACTTGCGAAATGGTAATTGGAAATTGCGATAAAGTTTCCGATTGGGTGGCGTCGATTTGTTTTTGAAAACCATTCGATAAAGCTAACACGACACCAATACTAATAATACCGATACTGGACGCCAAAATAGTAAGGAAAGTGCGGCCTTTTTTAGTTTTGATATTGGTAAATGATAGTTTTAACGCCGTCCAAAAACTCATCTTAGTACGTACGGGATTAAAGTGTGGTTGTTCATCCGGTTCTTGATAAGGATTAGAATCGTTTTGAATTTGACCATCAGAAAATTCAATAATGCGATCAGAATATTGGTGTGCCAAATCGGGATTATGCGTCACCATAATGACTAATCGTTCTTTGGATAAGTCTTGAATTAACTGCATAATTTCGTTACTGGTCTTAGTATCTAAGGCCCCCGTTGGTTCATCAGCTAATAAAATCTGGGGATCATTCGCCAGGGCCCGCGCAATGGCAACACGTTGTAATTGTCCACCAGATAATTGACTGGGCTTTTTAGATAGATGTTCTTTTAAGCCGACACGTTCCAATGCTTGTTGGGCTTTTTGTTTCTTTTCAGCGTTCGAAACGCCACTCAAAGTCATTCCTAAACTGACGTTATCTAAAATACTTAAATGACTGATGATGTTGTAATTCTGAAAAATAAAACCGACGGTATTATTACGATAAGCATCCCAATCATCTTCTTTAAAAGTTTTGGTTGACTTACCGTCAATAATTAAGTCACCAGAATCGTAATGATCAAGGCCACCGATAATGTTTAGCATCGTGGTTTTACCGGAACCGGAAGGTCCGAGGATTGAAACAAATTCTTTAGAACGAAAGGCAACAGAGACATCATCTAATGCTTTGGTGGTCGTATCGCCGACTGTGAAGTACTTTTTAATATGTTGCAGTTTCAGCATGGTTCTCTCCTAATTTAAAAGATTCATTAATTATGAGCTCATTTTAACGCTTTTTGAAAATGAAAACTATCATGTTTTTAATTAAAAAGAAATAATCAAAAAAACTTTCAATTCACCAGCAAGTAAATTACTCGTGAATTGAAAGTTAATCTAGATTTTTAGTTGAAAGTAATTATTCAGTTATTGTATGAAGTGTTTAATCCCACCAAAGCTTGATTAAGCCTTGAGTGCCTAAATCACCATCGTGCTTTTGGTCAACTAGTTGTTCGTATAGTTCTTTGGCTTGTTTAGTGGCAGGCAAATTCAAGTGCATTTCGTCAGCAGTGTCTAACGCAATCCGCAAATCTTTTAAGAAATGTTTACTGAAAAAGCCTGGAGTATAATCGCCTTTTAATACCCGAGGACCATAGTTTTCTAGACTCCAATTAGCTGCACTACCACCACTGACTGTTTTGAGCACGTCTTGTAAATCCAAGCCCGCGGCTTTAGCGTAAACAAACATTTCAGTCATACCAGTCATGGTACCGGCAATCATAATTTGGTTAGCCATCTTGGTATTTTGCCCGGCTCCTGCCGGACCAAACAGGTTAACTTGACCGCTAAAATCAGGGAATAAAGCCTTAATTTGGTCATAGACTTCGCGGCGGCCACCAACCATCACGGTTAAAGTCCCATTTTTGGCACCAATATCGCCACCAGAAACGGGGGCGTCTAAAACTTTCGCGCCCAATTTTTCGCCGCTAGCTGCCAGTTTTTGTGCTAACTGCGGTTTTGAAGTTGTTAAATCAATTAAGAATTTATCATGGACATCAGCACTAAAAATGCCGTTATCGCCGTAATAAACCTGCTCAACATCTTGAGGAAAACCGACCATAGTCAAAATGACGTCGCTTTGTTCAACGACTTTTTGGGGATTATCTTCCCAAGTAGCGCCCTGTTGTACGAGATTGTCAGTTTTAGATTTTGTACGATTGTACACCCAAAGTTGATGGCCCGCTTTTAAAAGATTCACAGCAACTGCATTTCCCATTACGCCTGTACCGATCAAACCAATTTTCATTTCTATGACCTCCAAACGAAAAACTACGAATTAGTAACTTGTGTGGTGCGTTTCTGCAGGTTAGTACCAACTAGTACTATGATAATTATAACGCTTAAAGCGATCATGGATTCAAAAGTTCCAATTAAATGATTAGGATTGAATAGTGGTGCCGTGTATTTGAAGAACCAGACAGAAAATGAAAAGCCTAAACTAGTTAAAGCAGAGAATGAACCCATGACAATGGGATAAACTTTAGCTGTGGCTAAATTGGATAATAAAAAAGGCACAGTAATCAAAGTAACTGAAGCACAAGTTCCAATTAGAAAAGCGCCTAATGCACTACTCCAAAACGCATGGGAGAAAATAAATAATGCTGCCCCAATGGCTGCAGAACCAAAGCCGGCTGCCAATAAATAATTACCAAAAACCTTGCGGTAAAGACTAATAAATAACCCCGCCACAATAGAAGCTGCGCGGACAAACAAGAGGGCTTGACCGGAAGTGCTAGGACCACCAATGTGATAAGTGTGTAGGTAAATGGCCATTTTATTGGACATTACAGCGGCTAAGACTTCCACAAACGTAGAAATGACTACTAAACCAATAATTAAGCCCCAATGATTTTTCGCAGCATAAGTTTCATTAACAGCTTGATCTTCACTAGGCTTAACGTTCGGAATAAAGATTAAAGCTAAAATCAATGCGATAACCGTGATGAAGTAAATGTAATAGTTATGAACCCAGCTAATGTTGGCTAAATAGCCGCCAACCACGATCCAGACCATAGCAAAACCATCTTCTAACGCGACATTGAAGCCAAATTGAGTTGACCGTCGTTCACCTTGGTAATTGGCTGCAGATAAACTAGGTAAAACAGTTGTAATCGCGCCACTACCTAAGCCGACAATCAAAGCAAAAAAGATTAGTTGGTTGACACTTTGGTGAATGAAGATAGGTAGTAAGCCACCAGCGGCTAATAAAGCTAGGCCAATAGCGGCTGCATATTTGTAAGTGATTTTGGTTAAAATAAAACCAAAAATAAAAGAGGCCAGCATGGATGCTACATCACCGATAGACGCAATGGATTCAACTTGAGTCGCATCAGCGTTGGGAAAAGCTTGTTGAATTTTGACGATGGACGGGGCCATGATGGAATCCAAGCGCGTCACCGTGGTGAGAGCAATAATACCGACTAAAGTAGAAATTTGTACTTTACGAGTATTCAAAAAATGTTCCTCCTGAAAATAATTTGTTGCTGTTCAATTATGATCTAGTTAAATCTCAAAGCTGTTGGAGCTGGGTAGTTAAGTATTAAGTAGGTACTGGGCGAGATTTTGGATTGAATTTTCACCGCAACATAAAAAAAGCTACTCTCTTTTAATGAGAGTAGCCAGAAATTTGCTCATGAAGTTCTTAATTATTGTCATTACCAAAAATAGCTAACAGATTCATTAGTAAATTGATAAAATCTAAGACTAAATTCACGGAAGCGACTAAAGCTAAGGCGCCTAAGTTTTGGCCTTGACTATTGGCATAAATCCGTTTGAGGTCTTGGGAATCAAAGGCAATATAGCCCATGAAAATAACAATCGTTAAGATATTAATGACTAAAGCAATCATTGGACTCTTAAAAAGAAAGACATCTAATAAGGAAACCACTAAGATAGCAACTAAGCCAATTAATAAAGTCCGACTCCAAGACGATAAATCGGTTTTGGTGAAATAACCATAACCGGCCATTACGAAAAAGACAACGGAAGTCAAAATTAAAGCTTGGGCAATACTTTTAGCGGAATAACTAAAAAATAATGGTACTCCTAAAAATGAAAAAACAAATAAAAAGGCGAGGTAACAGACAAACGTCATTAAATAAGAACTTTGCGCAAAACGTTGACACATGGTTAATAAAATCATGGACAAACCCACAATGATAATGGTTGATAATAACCAATGTTGTGCGCCCCACATGATGATGGGCATGGTGAAAGCTTGATTTTTAGCAAGAGCAAAAGCTGCCATTAACCAAAAAACAATGCCTAAACCAGTATATAGATAAACTAAGGAAGTAAAACGGCTTAAACCAGTTGCTTGGGATTCTTCATAAGTTTGCATAAATAACCTCCATTATTAATTGATTAAAACATACTGGATACTTAAGATAAAGTCAAATGCTTATGACGCCAGGTGATTGGTAGATGTTAATTTAATCTGGTAGCTGGTAAACTAAACGCAGATTGAATTAAATAAATTGTAATTGTTGAAGGAGAGAAATCGTGAAGTATTCGTTAAAAGCTTTAGTTTCCACAGCGCTGATGACGACAATTATTATCGTTTTGGGATTATTTCCGGGAATTCCGTTGGGTTTTATCCCGGTGACTATTGTATTGCAGAATTTAGGCGTGATGCTGGCAGGGGAGTTATTAGGCCCTAAAGCAGGCACAGCGGCCGTAGGATTATTCTTATTATTAGTGGCGCTAGGTTTTCCTTTTTTATCAGGCGGACGTGGTGGAATAATTAGTTTCATTGGACCAACGGGGGGTTACTTAGCGGCTTGGTTTTTTGTGCCATTACTGGTCGGCAGTACTTTAAAGCGCACGTTCTTTTCTGCTAAATGGTGGACGGAATTTTTGGTGGTCTGGTTGCTGGGCGTTGTTGGTGTTAATTTAGTCGGCGCTAGCTGGTTAGCAATTCAAAGTCATTTATCCTGGAGTAAAGCAGTAGTTTCGAGTTTGGCGTTTATTCCGGGAGATACACTCAAAGCGATCGTAGCAGTTTTTTGTGCCCGTAGATTACGGCCATTGTTGCATTAACGGAAAAATCTAGTAATTAATTTGTTAACAAAAAGAGACTGGTCTTTAGCAACGAGTTACTGATCGAATTGTCAAGAATGTCATCAGTAAGCTGTTATGGCCAGTCTCTTAAATTATTATTAGTAATAATTATTTTTCACTTGAAACGTCAATCTCTTCTAGCGGGATAATCTTAGTGTGGTGTTTCCATTTGTAACCAAAATATAAGATTAGAACTAATGGAATGCCAATATAAGTAATTCCAATTTGCTGCCAATCCCAATGTACAAAGGCATCAATATTTTGTCCACCGATGACTAGGATACACAAAATTAAAGCAATAATTGGTCCTAAAGGAAATAACTTAGCGTGGTATTTGAGTTCACTTAAATCATGACCTTGTAGCACAAAGGCTCTCCGGAAACGATAATGACTTAAGGCAATGCCAACCCAAGCGATGAAGCCGGTTAAGCCAGAAGCGGCCACTAACCACATATAAATCTTTTGCCCAAAGATGCTGGTTGCGAAAGTTAATAAAGAAATTAACATAGTAGCGCTTAAAGCCAGTAAAGGAATACCATGTTTGGTTGTTTTGCCAAACGCTTTAGGAGCGTAATTTTCGTGTGCTAAGGCATATAACATTCTTGTCGAAGCATAAGCACCAGAATTAGCTGAGGAAAGTACGGCTGTTAAAACAATGGCATTCATTAAGCTGGCGGCAAAAGCTAGTCCAGCACGTTTAAAGACTAGGGTAAATGGCGAAACAGCAATATTACCATTAGCCGCACTCAATAAATTCTTGCTGGTGTAAGGAATTAAAGCAGCAATCACAAAGATAGATAAAATGTAAAATAATAAAATCCGCCAAAAGACTTCTTTAATGGCCTTCGGTACTGCATGTTCTGGATCTTCTGATTCCCCCGCGGTTACACCAACTAATTCAGTTCCTTGGAAGGAAAAGCCGGCAATTAAGAAGACATTTAAGATGGCTGGAAAGCCGCCAACAAAGGGGGCCTTTTTATAAGTGAAGTTCTTTAAACCAGCAGCCGGATGATACATAATTCCTAAAATCATGGCAAAGCCAATGATTAAGAAGACGATAACCGTCACCACTTTAATTAAAGATAACCAATATTCGGTTTCACCGAAGGTAGAAACGGTTAAAGCATTAATCAAAAAGATCACGACTAAAATGAGTAAACTCCAAATCCAACCGGGAGTATGGGGCAACCAGTATTGAATCAATAAGGCAGCTGTCGAGATATCAATCGCAACAGTAATAGCCCAGTTGAACCAGTAATTCCACCCCATCGCAAAGCCTAGTGCGGGGTCAACATATTTAGCGTTATAAGTAGCAAAAGAACCCGAAACGGGCAAATGAGTGGCTAATTCACCTAAACTAGTCATTAAAAAGTAAACCATGATCCCCATGGCCAGATAGGCGATTAAGCCGCCCCCCGGGCCAGCTTTAGAAATTGTCGAACCTGAGGTCATGAATAAACCAGTTCCAATACAACCGCCTAAAGCGATCATGGAAACATGGCGGTTTTTAAGATTACGCTGTACGTGATCTTGTGAACCTTTTTCTGCCATAAAAAAATCCTCCTAAGTGAGAAGGACTCTAAAAACGATTAAAGCCTCTTTACGCAAATCGTAAAGAGGCTACTAGTATAAAATCGTAGATAGCGCCCCGCAATTGTTATTAATTGCGACAGTCTCAGACTTATTCAATCTGAACCCAACAGTGAATAAATGAAGTTAAACACCATTTCGGCTAAAAGTCCTTTCACGTTCAGGCTTAGATTCTTCATAATCGGCTGAACGTTACTCTTAAATTTAGCAACCTCTTCTTTGATTGTTTGCTTTATAATTTTAGCGCAAATTGTTGGAAAGTCAAGCCAACTTAAAGCAAGTAGTGGTAATTGGTGAAAAGTCAATTAATCCAAAATGGTTCGGTTAAAAAGAACTCATTTAAATAAGCTTTAACCAACTAATTTAACAATTGGTATAGTTTTGGCAGCTGCTAAGCTTTAATTGCTCGCAAGTCTAGCTAGTTTTTTGAAAAATGGTATACTTATTATTGATTTTAATCTAGTAACCAAGAATTGATTTTGATGATTGGGGTAGGGAGAAAACATTGCGTAAAAGTAAAGCTTATAAAATTGCCATTCGGGCGATTTTGATTGCCATTATTTTGATTCAATCAATGACGCCATTTTTAGGTTATATTCCTTTAGGGGTACTTAATGTTACAATTATTCATATCACAGTTATTGTGGCAGCAATTGTGTTAGGCCCCAACGATGGAGCTTTGATTGGTTTTATTTGGGGATTAGGTTCATTAATACGTGCTTATGCAGCGCCGTCTAGTATTTTGGACACGATTGTGTTTACCAATCCGGTGATCTCGGTCTTGCCACGGATTTTAGTTGGCTACTTTGCTGGTTGGGTTTACCGCTGGTTATCTAATAAGCTGAAAAGTAAAACGCCAGCAATGGTGGTCGCTGCTGCTATTGGAGCATTAACCAATACATTATTAGTTTTAGGTTTAATGCGGATTCTTTATGCTTCAGCGATGGCGGCATCTTATAAAGTGCCGGTTAAAGGATTAAATTGGGCAATCATGGGAGTCGTTGGCAGTAATGGGGTGCCAGAATTATTGGCGGCGGTGATCATTGTACCGATTATTTCCTTAGCTATTTTTAAAGCTAATAAGTTTTTAGAGCGCTAATCCAGCAAGTATCGGGGTTATAAAGAACAATTAATGTATTGCTAATAAGATTATTGTTCCCATTTTCTTCAGTCAACCAATAATTAACTCACAGCTGCCTATTCAACAATAAGGGGGAAATTTGTGTCATTATTTTTTACATGCTTGTTGTTAATTAGTGCAACTATTGCAGCTAATATCATTTATTCACTTTATCCAAAAATTCCGTTAGCTTTTTATCAAATTGCCACGGGTTTTGCTTTGTCTTGGCTACCGGAATTTACACACTTTAATTTAAAACCCGGAATTTTCTTTTTGATTATTATTGCACCACTCATGTTTAATGATGGTCAGAATACAGACTTTCATAGTTTAAAAAGTAATTTTCGTAATGTGTTGTCATTAGCGATTGTACTAGCCATTTTAACGATTGTTGTGGGCGGCTTTTTCATTCACTGGCTGTGGGATGCTTTACCATTAAGTTTGGCTTTAGCTTTAACAGCTATTGTGGCGCCTACCGATGCAGTGGCGGTTTCTTCCATTACTGCCGATATTGAAGTGCCAGAATCTTTAATGCAGAATTTAGAAAATGAATCGTTATTTAACGATGCCTCGGGTTTAGTGGCTTTAAATTTGGCGCTCGCAGCGTTTGTTACCGGAAAATTTAGTATTTGGCATAGCGTTGGGACTTTTTTGACGACTTTTGTCGGTGGAGTTATTGTGGGCATTTTGTTAGGATTAGTACTCGTTAGTATCCAAATTGTTTTTCAACGCCGTTTATTTGATGCGACTGCGATTACAGTTCCCTTTAATGTCTTGGCACCATTTATTGTTTATTTAGTGGCCGAAGAATTTCATCTGTCAGGTATTTTAGCCGCCGTTGCTGCGGGGGTAGTATTTGGTATTTATAAACGTCAGCTACGCTTGACCTCATCATCGAATCAAGTGGTTTTATCATCAACTTGGGATATTATATCTAATTTATTAAATGGGTTTGTCTTTGTCTTATTGGGAATTAGTTTGCCCCGCAATTTGCTGGCCATCGTCGATTATAATAATTTACATTTTTCCACATTGTTGTTATTGGCAAGTGGTTTGTATTTGTTGATGTTAGCCTTGCGGTTTTTATGGGTGTACTGGCGCTGGATCAAATTACCGGATACAGGTCAAAGCTTAGCAAAAACCAGTCTAATCATTGCTTTGAGTGGAATCCACGGCACAATTACTTTAGCAATGGCATTTTCGTTACCCATTATGCAACATGGTAAGTTGATTCCCTTTCGGACAGATCTGATTTTTGTGGCCGAAATTATTATCTTGTTGAGTCTAGTTGTGCCTACTTTGTTGTTACCACGACTCTTACCGGCCAAGGTCAGTCCATTTACGATTAACGAATTTACTGACCAGCTAGTAAAATTGGTCAACTACGCGATTCAGGAGTTACGTGAAAATAATGACCAAAATCCACTAGCGCTCAGCCATGTCATTACATTATTGAATAGCCAAAAATTAGATAATGCCCGAGCTAACCCTAAGCAAGTACGAAATTTATTAGAAAAAACCGAAAGTATTGAATTTACAGCAATCGATCACTTTGTGCAAAATAATGAAGATGTCGATTCTAAGATTGTTTGGCAGTACAATCGCCAACAGATATTGCAAATGCGCAAAATTATTACCAATCCATTAATTCAGTTGAAGATGTGGTGTAAGCTAGTGGTTTTGCGCTGGCGGATTCGGCGGTTAAGAAGAAAACGAGCAGTGCAGTTGTCTAAAAAAGACCGTAAAGCGTTGGCTTATAATAAGGATCAGTTGCGTAAATTGGAGAATGTCGGTTACCAGGCTGTCAGTCAATATTTAAAGCAATTACGTGATCCAGAAAATATTGCCGAAGTTAATTTAGTGCAACATTATTATGCTTATCGGCATCAGCGCTTCAGTAACAATGAAACGGATGAAACCCAAGAACGTGATTTGATTATTATTGCTTTTCAATATGAATATGAATTTGTGCAACAAGAACTCCGCAAGCATCAGTTAGCTCCAGAGCTAGTTACGGCTTTAAATGAGAAAATTTCCACGGACCAATTTGTCTATATGATGTCTGATAATTAAATAACAAGTTGACCACTAATCACGGTTAATTTTGAAGCACAATCAAAAACGGTTCATCGCCAGTTAAACAAGTGATGAACCGTTTTTTTAATTAGTAATAGATGCTTAATTTAATAAACCGGGCGGTTTGCACCTTGAGTGTCTGGATCAGCGATACCAATACTTTCGTAACTATATTGCTTTGGATCGGCAATTATTTTTAAAATTGCGTTCGCAATACTTTGACGTGAGCCTGAAACACCTAAATAAGGTTGAGCTTGAGTCGTAATTTGATACTTGATTGCGGGGCGGTCGTTTAACCAAGGTAAACGCAATGTTGTGTAATTTAAACCAGATTCTTTGAGGATTTGGTCGCTCTGTCTAGCAGATGGTAAACCGCGTCCAATATATTCAGCGTTCCAGCGGCCAAATTCACCGCCAACTTCGTGATATAATCCCAGCACATTGGCAAACAGTACCCGGTTAACCCCCTGCTGTTTCATAGCAGTAACTACGTTTTGGGTGATGCGATTTTTTGAATCGTGATCAACAACGGCTACAAAGACTAAATCTTGGTTTATCACGGCTTGGTTTACTGCCGCCTCATCTAATAAATCGCCTTCGATTAAAGTTACCCGGGAATTATTTTGGTAGCGGGCTAGACGCTGTTTGTTTCTTAAAAATAAAGTCAAATGAATATTTTGAAATTGCTGTTCGGACAGAATTCGTTCTTCAACAATCCGTGCAATCTGCCCGTTGGCTGCCATAATTAAAATATTAGTCATTTGCTAAAACCTTCTTTATTACAAATTTTAGTGGCACTGTACACCTTGGAGTCGACTCTAAGACAAGATTAGTTCAGTCTGTCTTTTAGAAAAAGATTATAATCAAGTTGAAAAATATAATATTGGAGGATTGTAAAATGGCTTATTTTAAAGGGATTTCACATGTTGGTATCACTACGCAAGATTTTAGCCAGAGCGTTGACTTGTATGAAAAATTAGGTTTTCAGTTAATTAATCAAGAAGACAATCAAGGCAGTAAAGTCGGTTTCTTGCAACTAAATGACTTGCTGATTGAATTATATGAAGCACCGATTAATCCCGTGAATGGTGCAATTAATCACCTGGCATTAGATACCGATGACATTCAAACAGCCTATGATTATGTGCACCAATTGGGTTTTGAATTTATTGATGACCAGGTGATGCATTTACCATTTTGGGAACATGGAATTAGTTATTTTAATTTTTACGGTCCGAACCATGAAATTATTGAAGTTTGTCAGAGAAATCAAAAATAAACAAAAAATGCAGTTTACAAACGTTTTGTAAACTGCATTTTTAATAGAAATATTATTCAACTTCAGAAAATTGTTTGATCAACGTCTGCAGTGAAGGCTGACTTGTTGCTGAGACATCGTAAAGTTTACGATAATGATCAATTGTAGGTTGATCAAATAGATCTTCATTGACAGGAACAAAACTGGTATCAATTGGATCAATATTTTGAATCTTTGCATCTAACACAATAGGTAAATGATTACCTTGCTTTTGTAATTCATCAATTTGTTGCATGGCTTGCTGTAATTCACTTAAGTTCTGCACAGTAAAACCGTGAGCACCCATGGCTGTGGCCACTTGTCCCCAATCAGCCCCTAATAAGTTGATACCATACATGGATTGTTGATTTTGAATTTTTTCATGTTCGATATAACCAAAGGAATTATTTTCCAAAACGACATTGATGACTGGTAATTGATATTTGACCTCGGTTAATAAATCAGGCATGACCATTGCAAAGCCACCGTCGCCAGAAATACTCCAAACTTGTTGGTTAGGGTAATTCAATTGGGCGGCTAAGCCTGCGGGTAAGCCAAAGCCCATGGTCCCATACCAGGGGGACATGGTAAATGATTGGTCTTGATTAAATGGTAATTGGCGAATAGACCATTCTGTATTATTACCAACATCTAAACCATAAACGGCATTGTTCGTACTGTGTTCTTTAATGGCTTGAATCACACCTTCAGCTCGCAAGCCGTCTTTGTCATCTTGGGCGCATTGCAGTAACCATTGATCCCAATTAGCTTTGTTTTGCTTAGCTGCTTTGACAAACGGAGTTTCAGGTCGTTGATAGCCACTAGCTAATAACGCTTTGAAAAATTCGGCACTATCAGCTAAAACGGTCACGCTAGCATCGTATTGTTTGCCCAAATCGGCTAAATTATTATTCACTTGAATAAATTTGACAGAATCGGGTAAAAAGCGCGCAAACGGATAATTGGAACCAACAAAGATAACTAAATCGCTCGCGTTAGTAACTTCAAAGCCAGGTTTGGTCCCTAATCGACCCCGTGAACCCATGAAGTTGGGATGGTCAGTTGGAATAACGCCAGTTGCAGGAACGGTGGTTAAGACGGGTAAGTTTAATTGTTCCACGACTTGTACTGCCAGTTCTCTGGTTCCCTTGGTTCCTTGACCTAGCCACAAAACGGGCCGTTGCGCTTCTTTTAAAGCTGTAATAACCTGTTGGATCTCCGTTGCAGTTGGCTTTAATAAATTAGCCGGTTTGTGGGCAATGGCAGCTGTTTGGAAACCTTGAAAATCAATTTCTTGGCCTGATAAATCATCCGGTAAAATGACAACGGAAACTGATTTAGTAGCATAAGCATGACGAATAGCTTCGTCTACTAAGTAAGGAATCTGTTCAGCTGTAGTAGCTTGCTTATGAAATTCTGCTACGTCGGCAAAGATGGGATCTTCATTCATTTCTTGGAAAAAGTTCGTATTCATAATGCCAGTGGCTGATTGACCGACGAGTGCTAAAACGGGGACATGATCCATCTTGGCATCATATAAGCCATTCAACAGGTGGACACCACCGGGACCGGCAGAAGCAAAACTAACGCCAATTTTACCAGTCAACTTAGCATCAGCGGTGGCTGCTAAGGCACCAATCTCTTCATGACGGACTTGAATGTACTTGAGCTGTTCACGTTCTTGATATAAACCTTCTACGGCATTATTGATTGAGTCAGCCGGAATACCATATAAATGATCAATGTTCCATTTGACTAAGACTTGAGCCAAAGCACGACCTGCAGTCATCTTGGTCATAAAATCACTCCTTAATTTGCGATTATTTAATTTTTAACAAGAAAAATCATGTTTTATGGTTTCATATATAGATTATTATACGGTCTTGAGGCGGTGACTGTTAATTATTTAGCTCAGCTGGTGCATGATGATGCTGATAATTAGTGATGATTAATTGTACTAAACCTTGGGCAACGTTAGTATTTTTGAGTAAGGGACCGTGCGCATAGCTACCAATTGTATTTTTATAAATCATGCCTTCGACACCATCATCTTGATTATTGCCGTAACCTTCAATCATTTTGCCAAACGGTTTTAACTGCTTGGAATCATCAAAGAAAGTTTGCCCACTGTGATTTTCAAACGCATGAACTTCACCAAATTTGGTGGTGAAATGCGTATCACCAATCATTCGTTTTTGAGGATTGAAGACGGTGTGAAAGGGGAGAATGTCCAAACATTGAATGGTTTGCCCGCCACTCGTTTGATAATAGGAGCCCAAGAATTGATAGCCGCCACAAATTCCGAGCATGGGGCGATTGTCTTCAATGTAGTCGGTAATGGTTTGTTTGTGGCGTAAAATATCGTGCGCGACCACCGATTGCTCAAAATCTTGCCCACCACCAAAGAACAAAAAATCGTAGTCTAAGGCATTGAAGTCATCATTTAAGCTAATATTGGTTACGGTGCAATCAAAATTTTGCTGCTTTAAAAAATAACGTAAAATTTTGACATCGCCCGAATCACCGTAGGTGTTCATTAAATCTTCATATAAATAAGCAATTTTAACTGGTTGCATTCTTAGAATTTCCTCATTAAACTATTTACTATTAATCTCCAATAGTTTAAACTGTCTGATAAGAAAAGTCTAGGAGTGATCAACTTGCAAGCAATTGACCAACAACAATTACAGCGATTTCATCAAGATTTAAAACAACAACCAGCTGCGGCAATTAAAGGAGCTTTAGTGCAGAATAATGGGTTTAATAAAGCCACCCAAAATCAAGCACAGTTGCGGCAGTTAAACCCAGAATTTAATGTTGAAGTAGCCACTGGTAAAGTCTCGAATCAAAAAAAGTCTGGGCGCTGTTGGCTATTTTCAACGCTCACAACTTTGCGCACGAAGTTTGCGACGAAATATCAAATTAAAGATTTTGAATTATCTCAGAATTACCTGTCTTTTTATGACCGCTTGGAAAAAGCGAATGTTTTTTACCAACAAGTGATTGCAACCGCTGATCGGGAGTTAACGGATCGGTATGTGGCCCAATTATTAGCGGGACCGGATGAAGATGGTGGCCGTTGGAATTACGGATATAATTTGGTTCAAAAATACGGGGTGGTACCCAAATATGTGATGCCAGAAACTTATAATTCAGAACATACGCAGGAATTTTCCCAAGTTTTGAATACTAAATTGCGTAAAGACGCGGAAAAATTGCGCTCTTTAGTGCAACAACAAGCATCAGAGGAACAAGTACAACAAAGTATTAAAGCCATGCTCAGTGAAGTTTACCGTATTTGTGTGCTATGTTTTGGCCAGCCACCAGTTAACTTTGATTTAGAATTAAAAACGGATACTGGTAAATTAATTCAAGCAACGAACATTACACCACAACAATTTGCACAAGAATATTGTGCTTATCCATTTAACGACTATGTTTCTTTACTCAATGCGCCACAAGCTAGCAAACCATACGGTCGGACGTATCATCTCAAAGACGATACGAATATGGTGGGCACTAAGCAACAAAAAGATTTAAATTTGCCAATCGAACGTTTAAAGCAAATTGCTATTCAGCAATTACAGGCGGGAGATACAGTGTGGTTTGGCAATGATGTTAGTGCGCAGTCTAATCGTCAGCAAGGACTATTAGCTGGTGATTTGTATCAGTATCAAGAATTATTAGCGATGGATTTAACGATGACAAAAGAACAACGCTTAGAAACTCGGCAAGCTCAAATGTCTCACGCCATGGTTTTGACTGGTGTTGATTTAGACGAACAGGGCCACGCACGCAAGTGGAAAGTGGAAAATTCTTGGGGCGAACAAGTCGGTACGAAAGGCTATTTTGTCATGGATGATCAATGGTTTAGTGACTATGTATACGAAATTATTGTTCAAAAAGCATTCTTGACTCCTGTGGAACAACAACAGTGGCAACAAGATCCAATTTTGGTTCCTGCTTGGGATCCATTGGCTTAACCCAGAAAATTTTAACAGTTAAATATTAAGATAATAAGAGATTAGATAAGGCAAAGGCCAATTATTTCTAATCTCTTATTTAATATTCATGTTTAATCATAAAAGAAAGTGAAAAATATGAAAATAGGAATGTTTTCAGCCTCAACACCCATTAGTGCACTCGCACCTCAGCGCTACTTACGAGCGGTTAATTTCTTAAAACAACAAGGTGTTTCGGTAGTAGCAGGGTCATTAACCGGACAAAGTGAGTTTTATCGTTCGGGCTCAATTCGGCAGCGTGCACAGGAAATTAACGAATTAATCTATCGGGAGGATATCCCTATTTTAATGGCTGCCATTGGTGGTAATAATACTAATTCAGTTTTACCCTATGTGGATTTTTCTTATTTAAACCGGCATCCCAAGACGATTATCGGTTATTCGGATACGACAGCCTTACTTTTAGCTGTGCAAGCGCAGGCTCCCAATTGTCGGGTGATTTATGGTCCGGCAGTGGTGGCTTCCTTTGGTGAATGGCCACCGTATGTGGATTTGATGTGGCAAGATTTATTAGCTGTTTTACAGGCTAGTACAACGGTAACTTTACACCAACGTCCATATTGGAGTGAGGAAGCTATTAATTGGGAAAAGTGGCAACATCCTAAAAAGCGCCATGCTAATCACTGGCATTATACAGTAACTCCTTATTTAACAGGTCGCGTGATGGGCGGCAATTTAAATACCATGGCGGGGATTTTTGGTACGAAATATTTTCCACGGCTGCAAACAGGTGACATTTTATTACTGGAAGATGCACAAAAAGATGCGGCGACGGTGGAACGTAGTTTTGCGCATCTAAAAATAGCGGGAGTCTTTGACCAAATTGGCGGTATTATTTTGGGAAAGCACGCCTTGTTTGACGATCAACAAAGTCACCAGCGCCCCATTGATATTTTACAAGAGGTCCTTAATAATCCTGACTTACCAATTATTTATGATTATGATAGTTGTCACACAGTGCCAATGTTGCCTACTGTTTTGGGAGCACAAATTCAGATTGATGCAGTTTCTAAAACAGTACAGTTTGATGTAACTCACAAATTTAATTCATAAACCCACCGCAAAGCATGTTGGTTATCTAGCAATTCAATCGTTCCCCGTTTTTGAAAACCAGTTTGTTCAATTAAATGTTGCATGCGTAGATTTTGCGGATGCGTATCAATGCGTAAATTTTGGTAACCCTGTTGATAAGCTTGCGTGATTAAATTAGACATGAGATAACGGCCCAGCTGTTGGCCGCTAAACTGTGGATTAACGGTAAAGCGGTGAATAACAGCATAAGGCTCATGACTGTGATAGTTGTTATTGGCTAAAGTTTGATAATTAGGATCAGGGCCATTAATTAGCGCTGCAGTACCAACAACTTGTTGTTGTAAACATAACGACCAACTGGCGTGTTGAGTGATATCCTGCTGGATTTGACGAATATTAGGATGGCCATCTTGCCACTGGTTGATGTGATCTTTTGCGAGAAGTTGTTGCGCGGCGGTAATGAGGGTTTGAATTTGCTGTAAATCATTATTTTGGGTTAAACGTAAAAAAGGTAACATAAAAGTCCTGCTTTCTATAAAACTTTGATTCCAGACAGCTGCGGAAAAAGAGCTAATTCTTGGGGTTAATTTTACTATAATGTTTGTTAAAAAAACATGTATAATAGTAGACAGTTATTGCGTTTACTAGCTAATTAAGATAGGATAATTGTGAAACATAAGCTATGTTTCACGTGAGGAGTTTACATGAGTCCGCAAGAATTTCAACAAGCCTTAAGTAAGGAAGGGGTTAATTTGTCATCCCAACAATTGACCCAATTTCAGCTATACCTAGATTTATTAATTCAGACCAATAAAGTGGTTAATTTAACGAGTATTACCGATCCCGCTGAAATTTATGTTAAGCATTTTTATGATTCGGCAGTAGCTCTCTTGGTGCAACCACAGTTACAACAAGCTGTGAGTTTAGCCGATATTGGTTCTGGCGCTGGTTTTCCAGGCTTAGTTTTAAAAATTATTAATCCCCAGTTGCAGTTAACGATTGTCGATTCGTTGCAAAAACGGATTAATTTTTTGGAGCAAGTCGTGCAAACTCTCCGGTTAGATAATGTCCAGTTGATTCATGCGCGTGCAGAAGAATTTGGCCGCCAAAAAGATTATCGTGAACACTTTGATTTTGTGACGGCGCGCGCGGTGGCTAAGTTACCCGCATTATTAGAATTGTGTTTGCCAGTGGTGAAGTTAGAGGGGACTTTTATTGCTTTAAAGTCTCAACAAGCACAAAATGAACTTGATCAAGCACAAAATGCTTTACAGGTTTTAGGTGGTCAAGTTACTAAATTACAACAATGGCAATTGCCGGAGCAAGCGGGGTTACGCGAATTAATTTTAATCAAAAAAATCCATAAGACACCAGCTAAATATCCCCGCAAGCCCGGAACGCCCACGAAACAACCGTTATAAGAGTTTTTGTCATAGTAGGAGGAGTACGGAGTGTCATTTTGGGAACACTTTAAAGAGAAAAATGGCCCTACCAAAACGGACCAAGTTCAAGAAATTCCGTTAGCACAAGTGATTGTTAATCGCTATCAGCCACGGCAAAAATTTGATAATGAGAAAATTTTAGAGTTAGCGCAGTCTATTGCTACTAATGGTTTATTGCAACCAATTATTGTGCGGTTAACAGCTGATCAAAAGTATGAGTTAATTGCTGGTGAACGGCGCTTTCGC
Source organism: Bombilactobacillus sp. ESL1197 (assembly GCF_058107145.1). NCBI lineage: Bacteria > Bacillati > Bacillota > Bacilli > Lactobacillales > Lactobacillaceae > Bombilactobacillus > Bombilactobacillus sp. ESL1197. The sequence continues at coordinate 367,987 of NZ_JBYLTY010000001.1, forward strand.
GCTATTAGCCAGCTACAATGGTCCAAAATTCCGGCCATTGTACGCGATTATGATGACCAACAGTCGGCCTCATTAGCTTTAATTGAAAATTTGCAACGACAAGATCTTAATCCGATTGAGGAAGCACAAGCTTATCAAAATTTGATGCAAATGAATCATTTGACGCAAAAAGATTTGGCGAAACATTTGGGGAAGAGTCAATCTTATATCGCTAATAAAATTCGCTTATTAAACTTAACCCCCACCGTGCAAACGGCTTTAGCCCAGGGGCAAATCTCTCAACGTCACGGCCGTGCCTTATTACAAGTACCGGTTGCGCATCAAAGTCAGTTATTAGCGCAGATTCAAGCTAAACACCTAACGGTGCAACAAACGGAGCGTTTAATTCAAAAAAAGCAACAACCAGCGCCTACTAAGCAGCATAAAAAAATTCGGGCCTTAACTTCGAAAAGTTCACAATTAGCCATTAATACTGTGCGCGATTCAGTGAAATTGGCGCGAAAAAATGGCGCACAATTTGTTTACCAAGAAACAGAAACTGACCAAGAATACCAAATGATTATCACAATTAAAAAGGAGAACAAGCATGGTTAAAGTAATTTCACTCGCCAATCAAAAAGGTGGCGTTGGTAAAACAACGACGACCATTAACTTGGGTGCTTGTTTATCTGAACTAGGACAGCGAGTATTAGTCATTGATATTGACCCGCAAGGCAATGCCACTAGTGGTTTAGGTATTAAGAAAGTTGATGTGGCACAAGATATTTACGATGTCATTATTAATGAAATGCCCTTGAAAGATACAATTATGCATACACAGCGCAAAAACTTGGACATTGTGCCCGCTACTATTCAATTAGCGGGGGCCGAAATGGAACTAACTTCAATGATGGCCCGTGAAACCCGCCTCAAGGAGGCCGTTGGTTCGATTGCTACTGATTATGATTACGTATTGATTGATTGTCCACCTTCCTTGGGGCAATTGTCCATCAATGCTTTTACTGCTAGCAATTCAATTATTATTCCAGTACAAAGCGAATACTATGCTTTGGAAGGATTGAGTCAATTGTTAAATACGATTCGCTTAGTGCAAAAACATTTTAATCCCGATTTAGCCATTGAAGGTGTGTTGTTAACAATGTTTGACGCGCGAACTAATCTTGGGACCCAAGTGGTAACGGAAGTACAAAGTTATTTTGGAGATCACGTTTATAAAACGATTATTCCACGGAATACTCGTTTAGCCGAAGCTCCTAGTTATGGTTTGCCGATTATTGATTTTGATCGTAAGTCACGGGGAGCGGAGGTCTATTTGCAATTAGCCAAGGAGGTTATGAACAACGATGCCCGATAAAAAGAGAAGCGGCTTAGGTCGCGGAATTGATGCCATCTTTTCAGATTTTGAAAATAATGAAATTAGTTCTGAAAATGTTGTTGAGATTTCCTTAGAAGCCATTCGTCCCAATCCGTATCAACCACGTAAAAGCTTTGATCAAGAAGCTTTAAATGAATTGGCGCAATCAATCAAAGAAAATGGCGTGTTTCAACCAATTGTGGTGCGTAAAAGTGTTAATGGCTACCAGATTGTAGTGGGGGAACGCCGTTTTCGCGCTAGTAAAATAGCTCAACGGCAAACAATTCCCGCCATTGTTCGGCAATTAGACGAAAGCCAAATGATGGAAATTGGCGTTTTGGAAAATCTCCAGCGTGAAGATTTAAATCCGATTGAAGAGGCACAGGCTTATCAAACTTTAATTGAAAAATTGCATTTAACGCAGGAACAAGTGTCGGAACGTCTGGGCAAGAGTCGACCTTATATTGCAAATTATTTACGCCTACTCAGTTTGCCTAACCAAACGAAACAATACTTAATTAATGGTCAATTGACGATGGCGCAAGCTCGGACTTTATTGACTTTTAAAGATCCACAAAAAATTGATCAAGTAGCGAAGATGGCCGTCCAACAAAGCTTAACTGTGCGACAATTAGAAGCAATGGCTAATCAACCTGTGAAAACCAAAAAGAAAATAACCAAATCTCCCTTCATTCGGGCCACTGAAGAGCAGTTGGTTGATAAGTTTGGTACTAGTGTGAAGGTGACCGATGGCAAAAATGGTAAAGGTAAAATTCAAATTGATTTTTCTTCGACGAAAGATTTAAATCGAATTTTAGATTTATTAGACATTTCTGTTGATTAAGGGGGCCAATATGTATCAGCTAGGTGATATTGTTTTAATGAAAAAACCGCATGCTTGTAGCTATAATCGCTGGGAGGTTGTGCGCTTAGGTGCCGATATTAAGATCCGGTGTTTAGGCTGCGGCCACCAAGTGATGATGCCTCGGGCGGAATTTAATAAAAAATTCAAAAAAATTATTACCAAAGAGCACGAAGTTAAAACCGCTCAAGAAGAATTTTATATCGCAACTGCAAAACTAAAAATACCTAATCAATTAAATTAATAAGGAGTTTAGATCATGGCTTTAACAGCAGGAATCGTTGGTTTACCTAATGTGGGTAAATCAACTTTATTTAATGCAATTACCAAAGCAGGAGCAGAAATGGCTAATTATCCCTTTGCCACTATTGATCCCAATGTCGGGATGGTTGAGGTGCCAGATGCGCGTTTAAAGCGGATTGATGAATTAATTCCCGCTAAGAAAATTGTTCATACCACATTTGAATTTACGGATATCGCCGGGATTGTTAAGGGTGCTAGCCAAGGTGAAGGTTTGGGTAATAAATTTTTAGAAAATATTCGCCAAGTGGATGCAATTGTGCACGTGGTGCGGGCCTTTGCTGATGATAATATCACTCATGTCAATGGTAAAATTGATCCCTTGGATGATATTGAAACGATTAATTTGGAATTAAGTATTGCGGACTTGGATAGTGTCAATAAGCGCTTAGCTAAAGTTGAAAAAGTAGCACGCACCAAAGATAAAGCGGCAGTGGCAGAATTAGCCGTTTTACAAAAAATTCAACCAGTCTTAGAAGCAGGCGGTGCCGTGCGGAGTATTGATTTCAGTGAGGAAGAGCAGCCAATCGTTAAGGGGTTATTTTTATTAACCGCCAAGCCAGTTTTATACGTAGCTAATATTGCTGAAGATGACATGGCCGATCCTACTCAATCACCATATTATCAACAAGTTGCAGACTATGCTGCAAAGGAAAATGCAGAAGTGATTGGTATTTCAGCCAAAACGGAAGAAGAAATTGCGGAATTAGATGATGATGAACGCCAAGTCTTTTTGGAAGCTGAAGGTGTAGAAGAATCCGGGTTAGATCGGTTGATTCGTGCTAGCTATCATTTATTAGGTTTAGCGACGTTCTTTACGGCTGGTGGTCCAGAAACCAGAGCTTGGACGTTTAAGCAAGGAATGAAAGCTCCCCAAGTGGCTGGAGTGATCCATTCAGATTTTGAACGGGGCTTTATTAAAGCTGAGACGGTTTCGTATGCCGATTTAGACAAATATGGTAGTATGCAAGCAGTCAAAGAAGCTGGACGTTTACGGCTTGAAGGTAAAGATTATGTAGTTCAAGATGGAGATATTATTGAATTCCGGTTTAATGTTTAGGAGTAGCTATGGATCCCAGAGATAAAAATAAACAAGCACAACAACACCAACAAGAACAACAGCAGCAACGTACTCGAAAACGAGAACATCAATTAGAAGTTGAAGAGCAAATTAAAGATGCCACGCCCGAACAATTACGTCAAAAACTAAGTAATAAAAATGAAGATTACTTATTTCGGTTGCAAAAAGGGCTGACACAGCAAGGAAAAACGCCACAACAAGCCCAAACATTGGTTGATGGTTTGCTACAAGAAGTCCTTGATAATCAAATTAAGGGGATTCCGGCGCGCCAACTTTATGGTTCCGTAACGACGAAAATCGATTCGTTGATTCATAAAAAGGCGCCGAAGGCTACAGCTTCCAATACACCGACTTGGCAAATGGCGGTGGATAATTCCTTGTTATTTGTAGCGATTTTTGCCATTATGTATGGAGTGATGAGCTTATTCATTAAGCATCCTAGTCGGCAAAACCAAAGTGGAATTTTATCTATTTTAGTGATTGCGATTGTTTGGGGCGTTTTATTCGGTTGGTTGAATAAACGCATGTTAGCAGAGGATCACAAACGCGAACCTTTCTGGAAAACCATTTTGATTATCATTATTGGTTTGTTGATCATGTTCTTTGTCTGGATGTTAACGGTGCTTGTCCCACCAGTCCTCAATCCGATTTTACCAGCTTGGGCTGAAATAGTAATTGCCATCGTAGCTTATGCAGCTCGCTGGGGCTTTCGGAAGTATTATCATATTACGTTTAGTTCGTTTACCGGACGGTAGAAATTTTAATTTTTGGAAATAATAGAGATTGAAGTGAAAGTGGCTGTTTTAAGCTTTTACATTCAATCTTTTTCTTTTGGAGAAAATTGTCCTAAAAACGGCTGGTATACTCGAGAAAAGTTTTGGTAATTGCTGGCAAACCTAATTAAAAATTGCCGTTGTAGTGAAAGTAACTAATTAATGTTATTGTCCCAACATCCTGGTTTTATTTGCAGATGCCTAGCTGGGTTCCATTATTGTTTGTTACAAGGTTATCTAGAGTAGGTACTTTTGCTTTAATTTTAGTGGTTATTTTCGGTATTAAGCTCATATTAATATACAAAAAAGAGCAGGACAAAAAGTTGCTCACTTTTGTTCTACTCTTTTTACTGACTGAAAATAGTTGATTCTAAGCAGTGACGGTCTTATCTTTTTGTCCTAGACTAGCTAAGAACATTACAATTAAGCTGATAATGCCAATCACGGCCATGATGCTCATCATACTACCAGTTGTGGTACCATTGGGTAGATAGAAAATATTGGTTAAAGCTTCCATTGGGAATTTAATTGGGGTCCAACTAAAGATAAAGTCTCTTTGGAATGCGGTTAAGGCTTCCTTAGGATAAGCAGCAACAGCTATTGATAACATCCAAACGGCCATCGCGATTAATTGACCGCCCATCCCCAACCAATCAAAGAGGGCACTGAGTAAATAGAAAAAGACTAAGACTGAAGTAAAGAGTATTCCGAGATAAGATCCAGTATTTGGAATTGGTACGGAGAAGGCACTGCTAATTCCGTAAATAACAAAAGTTACGATAGCAGCTAATAAAATACCAGCGACAGCTTGTTGCCCTACTAATCTAGTGGTTAAACGCTTGGTCTTAGTTTGAGCTTTCAAATAGCGCCATAGCATCATGTTACCCATCATGGCTCCAATCCAGATGAAAACAGTAGTCATCATTGGCATCATGCCACTCATTGATTTATCAGGTACTTTATTGATATTCTTAACTTGAGGTACCATTAAATTATTGAGTGCGGAATAAGCTTGTGGCGACAATTTAACGGATTTTTGAGCCAGTTGTAGGTTGATTTGTTTACTCATTCCTGCGTTTAATTTATTAATTAAGACCGGGAGACCAGTAGTTAAAGCAGAACTGGCTGAGACGTTCGAACCTTGGCTAATAATGATTTTAACTTTAATCGGCTGTGGCGCAGCTGGCTCAGGCTTGTTGGTCATGCTGGCAATAGCCACTTGCTGTACGTAAGTGCCAATTTGTTTTTGCTTTTGTGAGAAATCCTTTGGAAAAACAATAATTCCGTAAGCCTTGTGTTCGTTAATTGCCTTTTTGGCAGTTGAAACAGAATCTTTTTTTATAAATTTGATTTTGGCATCTTTTTTGGTGCCAGCATCATGTAATTTATCAGCGATTTTCTGGGACTGGGGACCTTTGTCCAGATCAACCACTGCCACGGGTAATTTTTTAACAGCTACGTTATTGCGGACACCGATTTGAATACCGCCTAAAAAGGTTACCATTAAGGTGGCAGCAATTATCGCAATCCAAAAGCCTTTAGCTTTTAAGAAATTGAAAAATTTCATACTTGTGAAAACTCCTTTGCTTGTGTGATTGTTCCATTTTAGCCACATTAATATTAAAAATCATTAGTTAATTTTTCTGAAAATGTTCGTTTTGCGACATTTTTAAGCAAAGTGCTCACTATTTGAGGAGAAAATATGGATTTACGTAAAAAAAAGACAATAAAAGCTATTGTAGAGGCCTTTATAGAATTGGTTAATAAAAACGGCTATCACAAATTAACGATTAATCAATTAGCCCAAAAAGCAATGATTAATCGCAATACGTTTTATAACTATTTTGAAGATAAAGAAGATTTAGTAGAAAAATTAAGTCAGAGATTTATTGTAGATTCTAAGGACGTGTTAGACAACGCGATCACAAACCAAAGTGCTGAGCACATTCATTATTTTTTTGAACATCGTGAGTTGATTCAAGCACTATTTAATAGTAAATTTTATTCACAACATCAAGATTTTGAGAGTCAATTGGCGCAATCTTTTAAAGAATTATTACATCAAAAGTATCAATGGTCGCCGGATTCATTACAGTCGTCGTTGGTTAGTATTAATGCCATTTCTGTGATTAAGTATATTGTCTCAACTGAGATTGAAATTACGGCTGAACAAATTAATCAAGCCCGCCAGGCAATGTTTTCGGTGATTAATCAAGGCTCCGATAAATAATTGGAATATTCAAAGAGCGTTGTTCAACTTCCAAGTTGAACAACGCTCTTTTGCTGAAGCTAAATGGGAAAAATGACCTTCAACGATTTCATCAGGAACATTTTCAGGCCAGTAGACTTGGCTTCAAGCAATTTGCATAGTCACATAACTTTCATAAATTCGGCTGATGATAACCTTATGATTAATGATCATGATAAAAATATATGGTAGGAACTATTTATCTAAATCTTTAGCAATTTGTTGCATTCCGACTTCAATATCGTTGATCCGCTGGGAGTATTCGCCGAGCTTATCAGTATAGGTATCAGCTTTAGCGGTACTAGTTAGGTTTTTATAATGTAATTTATGTTCGAGGCTAGCCCACATGTTCATGCCGCTAGTGCGTAACTGCACTTCTACGGGAATATCTTTGTGCGTTTGATTGGCTAAAAAGACCGGGACACTAACAACTAAGTGCAACCCACGGTAACCGTTAGGTTTAGGGTGATTTAAGTAATCTTTGCTTTTGATTAATTTGACGTCGTCTTGATTAATTAAGGCTTCTTTAACGCGCAAAATATCATCCAGATAATTGGTAATAACACGAATGCCAGCAATATCGAGCATGTTTTTATTGATACTTTCAATTGAATAAGGGAGCTGTTTGCGTTCTAGTTTATCAAATAAACTGGCGGGACTTTTGATTCGCTCTTCAATGAGATTAATCGGATTGTGATGGTGCGTGATGGAATACTCATCATCTAAGTTTTCTAACTTCGTGCCGATCTCTTTAATGGCAGAACGGCGTAACATATATAGGTTAATTAGTTGAGTGAGATCAATGTCGTGATCTTTCATGAGGACGGAACTAATCTGCATTTCAATTTGGTCAATACTTAAAAAATTATTACGTTCTAGAATCATAAGAGAACCTCCAATGTTCATTATTATAAAACTTTTTGTTTGGTAGAACTATTTTGAAAGTTTGAAGATTTTGTGCTTGAAAGCCGAAAAAATTTATATTAAAATTACACATTGTAATATTGTTTTTACAAATATAAGGAGATGGAAAATGGTTAATCGACGTGTAACTAAGGAGCAGATTGTTCAAGTTGCGCAGCAAATCGTTTTTGATGATGGCATTCGTTCGCTATCATTTCCACTCATCGCCCAAAAATTGGATATTCGTTCGCAAACTTTGTACAATTACTTTAAAAATCTGCAAGATTTAATCAATCAGATTGGTGCGGACTTTATGGACAATTTGTATCAATTATTTATGGATAATTTGCTTGGTCTGTCTGGCAAAGCGGCGTTTCAAAAGTATGGGGAAGTGGCCCATCATTATTTTGAAAGTCAGGGTAAACTGGTGGAACTAGTTTATGAAGTTCATCGCTTTAGTCATGATAGTCTGTTTTATCAAAAGACGGCCCGTAATTGGCAAATCTTGGATAAATTGGTCACGGGCGTGCATTTGAAGCATATGCATGCGAAAAATTTTGTCCAAACTTTTATCAGTGCGGTACTCGGCTTTACCGCTATTGAAATGATGGGCTTCTTACCATCTGAGCAAAAGCAACGCCAACAGTCATTTCAAGAACTTCTGGCTTTGCAGCTCAATGAAATTATTGAATAACTAAGAGAAATTAATAAGGAGTAGTTTGTTATTTATGATTAAAAAAGAATGGAAATTTATTGGCAAACATCATATGATTTGGATTTCATTGATTGCCATTGCATTAATTCCCTTTTTGTATTCCATTTTCTTCTTGCGTTCAGTTTGGGATCCGTATGGTGAAACGCAACATCTTCCTGTCGCCGTGGTTAACGAAGATAAGCCAGTGCACTATGAGGGGAAAAAGTTAGCGGTAGGACAGCAAACGGTTAAAAAATTGAAAAAAAATCACCAGTTAGGCTGGCGCTTTGTCTCCGCTAAACAAGCAAAAAAGGGTCTGAAAGATCAAAAATATTTTACAGTGGTGACGATTCCGAAGGATTTTTCTAAAAATGCGGCAACTGCTTTAGACAAACATCCTAAGAAAATGAAGTTACAATACCAAACTAATGATTCCTTGAATTATATTGGCAGTGTGATTAGTCAGATGGGAGTTACTAAGTTAAATTCGCAAGTTCGATCTGCGGTCACTCAAGCTTATGCGCAAGCCATGTTTGCTGGTTTAAATGTGATTACCCATGGCATGCAACAGGCAGCGAGTGGTGCTAGTCAACTCAACGTTGGTACGGTCACATTGAGTGATGGTTTGAATCAATATACGGCGGCAGTATCCCAGGTTAATGACGGTGTGCAAACTTTGAGTTTAAATGTTGCGCCATTAACGAACGGGATTGCGCAATTAAAACAACAAGTGCAACCTCTAGCAAGCAGTGTCAGCCAATTAAGTAACGGTGCTAATCAATTAAGTTCCGGCTTGGCCCAGCTACAAAATGCTGTGAGCGCGAGCGCTTCTGGCAGTCAACAAGCACAATTACAACAAGTTGTTGCGGCTTTACCTCAAATCAATTCTGGTTTGCAACAATTAAATCAAACCTTACAACAAACAAATACTGGTGCCTTAGGTAATTTTCAAAATAATCTAGCAGGAATTGGTAGCCAAACGCAAACGATTGGTAGTAATTTACAACAAGCTAGTCAAACTTTGGCCAGTTTGAATACAAATACCGGTAGTGGAGTTGATGTGGCGACAAGTTCCCAAGCAATTATTGGCCAAATCAATCAAGAATTAGCTAATCAAGGAACGCCATTGACGGCTGATCAACAAGTTATTGTTAGTCAAGCGGTACAATCTGGTTTAGCTCAAGGAGCTGATAGTAGTGCTTCCAGTGACTTGCAACCAGCTTTACAAAGTGTAGCTGGTAATTTGCAGGCAGCCAGTGCCGCTACACAAGGCATTGGAGCTAACTTACAAGCAGTGCAACAAGCACAACCGCAATTACAACAAATTCAAGGTCAATTAGGTCAACTACAAGGTAGTGTCCAACAATTAGCGCAAGCTTCTAACTTAGCCTTACCAGGTGCCAGTCAGGCAATCAACCAATTGAACTCGGGTGTGCAAGGTATTCAAAGTGCTTTAAATGGTACGGGTACACAAGCAGGTTTAACTTCGGGTGCTAATCAATTAGCTAGTGGTTTGTCACAACTTAATCAATCTGTACCGACATTAACTAACGGGATTGATCAATTAGATGCTGGTAGTCAGCAATTGGGTTCAGGTGTGCAACAGCTGGCTAGTGCCACCGGCCAATTGGCATCTAGTGGTGAGCCGTTAACCGCGGGTGCGCAACAATTACTCAGTGGTAGTGGCCAATTAGGTCAAGCCTTGAATCAAGGTTCACAGACGTTAAGTCAAATTAAACCAACTACTAAAAATGCCCAGATGATGGCTGCGCCGACTAAGGTTAAACAGCATCATTATAGCCGCGTATCTAATTATGGTCATGCGCTAGCACCGTATGTATTGTCAGTGGCATTATATGTTGGTTCTATCGTCTTTAACTTTATTTATCCGATTCGTCGTGTTTCTGAGACAGGAAAACCTTCTTGGCAATGGTTCTTAAGTAAAATTAGTGTGGGAGCAGTGATTGCTGTCGCAATGGGCGTGTTAAATGCAGGCTTGATGTTAGTCGGTGGACTGCAACCAGATAATTTAGGCGAGTACTTTACGATTGCCATTTTATTCTCGCTGACGTCGATGTTCCTAATTATGTTTTTGGCGATGTTATTAGATAATCCAGGACGCTTTTTAGCAATGGTCTTGTTGATGCTTCAATTAGGCGGTTCTGGTGGAACTTTCCCTATGCCAATTACGAGTCATTTTTATAATGTAATTCATCCTTACTTGCCAATGACTTATTCAATTAATGGTTTTCGGGAAGCTTTGACTTCGGGATTAGGTTACAATACCTTTGTGCAAGCAGTGATTGTCTTAGTATCAATTATCGTGATCAGTTTGGCTTTGTTATATTTAAGTATGGATTTCTTACAACGAAAGCATCTTGCTGGTAAATCTGAACTAGATGGTAATCAAGATTTACAAGCAGTGGAAAAGTAAGCTGAAATTTTTCATTGATAGTAACAATTTAGAACTAAAAGCACTCAGAAAAAATATAAACTGCTGACCCCTAGAGCAGTGTGATGTTCGTATCATTTGATACGAACATTTTTTTGTCGCGTCTTGTTTGAACAGCTGAAGGTTCGTAAGGTTACTCTCCACTCGGCTTCAGAAAGTCACACCAAGTTACACTTGTAATCGTTACCGAACCAGACTATGATGAAGCTAGGGGAAGATATGGGTTAAATTGATTATTTGACGTTTAATTAATTAGGAGGCTAATTGATGAAGTCAAATCTAATAAACAACTGCTGTATCGTTGGTTCCAACAAATTGGGTTGTTCTTTAGCAATTCAATTGGCTGGGTCCGGTTACCAGGTTAATTTAATCGTACCGCAAGCTGATTTAGATACATGCCACCAAAAGATTCAACAACAATTAACGGATTTGGTGCAACAAAAATTATTACAAACAACTTTGACAGAAGTTTGGAATTATATTCATCTAGTAATTCAAGCTGCCACCGCTTTTCAAGATGCAGATATTGTATTTGTTACCAATCATATGACGATGCTCGCGGAACAGCATTTTTGGCAGGAAGTTGAACCCTTGGTCAGTCAAAACGCCATCTTGGCTGACTGTAATACTTACTTGTGTCCGACGGATATTCAAAAGCAATTACAATACCCCAAACGTTTTGTGGGACTATGTTTTGGCTATCCAGTTTATTTAATCCCGCTAGTAGAAATTATGTCTGGGCAATTGACCGCTCAAGCGGTCGTCGAACACTTAATGGATTGGTTTATTTCGTTAAATAAAAAACCGGTGCATTTAACTGCTGAGGGGGCAGGCTTTATTAGTGAGCGCTTAGAAATGGCAGTGCTGAGAGAGGCTACTTCGTTGATTGATCACGGCGTAGTGGATGCCCAAACGATTGATACGATTTTTAAATATGGTTTAGCCCGTTATTGGCAAACTGCGGGTCCACTAACACAAGCTGATGTAATTGGTTTAGATGTGTTGGAGCGTTTGAGCAGTTATCTTTATTCTAATTTGTCCAGTGCTAAACAGACGGACTGGGTTTTGCAAAATAAAGTTATGACGGACCAACTAGGCGTTAAATCTAAGCAAGGTTTTTACGCGTGGGATCAAAAAACTATTTCCAAAATGCAAGAACAGTCCTATCAAGTTTTGCTGCATCAATGTAAATTTGATCAAAAACAAGCTTAAAAAAGCAAGTCCCAATTACGGTTGAATGGCTGGTAATTGGGGCTTTTTGATTCTATTACTAAGAAAACGTTTCACGTGAAACGTTTGAGAACAACCATAGTTGTCCAAGAAAAAATTTACTAGAAAGTTAGGTCAATGGTGATTGAATAAATTAACTAAGATGACGCCCATGAGGATCAACAGTAAACCTAAAACACTCATCCAATTTAATTTTTCATGCCATAATAAGACGCCAATGATGGTGGTGGCAATAATCCCCACGCCTGACCATAACGCATAAGCAATACTTAGGTTGATACTGCGTAATGATAATGACAGACAGTAGAAACAAATTCCGTAAGAGATTAAGGCCCCACCAGTAGGAAATAATTGGGTAAAACCATTTGAGGCTTTCAGTAGTGAAGTACCGATGATTTCACCAATGACGGCAATGAGCAAGTATAAATAACTCATAAAGTTTCTCCTTCATAATTAATAATCATTACTTTAAAGAGGTTATCCGCGGAAAGCAAGCAATATAAAATTAAAAAAAGTTCTTGCTTTTTAATCAAAAATTAAGTATGTTTAATTAAAATTCAATTTGAGGTGAACATGATGCGTTTAAGTATTAACCGACAGTTGAATATTCATTTTTACCGGTACTTTCGATCGTTGATCTGAGTACCAGTATTCTTTGTTATACGACTACACAGATCAAAACATCATCTTTTGAACTGTGTAGTGCTGGAGTAAGAAGTCAAAAGCCTGCATGGTCAAACCTGTAGGCTTTTTTAGTGCGATGGAGGAATCAAAATGGCAAATGTTAAAAAAATTTGTTGGGAAACAATTAACGGTTTATCGACGGGAATTGTATTGGCCTTGGTACCCGGAGTTTTAGTCAGTTTATTGGTGAAGTGGCTAACGCCCATTTGGCCACAAATTCAAATTTTAAATTTTTTAACGGAAATTGCGACTAGCTTATTACCAGTGATGGGCGGAATTTGTGTGGGGATGACTGCAAAATTAACACCCATTCAAACTGGTGCCGTCGCTATTGCGGCTATATGTGGCGCCGGCAATGTAAAATTAAGTCATCAACAGTTAGTGGTCCAAGGTAGTGGTGATGTGATTAATATAGCGATAACGATTATGCTTGCTGAGGCGGTGATCTTATATTTAGGCCAAAAATTAAAAGCTTATACCATTTTATTGGTCCCTTTAATCGTCATTGTCATTGCTGGAGGAATTGGCTTAGTGACGTTGCCTTACGTCCAACAAGTAACGGCCTTCATTGGCTTCGGGGTTAAACAATTAATGGCTTTTCAACCAATTGTAATGGGAACTTTAGTGGGAATGATTTTTGCTTTATTGATTTTGTCCCCCATTTCTTCAGTGGGAATCGCTTCGGCCATTGGAATTAGTGGTGTGGCTGCTGGTTGCGCTAATTTGGGGATTACGGCGGCTAGTTTTGCCTTAGCAATTTATGGCTGGCAGGTTAATTCCATTGGCACGTCGTTGGCCCATTTTTTAGGTTCACCCAAAATGCAGATGCCTAACTTAATGGCCAAGCCGAAGTTATTAATTCCGGTATTGATTAATTCTGGTTTGTTAGGAGCTGTAGGCGCCATCTTTAAAGTGACTGGAACGACACAAAGTGCAGGATTTGGTTTTTCTGGTTTGATTGGTCCAGCTACGGCCTTAGAAACAATGGGCGCTACCAGTTCTAACTGGATTATTGTTTTAAGTTTATTTCTGTTCTTACCCATTGTCCTGGGATTAATTAGTAATCGAATTTTTAATCATCGACTTTTTAATAGTCAGGATTTTCAATTATCCTTTACGTAAAAAAGCTTGCTAAGGGAATTTTCAAAACAGTCCTATTGTAAATTAATGGCGCTAGTTAATGGAACCGAACTTTTTTTGTTGTACATAAATTTCAGTGTACAATGAATTAAAAGAGGTTAAAATATGCGTTTTTTACACACGGCCGATTGGCATTTAGGACGAAAATTACACGGCTTTAGTTTACAAGCGGAGCAAGAGTTTGCTTTTCAGCAAATTGAACAAATTGCTTTGCAACAACATGTTGATGGAATAATTATTGCAGGCGATTTATATGATCGAACTTTACCATCTGAACAAGCAGTAGCGCTCTTTAATCAGCAATTAAAGCAACTTAATTTAGTTGATCATTTGCCGATTTATGCGATTGCGGGCAACCACGACAGTGCTACGCGGCTAGCAACCGGTAGTTCATGGTACCAAAATACTAATTTGTATTTGGCGACCCAATTGGCACAGGCGTTTGAACCGATTGAATTAGCGGATACGCAGATTTTTTTATTGCCGTATTTTGAACCGTTCGCCGTCCGCCAATATTTTGCGAACGCTCAGATTAAGACCTTACAGCAAGCGATTGTGCCAGTGTTGCAAAAAATTAAGCAGTTGTTTCATCCGCAAAAAAAGCATATTTTAGTGGCACATTTTTTTGTGGCAGGGAGTTTACAAACCAATTCCGAAACGCCATTAAAAATTGGAGGCTTGGCCGCGGTACCAGGAAATTTGTTAGCTGATTTTGATTATGTTGCCTTAGGGCACTTACATGGTAAGGATGCTTTAAGATTGCCGAATGCTCGTTATAGTGGTTCGCCGATTAAATTTTCATTGTCCGAAGCCCAGCAAACTAAGGGAATTTGGCTAGTGGATACCGAACCTTTTCACTTAACCTTTATGCCCTTAAACCCCTTGCATGATGTCCACCAACTAACGCAGGATTTTCAAACTTTAATCACGCCAACTTATTATCAGCAGTTAAATTTAGATGATTATTTTGGTTTTATCTTAACTGATCAGCAAATCATTCCCAATGTATTATCTCGTTTACGAAAAATTTATCCGAAAATTTTGAGCGTGCAACGGGCAACAGCCATTCAACTACCGCAGACGACCTTAAAAAAGCGGCCGGATTTACATCAAGATCCGATGCAATTATTAACCAAGTTTTATCAACAAACCACACAAAGAACTTTAACAACTGAGCAATTAAAGTGGGCCACTGCAGCTTTAAAAACGGCTCAAAAAGAGGTGTAAGCTTTGCGGCCATTAAAATTAGTAATGCAAAATTTTGGACCTTATGTCCACGAAACGGTGGATTTTACGACCTTTGCACATTCGGGCTTGTTTTTAATTACCGGTCCGACGGGGAGTGGTAAAACCACTATTTTTGAAGCTTTGACTTTTGCTTTATATGGAGCAACAACTACCGATGCGCGGACACCGGAGAGTTTTCGTTCGGATTTTGCATCCGCCAGTGAACCCACCCAAGTGCAGTTGAACTTTGCACATCAACAACGTGAGTATCAAATTACTCGCTGTCCTAAGCAGGTTCTACCCAAAAAGCGCGGGGCGGGACAAAAAGTTTACGAAAGCACCGGGCGGTTAGCAATTCTTGAACAGGGCCAACAAATCGCGGAATTGACCAAAATCAAAGATATTAATTTAAAATTACTCGATGTTTTACAGCTGTCCCGCCAACAATTTGTGCAGATTGTGTTATTGCCACAAGGAGACTTTCAACGCTTTTTAATGGCTTCTAGTAATGATAAAGAAACAGTTTTACGCAAAATTTTTCGGACACAGTTGTATCAAAAATGGACGCAAGTCTTGAATGAACAATTGAAAGATTATAAAAAAACACAGACTAATTTGCAACAAGAATTGAAGCTGTTATTGGAGAAGGTTCACTGGGCGGTCAAACCAACTACTAGTGATGTAGATAGTAAAATATCCCAGTTAACGACACAACAAGACCATGACGAGCAACAATTGGCACAGCAAAAAAGCGCTCAAACCAAGCTACAGCAACAAGTACAACAACAGCAGCAGTTATTAACACATGCTCAAACATTGAATCAGCAAATTCAATTGTTGCAGCAAAAAAAGGCTGAGCAGCATAAATTAAGGCAAGAGCAACCGAAATTTACGCAAATGCAACAAACAATTACGCAATTGCAGTGGGTGCAACAGCAACAGCCTTTATTACAAATGATCCACCAGCAACAAGACCGTCAACAATCTTCGCAACAGCAATTACAACAAGTCCAGCAAGAAGTGTGCCAACAGCAGCAAATTTATCAACAACAAACGCAACAATTAAGTAAATTACAACAACAGCAAGCCCAACAAGACCGCCAGCAGCAGGAATTGGAACTCTTACAACAGCAGCAGCCGATTTTGACTAAGTTGCAAGCAACACTGCAACAAATTCAACAATTGCAGCCCCGAGTACAAACCTTGCAAGAACAATTGCAGCAGCAACAGTTAGTGGTCGAACAAACACAATCGCAGTATGAGCAAGTTCAAACCCAACTACAAAGTCCGCCACAAGATCTCAGCCAAATCGCTACAGACCGGCAAAAATTGCAAACCATGCAGACCATGCAAACTCAGGTCGCACGATTAAGTACATTGCAACAAAAACAAGTACAATTGCAGGCGGATCAAAAGCTTCAGCAACAAGCATTGCAACAAGAGCAACAAAATGTGCGCCACTGGCAGCAACAATCCGCACAGCAAGAGCGCCAACGTCAACACCAACAAATTCAAACTTTGGCCGCACAATTACAAACTAACCAACCCTGCCCTGTTTGTGGTAGTCGCAAGCATCCCAAACCGCCGGTGATTACGCAAGCTACTGTTAGTTTACAGCAGTGGCAAGCGACGAATACGCAATTACAGCAACACCAACAACAGTTAGTTCGCTTGCAAACTATTGTAGAAGAGCAAACGCAGCAATTACAAAACCAACAGTTAGATTACCAACAATCTCAGCAACAATTACAAAAATTATGGCAAAGTATCAATCTGACATGGGATTCAGCTGTGACGCTGGAGCAATTACAGTCGCAGTTAACGCAACAAATTACTCAGCACCAACAATTAATTAAACAACGTACCGCTAGTTGGACTCACTGGCAACAGCAAACCCAAGAGTTGCCACAATTACGCCAAGCTTGGCAAACAGAACTTGCTCAAAAACAGGCTACACAGCAACAATTACAAGAGCAGACTACAAAACTTCAAGTTTTGCAGAGTCAACAGCAGAATTTACAAGCGCAATTGACGATCAAATGGTCTCATGAGGCTGAACTAGAGCAACGTATGGAAGAGTTAGAACAGCAAATTAACCAATTTAATGATCAAAAAGCGTTGCTAGAACACCAACAAGCTACGACCAAGCAACAACTAGTTACCGCGCAAGCACAAGCGCAAGTTTTAACTCAACAAGTCCAACAATTAACGGCGGAATTGACCAAGCAAACCGCTGATTGGCAGCAACGCCTCCAGGACCATTTTACGCAGAATGCGCAACAACAATGGCAGCAATTATTATCGCAACTGGACCAATTGCCGACTTTACAAACACAACTTACACAGTATCAGCAACAATTACAGCAGGTGAATAATCAAATTGATATTTACCAAAATTTAGTCGGTCAACAAGAAATGATTGATTTACAGGAGCTGCAAGCACAATTGGATCAGCTACAAGCTCAATTAGTGCAACAAACACAATCTTGCGACCAATTGCAGCAACAAGTTCTATTCAATGAACAACTCCTGCAACAGATCCAAACTAGTGCGCAAAAGTTGCAAGCCATTCAGCAAAAACTAGAGCAATTAACCTTATTAGTGACAACAATGTCGGGCAACAATGAAGTCAAGTTAAGCTTAGAACGTTTTGTTTTGCAGGCCCAACTAGCCGAAATTTTGGAAGTCGCGAATCAACATTTACAGCAGTTAAGTTCGGGGCGTTATTACATGTTGTTGCACCAACAAAAAGGTGTTTATCAGAAAAATACCGGTTTAGAAATTGATGTTTATGATGATCACGTCGGCCAAGTACGGAGTGTTCATACGTTGTCGGGAGGAGAAAGTTTCTTAGCAGCTTTGAGTTTAGCCTTAGCATTGGGGGAAGTGATTCAGCAACAGGCTGGTGGTATTAGTATTGAAACGCTGTTTATTGACGAAGGTTTCGGGTCTTTAGACCAAGCTACTTTAACGACGGCGCTCACGGCCTTGGAACAATTGGAAAGTCAAGATCGGCTGATCGGAATTATCAGTCATGTCGATTTATTGCGGGAACAAATTCCTAATCAAATTCGTATTCAGACTACGGGTCAGGGCCAAAGTAAGATTCGCCTGATTACTAATGAAATGACTGCTGAATAAAATATTAGTTCGCTATGTATATCAAAAAAAGACTGGAGCAATCAGCCGAACAATGATCCACGTTAATTGCGTACTAGCATTGTAGCTAGTGGTTTTTAAGGATCAATGACTAGAACCAGTCTTTTTTGATTTGTAATTCTTTGTTAATCAGCTGTCGGAGCTAATTAGGAAGGTCGATTATTTTGATCGTAGTCTTTATAGAACTTGACATTTTCTGGAGCACGCCGATCTTTTCTGGGCGCATTCGGCGCATCTAGTTTTTGAATTTGCTGCATTTGTTCAGGTGTTAATGCAAAATTCCATAAATCTAAATTTTGTTGCATGCGGTCAGGATGAATTGACTTCGGGATAATGACAATGCCTAATTGAATCAAGTAGCGCAAAGCAACTTGCGCCGCTGTTTTGTGATGCTGTTGTCCAATTTGGACCAAGGTGGGATTATGGAATAAATCATTTTGACCTTGAGCCAAAGGTCCCCACGCCATCAGTTGGGTTTGGTATTGATCTAAATATTTTTGGGCAGTACGTTGTTGATAGAAAACGTGCGTTTCTAATTGATTCACTGCTGGTTGAACATCATTAAATTCTGCTAAATCAACAAAACGATCAGGTAAAAAGTTGGAAACACCAATCGCCCGAATTTGCCCAGCTTGATATAACTCTTCTAAAGCACGATAAGCACCATAGTAGTCATTAAATGGTTGGTGGAGTAACACTAAATCTAAATAATCAGTTTGGAGTTTGTGCATTGATTCTTGGAGAGAATCTTTAGTTTGTTGATAACCGTAATTTGAAACCCAAACTTTAGTAGTTAAGAAAATATCTTGCCGATTGACGGAACTCTCAGCAATTGCTTGACCGACAGCTTCTTCATTATAGTAAGCTTGCGCGGTATCAATTAAGCGATAACCAGTATCTAAAGCTGTTTGTACGGCAGTTTGGCACTGCTTTAAATCAGCAATTTTGAAGACGCCAAAACCTTCTTGAGGCATTTGCACACCATTATTCAACGTAATATTTGGAACTTGCTTCATGATCTAACCTCCTAGGATAAATTGACTGTAGCACCTTCGAGTAACACGAAGTCAAGGATTAAGAGTGCGATTTTTGGTTGGCCGTTTGAGCTTTTTTTAAGAAGGTGGATGGCCAAGCACTTTTCAAACCCCAGAAGTAAAATAATAGACTGCCGATAATAATGACACCAAAGTCCCAAGGATATTTGATCCAATTCAAACCGTGAAATTCATGGCTACCTAGTAAAGAGCTAAGTGTCATAAATAGTAAATAACATAACAACCAGGCGGCACCTTTGAGATTAGCGCTGGTTTGTTGCCAATGATTTTTGGCCTCATAGTAAAAATAAATTGGTAGACCCAGGCAAATGACTAAAATAACTTCAATGGTAGTGGGCCACATGCCCCAATAAATCGCTAAAGAAGTTAGCACAAAGGCAAGCGGTGCTAACCAGGATAAATGTTTTAATTTGACAGGACGGTGAAACTGCGGGGCTAATTTACGCAAGGAAACGACAGTGACTGGTCCTGTAAGATAGGCGATTAATGTGGAAGTGCAAATGACCGTTGCCAGCGTGGACCAGGAACGAAAAACACTCACCATGATCATGCTCAAAACGGCATCAATAATCATGGCCGTGCGCGGAGTGTGGTATTTGGCATTCATTTTGCCAATGAAAGTCGGCAAGTGTTCACTGTCGACCATAGCCGCTAAAGCGCGCGAACTGGAGGCAGCAAACGAAACTCCCGTACCAAAGGGCGAAACAAAAGCATCTAAGTATAAAAGAATTGACAGCCAGGAAAGTCCGATTAAGATGGCTAAATCCGCAAAGGGTGAATTAAAATTCAAACCTTGCCAGCCATGACTTAACATTTTGGGTGTTAATGTGGTAATAAAGGTACTCTGTAAGAGAATGTATAATACAGCACTGATACTGAGTGAGATGGTAATGCCCCGGCCTACGTTTTTTTTCGGATTAGTAATTTCGTTACCCATATTAATCACGGTTTGAAAAGCATCAAAGGAAAAAATAATCCCGGAAACAGAAGTGGCCGCAAAAATGGGCGCACTACCATAAGGCATAAAAGTGTGCCAACTATGGCCGTAATTAGCCGGATGAAAACTACTGATGGTTAATAGAATGATAGTTAATAGGGGAACAACGACTTTAAAGATAGAAATGAAGCTGGTAAAACGCGTTAATAAATCAATAGACCAGTAATTGATCAGTGTAAACACGATGATGAATACAAAAACGACTAGTAAGCCGGAATTGGTAATTACTCCATGATTTAATAAATGGTGGGTAAATTGAGCCCAAGACCACGGCCACGAACTCATATATTGCACGGCCGCTACTGCTTCAATCGGAATTAGAGTAATTAAAGAGATCCAGTTGGCCCAGGCAGCAATAAAGCCGAGTAAGGAACCATGACTATATTGGGCGAATTTACTCATGCCCCCAGATTCGGGAAACATGGTCCCTAATTCGACATAATTATAAGCAATTGCGCCAATAATGACTGCTCCGATTACCCAAGCTAAAATGGCCGCCGGACCGGCAATTTTGGCGGCTTCCCACGAACCAAAGAGCCAACCGGAACCAATTAATGATCCCAGTGCCAGCATGACTAAGTGAAATAAATTAATTTTCTTTTTCATTTCATTCTCCCAAGAGTACTAATACTTAATTAATTTACCACTTTTTGATAAGCAACATAAAAAAATTTTTGAAAACGAGCAATCAAGTCTAAAGCTGGTTGTGCTAATGATTATAAAAAAATCCCCTGCAATTGTTATCGACAATTACAGAGGACGTTGTGAAGTATTAATTATTGAATGTCAATTTTGGTATCGTTACTAGAATTTGGTTGAGCTTTAGGTAAATGAATTTGTAAAACACCGTTGGTATATTGCGCACTGACCTGATTACGCTCCACATTAGGTAAGCGATATTGGCGGCTAAAGCGACCGTAGGAGCGCTCATTCATGATCATCTGACCTTGGTCATTGCTGGCGTCAGAGAAAGAATCACGCTTTGCAGATACGGTCAAGATATCACGGTCGTAATTAATGCTAATATCCTTCTTATCTAAATCGGGTAAATCAATGGCAACATCATAGGCTTGGCTTGATTCAGAAACATCAGTCTTCATATTAGAGTTAGTAAAACTCGGTGTCATATTGTTAAACCAACGATCCATATTGTTGAACATATCAAACATATCGCCACGACGATTCGTTAAATTATTATTCATAACTGATTACTTCCTTTCAATTTATAACCACATTGTAGCCTCCAACGTTATAAATTTCAACTAATTAGCACTATTAATTAGATAGTGCTAATCAACCTTCTAAACCAGCGGGTTTTAACCATTTTTCTAATAAGTTGAGAAGGGTATCGGAAATAATTGACATTAAGGCAGTCGGTAAAGCCCCAGCTAAAATCAAGGCACCACCATTGGTGGCGTTGGTACCCCGAATAATAATGTCGCCTAAACCACCGGCACCAACAAATGCCCCGATTGCTGTAATCCCGATCGCTAAGACCAGAGCGTTGCGAATGCCGGCCATAATAATTGATAATGATAGGGGCAAACGGACCATATACAAGATTTGCCAATTGGTCATCCCCATGCCTCTACCAGAATCAATGATATTAGCATCAACATTGCGCATACCAGTGTAAGTGTTCTTGATAATTGGCAATAAAGAATATAAGAACACAGTCACAATGACCGTATTGACGCCTAACCCCATGCCAATCATGATAATCGACAAGAGGGCTAAAGACGGAATGGTTTGAATTACATTGGCAATACTGATCACGAAGTTACCAAGCTTATGATTACGAGCAATTAAAATGCCCACAGGAATACCAATGATGGCCGCGAACAAAACGCCATAAATCGAAATTAAAAAATGCCGACAGAATTGTTGCAAGATATACATGCCGTTGTGCTGATAATAATAAATTAATTGTTGCCAAATATTTAAATGTGACATCTACTTATCACCTCGGAAATAATGATTTTCCTGTAAGAATTTGTGGGCGACAACTTGGGGTTCTAGCAATTGATCATCAACTTGATAGTTGAGCTTACGCATGGTATGGACGTTAATCTTGCCATCTAAGCGGTGTAAAATGGGTTTTAAATCAGGATGTTCTTTTAATAAAGAATTGTTCACGAGCATAGAACACTTATATGGTGGGAAAAACTTTTTATCATCTTGTAGTTGCTTTAAGTGATAGCTGTCTACGCGTCCGTCAGTAGAGTAACCTAAAACGACATCCATCTTGTTAGAGGCTAATGCCGAATAAACTAACCCAATCTGCATGGGATAGGCTTTCGCAAACTCAAAACCATAATAACGAGTAAAATCTTTATAACCATCGCCCTTACGATTTAACCAGTTAGCATCTACACCAATCGTGGAACTATTGGCCACTTTACCTAAATCGGACACCTTGTTTAAACCATACTTTTTAGCAGTTTTTTGTGTGACCATAAAGGCAAATTTGTTTTCAAAACCGTAAGTAGGAAATAAGGTTTGATTATAGCGGCGTTTAACCGTTTGACTAACAATTCGGGTTGCTTTAGCTGCACTTTTAGTTGGCGGTAGATTTAGCGTCGTGGTTAATTCGGTACCACTATAAGATACAGCTTGAATGTCAGCATCTTTACGAATTAAAGCTTGGTGCATAAGCGGTGCCGAACCGAGGTTATTGACGATTTCGGTATGATAATTGGTTTCATGAGCTACTAATTCGCTGATAATGTTAGCAATAACCTGTGATTCAGTTGTATTTAAAGAAGCAATTCGTACCGTATCACTATTGCCTTGTGCGGAACTGAGACCGGGTAGGCTGCAACCACTAGCGGTGACAGTTGTTAATAATAAAACTAAGGCCAGTAAACAGCGGCGTAGTTTCTTTTTCATAGTTCAACCCCCTTAGTTAATTTTACTGGAAACTGGTGTTAGCTTTTGTTCTAATTTGCCTAATAGATAGTCGGTGAGAATGGCTAAGATAATGACTGGAATGGTGCCTCCTAAAATTAAGGCTGGTTGGAACAAGTTCAAACCATTAAAAATGAAGTCGCCTAAACCACCAGCACCAATGTAAGAAGCTAAGGTGGACCACGCAATGACATAGATAGCGGATAAACGAATCCCCGACATAATTACGGGCATCGCCAAAGGAACCTCGACTTTAATAATTGATTGCCAATTAGTCATGCCAATGCCCTTGGCGGAGTCAATAATATTAGGATCGACCCCTTTAATACCAATATAAGTGTTACGCAAAATCGGCATTAAACTATAAATGAATAAAGCAATAATTGCGGGTAATTGCCCAATGCCAAACACTGGGATCATTAAGGCTAATAAAGCTAAGGCCGGAATAGTTTGCAGCATACTAGCAATATTCATGACAATATTGGCCGTTTTGGGAAAACGAGATAATACAATGCCCAAGGGAACAGCGACCAAAATGCCCAAGCCTAGAGAAATAGCTGAAATATAAATTTGTTCCCAAGTTTTAACTAATAATTCAGAACCATGCTGTGCTAAAAAACTACTCATTATTTTGCTCAGCTCCTTTAGATGGCGTGTGATTATTATCCTGGCTTTCAGCGAGCGGATCGCTATCCCCCCAGATGGTGTTGTAAACCAAATTAACTAAAGCTGAACGGGTAACAATCCCGACTAAAACGCCATTATGATCAACTACAGGTACATAACTAGAACCCCGTTTTAAAATTCGATCCACTGTATCACGCAAGTAGGCTTCAGGACGTACAGTATAGATATTCGTATCTAAAATATCACTGACTCCTGCGGCCTTATGGTAACGATGTTCCAAGCGCTCAATGCGAATCAAACCTTTGAGGTGTTTGTCATCATCAGTTACTAATAAGGTATCAACATGCCGTTGTTTCATTAAAACCAAAGCTTCTTTTAAGGAAGCACCCAAGTTGATTTGTACCGGCTCCGTCAACATGATTTCTTTAACTTGCACCATATCATGCTTGGCTTCAGCTAACCGATCTTCACCAATTAAGTTTTCCACGAAATCATTAGCGGGGTGTCGTAAGATTTGATCAGGGGTATCATCTTGGACCACTTGACCATCATGCATAATGACAATATGGGTGGCTAATTTTAAAGCTTCATCCATATCGTGAGTGACAAAGACAAAGGTTTTGCCCGTATCGCGTTGCAATTTTTGAACTAAATCTTGTAAATTATCCCGCGTAATAGGATCTAATGCCCCAAATGGTTCGTCCATTAAGATCAAATCTTGATCAGCTGCGAGGGCGCGAACCACACCAATTCTTTGTTGTTGGCCACCGGATAATTCGGAAGGGTAGCGGTCTAAATACTCTTCTGGTAATTCGGCCAGTTGAATTAATTCTTTGGCCCGTTTGTCTAGTTTGTCTTTAGGCCATTTTAATAGTTTTGGAACTAAAATAATATTATCTTTAATCGTCATATGGGGCATGAGCCCATTATTTTGAATCACATACCCAATTTTGCGGCGCAAATCGACCGCGTTAAAGCTGTTAACACTTTTTCCCTTAATTAAAACATCACCAGAAGTAATGCTATTCATGCGATTAATCATTCGCATTAAAGTGGTCTTGCCCGAACCGGAAGTGCCGATAAAACAGCAAAATTCTCCTTGAGCAATTTTGATATTAGCGTTACTAACCGCGGGCGTTTTTCCTTTATAGATTTTAGTGACATTTTTAAACTCCACCATTGGTGTATTATCTGTCATGCAGTTGATACTCCTCTCTGTGTTTGTCAGGATTAATAGTCGCTGACATTAAAAATAGCTACGACAAAAGTACAATTAATTAAAATCACGCCAGTGTTATAAGCGTCAAGTTAAATCCAATTAATTGTTGTCTTGATACCATTAGGTAATAGAATCGATCTTGGCAAAAATACTTGTATTTTAAGGAGAGATCTTACTACCATAATAACGAAGCGCTAGAATGAAATCAAAAAACAGACTATTTTTTAGTCTGTTTTTTACGGATAAAATGGATCACAAAAGTAACAATAAAAGCAACGGCTAAAGCCAGCGTAAACATGGAATTCGGAATTTCAATGTTAATGGCGGGAATCGTCAAAAATAATTTCACGGCAATTAATAAAATTAAAATATAAGCCATGGGTTCCAATTCGGGGATTTTGTTCATTAAACTCATAATTACTTCGGCCACTCCCCGCATGGCAATAATTCCGATCACACTACCAATTAAAATAATGACGGGATTATTGGATACCGCGATGAGGGTTAACACGGAGTCCAAGGAAAACATAATATCGGTAAATTCAACCGAAATAATCACTTGCCATAACGGAGATAAGCCTTTGATTTTAAACATTTTAATCTGCTTTTTTTCGCCGGAAAATTTTTCCCAGAAAAAATGAACTGACATATATACTAGATAAATTGCACCTAGGATTTTAATCCACCAAAAGTCAATTAAATAAGTGCCAATGCCAATTACTAAGAAGCGAAAAATAAAAGCTCCCCAAATACCGTAAAACAGGGCATCTGCCTGTTCTTTTTTAGTTTTTAAGGTATGTGCTTGGGCGGCGAGAACGATCGAATTATCAACAGACAAAAGACACTCCATAATAATTAACGAAATAATCAATAACCAGTCATTCGGTGACTGAATGACTTTCTCCCAATTGTGTAACTCAAAAAACGGCCGGTACAAATTAATAATGAAATTCACAGAATTCTCCTTTAGAATAGTAACGTCAAAAAAATGCATTCAGCTCATATTAACTGCTGCTTTCGGTTATAAAGCCAATTAACCAGCTACTAGCAATTTAGTTTATTGTAACAAATCTACTACTGAAAAGAAAAAGCCAGTGCGGCTGTGCAGCCTGGCATAAGAGTTATTTTGACTAAAATGTTTGATTGAGCAGCTCCGGTTTTTGAATAGTAAATTTTGTTTGTTGATGATTATCAATGCAATAGACGTGTTGACTATGATCTTCGGCTAGCGGACCAAAATCTAAAATAATATTATCATTTTGGATAGAGATATTTTGAATACTATCTAATAAAATGTGCTGGACAGAGCGGGCAATTGACAGGTTGTCTCTCATCTTGTCAACGGCAGCGTGCAGGGTATAACCATCGTCTAAAAAATTTTTAATCATGCGGGCGTGAATTACTTGTTGGTAGGGTAACTTCACTGCGCCGTTTTCGGTTTTGACGGTTTTGAGATAGCCATTTTTAATCCAGTAGCGAATCTGCGTATCAGTAACTTGACAGGCACGGGCAGTGTCGCGAATGCTGAGATACAGATTGTCTGGTCGAATAATATTATGAAACCATTGTGCGTAATCATTAATTTGAGCCATTTTTCACCTAGTTCTTGTCTAAAATAAAATCTGAGCATCAAGAAAATTTGTGTAGCAAAACTAAACGTCTTCTTATTATAAAGTTCTTCTGTTAATTTGTAAATTTGTTAACATGAATATCAAATAATTGACAAAGAGTAGGAGATAGTTTATATTGTACAGTATTGCTTTGCTATCGGGATTTAAGAAGTTCTTAAATCGGTTCTACATGTTTAATGAATAATTTTATTGGAAAGAAGGATTTTACTTGGCAGAAAGTAACACAATGAATAAGTTCAGCAAATTAATGCTGATTATTGTTCTACTAGTTGGAACATTTTGTACTGTGTTAAATCAGACTTTATTATCGACAGCATTACCAAAGTTGATGTCCACATTTAATGTTTCGACAGCAACGGTTCAGTGGTTAACGACTGGCTTCTTGATGGTGAACGGAATTATGATTCCATTGTCTGCTTATTTAGCAACGACTGTTAATACTAAATGGTTATATATCTCAGCAATGGTTATTTTCTTATTTGGGACAGTTTTAGCTTTTATTGCTCCTAGTTTTGGCATTTTGTTAGCTGCGCGGTTAATCCAAGCAGTTGGTGTGGGAATTACCATGCCATTATTACAAACAATTATGTTATCGTTGTTCCCGGCAGAATCGCGGGGAGCCGCGCTAGGCTTAGTTGGTATTGTTGTCGGCTTTGCGCCAGCGATTGGACCAACTCTATCTGGTTGGATCGTCGATAACATGAATTGGCGTGATTTATTTGGTTTATTAATTCCATTTGTGGTGGTCGTAGTTATTTTGGCTTTAATCTTTATGAAGCCAGTTATAAAAACCCACAAACAAAAATTGGATTGGTTGTCCTTATTCTTATCCACAGCAGGTTTTGGAGCCTTATTGTACGGCTTCTCCGCCGCAGGAAATGATGGTTGGACTTCTGCTAATGTTTTAAGTACATTAATTATTGGTGTAATTGGTGTTGTTCTCTTTATTTGGCGGCAATTAGTAATTCCCAAGCCGTTCTTGGAATTACGAGTTTTTAAGACAGCAGACTTTACTTTAGCAGCTATTTTGTCCTCCATTGTGACAATTGCGATGTTAGGTGTTTCTACAGTCTTACCACTTTATTTACAAATTGTGCACGGTATGAGTGCTTTGAAGTCTGGTTTAATTTTACTACCAGCAGCGTTAGTCATGGCCTTCATGAGTCCTATTACAGGACGGACCTTTGACGCATTTGGCGGTCGGCGTTTAGCGGTTATTGGCTTGGTTATTTTGACGTTAGCAACGTTGCCATTCGTGTGGTTAACTGCTGACACACCAACCAGTTACATTGTTATTTTACAGGTAGTACGGACATTAGGAATCTCGATGGTCTTGATGCCAGTTACCACTTCCGGAATGAATGCTTTACCAGATGATTTAATTGCTGACGGTACGGCAGCTAACAACACGGCACGTCAGATTGCGTCTTCGATTGGTTCAGCGATTATGATTACGTTATTGACTAATGTTACTAAAGGTCAACAACCAGGTAAGCATTTATTGCATGCGGCACCATTCCAATATAAACATGACTTCTTAAATGCGACTTTAGCAGGTTATCATGCTTCCTTTATGTTCTCCTTAGTCTTTGCTGTGATTGGTGTGGTTTTGGCCTTCTTCTTAAAAGAAAAGAACCAGGCTAAAGATGTTGATGTGAACAAAGTAGTAAAGGGGGGTGAATAGGCATGATTTTAGTAACTTTAGTTATCGGTGCAGTCGCTACCTTTATGAGTTTTGTCTATTTAAGAAAACCACTTTTACGGACATTCGCTACGCTTATTGCTTTAATTATTTTCGGATTGTCACTCGTCTTTTTAGTCTTGAATGATTATAATCACTTCGGTATGCACCAAGTGACCGAAAGTAAAACTACCCAGATTTACCCAGCTAAATCAGCTAATGGCTTGAACTTAATGTTGTATAAGACTGTGGGTACCAATGGAAAAGAAACGGTGCAAGTTTATAAAACTGATCCAGATCAGAAAAAGCCCGTTCATTCACAAGTTAATGAAGAAACAATTTCTAATAACCACATTAAGTCCACCACTAAACAGGACGGTTCTTTAAAAGAGACGGTTACGCGTTGGAAGTATAAATCAAATGCGGATAAGATTTGGTTTGGCGTTTCTGGGATGGATAATAAATTAGTTAAACGGGTTAATACGTTCTATTTGCCTAAGAATTGGTTACATTTATCAATGAATCAAGTTAAGCAATTACAAAAGAAAATGGCCCAAATGAAAACGCCAGCTGGTCAAGCGCAAGTTAAAACACAAGCTCAAGCTTATGTTAAACAAAAATTGGCTGCTGCAGCGAAGAAAGATCCTAGTTTAATGACTAATAAGGCCCAGATGGCAGCTTTGAGTAAACAATATGCGCAAGAATTTCAAACGCAATTGATTAAAAAAGCAGTTGGTCAATAAACTGTGTGACAACAACTAAATGTTCCAAATAGACTTTTGAGAAATTTCTCAAAAGTCTATTTTTTTGGATGTTTTCTTGTGTTTTAACATCAATTCGGTTACACTCGAATTAAATTAAATCAGATTATCATCGCAAAGGGGAGCTCTAAATAGCTGAGAGTGATTAAGTTCAGACCCTTGGAACCTGTTTGTTAGTACAAGCGTAGGAATTGTGATGAGTGGTAGACACTCTTTTTTGCGAGATAGTTAAAAAGGAGTGTTTTTTGATGTCAAAAAATAAGTTACAAACGTTGGTTGAAGGTGCAATCATCGTGGCGCTAGCCATGGCTTTGTCGTATATTCCTCACAGTTTAGGAATTTCCTCAATTGAGATTTTGTATGGAGTCGTTCCTTTGTGTTTATATTCTTGGCGCCGGGGTGTTAAAGCCGGCATTATCGCTGGTATTGTGTGGGGATTATTGGATTTGATTTTACGAGGCTTAAGTAGTGGTTCGGTTTTAAATGTGTGGCAAGGAATATTGGAATATCCTGTGGCCTTTGGGGTCTTAGGCTTAGCTGGTCTTTGGGCACCTGTGATTGAGCAGCGGATTCAACAACACCGATCGATTTTGCCAGCAGTATTAGTTAGTAGTAGTGTTGCATTATTTATCAAATACTTTTGTCATTTTGTGGCGGGCGTCTTGGTGTGGAGTTCTTATGCTCCCAAAGCATTTAATCCGTGGACATGGTCGTTATTAGTTAATGGTGGTAGTGCAGTTGCCAGTTTAGTTTTTGCGTTAATCGTCTTTGGCTGTTTAAAAAATATTTTAGTTAAATTATTAAATTTAAAAACAAAATAAATTAAAGATAGTCATTTGAGTTTAATTTCTTTATAATGTTATTGAAAACGTTTATAAAGAGAGGTGCTCTGAATGTACTATGTAGTAATGCAATCGCATGATATCCGTGATAATCTAGCCACTGAGCAGTATTTAATGAATAATAAGGATTTTGATGAACCACTAGTATTGTTTTATATTGAAAGTCCTTGTATTATTGTTGGTCATAATCAAAACACAATTGAAGAATTGAATAACGACTATGTCCGTCAACATCAAATCACGGTTACTCGACGACTTTCGGGGGGCGGCGCAGTATATCAAGACTTAGGTAATCTTTGTTTTAGTTTTGTAGTCGATGCAAAAGATGAAAAGTTTGGTGACTTTAAAAAAATAACCCAACCGCTGGTTGACGCCTTACACCGCTTAGGGGCAACTGGGGCACAAGTTTCCGGGCGCAATGATATTTTAATAGACGGTAAAAAGTTTTCGGGCAATGCCATGTATACCAAGAATGGCAAAACTTTCTCACATGGTACTTTATCGTATGATGTCGATTTAGACGTCTTGACAAAAGCCTTGCATGTACCCAAAGATAAGATTGCTTCTAAAGGTATTAAGTCGGTGCGCAGTCGGGTAACGAATATTCGGCCGTATTTAGATGCACAGTATCAAAATTTAACGACGGAACAATTTCGCGATATTTTGTTATTAAGTCTCTTTCAAGCTGATGATTTAGCGGACATTAAAGATCATGAATACCAAATTACCGCCCAAGACCAGCAAGCAATTGCGCAATTAAAAACAGACATTTACGCTAATTGGGATTGGGTGTACGGCAAATCACCCGAGTTTACCGTGAAGAATCGCCAACACTTTGAGATGGGGACCATTGATGCACGGTTTGTCATTGAGCAAGGCAAGATTAGTCAAGCTAAGTTTTACGGTGATTTCTTTGGTACACAAGATGTTGAACAATTAGAACAACAACTTCAAGGTGTGACTTATGATTATGATCATCTTGCTCAAAAATTACAAACGATTGATTTAGACCAGTATTTTACCGGTATTAAAGCAGATGATTTGATCAAGCTAGTGACACCTTAAAAATCTTTTCCAAAGGAGTGCAGAACCGTGTATTATTTTTGCATGCCAGCACAAGATATTCGTGAAAATCTGGCAACCGAACAATATTTAATGAACAATAAGGACTTTGATGAACCATTGGTTTTGTTCTATATTCAAAAACCGTGTATTATTGTGGGACGCAATCAAAATACTTTGGAAGAATTAAACTTAGATTACGTGAAAGCACACCAAATTACGGTTACCCGACGGCTTTCGGGTGGTGGCGCCGTGTATGATGACTTAGGTAACGTCTCTTTTAGTTTTGTGATTAATGCGCAAGATGAGCGGTTTGGCGATTTTCAAAAAATGACCCAACCGATTGTAGCAGCTTTACAGCGGATGGGAGCCACGGGGGTAGAAGTTTCTGGGCGCAATGATTTATTAATTGCTGGTAAAAAGTTTTCCGGCAATGCCATGTATACTAAAAATGGCAAAACTTTCTCGCACGGGACGTTGACTTATGATGTGAACTTAGATGTTTTGAGCCAAGCACTCAAGGTGGCGCCTGATAAAATTGCGTCTAAGGGTATTAAGTCAGTCCGTAGTCGCGTGACGAACTTGAAACCTTACTTGGCACCTGAATATCAAAACTTAACTATTGAACAATTTCGCGATGCTTTATTGTTGAGTCTGTTTGAAGCACGAGACTTAGCAGACATCAAGGATAAAGAGTATCACTTGAACGCTCAAGATCAGGCGGGGATTGCCCAACTAAACCAAGAATTATATTCCAATTGGGATTGGGTTTATGGACAATCGCCACAATTTACCATTCAAAAGCGTCAGCATTTTAATGCGGGGACCATTGATGCGCGGTTATTGATTGACCATGGGAAAATTGATCAAATTAAGTTTTATGGAGATTTCTTTGGCCAACAAGATGTTAGTGAATTACCAGCATATTTAGTTGGCATTGACTATACGGAATCAGCTTTAACGCAGGCCTTAGCTTCGGTTGATGTGGATCAATATTTTACCAATTTTACGGCACAGCAATTAGTTGATTTGTTAAAGCCATGAAAGATTAGAACAAAAGTCGTTGCAATTCCCGCAGCATTCTTTGGGTTCCAGTTTCTAACAATTAAAAAACAGCTAGCAATAGTTTGGACTAAGGCTAGCTGTTTTTTCTGCTTAGAATTTAATTCTTGGATTCAGTTCGATGCGTTAATTTAAATTTTGTCCACGGTTTGATGAAGTCCAACAAGAATAGTTCTTCCGGTTTTAATTGTCCGACTTTATTTTTACGTGAATCTTGATGAGGCTCTAAAGCAATTTGCAGTTCATTTTTATAAACACCAAAGTTATCATTGCCGATTAAAACATCGCCACGTTGGAAAACTTGGTCATTATCATGCGGTGGATTGGCCACAGCTTGATAGGTAACGCGCGGCATAGTGGAACGAATGACTAATTGATTAATATCACCGCGCCGAAAATGTTGTGGCTTGAACATGATGTCTGTTTCAACCGGATTAACAGTATCATTTAACTCCAAGTCAAATTCTAATTGATAGCGATCAGTTTGGGCTAAGGCTTGCAACTCACTTTCACTAGCGTAAGCATTGCCGATAATCACGTCGTCAATCATTTGGGAGGCAAATAAGTGCTTGGCTTGCACAGCAATAGGTAATTTTCGATCCATTTCTAAAGTTGGTAAGCCATCGTTGACATTCCACGGCCCTTGGTCGCCCACATGACTTGCCACAAAGGCGGCAGTATGAATCCCAGCTTTTTTGAAGCGTCGATTACACTCCATAAAATAATCATAGGGTAAACCAGTTCCTATTTGCGGATAAAAATTGTGACAGCCATAGATAAAGGGCGTATTGGCTTGAAAACTTAAAATATTATTTAAGTAATCAACATTATTACTGAGGTTCAGTTCAATAATTAAGCCGTAAGGGTTATAGGACAGCATGGCTTCAGTGGCTCCATCAAAAGCTTGATCCAACCTGATGCCCGCTGCATGTAATTCAGCAAAAAATGATAAATCATCGTAAGAAATATTCAATTCATCAAAGATGTTAGGAGCGACGTCAATAATGGTTTGATAACCGAGCTTGTTACCCACGTCAATAATTTTTTGAAATTTAGCTTTAGTTTGTTCCGGAGAACCGGTAACTTCTAACATACTCATGAAAATTCGGGAAAAGCCGTATTTGTGTCCCAATTCTAAGTATTTTTTATCTTCTGCAAAATTGCTATGATCTGGATAAATCGATAGTCCTAATTGTCGTTTTGTCATAATAAACTCCTTTAGCAAATTCATCAGCGAGCAAATTCTTGGGCATTGTGTTAACTAATTAATTAAATTGTAATTTTAGTTTAACTGAATGAGCCTAATTTGCAAGAATGACGGAAAAAGATATTTTTCTTTGAGAAACGTGTTTCTGATTTTTTACCACATAATCTTGATTTTTAGAAACAAAATAGTAAAATGTTTCTTGTAAGCGTTACATAAAAACGTTTTTATAAATTGGGAGGCTGTTTGATGACTAACAAGAAACAATTACGACCAGATTTTTTGTGGGGAGGCGCTGTAGCAGCGCATCAATTAGAAGGTGGCTGGCAAGCAGGTCATAAAGGTGTGAGTGTTGCCGATATTATGACGGCTGGCGCTAATGGTGTTCCCCGGCAAATTACCGATGGTGTTAAAGACGGGCTGTACTATCCTAATCACGAAGCCATTGATTTTTACGACCGTTATCCGGAAGATATTAAATTGTTTGCCGAAATGGGTTTTAAATGTTTTCGGACGTCAATTGCGTGGACGCGCATTTTTCCTAATGGCGATGAAAAAGAACCTAA
Source organism: Bombilactobacillus sp. ESL1197 (assembly GCF_058107145.1). NCBI lineage: Bacteria > Bacillati > Bacillota > Bacilli > Lactobacillales > Lactobacillaceae > Bombilactobacillus > Bombilactobacillus sp. ESL1197. The sequence continues at coordinate 401,708 of NZ_JBYLTY010000001.1, forward strand.
TGAAGCAGGATTGAAGTTTTACGATGACTTATTTGATGAATGCTTAAAGTATAACATTGAACCGGTCATTACGTTATCACATTTTGAAATGCCATATCATCTAGTTACCGAATATGGTGGGTGGCGCAGCCGTAAGGTGATTGATTTCTTCTTGAATTTTGCTGAGACTGTCTTTAAGCGCTACCAAAATAAAGTTAAATATTGGATGACTTTTAATGAGATCAATAATCAAACCGATTACAAAAATGATTTTTCGATGATGACTAATTCCGGGTTGTTAAAACGTCCGGGTGAAAATATGGAACAGACCATGTATCAAGCCGCGCACTATGAGTTGGTGGCGAGTGCGAAAGCGGTCCAAATCGGACATCAAATTAATCCGGACTTTCAAATTGGTTCGATGATCGCGATGGTGCCGTTATATCCAGCTAGTCCTAAACCAACGGATATGTTAAAAGCCCAACGGGCGAATGAAGCGCGGTATTGGTTTGAAGATGTGCAATCTAATGGTCGTTATCCGCATTGGCTTCGGACTTATCAAGCTAATCAAGGCTGGGAGATGGATATTACCGCTGAAGACTTAGCAACTTTGGCACAAGGCACCGTTGATTATATTGGCTTTAGCTATTATATGTCCCGGGCTGTTCGGGCAAAAGACCATGAACCAGTTAATTATCATTATGATGAAGACCAAGATGGAACTCCTAATCCGTATGTCAAGTCCTCTGAGTGGGGCTGGCAAATTGACCCTGAGGGTTTGCGTTACGCCATGAATTGGTTAGCAGATCGGTACAATAAACCGCAATTTATTGTAGAAAATGGTTTTGGCGCGGTTGATCAAAAAGAAGCTGATGGTTCAGTCCATGATCAATACCGGATTGATTATTTGCGCGCACATATTGAACAAATGAAGTTAGCCGTCGAAGAAGATGGGATTGATTTAATGGGTTATACACCATGGGGTTGCATTGACTTAGTTTCTGCGGGGACAGGACAAATGTCTAAGCGTTATGGCTTTATCTATGTGGATAAAGATGATGAAGGTCACGGCACTTTGGAACGCTCGAAAAAAGATTCCTTTGCTTGGTATCAAAAAGTCATTGCATCTAATGGCGAAGATTTAGCTTAAAAAAGGGGGCAGTTAAAATGGCTGAAGAAAAGTCTAAAAATAGTTTTTTAACGACTAAACTGATTCCATTTTTCCAAAGAATATCGTCAGCACGTCATATGGTAGCTTTACGTGATGGGATGGCAGCTGCGATTCCAATGATTATCATTGGTTCAATCTTCATGATTATTGCGCAATTTCCGATTAAGGGTTATTTAGCTTTTATGGCGCATACTTTTGGACCAAATTGGGCAAATGTGGCCCAGTATATCACTAATGCATCGTTTCATATTATGGGGTTAATCGCTGTCGCCGGGATTTCGTATAACTTAGCACGCAGCTATAAAGTTGATGCTTTTTCAGCGATGATCGTTTCTATTGGAGCCTATATTTTAACCATTCCACTAAAAACGGATAAAGCCGGTAATTTGTGGGTACCGTTAAAAGAACTGGATTCCTCAGGTTTATTTATTGCGATTTTAGTCGGTTTATTTATTACTGATTTATATGTCTGGATTGTTCATAAGAACTGGACGATTAAGATGCCCGCGAGTGTGCCACCGGCCATTAGTAATTCATTCTCGTCATTGATTCCGGGCGCGATTTCGTTACTAGTTGTGTGGGTCATTCGCTTGGGAATTGAAGCTACGCCAATGAAGAGTATTCCTAATGTGATTACCTTCTTCTTACAGGATCCGTTGAGTCATTTGAGTAATACTTTACCGGGAGCACTAGTTGCAGAAGGTTTAGTCTGCATTTTGTGGATCTTTGGGATTCACGGTTCCAATACGGTGGCTGGCGTGATGCAACCTATTTGGTTAGCTGCGATGGCCCAAAATTCGGCTGCTTTAAAAGCTGGACATGCTTTACCAAATATTGTTACACAACAATTTTTTGATAACTTTGTTCACATGGGTGGTTCTGGCGCCACGATTGGTTTAGCGTTGATGATTGCCTTTATGTCCAAGAGTAAAGAGTATAAGACCTTGGGTGAATTAGTCGTTGGACCTGCGATCTTTAATGTTAACGAACCGATTATCTTTGGTTTACCAATTGTCATGAACTATAAGATGGTCATTCCGTTTATTGCAGCACCGTTAACGAATGTTACCGTGACCTATTTAACTATGAAATGGGGTTGGGTTGCTAAAACGATGGGTGTCATGGTACCTTGGACCACACCACCGATTATGTCAGGTTATTTAGCTACTGGTCATATTTCAGGAGCAGTCTTACAAATTGTCAATATTGTCTTAGATACTTTGATTTACTTCTTCTTCTTTAAGAGCATGGATAATCAAAAAGTAAAAGAAGAAAAAGCAGCGCAAAATGCCTAGATTAGTGGTTTAATATAAGTAAGTAAAAGATTAAAGGAGAATTTAATTATGAGTAAAAAGACGATTATGTTAGTATGTGCCGCCGGCATGTCCACGAGTTTATTAGTTAGCAAGATGCAAAAAGCTGCTGAAGAAAAGGGCGTTGAAGCTAATATCTTTGCAACCGCTGCTGCAGATGCAGATTCCAAAATGGAAACCGAAAACCCAGATGTTTTGATGTTGGGACCGCAAGTTAGCTACATGTTAGATGATTTTAAAAAGCGGGTTTCCATTCCAGTCGAAGTCATCAATATGCAAGACTACGGTATGATGAACGGACCGAAAGTTTTAGATGAAGCTTTAAGTTTAATTCAGGAATAAAGGATATTTAATTAATGAACGAAGAAGAAAATTTACAAACAGTTATGGGTCTCATCATGAATGGTGGTAATGCCAAAGGTGCTGCTTTTGAAGCCATTAAAGCCGCTAAGGTGAATGATTTTGCTACTGCGGAAGCCAAGCTGAAAGAAGCGGACAAATTTTTAGCAGAAGCCCATAACGCACAAACGGGCATGTTAACTAAAGAAGCTAGTGGTGAACATGAGCAAGTGACGCTATTAATGGTTCATGGTCAAGATCATATCATGAATGCGATCACTTTTCGCGATTTAGCAGGAGAAATTGTTGATTTATATAAGCAATTAGCTGCTAAATAAGAATGATGCAATAATTAATTAAGACGTGGTTGAGACAAAAGCTGAGGTTAACTTTTGTCATGACTACGTCTTTTTTTAAAAAAGGAGTTGTTCAACAAGTCATTGGCACAATTAACAGCGACGCAAAAAAGAATTTATCGGTATATTAAAGTTCATAAGGAGCAAGTCAAAGATTACAGTTTGCGTCATTTGGCTGCTAAACTAGGGGTGGCGCCGGCCTCAGTCTTACGGACAATTAATCGTTTAGGTTATCAGCATTATTATGAATTTTGCCAGCAATTACAGCAAGAAGTAGCTGGTCAAGGCTTGGTAGATGATATTACCTATCAAGCGCACGATTATTTTTCCCATATTGAAAACTATGACCAAAAGATTCAGCAGTTTAAAACATTGTTTGATCCGGCGACGATTTTTGTTTTTCTCGGTGTAGGGACTTCCGGTGATTTGGCTAGTTACGGGGCGCGGCAGTTTGTGAATAATGGGCGTGAAGCTTACGTGATTGCTGATCCTTTTTATCCTATTCAACTAGGACATGCGGCTATGAATAATCATGTGGTGATGATTTTATCGGTGAGTGGTGAAACTGAGCAAATGCTGGAGCAGGCGACGAGTTTTCATGATCAAAAGGCAACCTTGGTTAGTATTACCAATGATGACCATAATTCTTTAACTACTTTAGCGGATTTAAATTTTTCCTACCATATTAATAGTCGTATTATTGGCCAATCGGTGAATCTCACCAGTCAAGTCCCCGTGGTTTACTTGTTAGAGCGTTTGGCCCAAGTTGTTCATTGTTAAAACAGTTGGAATCAAAAAAGAAGTGTTCGCAGTCAATGCGAACACTTCTTTTGGTTGAAGTCATATTTCAAATACTTAACTTTCTTATTGTTTAGCTAATTGGGATTCTTCAAAGCGCTTATTGCCTCTGTATAATTCCACAATCGTCCAAACTAATAAAGCTAAAACTAGGACAATTAAGATCCAAGCAATCACGTTGGCTTGGGTTAATTGCGCAGCCGTTGGATTATCACCGTAGAAACCGGCAATGGAATCTGGTAAACCTTTCAAGTTCAAGAAAGTTAAACCAATAACCGAAATCCAACCTAACACTTTGACCCAAAGTGAGTTTTTGAATCGGGTTCCCATTTCTACTTTACTATCGGTAAACATTAACAACGGTAGCATGGAGAATGGTAAGGCAAAGGCTAAGAAGACCTGTGAATTATTCATTAAGTCGTTTAACGCGGCGTGCTGTTTAATGGGGCTTTGACCACTAGTCATCAAGACGCAGAAGAGGACCGGAATCACGGAAATCACCCGGGTTACTAAACGCCGTAACCACAGTGGCATCTTCATGTGCACGAAACCTTCCATGATAACCTGACCAGTTAAAGTACCAGTGATGGTCGAATTTTGACCAGAAGCTAACAAAGCGACCGCGAATAAGGTAGATAAAACGCCTGTTTTGGCAATGGAGATTAGAATGCCGTTACTTAATTTGGAAGTATCAGATAAAGCTTGATATAAACCAAAGAATGATGGATCTTTGACAGCGCCAGTCTTAAAGACTGCGACACCAGTGATTAATAACAACGCATTAACAAAGAAGGCAAAGGTTAATTGAATGTTAGAATCCCAAGCAGAGAATTTCACAGCATCAGCGACTTCGTCGGGATTATTGTGATCAATTTTCCGTGTTTGCGAAATTGAAGAATGCAAATACAAATTATGTGGCATAACTGTCGCCCCAATAATTCCTAAAGCACCTTGTAACGGACTCATACCATTAACAACAGGATGTGAAGAAAAGGCTTGAGCTGAAGGAACTAATCCCTTCAAAACGCCACCCCAATTGGGATCAGATAAAGCTACTTGATAAACGAAGATGACCAAGATTACTAAAATTAAGGCCACAACAATCGCTTCAATTTTTCGAAAACCAATTTTAGTCAATAACAGCAAGACTAAAACATCCAGGACGGTAATGAAAACGGCGATGACTAACGGAATATTAAACAGGAGATATAAAGCAATCGCGGCCCCAATAACTTCCGCAATATCCGTCGCCATAATCGCTAACTCCGTTAAAATCCAGAGAATGACACCAAGCGATTTACTTGTCCGAGCGCGAATTGCTTGCGCTAAGTCCATTTGCGTCACAATGCCAAGTTTAGCGGCCATGTATTGTAAAAGCATGGCAATTAAACTTGAAATTAAGATGATGGACATTAATAAATATTGGAAATTCTGACCACCAGTAATAGATGTGGACCAATTACCGGGATCCATATAACCGACAGCAACTAAGGCTCCAGGACCAGAATAGGCAAATAATGTGCGCCAAAAGCCTTTGCCATGGGGAACTTCAACGGTACTGTTGATTTCCTCCAAGGAAGGACCATTGGCATATTCAATTAAATGGTGTTTTTTCTTTGTATTTTCAACCAAAAGAATTCCTCCTCATGTTTTTCCAAAAAACAATGATACTCCTACTTTCGCCAAAATTAAACCTTAAATTAGGTGAACTTAAAAAACATTTTCTTTGCTATTTTCTGAAAAGGGTTTAATAATGAGGGGGAAAATAAGTCGAGGTTAGTAACTAACAATAATTTTGTGGCGAGTAGTTGCCTTAATTATCAAGGATTTGCGGGCGTTTAACTAATAAAACTGTTTTAATTTGTTTGTTTGAAAGAAGCGATGGCAATGGCTGATTCAATCCATTTATCCAAAAGTGCGCATTGGTGGTTTGTGGCCACGTTATTAGCAGGAACTTTTACGATGTCCATCAGTCAGTCTTCCTTGTCAACAGCGTATCCGACTTTAATGCATTATTTTGCGGTGCCGGCAACCACTATTCAATGGTTGACTACCGGTTTTATGTTGGTGATGACGGTGATGATTCCAGTGAGCCCGTGGTTGTTGGCTAATGTGGCTTTTAAAAAGTTATTTATGAGCTTATTAGCCATTTTTGATGTGGGCACCATGATCATTATCTGGGCGCCAACGTTTGGTTTAATGCTATTCGGACGCATTCTGGAAGCGATGGCTGTGGGTGTTTTATTCCCTGCCTATCAAACGGTGCTCTTGAAAATTACACCAACCAAGCGGCGTGGCAGCGTGATGGGGACCGCGGGCTTAGTTATGGGATCGGCATTAGCCATTGGACCGATTATTTCGGGGATTGTGTTACGCTTTTTTACTTGGCAAGCGGTCTTCATTTGTTTTGCCTTCATTATTACAGTGGTCTTAGGTCTTTCTTTAGTTACGATCACGAGCCCCTTAGTTTTACAACCGACAAAACTGGATTTCATCTCTGCTCTTTCAACCGTGAATTTTATTGGCTTTTTATATGTTTTAACTAAGTGGGGGCAAAGTAAGCAGTGGACCTTTAGTTTAAGTGTGATTTTAATTTTGAGTAGTCTGGGCTTAGCAGTTTTTATTTGGCGACAATTGACTAGCTTGCACCCCATGCTAGAATTGCGGGTCTTGAAACAAATTAATTTTGATTGGGCAGTATTATTAACGGGGATTTCTTATATTGCCTTAATCGTGGTAACGATTATTTTTCCGTTGTATTACCAAAACATCTTGCATTTAACGGCCTTTACTTCTGGAATGGCGTTAGTTCCAGGAGCGGTTTTGTTAAGTCTCTTGAACCCCTTAACCGGAAAATTAGCGGATCATTGGGGCTTTAAAGTGACGTTACTATTAGGAATGAGTATGATTACTGGCGGTTGGTTACTATTATTTGTGTTGCAGCAACGGTTAAATTTAGGTTGGTTAATGATTTTGGCAGCGCTGATTGAAGGTGGCAATGCCTTTGTAATGATGCCAGCGGTGACCTTGGGAGCCGATGTGTTGCCTCAAAAATATATTGCGCATGGTACGGCGGTTATTACCACCGCACGACAAATCTTAGGCTCTTTTGGCGTCACGTTAGCCACACTTTTATTGGCGTTACCCGCCAATGGTGCGACGTTAGTTCTGCGGCAACAACGACAATTTCATTTGGTCTTTGGGGTATTTTTCGCAATTAGTTTATTCGGATTAGGGATAGCGTGTTTGATTAAAAATCAGCACGGCCGGTAGTCAGACAGCAAAAAAGTCCAAAATTACTGGTCAAACATTGCGATAATTTGACAGTAACTTTGGACCTTTTTTAATTTTAATTATTAAAATTCTTCATATTCAGCGGGATCCTGATTCTTGAGTCGCCCATCAGGTCGGTCTAAATTAGTAATTGTCTGCATTTGTGCAGGAGTTAATTCAAAATCAAAGACCTGCAAATTTTCCTGCTGCCGACTAAAATGTGTAGCTTTTGGAATCGGCAAGACGCCGAGTTGAATTTCCCAGCGTAAAATCACTTGCGCGACACTTTTTCCTAAATCTTGCGCAATACCTTGAATAATGGGGTCGGATAACATAGAACTAGCACGGCCGATCGGACTCCAAGCCCAAGTGATGATTTGATGTTGATCATCGTAGTGCCGTAATGTGGCTTCAGAGAAATAAGGATGCAATTCAATTTGATTAACTGCTGGTTTGACGTTAGTTTCGGCAATTAAACGGTCAATATGCTCTGGTAAAAAGTTAGACACGCCAATTGTTTTGATTAAACCCATTTGCTGAGCTGTAATTAAGGCTTGCCAAGCTTCGACATAGAGGTCTTCTTTAGGATTAGGCCAATGAATTAAGTACAGGTCATAGTAGTCTAAACCGGCACGATAAAGCGATTCTTGAATCGTTTGAAGTGCTTCTTGGTAGCGATGGTGTCGCCCGGGTAATTTAGAAGAAACAATAATTTGCGAGCGTTGCAAGCCGCTTTGCTTAATGGCTTGACCGACAGCGCCTTCATTTTCGTAATTAAAAGCCGTATCTAAGAGCCGATAGCCGGCATTTAAGGCACTGGTAATGGCATTGACGCCTGTTGCGCCATTTAATTTGTAAGTTCCAAAGCCAATCTGTGGTAAAATTAAGCCATCATAAGTGGTGCGGGTAGGAATTTTCATAAGGAACCTCCTTTAATATTAAAACCACTGTTGTTACATGTTAATGATCTGGTACAAAAAGCCAGATTTTTGCGAACTTTTGGTTTGCGAGTTCTTACTTAAATGTTATCATATTTAAGTTTAGAAGCAATTCATTGAGATTGGGACAAATGGAGTACCATCAGAAAAAATGTTCGTGTAAATTGACGAAAAATTTTTGTAGTTCCAGCTTATTTGCTTTCACAAATTAACTAATTGGGGGACATTATGCTAAACGATTGGCTACTAATCTTAATTGATATCTTTTTTGTAGCGATGCTACTGAATAATTTGTATTGGCAATCTCAGATTGTGGTACATGCTAAATATAAAATTTCCAGTTTAATTATTGCGGTGATTTTTGGAGTCTGGGTTCTATCTATGCCGGAAGATTCGTGGTGGTACGTGGTAATGGTGGCTGCCTTTTTAACAGTGACCTTAATGCAAGGTACTGGCGGTATGGCGCAAAAGCGCTTAGTGACCAGCGGCTTTTTTTCTAATTCACTGAGTTATCAAAAATTGACTCATGTAACACTGATTCCGGTAGAATTGCCTAATGCCCCCGTGCAAGTAATTTCGATTTTTACCGTGGCTAATCGGCAAAATATTCAAATGACGTTTAAACAGTCGGTCGCCCAATTACAGCAAGAGTTAAAAGCAGTTTTACCACAGAATATCGAAGTCGAAATTGCTCACATGTAGGTAGTTTGCGGACAAAAATTAAATATAATAAAAAAACCTTGTTTCTAGATGATTTTCTGGAAAACAAGGTTTTTTAGTACATAATTATTTATAAGATTGGTGACAGTAAGCGTGAGAAAAGTTGTTTAAAGCGGAGCCAGTAAGACTGTTGCTGAATGATTTCGGGGGTCAACAAGGTGCTGTGTTTTAAATCCTCTTGAAAGATCTCCGTTAGCTGTTGGCTGACCTGAGTATCGTAAAAGAAGGCATCCGCTTCAAAGTTGAGGCTATAGCTGCGGTAGTCTTGGTTCATTGAACCAATAGCGCTGACTTGATTGTCAAAAACAGCCGTTTTGGCATGCATAAAACCATTATTATAATTATAAACTTCAATATTGTGCTCGCTTAATAAATTGGCATAAAATTGTGTAGCCCGAAAAATAAAGGGATGATCTGGTTTGTCGGGGATGATGATTTTAATTTTAATACCGGAGCGTGCGGCCACTAAGAGGGCGTCAATCATTGGTTCATCCGGAATTAAGTAAGGCGTTTGGATTAAAATACTTTCTTTGGCACTCATGACTAAACTCATGAACCCACCCTTAAGCGTGTCAAAATTACTGTCAGGACCATCAGAAACGATTTGAATTGGGGTAATGTGCTGGGGCTGTTTGATTTGCGTGGGAAAATATTTTTCCTGAAATAAAATCTTTTCGTGATGGCGATCGACGGAAGCGTTCCAGTCTAAAGCAAAGCGTTCTTGTAAAGATAACGCGGCATAACCGTAAATACGCACATGAGTATCGCGCCAATAACCAAACTTGGGTTTGAGGCCAAGATATTGATTGCCAATATTAAAGCCGCCCGTCCAACCAATGCGCCCATCAATGACAACGATTTTGCGGTGCAAATGGTAGTTTAAACGGTACTTAGCGATGGCATTTTGTGAAGTGATAAAGGGCATGACTTGCCCCCCAGCGGCAACTAGTGGTTGAAAGAACTTTTTGTTGGCCCCGGGAGACCCCCAGCGATCGTAAATCACGCGTACTTCAACGCCAGCTTGAGCTTTTTGAGTCAGAATATCTAAGACTTGGCGCCCTAACTCATCATTAAAAAAAGAATAGTATTCTAAATGAATGGTTTCTTGGGCATTACGCAAATCCTGTTCTAACGCGGCGAATTTGGCGTGACCATCGGTAAAAATCTGGGGATCATTATGGATTGTCACAGGAACATCATCATTATGATTAAAGTAATCGATTTGACGTTGGGCAAGTAAAGTCGTGTCGCTGGGGGTTAACGGGCGCTTTTGCTCGCTACTCTGGTTGACCATCTGCTTCAATCGATCAAGCCCAATATGTTCGGCATTACTAATGGCAAAGAGGTTTTCTTGGGCAATCCCGCGGCCGAAGAAAGCAAAAATTAAAAAGCCAATGACAGGTAATAAAATTAAGACAATCAACCACGCTAAAGTGGTGGGAATACTCCGCCGCCGGTGAAACACGGTAATAATGGCGGCAATCGTGTTAAGTAATAAAATTAAACTCAAAATTAAAAAAAAGATACGCATGAACCTACTCCTCAAAAAGGTTTAATGATTAAAAAATTGTTGAACTTGTGTCGCATTCGTTGATGACGGCGTGACTTGGACCGCCTGGTTGGAAAATTGCACGGGAATTAACTGTTTTAAGCGTGTCAAAATTTCTTCAGGCACAGCTTGCTTAAAGTTTAAATCTAAAGTTAGTGGCGTGGTTGCAAAATGACTTAACGTGATCAGTCCTAAAATGGTGGCTGACTGTTTGGCTGTAACGCCCCAAGTGACGGCTTGATTAGCCATCGTCTGGTGCATAGCGTGATTAATGATGTGTGCGGACTCGGGTAAGTCCACGGCCAAAAACTTTTGTAGTTCTTGACCAGATAAGTAACTGAGAAAATCCAGTTGATAATGGGCGGTGATTATGGGATGTAAGTTATTAACTTGTGGCAAATTAATCCTCCTTAGTTGTAGTAAATTCGGGATAAATAAAATTATTAATCTTGTTGAGCACGTCTTCGTCATCATGCATTTGCGAATGTTCGCCACTCACGCCTAAGGCACTGTATTCTTGAAACTCCTGGACGTGATTTTGTAAAAGGTATTTAATGGAGCGCGCAGAACTCACGGACACATACTTGTCTGTGTTGGATGCGTCATTGATGTTACCATAAATATTTAAAACCCGTGCTGTTTTAGGAAACTTAAAACGATTCAAATACATCCATAAGTATTTGGGCGTCATAAAAGCGGGTTTGCCGGAGACTGCTAAAGGGTTAATATTAGGTAAATCACCAAACGCGACTAAACCGTCAAACGGACCGGCAATCAGTGCCAAGCGATTGATATTGGGTAAGGGGCGATTGTAAGTGTTAATTAGATAGGAAACTAAGGCCACGGAACCCAGCGAATGTCCAATAGCATTATACTGTTGAAAGTGATAACGTTGGTATAAGTCGCTTAAGATTTGATTAAACCAACGTTCCATCGTGCTAGACGGGATCCAGCGATCTTTAAAAATTAATTGGATAATTGGATATTTAGCGGTGGACCAGTAACCAGAATAATGGATTTTACTTTGCCAATCCACCGTGGCACGCAAAAAAACGGGTGAACCAGTCATTTTTTGCGCCGAACCGACCATTTTTTCCGTGGTATAATTACCACCACGAAAACCATGAAGATAAAAAGTGGGGATTTGTTCAGTGCTCGAATCAACGGAAACTCGTTCGTCTAATTTACAGATGGGAATAGTTGCGGTCTGATGCTTGGAAGAATGCCAAAGTCTCATGGAGAAAGTGCCTCTTACTAGCTAAAGTTAACTATTAAATATGATACAGGTTCTAAACTAGTAATTCTAGGTTCAAGGAGAAATTATGCCAAAATATTATGCAGTTAAAAAGGGGCGAAAGCCGGGAATTTATCACAATTGGCATGATTGCCAAAAACAAGTTCAAGGTTTCAAAGGGGCGATTTTCAAAAGTTTTCCTACTTTAAAACAAGCTCAAACATTTATGGTTGCGCAGACGACCACGGCCACTGCTACTAAAAAAGCGCCAAACTGGACGGCGCAAGTGACAATGTATACTGATGGTGGCACGCGTAATACAGGCAATGTCTTAGGTGGTCATGTCAAAGCTAGCGATAAATCCGCGTGGGCATACTTAATTCAAAGTACAGGAAAAGAATTTTCTGGCACTCAGGGTTGTTTAGGGGCAACCAATAATCAAATGGAACTAACCGCGCTGCAAATGGGCTTGCAGCGCTTAGTGGATTTACAATTCAATGATTTAAAAATTGCAGTTGTGATGGATTCTAAATATGTCTTAAATGCCATTAATCAAAAGTGGTTAGCAGGGTGGCAACGCCGTGGCTGGAAAAAAGCGTCCGGAGAAACGGTCTTAAATGTCGAGTTGTGGCAGCAAATTGCCGCCTTATTACCTCAGTTTCCTCAAATTAAATTTGTATGGACGAAAGGACACGCGGATAATGCCGGTAATGTCTTTGTTGACGAGCTGTTAAATCGGACAATGGATCAGATGTAAGCTAGTAGTAAAAATTGTTGATGTCTTAGATATTCAGCTTGAAATTATGGTTCAGCTCACGGTATGTTAGAGAATATAAGGGGGAAAATTAAATGAAAAATTTAAATGAGTTTAAAAATTTAAGTAATAATGAATTAAATAGTGTTGTTGGGGGAAAGAAATCTAAAGTTTCTCAATGGTGGAGTGGATTTAGAAATCATTTACTAGAATTCAATATTTTATAATTACAATATAGATGCTTTATGCTGATTTATTTTCTTTAGGTATCTGTACAAGTAATCTGTGTTTTGTTGTACTTTTACATTCTACTGAAAATATAGTTTATTTTTATTAAATATTAAATGTTTGATTTTATCAAGTAAAAATGTCTTGCTTTTTATACGCATTTAATTATGTCTTACATCGTTTAAATTTAGGTAAAGAAAAGAATAGCCAAAATTTAAACAATGTAAGACTTTTTATTTAATTTTTTAACATTTATCCATATAAAGGCGTAACATTTTAATATGCGATTTTCCTTAATATATTATGCTGTATTTTTTTACTCGTTATACTTGTAGTCTTATCTGTAATTAGGGTAAATTTCTATAATTATTATTTCTGACAAAGATAATAGCAAAACTATTATCAATCCAGCTGTCATCGCTCCAAACGAATACGAAACATCTTTAATTATCAAATTTGAAAAGTAGTTACTCTTTATAAGGATCAAAGAATTAATAGCCAATAAGCATGGAAATAAGATTATTGTTGTGACAAATATTTTTTTGGATTTTAGCCTATTCCAATTTGAAAATAATATCAAGTATATAAATGTGCATATTATTAAGGCAACTGTACCAATTAAATTAGGAGCTGAAATAATATTGAATATCCTCAAATAAATAAAAATGTCAGATATGATGATGAGTGAATATAAATAGATTAGTGACTTGCTACTATTTTTAGTTTGCTTTTCTTGTTGTTCATAATGACCTAACATCACGGCATCGTCCTTAATTAAATAATCTAAGGAAAGATCAAACAAGTTACTGAGGTCAATTAAAGTATTAATGTCCGGAATACTACGATTATTTTCCCAACCAGAAACAGTTTTTCGCGAAACCATTATTTTTTGTCCCAGTTGTTCTTGGGTTAAATTCAGCTTTTGCCGATTCGATTTGATTTTCTCACCGATTGTCACTTTTAAATTCATCTCCTATTATTAATTATATAACAAAAAACTAAGAATCTATCATTTTAATTGTTATGGAAGAAGATTGTTAAATGCTTACATATTTAATTGAATAATAGTTATGTCTTTTGCTATAAGCTTTGGATGTCTTTGATCTCTAGCTTGTTATATCTATGCTCATGAATAATAATTAATTTTGGTTAATGAGTGATGAATTTTAATCTTATTATCCAAAATTATTTTAAGGAGGATATGTCATGAAAAAGAATAATGATAATATCACATTACTGAATAATCTAAGCAATCAACTTGGGGATGAGGAACTTTCAAATATTCAAGGTGGTATTTCTAGAAAGAAATGGAATCAATGGAATGCTTGGGGTAAATGGGCAAGCCATTTTGGAGACATTATTGAAGGATATACTGGAGCAAGATATTAACGAGTTTACATTTCAATAAAGGCTTGGCTCATAGCCAAGCCTTTATTTTTATTTGGAGGTCATATTTTATGACTATTATGGATTTATTGAATATTATTCAAAAGTTTTTGGAAGTTAAGTCCTTTAAAAAAGTAAAAAAATTGATTGAAAATTTTAATTTACAGAAAAAAGAACAATTATTAAAGTATGTAATTTCACATTATTCATCTATTAATATAGTGGGTTGCATGATGGTTAAAGATCAAGTTGATATGATTACAAATGTGATTAAACGGTTAGATAAAGTTACTGATAAAATAATAGTTATGGATACAGGTTCAACTGATGGAACTATAGAAAAATTATATGATGTATCTCATTTAAATAAGAAGATGGAATTTTTCGAAAGAAGCTGGGAAGACGATTTTGCTAAAATGAGAAACATTAATATTGAAAAAGTAAACAATAATGATTGGATATTTATCTTAGATTCTGATGAGTATATATTATCTTCTATAAAAACTAAAGAGTTTAAACTCTTTTTATCTTGTTTAAGTTATTTGTATGGTCAGGATACCGTGCTTACTATTCACCAATGCAATGAGTTTTCTGATAGTTATGTGACTCCTGAAAGAATATTTATAAAAGAAAATAAATATTTTTATGGATTAGTGCACGAAGAAGTTAGAAGTGTTAGTAAAAAAGTCACACTTAAGACGACAATAGAAGTAAAAAATATGGGTAATAGAACTGAAGAGATAAAAAAATTTGATAAGTCAAACAAATATTCAAAATTACTTCATAAGATGTCTGAACTTGAACCATCAAATCCAAGATGGCTTTCTTTATACGATGTTAATGAATTAATTAAAGATCCGGAAAAATATGATCGGCTTTTTAAAAAATTTTTGTTACTAGATGTAAATAAAGATTTCACTTTAAGTAACATAAAAGTAGGTGGTTATACTAAATCGTTGCTGTTAAGGTATTCTGTTTTTAATTTAAAGCTGCAGAGGATTGATTTTATGTATAAAGTATCTAATATTGGAAAAATGATTTTTCCAAATAATACAAACTTGATACTTTTAAATTATTTATCTCAGAAAATAAAACTTGATGAAGATTATAGTACCTTACTAAACAGTTTAACTAAAGATATCAATAATTTAGATAATGATTTGGCATATGAGGATACTCAACAAGATGTTGGTAATTTACAAGCGTTAATTGTTCAAATTTTGTTATCTATGGGAAATTTTGAAAAAGCATATTCTGTTTATAAAAGTATTAATGACAAGGATGCACTGCTCTTTTTGAAAAATCAGAATTCTATTTTAGAAAAACTTGGATAATTAATTACGGTTATGGTTAGAAAGCTGATTTTGATATAAAGAACCTATTTTAAATGTATCTTGCAAATTAATAACTTGAATTTTATAATGAAAGCGTGTTAATTATAGCGTATAGTTTTTTAGTCATAAAGCAAACCAGTATATACTTTACTATATGATCAATTATTTATTAGTGTAATAACCTTATCTTTAATGCTTAATATATGTGTTTTATTTTTAAATTTTTATTTATAAATAAAAGGGGGAGTTTAGTTATGTTAACTTTTGGTCGTAAACCGTTATATCGTCCATTAATAATGAGTTTGTTAATAGGTGCAGTGTTTGGCTTGTTTGTTGGATCTGTTTGGAACGTGGGTTTAGGTGTCGCAGTATTTGTAGTAGTTTTTATTTTGATGATTTTAAATTATACGCGGAAAGTTGCCACGTTAGATGGTTATTTACAAGTTGATGAGCAGAGAATTTATTATTATCCTACAGCTAGTTTTGGTGATCGGATTTCCTTAGTTTTATTGCCTTTTAAAAAACCACAAAGTGTTGCAATTGATGAGGTGTCATCTTATCAAATTCAAGGGCGCCATGATAAATTTACTGATGTTAATTTGCCACTGCCAGTTTCCACTGCTTACGGGGCTTTCTTGCCAGGAATGCTGGCTGCTAAGAATCCAATTAATTTAACGTTAACTTTAAAAAATTCGCAAACTATTACGATTGATTTATCAATTGACTATGTTTATGATCAACAAAATTTCCGGCAAAAGTTGACTGGTTTACAACCATATTTACCTGAATAAAATTTGGAGTGATTTTGATGAAGCAACGTACTAAATTTTTATAGAAATCGTCTTCAATATTGTGTTGATGATACTTTCATTGCATAGTTTGACACAACCATTTTTTAATTTAAAAATTCCATTAGAAACGGTTGGCAACTTATTATTAATTCTACTAGTTATCTGGATTGTATATTCATCAGTCATGCGAATTGCTAATTTTCTTCATGAAGGTCGACATCAAAGGTGCTAAAAAATAAAAATTAGAGACTGTTATAATTTTATTATTAGGAGGAAGTAATAAATGGCTCAAAAAGATGGTGCCTTTACTGACGTTGGCATGGAGATGAAGCAAACAATCCATTCTAAGAAAAATTCTGATTTCGTTAATTTAATGTTATGGACTTTAGCAATTTGTTTAGGCAATGTAATTTTGCAGAGAAATGTAGCCCATTTGTCGGAAAGCAATTATCATATTTTGTTCGTAGTCCTAATTGGTGTCTACATTATTGGTGCCGTAATTTGGACAGCTTTATTTTGGAAAACTAAAGTTGCCCACACTTCAATTAAAGCTGATAACAAAACAAAATTTTATTGGACAAACATTGGCAAAACGGTCGTATACATTATTTTTAGTATTAGTTTATTTTTGATTTTGTAATTTTACTGCAATTGATAAATCCTACTTAGCTTGTTAGCTAGGCAGGATTTTTAATGTATTTAATTATCTGAAAAGCTCTACGTGTGAACCAGCATCAATAACCAATCTGGCTTAATATGTAAATCACGCTCCGGTTTACGATTCACCCAAGTTCAATGGCAAATTATATACTTTTTCAAAATCTTCTTTTTTATAACGACTTTTAAGATGTTTTTATAGTAGCTTTTAAAGCGTCTTTCAAAATTATATTATGGATTTAAAATATTTTACTGTTTAAGTTATTTGTCATTAATATTTCCTAGGTAATAATGTCTGTCACAGATAGCTTGTACTTTGAGAAAAATGGTTTTACATTAAGTATATTAGTAGATTTTTCATTTTAATGAATGTCTAGAATCTGCTAAATTATTATTTAGCTTAATTTAAAGACAAGTTGGAGTGTGTTGATGAATCCCAAAAAACTTTATATTCCTCAAGTTGATGAAGAAGATTGTGGTGTTGCAGCTCTAGCCATGATTTTGAAAAATTATGGTTCGGAATTTTCCTTAGCGCGTTTGCGCACTTTTACTAAGACAACGAATGAAGGCACCACAGCCCTTGGCTTAAAAAAGGCCGCGGAACATTTTGACTTGGAAGTTCAAGCCGTGCAAGCTGATGCTTCGTTATTTCAAATGAAGGATGTCCCATATCCGTTTATTGCGCACGTCGTGAAAGATGAAGCCTTGGAACATTATTATGTCGTGCTCAAGGCAGAACAGAAAGGCGTGTTGATTGCTGATCCCGATCCAGATGTTGGTGTTACAAAGATGACTTACGAGCAGTTTAACCAAGAGTGGACGGGGGTGAGTTTGTTTTTTGCGCCCAAACCAACGTATCAGCCGGTGAAAGACCAACAAAAGAATTCATTGGCACAATTCTTGCCCGTAATTTTCAAGCAAAAAAAGTTATTAGTCAACATTATTTTAGCCGCACTATTAGTGACGTTAATCAGTATTCTGGGATCGTATTTTCTCCAAAGTTTAATTGATACATATATTCCCAACAATATGATTCACACCTTATCAATTATTGCACTGGGGTTAGTAGTGGCTTACATCTTTCAGGCGATTTTTTCGTATGCACAAAATTTTTTACTGGCAATTTTAGGTCAGCGACTATCAATTGAGATTATTTTAGGCTATGTGCGCCATATTTTTGAATTGCCAATGTCGTTTTTTACCACGCGCAAAACGGGCGATATTATTTCACGGTTTAATGACGCCAACAAAATTATTGATGCGCTAGCGAGTTCCATTATTTCGATTGGCTTAGATTTAACCATCGTGGTTATTATGGGAACAGTTTTAACGCTGCAAAACGGAACTTTATTTTTAATTACATTAATTGCGTTGCCGATTTATATCGTAATTATTTGGGCGTTTAATAAACCGTTTGAAACCTTGAATCGCAAGCAAATGGAAAGCAGTGCAGTGTTAGATTCTTCCATTATTGAAGACTTGCACGGAATTGAAACGATCAAGTCATTATCGAGCGAAGAACAGAGTTATCAAAAAGTTGATCATGAATTTGTGGATTTACTCCAAAAAAATTTAAAATATACCAAAGCTGATCAATTACAACAAGCACTCAAGCTCTTTGTGCAATTGGGACTCGGCGTCGTAGTTTTATGGGTGGGGTCCAATTTGGTGGTCAAAAATGTGCTGACAGTCGGCCAATTAATGACCTTTAACGCCTTACTGACTTATTTTACTAATCCGCTGCAAAATATTGTGAACCTGCAACCCAAACTTCAAAGTGCCAAGGTAGCTAATAATCGACTCAACGAAATATATTTGGTGGAATCGGAGTTTAATCAAGAACGTCCGCTGAAAGAACAAGAACTGTTGCATGGTGATTTAGAATTGCGAAATGTGAGCTACCGCTATGGTTACGGTCAAGACGTTTTGCACCAAATCAATTTAACAATTCAAGCGGGTTCTAAGTTAACAATCGTGGGGATGAGTGGCTCGGGCAAGTCCACCATGGTCAAACTATTAGTTGATTTTTTTGAACCGACCAAAGGACAAGTGTTGATTAATGATCATAACGTCCAAGAAATTGATAAAACCGCTTTGCGGCACCAGATTGTCTATGTACCACAAGATCCGTATGTTTTTTCGGGGACGATTTTGGAGAATCTCAAATTAGGCAATCGCCCGGGGGTTACGTTTGAAGACATTCGCCAAGCTTGTGCGGTGGCGCAAATTCAATCCGACATTGAACACATGTCCTTACAATATGAAACCAAACTTGATGAAAATGGTGATATTTTATCTGGCGGGCAAAAGCAACGCTTAACAATTGCACGGGCATTATTATCACCGGCGCAAGTTTTGATTTTTGACGAATCAACCAGTGGGTTAGATGCTATTACGGAAGCTAAGTTGGTGGCGGCACTCTTAAAATTGCCACAAACGGTGATTTTTATCGCCCACCGCTTAGCCATTGCGGAAAAAACCAATAACATTGTCGTTTTAAAACAGGGCCAATTAATTGAACAAGGAACGCACCAAGAATTAGTCGCCCAACAAGGCGAATACTTCCGCTTATTAAACGCAACGGGAGGTGGTTTAAATGGATGAGTCTCAATTAGAGAGTAGTGAATTTTATCATGCGCGCTTTAATAACTTTTCGACATTATTAATTGTGCCGGTGGCCATTTTGATTGTGTTAGTAATTTTATTTTCTTTGCTTGGTCAACGTGAAATTACGATTAAAGCGCCTAGTCAAGTCGCCTCGGGCAAAGCAGTTTCCATTTTACAATCGACGAGTAATAATCAAATTACGCATGATTATTTAAAAGAAGGACAACACGTTCATAAGGGGCAGCTATTGGTCACTTATCAGTCCCAATCTTTAAAGCATCAGTTGACTTTATTACGGCAACAACAACAGTTATTTCAACAACAGTTAACGGCACTCACCACTTTGAATAATAGCCTGCAGCAAAATCAAGATTTGTTTGCCCAGACGGATCAATTTGGTTATGAGGATTTGTATCACAGTTATCAAAATCAACGCCAAGTATATCTCTTGGAAAATGAGTTGTTACAACAAAAGTCCCAAACGAATACTGCCAAAAAGAATAAGTTGATCGCGAATTTAAATACTAGTTTACAAACGGCGCAAACCAAATTGGCTGCTTATCAAAATATTGCCCAAGCGATTAAGCAAGGCTCTGATCCGGGCAATTCCACTTATCGTTATTTATATACAGCTTATCTCACAGCCAAACAAACCCAAGATCCGAGCACTGCGCAAGCAGATGCTTTAACCAATATTCAGCAACAAATTGACCAGTTGCAAGACAGCATTCAAGCGACGACTCAGCAAAAATTAGAGTTAAGCGATTTTGATAGTAGTCAATACGATGTGGCAACTAATCAGCAAAAATTAGCTAGTTTACAAGCGGAACAATTGAAATCCTGTTCCCAGCAACAAATAGATCTTAAACAAAAGCAAAGTCAGAATAATTTAAAACTCAAAGAAGTTCAAGATTCCACGCATGATTTGAAAGTTAAAGCACCGATTACGGGGATCGTCCACGTGTTAAATTCCAATCAGCGTAATAAATTGGTGGGCACGGGCAATCCGCTGGCTCAAATTTATCCGCCGTTGACGGTCCAAAAACCACTCAAATTGCAGGCTTATGTTGCGCCCAATGATATTTCAACCGTACGGCGCCAGCAAATTTTACGAGTTAAAATCAGTCGCAATGTGCCGACCCCCATTGTCTTGAGCGGACGCATTAAAACCATTAGTGTCGCGCCGGTGACTGTGGGTAAGAGTAATTATTATGTCGTTGAAGCATTGGCAAAAGTCCCAGCAGCACAAATTGCTAATTTACATTATGGCATGGCGGGACAAGGTTCCATTATCACCGGTCGGGAATCATTTTTCACTTATTATAAAAACCGCTTATTTAATCATGAAGATAATTAATTTAATAAAAAAGGCTAGGATCAAAGTCGCTGTCTTGCTGACTGATACCTAGCCTTTTAACATATTAATTAAAACAAATTTTGAAAGAAGTTGACGATTTTAGTCCACAATTGCTGTAAGAAGCCTTGGTTTTGGGGAGTATTGACTTTGTTAAATAAATCTTGGGCATGACTCTTGATATCTGAACTTAATTTATTGGCCTGCTGGCGAAAGTTGCCATTTTTTAAAGCACCGGAATCCCGAATTTGAACCAATAAGTTAATGATTTTTTGTTTCTGATTATCAGTAATAATGTTTTGCAGATTATTATTTTGAATCGTGTTGTTGACGATATTGGTGATTTGATTAACTGTCACGTTATTCCCAATCTTGGCCATTTGACTCTTTGCCTGCGCAATCGCGTTGTTGAGTTGGGTATCGCTGTAGCCTTGTTGACCCTTATTTTGTTGGCTAATTTGGCTTAACGTTCCCATTTCATTTTGCGCTGCGGCGACTTGATTCTCATTGAGTTGTTGGCCATTTTGGGCAAAGGCGGCGTAAACACCAGCTAAGGCACCCGAACCATCAATCGGAGTGGCCGAAGTGACGTAGATATTAGCGTCGCTAATCCCGGCAGTTAAAGCCGCATTACGGTATTGATTAGCAGTGATCGTGGTGATGTTATTGTGACCGTCATATTTTAAAATTTGGACGTTAATGCCCGAACCACGGCTGGTCTTTTCAATTAGAGCCGAAGACCAAACGCCTGATTGCTCCGTGAAGTTATCGCCTGCCGGATTGAGGTATTGCACTAACGTGGCACCGGTGACGGTGATTTGTTGAAAGTTTTTATTTTGAATTTGATTCGATAAAACGTCAATCGTCCCTTGCTTTTGGGCGTTGGACAATGAAGTTCCTAAGGTCATCACCGGGGTGTCCCAATTATTGTCCGCTTGGGTGGTGGTCGTCGTTAGCCACCAGCCACCAATTAACACAGTCAATAAGGTTAATAAACGTGTTCGTAATTTCATGGTGTTTTCCTCCTCATGGGGATCTAGGATTATTATAACAACTTAACAAATTACTGACTACTTTCGCGCAAAGAGTACTTATGTAATGACAAACTTATTCAGTCAATGACCAGCGAAAAATTGTTAGAATTTATGCTGCTTGGAGTTACTATCACTAAACCTTTCAGTGGTAGATAGCTACCGGGATGAACGATTTTCTATTGGTTCTTTAATTAAATGTGTTATACTCAAGGTTCTAAGTACGACCGATAAATGAACTTCAATTTAATTAAAGGAGTTAAACAAATGAAAATAGTTGTTTTGGCCGGTGGCCGCAGCACCGAACGCAATGTTTCACTATCGTCTGGTGTCAAAATTACCAATGCTTTACGCTCTAAAGGCTACTCTGTAGCCTTGGTGGATTCTTTCTTGGGTCAAGAACTAGCGGCCAATCAGAAGGTTGAAGATCTTTTCACGACGCAATTAGCGGATGAGACCAAGTTAGTGATTGATGATGAAGTGCTCACAGATGAAAAGATTAATGCTTTGCGCACGGATGGCACACGTGGCTTACTTGGCAAAAATGTGCTCCAGATTTGCCAAGCTGCTGACTTGGTTTATCTTGGTTTGCACGGTGAAGATGGCGAAAATGGCAAAGTCCAAGCTGTGTTAGATGTCTTTGATATTCGTTACACGGGTAGCGGTCCCTTAGCTTCCGGTCTGGCAATGAATAAGAAGTTTTCTAAGGAAGTTTTTGTGCAAAATCAAATTCCTACGGCACCTTATATAACGACCAAAACCACGCAAATCGCTCCAGCGGACATTCCGTTTGGTTTTCCAGTTGTGGTAAAACCGGCTAATGGTGGTTCGAGTGTAGGTACGCACATTGTGCGCGAATATGCGGATTTGGCGGCGAGCTTAGAGGATGCCTTTTTATTTGACGAGGAAGCTTTGATTGAGAAGTACATCCAAGGGCGCGAATTTTCGGTGGCCATTATTGATGGCGAAGTTTTGCCACCCGTGGAGATTGTGGTGACGACTGGTTGGTATGATTTTCAGCATAAGTTCCAAGACAATAACCAAACGCAATTCATTACACCACCCGAGTTGGATCATGAAACAGCGCAAGTTTTAGAAAAGTTGACGCGCCAAACTTTTGCGGCCTTAGATATGCAAAATTACGGGCGCATTGATTTCTTGGTAAGTGAAGAAGGGGCTTACGTCATGGAAGCTAACTCACTACCGGGCATGACGCCGCGCTCTTTGATTCCGCGTGAAGCGGCTGCCGTGGGGATTAGTTATCCTGATTTATGTGAGAAGATTATTCAAAGTAAATGGCGTTGGTACGAGCAACAAGCTTAAAATTTAAGAGATAAACAAGACGACTGATGGTTCAAAAAAGCCACAGTCGTTTTTTTATGCTTTAGAAAAACCAATGAATTAATTCAAATGTTACATAATAATGGTTTTACTTTAATATTTTGCATTAAAAAGAATAATCAGTAATTAAATCTAAATATTTTTATATTTATTAAATATAAAAATATATTAGATATAATGAATATATTACTCAACAAAATTCGTGATTCATGGTATACTTTAACAAATGATACTGACAAAAAACTGATGTAATCCCCATCTTTAGGCGTTTTATTATCGATAAAAGTATAACTGCTGCTGTAATTTTGATAATTATATTTTGAATAAATATTTTCTAAAATATATTATGGATAGTGAGGCTAATGCGTAACGATAAAATTTTATCAATAGTAATTTTATTATTTAGTTTGGCTTTGATTTTGCAACTACACGTTAATAATGTTAATGCTGATCCCAATGATGTGACTGCCCCGCTGGTCAAACAAGTGGGGTCAGTTACGTTACCGAATAATCAAGTTTTACAGGCGCCGACCATTACTGTCAGTAATTTGGCAGTTAATCCGCCACAAGCTACAGATATTGATGATGGCTTGACTTGGTCGCCGGCTCAAAACCGGATTGAGCTCGGCCAAACGTCTGCTGTTACGAATAATCAAGGTAAAAGTGTCAATATGGGTTTTACCTTTGGTGGTTGGGGTGATCTTACGATTTCGGGTCAATTAACTGCTAGCCGCAAGGCCAATATCTTCTTACATGATGGTCAAAAAGATAACGGAACTCCCAACAATATTCAAGCTTTCTATGGTGGTGTCAGTATTGGTCCCAGTACCAGTGTTGATTATGCCTTATTAGATAGTACGACGACCTCAATTGGCCAAACAGGGGGAGTTTTACAAACGATGTCTAATTTGACGTATTTTGTTTCTAAAGATGCCAGTGGAAGAGTCCAGGCAGTTAAGATTATGGGATACTTACGTTCTGGGACTTTGGAAGTGGAAGAAGTGTTGCGGACTTCTCGTTACTCAGATGGTGGCGTAGCTCAGGAATTGTATGTTAAGAATGTTTCAACGACGTTACAAAATTATGTGGTAGCTGAAGGGGAAGATACGAAGTTAGAAAATGAAGATCAGATTGGCTCTTATGTTAGTGACCGGGTACCGGTTTATGCCTTGGGGGATAACCGGGGCATGTATATCCAGTCGCCAAATCATCGCTTAAATATTAATACTGATGTCACTGATGGTCCTACGCATTGGCTAGCAGGTTTTTATGGCGATTATATCAAGTGCAATACGAGTGGAGTCAGTACTTTTGCTTATGGCACTGCCGTGTTTAAGGGCAGTAGTTTAGCCAATGCTACTGGTCAAGAGGTTGGTAGTTATCCTGCTGGCTCTGAGTTATTACCAAAAAGCGGCGGTTCCTATCCCGATTCAGCGTATGCTCTGCTGTGGCCAGTAACTAATTTGGCGGTTGGTCAAACTAAGCATTACGCGGTTGATTTGGGAATTAATGCTAGTGCGTATTCTAAACCATGGTTGACAGAAACTTGGCGCAACGTTTCCCGGAGTGATGGCAAAAATTATCCCCAAGATCAAATTGAGTTTGATGTGACTTTAGGTAATGATGGTTTTGCGAGTGCTTATCAAACCACCAACTTAAGTAATTTGCTCCCCACTGATTTCCAAGTTACAAGTGCTAAAATTACTTACGCCAATGGTCAGGACAAAACGGTTGCTTATAATATTGCTAATCGAGGACTGCAATTGAGCCCTGCTGATGCAATTGTACTCAAGGATAACCAAAAGGCAAAGATTACTTTTCTGGGGACAATTAATACGAGTGCTAATGGAACAACTTTAAGTACGACGCCTAAGGCGACAGCCATAGAACAGAATTTAAGTAGTCATCCAACCAGTGATTTTTATGGTTCCACTTTGAGTATTCCAGTTGAAAAATTAACTTTTTCTGCCAATTTAACGCAAACCGCGGTGGATCGTACGCGCAGTTTACCAACCAATTATTATGTTCCCGGAGATACGATTGATTTTTATTTAGACTATCAGATTGCTGCGGATAGTACGGCCACGGCATCACAGCTAGTCTTTACAACACAAGCCAGTGCTGGTTTGAAGTTTGCTAATTATGTTTTTGCGAGCGACGGCATTAATAATACTGATTTAGTAACTACTCATATGACAGATCAGACAAATGCCAATTGGCCGCAAACAATTGTAGTTAAAAAGCGCAGCGGAGAAGCTTTCAAAGCGGGCGATCACTTGCATTTAACGATTACTGGTGTAGCCGTAGGGGATTTATCTGGAGCACATAATAGTAGTTATCAAACTTTACAACATAATGTCAATGCTTCAGCACCTCTCAATTCTGGGCAAGGAAATACTGTTAGCGCGCCAATATTAATATTGCAGCGTGCTAATTTGGCTTATTTTACTGAGGTACCGACGACGATTGATTTTGGTAAAGTCGTGAATGCAGGACAATCCGTGACTAATCGTGCTACCAAGGGAGCGTTAAAAGTTAATAGCTATTTTCAAAATGCGACCGCTCAAGGTTATGAGGTTCGAGTAGCTTATGATAATACTGGTAGTCAAAGATTAACAAACGGTTCAGTTGGCTTAACACCACAAGGAACGTCGTTATTAGCATATCAAGAACAGCCAGTTTTAAGCAGTGGTATTAAGGTGGCCAAGATTGCCCCTAGTTCTGGTACGAGTATCGGCATTAATGAACGTGGGATTGATTTGACTGATTTAGTGGGAGCTAACCAGTGGCAATTACACGCGCAGCGCAATGTTTTACCGGGAGATTATAAAGGAAAGCTAACGTGGTCGATGGTTAATTCGCTGTAAAATTGAACCGAAAATAAAGGGCTAATTGTTTAATTCTTGGATTAAGCAATTAGCCTTTTTTGTGCTGTGAGTGCTGTTGTGTTAACTCTGGATGACAATATTAATTTACAGCCGTCGGCATTGATCATCAACAAATATTTAAAAAAGCAATCTAATTAAAAAATGTCAAAAAACATTTCAAAATTAACTATTAGAAAAAATTGGAAAATATTTGTTATTTGTTATAGATGAGTGCTATAATCTCTTCGAAGTTTAATAATATAAATCTTATTTTTTGAATCAAATTATGTATTATTCAGTTTTTGCGAGTGAATAAATATATAATTTGATTAATTATTTTAGAGTAAAAGATAAAAACAACATTTAAAAGAATTAAATATTATCTGACTATTATTAATGATGAGACTTAAAAATATCTGATGGCAACTTTGGATTAAACACTGTTTAAGTAAAAATAATCAATCCTGAACGGGGCGATTAACGAGAGAAGGGTGGTGCAGGAAATGTTTAAATCTGGCAAGTTAGTGCTCATAACTGCGTTGTTGTTATTCGTGATGAGCTGGGCATGCTCGCAGCACACGGTCGTATTAGCGACTTCTCAGCGGGGACAAGCAGCTACATCTCGCATTCAACAGCAAAGTAATACTAAGAGTTCAACAACTATAACCACGCAGCCAGTGCTGCATTTATTATCTGTACCGCAGAATTTAACTCGGTCCCCTGCACCGGCTCCAACGTTGAACAATGTCATTAATGTTCAAGCTGATCCAACAACTGCGGTTACTTCGGGTACGTTGGGCAGTTGTTATTGGTATTTATCTGATAACAATACGATTTTAAATATTAATGCTGGAACTATAGGAACCGTGAACAATACAATGCCTGGTGAAGATCCTAATGGCACTTACCGGAATCGTTGCGGTCCTTGGATTGCTTATCGCGACCAGATTACCACTGTCAAGATTGCCCCCGGCGTGAAAACAAATAGTGATTGTTCTTATTTATTTGCTAATTTAACTAATTTACAGCAGATTGTTGGTTTAACAAACTTGGATACTAGTCAAGCTACTATGATGGGAAATTTATTTCGAAGTTGTACTTCATTAAAGAAAGTTGATTTAAGTAATTTTAAGACTGTGAATGTTAATAATATAGAAGGAATGCGCAGCTTGTTTTTCGATTGTGCAAGTTTGACGGATATTGATCTGAGCAGTTTTAATACCAGTAATAATCATGACATCGGTTATATGTTTGATAACTGTTCCAGCTTAACGCATATTAATTTTGGTAATAACTTTGACACGAGTCAAGTAATTAATCTGAGCTACATGTTTTATAATTGTACTAAGCTACCGGAGATTGATTTTGGTCAGAAGTTTGCTACAAGCAAAGTTACTAATATGGAAGCAATGTTTTACGGCTGTTCCAGCTTAAGTAATTTAGATTTAAGTTCTTTTCAAACTAGTAAAGTGACTGATATGGGATGGCTGCTTTATGGGTGTTCCAACTTGTCAAAAATCACCTTCGGTGCGGGATTTGATACGAGTAATGTAACGTTAATGAAGTCAATGTTTAATCAGTGCAGTCATTTGACCAGTTTGGATGTTAGTCAAATTAAAACTTCATCAGCTACTAATATGTCGTATATGTTTTATGGCTGTTATAACTTACCAACTTTGGATTTAAGCACCTTTGACACTAACAAAGTCGCGAATATGTCTTACATGTTTTATGGGTGTTCTAATTTGCAAACTTTGAATTTAAGTTCCTTTAACACTGCTCATTTGACCGGCATGACTCAAATGTTCACTTTGGATTTGAAACTGTGGAAACTACAATTAGGTACGGATACCAAGTTTACGAATTCTCCGGATTTAGCAATGCCCCAAGCAGGACAAATCTCAACTTACAATGGTTACCAATATGAAAATGTAGGTGGTTGGCAAAGCGTTGCTGGCGGCAGTGATATTGCCCCGGCAGGTACCATTTATTCGAACAGTGATAGTTTAAATAGTCATTTAGCAACCAATCATATTCTGCCCGAAACATTAGTCTGGCAAAGAAAGTGGGCCAACACTGCGCCAACATTAACACCGACTCAAACCAGTTACACCTATGCGCAAGATTGGAATAGTAACCAATTACCGCCATTTGAGTTTGATGTTCGAGTTCAAGATCCTGATAGTACGACCGTGGCACTGTATTACTCTATTGATAAGCAGTTGGTTAATTTAACAGATATCAAAAAGTGTCAGCAACTAACAGCTTTCTCGGGCACTAGTTCGGCTCCGATTAATACCACTTACCCAGCTCAAATTAAAGTTGATTCTGATCTCAAGACATTAGCTATACCGAAACAAGGTGGACATCAAATCTACCTATATGGGGTTGATAGTGGTGGCCAATTTACGACGATTAATCCCCGAGTTACCACGGCGCAGTTGACAATTAGAGAAAATAGTAAAATTACGGTGGATACGGTTGACCAAAATGGTAATCCGTTACCTAACGCTGAGGAAACCGGCAACCGACCCGCGGCTTCTTATTATGGTTCGGTAGGCGAGACTTTGAATCTTGCCCAAGATACGACTAATTATCCGGACGATATTTATACCAAATATCATCGTTATCATTTAAAAACACGCCCTGCTTCAGTGACCTATCAATCAGTCGCGAATGCTGATGGTTCCAAACCAAGTGCTAATCCTGTTGAAGTCAAGATAGTATATACCGAGGTCGGTAGCCTAATGCTGCAAGGTGTTCCTAATAATTTAGATTTTGGCACTAAGATTATTTCACAAAGTAGACAATTAAACCATTTGCCTGAGAGTTCATCCAACCAAAACTTGCAAGTGGTGGACACTACCCAAAAGCCTAATTGGCAATTATTAGTTAGGTTATCAGAACCATTGACGAATCATAATGACGATTTGTTGAGTAATGTTTTGAAATATCAGCAAAGAAGTAATGGCGCTTTAGAAACAGTAGGTACCAATGATACTTTGGTAGATAGTAAAACAGCGACTGTTGATACTATTCAGACGCCTAAGATTGACACAACAGATATTTCAAAAGCTTGGTGGTCTGCTAATGGGCAACAAGTAGCTGGATTGATGTTAGATTTGCGCACGGCTTTGCTTAACCTTCAAAGTGGTCAATATCAGGGACAATTGACGTGGTCAATCACTAATTCGTTGATGAATTAAAAATGATTGTTGGTAATTGCATTTCAAATAAACCAAAAGTCATTGGAGCTTTTGATATGAACAACAAAAAATCGTCCTACTCTAACTTTGGCAAGTTATAGGGCGATTAAAAATGTCTTAATAACGTAGTCACCGCCTTTAAAGCGGATCGTTCAGGGATTGGTGTACTAGCACCAGTCCCTTTTTCAATACATTTTTGGCAAAAATCATTTTTCAAAATTGAAAAGTCATGCAGTTTAAGTAATATGCTACAATAGTTAGTGCGATAAGTTTTATGGGCGGTGACTGTTTGTTCTCGAGGGGGTGCTTGCGTATGAGAATACGGAAGAATCAACAGAAAGGATATCCAGTCTTACTTGAATACCTATCAGGTATTGACGTTGATGATTGCCTTTGGCACACTAGTTGCCGCAATCATGAACAACAAAAAGTAACAAAAAACCGTCCTACATTAACTTTGACAGGTTATAGGACGATTTAAAATAGTTTTATAACAATTGTCACCGCCTTTAAAGCGGATCGCTAAGGGATTGGTGTGACAGCACTAATCCCTTTTTCAGTATCAATGATAACACATGCTATAATATTTTTGTACCCTTAAGTATTTAGCAATAGAAAAATCTCAAAATGTAATCCAGCTCCAAATTTTTAGCAGATTTGGAGCTGGATTTTTTGGCTTATATAAGATGAAAATAAACCACAAGTTTTACTTGTGGGGGTCAGAAATAGCTTTAGCGTTAAAAACTCCCTTTCGATATAACAGTTTTTGGCTACCAACTAATACTGTTATCGAAAGAGAGTTTTTCTAATCTTGAAACAAGATATTAATAGCCTATCACATTATTTTTACGCCTAAATATCGTAGAAAAATACTCTAAGTAAGGGGAGCAGTCATAATTCATGAACGACATGCCAATTTAGAATATAATTATGGCAACCTTAGTTTTTGGGGTTTGGGGATTTTACGCAAGTACTGTAGGATTAAATCAAAAGACGATCGCCAAATATATACGCGATCAAGAAATGGAAGATCGGATCCAATATAGTATTAGTAAAAAAGAATATATTGATCCATTTAAAAATTAAGAACAAATAAAAATCACGAGCAGTAGTGGTTGGTAGTGTTTTGTTGGGCCCCTTAAAGGGGCTTTTTACTTAATGAAAAGAGATTAAGCAATATGTTAAAATGGTTTCAGATAAAGTAAATGCTAAGGCGGTGGCTATTCCAGAAATGGGGTGGTGCTTATGGTGTAATAACTGTAAACACAATTCTAAGGAAGGGAGTAGCCGATTGAAACTACTAGCCATTGCGTATTTAGTTAACAGTTTTGTTAACGGAGTACGTACGGTTGTAGAAATTGTCAAGTTGAAAAACAAGACAAAAAAATAATCGCCTTAGCCGTGCAAGGCTAGCGATTATTAAATTTACCAAAATTTAGTAGCTGCTGTCTTAGCAACCTTATCTAAGGGATTGGTGTACTAGCACCAGTCCTTTTTCATTACCAATATAACATATTCTTTAGCAAAAATCATTTTCTAAAATTAATAAGTGGCTCACGCTAATCGATGTGCTAAAATAATTAATGCGATAAGTTTTATGGGCGGTGACTGTTTGTTCTCAAGGAGGTGCTTGCGTATGAGAATACGGAAGAATCAACGGAAAGGATATCCAGTCTTACTTGAATACCTATCAGGTATTAATGTTAATGATTGCTTTTGGCACACTAGTTGCCACAATCATGAACAACAAAAAGTAATAAAAAACCGTCCCATGTTAACTTTGACGAGTTAGGGACGATTGTAGTCTTTTAACAATTTGTCACCGCCTTTAAAGCGGATCGCTGAGGGATTGGTGTACCAGCACCAGTCCTTTTTCATTACCAATATAACATATTATTCGGGAAAAATCATTTTCTAAAATTAATAAGTGGTTCACGCTAATCGATATGCTAAAATAATTAATGCGATAAGTTTTATGGGCGATGACTGTTTGTTCTCAAGGAGGTGCTTGCGTATGAGAATACGGAAGAATCAACGGAAAGGATATCCAGTCTTACTTGAATACCTATCAGGTATTAATGTTAATGATTGCTTTTTGCACACTAGTTGCCGCAATCATGAACAACAAAAAGTAACAAAAAACCGTCCTATTAATAACTTTGGCGAGTTATAGGACGATCAAATAAATTCTATAATTTAGTCACCGCCTTTAAAGCGGATCGCTGAGGGATTAGTGTTTGGAGCACTGATCCCTTTTTCAACATTATAATAACATATTATTCGGGAAAAATCATTTTCTAAAATTAATAAGTGGTTCACGCTAATCGATGTGCTAAAATAATTAATGCGATAATTTTTATGGGCGGCGACTGTTTGTTCTCAAGGAGGTGCTTGCGTATGAGAATACGGAAGAATCAACGGAAAGGATATCCAGTCTTACTTGAATACCTATCAGATATTGGTATTGATGATTGCTTTTGGCACATTAGTTACCACAATCATGAACCACAAAAAGTAATAAAAAACCGTCCTACAGTAACTTTGGCAAGTTATAGGGCGATTTAAAATTGTTTAAATAACTAGTCACCGCCTTTAAAGCGGATCGTTCAGGGATTGGTGTGTTAGCACCAGTCCCTTTTTCATTATTAATTGTAACACATTACATATTATTTTAATAATATTAGCTTGGCAGTTGGTCTAGTTAAAACTCAACTATTTATTTTAAGCTGTTTTGCACCGTCCAAGTCAACGTACCGCCCTGAGATCCAGGTTTTAACGCAGTGTCGTTGGCTGGAATCTTTAAAGCAAGTCCTTGCTTAGTAGCAGTGGAAGGATTAAGCTGAATGTCCTTTTTTTGATTGGCAGTGAGTGTGCCAGTGAAAATTGTTGCAGGATCAGCTAAAGCGGCGGCACTCTTTGTGGTTTGATAATAAATTAAGGGTGTCAAAATTTTATTACCGTTGAAACTGGCTAAGAGAGAAACGTTAGTGGCACTTTTAGTGTGATTCGTTAATTTGGCAGTAGCGCTAGGCGTATTAGAAAAAATCGTTTGATTTTGGTGCTTTAAAATCACACTAAAACCTAGTTGCTGAGGAACATCTAATTCAATATCTGGTTCAGTAATTAAATAATTGAGAATTTTACTCTGGCCTAAAAAATGAGTGCTTTTGTCTGCAGCAACCGCCAGTAATTGGTCACTGTGACCAGTTAAACGACTATTGTTCTTACCGACAACTTGCAGTGGTTGTTCCACTGTGAAAGTGGTGTTAGCCGGAATTTGGCCGTCACTAAAGCCAAATTCCTTGCCCGTTAAGGTATAGGTATCTTTGGAATTCGTCGCTACTTGGATGGATTTTTGGTCATCAGGAGTCTTCGCAGTAAATGTCAGTTGCGGACTAGTTGTTGCTACCGTAGAATTAGAAGTTAAACTACCTAGCTTAAATTGAACCGTGTCTAAAGCATGTTGCCCCATCGGTTTAAAAGTGGTTTGCAAATGATTAGCGCCCCGACTGATAGTATTTTGTCCCTTGTTAATCTTTTTCACAGTTTTGGTAACTGAGTACTTAGGAAACGGCAAGACTTTGTATTGATAAGTAGCCTGGTCTTCTTTTTTGAGTGGATAATCGTTTGTAGGACTGGCATCATCTTGACCGCGGAACTGTAGTTGGTGAGTCGAGGTATCGCTATCGGCTTGGTTAGTGATGTTATCAATTTGCCAAGAAGAATCTTTGATGGGTTCCTTGTGCGAAGTGATTGCAATGTGCTTTTGTAAATCAACGTTGCGACCGTCATTTACCTGACCCGTAATACTAATGTTATTAGCAGTTGCATCACCATCAAAATAAGTCAGGGGAACTTTAACCGTATCACCAATTAAATATTGATCCACTTTATCGGGGATTCCTAAAGAAAGGTTGGTAACCCCGATGGTTTGCTTAGGCGTTTCTTGAAAATTCGACACCGCACTTAACTGCAAAGTATCACTGGAATTAAATTCTAAATGAGCTGTGGGGTGCAGCGTATTGTAATTAGCTAACACTTTTTGTAAATCGATATCGTAATTTTGCACGGTCGAGTCTTTTGCATCAGGGGTCCACTTAATGGCAGTGTCGGCAACGTATTGCGGCATGGCATCAACACTATCAACTAAGGAACCGAGATTATCCGGATCAGCCACCCCATCTTGCACGCCTTGATCGTCGGCCAGCAACATTCCGGGGGTAACCGGCAAAATTGTATTAGCATTTTTGATTCCATAGGCTTGCTGGGAGTTGGTCACTGTCCCTAAGTCATATTGTTGACCTAAGCGATTGAGTACCAGGTGCATTAAAGGTGGAGTGGGGTTAAAACTTTCTTGGGTATCATCGCTGTAGGGTTGGACGCTGCCTTTGATATGCATGTCTTCACTGGCATCTTGGTGAGGGATGATTTGCGCGGTGTGATTGGTGATGGTCGGACTCCCGAGCTTGCCAAAGACGATTTTGTGAAACTCTTTGCCGTGCATAATGCTTAACCCTTGATTTAGTTGCATTAAATCCGCTTGTTTAGCATAAATTTGTTTGTTACCAGATTGGAATAAGGTGGCGGGAATAGCCCAATAAGCAAACGGGACATCGATTCTTTGGACTGGAACTTTATCAAGGGTCAGTTCGGGGTAATTAGCAGTTCCTAAAGACTGCGATGGTCCAGTGATTGGTGAAGGATTACCTTGGGCGCTAAAAGTCGTGTTTTGGACGATAACGTCACCGCCCGCACTGCTGTCATTACCACCTTCAACGTTGACGATATGAGCATTGTCGTTATCGTTGTTACCTAAATCTAGCATGATTTCCTTAGGGTTATAAATATTCAAATTTAAGCCCGCATCCGTATCTAATAAATTCATACTATTGCTTGTTTGTTTGGTGCCGGTTTCGTGTAATTTAAAAACGCCATCTTTTTTGATGGTAATGTTCATTTTGGAACCAATTCGCATTAAATTACCAAATCGGGGATTTAGGGTAGTACCACTACCGCCAAAGTCGTGTAAGTTATTAGACTGCACATCAAAAGTCCCGTGATCTAATGTGATATTTCCGCCGTTGAGATCGACTAAGGGGAGACTGTGATTGAGCGTACTTTTGGCATTGGGGCTATCAGGCGTAATATATTTGCCGTAGTCGGCACCGTGATTAGAAGCGTAACTAGCGGCATCGCCGACGGCTTGCGCGGAGGTATCCTTGATATTGCCTTGGTCATCTAATAAATTGTTGGCATCTGTTTGGTAATCCATGGTACTTTGGTCATTACTTTGCAGGCGAATAATGGGAGAGCCACTGGCTTCTTTGTGGAAGTGAATACTGCTGGCTCCAGAAACATAAATGGCACCAGCTAAATTAGTGGTACTGCGCAGTGCATTGGTGCCGTCAGAGTACTGGCCTTTGGCGGGAGCATCGTTAGAAATAATATTTAATTGCGAATTACCGTAAAGGTCAATATCAGAAGTGGCATTAGAGTCTGATGGGTGCATCACTAAGGCGTAATTATGATTTTCCACATAGCCAAAACCGCTATTTTCACCTGATTGGCCGTGGGGGTAGAGGTAAACTTGGGCACCATCTTTTAAGACCACGCTGTTTTTGGGCCCTGTTAACTCAATCCCGTTGCCATTATAGGTATAGCCGGAGAAATGGCTGTTTTTATCAAAAGTAATCCGCGAAGCTTCGAAGATTTGTTGGTTACCGTCGGAGTCAGTTGTGTAGACTTTATCGTGGTACTTATATTTTTGAACGGAGGACAAACTAACCCGATTCTTAATGATAATTGCAGTCGTGCCGACGCCATTCAGTGAGTTATGGGTTTGTGAACCCACGTAATTGACATTATCATAAGTGATTTGGGTGTAACCGCCAGCGGCTTGAATCGCCGCGTTATCGGTTAAATCAACATTTTGTGAATTACCGGAATTACCTGCAATGGGTCCCCAGTATGAAGAGCTAAACAAATTAACATCTTTTAAAGTCCAGTCTTCTTTATATAAGTTGCTGGTCACTAAGCCCGCGTTATTACCCTTTAGCGCAATGCTATTGTAACCAAAATTGAGCGTATAGCCTGCACCGTCAATGGTTAGTTTGAAGTGGCGCGTGAAGTCGTAACTATAGCCACCACCGCTAAAGCCATACACACCGGCATTAGATAAATCCAGATTATTTTTTAAAATAATGTGGTCAATATGTGAAACGCCACCTGGAGCTTGGTCATCATAGACGGCTTCTAAAAAAGCTTTGGGTGTCGAAACATATACGGTATAGGTATTGCCGACATCGGGGTTTGTTCCGTCGTAGATAATTTCATCCATATCAGAATATTGGGGCATATCCGGATAAGCGCTGCCCGAGCGGGCGGGATTATCCAGTAAAGGGGATGCTTGTAATGGACTAGTAGTTTGGGTGTTAGGAGTCTGTTGGTTAACAGCACTGATTAGTTGTGCATCGGCGCCTGTTTGTGGTTTTAGTAGATCAGCTTTAACTTTAGTTGAGAAATTGCTACTAATAAAGACTATGAATAATAAATAGAATATAAAATTGATTTTTTTGGTCATTTATCTTATCTCACCTATTTTTATTACATTATGATTAGGAAAAATATTTTTTGATTAAAAATATTGCATTAATTAATCTGGAAAGCTAAGGTATTATAAACCTATATCTACTGCTAGGCAAGTAATCTAGTAAATAAAATTAAGTAAAATAATAAAATGAGTATTTGTGGTAAAATATTTCACGATGTTAAGCAAAAATTGATTTTGTAAGCGAAGCCAGATTTTATAGACTATTTTCCAAAAAGCAGTTCAAAAAATTATTTTTTATGATTAAAATTAATTTAGACTAAGCAAAAGATTAAATTAAGAATTGCATTCCCTCAGATAGTTAGATAAAATAAAAAGGGTTTGTTACAGCCTAAACTTACTTTAGGTAAGGGTTGCCTAAGTGATAGACTGGTACAAATTATTATTAATGAATAAAAAAGCCAACTAGAATTTTCTAGTTGGCTTTTTTGTGTTCTATCTGAATTACATTGTTCGGGGAAGGACGTTAATTAACGAGACTGTTGGTAGCAGTCCAGGTGATGCTAGCCGATTGGGGCTCTTTTGCTAAAGCTTTAAGGCTACTGTCGTCTTTATCTATCTGCAAATAGGGCCCAATATTCGGACTAGCGGCTTGTTTATCAGTTGATAAAGTTAATTTTTGTGTTTGCTGACTGGGGAATTGTTGATCTAAGACGGTTACTGGTGCTGCTAGCGCTGCATTCGTAGTACTGTCGGCAGTAGTTGGTGCTTCTTGGAAGTAGAACAAGTCTCGAATTGTTGAATTTTTGGCATTAACTTGCGCCGTCAATTGAACATTCAAAGGAGCGACATAGTTATTGGTTAGAGTAACTTGTGGATCAGTGTCAGCAAGCTTTTTAGGAAAGATTTTTTGTTCTTCACCCTTTAAAATTGCGGAATAGTCTAATTGCTGAGGGACGTTCAAACTAAGATCCGGCAACCCGATACCATAACCGTCCGTAGCTAAATTGTCGGAATCAGCTAATTTAATTTGAGTACTATCAGCACTTTTAGAATACATACTATCTGTGCTAGGAATGAAAGAGCCACTGTCATTAGGAAAAGTAACTGGTTGCTTAATCGTAAAGGT
This sequence comes from Bombilactobacillus sp. ESL1197, assembly GCF_058107145.1. NCBI lineage: Bacteria > Bacillati > Bacillota > Bacilli > Lactobacillales > Lactobacillaceae > Bombilactobacillus > Bombilactobacillus sp. ESL1197. The sequence continues at coordinate 438,610 of NZ_JBYLTY010000001.1, forward strand.
CGTATCTGCAGGTAAAGTAGCAGAGTCAAAGCCAAAGTCGGTACCAGTTAGATTATAGGTGTTATCGTCAGGCACAGTAGTGGGGCGATAAGTACCACTTTGACCAGTGGGCGTAGTAGCAGTAATAGTCAAACTACCATTTGATTTGGCCGGGGTGTCAGCACTAGCACCATTGAGTGCACCAATGATAAATTGGACGTTACTTAAATCGTGATGACCAACTGGTGTAAAGTCGGTCTCTAAAGTATTGCCCCCCTTATCAATAGTTTTGCCATCATGATTAACCTTCGTTAAATATTTTTTGCCGTCATACTTTGGGTAAGGCAGAACTTGATAATTATAAGTTAATGGTTGATCAACGCCTGTCATTGGATAAGCGTTAGCAGGATCCGTATCATCGTGACCACTAAAGGTTAGTGTGTGATGAGTATCTGTTGAACTGTCTGTGCTAGTAGTATCAACAGTTTTAGTGATTCCGGAGATATTCCACTTGTTAGTAGCTTCTGCTTTATGATCATAGGTGTCGGCAAACGGTAATGAGCCGCTACACGTTTGTGAAGCACCATTATCAGTCACACTTCCAGAAAGAGCGACGTTTTTAGCATCACTGTCACCATCAAAGTAAGTGACAGGGACATGAACATCTTCCCCTAATAAATATTGGTCAATATTTTTAGTAGTATTTAGGAATAAGTTGGTGATCTTAATGTTTTGCAACGGCGTACTCTGGAAGTTAGTAACAGCGCCTACTTGAATCTCATCGTTGGACTTTAATGGTGGCAATTTATTAGTAGGATTTTGGTCATCATAGGTAGCGATAGCTTTTTTGAGGTCAATACTGTAATCAAAAGTAGAGCTATTGGAGTCGCTACCATCATCCGTTTGGGTAATGGTTAACGGCTTAGAAGTGTCGGCGGCGGTATTGGTAGCTAGATATTGAGGTGCAGTATCGGTAAAAGCTCCTAAGGTATCCGTGACACCAGTTTGATTGCCTTTACTATCAACTCCTAAAATGTTCGGGCTAACAATTGAAAACTTATTGGTAAACGGAATACCGTAAGCTTGATCAGCATTAGTTACGGTACCTAAATCGTAAATGGTGCCATCAGCGCGCTTAACCTTTAAACTGATTAAAGGTGTAGCAGGCGTGAACGGCGTATCACCATCAAAGTGTTTGATGGAACCGGTGATCAGAGAATCATCTTTATCTTTAGTCTTGTGATCGGGGATGATATAGCTTGTGTTGTTGTTAATTAGGGGACTGTCCAATTTGCCAAATTGAATTTTATGAAATTCCTTACCTGCCATAGCAGTTAACGCACTATTTAACTTATCCAAGTCACTATTGCCGGTTGTTTGATTGCGGGCGTAAACAGCGTTACTACCAGATTGAAAAAGATTAGCAGGGATAGCGTAGTATGTGAAAGGTACGTCAATTCTTTGTAAAGGAATATTATCTAAATTAATATCGCCACTACTGTTCATGACACCTAAATCAGTTAAATGTTCAATATCACTAGCACTAATTTTACTGATATCAGTACCTAAATTGCCTGCTGGTCCCTTAATAGTTGAAATATTACCATCAGCACTAAAGGTCGTGTTCTTAACGTCAACGTTTCCACCCTCAACAGTATTACTACCACCGTTGACGTTTACAATATGTGTATCGGGATTGTTATTAGATCCAGCATCTAGTGCGACTTTTTCTGGATTAGAAATATCCAAGCTTAAGCCATTATCTGCTCCTAATAAGGTCATTGGCTGGTTGGTAGTACCTAGTGCTTGTAAATTAAAAATACCATCTTTTTTGATAACAACTTTCATGGGACCAATATGCATGATATTGCCATTAAAAGCTCCGAGGTTATCGGCTTCAATTTCAAAAGTTCCATCTTCTAGTGTAGCTTGTCCACCACCAGCAAAATCAACTAAAGGAAGGTTTTTTCCCCAAGATAAGAAAGTGTTGCCGACTTTATCATTAGATTGTTGGTATGGGCAATCATTGCTATATAAGTAATTAACGTATTTACTGTAGTCTTGATTGTAATCAGTATCTGCTGTATCTGCAGTGCTTTGCTCTGTCGGAGCAGTTACTGAACTAGCACCAATAGAGTCTTTTTCTAATAGATTTTTGCTGTCATCTTCTTTACCATAAGGGTGATCTGCGTCTGGATCATCGTAATACATATTGTTTTGATCATTACTTTGTATACTAATAGTAGGAGAATCACTAGTGCTGTGTTTTTTGTGGTAGTTGATATTGGTAGTTCCAGATAGATATAATCCACCTCCTATGTTGCTAGTTACGTGTCTTAATTTATCAGAACTACTAGAAATATATTGTCCTTTTGTTGGTGCATCGTTATCTATTACACAAAGCTTTGAATTATCATATAAATCTATATTTGATGTTTTTGCGACAGTAGTAATCCCATAAGGCATCGAATTCGAATCTCCTGCCCACTCCATATCATTATTACCATGCGGATAAATATATACTTTTGCATTATTTTTTAAGGTTATATTTGCAGAAGTATTTGAACCTAATCTAATACCTGTACTGTCATAAGTATATCCTGTAAAATAGCTATTTTTATCAAATATAATATCGGCAGCTTCAAATATTTGCTGATTACCATTTTCGTTGTTTGATGTGTTGTATACGTCAGTTCCGTATTTATACCTTTCAATAGATGATGAACTTACGCGATTTTTAATAGTTATAAGAGTATTTGCGCCACCTGTTACTGAGTTGTGCAACTGGGATCCAATATAATCTAAATTATCATAAGTCATTTTTGTATAGCCACCGCCGCCTTGGCTAGAACCGGCGGATAATTGTTCATCTGAAAGTCCTTTATCAGCTAGAGAAGCAAGCCCTGTATTAGCAGCTACAGGACCCCAGAAAGAACTTCCATATAGATATGCATTGCACAAAGTCCAGTCTTCTTTATATAGATAACCCTTCGGAACAGTACCACCTGAACCACCAGGTCCCATTATGCATATACTGTGGTCACCAAAATTTATAGAATGGTTGTTTGCATCAATTGTTAGCTTAAAATGTCTGGTGTAATTATAACTAACGTGGTCAGCGCCTGGTTGAAAACCAAAAGCATCTAATGGCTCACCTAGATCTGGTTTTGCTAAATTTAAATTTTTTTCTACTACTATATTATCAATGTGTGAAATACCATCAGAATTGGCACTGTAAGGAACACTGTTATGTGAACTTGCTCCACTTGCTTGTAAGTCATAAACAGCTTCTAAAAAAGCTCTTGGTGTATCAACATAGGCAGTATAAGTATCCGTGTTTCCTTCACCAAGACAGAATTTTAAGTCTTTAGAATTCTCAGGGTTGGGTTTACTGTCGGGGACAATTGTCATGTCATCGTAAGTTGGCATATTCGGATAAGCTACACCATCTTGGCTATCATCTTTTAATAAGGGAGACTCTCTAGTTAATTCTTTTGGATTAAAATCGGGTGTTTTTTGAATTGCTGGATTTTTTGTGTAGGATCCAATTATCTCGTCGTTTGGTGTAGTCGGCTTCAATAAGTCAGCCTTTACAGGTGTCAGTTGAGTTAGGGAGATAATAGCAGTAAAGAGAATAGTAGATAAAATAACTTTAATTTTGTACATAAATACGACCTCAATTGAATTTCTAGAAATTATTCAAAGTAATTCATTAATAAATATGCTGTCGATTTTTCATAATGTATGAAAAGTATGCGCCATCATTATAATTCCTTCTTTTTTATTAATCAAATGAATTGAATTACAGTTATTTTGCATTTTTTTGTTATTTGTTTTTAATTTAATAAAAATCTGTCAAATTTGATTCGAATGTGAAATTCAATGAACTACTCAGTAAAGTAATCCGTTACAGTATGCTGTTACTTTTAAAAACATTAAACATTTGCTTTTTAATCAAAAAGTAACAAATAGATTGGATCGTATCGAATAATTTTAATCAAAAATGACTTGTGATTTAAAATTATCAAGATATAATTAAATTTGTTAAATAAATCACTTGAATTGAGGAGGAGTTCTTTTGGATAAGAAACGATGGCTAACCACAACGGGGACACTATTAGGTTTGGTGTGTGGCTTAGCGGTAACACAACAAGTGGCTGCGGACACAGACCAGACTAATCAATCAGTGGCGGTGACAACACCGACAACCTCAGCGCAAAATGTTGGTGATGATAATGTTGGGGCGAACAACGAAGCACCAACCACAGACGCAAGTGTAACTCCTGCACCAGCATCAACGGATAATGTGGAGCCGAGTTCTACGACAACTACAACAAGTGTTAATTCGGCAACTAATGATAGCGCTTCAAATAATGTGAATGTTACTACTAATGTTGCTTCGACAACGACGCCGACTAATCCAACACCTGACGCTACTACAAGCGAAGTCATTGCAACAGGAACTTGGGGCACCAGTAATTGGGATTATGTCCACCAAGGTGACGATTATACGTTGACTTTTCATGCCGGTACGCTGGGGGAAGGACACCGGTATAACTTGTATGTCAATGGGATAGATACAAATGACGATCCAATGGATGAATATGAATATGGAAGCATTGGTGGCGACCCGGATGTGTTCCATAAAAACTTTAAGTGGATTGATGAGCTAACACAGATTCAATTTGATCCCGGAGTGGTTGCTAATGCAAATTCTTCGTTCTTATTTGCGTACTTACCAGTCAAACGAATTTTGGGTTTGAGTAATTTAGATATGTCTAATGTTACAACTACGCAGGGGATGTTTCGTAATATTCAATTAACAGCCGATTTAGATTTAAGCCGCTTTAATACCAGTCATGTGACGAACATGCGGGGCATGTTTGGTCGGGGTTCTTATGGCAATTTGGATTTAAGTAGTTTAGATACATCCGATGTTACAGATATGAGCGATATGTTTGCTGGTAGCAAGTTCACTAGCTTGAATACTAGTAAACTGAATACTTCGAAAGTTACCACAATGAAAGAAATGTTTAGTGATTTAAATTTGCAACATTTGGATTTAAGCAGTTTTGATACGTCTAATGTAACTGATATGTATGGTATGTTTTACGGCGATTATTATTTACTTCGTTTAGATGTCAGTAACTTTAATACATCAAAAGTTAATACGATGTATGGCATGTTTGCTGGATGTTATAATCTAACAACTTTAGATTTAAGCAACTTTGATACATCCAAAGTAACAACCATGTACGGTATGTTTTATTTTTGTCCTAATTTAGTTGATTTAAATGTTAGTAATTTTGATACTTCCCAAGTTACCAACATGATGGGCATGTTTGATGAATGTGGAATAAAGACAATTGATCTATCATCATTTGATACTTCTCAAGTTACCAATATGCGAGGTATGTTTGCGTGGGACCAAGATTTACAAAGTTTAGATATTAATAATTGGGACGTTTCTAATGTGACCAGCACGTATGGAATGTTTTTTTACTGTTCATCTATAACTGACTTAGATCTGTCCAATTGGGTGATTAAACAAGGCACAGATATGGCAGGAATGTTTTATTCCATGCATTCTTGTGAAAATTTCAAAGTGTTTCAGCTGACAATTGATAATCCAGATGTTTTAGGTACTAAGATGTCCAGTATGTTTGGATGCATAGATGCGATATACAGCTTAGACTTAAGCAATTGGCGTATATTATGTCCTGGAGTGGTGGAAGGTATTGAAGATATTTTCTCTGGTATTCCATTGAACCACATTGTAGTTGGTTCCAATATACCTTTGGATGGAGTGTCTTGGGATTTTCCTGAAGTAGGAACTAAGATTCCAGGAACTAATAAAACTCTGCTCTCACAACATTGGGTCGCAACAAAGGGTTACCAGCAAGGAACTAAATATACGCCAGAAGAACTTGCGCAAACTACTGATCGTGACCAAATCACTACCTATGATTGGGACAGCGAACCATTCGTACCTGATCGAGTTGAGAAAAAAGCCGTAACACGCACGATTAATATCCATCAACCCGATGGGCGGCTGCAAACACAGACGCAAACGATCACTTTGAAGCGCAATGTTCATTATAATGATGATGACACAGTGGATTATGGCGACTGGTCTAAGGATCAATGGGATGCTTACACTGTGCCAACTTTTGTGGGTTATCAAGCCAGTCAAGCTGAAGTACCCGCGCAAACAATTAATGCGTATGATTCTGATCAGACGGTTGATATTTATTACACACCGGTGGAACAAACAGTGACGATTCAATATTTAGATGATGGTCAAGAAGTTGGTACGCAAACTTTGACGGGTTATGTGGGTGATGTCTTGACGCTTAATTATCATGCTCCGCAGGGTTATGAATTATTGGAACAACCGCAAGCCACAATTACCATTGATGGCTCTGGTCAGCAGATTATTCAAGTTGCAGTTGATCATCAAATTCAAACTAGTTCACAAACTAAGACCATTCTGCGGACGATTAATGTCAATTATCCCAGTGGCATGACTAAGAGTTACGATCAAGTTGCTGTTTTGAAGCAAAATCTGTACATTGATCAAGTTACCGGCAAAAAGGTTTACGGCACTTGGAGTACGGGCAACTGGGATGAATTTTCGGCACCAGTGATTAGTGGTTATACTGCTAGTCAAGCAACGGTTGCCGCACAAACAGTCACCAGCAATGACCAAGATCAAGTGGTGGATGTTTACTATACTAAGAACTAAATAACTGGTATTTTCTTCCAGTTGTGTTATTCTAGTGATAGAAAAAGAGCCAGTGCTGGACACACTGACTCCTTAGTAAAGTTGCCAAAGTAGCGACTATTGAATTCTTTATAAATCTTATAGTCATCTAGCTCTGCGAAAGCTAAGGATGGCTATTTTCTTGTCTTGTTTATCAACTTGACAAGTTCTACGACTATGCGGACTAATCCAATGAAACTATGGATTAGATAAGCAATAGCTAGTAGTTTCAAATTGCTATTCCTTTCAATGGAATCTGGGATTACAGCATTAACACCATAAGCACCACTCCTTTGCGGAATAGCCGCCACCTTAGCTTAACTTTACTAGTAAATATTATAGCAGAATCATCTGTTGAAATTGGTATTTTCTGCCAGTTGTGTTATTCTAAAAATAGAAAAAGAGCCAGCGCTGGTTACACTGACTCTTTAGTAAAGCTGCCAAAGCAGCGACTATTCTATTTATTAAAAATTGTTGAAATAGTCATCTAGCTCTGTGAAAGCTAAGGATGACTATTTTCTTGTCTTGTTTATCAACTTGACAAGTTCTACAACTATGCGGACTAATCCAATAAAGCTATGGATTAGATAAGCAATAGCTAGTAGCTTCAAATTGCTATTCCTTTCAATGGAATCTAGGATTACAGTATTAACACCATAAGCACCACACCCTTGTGGAATAGCCGCCACCTTAGCTTAACTTTACTAGTAAATATTATAGCAGAATAATCTGTTGAAACTGGTATTTTTTTTAGTTTGTGTTATCCTAGTGATAGAAGTAGAGATACACTGAATTTTTAGTAAAGTTGCTAAAACAGCAGCTATTAAATATTGAAAATATTAATAATCGCTAGCCCTGCTCGGCTAAGGCGATTATTTTTGTATCACCGATCATTATGCTGATCAATATATGAAAGCAACGCTATGATAAACATACCGAATGCAAACATTAATTGAAGAGCGTCTGATACGGACACACTGCTACTCCTTTCGTAGGATTTGTGGTTACAGTTGTTACACCATAAGCACCACTCCTTTGTAGAATAGCTACCGCCTTAGCTTAACTTTACTAGAAATATGATAGCAGAATCATCTGCTGAAACTGGTATTTTCTTTAGTTTGTGTTATTCTAAGGATAGAAAAAGAGCCAGTGCTGGATACACTGACTCTTGGTAAAGTTGCCAAAGTAGCGACTATTTATATTATATTGATAGCCATCTAGCTCTGTACAAGCTAAGGATGGCTATTTTCTTGTCTTGTTTATGAACTTGACAAGTTCTACAACTATGCGGACTAATCCAATAAAGCTATGGCTTAGATAAGCAATAGCTAGTAGTTTCAAATTACTATTCCTTTCAATAGGCTCTGGGATTACAGCATTAACACCATAAGCACCACTTCCTTGCGGAATAGTCGCCACCTTAGCAGTAACTTTACTCACAAGTATTATAGCAGAATCATGCGTTGCAGCCGGTATTTTTCTTCAACTTGAAGTGAATGGTCATTAGCCAATGAGTAGTGACTGTCTTCAACCCAAAGATCTTAGTGAAATGACAATTTAATGATGAAAGCAGTTTAGGAATTGTTCTTTAAGCCTAAACTGCTTTTTTTATGGTTATAAACTTAACAGCTAGTTAAAGCTAGCTTAAAATTCATTTTTTCACGATTGTTGAGCTGAATGATTGAAACTAATTTAATTAAGGTGGTGTATTGGCACTAAATAAACAACTTTAAATGAAAAAATATCTTTTTGAAAACAGATATTATACCTGCTATGACTGAATTTTTATCCTAAAAACATAAATAATGTACAGATGTTGTTTAAAAGTGAGTCTAATGATGATATCATTATGTAATGATTATTTTGTGTATGTAATTAGAACTAAATTATAAATGATACAATTATTTTTTAGATAAAAAGTCATCTTAGTTAAATTAACAAAATAATTTTAATGATATTTAAATCATATTACATAATCATGAATATTAGGGGATAATATGAAAAGAATTCGGTGGATTTTTAGTTTGATGTTGCTTTCGTTGACGATCGTTTGCGGTGAACAGGGGAACCTTGTTCAAGGGGCTGCTAATGCAGATAGCTTTCAGCAAGATTTGACACAATTAAATAGTGGTTTGCCACCAACTGGTAGTACGCCAGCCCGGTTCAATTCTAGAATTACTAGTGCTACGAGTTCGTTATTAGAAACAGATAAAGATGTTTCCAAAACTGGTTTTGGCGATGCTGACCAACTTGAAGAGTTAGGCTATTCAAAAATTGATCCCTCCAAAATTAACTGGCCTAGTGATGGGATGTATGCTGATGCCACGAAAGATGTTCAACCAGGGGCGATTACTGGTGATGGTACTGGTACCGATGAGATTAATGCCGATGGCGGAAAAACGGTTTATGTACGTAATGTTTTGCAGTTTTTACTAGCGGTTTACGGTATTAAAAACACTGGAACGAATACTGTTGATATTAATGAGGGTAATGGTGGTACCGGTATTAATGCAACAACGTCTACTAGTCCGGTTAAACGTATTATTATAGTTCAAGATTTGGATTTTGTTTCACCAAATGTGCTTGATAAAACTAATCCACTTTCAACTAATTATGTTTTTAATAGTGGTTCCATAGGTTCAGTAACCAAAGCCGCCAACATCATACAACCTATTGTGGGTAATATTGGTGGTAGTACAGGTAATTTTACTATTTTAACAAAGCGACCAGGCGATTCAGCAACTAATCATCATTTGACGATTGTTGGTAATCACGGTCCAGATGAAAGTACGCCCAAAATTAATGCGGGTGATTATAGTTTGCGGTTTGCTTATAATGACGCTAATCAAATGGATAATGTCACGTTAGATAATCTTCAAATTTACGGTTCGACTTATTATGGTTTTGTTCGGTTAGGAAATGATTCTAGTAGTTCTACTAATGAATTTTATCGTGATATCACTTATTATGGCGCGCAATTTTTGTGGACTAGATCTGGCACCTCTGGATCTTCTAATATTTATATTTCGGGTCACACGACGGCTTATTCACTAAACACTTATAAAAGCCCAGTGGATCAACGAAGATATCAGTGTGAAAACTTTTTTGGGCCTGGTAATCAACAAGTTATGCAAGTGACGAATGTTACCTTTGAACCAGACGCTGTTTTTAATGGTTCTACTTATAATGGTAATGTTTTGGAATTGACTGGTAATGCCACGTTATTAGGGGATGATGCTAAGAAACAAGGCGCGGAGGTTAATCTCTATCCGCGCGGCAGTGGGGAAGATGCCCCCAACGGTTCTTCCGGATTGTATTTAATGAATACAGGTGTTTTAACATTAAATCCTAATACTCATCTCAATATCGATGTCAAAAATGATTCGATGAAAGACTCCATGGAACAGTTAAGTGGTGATACGAGTGCCTATGATACGACCGCTACTTATAATGATCCTTATTCTTCCACTACGACTGCCAATGCGATTTATATGAAAGGTGCTAGTTCAAAGATTGTTTATAATTCAGGTGGCTATCAAAAAGGTTTGGATGAAGCCATTAATGTGACGAGTGAGGGAGCTGATACTAAACCTTTAGTCCAGTTTACTGATGGTACAGCTGAGTTAAATCGTGGTGACTTTAATATTACCGCGAATAATCTGGGTACTACGAGTAATTCGGGTTTATTCCAGTTAGGACCTCCATCTTCATTAGAAACTTCGAAGATAATTGTACGGAAGGGTGGTAACTTTAATATTAAGATTGCTGATACACCTGAGCAACCAAGTTCGGGTAATGTGCAATTGTTGAATATTAAGGGAAAAACTGACATCAGCTTGTATAAACCCCAAAATGTCGATCTGGATCTCGGTTATAATACTAATGCTTCATCAAATATTGTTTCGACAAGTGCAGCGACGGATATTAAAGCTTACGATATCAAAATGGGAGCTAGTGGGACGAATTCTCAGTCCAAAGTATCGTTTGGTTTCGATGATTCTTCAACCAATGACAAAAATCCTGTACAAATGCAACATCTTAGTATTCCGTTTACTGGTAACTATATTGATTTGACAAAGTTTGTCTTAAAGTCACCACCCGAAGATTTAACTGGTAGTAAGGCAGAAATTGGCCGATTATTAAATTACTTGAATCAAATGCAAACATCCGCTGGTTCGGGAAATTCTAAAGAATTTAGTCATATTCATTTTTCAGAAATTGATGGACCAGTTGAACATTTAAAGACCCCAATCATCGATCCACACTCTCGTACGATTAGTGGCTCTTTGAATAAGTCAGAAGATGATTTCCATCCGGATCCGCCGATGCTGAAAGTGGTAGTTAATGATGGAGGAAAAGATTATGATTTAGGAACTGTCCGAAATGAAGATGCGAGTGCTGATAAGCAGGATACACAAGGCTATATTGCCAGCAGTTTTACTTCTTCTGGTGGGAGTTATGTCCCTGGTTTTAGTCCGTCAACGCCCGATATCTTAAATGATGACGACGATATTGCTTATAGTACAGCTACTGATGGCACAACCACTTGGGATCTTGGCAAGAAAGTTACAGCTGCGCCGTTATATTTATCCGGAGCTCAAGGCGTCGCTTGGCAAATTGACACGAATAATATTCCTCACTTCTCCTTTGATATTGATAAAGCAGTGAAGAAGTATAACGATAAGAATAGTGGTAAGACTGGTTTTACACCATTAACCTTAAAACCGAATGATACAGTCAAGGTGAGCGCCGTCTCTAATAACCAAGAATCTGCTACTAAAACTGTGGATATCAATAGTTTGTATTTGGGCTTTGACCAAGAAGCTGCTGCCAAGTCCAATGTCTATCGAGGACCAAAGGTATTATTGGGCGACAAAGTTTCTGTACCGTTAGAATATCAAGATGATATTAGCAGTAATAATATTATTCACTTAAAGGGCTATGATAAAAAGGGAAGCACTACCAGCCTGAATACCGCCACAGACACTCCACCTCAAACTGCAGATGTTACACCGCCAGCTGTTACGCCACCAGACGTGCCTACCTTAACAAAACATACTTGGGATGTTGATCATGTGACACAAACATCAGGCGATCACACCCTGTATATTCAGGGTAGTGATGATCAACAAGGCCTGAGTCCCTACGTCAAGCCGGACGCTGCTGGCAATTTGGCTACGTCAGATCTATTGCAGTATAACTATCATGTCGAAAATGTGCCCGCCTTTAATGGTTATAAAGAGTTATATCAACAAAATGATCTTACCAAGCCGCTAGATACGACCGCTAAAGGTGAGCACCAATCCTATCTGTCTAGTGGAAATTATCTGGAAAAAGATCTGTATCAACCAAAGATGAGTACCGTCGGCTTAAACGATTTTTGTTTGACTGAACCAGCCGATGATGGCGGTGGCATTAAGAAGGGAACTGCAAAATTGATTTTGCACATTCCTAATCAAGGAGACCAGACGTTAACGGACTTTGCTTATGGTCAGCACTATACCCCGGGTAATTTCAAACTCACGGGAACGAGTTTTCCTGCTGGAACGAGTTTTGAAGTGGATACGCCGGTGACTTATCAGAAGTCCAAAGCTGATACGCAATTAACTCTACATGGTTCAACTTTACAAACAACAGATCCGGAAGCACCTGACCAGCAATTGAACTTAGGTGCTTCGGGTTCACTGACTTACAACAATCTATATGATGTATCTTTGGCAGTTCCAAAAAACATTGATTATGGTCGCCATACACGTAATTCGGTTAAAACGACAGATCAGTATTGTCCGGTGGATACGAGTGATAGTTATAAGGAGAAGGATTACCAGTTGACATATGAGCAACCTGCCAATTCCACCTTCCATTACACAGTTGATGTGCGTTGTAATTCCAACAATGCTTTATTCAATTTGATTTATCAAGATGGTACTACTGATTCAGTGGCTAAGGTTATTAACAGTGACGTGCCCGTCTTTCAAACAGGTACTGGTCCTAGTGCGACGGCATTATTTGCCGAAGATTGGTGGCTTAAAACCGGAGCTAAGAAAGGAATTTATCTCCAACCAACGCAAGATAAACCTGCAGCGAAAAAATATCAATCAATGCTAACGTGGACGGTTAATAATGCTTTGAATAATTAAATTTAGTAATGAAAAAAGTGATATGAACCCAAAATGTAAAACAGTTTTTAAATTAGGACTAATTTCCGATATTCGATCGGTGTTAGTCCTTTTTATTTGGTCTTGATGCTTTGGTGATTAAGAGATACATGCTTGCATGTTTTGGAAGCTTTAAAACCGCGTCGATCAATTAAAGCCACTAAATATATCATAGTAGATTGCTAAATTAATAACTTTTCAGATAGTTCTTTGAATTATAAATATCAATTTTGTCTTATTGAGATAGCAATAAAAAATGCTTCCAAAAATTATTATCCTAATTTTTTGGAGCATTTTAATATTATAGTAAAATCATCTTTTGAAACCGGTATTTTTCTTCAATCTTTGGTTCTTAGTAAAATGACATTTAATGATAAAAGTAGTTTAGACTTGCTAAAACTAAACTGCTTTTTTAGTATGTTGAGCTTTTGTAAGCTTAACATCTAATTAAAATTAATTAAAAATTATTTTTTTCACGATAATTGGGATTAATGTTTAAAATTAATTTAATTAAGGTGTTATCCACCTCTGAAAAAATAACTTTAAATTTAAAAATATCTTTTTGAAACAGCTGTTATCCTTGATTTGACTTAATTTTTTGCCTAAAAAAATAAATAATGTAAAAAATACGGTTTAAAAGCATGCATAATAATGATATTATCATATAATGATTGTTTTATTAGTGTAATTAAAACTAAATTATAAATGAGACGCCTATTTTTGGGGATCATTATTTATTTTTGTTAAATTAGCAAAATAATTTTAATTATATTACATAATCAAGAATATTAGGGGATAATATGAAAAAAATTCGGTTGATTTTTAGTCTGATGTTGTTTTCTTTGGCAGTTGTTTGTGGTGAACAGGGGAATCTGGTTCAGGGGGCTGCTAATGCGGATAGCTTTCAGCAAGATTTGACACAATTAAATAGTGGTTTGCTAGCAACTGGTGGTACGCCAGCCCGGTTTAGTTCTAATATTACTAGTGCTACGGCTCCATTATTAAAGACTGACGACAGCGTTTCACAGGGTGGTTTCGGCGATGCTGACAAACTTGAAGAGTTAGGCTATTCGAAAATTGACCCCTCCAAAATTAACTGGCCTAGTGATGGGATGTACGCTGATGCCACGAAAGATGTTCAACCAGGGGCGATTACTGGTGGTGATGGTACCGGAACCCAGAGTATTGATTCTGATGAAGATGGAAAAACCGTTTATGTACGCAATGTTTTGCAGTTTTTACTAGCGGTTTACGGTATTAGAAATGGGACGACCAATACTGTTGATATTGCTGAATCAGCTGGCAGCGGTACTACTAGTACCAGTGATGTCAAACGCATTATTGTGGTTCAAGATTTAGATTTTGTTTCGTCAGATGTGTTTGATAAAACTAATCCACTTTTAGCTAAATACAATTTTAACGGTAATAGCTCTTTAAGCGGGGTTACTGATATTGTTAAGGGTGATAATGGTGGGGCTACCAGTAACTTTACCATCTTAACTGAACGACCAGGTGACTCAGGAACTAATCATCATTTAACGATTGTGGGTAACCATGGTCCGGATCAAAGTACACCGAAAATTAATGCAGGTAATTATAGCTTGCGGTTTGCTTATGGCGTTTCTAATCAAACGGATAATATCACGTTAGATAATTTTAAACTGTACGGTTCGACTTATTATGGCTTTGTCCGTTTAGGAAATGGAGCTTACAGTACTTCTAACGAATTTTATCGCGACGTTACGTATTATGGTTCACAGTTTTTATGGACAACGGGTGGCACATCGAATATCTATATTTCGGGACATACGACGGCTTATTCACTCAATACTTACAAAAGTCCAGTAGACCAAAAAGTCTATTCATGCCAGGATATGAGTCAACAAGTCATGCAGGTAAATAATGTCACCTTTGAACCGGATGCGGTTTTTAATGGTTCGACGTATAACGGTAATGTGTTGGAATTGAAGGGTAATGCCACACTATTGAGTGATGCTGATAAGAAACAAGGCGCAGAGGTTAATCTCTATCCGCGCGGCAGTGGAGAAGATGCCCCTAATGGTTCTTCGGGACTGTATTTAATGAATACAGGTGTTTTAACATTAAATCCTAATACTCATCTCAATATCGATGTCAAAAATGATTCGATGAAAGATTCCATGGAACAGTTAAGCGGTGATACAAGTGCTTATGATACAACCGCTACTTACAGCGATCCGTATTACACAACCACGACGGCCAATGCGCTTTATATGGGTGGCTCAGGTTCAAAAATCATCTATAATTCAGGTGGTTATCAAAAAGGCTCGGATGACGAAGCTATTAATGTGGAAAGTGACGGGGCTGATACTAAACCATTAGTTCAATTTGCTGGTGGTGAAGCTGATTTAGATCGTGGGGATTTTAATATCACAGCAAATAATCTGGGCTCTGCCAGCAATTCAGGGTTATTTACGTTAGGAGCTTCGACGGTCAATGTGCGTAAAGGTGGAAACTTTAATATTAAGATTGCCGATACGCCTGAGCAACCAAGTTCTGGTAATGTGCAGTTATTGAATGTCACAGGGACTACTGACATCAGCTTGTATAAACCCCAAGGTGTTGATTTGAATCTGGGTAATAATAATAATACTTCATCTAATATGGTTTCGCCGAGTGCGGCGACGGATATCAAGGCTTACGATATCAAAATGGCTGCGAGTGGGGTAGATTCTAAGCTGAAACCGATATCGTTTGGCTTTGATGATTCTCCAACCAATGACCAAAAGCCGGTGCCAATGCAACACCTCAGTATTCCGTTCACTAATAGTTGGGGAGTTGGCTATATTGATTTGACGAAATTTGTTTTAAAGTCACCGCCCGAAGATCTAACTGGTAGTCAGGCAGAGATTGGACGATTATTAACTTATTTGAATCAAATGCAAACCTCGGCTAGTTCGGGTCTTTCTAAAGAATTCCGTCACATTCATTTTTCAGAAATTGATGGGCCGGTGGAACACGTGAAGACTTCGGTCATCGATCCGCGTTCCCGCACAGTTAGTGGGTCATTGAATGCTTCTAACGATGATTTTCATCCGGATCCGCCAATGCTGAAAGTGGTAGTTAATGATGGAGCTAAAGATTATGATTTGGGAACTGTTCCAAATGAAGATGCGAGTGCTTCAGATCCTAATAAGCAGGATACACAAGGCTATATTGCCAGCAGTTTTACTCCTTCTGGTGGGAGTTATATTCCTAGTTTTAGTCCGTCCACGCCCGATATTTTAAATGATGACGACGACATTGCTTATAGTACCGATAGTACAGATCCCACCGCTCAAAAAACCACTTGGGATCTTGGCAAGCAGGTTACAGCGGCGCCGTTATATTTAGCCAATGGTCAAGTTGTTACTTGGCCAACGGGAACAACTGACTTCTCCTTTGATATTGACCAAGCAGTGAAGAATTATAATGATAAGAATAGTGGTCAAACTGGTTTTACACCTTTAACCTTAAAACCTAATGATACAGTTAAGGTTAGTGCTGTTGCTAATAACCAAGAATCCGCTGCTAAAAATGTAGATATTAATAGCTTGTATTTAGGCTTTAACCAAAAAGCTGCTGCCAAGTCCAATGTCTATCAGGGACCGAAAGTATTGTTGGGTGATAAAGTTTCCGTGCCGTTAGAATATCAAGATGATATTAGCGATAAGAATATTATTCATTTAAAAGGTTACGATGAAGGCGACACTGGTAGTCTGAACACCACCACAGCCACGCCACAAACTTCAGATGTTACACCAGCTTCGACGGCCTTAGCCCAACATACTTGGGACGTTGGGCAAGTGACGAAAACACCAGGTGATCACACTTTGTATATTCAGGGCAGTGATGACCAACAAGGCCTCAGTCCCTACGTCAAGCCCGATGCTGCTGGCAAGTTAGCCACATCAGATTTATTACAATATAACTATCATGTCGAAAATGTGCCCGGCTTTAACGGTTCTAAAGAATTGTATCAACAAAATGATTCTACCAAGTTACTAGATTCTACGACTAGCGCTGATCACAAAACCTATATGGCTAGTGGACACTATCTGGAAAAAGATTTGTATCAACCAAAGATTAGTACCGTCGGTTTAAAGGATTTTCGTTTAACTCAACCCGCCGATGATGGCAGTGATATTCAGAAGGGAACGGCAAAAGTGATTTTGCATATCCCAAATCAAAAAGACCAGACGTTAACGAATTTTGCTTACGAAAAGACCTATACTCCCAAAGACTTTAATTTGTCCCAAACAAGTTTTCCTGCCGGAACGAGTTTTGAAGTGGATACGCCGGTGACTTATCAGAAGTCCAAAGCTGATACGCAATTAACTTTGCATGGTTCAACCTTACAAACAACGGATCCAGAAGCCCCCGCTACAGCTCCAACGCAGCAATTGAACTTAGGTGCTTCGGGTTCATTGACGTACAATAACCTATATGATGTGACTTTGACGGTTCCGACCAACATTGATTATGGTCGCCATACACGTAATTCGGTGAAAACGACAGACCAGTATCGTCCAGCCAATACGAGTAATAAGCAGACCGCTTACCAGTTGAAATATGAAGCACCTGCCAATGCCACCTTCCACTACACGGTGGGTGTGCGTTGTGATTCCAGTAATGCTTTGTTTAATTTGATTTATCAAGATGGTACTACTGGTTCGGTGGCCAAAGTTATTAATAGTGGGGATGTGCCTGTCTTTCAAACAGGTACCAGCACGAGTTCACCAGCGAAGTTTGCCACGAATTGGTGGCCCTTGACTGGAGCAAAGAAAGGGATTTATCTCCAACCGACGCAAGATCAACCTGCGGCGAAAAAATACCAATCCACGCTTACTTGGACAGTTAATAATACTTTGAATTAATTTGAAATTTAGCTTAGTAAAGAAAATGCTGCGTAATGATTCATTCGCACATTTTCTTTTTCTTAGCGTTAATTTACTTTCTTGTGAAAGCTCGTTACAATTAAGGCAAGCAAATGGAGGTTTAAGTCAATGAAATATATTCACGCAGCCAAGTTTTTTTTGAAAAATACGACTGAAAATGGTGGTTATTTAGCGATTAATGCTGACGGCACCTTTGGTCAGTACTTGCCAGAAGACCAACGTCCAGAAGGCGAGATTCTTGATTACGACCAGCAGTGGATTGCGCCGGGATTAATTGATACGCATATTCATGGACTGGCGGGTCACGATGTGATGGACAATGATCCGGTCGGTTTAGAAGCCATGGCGCAAGCTTTGTTAAAGTGTGGGGTTACTTCGTGGTTACCTACAACAATTACCGGTTCTAAAGCGGAATTAACGGCTATTTGTCAAACCATCGCGCAAAATTATCAACAAATTTCGGGTGCTAAAATTGCGGGCATTAATTTTGAAGGCCCGTTCTTTACGCCGGAACATAAAGGGGCTCAAAACCCGAAATACTTTGGCGATCCGGATGTTGATACGTTTAACGATTGGCAAGATGCCGCTCAAGGTTTGTTGCGCCAAATTACCATCGCTCCGGAACGCCAAGGCGCGGTCGAATTCACGCGTACTGTGAGTCAAACGGGAGTAGTCGTGGCATTAGGGCACTCATCTGCCACTTTTGAGCAAGCCAAAGCTTGCGTGGAAGCGGGAGCCACAACATTTACTCAT
Organism: Bombilactobacillus sp. ESL1197; assembly: GCF_058107145.1. NCBI lineage: Bacteria > Bacillati > Bacillota > Bacilli > Lactobacillales > Lactobacillaceae > Bombilactobacillus > Bombilactobacillus sp. ESL1197. The sequence goes on from NZ_JBYLTY010000001.1 coordinate 457,179, forward strand.
ACGTATAACGGCATGAGTGGCTTGAATCATCGTCAACCGGGCATGGTTGGAGCAGCCATGAGTTTAAACAACGTTAATGCTGAATTAATTTGTGATGGTCACCATGTTCATCCTAATGCGGCTGCAATTTTAATTAAACAAAAATCGCCCGAACACGTAGTGTTGGTGACGGATTGTATGTCAGCCGGTTTAATGCCCGATGGGGATTACATGTTGGGAGAATTACCCGTTGTTGTGGCTGATGGTACGGCGCGGTTGAAAGATGAAACGCATAATTTGGCTGGTAGCATTTTGAAATTGAATGATGCAATTAAAAATTTGGTAGATTGGAACACGGTAACGCCGCAAGCGGCCATTCAAATGGCAGCTGCGACACCGGCCAAAAGTGTGCACATTGACCAAACTGCCGGGGCTATTTTGCCAGGACGCGCGGCTGACTTCATCGTGTTAACACCAAAGATGAAATTGCAAGCTACCTATTTAGATGGCCAACTAGCTTATCAAGCAGAGGCTTAATTCTTTATGTAACAATTGTTTGTGGCAGTTTTTCTGTTAGCTGAAATTCTTGGTTAAATCTGGTATTGTTTAAATTGAAAAAGAGCAGCGCCGGCGTTTGATATGATATTTGTGTTAAAATGCATATGGATATTTTGAAACATTAGTTTTACGCAACTTAATAATAAAAAAGACACCTAGTTTCCTTGGACAGTAACTAGATGCCTTTTTATTTCGCGTCAATAACAATAATTGGTGCTAGGATATTTTGAAACAATAGTTTCGCCCCCTACTGTTGCTGTGTCGGGGACGCAACCTACATATAATATCATGGGAAAATGCGCCCACATTTGTCAAGTTCAATCTCTTTAAATGGAAACTGTCTGTCAAACGACCAATGAGAGCACATTTTAAAGTCTATTTGCTTAGTAATTCTTTCCGTTCTGCTATAAGTTGTTCCAATTCTTGAATATCTTCAAGTGTTGCCCACTTTCTAACAAAGCTCCTAGCAGTTGATCGATTTCTTAAATATTTAGTATGATCGCGATTTTTTTCTTGCCATCGCTTATTGGCTTCGGTCTGTTTATTTTTGGCGTTTTCCATTATTAGTCTCCTTTGTATTATGAATGATTGACAGGATTGCTAAATCCTTAAGGGTACAAAAACTAAATTCGGCGATTATTAAATTAGCACTTAATTCATTAATTCCAGGAATACTACATAAAATCTCAAATTCAGGTAATGTTTGCGCTAATTGACTCATCTTCTGGATAATTTCAGCTTTTTTGTGCTTTGTTTGACCATCCAAACGAAACTTGCCACATCAATAATCGTATTGATTATTTGGCAAAGATCGTGGACGTTCAAATGAAACAATTTGCTATTCCTTTCTTTAGGATCTGGGTTTACAGTTTTTACACCATAAGCACCACTCCCTTTCGGAATAGCCACTGCCTTAGCTTAACTTTCCAAGTTTTAGTTTAACATAATTAAAAGTGGCAAAATTCCGAAATTATTCGAAACTTGCCACTTGTTAGGTGCTTTACTTTTTTACGGCTTTGAAACTCAGTAGATAAATAACGATGAACCAACCAATGGTAGCGATGGTGGTCCAAGTCGTTTCGGGAGTGAATAGTAAAATACCAAAAATAATTAACATAAAAATAATGGTTAAATAATCAGTAATTGGAGCACCCGGCATTAAAAAGTGCTGCTCGCTAGTTTGAAAGTTTTGAGAGTGGCGGTACTTGGCGTGGGTGCCCATCAAGAACATATAAATAACTAAAAAGCCGGCTGAAGCAATGGAAGTGATTAATTTAAACGCACCTTGAGGAAAAATATAATTAACAATCACGACCGCTGCTACTAATAAGGTCGAAAAAGAAATGGCCCGCATAGGTGTTTGATTCTTGTTGAGTTTAGCAAAATAACTAGTCGGTTTACATAAGGAATATAACATTCGTCCTGTAGTAAACAGGGAGCTGTTTAACGACGAAGCGGCGGCCGTTAAGACGACGAAATTGATAATGCCGGCTGCGGCCTTAATCCCAATCCCACCAAAGACTTGGACAAAGGGTGAGTGCCCCGCGCTATAGTCAGTCCAGGGCTGAATGATCATGATGGCTGCTAACGCGCCAATATAAAAAATCAAAATTCGCATAATGACAGAATTAATCGCATGCGGAATATTCGCCTGGGGATCCTTAGTTTCGGCGGCAGATACACCGACAAATTCGACACCCAAGAAAGAGAAAAATGCCATTTGAAAGGCGGAAATAATTTCTTTCAGATTGCCAGAAGTGGCACCAAAGCGCCACAAATTACTAAATTCGACGTAACCGTGATTGGTTTTGGTATGAAATAAGACCATGATCACAGCCACGGCAATAATCGCTAAGATGGCTACGATTTTAATTAACGCAAACCAAAACTCGGTTTCACCAAAAGCTTTAACCGCCGTGATATTAATAAGATATAAAGCACCTAAAAAGATTAATTCCCAAATCCAAGCCGGCACATGGGGAAACCAGAACTGCATATAATTACCCACGGCAGTCAATTCGGACATGGCAATCACTAACCAGCCTAGCCAATAGGTCCAGCCCATGATAAAGCCCCAGCGATCACCGAGATATTCTTTAATAAAATCAATAAAAATGATTTTATGTGTATCGGATAAGAGCAATTCTCCGAGCGCGCGCATCATTAAAAAAACAAACGCGCCTGTTAAAAGATAAATTACCAAAATTAATGGTCCAGCTTTATGAATGGATTCGCCTGAACCCAAAAATAAACCGGTACCAATGGTTCCGCCTAAGGCAATCATACTGACATGCCGTGCTGATAGGCTGCGCGAGAGCGCCTTTTTTTCTGTCATGAGAAATCCTCCTATTAGGTCTATGACAATCGAATTGTTTAAGCCTATATCATAGCACAAACTAGATCATAAGTGAAAAGAGTATGAGAACTTTATTGACTTATTCATACAAAATTAATTTAAATGAGTACTGAACAATCAAACCAGCTAGGTTAATCTATCTAAGATAGTGATAATTGCAACTAGCGTGGCACAGTAATATAATAATTTTGATTATTAAAGAGGGTTATTATATGAAAATGACAATTCAGCAATTTCAAGATAAAATTGCGAACGCAGAATATCAAACTTTTCAGCAAACGATTAAATTAACGAAGCGTTTAGCCGCCAGTAAAGTAACGCTAGCGCTTCAGCAATTAACCCAGCAACTGGAAGAAGCAGTAAATGGTGGTTATTTAGCGCAAGGGGAGTTAACCATTGAAGGATTAGGCTTTCCGGTGGTTTGTAATTTACAACTCAGTCCTTTAAACTTGCCGTGGCAAGACGCTGCCAAAGTGAGTCATTTTTTTGATCGGGACGAACAAGTAGAATTAGCGTTTTACTTAGTGACGAGCTGTGAATTTATTAATGCTTCCCACTTACGGATTGATCAAGTGGCCACGGATGCTGCGGACTTACAGCAACAACAAGCTGCCATTGTGCAACTAATTATTGATCAATGTCGACAGGCGATTACTAATCAAACTCAAACAAAAGAGGCTGCAAAGAAATCATGATTACGACAAGTAATTTATTAATAATGTTGATTACGGGTTTATTAGCGGGAACTTTAGGCTCAATCTTAGGTATTGGTGGTGGCATGATTGTCACACCAATTTTGACGATCGCGATGGGCTTAGATATTAAGTACGCGATTGGGGCCAGTATTATCGTCGTCATTGCTACCAGTTCCGGAGCGACCATTTCGTTTTTAAAGGATGAAATGTTGAACTTACGGGTTGCCATGTTCTTAGAAATTGCAACGACAGTCGGTGCGGTAACTGGTGCGGCTTTAAATGGGATTATCCCCAAAGCAGTTTTATATGTCTTATTTAGCTTTTTGTTATTCCAATCTTGCTACAACATGATTAAAAAGCTCATGAATAAAAAGTCTGCTAAAAGTGACCAAGAGGTACAACCGGATTATTTATCGCAAAAATTACGACTAAATGGTAGCTACTATGATAAGGCTTTACAAAAGCCAGTGGACTATCAAGTCAAAAATGTTCCGGGTGGTTTCTTGATGATGTTAGCTGCCGGCATTGCCAGTGGCTTATTAGGCATTGGGAGTGGTGCTTTTAAAGTGATTGCGATGGATAACATTATGAAGATGCCACTCAAGCCGTCTAGTGCTACCAGTAATTTAATGATGGGCGTGACTGCGGCGGCCAGTGCGACGGTGTACTTCTTTAACGGAACGATTTTACCAAATATTGCGGTGCCATTAGCCTTAGGAGTGGTCTTTGGCGCGATGATTGGTAGTCGCATTATGCAGCATTTACATCCGAAAGTAATCCGGATTATCTTTATTCCAATTTTATTGTACTTAGGTTTACAAATGTTCTTAAAAGGATTTGGGGTGAACATTTAAATGAAAAAAGATGAGATGCAGGATATTGAATTAATCATTGGTAAAATTTTGCGTGTTGGGGTAATTATTTCCGTCATTGTGATGGCTTTAGGGATTGTGATGATGTTAATTCAAGGTAATAGTGGTTATCCAGGGCAGAGTCATCCAACCACCTTTAGTGCGATTTATCAGGGCATCATTCAATTCAAACCTTTTGCCGTGATGATGTTAGGTGTCTTTTTATTGATTTTAACCCCCGTGTTACGTGTGGTCGTTTCCATTTATGCTTTCTTTAAGGAACATGATTATTTATATGTAGCTATTACTACTTTAGTTTTAGTAATTTTAGCTTTTGCGATGATCGGCGGTTATCTAGCTAATCGGTAGATGAACGATTGATTAATACTGGCAACAAAAAAAGAGAAGTGCTTAAAAGTGTCTAACTTTTGAGGACTCCTCTTTTTCGATTACTTTAAATATTACATAAGTAGCTATAGATAATAGTATCAATTAAATGAGGAAATTTTTGTTCTAATTCAGATTTGCGCAAACTAATGAAACGTTGTCGACCGTCGATGCGCACGTGAATTAAACCATTTTCACGGAGGACTTTTAAATGATGTGAGAGATTATTTTTTTTGCCTAAATAGTCGAACTCACAGCAAGGGGTTTCACCATTTTGCTTTAATGATGCAATAATTTGTAAACGTAGGGGTTCGCATAAAGCATTGAGAATTTGTTCTACTTTGATGGTTTGAATAGCTGGATGAGTAATTAAAGTCATTTTGTTAACCTCCTTGTTAGCAAACTCATTATAACTAAAGCGCTATCATAGTTCAATGTTCAATCGTTTATGAATTATTGTACCTTTTTAAAAAGCAGTCAAAATTATCAAAATAATTTTGACAAATAATTAATTACGCAATAATTGATTATTTTATATTTGGTTTTATTTCTTGTATGTTGAAAATTTGTTCAGTTACGGGGTGGAAATTTTTTAAATTAATCATCTTTTGCCCTGCGATATGGTGTAAAGCTGAAATAAAAAAATGCTCGTATTGATACGAACATTTTATGCACCGAAAGTATAAGTCGGTAGTTTCTTATGACAATTTTAATTGCGTCCGATTTCGTAATCAGAATCTTTCATTGCGGCGACTTTGCCTAAAAGATAGCCATTGCCGACTTGGGAAAAGAAGTCGTGATTATTAGTGCCGGTAGAAATCCCATTCATTACAATTGGGTTTACATTTTCTGCATTACCGTCCGCAAACAAGGGGTTTTGGCCAAGGTTCATTAAAGCTTTGTTGGCATTATAGCGTAAGAAACAGTTAACTTCCTGGGTCCAGCCAATTTCATCATAGAGTTGAGCAGTATACTTTTCTTCATTATCGTACAGTTGATACAGTAAATCATACATCCAATCTTGGAACTTACTTTGCTCTGCTTCGGATAATTCTTGAAAGCCTAGCTGGAACTTGTAGCCGATATAAGTACCATGCACAGATTCATCGCGGATAATCAGTTTAATAATTTCGGCCACATTGGTTAACTTATTATTACCTAGATAATAAAGCGGTGTATAAAAGCCAGAGTAGAAGAGAAAAGTTTCTAAAAAGACGGATGCGACTTTCTTTTGCAGAGGATCACCGTTTTGGTACAAATTATTAATGATGTAGGCCTTTTTTTGCAAAAATTCATTATGATTCGTCCAATCAAAAATTTCTTCAATTTCTTCGGCAGTATTTAACGTACTAAAGATTGATGAGTAACTTTTAGCATGAACTGATTCCATAAACTGAATATTGTTGAAAACAGCAATTTCTTCGGGAGTGCGCGCATCTTGTCGTAAAACGGCAGCTCCATCTTGTGATTGTAAGGTATCCAGTAAAGTCAAACCACCAAAAACATGACCGACGACAGTATGTTCTACAGCACTTAATTCACGCCAGTCATCACGATCATTGGATAGCGGAATGCGCGTATCCAACCAAAATTGTTCGGTTAATTTTTCCCAAGTGGCCTTATCAACTTGGTCTTCAATTTGGTTCCAATTAATTGCTTGATAATATGTTTTCGCCATAATAAATCCCTTCTTAGAATAATAGTTCCAGAGAATCTCAGCATAGTACTTAATTTGACAGATTATCCGCAACTGTTAAACGCTTCTTGTCACAACTTGTTAGATTGAACAGCTTTCACATTCATTTACGCCAATTTCTGAGTTATCATCGGTAAAGGTACGCACGTAATAAAGTGATTTAATCCCTTTGTAATAGGCATAATTACGCAAAATAGTTAAATCTCTGGTGGTTTGTTTATTCTCCTCAGCGGGCGTTTTCCATTCGTACATACCTTCCGGAATGCTGGAACGAATAAACAAAGTGAGACTTAAGCCTTGATCGACATGCTCTTGCGCAGCGGCGTAGGTGTCGATGACTTTGCGCATATCGGTATCATAGGCAGAACGATAGTAAGGAATAGTATCGTTAGTCAGATGTGGTGCTGGGAAATATAATTTGCCGTTCTTTTTTTCTTGGCGTTCTTCCACTAACCAGGTAATTGGTTGCAAACTGGCACTAGTATCATCAATATAAGAAATTGAACCCGTAGGAGCCACGGCTAAGCGGTAGGCATTGTACAAACCAGTCGCTTGGACTTTATGTTGTAATAATTGCCAGTCTTTTTGAGTAGGAATAAAAATATCTTTAAATAAAGCTTGCACCTGGGGATCTTGCGGTGCAAAGGAGCGCTGCGTATATTTCGCAAAATAAGAACCGTCAGCGTACTTGGATTTGGCAAAATCGTGAAACATACTGTGTCGTTCACGGGCAATCTGATTGCTTTCGACCAAAGTCCAATAATTTAAGAGCATAAAATAAACGCTGGTAAATTCGAGGGCTTGTGGTGAGCCATACTCAATCTGGTGAGTTGCTAAGAAAGTATGCAACCCCATCGCCCCTAAGCCGATGGCGTGGTTCAACTCGTTACCGTGTTTAATCGACGGTACGGCGTCAATTCGTGAATGATCGGAGACAAAAGTCAAAGCACGGGTCATGACGCGCACGGATTGACCAAAGTCTGGACTAGTCATTAATTGGGGAATATTCGTCGAACCAAGATTACAACTGACATCTTGACCTAATTGCACGTAGTCTTGTTTGTCATTTAATAAAGATGGTGTTTGGACTTGTTGAATTTCGGAGCACAGGTTACTCATAATAATTTTGCCCGCTACCGGATTTTGGCGATTGGCGGTATCAATATTTAGAATATAAGGATAGCCAGATTCTTGTTGTAATTTACTAATTTCTAGCTCTAAATCACGTGCTCTAATCTGATATTTTTTGATTTTGGGATTAGCCACTAACTTGTCATACTCTTGAGTAATGTCAACGTAAGAAAAGGGCTGGTGGTATTCACGTTCCACACTGTAAGGACTGAATAAATACATTGGCGCGTCTTGGCGCACTAATTCATAAAATTTATCAGGGACAATAATGCCTAAGGAGAGGGTTTTGACACGGATTTTTTCGTCTGCATTTTCTTTTTTAGCAGACAAAAAGTCTAAAATATCGGGATGAAAAACGTTGAGATAAACAGCTCCTGCTCCTTGACGCTGCCCTAATTGATTACTGTAACTAAAACTATCTTCCAATAATTTCATCACGGGTAAAACACCGCTCGAAACACCTTCGACCCCTTTGATAGGGGCGCCAGCTTCTCGCAAATTAGACAAGGTAATACCCACACCGCCGCCAATGCGCGACAATTGTAATGCACTGTTGATGTTACGACCGATGGAATTCATGTCGTCAGTTATTTGGATTAAAAAGCACGAAACAAACTCGCCACGGCGCTTTTTACCCGCATTTAAAAACGAAGGCGTGGCGGGCTGATAACGTTGATGAATCATTTCATCAGCTAATTGGTGTGCGAGTTGCTCATCACCGTCTGCAAAATATAAAGCATTATTTAACACCCGGAGTTCATAATTTTCTAGATAGTAGGCACCATCGTTGGTTTTTAACGCATACTGATTGTAAAATTTGTAAGCAGCCATAAAGGATTTAAACTGAAAATGCTGTTGCAGCAAATATTGGTAAAGTTCTTTAATAAAAGCTGGCGAGTACTGCTTTAAAAAAGCTGCTTCTAAATAATCAGCTTGCACTAACTTTTGTAACTGGCTTAATATATCGGGTTCCATTTTCAGATTAGGTTGAACATTTTCTTGCCAGAAAGCCTGGAGTGCGGCTTGGTCACGATCTAAAGGGATCTGTCCGTTAACCGGAATATTTAATTCGTTATTTAGCTTAAAGTAATTAACTTTAGCGATATCAATGTTGTTTAGACTCAAGTTGCTCCACTACTTTCCTGAAATTTTTAACATCGGCCGCGGTGCCGTTAAATTCATAATCGAAAACAACGGGGACACCTAAGCCAGCAGCGATATCTTTGGCAGTATGAATGTAGAGTTCATTGAAGTTGCGATTACCACTGCCGACGACACCGACTAATTGTTGGGCGTTATTTTGAAAACCTAAAAAGTCAATGACTGCATCCATCATATTGTCGTCATAAGCGGGCACAGCTAACAAGTACGGACCGTTCATGGCGTGATAAGGATTAGCATCACTAATCTCGTAAGCAGGTAGCTTAACTTTTTGAATAAAACGGCGGGTTTGACCAGTAATTGTATAGTAAGCAATTTGCATTATTGCACCAGTGCTTTCAATTCGCTCGGGCAAAAACCAATGATCGGGGGCTGACTATCCGTGACCACGACGGGGACGCTTTGAAATCCTTGCTGTTTGAGGTAAGTTAAGGCCTGAGGTTGTTGATTAATGTTATGTTCTTCAAATTGAATTTGGTGATCATTCAAAAAACGTTTGGTCATTTTACATTGTATACAGCCATCTTTGGTAAAAATCTTTACTGATTGATTCATGAAAAAACCTCCTTAATGATGAAAAAATCACGGTAGTGCGCACCGATCAATTTTCGATTAAAAGTTTCACAGTTGAGTTGTACTGGCATTAGTTAACCAGTTGTTGCTGCGGAACTTTTGATCGGAATAACTGAGCCCAATTATAAAACCCTACTAGTCAAAATACAATATATTGTGTTTGATTCGAAATCGAACCACATGATAGTGTGGTTGCCAGGCTTGGATTTTGGGTAAGAAAAAAATAAAAAACATTTGTTCGCTGCATAAGTCAAGTAATTTTTTTATTAAGTTTTTTTCAATTACGCTGATGACAGTTACGTAGGTCGGAAGGTTTTCACTAGACTTGGACAGTGCAGTCAGTGTGAAAGTGAGCTATAATAAATCTAATTAAATTTATCTGGAGTTTGGAGAAAGCAGGATGCAATTAAACTGGAATTTATTAGGGGTTGGCGCGTGGTTAATTGTTTTTTGTTTGGTAGCGGTGATTATCTTTGATATTCGACGCCGTCATTTAAAAATGATTGTCGTGCACCGCAAGCACCACTCATTAGGCAATGTCTGCTGGGATTTTTGTGAGTTTATTGGCGCTTTTGTGTTAGTGGGCTTTATGTTTTATATGACTTTTTTAGATAAAGTTGATGTGAAAGATACACAGCGCGTTCAATTGAGCTATACGGTTAAACCTCTAGTGATGCAGACCAAGAATGGTCAAGGTTATTATGTAGAAGTTAAGTCAGCAGACAATAAAAAAACGGTTAAGTATTATAATTATTGGGTCCAAGGAGCTAAGTACAGTATTCCGGGCAATAATGCCTCAGTTTTAGATGGTAATCAATCAGCTAGTTTAAACGCGAAGAACTATCCGTGGCCAAATACGAAACGCTATGATCAAAAATATCAGCAAGCATATGTGATGATGATGGTGGCTCATTATAAGAATAACTGGCGCAACGGCTTAGGCGTTCATGCCGGTAATGTCGCGACGGATTATGCATTGATTCGTATTCCTGGAACCACTTTTGTTAAAACATTGGATTAAAAAAGTTCCTCAATGACTATTTATGAGTCAAATTGAGGAACTTTTCTTATGGTTATTTATTTAGCTGCTTTTTTGGGCAGCTTTTTCAAATTTTGAGCATTAATCACAATTTTATGGTTCAGTTCAACGACGTTATCACTATCTTGTGGATCAAAGTCTTCAATGTCTAATAAAACGGCATTGGTATAGATCTTTTCAACTGTGCCAACGAAGGGCTTTTCTAAATCTTCTTCGACTGAACCTTGTAATTTGTCGCCGACTTTAATATTGGCAATTTTCATGTGTAGTTCCTCCTGGACTAATTAAACGTGGAGTTGGTTTTGAGTTTAAGCGAAGACCATTGATAGTGCGCCAAGCTTGGTGTTTTTCCCATTTTGGTAAAATTATTAGAAAGGCTGTACGCCAAAGGTTGAGCACTATCAAGCAACAGTAGCTTAAAAAGTTAGAGCTACCAGAATTCCTGGTCGGTAGAATTCTTAAGTACTATCTTACCACAGATAGTTGCCAAAGAAGGATTATCCGGTCGTTAATTGGAAGTTGGAACGATAAAAATAAGGCTTACTTTTGGCCTGGGTTCTTTAATTGAACAATTTAAAAGGAGTAAATTAATGAAAAAGATTATTGTTATTACCGGTGCGAGCGGTGTAGGGAAGACGACCGTCAGTCATTATTTGACGCAAGCATACCAAATTCCGAGTGTTGTAACGCATACGACGCGTCCGCAACGCGTTAACGAGCAAAATGGGGTGGATTACTATTTTGAGACGCCCCAGAGTTTTCTCTTAAATGATTATCTAGAACAAGTTACATATGCTCACCATCAATATGGCTCTTCGCGCCAGGGCTTACAGCGGGCTTTTGCGAAAGCTGAGATAGTTAGTATCGTTTTAGACACTAAAGGTGCTTTAACGTATTTAAAAGCTTATCCCCAGCAAGTAGTCATTTGGTTTATAACTGCTGATCGGCAAGTTTTACAGCAACGGCTGTTGCAGCGTGGAGATCAAACGGCAGCGATTCACCAGCGGTTAACCAGTCAAGAATTTGCGCGTGACTTGCAACTGCCGAAGGCTTTAAAAGGTACAGCACTGGTTTTGACCAATGATGCTTGGCCCCAATTAAAGCAGACCATTGATCAATTGATTACAAAGATGTCATAAAATTCGGGATTTGTAACGGTTTGTTTGTTTGTTTGTAACATGATTGCAATGTAAGAAGTGTACTATTTTGATTGTTAAGTTATTTCCAAATTAAATTCAAATCAATTCTCGTAAAAATAACTTGTTACTTATTCTCGGAGGCGAACAATTTTCATGATTTCTAAAAAACATTTTCTTAGTTTAATTGCTGCAGGTGTTATTGGTATTTCTACTTCTACATTTTTAAATCATAATCAAGACGCACAAGCTGCTAATGTTGGTGATGGCGTGACTGTTACTAGCAATGATCAAGTCGGTTTGCGGAGCCAACCAAATAATGCTGGCACTTTAACTGGACAATATGTTTCGAACGGATCTTCTTGGGCTGTGACACAAATTAGTGCTGATGGTCAATGGTATAACTTAGGTCAAAATGATTGGATTCCGGCTAATGATGTTACAGACATGACAGAAGCCCGGAATGCGAAAGTTCAAAAAGTAATTAACATGGCACAAATCCAAGGCGGTAAGCCTTACGTTTGGGGTGCTAAAGGACCAAATTCCTTTGATTGCTCTGGCTTAATGTATTATGTCTTTAAACAAGCTTTGGGTGTCGATATTGGTGGTTACACAGTGGCGCAAGAAAGTGCTGGTCCGAAGGTTTCTGTGAATAATTTACAACCTGGTGACTTAGTTTTCTGGGGTTCACAAGGTAATTCTTATCATGTTGGTTTATACATTGGTAATAATCAATACATTCATGCTCCACAACCTGGTCAAGGTGTTCAAGTTTCCACAATTTCTGGTTACTTCTATCCATCATTTGGTGTGCGGGCAATTAACTAAAACCAATTCAATAAATAATTAAGTTAACCAGCGGCAATTGTAGCTGGTTTTTTTATTGTGTAAAAATATTTGGTCGTTAAGCGATATGAAGTGCAGTGTGTTTATTAGTTCTTAGCCTTTGTCGTAATATTGATCCAGCGCTCCAAAGGCAAGAAACTTGTGCCTAACTACGCCTAAGAACTAAAGCCTAAACCAACTTTAGTCGTAGTCTAGGTTAGTGCTCAGTTTCTGAACAGCCTTTGTCGCAGTGTGTTAATTAGCGCTCCCAGCATCAGAAGTTTGCGTCTAGCTACGCTAAAGTCCTCAAGTTTACAAACCAAAACTTAAGTCCTTTATCTAGGCTATACTCAACTTCTAAGCGCTGCTGGTCGCAGTATTGATCTAGCGCTCCAAGTGTCAAAAGCCTGTGTCTAACTACGAATAAATAATCAAGTTAAAAACCGCAACTTAATGGTTTATTCTAGGTTAGTCCGCGGCTTTTAAGCGACACTTGTCGCAGTGTGTTTATTAGCGCTCCAAAAATCAAAAGTTTGCGGTTAACTACACCTAAAAACTCAAGTCAAAGACCGACTTAAGCTTTTAGGTTAGGTTAATCCTCAACTTTTAATCAGTTTTTGTCGCAGTATTTTATGATAGAAAAGAGAAGCAATCCATGACACAATTAAAAGTATATACAACAGTTTTACCGCCTGAAATTCAACGTTCCCAAATTTTGCAGTGGTTGGCGCAGCAGACCCAAATTTTTTTGTGGGAAAATCCGCCGCGCACGCAACAATTATTCACGGCTGGTAGCGTTTTGCAGGCTAAGAGTGCCCAACCGATTACTATGGTCGCAGCACAAAATTTATTACAAGAAGCTCAAACGACGTTACAGTTAACACCTTCTAGTAGTTGGGAAGATGTTAAATTAGTTGGTAGTTTTTTGTTTGATCCAAAAGATCCTCGGAACTCAACTTGGGGCGCTTTACAAAACGGAATTGCCTTCATCCCAGAAGTCAGTTTTTTTCAAACAGCTCAACAATGGCAGTTAACAGTAATTTCCACAGATGAAGCCAAGTTAAACGAAATTATTAATACCATTTTGCAGTTACCGAATTTGGCACCCCAGGCGGTACAGCTAGTTAATTATCAAGAACAGGCAGTGGATCAATGGTCAACTGCCGTAGCAACAGCAGTAGCACAAATTAAGCAAACACAATTACAAAAGGTAGTTTTAGCACGACAGGCTACGGCTCAATGTGCGGCTACCAACTGGGTAGCAGTTTGGCTTTATTTGAGTCAAAAGCAATCAGGATATCATATTTTATTAAGTGTGCCGGGAGCTAGTTTTATTAGTATTACGCCGGAGCGGTTAGCTAGTTTCCAAGCGCAGATGGTACAAACCGGTGCAGTGGCTGGTACGATTGCCAATGATGTTGATCAACAAAAGGCAACACAATTGGCCCACGAATTATTACATGATGCCAAAAACCGCCAAGAGCATGATATAGTAGTTCAAGGGATTAAACGAGTTTTACAGCAAGCGCAACTGACGGTGCAAGCACCAGCGACGCCAGAAATCTTAACTACTGCTAATTTGCAACATTTGTATACCCCGATTACAGGTCGCGGCCTAGTTCAACCGTGGTCGATTATTGCACAATTGCATCCAACTCCCGCCTTGGGCGGGATGCCCCAACAATTAGCGGTAGAATTAATCAGGCAGTTGGAACCCCATGCTCGCGGTTTATTTGGTGCCCCCATTGGTTATTTATCCGCTCAACAAACTGGCGAATTTGCGGTTGGTATTCGGAGCGCTTTAATCAAAGATCAGCAATTGGCTTTCTTTGCTGGAGCGGGGATTGTAGCCGATTCCCAGGCTGCTTCAGAGCAAAAAGAGACGGGACTGAAATTACAATCACTATATCAAGCTTTACAAAAGTAAACGCGGATTAATTCGTAAAATTATCGAAGGAAGTAATCACAATGACCATTGGTGAAAATTATTTAACACAACAATTAACACCATTTTTAGAAACTTTTTTGTCCAACGGGATTACCGAAGTTGTTTTATCACCGGGTTCACGTTCGACGCCGGTGGCGATTTTATTAGGTAAACTTGCAGATTTAAAACGGTTAACGTTACACGTAGATGTTGATGAACGTTCGGCGGCTTTTCTGGCGTTGGGCATTGCTAAAACTAAAAAACAGACGGTGTTATTAGTCTGTACTTCAGGCACGGCTGCGGCTAATTATTATCCAGCAATTTGTGAAGCCCAGGCCAGCAATATCCCCTTATTAATTTTGACGACCGATCGGCCTCCAGAATTGCAACAAGTTGGTGCGCCGCAGACGCTGACCCAAGAACGCCTTTACGGTCAACAAGTCAAGGCCTTTTACCAACTACCAACGCCTCAAGCAACTTTACCTGCCCAAGCCCAAAAATATTTTAGTTATATTGCCCAAAAAGCTGTGCAATTAGCTTTACAAACACCCCAAGGTCCTGTACATCTTAACTTACCGTTGCGCAAGCCCTTGTTGCCCGCGACCGCACAAGAATTACCAACTGCCCAGCCGTCAGTAGCCCAACAATGGCAGGGCCAAGTAGCCAGTCCACAATTAATTCAGCAAGTTCAGGATTTGTTACGCAATAAAAAAGGCCTCATTCTTGCGGGCCCTCAGGTGGGGACGCAACAAGCTACTGCTAGTGTCCTGGAATTTGCGCACACGATGAATTGGCCGATTATTGCGGATCCTTTGAGTTGCTTGCGAGGACAGGAAGCGGTCTTAACTACTGGCGATTGGTTGTTTCAACAAGCGAATTCTTGGCCTGCTGACCTAAAGCCAGAGGTAATTCTTCGCTTGGGAGCAACACCGGTTTCTGCCGCCTTAAGTGATTGGCTGGCAAAAACGACCATTCCGGTAGTTTATTTAGATGCTAATCGCGCCCAATTAGATCATACGTTAAATACGACCATCGCGATCGCCTTAGCGCCACAGCAATTGTTGCCCGCTTTACAATTACCACCCAGTTCAAATACTTGGTTGGCTCAATGGCAACAACTTGATCGCCGACTGCGTCAAGTTATAACGCAAGCAGTTACTTCATCAGCAACATTAACGGAACCGCAAATTGCTTGGACCTTAGGGCAGAATCTCCCAGCGGATTCCGCTTTGTTTGTCAGCAATTCCATGCCAATTCGGGAAATTGATGATTATTTTGCTCCTACCAAGCCGCAGTTAGTGTTAGCTAATCGAGGTGCGAACGGAATTGATGGAATCAATTCGACCGCGTTAGGGATGGCTAGTCAGCGGGCAAAAAATTCATACTTATACATTGGTGATTTGGCCTTTTTCCATGACCTAACCGGCTTAATGATGGCGCGCCAAGAAAAACTACAACTAACAATCATTGTGCAAAATAATCAGGGGGGCGGCATTTTTTCCTTTTTGCCACAAGCGCAAGAGCCCACACAATTTGAAAAAGTTTTTGGCACTCCTTTAAATTATCAAATTGCCGATGTAGCGCAGTTATTTGGTGGTCAATATTATCGCGCACACAAGCAAAGCGAATTGGCACAATTGCTGGCACAAGAGCAGACGGGTTTGACCATTATTGAAGTTACGACTAAGCGTCCGTTATTGACACAAATTGATGGTCAAATTAAAGCGGCCGTGGCTACTTTTTGGGAGCAAGACTTGCATGAAAATTAAAATAGCACAGCAAACTTTTTATGTTACTAAAACGGGGCAAGCAACGCCTCATTGGGTATTTTTGCACGGTTTTATGGGAAGTGGTGCCGATTTTGCGCGTATTGGAGCACAATTGCCGGGGACGAGTTGGTATATTGATTTATTAGGTCATGGGCAAACTTCCAAAGTTTACACTGCCTCCACTTATGCCATGGAACAACAAGTGCAAGTTTTAGAGCAACTATTGCAGCAATTACTGGGTTATCAACCAATTAATCTTGTAGGTTATTCAATGGGTGGCCGCTTGGCGTTGGGGTATGCTTTCGCTTATCCCAAACGGTTGTTAAATTTGATTTTAGAAAGTAGTACCGCAGGACTAAGAACTGTTGACCAACAAACAGCCCGGCGGGCGCATGATGCTCTGTTAGCGCATCAATTACAAACGCGACCGTTAGTCGAATTTGTTAACCAGTGGGAGCAACTACCATTGTTTGCTTCCCAACGGCAGTTGCCAGCCCAATTACAAGCTCAGATTCGACAACAACGTTTAACTCAAGATCCCAAAGCTTTAGCAGCCAGTTTATTAGGGATGGGAACGGGGTCAATGCCGAATTTTTGGCCCCAATTAGTTCAATTATCCTTACCAGTAACGTTGATTACTGGAGCGCAAGATGCAAAGTTTCGGAAAATAACGCAACAAATGGCGCAACAACTACCACGAGTTCAACGTTACGTAGTGGCACAGGCCGGACATAATGTGCATTTAGAGCAGCCTAAGATTTACCGAATGATTTTACGGAGTTTAGCCGATGCAACTTAAACAGTTAAAATTATTACCATTAACTTTAACATTAAAGAGACCGTTTGTTTCCGCACATGAAACCATGCAAAAACGCCCCGTCACCTTAGTGGCATTAGCTGATGAACAAGGCAATTGGGGTTATGGGGAAATTGAGGCTTTTCAAACCCCATTTTATACCGCACAAACCCAAGCCATGGCCGTAAGTGTTTTACAGCAATTTTTATGGCCGTTAATTAAGAACCAAGAATTTAGTGATCCTAAGCAAATGTGGCATAAGTTACAAGCAGTCAAAGCTAATAACTTTGCGAAAGCCGCTCTAGATATGGCAATGTGGGACTTATTTGCACAAAGACGGCACCAAAGTTTGGCCGCGGTCTTGGCGGATATTAGTGGCTTACCATATAAAAAACAAGTACCGGTAGGCATTAGTGTCGGCTTGCAGGATTTAGCGGCAACGCGCACTGCTGTGAATAAGGCACTCCAAGCTGGTTATACCCGAATTAAAATCAAGGTCAATGGTAATCAAGATTTACAGCGTATTCAACAATTACGCCAAAGCATGCCCGATTTTAATTTAACGTTGGACGCTAATGGCAGTTTGCGGTGGACAAAAAGCTTAGCGCATGAAATCGATCAATTAAAATTAACCTTTATTGAAGATCCGTTTGCACCCAGTGAATTCCAACAAAGTGCTGACCTACAACAACAAATGCAAACACCGCTGTGTTTTGATGAACCGATTG
This sequence comes from Bombilactobacillus sp. ESL1197, assembly GCF_058107145.1. NCBI lineage: Bacteria > Bacillati > Bacillota > Bacilli > Lactobacillales > Lactobacillaceae > Bombilactobacillus > Bombilactobacillus sp. ESL1197. Next base: position 474,786 of record NZ_JBYLTY010000001.1, read on the forward strand.
AGGATGTTCGCAGTGCTTTGACCTCCGTGGCACTGCAACAATGTCAAATCGTTAGTGTTAAATTAGCAGTGATGGGGGGCATTACCCCAGTTTTGCAGTTAATTCCAGCGCAAACGCAACGAAAATTTCTAATGTGGTGTGGCGGTATGTTAGAAGGTGGGATTGGTCGGGCCGCTAATTTAGCACTCGCTAGCTTAGCCAATTTTAATTTTCCGGGTGATTTATCGGCCAACAGTCGCTATTATGAGCATGATTATACGACGAGTTTATTGTTTAATCAGGGCCAGTTACAGGTGCCACAAAAAATTGGTTTGGGAGTACAATTATTACCGGAACATCAACAGTTATTACAGCAACAACCAACTTTATAAATAGGAGTAAGTTATGAAACGAACGCAAACCATTGATTTAAAGTGGCTATTATTGGGGACGCTAATCACGAGTATCGCCATGAGTTTTATTTGGCCTTTGAACACTATTTATATGCATGAAACTCTACATCAAAGTTTGGTTACAGCTGCGGTGGTCTTATGTATTAACCAAGTTGCCACGATGGCAGGTAATGTGTTAGGAGGCCATTTATTTGATCATTGGGATCCATACTATACGATTTTGTTAGGTGTCAGTCTCAATATTGTGGCTTTAGGATGTTTGGTTCTTTGGCATGGTTGGCCCAGTTACGCAATTTTAATTACACTGTCTGGTTTTGCGAATGGAATTTCCGCCACTTGTGAAAATTCCTTGGCGACGCATGTCACCAAGCGGGCGTCTAGTTACGTATTTAATGCCACTTATTTCATGTTAAATCTTGGCATTGTGATTGGTACGGCCATTGTGGGCTATATCTTACCATTGGGTATTGCGACAGTTTTTTTGACCGCAGTTTTGATTCAGATTATCTTTTTAATAGTGGTTTTTTGTTTTTATCGGATTCAAATTACTCCTGCTACACAAACTGCTGGTACTAAAGTCGTACAACAATGTCAGCAAGGCTACTTCGGTAAAATTGTGGGCGCGTTAATTACGGTTTTGTGTGCATGGCTAGTCTATACACAATGGCAAAGTAATCTATCCACTTTTATGGTTGGTCAAGGTTATCAAGTCAAAGATTATAGTTTACTCTGGACTTTTAACGCAATTGTGATTGTGATCTGCCAACCATTTATTACGCATTTTGACAAGTTTTTGATGCAGCATTTAAGGGCGCGATTAAATGTTGGCTTAGTGCTTTTTATTGGTTCATTTGTTTTCTTATTGAGTAATCGCCAGTATGTGGGCTATTTTATTGCGATGGGGATTTTAACTTTAGGCGAAATTCTGTTATATCCCGGTATCTCAAGTTGGGTAGCTGCCAAAACGCCTACGGCCATGAGTGGCTATTTTCAAGGGCGCGTGCAAATGTTTACAGCCGCCGGTAAAGCATTGGGTCCCATTTTTGGTGCGGTCATTATTGGCCAGTTAAGTTACCACTGGCTGTTTGCTTTATGTATTGTTGTTTTAATCATCGCTTGCTGTTGCTTCAATCTGCTGTCGCCAAAACATTGATGGTTGTTATTCCATCAAAATAAGCCATGAACTAATTGAGTTCATGGCTTATTTGCTGTGGTAGCAGCTTTTATGCTTGTTGTTGTGCAGCTAATTGTTGATAGTGAGTAATTTCTTCTTCAGTACAAAAAACAGAATGTCCAGGAGTGATCTCGCGTAATTTACGTTGGTGATCCGGATTACTATCTTCAATGGAAGCATCATAAGCAATTCGGGTGCGCTGCCGCTCTAATTCGGGATCTGGCGTAGGCACCGCGGACAGTAAGCTCTTAGTATAAGGATGCAATGGGTGATTATAAACTTCTTCAGCATCACCCATTTCCATTAACTTGCCTTGATGCATTACGGCAATGCGGTCACTAATATATTTAACCATTGATAAATCGTGGGCAATGAAGAGGTAAGTTAAATTACTGCGATTTTGAATGTCTTTCATTAAGTTAACTACCTGTGCTTGAATGGAAACATCCAACGCAGAAATTGGTTCGTCAGCAATAATAAACTGAGGATCAACAGCCAAAGCGCGCGCAATGCCGATCCGCTGGCGTTGCCCACCCGAGAATTCATGCGGGTAACGAGTTGCATGATCAGGATTTAAACCTACGATTTTGAGCAAATCGTTAACACGTTGATCACGTTCTTGGTCATTTTTAACGAGGTGGTGAATGTCTAAACCTTCAGCAATAATATCTTTTACTTTCATCCGCGGGTCTAAGGAAGCATATGGATCTTGGAAAATCATTTGCATTTCCCGCCGAAAATTTAACATTTCAGCACTATGATTTTTGATTTGACTTACATCTTGACCGTCAAACAAAATTTTGCCGGCAGTTGGATTGTATAAGCGGATAATACTGCGACCGGTAGTACTTTTACCCGAACCAGATTCACCGACTAAGCCGAAGGTTTCACCTTCATAAATGTCAAAACTAATATCGTCAACCGCCCGGACTTCATTAGGCTTACCAGGACTAAAATACTGTTTTAAATGTTGAACTTGAACGATCTTTTTCTTGTCACTCATTAATTGGTTCCTCCCTCAATGGGATCAGTTATTTGACCATTGTGGAGTAAATGATCATATTCCTGTGCGCGTTTGACAATAGCAGCAGGGGGCTCAACTTTCGGTGCATCGGGGTGCAATAACCACGTAGCCGCATAATGTGTATCGCTGACTTTAAAGAATGGTGGTTGAGCTTCCACATCAATTTTCATAGCATACGGATTCCGGGGGGCAAAAGCGTCGCCTTTGGGTGGATCCAATAAGTCTGGTGGCGTGCCCGGAATGGATGATAGCTTAGTGCCTTTAGTATCTAACGTAGGCATTGAACTTAATAGCCCCCAAGTATAAGGGTGTTTTGGTTGATAAAAGATTTCATCAACTGTGCCATATTCAATAATTTTGCCAGCATACATCACAGCCACGCGATCGGCAATACCGGCCACCACACCTAAGTCATGCGTAATAAAAATAATTGAAGTTTCAAGTTTTTCTTGTAGTTCGCGCATTAAATCAATAATTTGGGCTTGCACGGTAACATCTAAAGCCGTGGTCGGTTCGTCAGCAATTAAGATTTCAGGGTAATTGACAATGGCAATAGCAATCACAATTCTTTGCCGTTGGCCACCAGAAAATTGGTGGGGATAATCTTTCATCCGTTCTTTCGCATTCGGAATACCGACTAATTCAAGAACTTCTTGAGCACGTTTGAGCGCCTTTTCTTTGGAAATTTTGCCGTGAATTCGCAGTGGTTCTGCTACTTGTTTACCAATCGGCATTGTTGGATCTAACGAAGTCATCGGATCTTGGAAAATCATTGAAATGTCATTCCCACGGTGATGATCCATTTGTTTTTCTGATTCTTTGAGTAAGTCGTTACCTTTATATAAAATTTCCCCATTGGTAATTTGGGCGTTAGAAGCTAACAAGCCCATGATACTTCTGGTAGTAACGGACTTACCGGAACCGGATTCACCAACGATGGCGAGCGTTTCACCCTTACGTAAAGTAAAGCTGACATCTCGAATAGCCTTCACAGTACCGGCAAAAGTTTTAAAATCAATTTGTAAATGTTTAACTTCTAGAATATTATTCGCCATTATGTCAACCTCCTTATTCTGATTTTGGATCAAACGCGTCGCGTAAGCCATCAGCAAATAAATTAAAGGCAATCATTAAAATACAAAGGACTAAAGCGGGGTACCACATTTGATATGGTAAGAACCGGAAAGCTTTTTGACCATCAGATAATAAGGTACCTAATGAAGCGTTTGGAGCGGGAATCCCAATTCCGATGAAACTGAGGAAAGCTTCAAAGAAGATGGCATTGGGAATGGAAAACATCGTTTGAATAATGATTGTTGAAGATAAATTAGGAATTAAATGCTTCATCGCAATTTTGAAGGGTGATTCACCCAAAGTTAACGAAGCCAAAATATATTCTTCTTCTTTTAACTGTAAAGTTTGCGCTCGAATGAGTCGCGCCATCGTGACCCAACTACTAAAGGCAATCGCGATGATAATCGAAGAAAGTCCCGGTTTTAAGACTAATAACAGCAAGATAACAATGATTAAGTTAGGCACGGAAGAAATAATTTCGATAATGCGTTGCAGAACTAAGTCCACCGTCCCACCTTTCCAACCGGAAATAATCCCGTAAGGTAGACCAATTAATAAGTCGACCAAGGTGGCAACTACCGCAATAATTAGTGATAAACGCGTTCCATAAAGGATTCGTGAGAATAAATCACGTCCAAGATAATCAGTCCCTAGAATGTAAGTCCGATTCTTCGGCACATTATTGGTTTCATAAGGATTAGTTTTAATGCCAGCAGCATTCTTAATTTCTCCACGAAAACCTGGAATATTGGTATTGGCAATACGGGGAGGTAAATTGGCGTAATCGGGATTTTGCGCGTTCGGGTCTCTGGGTGAAAGAATCGGGGCACAAAAAGCTACGACCGCAATTAAGACTAAAACAATAAACGAAACGACCGCGACTTTATCCTTTCTTAAACGCCGCACGGCATCTTGGAAAAAAGTTAATGAAGGTGCGCTAATTTTTTCCTGATTTTGAGTTTGGTCACTACTGAGTTTTTCAAAACTATCAGCTGTGATTTTGAGATCAGCCATTAGTTAGCCCCCTTACTATTAGTTAAGCGAATACGTGGATCGATAATACTATATAAAATATCAGTAATTAATAACATTACCATGAACATGATGGAGTAAAAAATTGTTAAGCCCATGATCGTGGGATAATCGTTGGTCATGATTGACTTGACGAATTGTTCCCCAATACCAGGAATGGAGAAGATGTTTTCAACCACCAAAGAACCAGTTAAGATATTAGCAGTTAACGGTCCTAAAATTGTGATAACTGGAATTAAAGAATTCCGCAGGGTGTGTTTAACCACGGTTTGCCAGCGGGTATTCCCCTTAGCTTTGGATAATTCAATATAATCACTATTTAAGACATCAACCATTTCCGTCCGCATAAAGCGCGCGGTTTGGGCCAACGGCGAAACGGCTAATGCTAGAGACGGTAAGATACTAGACTGCCAACCGTTCCACAACGCGATGGGCAATAGATGCCATTTAAAGGCAATGAAGAACTGTAACAAAACACCTAAGACGAAACTTGGAATCGAAATGCCCACAATGGAAACAAAAGTAGCTAAACTATCAATCCAGTTATTTTTGTTAATCGCAGCAATGGCCCCCAATAAAATACCAAGGAGTGAACCAATAATCATGGCTTGTGCTCCAATCAACATGGAAGGCTTTAAGCGGGTCATGATTAAAGAGAGTACGGGTTGATTATTAAATTGGAACGAGGTTCCAAAATCACCGTGTAATAAGTTAACAATATAAATTAAATATTGTTGCCAAATGGGTTTATTTAAACCGTATTGTTCGTTCATGATTTTTAATTGTGCTGCCGAGAGTTTATCCTGATTCGAAAAGGGCGTCCCAGGCATCAATTTCATCATGAAGAAGGTCACACTAGCAACAATAAATAGTGTTAAAAGCATGTAACCAAGACGCTTGAGTATATATTTGGTCAATGTCACCAACTCCTTTGATATAAAACAAAAACAGAGTTCCAGCGTTACCTGTAACTCCGTTTTCATGAATTAATAATTGCTATTTTTTATGAACACGAAGTGAAGCTGTATCGTAGTTACCTGATGGACCATAATTCAAGTTTTGCACATTTGAGCGGGTCATATGGGCTTCACCAGTTTGATATAGTGGGATAATTCCTTGTTCTTTGTTCAGAATATCCTGAGCTTGTTTCATGTCATTCCACCGTGCAGTGGCATTATTGGCATCGTCAGTTAAGCTCTTATTGACTAAGTTATCGTACTGACTATTACTCCAATTACCATTGTTGTTACTTGCGCCAGTGTTAAAGAGGGTTAAGAAGTTCGATGGATCAGGATAATCGGCATTCCAAGCAGTTACGACTAAATCGAAGTCACCATTCGTAGAACGAGTTAAACGACTCTTAAATGGCACGTTATTCAGGGTAACTTTAACACCAGGTAGTTTTTCAAAGGCATTCTGTAAGAACTCACCTTGTTTTTTGGCAGAATCAGTATCATCACCTAATAAAGTCAAGTTGAACTTCTTACCAGTATTGCCAGTTTCGGCTAAACCTTGCTTCCAGAGCTGTTTAGCTTTGGTAGGATTGTATTCAGCAGTTTTGGCACTTTGTTTGGTTTCACTGACAAAGTCTTGTGATTTATTAGCGGGATCATAAGACATATCCGAAGGAGTAGTGGATAATAGTGGCACACTACCGTCGCCTAAAATTTTGTTAGTTAGTTGCTTACGATCAATCGACATTGCTAAAGCTTGCCGAATTTTTTGGTTCTTAAAGACGGGATCTTTCTTTTGGTTCATCTGCATGTAGAAAGTAGCATTCATTTTCTTAACATTAAAGCCCTTAGAATTCTTCATTTGCTTAGCAGTATCGCCAGTTAAGGTCACATCGTCAAGTTTATTCGATTGGTATAAGTTTAACGCAGTGGAAGGATCTTTAACTACTTGGTATTGCAGCTTTTTAACCTTAACGCGTTTAGCATCCCAATAGTTCGGATTCTTAACTTCATTCCAAGTATTGTCTGGACCGTTCCATTTCTTCAAAGTATAAGGTCCGTTAAAGACTAGCGTTTTAGAACTAGTACCGTATTTCTTACCCCATTTATTAACAACCTTTTTATCCTGTGGGAAGAAAGTTGATGAAGTCATTAATTCATTAAAATAAGGAATTGGTTTTTCTAAATTAACTTGCAAGGTATGCTTGTCTAAAGCTTTAACGCCCAAGGAATTAACCGGCTTTTTGCCATCAGTAATAGCTTTGGCGTTGGCAATACCTTCATAGATATAAGCATATTGCGACTTAGTCTTAGGGTTAACTGTTCTTTGCCAAGCATAGACAAAATCGTTGGCAGTTACAGGATCACCATTGGACCATTTAACATTTTTACGTAATGGGAAAGTATAGGTTAGACCATTGTTAGTTGGCTTAACTACCTTAGTAGCAATCGCTGGTTTAACATCTTTACCATGGTAGCGATATAAACCATCCATTGTATCAGTTAGTGCTTGGGCACCAATGACGTCAGTATTCATGGAAGAATCCATGGTGGCGATCACATCTTTACGCATAATTCGTACAGTATCAGAAGGTGCAGCTGATTTGGAAGAGCCACAACCAGCTAAAACACCGATACTAACGAGTGCTGTTGTGCTAGCAACTAACACTTGTTTTAACTTCATAAAAACCTCTCCTCATTCATAAGCATTTAGTTAAGTTTACAATGTTTAAGATTAAAAGTAAACGGGTAATCTTAAAAATTGCTCATAGGCCAACTAATCTAGCTTCAATCAAAAAAATGCTTATTAATAAGTCGAATAAACTTACTAATAAACATTTAAATGTCATGAGAAAATAGTTCAGTAGTTATTTAATCTTTAAAGTTAACACATCACATTTACCAGCCGGGTCGTATTGCACATCCTTTAAACGTGAGCTCGTCAAGTGAGCTTCACCTTTTTGGTACAACGGTAAGACAGCCTGTTGTTCATTTAAAATATCTTGAGCTTGGACCATATCCTGCCAACGTTTGGTGGCGTTGTTGGAATCAGTGGTTAAACTCTTATTGACGAGATTGTCATAGCTACTATTGTTCCAGTGACCATCATTGTTGCTGGCATCGCTAGTGAACAGTGTTAAGAAATTAATTGGATCGGGATAATCAGCACTCCAACCAGTTACAACTAAATCAAAATCACCTGCATCGGTTTTGCTTAAGCGACTTTTGAAGGGAACGTTATTCAAATTAATTTTGACGCCCGGCAATTTTTCTAATTGGTTTTGTAAGAACTCGCCTTGCTTTTTGGAACCATCAGTATCATCACCTAACAAGGTCCAAGTGAATTTTTTATTAGTTTGACCACTTTCAGCTAAACCTTGACGCCATAATTTTTTTGCTAAAGTCGGATTGTACGTGGTATATTTTTGTCCCGATTTATTAGTAGCTTGCACAAAATCTTGCTGTTTATTGTTGGGGTTATAGGCCATTTGCTTAGGAGTGACTGACGAAACCGGAAAACTACCATCACCTAAAATTTGTTTAGTGAGCTGGGGGCGATCCAGACTCAAAGATAAGGCTTGGCGAATTTTGGCATTTTTAAACAGCGGGTCTTTTCTTTGATTAGTTTGGATATAGAAAGTCGCGTTTAATTTCACAATATTATAGGCTTTATCTTTACGCATTTGCTTGGCTGTGTCGCCACCTAAAACCACATCGTCTAATTTCTTGGATTGGTAAAGATTTAACGCGGTTGAGGGATCTTTGACCACTTGGTATTGTAATTTTTTAACTTTAACAGCGGAAGCATTCCAATATTGATTATTTTTCACTTCAGTCCAAGTAGTATCGGGACTACTCCAATTGACTAATTTATATGGCCCGTTAAACACTAACGTTTTGGAGCTGGTGCCATATTTTTTGCCCCATTTGGCATTGTTTTTTTGATTTTGAGGTAAAAAAGCATGGGTCGTCATTAATTGACTAAAATAAGGAACCGGTTGATTCAGTTGAACTTGTAATGTATGACTATTTAAAGCTTTCACGCCCATGGTGGTTACGGCTTTTTTGCCCGCGGAAATGTCCTTGGCGTTGACAATATTCTCAAAAGCATAAGCATATTGGGATTTGGTTTTGGGATTGACCGTTCTTTGCCAGGCATAGACAAAATCTTGGGCAGTTACGGGTTGACCATTGGACCATTTGGCATTTTTCCTTAAAGGAAAAGTATAGGTTAAACCGTTATTGGTCGGGGTCACAATTTTCGTGGCCATGGCGGGTTCTAATTGCTTGCCATGATAGCGATATAATCCTTCCATCGTATTACCTTGGTTTTGGGAACCAATCACATCGGTATTTAAAGAGGGATCCATCGTGGCAATGACATCTTTAGCCATAAATTTAACTGTACTATGGGAACTAGTTTGGGACTGATTCTGAGAATGACAACCAGCTAATAAACTACCGGCTAATAAACAAGTGCTACTTACTAAAAGCATTTTATTAAACTTCATCAACATCACTTCCTTACTAAAAGATTATTCAAAGTGTACCGACTAATAATCTAAAAGTAAATAGTTATATTAAAAATAAATTATATAAAATGATGATAGATTAATGAATATCAAAAAAACACTGTTTACATAGCGAATTACTATTAAAAAAATTAAAGATTTTGAAGTGGAAGCGGGCAATAAGAATTAATTTGCCAATAGCTGAGGGAGTGCAGCAGAGCAATTTGATTATTTGAGTAATGTGCGATTTTAGTTCAAAGCGTAAAAATTAACTCAGAGGAGCCGGCTTTTGGGCACTAGGTAATCTGAATTTTTGGAGAAGCTTTTTTGCTGCGGGCGCGACTTTGAGTTGGTAGTAAGTCCCGGTTGTGGTGAAGTATTTATCGATAATGGTGAGCTGTGTTTGGATATAATTATCTATTTTGCCGTTAGTGTAGGGAATCAGCACGGCAATAGTTTGGTACTGCGCCGTCAAAAATTGTTCAATCAATTGTAACAATTGCTCAATATCGGCCGGATTTTGAGCGCTATAACGAATAGTATTGCGATTCATAGTTACGGCGTTGGTCTTCGTTGTGACTAGATCTAGCTTGTTATATGCGTAGATCATGGGCTTTTGGTTGATGCCAATGGCTTGTAAGGTTTGCTCTGTAATTTGGACCATTTGTTCATGGTGAACATCAGCGGCATCAATGACCTGTACCAATAAGTCGGCATCTTGAGCTTGGGCTAAGGTTGATTTAAAAGCTTCAATTAAGTTGTGGGGCAGTTTACTGACAAAGCCGACGGTGTCGGATAATAAAAAATTAGTTTGGCGCGGTAATTTAATTTCCCGCACGGCTGTATCTAACGTGGCAAATAATTGGTCTTTGACTAAAACCTGTTTAGCCGTTTGTTGTTGAACATAATCTAAGATGGCATTTAAAGTGGTTGATTTACCAGCATTGGTATAACCTACCAGTGCCACTTTAGGCAGGCGCGATTGTTGTTGGCGCTGGCTTTGAACTTGTAGTGCGGTGTGCAGATGTTGTAGTTCATGTTTTAGTTGGGCGATTTGCTGTTGAATGGTCCGGCGGTTTAATTCTAATTGGCTTTCACCGGTGCCACGGTTAGCTAAACCACCACCACGTTGTTGATCTAACGGGTTGCCAGACGGGTGAATGCGCGGCAATTGGTATTGCAGCTGGGCAATTTTTACCTGGAGTTGGGCTTGGCGGCTATGAGCTCGTTGATTAAAAATTTGGAGAATTAGTTCCGTTCGGTCTAAAAAATTTAACTGCGTCAATTTTTCCAGATTGCGTAACTGAGCTGGGGTGAGTTCATCATTAACAATGATTAACTGAATAGCTTTGCGGTGAGCTAATTGAATAAGTTCTTGAATTTTTCCTTGACCAAAGTAAGTTTGATGATTAATTTGGGCCATATTTTGGGTCAGTTGAGCTTGCGGTTTTAAGTTGGCCGCTAAAGTTAATTGCTTTAATTCGGCCATCGAACTGGAAAAATCACTTTGAAATTGGCTGACACCGATCAGAATAACGGGTATTAGTTGCTGCATAATAGACCTCCTGTAATTTAAGAAAGTGGGCTGATGATTTCAAATACTAATCTTAATATTATCTATTTTAGCTAAGATAGCTCATGGTGTATATTGAAGTTCTACTAGTTATAACTAAAAAAAGACTGATGTTAGTCAGTCTTTTTTTTAATAGTAAAAATTATTCCAAAGCCTTTTTTTGTTGATGGCGGGCAATCATTGGTAAAATGGCACCGATTACTAGCATGACCAAGGGCTCAATAATATTTAAAGCTAAAACCTGATAGAACGTGGCAGTACCCGGTTTTTCATCAACGGGCCAAATGCCGAGTGTCGCAAAACCAAAGGTGATGGCAAAACACCAGATCCCTACCGCAACAGCTAATTTATTATTTTTAATAAAGACAAAATCGGAAGGATACTTTTTATCGTGCAGGCGCACTAATATAAATGAAGAAAAGAGAAAACATGTAGTATATGGAGAAACAATACCGTTCAGATTTAAGAGTTGATTAAAAATAGAGTTCATATTCGGCAAGGTAGCGCTGGCGACCATTATAAAAGTACAGATGCCAGTCGTTAACCAATAGCCGTTAATCGGTAAGCCCCGACTATCTAATTTAGTTAAGCTCTTTGGTAAATATTTTTTCGCCGTATCGGATAAGAACATGCGCGTGCCCGCATCTAATAACACAGCCAATTGGGCCATCATATAAATGGCTTGGGTAATTGCAAAGGCGTATAAGAAGAACTTACCTAAGCCAAATTCAGCGCCCATTTTTTGAAAAGCATAATAAGAACCGTTCATTTTTAGATCATTCGGTAAGTGATGGGCATTGAAGAAAATTCCCAGTGAAAATGAACCCAGCACGGTTAAGAAGCCGGTCATAATCGCTAACATCCACATGGCTTTAGGAAAGTCTTTTTTGCCGTTTTTCATTTCGGTTACATAAGGAGCCGCAAATTCACTCCCGTTCATAGCAAAAATAATTAACGCAAATGATCCTAAGTATTTCATATCGACATGCGGTAAAAAGGACTTCCAAGTAAATGGTTGGGTATGTGGTGCACCACCGTGTCCTAAATAGACAAAGGTCATGATGACATATAAAACCGTCATAATAAACATCGCGCCCCCACCAATAATACTGAAGAACTGCAGGGAATTTTTAAAGCGGTGTTCCAAGAAAATAAAGATGGTAAAGATAACGGCAGTTAATAAAGCAAACATGGCATTACTCATTTTGTTAGATAGTGAGTTGTTACCAAAAATCAACCAGCCAAATGAAACAACCATTGAGTTAGCAACATCTACGATATAAGGCAAACCTGAGACCCAATAAGTCCAGGCACAGATATAACCCCAGAGATCGCCACTAGTATGACGAACCCAAGAAGTCATGCCGCCACCATCATGGCTAAAGACGGATCCTAGATGTCCCACAATCATCTCGTAAGGGACGACAAAAACAAATAACATTAAAATCCAAGTAGTCACCACGGCTAAGCCTTGGTTTTGAAAGTTATAAATAATATCATCAAAGCCGATGACTGTCACAAAATCCATTAAAGCGACTACGGGCCAGCTAATAAACTTTTTACGATCAGGGTCTAAATCTTCAAACATGATCGTCCTCCTCCAATTAATCAAAAACGTAAATAGTATACGCCAAAAAAGGTTTGACGCAAATATATAATTTATTGTACAATGCTATTTACCATATAATATAACATAATAAAAAATATTGCTGTGGAGGATATTATGACACCAGTTGTAGAATTAAAAAATATTCAAAAAGTTTATGGTCAGAAAAATACAGTCGCCACTCCAGTTTTAAAAGATATTAATTTGCAAGTAGATGCGGGTGAATTTGTGGGGATTATGGGTGCTTCTGGTTCGGGTAAGACGACGTTATTAAATACGATGTCGACGTTAGATCGACCAACCAGTGGTACGGTGACAATTAATGGTCAGGACATTACGCAGTTAAAGGGGAATCAATTAGCTGATTTTCGAGCGCGGCAAATTGGCTTTATTTTCCAAGACTTTAATTTATTAGATAATTTAACGGCTTTTGAAAATATCGCCTTGCCTTTATCCTTACAAAAAGTTAAACCGCGACTGATTCAACAAAAAGTACAGCTAGTTGCGCAAAAGTTAGGCCTGAAACAGTATTTAAAACATTATCCTAATCAATTATCGGGTGGGCAAAAACAACGCGTTTCGGCGGCTCGGGCCTTAATTAATGATCCAGCCTTGATTTTAGGTGATGAACCCACTGGTGCTTTAGATTCCAAAAGTGCGCGAGCTTTACTAGATACACTGACTAAAATCAATCAAACGGATCAAACTTCTATTTTAATGGTGACACATGATCCATTTTCAGCCAGTTTTTGCCATCGCATTTTATTTATTCGCGATGGCCAAATTGGTTTGGAATTAAAGCGGCAGCAAGCCACACGGACGGAATTTTATCAGCAAATATTAAATAATTTGGGTACTTTTGTGGAATAAGATTGAAAATAAAAATTTTCAATAGGAATTGAGCTGCTCTCAAGGTTATTTAACGACACACAATCTTTAAGTACAAAGCAGCCTAAGTGTTAGTCCGTTTCTTTTACGCGGCACTTATCGCAGTATTTGATCTAGCGCTCCAAAGGCAAGAAACTTGTGCCTAACTACGCCTAAGAACTAAAGCCTAAACCAACTTTAGTCTTAGTCTAGGTTAGTGCTCAGTTTCTGAACAGCCTTTGTCGCAGTAGGGAGGAATTATGCTTCATAAATTAGCTTTAAGTGGAATTAAACATCGATTGAAAGATTACGCGGTATTATTTTCGGGGTTATTAATCTCGGCCGCCATTTTTTATATGTTTCAAGCGCTGGCTTTGAATCAAAAGTTTTTAAAAACTAATTCCCCAATTGCCGTGACGCCAATTGTCTTTCAATTAGGAACTGTCTTATTAGTAGTGATTACACTCGTCTATGTTTTATATGCTAATAACTTTTTGATGAGTATGCGCCAAAAAGATTACGGAATGTTTTTGATGCTCGGAGCCAGACCGAAGACTATTCGTCAACTAGTCATTCTGGAAACGATGTTGATTGGCTTGTTTAGTTTGCTTAGTGGTATGCTGGTTGGCTTAGGCTTGACAAAATTAGTTGCTCAAGCCTTGGCACACCAACTTCACACCTCATTAACTGGATTTCACATTTTCTATGGTCCAGCTTTATTATCAACGATCATTGTGTTGGGCTTAATCTTTTTATTAGCGGCTTGCCAAAACAGTTGGAAGATTAGTCATACACCAATTTTACAACTGGTAAAGCCAGCAAGTCCGCGAATTAATCCACGGTTGAATGCTATTTCAGTGGGACAGGTAATTAGGCTAATCTTGGGACTAGTTTGTTTAGGCATTGGTTATTGGATGATGGGGTTAGTTAGTCAACTGGCTATTCTAGCGTTGGCGGTATCTTTAATTGCGGTTAGTTTCGGAACTTATCTGATTATCAATACTTTGTTTCGAATTTTATTAAACCATTTGCGAAAAAGCCGGTGGGCTTTGCAGGGCTTGCACGAATTTACGTTAGGACAATTGAATTTTCGAATTGCTGATTATACAAAAATTTTAACGATTGTGTCATTGCTCTTTTCGTTGGCGTTGGGAGCTTTGAGTGTGGGAATGAGCTTTCAACAAAATGTGCGGACTGTCACTGATCATGCCGAGTATTACGATGTTACGGTCAATAATCCGACACATCATGAACAGCAATTATTGCACCAATTAAAACAGCCCCAACAAACGCGTTATCAATATAAAATTCAGGCGGGACAGGTCTATTTGGTCCGACAACAATTACAACGACAACCGTTTAAATATTTATTAACAAATAACCAAAAAGTGACCACGCTAACCCCATCGGCTAAGCAAATGCAACGTCCAGAATCAGAAGTGGGGAATCATTTACAACACTTATTAATCCCACAGGGCTTAGAAAAATCTTTACGTTGGGTAGATCAAAGTGACTTTGATCAAATTAATCAGCCTACTAATCAATTAATTTTGGTGAAGACTAGTGATTTTTATCAAAATACCAAAGTCATTGGGAAATTAGTCGCTGCGCAACAAAGCCGGTTTCCAATGTTAAAGGATCAAGGAGCGATGCCGAAATTTTTGACTTACCAAATGATTAACGAAATGTACAGTGGCTTAGAGTTTATGGGCTTTTTCTTAGGCTTTGCCTTTTTAGCAATGCTAGCCAGTTGCTTGATGTTTAAAGTCTTATCAGGAGCTAATCAAGATCGCCAACGGTATGTCATATTACAAAAAATTGGTACTCGAAAAAAGTTATTAACAACTTCGATTCAACAAGAATTGGCCGTCCTCTTTGGTATTCCGGCTGGCTTAGGCATTATTAACTTGTTATTTGGGTTGCGCTTATTCAAACCGCTGTTACGTAATCCCTACCAACACTTGTGGTGGCCAATGATTATTTTTATTTTGTTATATGCGTTGTATTATTTAGTAACAGTTGGTTTATATAAAGTCATTGTATTGAAGAAAAATAGTTCGGATTAGTTTTTACAGAATGGAAACAATATCCAAGTTCAAATGAATCAGTAGACGCAATTTAGTGGTTGGAGCACAATAATAGTAAATAATGTTGCCTAAGGTGGGAAATGTTAATATTATTGTTCCAACCTTTTTTGTACCAGAAAAAATAATTTCTTTTGGAGAACCATTTTATGAAAGTTCAACGTAAAATCTTGGCGAGCAGCCTCTATTTAAATTATGTTATTCACGGGATGGGTGCCATTATGATTGCCCAAAATGCTACTAGTCTGATGCAGTATTGGCAGACTGACTTGGCAGGCATTGCTACCGTGATTGCCAATATTGGAGTTGGTCGCTTACTGACGCAATTATTAGCAGGTCAACTATCTGATCATTTGGGCAGAAAAAAAATCATTCTATTAGGAATGGTTTGCTATGCGGGCTTTTTTTGTGGCTTATTAAGCAGTTCAACGCTGTTAATGGCTCAGTTAAGTGCTCTTTTGGCAGGTGTCGCAAATGCGTGTTTAGATGCCGGAACGTATCCGAGTTTAACGGAATTATTTCCACAACATGCCAGTAGCGCTAACGTGTTATTAAAAGCCAGTATGTCTTTGGGACAATTTATGCTACCGCTATTGGTGAGTTGGTTGACTTTGCATCAACAATGGTTTGGTTGGAACATTCTTTTATGTTTAAGCTTAATGTTTTGTAATGGATTCGTTTTATGGGCCATCAATTGGCGCCAATCAGTGCCTCAAATATCACCATCGACAACTAAAAAGACTGCTTTGTTGCCGGTTAAAGCAACGACTTTTGATATTGGCTTATTAATTAGTTATGGCTTTTTGGCCCAAGCAACGTTTTATTTAGTAAGCCAGTGGTTAACGCGCTTAGGGCAAACAGTGGTTCACTTAACAACGTCACAGGCTCAAGCATTAATTAGTTACTACAGTCTAGGATCGGTGGTGTGCGTTTTGCTGACCGTCTGGTTGACCCAACACGGCGCGAAAACCCTTAGCTTGATGCTCGTTTATACATTATTATCAGTTATTGCTTTAAGTCTGCTCTGCTTTTTTAATAATCAGGCGGTCTGCATTTTAATGTCTGGTTTAATCGGCTTTAGTGCTGCTGGTGGCGTCATGCAGTTAGGATTGACATTATTATTAGAAGTTTGGCCGCAACAAAAAGGTTGGGCCACGGGACTTTATAACTCGGCGGGCGCTGTGGCAGCAGTGGTGATTCCGTTAGTTACGGGACGCATGACGCAAAATATTCAGCAAATTTTCTTCTTAGATTTAATACTGGCCACCTTAGGTTTTGCAGTAGTTTTGACGTTAGCTTGGCGGTTTCGGCGACGGGATTATAAAATTAAGAAAAATTAATTATAAGAAAGACTATTTTTAATTTGTCCTTAGAAGAGTATAATTGAAAAAATAGTTTCTAGACAGAAGCTATTAGGAAACAAGTTTGAAAGAGGCGATAACATGTCAATGATTGAATTTCATAATGTCCAAAAGTATTACGGACAGTTTCATGCATTGTACGATATTAATTTGGAAATTGATCAGGGAGAGACGGTAGTTTTAATCGGTCCATCTGGCTCAGGAAAAAGTACGCTAGCGCGAACGGTGAATGGACTGGAGTCGATTCAAGAGGGACAATTAATTGTCAATAATCATGATCTTTCATCAGACCAGACTGATTTAAATATTTTACGCCGCGATGTTGGCATGGTTTTTCAACATTTCAACTTATACGCGAACAAAACAGTTTTAGAAAATATTATGTTGGCTCCGAGAATTGTCAGCCATATTCCAGAAGCTGATAACAAAAAACAAGCCATGAAATTATTAGAAATGGTTGGTTTAGAAACGAAAGCTCAAAATATGCCGAGTCAAATCTCGGGTGGTCAAAAACAGCGGGTGGCGATTGCGCGCTCCTTAGCTATGCGTCCGAAACTGTTATTATTTGATGAACCAACTTCGGCGCTAGATCCAGAAATGATTGATGATGTTTTACAAGTTATTAAAAAAATTACGTCTGATAGTGATATGACTTCTCTAATCGTGACCCATGAAATGGGCTTTGCGAAAGAGGTGGCTAACCGCGTTATTTTTATGGACGCCGGGCGCATTGTGGAAGATGATGATACGGAGTCATTCTTTAAGCAGCCGAAAACGCAACGGGCACAACAATTCTTGAGTAAGATTATTACACATTAGGAGGAACCGCGATGAAAAAGAAATTTTGGTTGTTCTCCTTATTAATAGGTATTGTATTCTTAAGTGGTTGTGGTCAAAAACTGTCCAGTCAATCGGTTTTACAAAATGATCGTCAGTCGAATACCATTACTTGGGGTGTCAAAGGTGACGTGAAATTATTTGGTTTGATTGATGTACGTGACGGGCAACAAAAAGGGTTTGACGTTGATATGGCCAAGCACATTACGAAGCATATTTTAGGCACTCATGGTCATGCCAAATTTGTCACGGTTACCTCGCAGTCCCGGGTACCATTACTAAAAAATGGTAACGTTGACGCGGTCATTGCAACCATGTCGATTACACCAGAACGTGAAAAAACCATTGATTTCTCACATTCTTATTTTGATGCTGGTCAATCGTTGTTAGTTCCCAAAAATTCTACTATTAAAAATGCGCGTGACTTAAATCATAAAACCGTGATTGGCGTAGTCGGTTCTAATTCAGTTGATAATATCAAAAAAGTTTCACCGAAAGCTCGCGTCGTGGAATTGCAAGATTATGCCCAAGCAATGAATGCTTTAAAGTCGCACCAAGGTGATGCATTAACAACCGATAATGGGATCTTGTACGGGTTAGCTGTCGAAAATCCCGGCTTTGAAGTGCGGGGCGGCACGTTTACTAAAGAACCGTACGGGGTGGCAGTTAACAAGGGCCAAAAGTCCTTTACGAAGGCCGTGGACCGTGCGGTGACAGAAATGCAACGTGATGGTGAGTATAATCGTTTAATCAAAAAATGGTTTGGTAATGTGCCGGGGTTTAATTATAAGGAGCTGTATCGATAATGATTAATATTTTTACACATTACGGCCACCAACTATTAAGCGGCTTTGGTTGGACCGTTTTATCAAGTATCTTGGCCTTGTTTTTTAGCCTAATCATTGGTACATTGTTTGCCATTATGGAAGTGGTGCCCAATAAAATTGCCCGGGTAATTGGCAAGGCTTATGTGGAAATTTTTCGTAATATTCCGTTATTAGTAATTACCATGTTCTTTTATTTAGTTATTCCGATGTACGTTGTAAAAATCAACGGTTTTACCGCGGGGACCATTGGCTTGACGTTATATACTTCCGCTTTTATTGCCGAAACCATTCGCTCGGGTATTCAGTCAGTTTCGACAGGCCAGATGGAAGGAGCCCTATCAGTAGGGATGACTTATTGGCAAGCAATGCGTTATATTATTTTGCCGCAAGCTGTCAAAATTGTGATTCCTCCTTTAGGTAATCAATTTATTAACTTAGTTAAGAATTCGTCCGTTTTGGCGTTTGTGGCGGGCTTTGATTTAATGTATCAAGCTAATTCGATTGCTTCCACGACTTTTGATACCATCAATAGTTATTTGGTTGTGGGGGTTTTGTATTTAATAATTACGTTGCCATTGAGTTATTACATGCAACATTTAGAAAAGAAACTGGCTTAGGAGGTGACCATCAATGCAAAATTGGATTCAAGCTTTTTCGTGGTTGAACCTGCGTTTCTTGTTAATGGGACTTTGGGTGACAATTTATATTTCCGTGATCTCGGTGGTATTAAGCTTTATCTTTGGTTCCATTTTAGGGATTATTCGCTATTCTAAAATCAAATATGTCTCGGCTATTTTTGGTTTTGTGATTGATATTATTCGTAATATTCCGCTTTTGTTGATTATTTTCTTCACTTATTTTGGTTTGCCTAATTTTGGGTTAAAGCCCGATACCATCGTTGCAGCAATTATTGCGATGACGGTTTTCGAATCAACGATGATTGCCGAAATTGTTCGTTCGGGTTTGAATGCGGTTGATACGGGACAAATGGAAGGCGCGCGCTCAGTGGGAATGAGCTTTTTGCAAGCCTTGTGGCATATTATTTTGCCGCAAGCGTATAAAAAAATGATTCCGGCACTGA
Organism: Bombilactobacillus sp. ESL1197; assembly: GCF_058107145.1. Taxonomy (NCBI): domain Bacteria; kingdom Bacillati; phylum Bacillota; class Bacilli; order Lactobacillales; family Lactobacillaceae; genus Bombilactobacillus; species Bombilactobacillus sp. ESL1197. Next base: position 494,183 of record NZ_JBYLTY010000001.1, read on the forward strand.
TTAGTCAATTTGTTTCTTTGATTAAAGATACATCGTTAGCCACAATTATCGTGGTTCCTGAAATGATGCAACATGCGCAAGTAATTTATGGACAAAATGCCAACTATATTTTGCCCATGTTTGCAGCATTAGCTGTGTTATATTTTATCGTTTGTTTCAGCTTATCATTATTAGGTAATCATATTGATAAGCGCATGGCTGGTTAACAGCAAAGACTTTGACCAGTACCTATCTAAAAGCTAAGGATTAACAATTAATTTCGACTTTTGACTTGGTGGCTGATTCGTAGTTAGATGATACTTGGAGACTAGATCAAATAAGTTTAATGTCCGTAAATCAAAAAAGGCTTGGAACTTAAGCAATTAGGATCTAACAATATTCAAAAAATGTTTGAATATTGAGATCGTAAGCTTTAGTTCTAAGCCTTTTATAATTGTATATCTTTACTTAAAGGTAATGTCCCGCAATATCTGCGTCCTCAAACTCAGGCGTAAATGGTTTTTGATAGGCCTGCTCATAAGCAGCGACCTTTTGTTGGTAATCAATTTGTCGCATCTGTTCAGACGCATCACTGATAGATAGATCAGGATCCGCATGAATCGGCTTGAGGATCATTAATTGATACTTAACAGCATGTGGATCCTTGGCAGTTGGTGCGTCAAAAATTGCAATAAAACAGGAAAGAATAGGAACATGATTTTTAGCCGCATAATAATAAGCACCGCGTTGGAAAGTGCGCGGCTTACGATAGTTAAACCACATTTCACTTTCGGGAAAAATCAATAAGGGTAATTTTTGTTGCAAACTGTGAGCGACCAACTGTTGAAAATCTTTTTTCATATAATTGAAGCTTTGGCTGATAGGAATGGTATCGGTATAGTTCATCAGATATCCTAACAGTCCGGGCATCTTCAAGTTGGTAGGCTCAATCACAATGGCCATTCGCTTAAAATGCAATCCTTGGCGGACCAATAAACTGTCGATGGGGTTAAAATGATTGCAAGTAATGACCGCAGGCAATTGTAAGCCGGTTAAATTATGTTGGTTTGTTACTTGAAGATTGCTTTTTAAAGTCGCTGCCGCTAAGTTCATGATATGGCGGGCCGTAGAATTATTCAGCCGATATTTCCAAGTTGGTAACAGTTGTTCAAATTCGTGAATGGTTGCCTGTTCGTCAGCTAAGCTCATGACGGGATCATTAACTTCCACTTTAGCAGTTAAAGCGTGCTGTTGAACGTTATGCTTGATGTTGTCGATGACCGGTTTTCGATCACCAATATCAATAAAATGATCAATCATCATAAGGCGATCTTCACTCCTTGCTGGGCACGAGCATGAAAAGTATTAGAAGTTTTAGCAATTTGCACAGCTAAGTTCATTAATTCGTCAGCATTTTTTTCATCTTTTTGAATGGCTTGAGCATCCACACTATGCAGTTGTTGTTGTAATTGATCATAATACGGTGTTGTTTGGGCGTATTTCCAAAAATATTCTTGTCTGGGGGCATCTTGGTAGTACCAAGGTTTGTTGAATAAGTTCCAGTGGATTAAAGCAGCTGGTGTCTCCTCAGGAAAAGTTACCATTACGTTCCAGGTGGAATCTAGGTACATAATTTTATTCTTAGCGATAGCATTGAGATAATCTTGATCGGGAGCTAAGCTACGAAAATGGTATTGATTTAATAAGTTAAAGAAATGATCAGCAAAATGATTATCGCGTAAGGCCTGTAAATCCATGAGTAAAACGCCCGAATTGATATATTTATCACCAGCAACGCCAATAGCCTCTTGAGCGTAATTAAAAGTTTCTGGATTTTCCACGATGAAGCGATCAACGGCCGCGCCGATCCAGTTGTCGCCTAATGGCAGATCAAATAAATCCGCAATATCATGATTGATAGCAGTATCGGCATCCAAGTAAATAGCTTTGTCAAATTGTGGAAATAATTCTGCAATAAATAAGCGGAAGTAGATGGTATAGGTGAAATAATCGGCACGTAACTTGTTATTCGTATCCGTAATTTGTTTTTTGATTTGTTCAGTGATGGAAACAAATTCTAACTGAATATTTGATTGGACTAAGGTACGGAGTTTTTGTTGGTTAGTCAGTGATAAGTCATCACACAAAACGATAATATGATAATTTCTTTCAGGATTGCTGTTTTGAATTAAGGAATTCATAGCCACAGCTAGATAAGGTGCGTATCTGTCATCGACAGAAAAGAAAACGGGAATTTCTTGATTAAGATTTGTCATTGTTTGACGAAGTCCTTTCGTTGTTGGTAATTAATGTATTGACAATTACTCTGATGACTGCGAGTAATCATGGTGTGACGAATTTGTTGATACAATTGGAATTGCTTTTGCTTGGGCAAAAGTTGCGAAGCAACCGTAAAAGGTCCATCAGTATAAACAATTATTTGTGGCCGCTTGAAGTAGTTAGCTGATTGGTAGGTCACGGTTAAGCTAAAACTGGGTTTATTACAAGCGGCGGGATAATGAAAGCTCGTGGCGGTAAAGGGCCGAATTTCAGTAAAGTACGGCCAAACATGGGCTTCCGGATAAATAAAGATGAGGTGGTGCTTGTTTAAATGATATTTAATAGCTTGATTAAATTGATTAAATTGCTTTTTACCATCAGGGATGATTAACGCGCCGGCAAATGTCAGTAGTTTACCGATAATCGGCAATCCGAGATTGGCTTGGGAGCAGATAATATAAGGCCGTTTGGGGAAAGCCGCTAAAAAAGGCAAGAAAACATCCCCTAAAGGCTGAGTATGATTACAATAGACAACACCACCTTTCTTGGAGTTTTGGCGTAGTTTATGTAAATTTTGAAATCTTAAATGTAACCAACCATAACAGTATATAATGCTAATAACAACTACTAAATAATAAAATAATTGTGAAAAACAGCGGTAAAATAAATTATGATGAATCCAACGATGGTTAGCTGGTAATTTGGCCGCTTGGTTTTTAGAAGTAACAACATCGTCTTGATAAGACTCATAGTAAATGGTTTTCTGAGTCATAGTCCATCCTTCCTAGTAAAATAATGGCTTTACTTATGCTAGCTGGTTCGGTTAATATTACATAGAACTCTTTAATTTAGCAATCATAGGAGTAAAATTATGTCATTTTTCAATAGTAACAAATTAAGAGATAGTTATCATAATTTGATGACTTTAATACATAAAATTAAACCGCACTATTGGCAATTACTCCTTGGCATTGTGTTAGGGGCGGTTTCGATTGTGATCCAATTAATTGTGCCCATGATTGCTAAACAATTAGTGGCAATGGTACAAAAATCTCTAGCACACGTGGATGTAGGTTTAGTGGTCTTAGGCGGTGGGCTGTTTTTATTGAGTACTTTGATTGGGGCTTTTTCAGGCAGCTTTTTGGGCTTTTTTGGCGAAGAGGTGGTCTTGAAATTACGCTTAAAATTGTGGGATAAGTTGTTAACGGTACCGGTAGGTTATTTTGATCAAAGACAATCCGGCGAAATTGCGTCACGAGTCATTAATGACTCCAACCAAGTTAAAGAGTTGTTAGCTAATTCTTTACCCAAAATGTTAACTTCTTTGTTGCAGTTAGTCGGGGCTTTGTTATTTATGCTAGCGATGGATTGGCAATTAACGCTGATTTTGTTTATTGCGGTCCCGTTATTGATTTTGATTTTATTACCAGTGTTTCACCGTTCCACCAAAATTGCGGGGCAACGGCAAAGCTTGTTAGCACAATTTAGTGGTAAAGTTAGCGAAATGATTAGTGGCATTACCTTAGTTAAGGCTGATAACGCCGAAATTCAAGAATATCAGAGCGGTCAAAATCAATTACAGCAATTGTATCAGGTTGGACGTAAAGAAGCCATTTATGATTCTATTGTCGGTCCTGTCACGGGCATTATTATGTTAGCCACGGTCTTTAGCATTTTACTTTATGGTGAAGTGCGGATCAAAAATGGTACTTTGGATTTGGGAACGTTGTTGGCCTTTATGATGTATCTGATTCAATTAATGGTTCCCTTTACGACACTAGGGCAATTCTTAACGGATTTAGCCAAAGTGGATGGTTCCACCGATAAAATTCGGGAATTGTTAGATGAAGGAGCAGAAAATTCACACAGTGGACAAAAAATTGATTATCAACGGCAAAAAATAACTTTTGATAATGTGCAATTCGCTTATCCGGATGGCCGGCAAGCTTTAGACCAAGTAGCGTTCACGATTAAGCCGCAGACGACAGTGGCGTTTGTGGGACCTTCAGGTAGCGGCAAGTCTACAATTTTTAACTTGTTAGAAGGTTTTTACCAGCCCACCCACGGTCAAGTCAGAATTGGTGAAGTCGATTTAAACCATGTTAACTTGACTTCTTGGCGTCAGCAATTGGGTTTGGTTGATCAAAATTCAGTAGCCATTACTGGCACAATTCGGGATAATCTCACTTATGGATTATCAAAACATTATACTGATGAACAGTTATGGCAAGTATTGGCGTTAGCCAATGCGCGCGAATTCGTCCAACAAATGCCCCAAAAATTGGCCACGCCAGTGGGAGAGCAAGGAACGAATTTATCCGGTGGCCAACGTCAACGTTTAGCGATTGCGCGGGTGTTTTTGCGCAATCCCAAACTGCTATTACTTGATGAGGCGACTGCCAGTTTAGACTTAGAATCTGAAAAATTAATTCAACAATCACTGCAGCAATTAATGATCGGGCGCACGACACTCATTATTGCTCATCGACTCAATACCATTATTCATGCTGATCAAATCTATTTTATTAAAAATGGTCAAGTTCAAAGTTCTGGGACGCATGAGGAGCTATTACAAAATTATCCACCTTACCAAGCTTATTTTCAGGAACAATTTGGCACGTTGAACAAGCACTAGTTAATTAAAGCAAGATATTCTAAGTAAATATCTTGGTCATTCGCAGTTAAATCTAATTGGAAAACCTTGTCAGTTTCCCAGGGTTTGACACTAACTACATGAATAACTGGTAACAATTTCCAATTGGTAGAAAAATGTTGAAAGACCGTGGCTTCGTTCACGCCATGTTGTTCATTGTATTTAGTGGCGGCGAAGCGTTTGGTGCGCGCAAATTTGTTGATGGCTGATTGATCCGGCATAATTAATTTATGTTTGCGACAATAAGTGCGACATTTGGCAAAGAGACCGGTCTGACGAATTTTTTGCATATTAAGTAGTAACATCCCAGAATTGAGATAATCAAACTTCTGCCATTGGTAATGGAAAAACCACCGACCGTAATAATCTAAAACGCCCACTAATTCGGTATCACGCAAATCTTGATCATAAAAATCATCAAAAGCATGGTGACAAATAACATCAGCGTCTAAATAAAGCAAACGATCGGGAATTTCTGGAACTAAGTCAAGATATAGTCGCAACATACTGTAAGGTGTAAACATGGTATTCAAGTTGGCCAACGGTGAATAACGGTTAAATAGGTCGGTTAAATCGATTTTGGTTAGCGTATGCTGCGGATTTTTGTCATGTAAAACTTTCGTCAAAAAGTTTACATGTGCAGTACTCAAGGCTTGAAACTGGTGCTTTTTGTTGTAGAGTGAAGCAGTAATAATATAAAAATGACACGGTGTTGGTTCATGTTTAGCAATTGATAACATGGATAATAAAATACCATGAAACATGTTATCATCACCACAATATAAAATATTAATCTTTAGGACCTCCAAATACTTGACATCAAAAATGCTTAGTGGTTATTGACGGTTAAACCGTCAGTGATAAAAGTGATTAAATGATTGACCTCAACGGTTTGAGACCACTTTTTTTGGGGAAACAAAACATAATGTTCGACAAAATAACCTAACAAGGTTGTGATAATAAAGCGAAAAATTTCAGAATTTTGCCAAGTGACAATAGTTTGCCGCTGCTTTAAATAATTAATTTCGGCATTAAAATCTTGAATAGCTTCTTTAGGAAAAGAACGTAGCAGCTCTTGGCTTAAAGTGGGGTTCGTGCTGAGTTCGTTGAGATAAATTTTAGTTAACTCGGGATTTTTTTTGTAAAAATCAATGCGATTATGAACAATTAAAGTAATGAGTTCTTGAAGATTGGCCGTGTGTTTCTGCAAAACGGTTTGAGAAAATTCGCGAATGACATCGGGAAAAATTTGCTGCGCCATCGGCTTTAAAATCGCGGTTAAAATTCCACGCTTATTCGTGAAATATTTGAACAGCGAAGCTTCGGATACTTGTGCTTGTTGAGCAATTTGGCGAGTGCTCGTTTTGTTAAAGCCTTGTTGTGCAAATAATTCAATCGCACTTTTAAATAATTTATACTTCGTATTGGTAAACAACTGGGCTTCAGGAAAGAGCGTGTATAAAGCCCGATCTTCCATAGGGCTACCTCCTGATAATATAATTTTTGAGTAATTACTCAAAAATCAATGAGTAAACACTCACTAACTAATCCTATTTTACTATAATTTATTTTGAACAGGAGTCAAGTGAAATTTTAAGCAGATAAAAAGAGTTAAATTTCTAAAGTAGAAACTTAGAAATCTAACTCTCAGGTAAGATTGAATAGATAATAAATTTGGGACAACTAGATAATTAAACTTCGTCTGCGGTAAAGAGATTTTGGTTATAGCTGGTTACGGTATTTTGACCATCTTCACGCACTAAAGTCGTTAAACTAGCATTAGCCGGTCCACGATCAACATCAAAAGAGCCATCACTATAGCGTTGAGCTAAAGAACGAATGGTGGTGCCATGACTGATTAGTAAGACTTTGGCGCCATCAAATGCGAGGTGATCTAAATCATTAAATCCCGCCTCTAATCGTTGCCAGTACTCCGTGGAATCTTCAGCGTCATGAAATGGATCCGCAACTTTCATCCAGTCTTTGGTTTGGTCCAACCCCACTTTTTGGGCAGCGTCATTATAACTGGTATAACCATGAGGTGTTAAAATCATATGCCAAGCTTCATCGGAATTCATCCCCTCAAAGTAACCATAAAATTCTTCCCGAAAGCGGGATGATTTTTGAGGAACTAGTTGTTCATGATTAACATTTTCAGAAATAATGATGCGACAAGTATCAATGGCTCGTCGTGCATCAGAAGAAATGGCAAGATCAAACGGAACATCTTTTAGTTGTTGAGCTGCTTTTTCGGCAACAGCAGTACCTTCAGTTGTTAGTGGGCTATCAGACCAACCTTGCATTTTATTGTAGTTGTTAAACCAGGTGCGGCCGTGACGGATTAAATAAACTGTGTATTTCATTTCACTACCTCCTGTCAATTATTGTACTCGTTTTATGAGAAAATGGCGGAGTTGTTTTAATGATGACATTATTTAATTTAATGAATAAAATAATTACTTAGCTTGAATTTTATACTACGAAATTCAGCTAACTATTGAAAAATTTCGCCTAACAACAACTAAGGACTCAAGTTAAAGTTCAACTTCAGTCCTTAGTCTAGGTTAGTTTTCGGTTAAAAACGTTTTTTGTCGCAGTAATTTATTTGGCGCTCTAAAGGGCAAAAACTTGTGCCTAACTACGCCCAAGTCCTAAAGCTAAAATACACTTTAGTCTTGGTCTAGGTTAGTGCTCAGTTTTTAATCGCCCTTTGTCACAGTAATTGATTTAGCGCTCCAAGTAGCAGAAGTCTGCGTCTAGCTACAATAAAGGACTCAAGTTTAAAAATCAAAACTTAAGTCCTTTATCTAAGGCTATACTCAACTTTTAAACGCTGCTTGTCGCAGTGATTATTTAATCGTTGAAATTACCGGATTCCACATCTTTAATAAACTGTTTCAAATGATCAAAGTACACTGGTGCGTTGTCGATCATATGATGATGACCACCGTTAGGCGTGGTTACTAAGCGAGCATGTGTAATTTTTTCCTGCATAATTTTTGCAGATGATAACGGCATAGTTTCGTGTTCACCAAAAGTCAGCAAGGTTGGAACTTGAATTTCGTGCAAATGTTCGCGAAAATGCCATTGACTTAATTTACCAGTCACAACAAATTCATTGTCGCCTTGGAAAACGTTGTAAACATCAGTTGCCATGGTTGATACTAAATGTCGGATGGCTTCAGGTTGTTTGCGATCAACGTATTCGGCGTTCAAAACGTCAACATAACTTTGGTAGGTAGGGTCATCCAGTTTGTTTGCTTGTTCAATTTGCTCCATGTAGGCTACTTTATCAGGGCCGAGGCAATCTAAACGGCATTGGTTGACATGTTTAACATAGTCATCAATTTCGTCCACCATACTAGAAATAATAGCGCCTTTTAAATGTTGACCATATTTGGCAGCATATAATTGAACTAACAAGCCACCCCAAGATTGGCCGATTAAATAAAAATTATCAAGACCTAATTTTTGACGGACTTCTTCAACTTCACCCAAATAATAATCATACGTTAAATATTTTTCGGCAATTTGGGGATCACTGTAATCTGGTTGGTCAGAATAAAATGAACCTAATTGGTCGTACATCGTAACTTCGACACCTAAATCGGCCAATTCATCACCGAAGTTTTCCCAATATTCATGGGTACCACCGGGACCACCGTGTAAGCATAATAATTTAATATCACCGTGACCTACGGTGCGTGTCCATAAATGGTAACCATTATCTAAGGTTAGAATATGTGTTCCTTGTTTCATGCAACTCACTCTTTTCTGAAGTAATTACTTCTATCATAGCAAATTTTGCCTAGTTTAGACATATTATTAATTTTTTGAAAGTGAGCAAGGAACACATTCTTTGAAGACCTGATGAAATCAAACCACTTGGTCTCAGATTAATTGGATTAACCTTGGATTAAGTGATGGTTCCGCTCAAAATTAAATACTTCTCAATTTTACTAACTCATAATGAGTTCGAGATGGTCCAAGTAACAGTTTGATTAGCCTGGCCTGGTTTTTGAGCATTAACCGGTACTACTAATTTCCATTTTTTAGGCTGGATTAAGGCAGAAAAATCATAAATATACTGATAATCAACATCAGTTGTTGGAGCTAGCGATGGCGATGGCACAGGTAGCAATGTTGGCGTTGATAAATCCTGCCATTGATTGGTTTGATCTTTCAAAAATAATCCACCAGATAATTGCGCATTACCCTGAGCTTGAACCAAAAATCTAGAATTAGAATTTAATTTAACTCCACTTTCTACTGTCAAATTAGCATCTAACTCTGGATTTAAGAATTCGGTTGCTTCTCCTTTGTAATGTGTTCCAAAATCAATCTTCTTCGGTACGCTTAAGCGGGTCAGATTTTGACTTAAGATTGTTAAAGTATTTGGGTTTGAAGCAATTGCTTCACCTGAGTCTAAAGTACCAGTCACATCAACTGTCTGACTTAACTTACCATCAGACTGATCATCGGGTGATTTTTCCGCGGTTCCCGTAATGGTTACCGTTATTTGATCACCTGCCTTAAAAGCAGTTCCATCACTTTTAGTAACGTTAACTTGAGAAGGCCAAGGAGAACCTTCTGTTTGTTGATAAGTTACTTTTAAGTCATTAGTCTCAGAATTATCCATTGTCGCTGCTACATGGCCACTGGCTGTTAATCCTGCACTAACACTAGGAATAAAGTGAAGTTCCGATACACTATCAGTAACATCAGCATTAATCTTGTAGTGTATATGAAAATCAATCGTATCCCCCGGTATATAATGGTTTGCTGGTAATTCTTTGTGAGTTTGGTCTGAGGCATCTTGTGTTAACTCAGCTTGAAATTTATGTGATAATGGGATACTAACCTGTGGTCCAGAAAAGTCCTTAGTAGGATTGCCATCTAACTTTTGTTCAATAGCTGTTGCTTTAGGAGTCGTCGTTAAAGCTGGTCCACTAGCAGAATTCGAAATAGTTCCCAAAAATGTTAAAGTTGCAGTTTGATTATCTTTTAAGTCTATGGCATCAGCATTACTTAACTGCAAACCACGATTAGCAGCATTATAAGTGACAGACTTAGTTGTACCATTAGCATCAGTTAACTTAAAACTGCTATTATCTACGTCTATTCCTGCAGGTACTAAATCGGATAAGTTAGTTGTCTTATACTCACTATCTTTACCATCATTTCCTAAATTAACAGTAAACTTAATTTTATCTCCTGAATAATTTTTACCATCTGATCGGGATTCATTTTGCCAATTTTCTTTTAGCCATGGGCTGGAAGAAGAGCTAGCACCCACCCCAATATCCAATGCATAATGTTGCGTTTGTCCTACTGGTAAAGTAAATTGTGGCCATAATACAGCATAACCTGAATCAGGATATTCGATTTTACCGTTATTGCGGTTTTTAATTTTCGGTAACAATATCGTACCTGCTGAATAATTATGAACCTCTTGTCCAGTAACATTTGTAAAATTCGGTCCCTTAAAAACTGGAGTTTTATCACGATTAACTGCATTACTAAGACCTGTTGGGCTATAGCTAAACTGATCACTATAATCTTCAGCTATCCAATGCGCTGGTCCATTTGTAAGATCAAAATTAATATTTAACCGATGATTAGGTGATTCCAGATACATACCACGATTATCTCCCAAGGCATAAACTGGCACTCGATCTGGAACATAGTTGCCAATCAACGCACCATTTTCTAATTGTGTATCCTCATGTTCACCAATAAGGTAAAGCTGTGGTGAACTAGAAATGTTTTTTACATATAATTCTTGAGAAACATTCCCATTACGGTAGGGGGAACGCCGTAAAATCTCTTCAAATTCGAATGAATCGTTAGAATCACCATTAGTACAATACCCCATGACTTTAACCGCTTGTACGGCACCACTACTATCTTTAGATACAAAATAAGTCGGTTGATGACCATACGTAAGTAATGCTTTATACATTAATGAGTTCGCCCCGCCCCCCTGAAAAAGAACGTAATCCAAACTAGTTGAAGGTCCATTAGTTGCACCGCCACTAAAGGCTTGAATGTTATTTGGTGTACCATTAGAATTTAAGCCATCTTGCAGAAAAATATTAGAATTTGAAGTAATTTGTCCGGAAAATTTAGTTGCCGACCAACTACCAAAAGTAAAGCCCATTTTAACTGTTTTGCCGTTAATAGCCATAGGATTAGTATAACCAATCTCCAAGTTATTTTGCGGTGCCGACCAAGTTAAGCCATCATCAATATCAGTAGCTTGTGGAGGATTCAAGGTGAAATTACTAACTGTCATAACGGGCGTTTTTAATAGTTGTTCATTAGGTAAATTCATTCCTTCAACTTGCTTAACAAGAGCAGCTGATGGTTCTTGTTTAGCTGTTGCTAAAATGGTTTGACTTTGAAAACCATTGGCGAAGATAATACTGATAACTAAAGAAATTAATGTTAATGCTACATTAAAGAAAGATTTTTTACTCATTTTTTTCTTTACCTTTTTTGTTATGGTGATTTAAAAGTAATAAATTAGCCGTTGTTGTTCTTACATAAAAAAAACAGAAATTCTAGATAGTTTTTAGTAAAAACGGGATGCTTTTTGACCTTTTATTCAATTTCAAAAAGTTAGTTCTCTAAAATGTGATTATAAGCACGTGTAAAACACTGCGCCAGATAACTAGGTGGCTCTGGATTTTCTTTAGCCAGCCAAGTAATAATGACAAAGTAAAATCCTCCCGAAGTAAAAGTTTGTAAATATTGGATCTCTGCTTGTGTACCTTGTATATGAGTTGGTAGTTTAAAATTATCGTATATGTCGCTAAACTTATCATTCCAAATCTTTAAAAAATGGTAAGTTAAATTTTGCTGAATCAAAATTTTAATGGTTGCGCGTTTATCCCACCAAAAATTGAACAGATTACCCAGAAATTGTTCAGCAGTCAAATTTTTTAGGTCTTCTGCTAAAATCACTTGACAATATTCATAAAAATCTTGTTGACAATGCCAATCAATTAAATCCCCCTTATTAGCAAAAGCGCGGTAAAATGTCCCTCTATCCAACGAAGCATTAGCGGCAATTTCTGTGACTGTGATGTGCGAATAATCCTTTTGAGTCAACAGTCGAAGAAATGATTGCCATAACCATTGACGTGATTGTTCTTTAGTAGTTTGTTTTTTACCATTCATCGTTCACTCCTCAAGTAATAATTTTCTTTTCATTTTGCTACATGAGTAATTATTAACCTAGGATTCATAAAAAAGAACAGTTCACAAACAAGTGCTACAAAAGCGGCATTTTGTGGTATATTACTTTAATCAATTTATTTCAAAAATATTGCAATATTTTTTATTGCTTTTTTACTAATTTATTTGATGGTTGTAAAACGATTGCTATCAAAGATATTTAGTGAATGAGTACCAAGTTCTGCAGCCATATCGGTAGTTGACTAATTATCACAGTAATGAAGCATCTTTAATAATTTTTGATAATTATTTTTTTGATCTGGAGATGCAGTTTTTACCATCATTTCAATATTAAGAGCCATCAAATTTAACTATGTAACTGACGACCAGAAAAACCTTCTGAAGTAAATTTAAGATTTGATTATTGCATAAATTTGGAACAAGCCATAGCAAATTGGGATCAATTGTCACTAAGTTGTAGTTAAGTCTATTCCCAGCAGCTCGAAACTTTCGTGCTGCCATAGTTCACGCTTGCGGAATAATGCGCGCTCGGCTGTTGAAAATAAAGGGTAATGTGTTGTTTTCGCAGATGTTTATTAAAATTTTGATAATTTATTAATAAATATCAGCTCAGTCTGATTGAAAAATTAGAAGCTTTGTGCTAATAATAAATGTTAGCGATTACAAAAAAGTGAGGAAAAAACAGTGTTATATATTGATCTAGCTAGCAGAGGAGTTGATTGTCAGAATCCGTATTTAAGTCAAGCAGTGATTGAATACTTAGAAACGCAAACTAAGTTTGGTGATGAAACACTCATCGGCTTTACACACTCTTCACAACCAGCGGTCACTTGTGGAGTTAATCAAAATGTTTGCGCAGAAGTCAACTTGGGTTACTTAAAGAACCAGCAATTTACTTTAGCGCGGCGCAGTTCTGGTGGCGGTGCGATCTATAGCGACGTTGGGAGCTTAACTTATTTTTATGTGGATAGTGATCGGGGGACTAATTATCAGCAGTTTGATTTGTATGCCCAAACGATGCTGAAAGTTTTGCATGAATTAGGCGTACCCGCAATTATGAATGGTCGAACTGATCTTACGGTGGCAGATCAAAAGTGTTCTAGCCTGTCCTCTGCGAGAATTAAGCAACGGTTTTCTTGTGGTGGCACCTTAATGTTGGATGTTGATATGGCTCAAGCTAAAGCAGCTTTACAGCATGTGGCGATCAAGGGCGTTCCCTCAGTTCAACGTCGAATTACTAATATTCGGCCTTATTTGAAATCAAAATATCAAGATATTACTCGACAACAAATTCAAGACTTATTTTTACAGATGGAATTTCAAACGACTGATTTAACAGCACTTCCAACTTATCACATGACAGATGAAGACTGGCAAGCGGTAACTAAATTGGCAGCTACTAAATACAGTACGCCGGAATGGATTTATGGTTCACAGCAAACCGGAGCCCATTTTCATGCACGCCACTTTGCTAATTTGGGGACAATTGAATTTGCGTTTACTGTGCAGCACGACGTGCTGACGCAAATCAAAATTTATGGTGATTTTGCGTTGGCTTCGGGAAATTTGCAATTGATTGAACAGAATTTAATTGGGGTTTCCTTTCAGTTAAAGCCGTTAATTGATGCTTTTCAACAAAGCAATTTACCTGAAAATTTAGGCGCTTTTCAACCAGCAGCGTTAGCCAAAATTTTGCTGGAAGAACAATATGCGATCCAAATTCCTACATTCCAATAAATTATTTTTTCTTGACGGAGTTTTTAATTAGTACACAACTTCTTAGTTATTTTGTTCCATTTCATTTTAAAACAGGAATGCTTATCCAAGCTTTTGCTTGGGTGAGCATTTTTTGGTCTAAAATGTAATGGCTTTTCATTGATTTACTTATTAAATAATTTGATAATCAAGTCTAAAAAATGCATACTTATTGCTTATAAAATACCATGTGGCTATTTATTGTCAAATAATAGCACTTATATAGCTTATTTCTTGCTAAAAAAATTAGAGCCTTTTATGATTGCCCTAGAAATTAATTTTCATAATTTGAAACATTGATGGGGGTTATCAAATGGCAGAATTAGATTTAAAACTTAACCAAATGGGGATTGATCGGATTGCAATTAGTCCGTATACCAAGTATTCACGAGGCTACATGGAACCAGGAAATCTGGGGAACGGTTACGTCACCGGAATCAAAGTTGATGCTGGTGTGCGTGACAAAACCGATGATGATGTTTTAGACGGTATTGTTTCCTATGATCGGGCAGAAACCAAAAACGCTTATATCGGACAAATTAATATGACAACAGCCTCAAGTTTTACTGGGCCGCAGGGGCATTTCTTAGGATATGACTTGTTGCGCAATCCGACGGTTGATCAAGCAGAGCCATTATTCAGTGTGGAACAGTGGGATGGCAGTCGATTACCAATTTATGACGCTAAACCATTACAAGATTCTTTAGTTGAATATTTTGGCGTCCGCGATGAACGTCGCCATTATCCAGCACCGGGGAGTTTTATTGTTTGTGCTAACAAAGGAGTGACCGCTTCGCGTCCCAAAGCTGACCAAGCCATGAAACCCGGACAAGGTTATGGTGTTTGGTCCGCTATCGCAATTTCGTTTGCGAAAGATCCAGAACATAATTCTAGCATGTATATCGAAGATGCTGGCGTTTGGAATACACCTAGTGAAGCTGAGCTGAATGAGTTTTTGGCACAACGGCGCCGCGCCATTGCTAAATCAATTGCTGCCTGTGGTCAAGATGCTGACACATCTTTTGCTAGTTCGTGGATTGGTTTTGCACATACGATGATGGAACCGGGGCAAATTGGCAATGCTATCACAGCGGCCCCTTATTTTTCCTTACCAATTGATGCCATTCCTAACGGCTCATTACTAACGCCAGATAAAGATATGGAAATTATGGAACAACTGACTTTGCCGCAATGGCTAGACCAAATGGGCTATGAATCCATTGTAGAAACTAAACAGATTAAGTATTAAGGGGAGGAGGGAACTACTTGTGACTGCCCAGAAAAAACAAGCAACAAAAAATTCGACGACGCAAAAAGTCGGAGTCTTAGGACTCATTGCGTTTGTTTTATCCGCTATGGTTGGCGGTGGCATTTATGATTTGCCGCAAAATATGGCGATTAAAGCTGGGATGTTGGGACAAGTCTTCGGTTGGATTCTAACCGGGGTGATCATGTGGTTTATTGTGCGTTCTTTTTTGACTTTGTCAGAAATCAGGCCGCAGTTTACGACAGGATTATATAAGTATGCCGATGATGGTTTTGGTCGCTTTACAGGCTTTTTTGTTAGTTGGGGTTATTGGATTTGCGAGTGTTTTGCCAACGTAACATATGCCGTATTATTAATGTCCACGTTAAACACTTTATGGCCGGGAACTTTTGGCAATGGCAATAATATTCCGTCCTTAATCTTAAATAGTTTAATTCTGTGGGGAATGAGTTTATTAATTCTCAATGGAATTAAAGGTGCTAGTTGGGTGGATATCACTGGTACCGTTGTAATGCTCTTATCAACTGCAATCTTCTTAATTACGATGATTGTCGTCTTTAATTGGCAGACTTTCACGACTAATATGTTTGCTAATCATGCTATTGCTAGTTTAGGAGATAAGAATCTTGGTTCTTTAGCTTCACAAGTCAAAAATACGATGATGACGACCTTATGGGTCTTTGGTGGGGTTGAAGGAGCAGTTGTTTTGTCTGATAAGGCTCGTAGTCAAAAAGATGTTCGGACGGCGACCAAATATGGCTTTTTAATTTGTTTAGTGTTATATGCGTTGGCCTCACTATTACCCCTCGGTTTAAAAAGTTATGGTCAAATTGCGGTGATGCATTCGCCATCTTCCGGAGAATTAATGAATCTCGTAGTTGGACCTTGGGGACGTTTGATTATCACGTTTGGGGTCATTTTAGCGGTCTTATCTAGTTGGTTAACTTGGACCTTACTGCTCTCGCAAATGCCGGCGGCGGCTGCTCAAGATCAGACTTTTCCACGGGCTTTTGCCAAAATTAATAAAAATAAAGTGCCTTCTTTTTCAGTAGTTGTTTCCACGATTGTCATGCAGATTATTATTATTGGCACGCATTTTGCGGGCAATGCGTTTAATACGATGCTAACGATTGTCGGCACCATGACTGTACCGCCGTATTTAATTTCGATGCTCTATCTATTTAAAGAAAGTAGCAGCGAAAAAACCTTTAATCCACAACATTTAACCACAACTTCTTCGCGCACGAAAGCCCATTACATCAGTCTCTTAGGAGCTTTAGGAACTATTTTTATGGGATACGCTGCGGGGATTGAATATACAACTTTGTCATTTATTATTTATGCGCTGGGAATTCCGGTCTTTATGTATGCGCGCAAGCAATATGCTCCTCAAGCTGCGATTTTTACGAAATACGAAAAGATCTTTGCCGGGGTAATTATTTTAGTCGCTGTCTTGGGCTTAATCTTTGTGATGTCTAAACATTAAGTGATTTAGTATTTGAAGCATGGTAATAAAAAAGGAGGGTGCGTTAATGAGTATGGATTTAGCCGATAATGAACAATTTGTTCGTAAATATTTACCAGAAATCAAAGTGAAAAAGGTGCTGCCGGCCTTAACTGCGGTTCCAGAAAAAATGACCAGTATTGCCCTGAATCAAGACGGAGAGTTGGAACAGGTGATATTTACCGCGGGCACGAAAGTTTATTACTATGATTTAAAGCAACCTCATTCCTTACAGGAACGGAGTCGAAATGAAGTTAAAAGTGCGCAATGTTTAAAGGGAGTACCGCATGGCAAAATTAAAATTGTGTTTGAAGATTTAGAACAATGGCAATTTAATGATTTAATTGCGGGGCGCGCCTTTGATTTAGTTCAGGCTATTTCACCGCAGGAAAATACGCAAGCGGCCTATGATAACACTATTCGGGGTGGTTTTCCGCAATTATTAGATGCGGATCATGGTCCGGAAGTGGATCGTTTACGCAATTATATGCAAAATGGTTATATTAGCCAATACGAGTATGAAGATAGTAATCCAGCTTTGCCTAAAGCTGGTAAATGAGTCGTTAATTAAAAAACATTAGTCATTCAACGAATAATTTGATAAAAATTGGCATGCAAAGAGACGATTGTTCAAAAGGCAAGTTTTATTTTGAGAAGTCGTCTTTTTTGGCGGGGAACTTGTAATTGGCCGTGCTAGTGTTATACTGTAATGGTACACAGGTGAAGGAGGATATTATGAAATTTAAAGATAATATTCCGATCTATTTACAAATTAAAGATCTAATCAATCGCCAAATTATCGCTGGTAAATACCGACTGGGTGATAAATTACCATCTGTTCGGGAACTATCTGTGAGTTTAGAAGTTAATATTAATACTATTCAAAAAGCATTAGGCGAATTAATTCAAGAACAGATAGTAATTACGAAGCGGGGATTAGGTAATTTTGTAACGGAGAATCCGCAGATTATTGACCATTTACGGGATCAGATTATTGATCAAACACTGAGTGAAATGTATGAAGCATTGTCGCAAATGGGTTTAGATCAGGGAGAAATGTTCTATTATATTAAATTATATTTGGGTGAGAGGATGAATGACAATGACGACTAAACTATTACAAATTGCAGATTTAACTTACCGGAAAAACAATAAATTAATTTTAAATGATGTGAATTTGACTTTAGATACGGGGCACTTCATTGGTTTAGCAGGGGCTAATGGTGCTGGGAAAACCACGTTAATTCGTTTAATTGCTGGTGTAGCCAAACATTATAAAGGAAGAATTTTGTTCGAAGATGATGATAATGTGGTACAAAGAAAAGCGCATGTTAGCTATTCCGATGAACTACAAGGTTTTGCCCCACAAACCCCAATTAATAAAATTATGCAGTTTTACCAAAGTGTTTATCCAGACTTTGTGGTAGATCGTTACCAACAACTAGCTGACTTTTTAAATTTGGAAGGTAAACAAAAATTAGGTAACCTCTCCAAAGGTAATCGCGAACGTTTAACGATTGCGTTGACGCTGGCGCGCAAGGCCCAACTCTATTTATTAGATGAACCATTTAGTGGCATTGATGTGATGAGTCGAAAAAAAATTATTCAAGGCATGCTCAATTGGGTAGATGATTCGGCTTCTGTGTTGATTAGCAGTCATCATTTAGAAGAAATTAGTCAGATTTTAGATGAATTAGTAATCATTAAAGACCAAACAGTACTTACACATCGTTCGACCGAAGAAATTGTGGAACAAGAACACTGTTCGGTGGAAGAATATTTTGAAGGTCTATATGAAGAACAGGAGGACACACTGGATGACTAACTGGTGGTCATTGTTTCAAACCGTATTTCTAGAACAATTTAAAAAGTTGCGTACTATTATTTTATTCAATGCATTATTTTTGGTGATTTCCGTGGTGTTTATGTTGTTTTCTGGCAATCACTATTGGGGTGAAGAATTCTTCTTCAGTGTTCTGATTTGGGCCATGGTTTTTGCCGTAGTGCTACTGGTGCAAACCATCATCTTGACGCAAAATCAAATCAATAGCAATCGCTACCAGCTCATTCCTTTTTCTACGTGGAAAATTTACCTGACTCAAATTCTCGGGGTGGTTGTGAATTGGCTGATATTTTTGGTAATGCAAGTCTGTCTATTGATTATTGCCTTTGGCTTGGTCTTGTTAGAAATTTGGCAGCAAAATCGCACGCTTTATTATTTTATGCAGCATTTTCAAATTTTTGAACATGCTCATTGGTCAGTGTTCTTAGTAGTCGTCTTAATCTCCTTGGGTTGGTTAATCTTGAGTTTGTTGTTTGTCAATACCATTAATTTTACCAGCCGCATTTCTCTGGATTATTTACCATTACGGCAGTCTAAAGTAGTGACGGTGGTAGTTTATTTGGTCATTACATGGCTAGCTATCAAGTTTTTACAATTAATGTTTCGTTGGTTCAGGGCAATTGCGTTTAATTCCATGATGCATATGAGTAGTCTCGCTGGCAATACGCATGCTAATTATGTTTTATTGTTTGGGGCGATTATCTTGTTGTTACTGGTTAATGCTTGGTTAACGAACTATTTGGAGCCAAAAAAATAAACTATTTAAGGGGAAAGTTATGACTAATAGTTGGCAAGTCTTCAAAGTAGTCAGTCGAGAACAATTTAAAAAGGCTACTATGACATTAATTATTAATTTGTTGTTTGTTTTCGTGACTAGTTTAATTGTTTTATTTAATAAAGGCAGTGTGCATAATTTTAGTGATGCAGTAGCAATCAGTTTAATAGCTTGGAGTTTTGTTTTTGGAATTGTCTATATTTGGCAGTTAGCGATGTTAATTCGGCGGCAAATGTATAGCAATCGCTATCAGTTAGTGCCGATTGCTACCTGGAAAACTTATATCGTGCAAGTGGTTAGTATGGTAGGTAGTTGGTTATATTTCTTTGTTGTTCAAGCTGTCTTAATTGCGGTAAGTTTCATTATTAGTCAGCACCATTACGCAACTAGTAGTTCCCTTAACCAGAATGATTGGCATGTGATCTGGGGTGGATTGGTGCTCATGCTGTTAATAGTGGTGGTGGCAATTTTATTAATCAATTTTGTCGATTTGATTAGTCATGTTTTATTGAATTATTTGCCGGGTGGAACGTCTAAACTAGTTAAATGGATCATTTATTTAATCGTGATGGTTTTAACTATTAAACTAGCTACGTTATTAATTCCATTGTTTACCAGGTTAATTGGTCCCCGTCAGTTCAATCTGAAAATTAGTGGTGGTTACTTTAGCGTTAATGCGGGTGCTAGTACGTCAATTTGGATCATTGCTGGTGGTATTTTACTGTTAAGTTTAGTCTTTTTGATTATTAATAGTTGGTTAGTGGAACATGTTGAAACGACTTATTAACTAACTAATCAAATTGATTAGGGGGATCAAGATTATGACTAAGTGGCGACAAGTTTTCAAAGTTTTAACACGTCAACAAATTATTCAGACGACTAAGCTATTATTGATTAATTTATTAATGATTGTGTTTGCTAGTGCGGTTTCAATTGGTGCAGGTCCACATTCGGATTGGTCATTGGTAATCTTAGCCAATGTGATTATTTGGGAAGTTATCTTCGATATTATTTTAGTTATTTTGACGATTTTTAATTCTAAAAATCAAACTTTTACCAATCAATACCGGCTGTTACCAATTAAAGATTGGCAACTATATGCTGTTCAAATTTTGAATGTGTTGTTGAATTGGTTATACATGTTTTTAGTGGATATCATCTTATTAGGTATTAGTTGCTTTACCATTTTTCTGAAAGATCGAGTAAATTGGCCCAGTAAAAGTGACTTAATGTTAACCACAAAACAAATTGTTCAAGTTGGTTTAATGGCAATTTTAACTATTGCCATTATGCTAGTGTTTGCTGTATTGGTAGTACATTTAGTGAGCTTCATAGGAAAATTTATTACTGATTTTGTGCCAAATCAAAAGTGGATTAAATGGCTAATTTACTTAGCTGTTACGGTGATAACTATTTATTTGGTTTTGCGACTGTTTGACTTTTCAGATTGGTTAAGTTGGTTTGTTGGTTATCGTAGATTAAATGTTTCTACCATTTTAGGAACTTTTATGGTTAATGATGGATTGTTTATTGTTATTGATTTCCTTTTGTTTGAGGGTAATACAATTTTAATGTATAACTTAGAGACTAATCGGTAAAAATCTATGTGGCATTACATTATAATCTGCTACTTTAAGTAGCAAAATTTGTGCTAACGACATTCAATATTAATTACAAAGCTTTCAGTGTCTGAGCTGGGTAAGTGCTCAGCTTTTGTCGCAGTGCTTAAATAGCGCTCCAAAGGGCAAAAACTTGCGCCTAACTACGCCCAAGAACTAAAGTTAAGAATCAACTTTAGTTTTGGTCTAGGTTATTGCTCAGTTTCTAAGCGCCCTTTGTCGCAGTGTGTTTATTAGCGCTCCAAGCAGCAGAAGTCTGCGTTTAGCTACGAATAAGCCCTCAAGTTTATAAAGCAAAACTTAAGTCCTTATTCTAGACTATACTCAACTTCTAAACGCTGTTTGTCGCAGTGCTTAAATAGCGCTCCAAAGGGCAAAAACTTGCGCCTAACTACGCCCAAGAACTAAAGTTAAGAATCAACTTTAGTTTTGGTTAGGTTAGTGCTCAGTTTCTAAGCGCCCTTTGTCGCAGTGTGTTTATTAGCGCTCCAAACAGCAGAAGTCTGCGTTTAGCTACGAATAAGCCCTCAAGTTTATAAAGCAAAACTTAAGTCCTTATTCTAGGCTATACTCAACTTCTAAACGCTGTTTGTCGCAGTATTTAAATAGCGCTCCAAGTGCCAAAAGCCTGTGTCTAACTACGAATAACCAATCAAGTTAAAAACCGCCACTTAATTGGTTATCCTAGGTTAGTCCGCGGCTTTGAAGCGGCACTTGTCGCAGTATTAACTATGATTTTGTATCACTCTATGCTAGAATATTTCACTAAATGTTTAGCTATTAATAAAAAATTTGGGGATAGTTAAAGAATGACAAAACAAACAGCCAAGCAACAAGAACAAGCACATTTGAATGATGTTGTTCAAAAGATTCAACAGGCCGAACTAAAATTAACGCACAGTATGGCCACCGCCAAAGCCGACATTAAAGAAATTGACCGGACTTTTGGGGATGATGTGCATATTGGCATGGGTGATGACGCTATTTCAATGGCGGGGGCATTATCGATTCATCAACAGCAACAGATGCTGGCCGAAAGAAATAATTCTTGGCAACGTTCGCACCAACAACTGGGGGTCTTACGAAAGCTGGAACAAAATCCTTATTTTGCACGCATTGATTTTCAAGAATTACCAGCTGGTAAACCAGAGACCATCTATATTGGTTTAGGATCATTTACCGACCGCCATGATCACTTTTTAGTTTATGATTGGCGGGCGCCCATTTCTTCAATTTATTATGATGGTGATTTGGGGAAAATCACTTATCAAACACCGGACGGTGAGCAAGCAGTTGACGTGCAATTAAAGCGTCAATTTATTATCCAAGATGGACAGATTAAGACTTTATATGATACCGAAGAAACCATTGGTGATCAGATGTTACTAGAAGTTTTGGATGAAAAAGCCAGTACCAAAATGCGGGGCATTGTGACAACCATTCAACGCGAACAAAATCAAATTATTCGTGATACTACTTCGGACTTGCTGTTTGTGCAAGGTGCGGCTGGTTCGGGTAAAACGTCAGCTATTATGCAACGAATTGCTTTCTTACTTTATCGTTACCGTCGTAAATTGACTTCAGGTCAAGTCTTAATGTTTTCGCCTAATATGTTATTTAATGACTATATTAGCCAAGTCTTGCCCGAGATGGGCGAACAAAATATGGTGCAAATGACTTATTTGCAATATGTTGCGCGGCGCTTGCCACATTTACAATTACAAACTTTGTTTGAACAGTTTGAACAAACAATTCATCAAGATCAAGATGTGGTCACTGATTTGATGACCGATATCGAATTCTTTAAATTGGAAACCAACTATGCTCAGATTCTAGGCAGTGGCGGTGTTTATTTTCGAGATTTAAAATTTAAGAAACGGGTCTTGATTTCCAAAACCAAAATTGCCGAAATTTATTATGGCTTTGGTTCGCAATATAAGTTAATCAATCGCATTGATGGTACTAGACAACGACTCATGAAGATTTTGAATCAACGTTTGGGTCAAGAAATGCGCAAGAAATGGGTTCAAGAAACGATTGAGTCGTTGAGCCAAGAACAATTACGGGCTTTGTATGATTATCCTGACCAAGAATTTAAAAACAGTGATGCAGAACAAAAGTTTTTAGCCCGTAAGATTGTGACACAAGCCTTTAAACCTTTAGCACGCCAGATTCAGCATAACAATTTTGTCAACTTAACTGCGACGTATCAAAAATTTTTACAAACAGTACCGCAATTATTAGATTTACAACAGTGGCATATTACGCCTCAACAATGGCAACAGCATTTAACAGACTTTCGGCAAAATTTAAAGGCTAAAAGAATTACGATTACGGATATTTCACCGTACTTATATCTCTATGATTTGATTACGGGTTATCACGGGGACACAAGTATGAAGTTTGTCTTTATTGATGAGATTCAAGACTATACTCCATTTCAGTTAGCTTATTTAAAGTACAGCTTTCCTAGAGCTCGTTATACAATGTTGGGTGATTTGAACCAGTCAATTTTAGTCAAGGAACAAAACAATACTTTACTCAAAGAAATTACGCAATTGTTTGATGCATCCAAAACGCGGGTGGTCCAGTTGACACATTCTTATCGTTCTACGAAACAAATTACCGAATTTACGAAGGCATTGTTAACGCAAGGTGAAAAAATCACACCGTTTAATCGCGATGGTGACTTGCCGAACGTGAAGATTAATGCGGATGAACAACAGATGCTCAAAGCCGTTTTACATCAATTACAATTAAACCAACAAGATCAATATGTGACGGCTATTATCACACGTGATTTGGCCCAAGCGCAACAAGTTTATGATCAGCTAAAATCGATTGAAAAAATTACTTTAATTCGTTCAGAAAATCAGCGCTTAGCCGCTGGTAATATTGTGATTCCGGCCTACTTAGCGAAAGGCTTAGAATTTGATGCTGTTATTATGTGGAATACTAGTGCGGGACAATTCCAAGCTGACGAACGCCAATTAATTTATACAATTGCTTCGCGGGCAATGCACCGCCTCAGCATTTTGGCGGTTAAGCAACTGGAACCACTGGTAGCGCAAGTTCCGCAGCAGCTGTATATACAAGAGTAAATCAATGTTACTTGACAACCATGTTAAACTATTGAAGTTTGGTTGATAAACCAATTGAATAGTAACTTGGGGGAAACAAAATGCGAATGTTATTGATGAGTCATGGACAAATGGCTCAGGCAACTTTAGCTAGTGCAGAAATGATTGTGGGAGAATTGCCGAATGCTTATGCAGTTGGTCTAAGTGCTGATCAAAGTGCGGCCGATTTTCAAAAAGCAGCGGAATATTTTTTGGAACAAAACTTGGAAGAAGAGACAGTGGCAGCCATTGACTTTTTAGGTGGAACGCCGTCAGATGTCGTTTTACGATTGATGGTGAAATATCCGCGCTTGCAGGTGGTTAGTGGGATTAATCTACCCATGGTAATTGAGTTTGCGAACCAATCTTTAACGGCGGGTCATTTAAGTAAAACAAAGTTACTAGCAGCCAGCAAGAATGGGATTGTTGATGTTAATGCTAAGTTAAGACGTTATAACTAAAATTGAAAATAATATAAATTCAGGAAAATGTTCGTTGTATACGAGCATTTTCTTTTTGTCTGAGCTGCTTTTTGGTTGATAAAAGTTGCCAATTAGTTGCCAAATAGCATAATTGCTAGTAAAGTTATTCTTGCTGTGTCTAAAACGTATTAGAATTAGAAGTAAAGGATGTTGTATTTTGAAAAAGAAAACATATTTTGGTTTAGCTATAGGAATTATTTTAATTGCGGCCAACTTACGCTTGCCGATTACGATGTTACCGCCAATCTTGCCGTGGTTACATAGTGCACTGGGTTTTGCAACTAGTTTAAGTGGGTTGTTGACGACGATTCCTCTGCTGATGTTTGCCTTATTATCACCAATGATTGCTAAATGGGGCATTCGTTTCGGCAATGCGCAAGTATTGTGGTGTACGTTACTGACATTAACGGTTGGGGGTTATTTACGGGTCATTCCGAGTACCTGGGTTTTATTAATTGGGACAGTTTTAGTCGGACTAGGTATTTCTGGCGGCAATGTTTTATTACCAGCAGTGATTCAAGAATATTTTCCCCAAAAAGCGACCTTATTAACCAGTTTATATACCTTTACGATGGGATTGGTGGCTTCGGCTGGCACAGGTTTAGCAGCACCTTTAGTTAAAAAGACTAATTTAGCGGCCACAATTGCATTAATGACGACTGTTAGTTTAATTGCTTTTGTGATTTGGTGGGTTGTGGTTCGCCAACTACCAAAAAAACAATCAGTGGCCAAACATGAAGCGGTTAAAGTACCATCAATTAAAAAATACCGCTTAACGTGGTTTATGACCTTTTTCTTTGGGACACAATCGTTGTTATATTATTCCATGTTAACTTGGTTGCCTGTTTTTTGGAGTCATAATGGTTTTTCAACCACACAAGCCGGATTATTAGCCACCGTTTATCAACTGTGTGGAATGCCAATGTCCTTAATAATTCCTGCTTTAGCTAGCAAAAAGCCGGGAATGTATGCGAGTGTAGCGATTGTTGGTGGTGGCTTTGCGATCGGAACCTTTGGCTTGTTACTAGTGCCACATAGTTTTATGGGCAATATGATTTTAGCAATTGTCGCTGGTTTAGCTTCGGGTTCCGCCTTTAGTTTGTGTATGGTCTTTTTCCAGCGGAAAACTAGTTCCGTTTATCAAACAGCAAAATTATCAGGAACAGCGCAATCAGTCGGTTATTTGTTAGCAGCGATTGGACCAACCCTAACGGGAGTAATTGAAGGCCAGCTTCATTCTTTTACGCCAATCTTCATTGCTTATAGCATTTTAGGCATTTTATTGTTGATCAGTGGTATTGTGATCACTCATCAAAAACCATTGCCGAATGAATAATTTAATTGAGGGTTAGCTAGTGTTTTGTCACTGTAGCGAGCCCTTTTTTAATAATCTTAATACACAAAAATAGCGAACTAGTCTTTAAGGCTAATTCGCTATTTTTGGATGTTAAGTTAACTACTGAAAATTAAGCTTCAGTTTGAGTTTGTTGCTTTTCAATCACCTTGCCCATTCGGGTAACTAGTAATACTAAAGCAATCACAGCGCACATAATAGTTGCGGCAATGAATGATGCTTTACCAGCAGGGATTTTAATTGCTGCCCAGAGCATTGGTGCAATCACACCGGCAATTGAGGAAACTAGGGTGTTCATCGAAATAACAACTGGAAATTGCTTCTCGTCAGCTAAGATGGATAATTCGAATTGAATTGTCGCATTAACCATTACAATGCCCATACCAGAAAACATATTACCGATAATGTGGCAAGCCGGATTATTAAAGAAGATGACAAATACATAGGATAAAGCAAAAGCTACAAAACCAAAGGCCATGGTATCCGACTTTGTCATCTTGCGAATATACTTCAATAAGAAGCCGGTCAAAATACCTCCGATATTACCAATAGCAGTGACCATGCCGACGTAAGTAGTACCCCGACCTTGAGCGGCTAAGGCAATAGATTGATTAGACATAAAGATCATTAAAGCTAAAGAAGTAAAGAAAGTAATAATAATAATCAAATAAACATGCCAGTTTAAACCCTTAAGCAAACTCCAAAAGCTTTGCTTATTATCGTTATCATTTTGAGTAGCCACAATTTTAGTATCTTGAGGTACCATAAACCAAACCGCTATTAAGACGATTAAAGCTAACCAGTAAACCCAAAATAAATTGCGCCAATTAGAACCACCTAAATAGCCGCCTACGTAAGTAAAGACCATCATACCAATATTGTTAAAACCAACGGACCAACCCATGACGTTTGCCCGGTCTTCACCTTCAAAATGTTCCTGTAATAAAATAGGACTAACGTTACTGATTAGACCAGTTCCACAACCCAGTAGGACCATACAGGCGAGGATTAAATTCAAACTGCTAGAGTAGAATAATGGAACAATTCCACTAATTAAAACAAACAAAACGGCCATTAAACCAATATTTTTCCGTGTCATTTTATACGTTAACCAAGTAAAAGCTAATGTAGCGATTAATTGGCCTAACTGGGAAATGGAGCTAACCATTTGTACTTTGGAAATAGGTTCATTGGGGAATGATTTAGCAATGGCGGCAATAGCAGAGCCAATAACTGATCCAGTCATCAGCAGTAAGTTCATACTTAAGATACCAATCGCTAAAACTGTTTTCTTTCGATTCATATTAAATTCCTTTCTATTATGAGTTATGTACTACTCGTTAACTATCATAAAGGGTGTTAACCGCTTCCTCCATATGTAAAAGTGAGTAATTATGTGTTGATTTCTTAGATATTTTTAAAATAATTATCAATATATGAAACTATTGATGTCTAGAACCAATTATTTGTTAGTAAATAATTAATGCTATTTTTATTTTAAAAATTGCTAAATAAATGCAGTAGGGGATTTTTAAGTGCTTTTTAGTTTAAAAATAATTAAACTTTGTACATATAAAAAGTCTCCAAAATGAAAATCAATTTTGGAGACAGTTAAGATTTGCAATAGCTTAATTGTTGAAGAAACTTTTTTGATTGTGCTATTGAGCAAAATAATCTGGGACAGTAATGAAAGCACAAGAATTTGGCCTTAACGAAAGCTGCAAGTGTTGATTTTTCAGGGTAATTGTTTCTGTGGTTAATTTTGAAGCAGCTTGTAATGTCTGAACTTGTTGGTCATTGACGTATTCTGGTTTACCCATTTGCTCCCAAACTTGCTTGGCATTAGCGTGGTCAGTATCAATTCTTTGAATGGTGCAATCTTTATCTGGACCAGACAATTGAATGCTGATTTGTTCAGTCGCAATTGGTTGGTCAGGAACATTATGATTGTAAGCCAGTAATTGTAAGTCAGTTTGGTTTTGGACTGCTAATAATTCGGCAGTTGCATTAGAGTCAGCTGTGACAGCTAAACGTTTGGTTCCTAATTGATGAAAAATCTCAAAGATGCGATAAGCAGGTTTAGCAATACCGTTGGTAGTTTGCAAGCCAAAACCACCGTGAAAAAGTCCGGGCTTTTGGGATTGTTCTTCAAAAATATCCGAAAAAGTCCAAAAAGAATAACCAGCGACTAAGCCATCATTATCGGCTAAAGTTTTAGCAATCATTGCCGCCGCATAGGGTTCATCATGAATGGAATCACCTAGCATCGCTGAAACGTTCCATTCGGTATAGTACAACGGATAACCTTGAGCGTCTTGGTGGGCGATGCGCGTCATTTTTTGGAGAACACCGCGGCGATATTCGGTGATTTGACCGCCAGTTTGCTTGAAAAATTCGTCAATATCCATACCGCTTTGCCACAACGGATCATCCGTAGGGTAGTGGTGTGATGAAATAAAATCTAGTGGTACCTGATTTTCTTCACAAAAATTAACCATTTCTTTAATCCAAGCATTAAAGGATGTGGCTGGTCCGCCGACCTTTAATTTGGGATCAATGGCTTTCAGTGTTTTGGCAGTAATTTCGTATAGATGAAAATAATCGGCTTGTGTACCGGCAAAAAAGAGCGGCAAGTTGGGTTCATTCCAAACTTCAAAAAACCAAGATTCCACTTCGCTTTTGCCGTAGCGTTCTAGTAAATGATTGGTAAAGCGGTGAATTAATTCTTGCCATTGCGCATCTGAAGCCGGCATCGAATTATTACCACCATAGGCAAAAATAGTTTTACCACCAGAAGCTAAGCAACTGGGCATAAAGCCTAATTCTAAGAAGGGTTTCATGCCAATACTCAATAAAAAGTCAAAGATCTTGTCAATATTAGTAAAGTTGTAGGTTATACCAAGCGATTGGCCTTGGAAATCAAAATTCTCGATACAAACACTCATCTCATCATCGAATAAGCCATGAAAACGAACGTATTTAAAGCCCAATTCCTGATGGGCTTTGGTTAATTGCGCCTGATAATCAGCACGTAACGCCGTATAAGCGTGGCAACTACCGACGCACACTTCCCAATAATGGGGGAAATCAGTAACTTGATCTGTTTGAATTTGAAAGTTAATCATGTTTTAAACCTCACTTGAATTAGTTGTTTAATTATTCGCAGCTTGTTTAGCTTGACTGATTTTTTCTACACGAGTACCAAACCGTGTAATGAGTAAGATTACAGCTACAACAATCGAAACGATCATGCCCGCAATGAAGGAGTTATAACCCGGTTTAATTTTTAATGCTGCTAGTAAAATTGGGACAATCATTCCAGCAATGGAGCCTAAGAGTGTGTTAATAGAAATGGCGATAGTAAATTGCTTTTGGTCAGCTAAAATCGACATTTCATAAGGAGCGGTGGCGTTAACTAAAACAATTCCCATTCCTGAGAAAGCATTACCAATAACATGCATTACTACATTAGATGAAAAAATGATACAAATAAATGACAAAGCAAAGGCAACAAATCCCCAAGCAATGGTATCATTGCGAGTCAATTTGCGAATATATTTGAGCGTGGCAGCAGTTAAAATACCACCAGCATTCCCCAAAGCAGTGACCCCAGCTACATAAGCAGTACCTTTACCTTGAGCAGCGAGGACAATTGACTGATTAGAAACAAAGGTCATCATAGCTAAAGATAACATGAAGTTAATAATATAAATGATGTAAACATAACCGTTTAAACTTTTTAATAAAGACCACAAGCCCGTTTTAGTTTTGGTTCCTGTTTTATCCTGCTTAGTATTGGCTAATTTGGTATCTTGTGGAATCAGGATAAATGCCAAAACAAAAACAATTAAGGCTAAGCTATAAACCCAGAATAAATTACGCCAGTTTAGTTTTCCTAAAAATCCACCTAAGAAAGTAAAGATCATCATTCCAGCGTTCGTGACACCTGATGCCCAGCCCATCACAGTAGCTCGAGTCTCACCTTCAAAATTTTCTTGTAGTAAAACGGGTACGAGGTTAGTAATGGTACCGGTACCAAAACCAACCAGGACCATGCAAGCTAAAATAATATTTAAATTACTACTGTAAATGGCCGGTAACATCCCAGCAATGGCTACAATTCCGACGGCTAAGAGGCCTAAATTTTTGCGCGTCATAATAAAAGCTAAGTAAGTAAAGATGGCGGTGGCAATGATTTGACCTAACTGAGGAATAGAACCAATCAATTGCACTTTGGAAACTGGTTCATGGGGAAACGAACGAGCAATCGCTGCAATTGCTGCACTGGCCGTGGTGCTGAGCATTAATAATAAATTCATGCTCAAAATCCCGACAGCCATGGAAATTTGTTTTTTATTCATAGCTATTCTCCTTTTTTGGTTACGCTTTCATCGACGTCTTGAGTATATTACTGTTTTTAATTTTCAGACCATAGCGAAAAAGCAGGGCTTGTCTGTTCATTTCGTATATAAAAGTGCTTTGATTATTGCAGCAAAAAAAGACCAGAACACATTTAACTTGTTGTTCTAGTCTCTTCAAATTTTTTACTAAACGGCTTCGTTTTGATCTTAATTGTCCATTGCTGTAATGTTTTGAGCATTTGTGGCAATGACTTTTTGATAAAAGTAAAAACTATCTTTCGGGTAACGTTTTTGAGCTTTTTCACTATAATTATCGCGATCAACAAAAACTAAGCCGTAACGTTTATCAATACCATCATGAACGCTAATTAAATCCAGAAATGACCATGGATTAAAGGAAATAACATTGACGCCATCTTTAATGGCCTCGCGTAATTGGAAAATATGATCATGCAAGTAGTGCACACGCTTTTGATCATGAACATGACCATCAGTGGTTAAAGCTTC
Organism: Bombilactobacillus sp. ESL1197; assembly: GCF_058107145.1. Taxonomy (NCBI): domain Bacteria; kingdom Bacillati; phylum Bacillota; class Bacilli; order Lactobacillales; family Lactobacillaceae; genus Bombilactobacillus; species Bombilactobacillus sp. ESL1197. The sequence continues at coordinate 524,881 of NZ_JBYLTY010000001.1, forward strand.
TTTTTGCGACCAACCACATTCGGTAATAATAATGGGAACATTAGGAAAGCGGTCATTGACTTTTTGTAAAGCATAACGTAAGCCTTGAGGATCACAGGAAAAATCCCACTCGGAATTGAGTAAACGTTCGTCTTGAACTTTTTCCACGCCAGAAATCACTCCGTCTAACATTTTGGGATTGGCTTGGTCGTTGAGCTTAAAAATACTAGTCGAATACCAATTTAATCCTAAAAAGTCAGCACGCCCATTAAGTAAGGTTTGCTCGTCCTCGCGCTTGGTTTCTAATTGAAAATGATTATCTTGCAAGTAACGTAGATAATAGCTAGGTAATTGTCCACGGATAGCAATATCCATATCAATGTAGCCAATAAAGTCTTCTAATTGTTTACTTTTTAAAACATCACTGGAAGTATGATCGTAAGGCAGGGTGGTCATGTAAGAAACGGCGGGGCCAATTTTAGCATCGGGTAACATTTGATGGCAAAGTTGGTAAACTTTCGCTTGCGCAATGAACATGTTGTAGTTAGATTGTTCACCTTTAAAGCGTAAATCTTGCGGGTTATCAGCTTTAATACCATTCATTGAAGGAACGTTAGCTAATAGCGATTGCTCATTGATTGTTAACCAGTAGTGCACCCGATCACCATATAATTTAAATAAAGTTTGAGCATAGCGATAAAAATCCGCGATACATTGGCGATTGGCCCAACCGTTATACTGCTCTACCAGTCCCTGCGGCAGATCAAAGTGGAACATTGTCACGATAGGTTCGATATGATTGTCAACGAGTAAATTAATTAGGCGATTATAAAAGTCTACACCCGCTTGATTATAATGTTCATCATTACCGTTAGGAAAAATTCGGGCCCAACTAATGGAGAAGCGGTAACTTTTTAAGCCTAAGTCTGCCATTAATTGCACATCTTCTTCTAGGTGATGATAGTGATCAACCGAAACAGAGGTATCCAAATATTTACTTTGTTGCGCTCTTAAATCGGCGACCGTTAAGCCTTTGCCATCCAGTTGGCTGGCACCTTCAACTTGAAAAGCGGAGGTACTGGCGCCCCATAAAAAGTTATCTGGGAAATCTGTGGGTAATTGTTTCATCGTATTAAAGTTATTCTCCTTTATTAATTGCGGTTTGTTGTTCTTCTTTTAAAGCTTGTTGATCTAAAATTTTAAAGAATGGCAAGTAAATCAAAGCCATTAAAGCAAAGTTAATGAGCCAAATAACAATTCCTTGCCAGCCCATAATTAAGAAGTCAGCAATGACTTTGGGCATGGTCCAAGGCATACCCAGACTTAAGGTTGGATTATACATCGAAATAAAACCAATTTTGACTGCACCGATGGCCACTAATCCGGACACCAATGATGATAAAACAAAAGGAATGAATAATAAGGCATTAAGAACGATTGGTAAACCAAAGACGATTGGCTCATTAATATTAAATAAATTAGGAATTGAGGAAACTTTAAAGAATTCTTTATAACGTTTCGATTTACCAAAGATTAAGCCAATCAGCACCAAACTTAAGGTCGCACCAGCGGCATCATTATTGGAAAAAGAAAAGGCAACTAAATTTTGCAAATACGGAATGGTTTTACCTTGCTGAAAAGCGGGAGCGCTAGCAACCATCATCGAAATAACAATTGGCATTAAAACAGATTGAATAGCAGCTGGATGCACACCAAAGAAAAAGAGTAAGTTGGACAAGGTGATTACTAAGATAATTGTCCAAGCAGAACCACCCACATGCAATAACGGTGTCGTAATCAATTGGTTGACGAAATGGAAGACATCTTTATATGGAGTATAACTAAAGATAGCACCCACAATAAAGACAATCGTGAAAATAATAATCCCAATAATTAAGGGCTCAATTGAGGTACTAACCATACTAGGCACGGAATCGGGTAATTTGATTTTTAGTTTTTGAACTTTGTTCAAGCGGACATAAAGCATACTAATTAAAATAGCTAAAATAATAGCTACGATAATTCCTTGACTACCCATGTACTGCATTTCAAAAGCGTTAATAGCTTTTTTACCATGACCGACAGTTTGTGGTGCTAACACAAAAAAGCTCGATAAACTAAACAGACCGGCGATTACACCATTCGATTTGCTTTTTTGAGCATAACTGTAAGCAATACAAAAAACGATAAAAACGGCCAAGATGTTCATCGAACCGTTAACGACAGCGTTCATTGGTTGAGTAATTCTTAAAGAATTAAACCAATTACTAACACTTTTAATCGGAAAACTAGCTAAGATGGAAAAGACAGAAGCACCAATGGTAATTGGTAAAGTCATGACCATACCAGCTGAAATACTTTGTAAAATCTTACTTTGACCAATTTTATTAGAAACGGGCACCAAAGTTTTTTGCAGAAGTTCTTGGAACTTATTCATTGACTTACTCCTCACACTTAATTTGAATTCGATTTCATAAATTAAGTATAGTTGGAATAAGTGCTGAATGACTAGATTGAAAAAAGTGAGCTTTTGTGTTGATTTCATAGATTTTTAATTTAGGAATCAAGTGCGTAGTCAGACATCTTATTAAGGCTACAGCAAACGCTCAACTCAATCTTGAAGTCTGAATCATTATGCAAGAACCAAGCTCATTTGGCGGTGTCACTACCAAGCGGCGGAGTATTGGTCTGTCTATGTTAAAGCATTATTAATCGTGTACGTTAATGTTGCGTGGTAAGCGCCGCCTTGAATCTGATTATTCAAACCGCGTGGGGGGACTTGTAACTTAATTTGTGAGTTGCCAGCTGGATCGAAGTAGTAAATAGTGTTGAGATCATTTAAAACAGTAGCATTGGAATTGTAGAGTAAAGTCTCGGAATCATTGGGACTGAGAGTAGTCGATTGTCCAGAATTTTGCTCTTGAAAAAGCAGTTGTGCTTGTTGTAAACCGACTTGCCCATTTTTGGTAAAGTTTGAGAGACGTGCTGTGACTTGATAAGGTACAAAGTAATGATTGAATTGGGGCTGGCTAGCTCTGGTATCTTTGATTTGTAATTCATTTTGTAAATTAGAGGTGTTGTTATTAATAAAAGTTTTCGCTTGTTGTTCAGGAATTGGCGTTTTGTCATTGCCAAATTGAATTTGTGGTAAATTTTGAAAACTTAAAAAGCGTAACTGATTAACCAGCCCAAGTTTTTGCGTTTGACTAGTTTTGGTCAGGTTAATGGGGTGAGACAATAAATATTGTTGCCCATTAATAGTTACGGGATCGCCTTCAGAAAGATCGCTAGCGCTAGTAGGGGCCAGGCCTTGAAAACCGCTAGCCTGGGTATTAAGACCGATTTGCACAGTGGCGTTAACTTGCAATTCGTTTAAAAAGTCATGTTCCCCACTAAGACTAGTGACTGAAGTGATCGGTACATAAGAGCCATCATTTTTTTTATAGAAAACAGTCACTTGTTGGTCATTATTAACGGTTTCGTCACTATCAAAAATACCGTTATAGTTCTGGTCATTCCAAATTTGGTAACTAAAGTCGGGACATTTAGTGATTAAATCAGCAACTTTTTGGGTGCTTGTCGTGGAGTAATTATTGGCCCGATCAACAGCAATAACGTGTAGATATTGCTTGGAAAAGCGATCTAGATTGGCAATGCTAGCACTAGCGGTAGGATCGCTCACGCCAATGAAGTTGTCATTATCAGAACCATCAATGATTCCCTGAGTATTTTTATGAGGCGTAATCGTCGTGTCAGGATTGTCATCTAATTGGTAAATATAACCCTTAATATCACTTTTGACTGGTTGTTGGATGGTGTTGGAGTATTGCGTGGTATTATCAGCATTGCCTTTGACTCGATAATAGTAGTTGGTGGCATTATCTAAACTGTGAACATTAACGCTAACTTGATCTTGGTCAGTCGTAGCTGTGACATGATCTAAAGTGGGCGCATCAGGGGCGGCAGTATCTTTGACAGTTCGATCTTCACCAGTCGTGCCAGTATTGAGAGTGCTGGTATAGTACATTAAATTGGCATTGATCATTGCTTCTTCGATTGTACAAGCGTTAGTGACGTGACCTGTTTGAATCATGGCATAGTTGTTTTTGGTGATTAAATACCAATTATTGTCAGCCGTAGCATTGGTGGCAGTAAAACTTTTCTGACCAGACTGGTCAATATAATGTTCGTCGGTAGTATTGTATTTGGTTTGTCCCAAAATATGATAATGTGGATCTTTGTCAGTGAGTGGTAAGAAGTCCATCCATTTTTGGGAGCCGCCATTGTAAAGATAAAATTGATTAGAAGTGTGGGAAGATTGAATCGTAAATTTATTAGATGGATTATAATTCAAGAGATTATTTGGGTATTGGGCTAAGGATTCGTTCATAAAAGCTGGGGTCAATTCGACAGTAGTAGAGCCCAAGCGATCATCACCTTGGGAAGTGAGATCACGAGTGCCGAAGATCTTTAAGCCAAGTTTGGGAGCAAAAGTATCGTAAACTGGACGACTGTCTCTTAAGGTATCATGACCGAAGACAACACCGCGTCCTGTAATTAATTAAATCTTTAACCTGATTAGTAATATCGACATTCCAACCGCCATCGGCGGCACCAAAATAAAGTTCGTCGTAATTATAATTACCGGAACTATCTTTAAACAAATACTGCGTAGGATTGGCCGCAAAATCGGCTGCCGAAACGGGTGTGACTTTGATTAAGCCTTGGGAGACAGTCTGAATTTGCTGCGTTTGCGGATTAGTGTACTTGATCTGTAACCAATTCTGGAGGTGATTGCCATTAGTGGGATAAATATTTAAAACATTAATGGTCTTGCCATAATTACTGGCCACGTTTTGCCATGAGGTGAGATTGGACGGATCGGTACTCCGTTGCACATTATAATCACCTGATAAATTAGCTAGCTGTTCCCAATTTAAGCTAACATAAGCAGCTTGGTCAAAATTTTGTTGACTATGCAAGTTAAAACCTGTTGTCCCATCGGCATAATTAATTCCAAGCAAACTACTGGTGTCTTTTAATAAATTGGTGTTAGTGAGGAGATTATTTGTTGTAATGTTTGATTGTTTGGACCAGTGTGGACTGGTCATAAAAGTGGCATTGCTGTTATTAGTCAATAAATTTGAGAGGCTACTAGCTTTTACGGGGGTGACCAGTCCGGAGAAAGTGAGTAGCGACAAACAGATAGAAATAATGATAATCAAGTTCAACGGTTGTAGATACTTTTTCAACATTGGCTATCTCCAATCTGATAATTCAATCAAATCTTATTTAAAAATATTATGAAATTAGATACTGAAATCACAACAACAATTACCACAATTATAATCCCAATTTAATAGATGTAAATTGACGTGATTATTTGTTATTTAATTATGAAATTCATTAAGAGCAATTTGAATAATTCGATGAACGCCAATTATCCCCACGTTAATTCATGATGGCATTTCAAAATCAAAAGAATGATAATTTTTGTGTATTCGCTATCATTTTACTGATTATTACGCCGGTATTCGGCAGGAGAAACGCCGATAATTTTTTTAAAAACTTTATAAAAGTATGAAGGATTTTCATAGCCAACTTCACTGGCAATTGTTTCAATGGGGGCTTTGGTATAGATTAAGTATTCCCCTGCAGTATTGACGCGTTGGAGATGAACCAATTGAATAAAAGATTGCCCCGTTTGTTTCTTTAAATAAGTAGAAAGATAGTTGGGATTGAAGCCAAAATCTTTGGCCATTTGGGTCAGGGTAATGGTGCGGTAGTTATTCTCAATATAAAGTAATAGTGACAACAGATTGATTTGCGAATCTTTGACTTTATGAGTGTGGGCTTTAGCGTGATAGGCTTGGCGAATGAGGCGAGAAAATAGCGTTAAAATATCAAAGCGAATGATTTGGTGGGATTGAATGTCGTAATTGTAATATTCGTCAATAATGTCATAAATATTATTGACAATTTTCGGTTGATGTTCTACTTGAAACCAAACATAACGGCCTGCACTATAATTTTCGTTGGATAGGAGGGTGAATAACAGGTTTGAGATATTGGAGTTGGTACCATTACGGTGTAAAAAGTTGAGGTCGTTGAGGGAAAAGGCCGAACTTTTGAGTGCTAGATTAACGACAATATCATTTGGACCGATAGGTTCAACTTTGTGAGGCGTGTGATTACCAATGAATAAAACATCTTCACTATTTAACTGAACAGTTTGCTTATCCAAATGTACGGTGCAATTGCCTACTAAGGGAATCATAATTTCAATGTAATTATGTAAATGGTAGGGAATAAAAGAATTGACTGGTTGCACGGAGATCGTAATCGCATTGAGATTTAAAACGAGATCATCAGAGTAAGTTTCAAAAAACTCATAGGTTGGCTCATCAGTGATTTGACCAGCACGTTTCAATGTATTCCCTTGTTGTGCAAAAGTGGCAGAAACATCTTGCCAATCACGGGGCTGATTTTTGGAGCGCAAAATTTTTAATAGTTTTTGTTTCACAATAATTCCCTCCACACTGGTTTTTACTTTAATCATAAACTATTTAAAGTAGAAAATAACTTTTTTCTGAAGCTTATCTAGGAAATAAACAGAAGATTTATACTGTTTAACCATAGTTGGATGAAATTTTCTTCGTTACAATAAAATCGTTATATGATTAGAACCTGATGGAGGTTGATGAAATGGTTGATTTAACAGCAAAGCCTTATAACTTAACACAAGAACAAATTACTTATGTTCAACAAAAATTACAAGCAATGAATACTCAAGAGAAAATTGGACAGTTATTCTTTGTCATTGGTCCCGATGAACAAACAACAGATCTCAAAGAATTTATGCGCAAGTATCAACCTGGTGGGGTGATGTACCGGCCTGATCAAGCAGAAAAAATTAAGCGGGAGTTAGAAACGGCGCAAACTAATAGTAAAATTCCGTTATTGACAGCTGCTAATTTGGAATCTGGTGGTAATGGTATTGTCAATGAAGGCACTTGGTTTGGCACACCACTGCAAGTAGCCGCTAGTGACAATCCCGAAAATGCGTACCAATTAGGTAATGTTGCCGGTAATGAAGCACATCAAGTCGGAAACAATATGTCCTTTGCGCCAATTGTAGATATTGATAATAATTTCCGGAACCCAATTATGAATACGCGGACTTTTGGGAGCGATAAACATCGGGTGATTAAGATGGCTCAAGCTCAAGTTAAGGGCTTAAAAGATGCCCATGTGATTCCGGTGATTAAACATTTCCCTGGTGATGGCGTGGATGAACGCGACCAACATTTAGTTAGTTCAGTGAATTCCTTGTCTAAAGATGATTGGATGAATTCTTACGGGCAAATTTACCATCAATTAATTAATGATGGTACTCCCGCAGTCATGATTGCGCATATTATGCAACCGGCTTGGGAACGGGCCTTAGAACCTGGAATTAGTGACCAAGACTTACGGCCAGCTTCGAGCTCCAAGTTGTTGATCGATGGTTTGTTACGGAATGTTCTTCAATTTAATGGCTTAACCATCACTGATGCAACACCGATGATTGGTTACAATGCTGCCATGGCGCGCAAAGATTTATTACCAGCGACGATTAATGCTGGGATTGATATGATTTTGTTTAATAAGAATATTGATGAAGACTATGCATATATTACACAAGCAGTAGCCGATAATGTGATTACACAAGCACGTTTGGATGAAGCGGTGACCCGAATTTTGGCAACTAAATTAGCGCAAGGCATTATGGACACTAACGGTCAATTTTGTGATGCAGTACCCGCCAAGTTAGATTTGCAACTAGAACAGCATCATCAAGCAACCAAAAAATTAGCTGATCAATCAGTCACTTTGGTCAAAGACCGTGACCAATTATTACCAATGACGCCGCAAAAATATCCTCGGGTCCGCTTAGTGGTTTTAGGTGATAGCGATGATGGCGGCTTTAAAGAAGGCGGTAGTGTTACTGATAGCATTATGAAACAATTACAAGAGCGGGGCTTTGAAGTCACTTTATTTGATCAAGCACACTTAGACTTTCATGAAGTTTTTGAAGAAGGGGTTGCTGATTTACAGCAAAAATTTGATTTGGCTTTATATGTAGCGAATATTGAAACTGCCAGCAATCAGACAACTACACGGATTGATTGGGTTCATTTGATGGCCGCTGATGCTCCGTGGTTCATGAAGGCTATTCCCACAATTTTTGTGTCTACTGCTAATCCGTATCATTTATTTGATATTCCCAATGTCTCAACTTTTGTGAATGCTTATACTGGCAATGCTGAAACCATCCAGGCAGTTTTTGATAAATTAACAGGTCAAAGTGAATTCAAGGGCATTAATCCTGTCGATCCATTTTGTGGCGACTTTACTACAAGATTGTAATAAATTGCTTGTAACAGCTTGATAAATACGTTCTAAAGAGCAAAAGTCTCTGTCTAACTACGCCAAATTAAAAGTCAAATTCAGACTTTTGAATTTGTCTAGGTTAGCTTTAGCCTTTTACCCGCTCTTTTTCGCAGCTTAAGTTAGGAGGATGACCAGAATGGAAATTACGAATATCTTAATTAATCATATGCAACAACCACTCGGCTTTGATTTGAGTGATTTACGAATTGAATTTCAATTACAAAACGTTGCTACTCAACAACCGGTGCAAAAAAAATTAACTATTACCACATCTAAACAACAGCCCGTTTATGAAAGTGACTGGCAAGAATTTAGTGATAATTACTTTACAGTTCAACAAGCTTTAACCCCCCGCACCCGTTATGATGTCACTATTGAGGTGCAAGCAGGCACGCAGACTGCCAGAGCAACTAGTTGGTTTGAAACGGGCAAAATGACGGAAGCCTTTAGTGCTGCTTGGATTGGTAATCAAAATGTTGATTTACAAAATACTTTATTGAAAAAACAAGTTGCCATTGAGAAGCCGTTAAAACAAGCGCGCTTATATATTAGTGGTTTAGGATTATATGAAACATATATTGATGACCAAAAAGTTGGCAATGAATATTTAACACCGGGTGTGACAGCGTATGATCAGTTGGTGCAAGTGCAAACTTACGATGTAACTAAAGAACTGACAACGGGGCAGCATGAGTTACTCATCTCGTTGGCTGATGGTTGGTATAAAGGTAACTTTGGCTTTGATGGTGGTCAAGATTGTATTTACGGTAATCGTCAAATGGCGATTGCGGAATATCATTTAGATTATGCTGATGGCACTCACGCAGTAATTAAGACAGACACAGATTGGCAAACGACTGCCGGTAAGGTAATTAAATCGGCCATTTATTACGGTGAAGATTATGACGCTACTAAAGAAGTGACTGATTGGCAACCGGCAGTGGTCATTGACCATTCGAAGGCTATTTTAGCAGATCGCTTGAGTTTACCAATTACCGTCCACCAACAATTAACGCCACAATTAATTCAAACGCCAGCTGGTGAGCAAGTGCTAGACTTCCAACAAAATCAGGCTGGCTGGTTAGAATTTTATAATCGTGAGCCAAAAGGTACCAAGATCACCTTTGAAATGGGTGAAATTTTACAAAACGGCAACTTTTATCGCGATAATCTGCGCGAAGCCCGAGCTAGTTTTACCTATGTTTCGGATGGAACGACTGGTTGGGTGCGGCCCCACTTTACGTATTTTGGTTACCGTTATGTGCGTGTTAGCGGCAATACCCAACCGTTACAAATGACCGATTATCAAGCTGATGTTTTGTATTCCGATATGCAAGATACCGGCTCCATTACGACGAATAATCAACTAGTTAACCGCTTGTTCCAAAATATTATTTGGAGTCAACGCAGTAACTTCATCGACGTCCCGACGGATTGCCCACAGCGTGATGAACGGTTGGGCTGGAGTGGCGACGGTGAAATTTTCTCCGAAACCGCAGCCTTTAATATGAATGTCTTTGCTTTCTTTAAGAAATATGCGAAAGATATGGCAATTGAACAACAACAGCGCGGTGGTATGTTACCAATGTATGCGCCAGCTATGGGTCAAGGTGACGGCGGCGCGGCTGCTTGGGCTGATGCAGCCACGATTATTCCGTGGAATATGTATCAAGCTTACGGTGATCCAGCTATTTTGCAGCAAAACTATTCGGATATGAAATCTTGGGTTGATTGGATTAGCGCACAGACCACGACGCCCAACTTGTGGACAGGAACGTTCCAATTTGGTGATTGGTTAGCTTTAGATGGAGAAAATCCAGCTAAGCCAACTGGTAAAACTGATGAAGATTTTATTGCTTCTGTTTATTACTACTATTCCGCTACGATTATGGCACAAACTGCTCAATTGTTGGATCAGTCAGCCGATGCCCAAAAATACGGGGATTTGGCTAGCCAAATTAAACAAGCTATTCAACAAGAATATATTACGGCTACTGGCCGCGTGGCGATTAATTCACAAACGGCCTACGCCTTGGCACTATTCTTTGATTTAATTACGCCGCAACAAAAAGCACACGTGGTGGATGATTTAGTGCAACGTTTGAAATTAGATCATAATCATTTAACAACGGGCTTTGTCGGAACACCTTATCTGTGCCAAGCTTTATCGGCTAACGGTCAACATAAATTGGCTACGGAAATTTTCTTGAATGAAGACTTTCCAAGTTGGTTATATGCAGTCAATTTAGGGGCAACAACAGTTTGGGAACGTTGGAATTCGGTTCAAGAAGATGGCTCAATGAATCCGCAAGGAATGAATTCTTTGAATCATTACAGTATTGGTGCCATTATGCAGTGGGCTTATAAATATTTATTAGGCTTGACAGAGCATACACCAGGATTTAAAGAATTTACTTTTGCGCCACAATTTGATTACCGGTTAACTGATGTGCAAGGTCATTTCCAAAGTTCTTACGGTGAAATTAAAGTGCATAATCAAGTGGAAACTGACGCACAGCATACAATTAAGATTCAATTAACGATTCCATTTGGCGTTAGCGCTCAAGTACGCTTGCCCAGAGCTGAACAACAAACTGTTCAAGTTAATGACCAGCAATTTACTGGTGGCAATTTTGAATTGTCAGCGGGCACTTATCAAATCAGTTATCAACCCACGACAGATTATGTAGAACGTTATCAAGCCCAGACGACGATTAAAGCAATCATGGCTGATTCCGAATTAGTAGAGCAAATTTCCCAAATTGATCCGGTGCTTGACTACTTTAAGCAAAATCCCAATGAAGTTAACGGTGGTATGGGCGATATGAACTTAACTGAAGTCAGTGTCACCTTCCCATTTATTAATATTTCAACTGATCATTTACAACAAGTTAACCAATTATTAGCGCAAACGCCAATTTTAAGTGAACGAAAGCAGGGTAAAAAATGATTCAAGGAGCATTATTTGATTTAGACGGCGTGATCGCTGATACATCAGTTTATCATTTTCAATCTTGGCGGCAATTAATTGCCAATCATTTTCAAAAAGAATTGCCGGATCAATTAGAGCAACAAACCAAGGGTGTTAGTCGGGCTGATTCATTAACCGCTATCTTGAATTATTTGCAGATTGAAGTTCCAGAAACGGAGTTTCAAGCAATGATGGCGGAAAAAAATGATTTATATTTAAAATCATTGCAACAATTGCAACCTAGTGATACGTTACCTGGTATCGTGGCTTTTTTAAAGCAGTTGCAAAAACATCACGTTAAGATTGCCCTAGCTTCGGCTAGTCGCAATGCACCAGTGATTTTAGATAAACTGCAATTAACTGATTATTTTGCTGCAATTGCTGATCCCGCAAAAGTGCAAGCTGGTAAACCAGCACCAGACATTTTTTTAGCAGCAGCGGCAGGAATTAATGAAGATCCCCAGAATTGCATCGGGATTGAAGATTCTATTGCAGGAATTCAGGCCATCAATGCGGCGGGGGCTTTTTCGGTCGGTATTGGTGATGCTCAAGAATTAGGAGCAGCCAAATTGTTATTACCAACAACTGCTCAATTAGATTTAGCAACGATTGAACAGCATATGCCGGCTTAATGATTTCAATGAAGAGGTTGGGACAATTTAGTGAATGTTTGCTAAATAACTTTGTCGCAATCTCTTTTGCTTTTACATAATAGATACTTAAATATTAGAACAATAAGCTATAATATAGCAGAGAAATTATTGGGTAAAAGTAATGATTTTTCTGCAGGTTTTCTGCAGGTTAGTTAGATTTTTTGAAAAGTAATATTCATTTGCTTTCTATATAAAAGGAGAATATCTTTGGATTATTTGAATAAGTTATCTATGGAAAATGAAGCTCAATCTTTAGCTATGTTAGCAGCATTGCCGGATATACTACGAAAATATATCAAAGATTAAAAATAATTGATTTTTTTAATTTAATAATCCTTCATTAGTACCGAATTGCAACTCTTGTTCGTGAAAGTTATTAAACTAAAACGTTAATAGATTAAAAAACACTTTGCATTTTGGTACGTAGTTCGTTAAAATGTGGTAATTATTGTCGGATTGATGAATTACTGGTCAAACTTTATGCATATGAAGAATTTAAATTTCAAAGCAAGTTGTAAAAGTGAATTAATTAATTTTTAATTTGGAGGAGTGTTATGGCAAAAAAGCAGCAGGAACCACAGTTAAATAAATCATTATCACCCAATCAAATGCAGATGATTGCTCTAGGTGGAACTATTGGTGTAGGGCTATTTATGGGCTCAGCTTCCACCATCAAGTGGACGGGGCCCTCGGTGATGTTAGCCTATGCGTTGGCTGGTGGTATCTTGTACTTAGTGATGCGTGCTTTAGGTGAAATGTTATATATTAATCCGGTAACGGGTTCCTTTGCGGATTTTGCAACGGAATATGTCCATCCTTTGGCTGGCTATTTAGCAGCGTGGAGTAATATTTTTGAATTTTTATTAGTAGGTATTAGTGAAACGATTGCAGTGGGGCAATATTTGCAATTTTGGTGGCCACATTTTCCTGGTTGGGTTGCCGGAGTGATCGTAGTTGTCACATTGGCGTTGGCTAATCTGGCCTCAGTCAAAGCTTACGGTCAATTAGAGTCGTGGTTTGCCCTGGTTAAAGTATTGACGATTATTCTGATGATTATTTTAGGACTGTTGGTAATTATTTTTGGCTTAGGTAATCATGGTCATCCGGTAGGAATTAGTAATTTGTGGTCTCATGGCGGTTTCTTTACGGGCGGTTGGAAAGGATTTTTCTTCTCCTTGTCCTTAGTCATTGCTTCTTATCAGGGAATTGAAATTGTGGGTATTACGGCCGGCGAAGCCCAAGATGCCCAAAAGAGTATTGTGAAATCCATTAAATCGTTGATTTTCAGAATTTTGATTTTTTACATCGGGGCAATTTTTGTCATTGTGGCGATTTATCCGTGGAATGAATTAGGAAAAATTGGGTCACCCTTTGTTCAGACCTTTGCGAAAGTCGGAATAACTTTTGCTGCAGAAATTATCAACTTTGTGGTTTTAACCGCAGCTTTATCAGGCTGCAACTCGGGTATTTTTAGTGCTAGTCGGATGATTTATACTTTGGCGGAGAACGGTAGCTTGCCAAAGACTTTGACTAAAGTTTCGAAGCATAAGGTTCCTTATTTGCCCGTAATTATCATGTCTGGTGGAATCTTAATTGGCTTATTGTTAAATGATTTTGTGCCCACAATGCTACATTTAAAAACCAATCCGTTTGTTTTAGTTTATGGTGCCAGTGTGTTACCAGGGATGATGCCGTGGTTCATTATCTTGATTAGTCATTTACGCTTTCGCAAGCAGACCGACGCCAAGGTGTTGCAGGAACATCCATTTAAAATGCCGGGAGCACCAGTGACTAACTATATTGCGCTTTTTGGTTTATTAATTACGTTGGTCTTTATGTTTGTGAATCCAGAAACACAAATCTCCATTATCATTGGTGTAGGATTTGAAGTGTTGATGGTGGTTGTTTATTTGATTCAAAATCGTGGTTTACAACCGAAAACGTCCAAGTAGTCAAATTAAATTTACAGTGCTGTTGATTAATTTCAGGAGCACTTTTTTTGTCCTGATATTAAACTGAGACAAAATAAAAATGCTCGTATGAACGAACATTTTTTTATGATGCTTGATGAATGATTTTTTGTTTACAAGCTCCATATTAAGCGTCTTGGGTTTTGAGTTTTGCAGTAGTTAAAGCCTGCTTTAAGATCGGTTGTAATAGATCAAATAATAAATCAAAGCCATCCTCATTAAAATGTAAACCATCAGCTTGCAAATATTGCTGCGGATTATTTTGTTGTTGCATGCTTTTTAACAGATTAATAAACGGAACTTGCAATTTGTGAGCGACATGTTCTGCCGCCAAAGTAAATTGCAGTTGACGAGGCCAATTATGATTAAGATGATGGTGATAGTCAGTATACGGTGGCGATAAAAGAATTACTTTAGAAGTGCCGATGGTTTGAATTAAACTGGTTAGATTATTCGTGAAAAAGCCAGGTTTAATTTCATCATGAATAGAAACATCATTTACACCAAATCCCAAAATGACGATGGTCGGATCTAAAGCCACCAAATCGCGGTTGACATGAGTTAAGGCGTCAGTAGTTTTGTGTCCTGGAATAGAGAGATTAATAACCTCGTCTTCAGGAAAGGCTAGGGCGATGCGCTTGGTAAAGGTCTCGGTAACTTGATTGTGATATACTCCGCCGAGAATTTCGTCACCAAACAAAACAATTCTTTGCATAGCAAAACCTCTTTAGTTAAGTGTGATAGCGTTTAAAATTTTGATATAATAAGTGCTAAATATTAATTTAATCATATCATGAGTGAGGCAGTTAAATGCAAGATTTTATGAATTATAATGAATATTCACGACAACAATGGGCGCAATTTCACGGTGCTAATTTACAGACGGTTGATGCGGCAGATCTCCAACGAATCCGTTCAGTTGACGATCATATTTCGTTGACAGATGTCCGGGAAGTTTATGAACCGCTCCGACATTTGTTACATATCTATTTTAAAAATTATCAGCAGTTACTAATTAAAAAAGCTGACTTTCTAGGCAAGAAGCCGCATCCAACACCATTTATTATTGGAATTAGTGGCAGTGTGGCTGTTGGTAAAAGTACCACGGCAAGGCTTTTAAAAATTATGTTAGAACGTGCTTACCCCAAATATAAGATTGCCCAGATGACCACGGACGGTTTCTTGTATCCCAACCAAGAATTAGAACGGCGGCAGATTTTAAGTGAAAAAGGATTTCCGTGGAGTTACGATAATGAAAAATTACTGCAGTTCTTAGAAGCGGTCAAAGCCAATCAAGGGACCGTTACTTACCCATTATATTCGCACGAAATTTATGATATTGTTCCCGGACAGCAAGGAAAATTAGAACAGCCGGATATTTTAATTTTAGAGGGGATTAATGTTTTACAATTACCACAAAATCAAAACCTATATGTGAGTGATTATTTTGACTTTTCTATTTATGTGGACGCAGATCCACAACTCATAGAGCAATGGTATTTGAAACGCTTTTTAGGCTTTTTACAAACGGAAAAACAAAATCCTAACCCGAACGATTATTATTATCGTTATTTAAGTCAACCCCAGGAACAAGTTTTGCAGCAAGCCCATCAAGTTTGGCAAGATGTGAATTACAAGAATTTGGTTGAATATATCGCACCTACGATGAACCGCGCCGATGTTATTTTGCATAAAACGAAACAGCATTTAATTGACCGAATTTTTTTGCGGAAATATTAACTGCAGTGGTTGATCTAGCCGCTTCGGATGCTCAAAGCTTGCGTTTAACTACAGCTAAGAACTCAAGTCAAAAACCGACTTCAGTTTTTAGTTTAGGTTAGTCCTCGGCTTTTAACCGGCCCTTGTCGCAGTATTTTAATTAGCGCTCACAGCAGCAGAAGTTTGCGTCTAGCTACGCTAAAGTTCTCAAGTTTAAAAACCAAAACTTAAGTCCTTTATCTAGGCTATACTCAACTTCCAAGCGCTGCTGGTCGCAGTATTTGATATGTTTTGGGTTCTATCTTTTGTAAAATTTGTGGTAATTGATTGCGACAAAGTAAACTTAATTGGTGCATTGCTCTAGTAGCGATAGTATATAAAATGCCTTGATCGCCTAATGTGTGATAATTAGCATCACTAATGTCGTAAGCAATCACCGCATCGAATTCTAAGCCTTTGGCTAAATAAACTGGTAAAATTACTAAGCCTTGTGGGATTTTTAACGTTTCTTGTGAAAGTAGTTGATGCTTGAGTCCAATTTGTTCACTCAGTTGTTGGGCTTGTAGTTGCGTTTTCGTAATTAACGCGACTGTTTGGTACTGCTTGAGTAAAGCTTGTGCCTGTTGTTTAGCAACAGTGATTAACTGGTTGCTGATAATAATTGTTGGCAGGTGGCCGGATCGATTAAAAGCTTGAATTTGTGATCCGCTCGGAATCAATTGCTTAGCAAAATTAGTAATTGTAGCTGTGGAACGATAGCTTTGATTGAGGGTGATCAAACTGGTCTTCGAACTATTTAACAGTTGCGCAATCGTTTGAAAATGCTCACTCGGTAAGCCATCAGTTTGGTAAACATTTTGTTCAATGTCACCTACCAGTGTTAATTGAGCGTTAGGAAAAGCTTGGTGCAGGTACGCTAATTGCACATAAGAGTAATCTTGAATTTCGTCCACAAATAAATATTGAATTTGATGATTTTGTCCACGACCAGTAATCAGATGTCGTAAATATAAAATGGCAGTGGCGTCGTCTAAGTGGAGCTGATGTCGTTCAAGATGGTCATTAATTTCATTAATCATTTCTTGCCAAGCTGCTGTGGTAATATCAGTCGGTTGAACTTGCTTGAGCAGTTGGATATAGGTCTGGACTTCATCAAAGAAATAGTCATTATAAATGGCATCATAAAGTGGTAAATAATATTGCTTTAATAAATAATGGCTGAGAGCTTGTTGCTGTTGTGTTAAATCGGCGTCTAATAAGTCTTGCTCCTGCAAAATTTGTTGATATTGTTCATCACTTAAATTATCCAAACTTTCACTGACCCAATCAGCATTTTGCTGACTATGCATTAAATGCTTGACTTGTTTAATTAAATGATTTTTAGTTTTTAAATATTTGTCACCAGCTAATAAGTTTTTCGGCCAACTGGCAAAGATGTGACTAATGTCTTGAGCAGAAAAAATAATTTGGCCTTTAAAATATAAATTACTAAATACTGGCTGGGAAAGATAATCAGCGTAATGATCTAAAATTTTGACTAAGGCAGTACTTTCTTTAAATTGGCGGATTTTTTGATAGCTAATTGTTTGTTGCGCTTGGTCATTTTCAAAACGTTCAAATAAAGTTTCAACATGAAATCCTTGTAACCGTTGCGTCAAAAAGTCACTAAAAGTTACTTGGCGCATATTTTTTTCGCCCAGACTAGGCAATACTTCAGCAATATAATTGGAAAATAAACGATTGGGCGAAAACAGAATAATCTGATCGGCATCTAAATTTTGACGACTATGATATAACAAGTACGCAATACGTTGCATGATGGTTGAAGTTTTACCAGAGCCTGCCACGCCTTGAACAATTAAGATGTTGGATTTGGTGTCACGGATAATTTGATTTTGTTTGCGCTGAATAGTTGCGACAATATTTTGCATTTGCGCACTACTAGCTTGCCCAAGCACGTTTTGTAAAATCTCGTCACCGATCGTTTCATTGGTATCAAACATATTTTTGATTTGGCCTGCTTGAATGGAAAACTGCCGTTTGCGTTTTAAATCAACAGTCTGTTGCCCTAAAGGTGTTTGATATTTAACTGGACCCAAAGTGCCGTTGTAATAAATGGCGGCAATCGGCGCCCGCCAATCATAGATTAAAAAGTCAGCACCTTGTTCATCATCTAACGAAGCAATGCCAATGTATAAGGAATCGTCATCCCCCTCTTCAGTAATATCAATGCGTCCAAAATAAGGTGAACCTTGTAAATTGTGCAAGTTGGTTTGCTTTTTTTGTAAAATTTCTTCATTACTGGTAGCACTGTTTAATAATTGTTTTTGTTGCTGCGTGGTGGCATAAGTTTCCATGATATCATCAGTTTCAATATAGTTGGCCCGAGTGTTGGCACCATAATTGATTTCGACTCGTCGACGTTCTTTTTTAGCTTGCAATAATTTTTCTGAAGTGCTTTGTAATTGATCAGTAATTTGTTGTTCGACAAAATCTAAGTGTGCTTGTTCATCAGCTTGTGAATTATTAGGAAATGACATGATTGATCCTTTCAGTAAATTATTAATTGGCACTAAAATTAATTATTAAGAAGTTCGTTGTTAATTGTGATAAAATAACACTTAAGATTGATCAACTAATATTCTAAAATGAATGATGGCTGATACAATTCAGTACTTTGATGTAGTTTCATTACAATCACGTTAACAGTTAATGGAACATCTAACAAGTATCTATTAAGCGCAAAGTATTATTTAATTGGGAAATTAGAAACTGACTGGTTGCTGAAAAGTTAGCCCTATTATTTAAGAAGTGGAACTTAATACTAGATTATTTTAAAGTAAGTGGTAGAAATTTATTTCTGCAAAACAGGTGGTACCGCGGTCATTCGTCCTATTGTTCAGTGAACAATAGGACTTTTTATTTGGGGCGCAGTGTTTGATATAGCGCTCCAAGTACCAAAAGCCTGTGCCTAACTACGAATAAACCATCAAGTTAAAAACCACAACTTAATGGTTTATCCTAGGTTAGTCCGCGGCTTTTAAGCGGCACTTGTCGCAGTGTTTGATATAGCGCTCCAAGTACCAAAAGCCTGTGCCTAACTACGAATAAACCATCAAGTTAAAAACCACAACTTAATGGTTTATCCTAGGTTAGTCCGCGGCTTTTAAGCGGCACTTGTCGCAGTGTTTGATATAGCGCTCCAAGTACCAAAAGCCTGTGCCTAACTACGAATAAACCATCAAGTTAAAAACCACAACTTAATGGTTTATCCTAGGTTAGTCCGCGGCTTTTAAGCGGCACTTGTCGCAGTGTTTGATATAGCGCTCCAAGTACCAAAAGCCTGTGCCTAACTACGAATAAACCATCAAGTTAAAAACCACAACTTAATGGTTTATCCTAGGTTAGTCCGCGGCTTTTAAGCGGCACTTGTCGCAGTGTTTTAATTAGCGCTCCAAGTACCAAAAGCCTGTGCCTAACTACGAATAAACCATCAAGTTAAAAACCACAACTTAATGGTTTATCCTAGGTTAGTCCACGGCTTTTAAGCGGCCCTTGTCGCAGTGTCTTAATTAGCGCTCCCAGCAGCAGAAGGTTGCGTCTAGCTAAGCTAAAGTTCTCAAGTTTAAAAACCAAAACTTAAGTCCTTTATTTAGGCTATACTCAGCTTCTAAGCGCTACTGGTCGCAGTATATTATTTAATAAGGAGAAATTATTATGACAGGACATACAATTCTAACAGCAGATCGGCCAACCGGCAAATTACACATTGGGCATTATTTAGGTTCCTTGAAAAATCGGGTGCGTTTGCAAAACAGTGGTCAGTACCAAAGCTTTATCATGATTGCTGATATGCAGGCTTTAACTGATAATGCGCGTAATCCGGAAAAAATTCGGAACAGTTTGATTGAAGTAGCGCTGGATTATTTGGCAGTGGGAATTGATCCTAGTAAGTCTACTATTTTTGTACAATCACAGATTCCCGCATTGAATGAATTAACCATGTATTATTTAGATTTAGTTTCTGTCGCCCGACTAAAACGTAATCCGACTGTCAAAACCGAGATTCAACAAAAAGGATTTGGTGAAAGTGTTCCGGCGGGCTTTTTGGCTTATCCAGTTAGTCAAGCTGCAGACATTACCGCCTTCAAAGCAGATACCGTTCCAGTTGGCGATGATCAAGAACCGATGTTAGAGCAAACTAGAGAAATTGTGCGGACCTTCAACTCAACTTATCAAGCTGCAGTTTTGGTGGAGCCACAAGGCTTGTTTCCGCCTAAGGGTCAGGGACGTTTACCCGGAATAGACGGCAATGCCAAAATGAGTAAATCATTGAATAACGCCATTTATTTGTCGGATTCTGAAGAAGATTTGCATAAAAAAGTAATGCGTATGTACACAGACCCAGATCATATTCATGTAGAAGATCCGGGGAAAATTGCTGGAAATATTGTCTTTCAATATTTAGATTTATTTGGTCAAGATACTGAAAAAATTGCGTCCCTAAAAGAGCAATACCAACATGGTGGTTTGGGTGATGTGAAAGTTAAACGGTATTTGGAAGAAGTTTTAAATGAAGTTTTAACACCAATTCGGAAGCGTCGAGCCGAATATGCGCAAGATTTAGGTGCGGTTTATCAGATTTTACAAACTGGTAGTCAAAAGGCCAATGAAGTTGCCCAACAAACTTTGCAAGAAGTGCGGCAAGCCATTGGGGTCAATTATTTTAATTAAGTTTGAGAAAAAGTGGGGCTTTCAGCACCGCTTTTTTTGTATTCGCAATTACCAATCTCATTTTAGGACACGATATATTTAAAAAAATATCTTGTAAATGCTTTCGGAGAAGATTAATATTAAGCTCAAAGAAAAATAATTAATGGATTAGACCAATCTTATTTTTAAAGCCATAGGCATGAGATTGGCTTTAATTATTAATTACTAATCTGAAAATCCTGGTTGAAGGAGGATGTCATGTTTTCACCGAGTCAAGTGCACCAGAGAATTTACCAGCAACAAACTGATTTTTTAACTGACTTGCAAAAATTGATGCAAATTCCGAGTGTGAAGTCGCAAGCTCAACCGCAGGCGCCATTTGGTCTGGGACCACGGCAAGTGTTACAAGAGATAGTTCAACTAGCTCAGCAATATGGCTTTACAGCTAAGGTGGTTAATAACGCAATGGCTTATGCCCAGTGGGGCTTGGATAATCAAAATTATCAAGCCATTGTGGGCCATTTAGATGTCGTAGCTGCGGGCAATGATTGGTCAAGTGAACCCTTTGCTGTAACGCAAGTGCAGCAAATGCTGTATGGCCGCGGTATTTTGGATAATAAAGGGCCCAGCTTTACATGTTTATATGGTATGAAAATTCTTAAAGATTTGGGTGTGAAACCGCACCACACTATTCGCTTGATTTTTGGTTCTGACGAAGAAAGTGGCAGTCAAGATATTGCACTATATTTACAGCAAGAGGCACCGCCGACTTTTGGGTTTACCCCGGATTGTAAATTTCCAGTAGTCTATGGTGAACGCGGGATTGTTAATTATCAAATCACGACACCATTTGCGGGCGCTGAATTAGCCAACTTTTCGCAAATTAGTGGTGATCAAGCCAGTGATCATGTTCCGGATCAATTACAAGTACAAATCAATGGGCAAACCTATGCTGTTAAAGGACAAAGGTCACCAACTAATGCGCCGGAAATGGGGCAAAATGCGATTACTTATTTAGCAAAATTGCTTAATGAACAACAATTAGTAACAGGGCATTTAGCCCAATACTTTCACTGGTTAGAACGAAGTTTTCATGAGCAACACTATGGTGAAGGGCTCAATTTAGTGTTACACGATGAAGCGAGTGGTAAGTTAATTCAAACGCCATACAGTTTACAAAAAGACCACCATAATTTGGTGTTAAAAGTCGCAATTCGCTACCCAGTTTCATTTACCGAGCAACAAGTAACTGCTGGCATGAAGCAAGCATTATTTTCTGGGAGTCAATTAACAATCATTCGCAGTTTGCCGAGCGTTTATCATGATCCGAACGATGCGAGAATTCAACAATTATCCCAAATTTATCAACAAGTGACGAACTTGGATGCTACGCCGGTAACGACAACGGGGGCAACTTATGCCCGTGTGATGCCCAACATTGTTGCTTTTGGCCCGTCATTTCCAGGCCAAAAAGGAATTGCACATAAACAAGATGAATGGATGAAACTAACGGATCTGTTAACCGTTATGGAGATCTATACGCAAGCAATTTATACCATGACACGGTAAGAAAGGAAACAATCAATGACAAAATGGGGAACAATTGCCACGTGGCGCATGTCATATGAAGGCTTAGTTACAGCTAGTAAACTTTTGGCTGAAGAAGAATCTGCTGGTGATGCTGTTGAAGCTTTGATCAAGGAAGTAGAAGGCTATCAATATTATAAATCTGTCGGATACGGTGGGTTACCGAACGCTTGTGGCGTTGTACAAATGGATGCTGCCTTTATGGACGGCACTACGTTAGCGCAAGGCGCCGTGGCTGGGATTGAGGATGTTAAGCATCCCATTAGTGTGGCCAAAGCTTTAAGTCAGAATCACTACAATAGTTTTTTAGTAGGCACCGGCGCAACGCAATACGCCAAGCTGCACGGTTTTGAAACGACTAACATGTTGACAGCTCGCGCTAAAAAAATTTGGGAAAATAAAAAATTAGAATTGCAACAACAATCCTTAAATCCATACGATGGTCACGATACTGTAGGCGCCATTGCTTTAGATCAAACGCAAGCGCTGGCGGTCGGGACCTCCACGTCGGGTTTATTTATGAAACAACCGGGTCGTGTGGGTGATTCGCCGTTGTCCGGTTCTGGCTTTTACGCTGATAGTCAAATCGGGGCCGCAGCGGCTACCGGTTTAGGTGAAGATATTATGAAAGGTTGTCTGTCTTACGAAATTGTGCGGCGAATGGCCGCCGGTTTGACACCACAACAAGCCTGTGATCAAGCAGTTTATCCGTTTATCAGAGATTTAAAACAGAGATATGGTCAAGCGGGTGAATTTTCCTTGATTGCCATGAATCCTCAAGGCCAATGGGGAGTAGCTACGAATGTCGAGTTTACTTTTAGTGTGGCAACTGAACATAGTCAACCCCAAATTTTGATTGCTTATCCAGCGAAAGCTGATACAACCAAGATTCAACCGGTTAGTCAGCAGTGGTTAGACGAATATGAGCAACGCATCAAAAAGCCAATTGATTAGTTGAGGGGTAGAAATGATTAAAGCAATTATTATTTTGGATCAAATTCAAGCCGGTTTAGGCGGCAAAGAAAAAGCTGATACGCCATATGGTGGCAAACGCTTAGCTATGGGGAGCGCGGCAGCGATTGAACAGGAATTAAAGGCCCAGTCAGGGACATTATTAGGAACTTTTTACTGTGGTACAGACTACTATCGTGCTCATGCCAGTGTAGTTCAAAGTAAATTTGCCAAGATGGCAGAAAAAATGGCCGCTAACTTGATTATTTTAGGACCAACCTATGATTACCCTGAGTTTTCGCAAATGGCCTGTGAATTAAGCGCCTATCTTCAAAAAAATACGCAAATTGCGCCGATTGTGGCATTAGCGCAAGAAAAAAATACCGCATTAATTAATCAGTATCACGAAGAACTCACTTTAGTTAAAATGCCGAAAAAAGGCGGCGGAGGTGTGGATCAAGCCGTTAGTGATTTAGTTAAAGGTGGAAATATTCTAGTTGATCAAGGTGATTTAACCAGTTTTAAAGCTGAGTATTGTTATTAACTAATTGATGAGGGGGATCAGTAATGCACAACAACAAGATGGAAAAAGTTTTAATGCCCATTGCGACTAAATTAGGCAACAATGTGGTGCTGAGATCTTTACGTGATGGATTCTTAATTATCATGCCATTGATTATTGTTACTTCAATTTTTCTGTTAATTGGTAACTTTCCAATTCCCGGTTGGAGTGAATTTTGGACGCATATTTTAGGTTCCAAATGGGACGATTGGTTTTCCGCAGTTTCCAATTCGGTCTTTAATTTCACAGGCATTTTATCATGCATGGGGATCGCTTATGCTTACGGTAAAAATCGCGGTTTACAAGCCATTCATTCGAGTGTCATTGCCATTATTTCTTTTCTAATTTTGACGCCTACAACGGTGAAGACGGGTAAGACAATGGTTAGTGCCGTGCAAACGATGTATTTGGGACCAAACGGTGTCTTCCTAGGAATTTTTATTGCGTTAATTAGTGTAGAAGTTTATCGTTTTGCTGTTAAACGTGGTTGGCGAATTAAAATGCCTGACGGTGTGCCACCAGCTGTGGGCCAATCATTCGATGCTTTAGTACCGAGTGCGTTAGTCATTTTGCTGTTCTTTTTGGTGCATATCATTTTTAGTTTGACCAGTTTTAATACAGCTTATAACTTTATTTATACATTGTTGCAGTTACCATTAAAACATGTTGGCAATTCGTTACCGTCGGTTTTGTTATATAACTTTTTGGCGAGCTTACTATGGTGCTTTGGGATTAATGGGCCAACGATCACTAACTCGGTTTGGCAACCCATCTTTTTCGTTTTAACACAGGATAATTTAACAGCATTTAAAAATCATGCCGCATTACCGCACATTTTTACGCAACCATTTATTGATATCTTTACGACTTATGGTGGCGGGGGCAGTACCTTGTCTTTATTAGTTATTATGTTGTTTATCTGTCGGTCTAAACGCATTAAAGAATTAGCTAAATTAGCGATTGTCCCGGGGATTTTTGGAATTAATGAACCGATAATCTTTGGTTTGCCAGTTGTTTTGAATCCAATTATTTCGATTCCCTTTATTGTTGTGCCGACATTAAATACCTTGATTTCTGGACTAGTGTTTATGGCTGGTTGGGTACCACGAACCAATGGCGTGCAGTTACCTTGGACGACGCCACCAATTATTTCTGGCTGGTTAGCAACCGGTAGTTGGAAAGGCTCAGTTTTACAAATTGTTGAAATCATTTTAGGAATTTTAATCTATTATCCGTTTATTAAAATGCTAGATAAGCAGTACTTGGCAGAAGAAAAGTCCGCACAAGCAACGGATAGTGTAGATATTGATTTTAGTGAAGTTTAATCTCAGATTATCAATTTTCAGCTGCTAAGTATTCAACCAGTACGCTATGTGGTGCCGATCGCTTGGAAAAAATTTAAAGCTGAGTGGTGGATAAATAATTCGTTGCAATTATTTATCCACCACTTTTTGTCTAATAAAAAAGATTATAGATTTCTTAAGTCGGAGGCTATTTGGCCGTTAGATGTCGCAGCCCCAAATTGACAATTTTTCATTAATATTTAATTTATTTAAATATTTTCTCTTCACGATTAACTATTACACCGTTATAATGAGATTACTTTAAAGGAGAATAATATATTAGTTAGAGTTTGAATAGTCTTGTTGATGTTGAGTTAATTCAGAGATTACTTAAATCAAAGATAGATTATATTGAATGAACTGTTTGTCGTTTGAGTAAATCCGCTAAAACGGTATTTAAAGCAGGGTAGGTTTTTAATTTGAGGGGGCGACCGAAAATGAAGAAGACAAAGGTTTTGAGTGGGGCATTTTTAGCTGGGAGCTTATTGATTGCGTTAGGAACAACGAATCAACAGAATGTCCAAGCTAAAAATTATAGCTATAAAGTTATTACCGTAAAGAAAGCTCCATATGCGCAACTGTATGACAATGATATGGAGGCCATTCCCCAGGCCATTAATGATAAGTCTGATTGGCGCGTTGGTAAAACTAAGCAAGTTGACGGTACTTACTACTATCAAGTAGCCGATGATGAATGGGTTAATAGTAGCGATGTGAAACCCAACTTTGATAAAAATGGTAAAGTTAATAGTTCACGCGGTAACACTTCAGGTAAAAAGCCGACAGGTTACAGTTATAAAGTGCACCGTGTAATTAAAGGCAAGCATATCCATGGCAAAGTAGATTTTAAAGTGGAGGGTTACTAAAATGAAAAAATCAAAAGTTTTGAGTGGGTTATTAATTGCTGGGGGATTACTTATTTCGTTAGTAACAACGAATCAACAACAAGTTCAAGCTAAAGACTATAGCTATAAGGTTGTTACCGTAAAGAAAGATCCATATGCTCAATTGTATGACAATAACATGCAGTCAATTCCACGGGTTATCATGAATAAGTCCGATTGGCGGGTTGGTAAAACTAAACAAGTTAATGGTACTTACTACTATCAAGTAGCCGGTGATGAATGGGTAGCCGCTAATGATGTGAAGGCTAACTTTGATCCAGCTACAGGTAAGTTGAATCAAAAGCTAATTGGCACAATCAATAGTACAATCACATCTATTTACGACAACCAAGGCAACAACACTTACGATGATGGTGTTAACTTAGCTTATCAATCACAATGGACAGTTGGCAAAGTTGTTCGCAACTCTCAAGGACGCTTATTCTATCAAGTAGCACCTAATATGTATGTTCGTGATGATGATATGACCTTGAATGTAACACCTAATAACATCAAAGATGTGCCAAACTTTGGTTTGAATGGTAAGCCAGCAACCACTGTTACTGCTCCAAGTTCTAGCTCTAGCTCCAATAGCAGTAACAAACCAACCGGCTACAGTTACAACGTAGCTCGGGTAATCAGAAGTAATGGTGCTAAGATTTATGATCACAATGGAGTATCTACCAGTTCCAGTGTTCCAGCCAACTCAGATTGGCGCGTGTTAAGAACATTCGAAATGAACGGTGGCCTCTTCTTTGAAATTGGAGATAATGAGTGGCTAAACGCCAACGACTGCTCAACCAACTTTACACCAGTAGCTTCTAATACTGGAAGTTCATCAACTAACGGTGGAGCAGCAGCCAATACTGGCAGTTCATCAAATAGCAGTAACAGTAATAGTTCTTCTAATACAGGTAGCTCCAGTTCTTCCAGCAATGGTTCTAGTCATCATTCAACATCACCAGCTGATGATATGACTACTAATATTGCTCCTCATGAATCAGCTGCTGCTTATCAACAAGCTGTTGTAGATTCTTTCAACGCAAAACGTGCTGCTCAAGGATTACCAGCATTAACAATCAACTCTAAGTTAACGCAAGCAGCTACGATTAGAACTACTGAACAATATAATGATCCAACTGAAAATGAGAATACTACTACTGGTTCACGTCCAGATGGATCTGGTATCTTCTCTGTGTTTAGTGAAGTCGGATATAATTGGAGTTATGCTCGTGAATTGAATTTCTTGTTGTCTGATAGTTATTCTGATTTAACACAATTGAACACGCCTGATAAAGTAGCTAAAGCTTTAACGTTACTATATGAAACTGCTCCCGGATATTCTGATGATTATATGTCACCACAAGCAAAAGAAATTGGGGTTTCTATTAGATATTCTGACAAACCCGGTTTACATGATAAAATTTATACAGTAATTGAAATTGGAGCTCCTCGATCAGATGAATAATTTAATGTAAAAAAATTAGAAAGCTCAAAGGCTTGACACAACTAGTGTTGAGCTTTTTTTGTGCCCAAAATAAAAAACAAAGAGCGTGTTTGAGAGATTTATTCGTGGTACAGATTAAGGAGGTGGTGCCTATGTCGGTTTATTAGTGTTTCAAAATTTTAAAGAAGAGGAGAGATTTTTATGAAAAATTACGTGCCATTGAAAAAAGTCCTTGATTTCCGAGGACTTTTGGCTCATTTTCTTTTGGTAATATTGTATACTGCTATACAAGCAAGTATGAAGATTCCAAAAGGTAAAGAAATTGATAGAGACAAGGCTATGGTTCACCTCCTAATCATTACTTAAGAGTGATTGGTTCTTATTAATGATCAGCTTTAATTTTATCACACTAGTTAGCTGTGTTATAATAACTACTGGTAGAGATGAGGTTATGAGTTTACTTTTTAAATTAGCTGGAGTGATTACCAGTTTTGAAAGTGATCTTTGAGCCTTAGGCCTTCTGGAATATCTAGAAGGCTTTTTTTGTGCCCTGAAGAACAAAATTTATTATATGATTGGTTGGGAAAATTGTTATGGTTTTTAGCTATTAGTGGAACAGACTGTTTTAAAGCAGTTGGTGAAATAAAAGATTGCTTAAATTAGTTGGGGTTAAATGTTTTACGGTCAGACGACTTTTTGAAACGCAACCAGAAAAGTTTTGAAAGGTGGATTCATGGTTAACTTGTTTGAACTAATTAGTTTCTTCATGATTTTGCCTTAGCAATTTTTCAGATGGTTTTTTTAGCTTTGCAAAGATTTTTAATTAATATTTTAAATAAGAGGCTGGGACAAAAAGAACCAGCCTCTTTTTGTGTCCGAAATTTTAAACTCAAGAGATTTAATCTTAATAAAGATTAAGAAGACTGCTCCTAGACTACAAGGAATATTCGCATTGTTTACGCTGTTTTCAAAGTCAGAAATTGTTGTTTAACTATTTTCAGCACTAAAGTAAAAGCTCGAATTTTTATGTGATGCAGTTAGTACTCAAATTTTTTAATTAAAAAATGCGTAGTTTACTTTAGAATCATGGTATGCTTAAGCAATACTGAAAAGATTTTTGAAGGAAAAGTTATGCGAAAAAAAAGTAAAAGCAGAGGTTCTAATTTAAGTTTTTGGCTGATTGTCATCATTATTGTAGCGGTGGTGATTTTTGGCAAAGGTCGAACACCCAATAATGCGGGCCAATCTGCCCAAGATATTAAGGTTGTTAATCATGATAATTTAGTGAACTTACAATTTAATATTCATAAATATCCCCAAAATTATGCGATCTTATTAAACAATCAACCTAATTTTTCGGTGAATACTAAAAAACAAATTACGCGGATGCAACAAGAACGTTTGCAGTATTTGCAGGCCGGTAATGATCAACAAGAAACTAATTATCGCGGTTTTGATTCGTTGGGTCGGACACGTGAGGTTAGCAGTTTTGTTCGGTATAAAGATGTGGTCAAACATTCCTCACGAGTAATGCAACGCCCATCGTTTAGTCCAACTGCTAAAATATCGGGTGAATATGCTGACGGTCATTATGATGAACAACAACAGCGTTGGTCGGGGACACGTTCCAATAATCGAATTGTGCAGCTATCAGGTTATCGTGGCTATATTTATAATAAAAGTCATTTATTAGCGTGGTCATTAGGCGGTTCGATGGATAGTGATAATATTGTTCTGGGAACACGGGCTCAGAATGTAGGAACGAATAATAATAATGATCCCGGAGGCATGGCTTATGCGGAAACCAAAGTCCGCAATTTCTTATATAATCATCAAGACGAAGTTGTCTTTTATAAAGCTATTCC
Source organism: Bombilactobacillus sp. ESL1197 (assembly GCF_058107145.1). Lineage (NCBI taxonomy): Bacteria > Bacillati > Bacillota > Bacilli > Lactobacillales > Lactobacillaceae > Bombilactobacillus > Bombilactobacillus sp. ESL1197. The sequence goes on from NZ_JBYLTY010000001.1 coordinate 553,958, forward strand.
AGAATATGTTGGTAATGAATTAGTGCCACGTGGAGTGCAAGTTCAGGCACAAGCGATCAAAGATCCCAACGCTTTGACGATTAATGTTTGGACGTTTAATACCCAGGCTGGTGCAGCTATTAACTATACAACTGGTCAAGCCAATACGCAGTAAGTTAACAAAATCCTAATTAAAACAATCTTAGACGAAAGTGTGAGATTGTTTTTTTAATAAAATAATTTTAATGGTCGTAATTCCGTAAAAAATTGTGTATTCTAATATTATTGAGGAGGATTTTATGTTAAAACTAGCACTGATTGATATTGGTTCTAATTCGATTCGGATGGCGATTTATCAAATTAAAAATCAACAAGTATCTCAAGAAATTCAACGTTATCGAGAATTTGTGCAACTGGCCAAAGAGATGACGAATGATGGTTGTATTAATGATGCCAATTTTAAAGCGGGGGTGGCAACATTAAAACAATTTCGTCAAATCTTAGATCAAAAGCATATTACAAAAATCATTGCGACGGCGACCGAAGCCATTCGGCAAGCCAAGAATCAAGCTGCCTTTTTGCAGGCTGTCAAACAGCAAGCTCAGATCGATATTCAAGTGTTAAGCGGTTATCAAGAAGCATATTTTGATTCTTTAGCCATTCAAAAAGCTGTTGATGAGCCTAACTTTCTATTCTTAGATATGGGGGGCGGCAGTTTTGAATTAGGAACAGTATTAAAGCATCAGCTAGCTCAAGCGCATAGTTGGCCTTACGGCGCCGTTAAACTATACGATCGTTTAGGACAACCGGATTGTTTGACGGTGCTGCAACAGCAACAACTGCAAACTTTGCTGGATCCGTGTTTACAAAAATGTCATAGTGCACAGCTACAACAATTAGTGGTTATTGGTGGCGTTCACCGCGCCTTGTTTGAAGTCATGCAACTACCGGCCAATCAGTGGCAGCCAGCGAGTGTGATTCTACGCTGGATTAAGCGGATTCAACATAATAATTTAGCAGCTAATTCAGCACTAACTAATATGGAATTTGCGCGGGCACCGTTTATGCCGGTAGGGTTAATGCCCTTAAAAGCGATTATTCAAAAATTTAATATTCAACAAATCAATTTTTGTTCGTATGCTTTGCGTGATGGAATTCTGGTGGACTTTTTACAACAAAAAAAGAAGTCGCCGAAAAGTTAAAATAGCTTTTTGCAGACTTCTAGGGTAGAAAATATTATCAAAAAACGTTTGAAAAATTATTTTGGTCTTGTTCTCTGGTCAGTTACATAATTGCGCCCGAAATTAACCGCGGTATGGCAGAATTAGTTTTTGGTGTGCTAAGACGTGACCAGCCATAGCGTGTAATAACTCGTTGAGCCAAAAGCCATTGTCGAGTGGTAAAACTTGATCTAGCGCATAAACGCGTAATTCGTATTGGTGAATTCCACTAGGCGGAGTCGGACCATGATAAGTTTGATTGAGCTGGGGATTAGTCTCTCCTAAAAGCGAACCTGCGGAGGAATTTTTGCCTTGAATCATTTGTGGTAGCGGATGCTGACTCGCATCTTCGGGAATTTGGGTGACACGGGGGTCAATGTTCGCAGCACTCCAATGAATCCATTCAAAACCACAGACCGGAATAGAATCGGGATCTAGGAACGTTAATGCTAAAGATTTGGTAAGCGTAGGTACATCTTGAATGGTAATTGGAAAAGATTTAATCGGATTCGAACCATTCATTAATTCATCCAGTGGGGCAAATTTGCCATACTTTTTAGGTAATAGTCCCTGGACTAAGGGCACACTGATTTTCATGCGTAAGACTTCCTTTGCAACAATGTTATAATAAGTACAATTATTCTTGCTTAAATTGTAGCAATTTTAAGGCAGAAAGCAACTAAATCACTAAGTCTAAGATGATTGAAGAGAACAATGATGCAAATTACAGAATTTGAACCGGCAGTACAAACTTTATATCAGCAAGTCCAAGCTCAAACTAAAAGTAATATCAAGTTGCGTTTGAGTCAACGCCATGAAGCTTGGTTAGCTTTTGATCAATCAGGTCACCGCATGGATCAGCAGGGGAATTTAGAAATTATTCTAGCGCATTCTCAAAATTTAAACTTTACTTTAGCGCATGAATTGCGACACGTTTTGTTAGAAATGACCATTGCGCCCCAGGTTGATTTTTTAGTCACAACTACCGAGCCCGAGTTTGATCGCCAATTACAATTAACGGCGCGAACTTTAATTGGTGCCGTAGAGCATGTGGCTTTAACTAAACAACAACTAGCGGCTGGCGAGATTACACCGGCAGTAAAAGCTGCTTTTGTTAAAGGACTCCAGCAACATTTGCAGCATATCAGTGATCCCATCTATCAAACTTTACAGTTACTGGATGGTTTGGTTTTTGGTTTAGCTGAGGAACTAGCTTCCTATGCGGATCAGTTACCGCAAGCTTATCAAAAGGCGCAACAACTTTGGCAAGTAGCTAGTCAACATTTTAAAACTACGATGCTGGGCTTGCGGCGCAATGAGATCGCCATCTTGCAAGAGTTTAATACTATTTTACAAGCGCAAGGCTATCAAGCTTTGCCCTTTAGCGATTTTGTTACTTTTGAGCCGTTACTAAGTGCGCGGCAATTACGGCTCAATGTGGGGCAAATTTTTCAATTTAAGCGGGTCGATTTTTTGGATTTACAAACGAAAAAGCCCGCAGTGTTATTAGTTGATCAACGTGATTTACAAAATTGTGGTACTGTCAAAGACTTTAGTGGTCAAGCCTTGCTGCCTGAAACTTATCTCCAAGTTTATCAACAACCTTTACAAACTTTTCTTCATCTAAAGCATTTGGCCTATCATTTGCGTTAAGGAGGTTATATAATGCAGGATTTACAAACAATTATTGATCAAGCTCATTATGTTACGTTTTTAACGGGAGCCGGCGTTTCGACAGCGTCGGGAATTCCAGATTATCGGTCGAAAAATGGCTTGTATTCTGGTTCCGGTCACAAGCGTCCGGAAGAATTACTAAGTCACGATTATCTGATGAATCATCCCGCTGATTTTTGGCAATTTGTCAAACAAAGTTTGTACTTTCCACAAGCTAAGCCCAATGTCATTCATCAAAAAATGGCAGTAATTGCGAATCAAAAGGGCAAGGTTGTCACACAAAATATTGATGATTTAGATTTAAAGGCGGATAATCACGAATTAGTGCAGTTTCACGGAACCTTATACCAAACAACTTGTTTAAAATGTGGTCAAAAAGTTGACTGGCATGATTATTTAACAGACTACCATCATCAAAATTGTGGCGGAGTGATTCGCCCAGATATTGTCTTATATGGCGAACCAATTGCCCAAATGGCTGTTCAACAAGCAGTTTTGGCTGTTCAACAAGCTGATGTTTTAATTGTGGTGGGTACGAGTTTTCAAGTTTATCCGTTTGCAGGATTAATTCAATATCGCAAGCCTCAAGCGCAATTGGTTGCTGTTAATAAGACACCACTTGACGTGGGGGCTGATGGAATTATGATTACCGCAGATGCTCAGCAAATCTTTGCACAATTAAATTAAGAAGCGCGCAAGTTTTCCGCATTTTGATAAGGTATAATAAAGAAGTTGGGACAAGCTTCTGATTGTGGAAGCAATAACGACGTCCACATGAAGATTAAAATCAAACTGTTGAGCAGGAGAGTATTAACCAGAGTACATTTTAAAGGTCAAATGGGTTTTGCAGAGTAAATGCTGGAAAGTACAATGATGAACTTTTGAAATGTACTACGGATTTAATGCTCGTTTTGTTCTCAATAAAGGATAGTTATCCGTCAATCTCAATGTTTGAGCGTTACGTTCACAGTCGTTTTTTAAATCCAGATAATCATGTTAATTATTTAAGCAATTTAGTAATCATTTAGAAGAAATGGGGCAGATCAATGGCACAACGACCAACATTTTATATTACAACACCAATTTATTATCCATCAGGGAAGTTAACGATTGGCAATTCTTACACGACTGTTGCCGCGGATACCTTAGCACGTTATAAACGTTCCCGGGGCTTTGACGTGTTCTTTCTGACCGGCACCGACGAACACGGGCTCAAGATTGAGCAAAAAGCTGAAGCTAAGCACATGCAGCCGCAAGCTTACGTGGACGAAATGGCGGTAGGTATTAAAAAATTATGGCAATTACTTGAGATTTCCAACGACAAATTTATTCGGACTACTGATCAGCAACACGTGGCTGCAGTCCAACAAATTGTTCAAAAATTAATTGACAGTGGCGATGTCTACTTAGGTGAATACATTGGCTGGTATTCCGTCGATGATGAAGAGTATTTTACTGAATCACAGTTAGCCGAGGTCTATCGTGATGAAAAGGGTCAAGTTATTGGTGGTAAAGCACCGAGTGGTCATGAAGTCCAGTTAGTCAAAGAACCGTCATATTTCTTTAAGATGAGTAAGTATGCTGATCGTTTATTGCAGTATTATGAGGATCATCCGGACTTTATCCAACCGGATAGCCGTAAAAATGAAATGATTAATAACTTCATTAAGCCCGGGCTAGAAGATTTGGCTATTTCCCGGACGAGTTTTCATTGGGGTGTACCGATCCCGAGCGACCCTAAGCATGTGGTTTATGTCTGGATTGACGCGCTCTTAAACTATATTACAGCTTTAGGCTACGGTACGGCTGATCAAACTTTATTTGATCGCTACTGGCCAGCTGATGTGCATTTTGTCGGTAAAGAAATCGTTCGTTTTCATACCATTTATTGGCCAATTATTTTGATGGCTTTGGACTTACCATTACCTAAACAAGTTTTTGGTCATGGTTGGTTATTAATGAAAGATGGCAAGATGTCTAAGTCTCGTGGCAATGTCGTCTATCCAGAAATGTTAGTGGAACGCTATGGTTTAGATGCTTTGCGGTATTATTTAATGCGCGCCATTCCGTTTGGTAGTGATGGAGTGTTCACACCCGAAGACTTTGTACACCGCATTAATTATGATTTGGCTAACGATTTAGGTAATTTATTAAATCGTACTGTGTCAATGATTAATAAATATTGTGCGGGACAAATTCCCGATTTAGTGCTGGGGCAAACTGCCGTTGATCAAGATTTAGAGCAAGTAGTAGCTAAAACTATTGCCGATTATAATCAAGCCATGGATCAATTTGAATTTTCGACGGCCTTAGATATTACCTGGACTTTGATTTCGCGGACTAATAAGTACATTGATCAAACCCAGCCTTGGGTTTTAGCCAAAGATCCTGCGCAAAAAGCGACTTTAGACAATGTGATGGCGCATTTAGCTGAAGCTTTACGGATTATTGCCATTTTAATCAGTCCCGTAATGACCCATGCGCCCCAAAAAATCTTTGCACAACTGGGCTTTAATTGGAAACAGGATAATGAGATTGAATTTGGCCATTTGCCGAAGAGTCAAGTAGTGGCTAAACCAACCCCAATTTTTCCACGGTTAGATTATGATGAAGAAGTTGCTTATATCAAAGATACAATGCGTCAAGAACAACAAAAAGCGCAAGCTAGTGGGACGTTGAAAGTGACTAAATCTGCTGCTGCTAAGAAGAAACAAGCCCAAACTAAATCCGAGATTCAAATTGATGATTTTAACAAAATTCAAGTCCAAGTAGTGGAAATTTTGGCTGTCCAAAAAGTTAAGGGCGCTGATCGCTTACTCCAATTTCAATTAGATGATGGCAGTGGTCAAACACGGCAAATTATTTCAGGAATTGCCGAATTTTATCCAGAACCACAACAATTAGTCCATCAAAAGGTTTTAGCGATTACTAACTTGAAACCACGGAAAATGCGTGGAGAACTGAGCCAAGGCATGCTACTTTCTGCTGAACATGCTGGACAGGTACAGTTAGTAACAGTTCCAGCTAACTTAGTTAATGGTTCCAGTGTTGAATAATAATGAGGTTATAATTTGAAAATATTTGATTCCCATACGCATCTAAATGATGATCCTTTTTGGGGGCAAACGCCTGCTTTTTTACAGCAAGCTCAAGACTTGGATGTGGTAGAAATGGCGATTGTGGGCTCGAACACGCAGCTAAATGCACGAGCTTTGCAATTGGCCCAAAGTTACCCCCAACTTTTTGCAGTAATTGGCTGGCATCCCGAAGATAGTGCTCATTTTGATGCTGCCGCGCAAAAAAAATTACTACAGCAGCTGCAAGACCCACGTGCCGTTGCGATTGGTGAAATTGGCTTAGATTATCATTGGGAGCAAAATCCGGCTCCGACAATTCAACAAGCGGTTTTTATTCAACAATTACAATTGGCTCAACAATTACAATTGCCAGTCAGCATTCATACGCGGGATGCGCTGGAGGACACTTATGCGATTCTAAAGCAGCATTGGCCCGCACATGGTGTGATTATGCATAGCTTCAATGGCAGTTTAGCTTGGTTGGATAAATTTTTGGCTTTGGGGTGTTATATTTCTTATAGTGGTGTGGTTTCTTTTAAGAATGCGCCTGAAGTACGAGCCGCAGCGATACAAACACCGCTAAAGCGTCTCTTGGTTGAAACCGATGCGCCGTATTTGACGCCGGAACCGCATCGTGGAGAAATGAATCAACCAGCTTTTAGTCGTTTTGTGGTTGAAGCCGTGGCTAATTGCCGGCAAGAAAGTGTGGCAACCATTGCGGCGCAAACATATCAAAATGCACATGAGGTTTATGGTTTAAATGGAAAAAATTAAAGAAGTCATTGTTGTGGAAGGGCGTGATGATACGGCCCGCCTTCAACAAGTTTTTGGTAACGCGATTGATACGATTGAAACCAATGGTTCAGCAATTAATGATGAGACGATTAAGTTGATTCAGCAAGCGCAGGCCAAGCGGGGCGTGATCGTGATTACCGATCCCGATTTTAATGGTGAACGTATTCGCCGAAAAATCGTGGAACAAGTTCCCGGTGTCAAGCAAGCTTTTTTACGCCGGCAAGATAGTGTCCCTGCTAATCGTCACGGGAGTTTAGGCTTGGAACATGCGAATGCCCAGGTTATTAAACAGGCGTTGCAATCCGTCTTTACCACCGATCAAGCTGCAACTAATTTAATTACGCAACAGGACTTATTAGATTGGCATTTGATTGGCGCCAAAGAGTCCAGACATTTACGTGAGCTAGTTGGTGATGAGTTGCATATTGGTTACGCCAATGCTAAACAATTTTTACGGCGGTTAACAATGTTACAAATTACACCCCAGCAGTTAGCGCAAGCGGTGCAAAAAGTTCAAGGGAGTATTCATGGTAGTTGAAAAGTATGATATTGCTGATCCATTACGGACACAAGCAATTTTAAATCAGTATCAAATTCATGCTAAAAAAAGTTTAGGACAAAATTTTTTACAAGAGCCTACGGTAATTGATCAAATTGTGGCCAGTGCTCAGATTAAGCCGGGGGATGTGGTTTTAGAAATTGGTCCGGGAATTGGGGCGCTCACGCAACAATTGGCGAAAGTGGCGCAGCATGTTTATGCGTTTGAGTTAGATGCGGACTTGATTACGCTGTTGCAGGAAAATTTGGCGGATTATCATAATTTAACAATTATCCAAGCTGATTTTTTGCAAGTTGATTTAGCTAAATTTGTGCAAACCGAACATTTAACGCAAGCTAACTTGAAGGTAGTTGCTAATTTACCGTACTATATTACGACACCTATTTTATGGAAATTATTGCAAGCGCCAGTGACTTTGCAGCGTTTAGTTTTGATGATGCAAAAAGAAGTTGCTCAAAGAATTACTGCGACTCCAGGACACCGTGAGTTTGGTGAATTAAGTGTTAATGTCCAGACTAAAGCGACCGTGAAAATTGAACAACTGGTTGATAAAAAAGCTTTTGTGCCCCAACCAAAGGTGGATTCCGCTGTGGTCAGTTTGGACTTAGCACAACGTCCTGATTACCAAATTGATGATGAAGTTTGGTTTGAACGAGTTGTGAAAGCAGCTTTTCAGCAAAAACGTAAGAATTTGTGGAATAATTTGTTAGTGTTAGTGGGTAAATCGCCGGTTAATAAGCAAAAACTAGAAACGGTGTTTACCAACTTGAATTGGCAACATCAAGTGCGAGCCGAACAGTTAACGATTGTACAATTGGAACAATTAACGCAACAGCTAAAACAACAATTTGCCTAAAAGTGCTGTTTTTTAGCCAAAAAATTGAATTTTTCATTGTTTAATGGTAAAATTTGTGCTAAAGGGGTTGAGTTAATGCCAATAACATTTGATTCTATTAAACGTACATTGGATAATCACTTGGGCGAAGGAATTACAGTTGTTGCCCAAGTTGGACGTAAAAAAGTTACTCGCCGCCACGGCAAGTTAGCTGAAACATTTCATTCTGTTTTTGTAGTTGATTTGGATCCAACAGAAAATTCATTTGAACGTGTTTCTTATAGTTATGCTGATTTGTTGACTAAATCAATTGAATTGTCATTTGATTAGATTGTCTTGAGGACAATCTTTTTTTATGCTTTTTTTACAGTAATACATGCCAGTTTTTGCCGATAACACTGGTCTTATGTTATAAAAAATAAAAAATGCCCGTCAACTTTTTCCAGTTGTACGAACATTATTTGAGTAAATTTTGTGATCTGATCGAATTATTGGTCAGTTGGCACCCTGTGATTTCTCGCGAATAGTTGCCGCGGAACTTTCTAATTGTGCTTGCTCTTGGGGAGTAAGTTGCAGCTCAATGGTTTTGATTACGCCATCGCGCCCCACAATCGCCGGATATGACATGTAAGTGTGATATTTGTCTTGATAACTAGAAATAGGTAATTCACTTTTGGCATCACTTAAAATGGTTTTAATAAGACGAACCGCTGCCGCTGTGACGCCATAATTAGTATAATGCTTACCCTGGAAAACAGTCGCACCACCGAATTTAATGGTCTCATTAAGGTCAGCCAATTTCCAAGGGGCATTTTGAGCTAAGTCAACAATCGGTTGTTCTAAAACTTTGACAGTTGACCAAGCTGTAAATTGAGAATTGCCATGCTCACCTAAGGTGAACCCTTGAACAGAACGGGGATCAACATCGAACTTTTGGGCCACGACTTTTTTCATGCGCGCAGTGTCTAATAGTGTGCCGGTGCCCAGCACGTGCTTTTTAGGCAAACCAGTTAATTCTTGGTATAAACTGGTTACTGCATCAACAGGATTAGAAATGACAATTAAAATCCCGTCAAAGCCACTGTTTTTAATAGCATCGGTGATTGGTTGCAATTGTTCTTTATTGTACTTTAATTCTGCAAAGCGATCACCTTTGGCGGTCAATGAAATCTTTCCTAAGGTGCTGACAATGATTTGAGCATTTTTTAAAGCGGCATAGTCATTAACCGTGATATTCACATGATGGTCAAGGTTAGCCATGGAATCTTCAAAATCTATTTTATCCGCGTTAACTTTAGCTTCATTGGTATCAATTAAGACTAAATCATTAACTAAGCCAGTAATCACTAAATGATGCGCTAGAGTGTCACCAACATGACCATCACCGATAATTCCAATTTTCACTGACATAATAAATTACTCCTTTTGAATTAGATAGATGATTGAGTACTAGGCAAAATTTTAATAAGTTTCGCCAAAGAGCAGGTACCTAAGCACTATCAGATTGAAGTGGGGGATGACAAGCTGGTGCTTTAGCAATACTTGTGATCGGTTACACCCACCTTTTCCATTATAGATGTTTGGCAATAATTATTGGTAATTAATTTGGTAAAGTTGTGCCAAATTTTTATCAAGAGATGAATCATTGGTGTCTGCTAAAATGTACTTTGTTTCAAAATGTTCGGTTTCTCGGTATAATATTAATAAAAATAGAATTTAAGTAGGTAATATTTCATGAAAATTCGTCGTAGTGAACGTTTAATTGATATTACGCATTATTTAGAGCAACGACCATATCAGTTAGTTCCGCTGACTTTTTTTGCGCAAAGGTATCATTCGGCCAAATCTTCCTTGAGCGAAGATATGACGATTATTAAGCAAGCCTTTTTGCACGCACATATCGGCTTAGTAGAAACAGTGCCGGGAGCCGGTGGTGGAGTTATTTTTACACCCGGAATTGATCAAGCGACAGCTCAAAAATATTTAACAGAATTAAAAGAGCAGTTAGCTGATGCCCAGCGGATTTTACCTGGCGGCTATTTATATTTGTCAGATCTCTTGGGGAATCCGACAATTTTGGATAAAATAGGTCAATTAATTGCGACGCAGTATGCGAAGCAAGACATTGATGCCATTATGACGATGGCCACCAAGGGCATTCCGATTGCCCAAAGTGTTGCTGAATACTTAAATGTGCCGTTTGTGATTGTTCGCCGCGAGTCCAAGATTACAGAAGGCCCGACTTTAAGCGTTAACTACACAGCTGGTTCCTCCGATTATGTGGAGAAAATGGAATTATCAAAACGTAGCTTAGCGGCAGGATCGAAAGTCTTGGCGGTTGATGATTTTATGAAGGGTGGCGGAACGGTGTTAGGCATGGAAAATTTGATTCAAGAATTTTCCGGTCAGTTGATCGGAGTAACTGTTTTAGTTGAAGTTCGAGAACCAACCATGGTTAAGACACAGGCAACTTCCTTATTCCAAATTCAACCGTTAGCACATCAAGATCAACAAGTGCAAATTTCGTTAGGCAACTATTTAGAACGAACGGACTTCAGTCGCTTTGAAACAAAAGATTGAGTGCTCTAAAACAATAATGTATGATTGTATAGGTAAAGATTTATAAATTTAGTGAAGTGAAGGAATTTTCATGTCTGAACGTTTTACGGTAATTTTGGCTGCTGGTAAGGGCACAAGAATGAAGTCCCAACTTTATAAAGTGTTGCATCCAGTTTGTGGACGGGCCATGGTCGACCATGTGCTAACGCAAGTCGAGCAAATTCATCCCAGCCAGATTGTCACGGTCGTGGGTTTTGGTTCTCAACAAGTTCAAGAACTATTACAAGAACGTACATCTTATGCTTTGCAAAAAGAACAGTTAGGCACTGCTCATGCAGTTTTGCAAGCTGAGGAATTATTGGGAACTAAAAAAGGTACAACCTTAATTATTAGTGGTGATACACCTTTATTTACTGCTGCTACTTTAGAAAAGTTGTTTGCTTTTCATGAACAAAATCAAGCTGGGGCCACAGTGTTAACGGCCCAAGCCCCGGATCCTTTTGGTTATGGTCGGGTAATTCGGGATCAAAATGATCAAGTTTTACGGATTGTAGAACAAAAAGATGCAACGGTTACAGAACAAAAGGTGCAAGAGATTAATACTGGTGTTTATTGTTTTGATAACCAACAATTATTTACTTATTTGCATCAAGTGAATAATGATAATGCTCAAGGTGAATATTATTTGCCAGACGTTATTGGGATGATGCAAGCTGATCACAAGCGAGTGTTAGCGTACCAGATGGCTGATTTTTCAGAGTCCTTAGGCGTTAATGATCGCGTGGCATTGGCCCAAGCTACTAAGTTAATGCAGCTGCGGATTAACCAAAAATTAATGCGTTCGGGAGTGACGCTAATGGCTCCTGAACAAACTGCGATTGATGTTGATGTCCAAATTGGTCCGGATACTACCATTGAAGGCGGTGTGGTCATCAAAGGCCAGACGAAGATTGGTCAAAACTGCCATATTACGAGTGGCTCCAGAATTGTTGATTCAACGATTGGTGACGGCGTAACAATTACTAGTTCTACTTTGCAAGAAGCAACGATGGCAGATCAGAGTGATATTGGACCACATTCGCATCTCAGACCCCAAGCACATATTGGTCAACAAGCGCATGTTGGTAATTTTTGTGAAGTCAAAAAGGCAACTTTGGGAGCCCGCTCTAAGATGGGGCATCTGAGTTATTTAGGCGATGCCACTGTTGGCAGTGATGTTAACATTGGTTGTGGCGTGGTTTTCGTAAACTATGATGGTGTCCAGAAATGGTCCACTGAGGTAGGCGATCATGCCTTCATTGGTAGTAATTCGAATTTAGTGGCACCATTAAAGGTGGCCGATCATGCGTTTATCGCTGCTGGTTCCACGATTACCAAGGACGTGGCCTATCACGATTTAGCTTTAGGGCGTGCTCGGCAAGTTAATAAAGCTAATTACTGGTCGCATTTGCCAGTAGCTGATGATCAAAGTTGGAATGATTAATTGATTAAAAGAAAGTTGAGAAAATAATGTCTACACTGAGAGCTAATAGTCCCATGAAAATCTTTGCGTTGAATTCTAATAAACCTTTAGCAGAAAAGATTGCTAAAGAAGTCGGAGTACCATTAGGTAAGTCTTCGGTCAAACGTTTCAGTGATGGAGAAATTCAAATTAATATTGAAGAAAGTATCCGGGGTTCTGAAATTTTTATTATTCAATCAACCTCCGCACCAGTCAATGATAATTTGATGGAATTATTAATCATGATTGATGCTTTACGCCGCGCTTCAGCAGCGATGATTAATGTGGTCATTCCTTATTATGGCTATGCCCGTCAAGATCGCAAAGCGCGGGCGCGAGAACCAATTACCTCTAAATTGGTGGCTAATATGTTACAAACTGCGGGGGCTGATCGGATCTTAGCTTTAGATTTACATGCCGTCCAAATTCAAGGCTTTTTTGATATTCCTGTTGATCATTTAATGGGGGCACCATTATTAGCTGACTATTTCTTAGAAAAGGGTCTTGATCAAGATGCTGTCGTTGTTTCACCCGATCATGGTGGCGTAGTGCGGGCTCGGAAATTAGCCGAATTTTTAAAAGCACCGATTGCGATTATTGATAAGCGCCGTCCGCGACCAAATGTATCCGAAGTGATGAATATCATCGGTGATGTGAAAGACAAACGGTGTATCATTATTGATGATATGATCGATACGGCCGGAACAATTTCGTTAGCGGCCCAAGCGTTAATGAATGCGGGTGCGAAGGAAGTCTACGCTTCTTGTACTCATGCAGTGTTGTCAGGTCCGGCAATTAGTCGTTTAGAAGAGTCACCAATTAAGCAAGTGATTGTAACGGACTCTATTCAATTGCCTGAAGAAAAGAAAATTGATAAAATGGTCCAAATTTCGGTGGCACCATTGATGGGTGAAGCCATTAAGCGGATTTATGACAATGCGCCAGTTAGTCCATTATTTAAAACTAGATTTAAACGACACTAGTCACTAACCTAGGGCTGGTGAACAAGGTATTAATTAAGGTAGCTACGTGCTTTACTTTTCTAGAATAGTAGTTTAACTGGAATAAATATCTGAATTCCAGTTCTTTTGACATAATGTTGGTAACAAAAAAGCTATGACCACGGTTTGTTCTTGATTACTCAAGAAACAACTGTTGCCATAGCTTTTTAAATGTTATCACTTATTTAGTTTAAGAATGATTTTGCTTTTGTAAAAGATCACGAATTTCTTGTAAGTACTGGACTGATAATGCATCATTACTCGGCTGTTCTGGTTCTGCTTGAGCGTGTGGTTTTTCTAACGCGTTTAATCCTTTGACAATTAAAAAAACGACAAAGGAAATAATCAAGAATTCAATGACTGCATTTAAAAAATCACCCACGCGAAACATTCCCAATTTGATAGACGATAAATCAATTTTTCCTAAAAACAATCCAATAAAAGGATTCAGGATGTATTTAGTTAAGGCGCTGACAATTTTATTGAAAGCTCCGCCCACAATTACCCCTACGGCTAAGTCCACGACACTACCGCGTGCAATAAATTCTTTAAATTCTTTTAACATGAACACCAAACTCCTCTTTGCCAAAAGTAGGGTCACAACTAATAATTCAAAGTTAAGATGAGCGTATTGAAGTGGTTTTTGAATAGCAAACCGTCTTTATGATCCCAACTTTTTGTTAAGTAAACCCTCTTCTTAATCATAGCTAATCTTGCAAAGAATTGTTACGAATATGACTTTGAAATTCGCTTAATGCGGCTTTAAAGGTGGAACTTTGCGGATCAGCGAGCATTTCTTTAGGAAAATAGAACCGATGATCGCCACTGACACGACCGCTGAGCGCCTTGACAATGGGACTGACTGTTGAGAGTTCTTGTAAAGTGCCATCAGGCTGCATTAATTCAATCTGAGTTTTGGGTTCTTTAGAAGACGGGTCATATAAATCATAGGGCAAATCAAAACTGTTGTTAACCGCAGTATAAAAGTTAGGATCAAAACCAGCCGCTTCAACGAGAGCTTGCATTTTGGCAATTAATGGTGTTTGTTGTTCGGTAAAGGTAATTGATTTAAAAGGAATCCGATCGAGAAAGTGGTGCGCTAAATTCCGTAAAATTGCATCCGGGTGCTCCCGCCATAAATTAAAGTAGGTGTTGAGAGCATCGTCATCTAAGCGGACATAATCTTGAACGCTTATCTGATTTTCAAAGAATGGAATGAGTAAACTGGGCGTTTCTAAACCAACGAGTTGGTTATTCTCATAGAGAAATTTAGCTCGGTGTAACAATTTAGTCAGCACGACTTCCATCCCCCGAGAAACCGGGTGAAAATAAACTTGTTGATACATCTGAAAACGCGAGACAATGTAATCTTCAATGGCGTGCATGCCCCCAATGTCAAAGGCAATTCCGTTTTGGTAAGGACGAATGACCCGCATAATGCGCGTTAAATCAAACATGCCATATTGGGTACCAGTAAAGTAAGCATCCCGCAATAAGTAATCCATGCGGTCAGCATCAATTTGACTAGAAATCATTTGGACCACCTGGGCGTTGGGGTAGGTTTTGGCAATTACGCTGGCGACTTGTGCGGGAAACTCCGGACTAACTTGACGCAAGACTTGATTAACCTGAGTTTGTGGTGAAGTAATAATCTGTTGGGTCCATTGTTCGTGATCAGTATGAAAGATATGTTCAAATGTGTGAGAATAAGGTCCGTGTCCGATATCATGCAATAAAGCAGCACATAAAGCCACTAGGCGCTCGTGATCATCCCATAAACCATCACCAGGATGTTGGGTGGGATAATTTTGTTGAAAAGAATCACAAATTAAACGCGTAACTTCGTAAACGCCAACACAATGTGTGAAACGTGAATGTTCAGCACCATGAAAAGTAAATGAGGTGGTTCCTAATTGTTTGACACGGCGCAAGCGTTGAAATTCTGGGGTATTGATTAAATCTAAAATAATGCGATAAGGGACGTGAATATAGTTATGAACTGGATCGCGTAAAACTTTTTCGCGGGGTAAAAAATCAATTTTATTCATGTAGACTCTCCTTGATGATATGATTTAAACGTTGTTGTTGTTCTAATTTGGCATTCATAGTAGCAGTATAATTTGGCAATTGTTGCAGCTGGGCGGGAGTAATATCTGAAATTGTAAATTGTTGTTGACAAACTTGCAATAATTGGTGTTTAAACAGCATGACACTCAGCTCGTTAGCTGTCAAAGCTGCTAATGTGTTCATTGTCTGTGGATCAACATCTGGATAAACATCGTTGTGTTCTTGATTAGCTAATTGATAAAATTGCTGAATAATTTGCCCACGCTTGAACTGGTCACCGTTGATTGAAATATAGGCCATAATGGCTAAACTTTGGTGTTGGCGCCGTTGAGCAATACCGGCAAATTTTTGATGATTAATGACTAAATCAAAATTACCTGGACAGTAAGAATTTTTAACCTCGTAATGTGTTAGGTTGATGTTTGGCAAGCAACCTTGAATTAAGTCCAACATTAATTCATAGCCTTGATCAATTGAGAATTTCTCTGCATTGGGCAATAGTAAACTAATATTTAAGACACCAGGATCGCTCACAACTGCTAAACCACCAGAGTTGCGAATGATTAAGTGATAATTTTGTTGATTTAAGTAACGCAAACCATTCGCAAAATGATCCAAATGTTTATCGCGTAAACCACAAATCACTGTCGGACTAGTTTGCCAAAATTGGAGCAAGGGCTGCTGAATTGTTTGGCAGTAATCTAAGAGATAATCAGTCTCTGGAAAAATAGTTTGAATTTGCGTCGGTGTTTGATAATTGACATCATAAATTAATAATTTTTTTTCTAGCATAATTTTCCTCACAATTTAATAAATAGCTTATAATAAGTACAGTCAAATAAAACGAGGTGAATAATGTGGAACGAACTGCTCAAGATATTCAAGTGCAATTAAAAACGCAGGTTATACAAGAAGGGCAAGTTCATAATTATCGGGTTGATCAAACCGGACAAGCGGTGATTATGGGTGATAAACTATATATTCGTTACCAGGAATCACCAAAAGAACAAGAAAATATTAAGGTGATTGTTAAAATTGCCACCAATAATCAAATCACGATTAAGCGCCAAACGGGTGAACACTTAACCACGAATATGATGTTCGACCAACAAAATGATCAAGCTTTTAATTATATGACAGAGTATGGTCAAATTCCGTTAGTATCACATACTAACCAGTTGCAAGTGGCAGTGTCGAAAATGCCGTTATCGGGTAGTGTGCACTTAGATTATTCAC
The DNA here is from genome assembly GCF_058107145.1 of Bombilactobacillus sp. ESL1197. Lineage (NCBI taxonomy): Bacteria > Bacillati > Bacillota > Bacilli > Lactobacillales > Lactobacillaceae > Bombilactobacillus > Bombilactobacillus sp. ESL1197. The sequence continues at coordinate 570,461 of NZ_JBYLTY010000001.1, forward strand.
TGCATTCAGGAACTAATTTGGTGGGAGATTACAAGTTACAATTGATTTTTAGTTAAGTAATCTGTAATATTAGAACTAGACTGTTGAAAGAGGTTGGAACCAAAGTTGCTCACGAGTTGAGCATTCTATAACAGATAGTCGTTTGAAGTTTTGGACCTTCCTGGTGCAATTGGCAGGAATGAAGAGGTAGTTCAGGACTTTTTGAAACGTTATTGACAAGCGGTGTTTTTAATTGTCTCAATTATAAACATCCTCTTTTGGTTCCATCCACGTTGAAAGGACGTGTACGTAGTTGGCTTTAGAACTCAAACAATTCGATGGCGAAGACAAAAAAGATTTGTCCATGATCGAAGTAGCGCACGCAATCTTGGAACAAAAAGGCTCAGTGCTCCCCTTTGCGGATATTGTGAATGAAATCCAGCAATTCATGGGTAAAAGTGATAGCGAGATTCGTGAACGGTTACCGCAATTTTATACAGATTTAAATGATGACGGCGGCTTTATTTCTTTAGGTGAAAATGTCTGGGGACTACGTACGTGGTATCCTTATGATTCTGTTGATGAAGAAGTCAACCATCCTGAAGATGCAGATAATGTTAAAGCACCGACGTTAAAACGCGTTAACGCTTTCTTGGATGATGAAGACGATGACGATGATGTCATTGACTATGATGACGATACCGTCGACACAGGTGATGATGACGAGGAAGACTCTAATGATCACACGCCAGATTTATCGAAGTTTTCACATCAAGATCTAACTTTTGGCAATACGGATGATAGTGACATCGATGACGATCCGACTGATGATTTGCAGGATGGTATTGAAGGCGATCTGAGTGAGTTTTCTGATGAAGACGATGACGATGATTCTGATGCTGAATAAGCACAGTCATTATAACATAGCCTAAATCTAATTTGACAAGATATTTAATTCATTGTAAAATACCGCTTGGGCACTTTACAATGTGCAATAAAGGCTCTCTGTTCTTATAGAATAGGGAGCTTTTTTAGTTTTGAATGGAAGCTGATTGACAAAGAGACTTCTGCTTTTGTTTCTGGCTTTCGTTTAAGGTTTAAATCATTAATCTTTCCCTCAATTAATTTTCAAAGGAGTAAATTGAATGACCAAATATATTTTTGTCACTGGTGGTGTTGTTTCGTCTTTAGGCAAAGGGATCGTCGCTTCATCTTTGGGACGTTTGTTAAAAAATCGTGGCTTGAAGGTGACTTTACAAAAGTTTGACCCGTATCTCAACGTTGATCCAGGAACGATGAGTCCATATCAACACGGAGAAGTTTTTGTCACAGATGATGGTGCGGAAACTGATTTGGATTTAGGTCATTATGAACGCTTCATTGATAATGATTTGAACAAATATTCCAACGTCACAACTGGAAAATTGTACGCCGAAATTCTACGCAAAGAACGTAAAGGTGAGTACAATGGGGCTACCGTCCAAGTGATTCCACACGTAACGAATATGATTAAAGAAAAGATTATGCGGGCTGCTACAACCACGGATTCAGATGTGATCATTACAGAGGTTGGGGGCACAGTCGGCGATATTGAATCTTTACCTTATTTAGAAGCTTTACGCCAAATGAAATCCGAAGTAGGTTCGGAAAATGTAGTTTATATTCATACAACGTTGGTTCCTTATTTACGCGCCGCTGATGAAATGAAAACTAAGCCGACACAGCATAGTGTCAAGGAATTACGGGGCTTGGGTATTCAGCCTAATATTTTGGTTGTGCGGACAGAAAAGCCAATTTCACAAGGAATGCGCAATAAAATTGCTTCATTTTGCGATGTTGATCCTGAAGCCGTGGTGGAATCAATGGATGTACCAACACTTTATTCAGTACCTTTGAATTTACAAAAACAAAATCTGGACCAAATTGTCTGTGATTACTTGCATTTAGATGTCCCACAAGCTGATATGAGTGAATGGAAGAAGCTAGAACAGCGGGTATTGAACTTGAAGCATCAGACTAAAATTGCTTTGGTGGGTAAATACGTTGGTTTAAAGGATGCTTACATTTCCATTAATGAAGCTTTGAAACATGCTGGCTTTTGTTTTGACACCGATATTGACGTCGTGCGGATTAGCGCGGAAGAAGTAACCAAAGATAATGTTGCTGAAAAATTAGCAGGTGTCGATGGGTTAATTGTTCCTGGTGGGTTTGGTACCCGTGGTTTGGAAGGAATGATTCAAGCAATCCAGTATGCCCGTGAAAATGACTTGCCATTTTTGGGAATTTGCTTGGGTATGCAAATGGCTAGCATTGAATATGCTCGTAATGTGGCTGGAGTTAAAGATGCTACTAGTGGTGAAGTTGACGAAAATGCGCCGCATAAAGTCATTGATTTAATGGCGGATCAAAAAGACGTGGAAGATATCGGTGGAACTTTACGATTAGGTTTATACCCTTGCAAGTTAAAACCGAATACCTTAACAGCCCAGGCTTATGCCGGCCAAAGTGTTATTCAAGAGCGTCATCGTCATCGTTATGAATTTAATAATGATTATCGAGAATTATTACAAGATAAAGGTTTAGTTATGTCTGGGGTTTCGCCAGATAATCATTTAGTAGAAATTATTGAATTGCCGAAGAATAAATTCTTTGTGGGGACACAATATCATCCAGAATTTCTGTCGCGTCCGAACCGTCCAGAACCAATTTTTAAAGAATTTATGAAAGCTGCTAGCAACTTGTCCGAAATAGACTTTTAAAGACCAATAATAGGTGTACTTTGCGTACAGTTTATATTATTATTTTATAGTGGGATTTATTATTATTGATAACTGACCATCACTATCTCGTGTATTATAAAATAATGATAATAATCTATTGAGGCAACGACTAACAAAGAAGGATTGAAAATTATGGCAGAAATGGTTATTCATGGGGGAAAAAGACTTTCCGGATCAGTCACTATTGGTGGCTCTAAAAATAGTACAGTAGCAATTATTCCCGCGACCATTTTGTCAGATACGCCGGTCGTTTTAGATTCTGTACCGCAAATTAGGGATGTTTATAACTTAATGGATCTATTACAGGAAATGGGCGTTAAATCACAGTTTAAAGATGAAGTTTTAAAAGTTGATCCAACTGCGATTTTTCCGATTTCTTTATCACATAGTAAAGTTAATAGTTTACGTGCATCTTATTATTTTATTGGTTCTTTATTAGGACGATTTGGCAAGGCAGTGGTTGGTTTTCCTGGTGGGGATGACATTGGTCCGCGACCGATTGATCAACATATTAAAGGCTTTAAGGCTTTAGGCGCGCAAGTATCTGAAAAAGATCATTGTATTGTCGTTGAAGCGCCTGAAGGTTTACATGGAGCCCGGATTTTCTTGGATATGGCTTCAGTGGGAGCCACTATTAATATTATTTTGGCTGCTGTCAGAGCACAGGGAACGACCATCATTGAAAATGCTGCTAAAGAGCCTGAAATCATTGATTTGGCAACATTTTTGAATAATATGGGTGCCAAAATTCGGGGTGTGGGTACACAAACTATTCGTATTACGGGTGTGCAAAGTTTACGCGCCACTAATGCGCACACGATTATTCCCGATCGGATTGAAGCCGGAACTTATTTATCCATTGCAGCGTCAATGGGTGACGGTATTTTAATCAAAAATATTATTGCGGAACATTTAGATGCTTTTTTGGCTAAAGTTCAAGAATTAGGTGTCCATATTGATGTTCGCGAGGATAGTATTTTTGTCTATCCAAACAGTCAATTGAGTGGGGTGGAAATCAAGACCAGTCCTTATCCGGGCTTTGCCACTGATTTACAACAACCCTTGACTCCTTTATTGTTCCGTGCCGATAGTAAAAGCACGATTATTGATACCCTTTATCCGAAGCGGACACGCCACGTCCCCGAATTAATCAAAATGGGTGCGAATATTAAAGTTGTCGAAGGCAAAATTGAAGTAACGCATACTGATGATTTAATTGGCGCTGAAGTAACTGCAGAAGAAATTCGTGGTGGTGCTAGTTTGATGGTGGCGGGACTGATGGCTTCAGGCACGACAGTCATTCATCAAGCTGAAAATATCATGCGGGGTTATGACCGAATCATTACGAAATTACGTAATTTACGCGCTGATGTTTCTTATAATGGAAAACAAGAATTTTAATATCGGACAGCCAGCTGGTTGCGTCCTTATTTGTTTAGTGCTATCATAACAAGTTGTTAGTCAAATTAATCTCTAGATCAGCAAATGGTCTAGGGCCAAGGAGTGTCAATTATGAAAAAAGGAATCCATCCTGATTACCATGAAGTTGTTTTTATGGACTCAGCAACGGGTAAGAAGTTTTTAGCTGGTTCAACAGTTCAATCAAATGAAACTACCGATTATGAGGGTAAAGAATATCCTTTGATTCGGGTTGAAATTACTTCTGATTCTCATCCATTCTACACTGGTAAGCAAAAGTTTACACAAGCCGATGGTCGAATCGATCGTTTCAACAAGAAGTATGGCTTGACAGAAAAATAATTGTTTTACTAAAAAAACGTCCTCAATTACGAGGACGTTTTTTATTGGCCAATATTTTCGGCTAAGAATTAGTAGTTAAGGGATTCCTAGTAGACTATTGGTTAACATTGTCTTTTAATTTAGGTTTCTTGGTCACTTGTTGAACAAAACCTAAATTGATTAGCTCTAAGAAAGCGGTAGATAAGAAGACCATGGCGTAGCCTAAGGTTCCTGAAACTAACGATCCTAATAAAGGACCGGCAAAATTGCCAATGTACATAAAACTTTGATTATAGCCGAAGATCCGACCAGAAATCTCATGCGGACTTTCTTTGGCTAAAATAGTTTGAACTTGAGGAAGTAGGGCAGCGTTTGAAATACCCACTAAGAAGCGTAAAGCCATTAGTTGCCAGACATTAGTGACAAAAGCTTGTGGAATATAAACGATAGTTGCAAAAATGAGTCCCACAATTAAGACTCGTTTAGTCCCAATGCGGTCACCTAAAGCGCCTAGGCGCGAAGCTAACAGTGCGGATGGAATTCCCGGCATGGCAGTAACTAAACCACTAATAAAGGCCACTTTACCTTGACCATGCATTAATTGATGTACGTACAAACTAATAATAGGGTTAATCGAATTATTAGCTGTTTGAATAATGAAGGTCGTGATACACATGCCAATAATAATTTTGGGATTAGGAATTTGGTGGTACACTTCTTTAAAGGTTGCCTGTTGATCTTTAGGTACCGGAGTAAAGTCTTCTTTGACGAAAAATAGACAAAGAACGAAGGCGCTCAATAATAAAATACCGGTAATTAAGAACGGTAGGCGGTAACCGAAGGATTGTGCGATCACGCCCCCAATTAACGGCCCCAATAGATTACCTGTCACGGTTCCGGTTGTTAAGGTTCCCAAAGCTTTACCTACATTTTTGGAGGGCGCAGTTGTAGCAATTAAAGTGTTAGAATTGCTAATATATCCTGAAAAGATGCCTTGAAGAGCCCGTAAAATTAACAATTCATACACATTAGTGACGATAGACATACAACCAATCACGATAGCCATGCCCAGTGAGGCCCTTAAGATAATGGTCTTACGTCCTTTTCGGTCTGCTAATTTGCCCCACATCGGAGAAATAGCCGCGGAAACTAAAAAGGTAATGGAATATGTAATTCCCGACCAAAATGATAATTGAGCATTACTAAAATGTTGTAACGTGTTAATATATAATGATAAAAATGGCACAACCATGCTAAAACCAATGCCGGCAATAAAATTGCCAAACGTTAAGATATACATGTTTCTTTGCCAATATCGATCTTCCTGCATTAATTTCACTTCCATTTACATGAAAATATTATAGCACTCAAAAAGTTAATTTCTGGCAATTATTCTCAATAAAAATAATTAAGGAGTACATTTATGAAAATGCATTTAAGTCAGATTGCGCAATTGCTGCAATTGAAGCAAACCTTTAGTGAGGATCCCATCGTGCGTGATGTGGTTTTTGATAGTCGTAAAGTGACGCCTGGTTCCTTGTTCGTTCCCTTGATTGATCAACGTGATGGTCATGAATTTGTTGCACAAGCACTGAACCAAGGAGCTGTGGCCACCTTGTGGCAAGCGGATCATCCGTTACCAGCTACGAATGTTGAGAATTATTTAGTGGTGGCTGACCCACTAAAAGCAGTGCAACAGTTGAGCCAAGCCTATTTAGCTCAGGTTCATCCCCAAGTAGTGGGCATTACTGGCAGTAATGGCAAAACAACGACGAAAGATATGGTAGCGGCGATTTTAGCGCAAAAATATCGCGTAGCGAAAACACCGGCTAATTTTAATAATGAAATTGGAGTACCGCTAACCATTTTACAAATGGCTCCCGATACGGAAATTTTAGTGGTAGAAATGGGAATGGATCGTCCCGGTCAGTTGACCGCTTTATCAAAATTAGTTTGTCCCGATGTGGCAGTCATTACGATGATTGGTGAAGCTCACATTGAATTCTTCGGCACACGAGCTAAAATTGCGGATGCTAAGATGGAAATCGTTTCGGCTTTAAAAACAACGGGTTTGTTTATTTACAATGGCTCAGAGCCGCTATTGCAAACTAGAGCCCAAACTGTTTCGCAGGCTAAACAAACTTTCGGTCAGCAATCACAATTAGATGTGTATCCGACGATGATTCAGACTTATCAGACACATACTAATTTTAAAATTAACTGGGATGAAAACTTAGAGTTTAGTTTACCGTTAATGGGTGATTATAATGTGGATAACGCTCTAGCAGCCCTGTTAGTAGGTCGACATTATCAAGTGCCATTAACACGAATGCAGTCAGCATTGCGTGATTTTCAACCTACTAAAAACCGGACCCAGTGGTTGCGGACAGCTGCCGGCACACAAATTTTAAGTGATGTCTATAATGCTAATCCGACGGCGATGATTGATGTGATTAAAAATTTTCAGGAATTTCCGATTACACAACCAGGCCGGCGCCTATTAGTGTTGGGTGATATGTTAGAGCTGGGAGAAAAGTCAGCTCAGTTGCATGCCAGTGTGGCACAAGCCATTGATTTTTCTAAAATTAATAAAATTTACTTATATGGTCAACAGATAGCAGCTTTACAAAAAGCTTTACCACCTGATTTTCCAGTGGCTTTTTATGAACTAAACCAAAAGCAGCAATTAATTAATGATTTAAAAACAACGATTCAGGCCAATGATTTAGTTTTATTAAAAGCTAGCAATGGTTTGCACTTAGATGAAGTTGTGCAGGCACTATTGAAATAAATTGCTCCGGTATTTAATTTAAAACTCAAGCGCACAGCTGATTGTAATGGTGTGACGTTCCCGGAAGCAGCAGTTTGCGACTAGCTACGGCCAAGTTCTTAAGTTTAAAAACCAAAGCTTAAGTCCTTGACCGAAGCCCTACTTAACTTCTCAATGTTCCATGTCACAGTTGATTTGAGTTAAAGTTCTTTATCTTCAATTCAAAACGTGGTAAAGTAGTTAGCTAGTGAAAGTTTCTGAAAAATAATGATAATGATTACAAGACAGTTGATTTGATACAAAACTAGCCCCTGTTTTGTGATTGACTTTCACAATTCTAGGAGGATATTTTTTGAAATTTAGTGAACTTAATTTAAATGAAGACTTATTAAAAGCAACACAGGAAGCGGGCTTTGAAGAGACAACGCCCATTCAAGAAAAGACCATTCCGCTAGTTTTATCAGGGGTGGACGTCATTGGTCAAGCACAAACCGGTACTGGTAAAACCGCTTCTTTTGGTTTGCCATTATTGCAAACAGTGGATACACATGCACCTTATGTTCAAGCTTTGGTTATTTCACCAACTCGAGAACTAGCTGTGCAGACGCAAGAAGAGTTGCATCGTTTAGGTCGCTATCATCATGTAGCAGTGCAAGCAGTTTATGGTGGTTCCGATATTCGGCGGCAAATTCAAGCTTTGCGTAATCATCCCCAAATTGTCGTGGGCACTCCTGGACGGGTTTTGGATCATATTAAGCGCCATACTTTAAAATTAGACCATGTCCAAACGGTTGTGTTAGATGAAGCAGACGAAATGTTGGATATGGGCTTTGTTGAAGATATTGAAAATATCTTGAAGAATGTGCAAGCGGATCATCAAACCTTACTTTATTCAGCAACCATGCCGCGGCCAATTATGAATATTGCTGAAAAGTTTATGAAGGATCCCAAAATAGTTCAAATTAAGTCTAAGGAATTAACCGCAGATAAAATTGAACAATATATGATTCGTTCTAAGGAATATGAAAAGTTTAATACCATGACTCGGTTATTTGACGTTCAAAAGCCAGAATTGGCCGTTATTTTTGGGCGGACCAAACGGCGGGTTGATGAAATTACTCGGGGTTTAAAAGCGCGGGGCTATAATGCTGAAGGTATTCATGGTGATTTGTCCCAACAAAAACGGATGAGTGTTCTGAAGCAATTTAAAGCGGGAAAATTAGAATATTTAGTGGCAACGGATGTTGCTGCGCGGGGCTTAGATATTTCTGGTGTTAGTCACGTATTTAACTATGATATTCCCCAAGATCCAGACAGTTATGTGCATCGAATTGGCCGGACGGGTCGTGCCGGTCGCTCTGGAATTTCCATCACGTTTGTATCACCAAATGAAATGAGTTATTTACGTGCAATTGAACAATTAACTAAGGTGCGGATGTTGCCCTTAAAGCCGCCAACTGATCAACAAGCATTAGCTGGACAGTTAGAAGATGCAACTAAAAAGATTGCTGAACAAATTAGCCATGGTAAATTGGATAAGTTTCAAACAGTGGCACAACAGTTATTGGAACAATATGATGATGTTCAATTAGTTGAATTATTATTGAAGAATTTGACGAAAGATCCTGAAGCCATTCCGGTAAAGATTACACCAGAACGGCCATTGCCGAGTCGCCATAACCGTAATTACCGTGGTGGTAATGATCACCGGTCACATTCTCGTTATCGGGGTAACGACCGTCGGCGGCACAATAATAATGATCGCCGGCATTATTCTCATGATGACCGGCAAAAACGCAACAATAATAACAACCATCATCGTAACTTTACAATTAGGACTAATAATAGTCGGTAAAGGAGTTTCAGTTGATTCAAGGCTTAGGAATTGACATAGCAGGAATTGAGCGCATTTGGCAGGCTTATCAAAAACAGCCCCGTTTTTTAACCAAAGTTTTAACGGTAGCAGAACAAAATGTATTTCATCAATATCGCGGTCAGCGTCAAAAAGAGTTTTTGGCGGGCCGCTTTTCTGCTAAAGAGGCTTTTAGTAAGGCTTTGGGCACCGGTATTGGGCCGGTTAGTTTTCAAGATTTAACAATTTTAAATAGTGATAATGGACAACCTTATGTTAAACAAAAGGTATATACTGGAACTGTTTGGATTTCGATTTCACATACTCAAACTTATGTAATGACCGAAGTTATCTTGGAAAAGGGAAGTGGTTCAGATGCAACCTTCAATCCACCGTCCGACAATGATCACGATTGATCGGCAGGCACTAAGACAGAATTATTTGACTTTTCGGCAATTGGCCGGCCCTCAGCGGCAAGTTTTTGCGGTTGTGAAGGCTGATGCTTATCATCATGGTGCGGTAGAAGTGGCCAAAGCTTTACAGGAAGTCCAAGTGGATGGTTTTTGTGTTGCTACTATTGACGAAGCCTTACAATTGCGGCAGGCTCATATTACAGAATCGATCTTGGTCTTAAATGTTGTTCCGGTTGAACAAGCACCGTTGGCGGCACAACATGACATTTCGCTAACCGTCGATAGCTATGAATGGTTAGTGCAAGCTAGTAAACAGGTTAAAACCCCAGTGAAGGTGCATTTAGCCCTGGATACTGGGATGGGGCGGATTGGTTTTCGAATGCCAGCAGATAAGGCAAGTTTATTAGCGGCATGTCAAATCTTGGAGCAATCACCGTTATTAATTCCGGAAGGAATTTTTACGCATTTTGCGACTGCCGATGAACAAAATTCGGCTTATTTTCAACAACAATGGGCCTCTTTTGAACAGACGGTAACTGCATTGCCACTTAAGTTTACCTATGTGCATATGGCTAATACGGCCACTGCTATTTGGGCGCCAACTTTGGACAACAGTAATTTGGTGCGGCTCGGGATTGGTTTGTACGGACTAAGTCCGGCCGGTAAGTTGCGTAATGATGTGTCGTTACCTTTAAAACCCGTTTTAAGCTTAACTAGTCAAATTGTTGCTTTGCGCCAGTTACATGCCGGTGACAAAGTCGGCTATGGAGCAACGTATACCGTGCAAGCTGAGTCGGAATGGATTGCCACGGTGCCACTGGGTTATGCTGACGGCTGGCATCGAAATTTGAGTGGTGGTTCGGTCTTAGTAGCAGGGCATAAGTGTCCGATTGTGGGGCGCATTTGTATGGATCAGTTAATGATTAAAGTTCCTCAGCGTTATGCGTTAGGAACTACCGTGACGCTGATCGGTACTCAAGACCAGCAAACTATTAGTGTTGATGATGTAGCTAGCTATGGTCAAACCATTAACTATGAAATTTTATGTTCTCTATCCGAGCGAATTCCCCGCACGTATATTAATTAGGTACTCAACTGAATTAACGTCAGAAGCAGTCCTGTTTTTTAAATTAATTGTGTTAAAATGACATTAAGTTTAAAAAAACAGACTTCTGGAACACTGAACTCTAGCTATGAATAACTTCTAAACAAGATATAATAGTTATTAGCTGATTTTTGGATAATTAGTTGCTAGCGACTGAGTCCGGTAGTTGACAATGATATTTAATTGGTAAAAGATTAGGGGGGAGAATAACCATGGCCGCATTTCAGAAAAATTTTTCCGTTCAATTAGATTCTGATGTCGTCGATCGATTGCAGAAGTATAGCGCTGAAAATGCTTGTGATACTAATTATGTTATTGATGAAGCATTGTTTAACTTCTTTCAGCAAGAGGATCGGATGGTAGGTCAATTAGTTGATGGTTATTTAAATATGGCAGATATTAACGAAGAAATAAGTAATGCTTTTTCAATTTGTGAACAGGAAGTAGATAGGCAAGTCAGTGGCTATTCCAATTAAACGTGGCGACGTATTTTTCGCCGATTTATCACCCGTGGTTGGTTCCGAACAAGGTGGAATGCGACCAGTATTAGTAGTACAAAATAATGTCGGTAATCGTTACAGCCCGACAACCGTTATTGTTGCCATTACTGGGCGAATCGAAAAGCCGAAGATGCCGACGCATGTTGGTATTACTAAGGAAGATGGTTTTAGTAAAGATTCAGTGATTTTAACTGAACAAATTCGCACAATTGATAAGCAACGTTTAAAAGAAAAAGTAACGACTCTGTCAGCAGAAAAAATGAGTGCAGTTGATAAAGCTTTAAGAATTAGTATTCATGTATAAAATTAAGATTGCGATAAAAGACGTTGTAAGTGGAAGTACTAAATAGCATTTGAGAAAGCAGTCTTCACAAAAATGTTCGCAAATTTTTAAAAATTTGTGGGCATTTTTTGTTTTAACTTTTTTTAACTAGCGAAATTAATAATTATCGTACAAAAAAGCCAGTATCTGAGTATAATTATTTATATGAAAAAAACTACAAAGTTCGTCATATTCTTTTTAGCAATCTTCTTAGTTGGTGGTCTAGGTTATTATTTGTTTATCGCCGCCGATGGTCTGCATAATCCGTTCACTTACCATCAAGAGGTTTTATTAGATGTACCTTACGAAAATCAACTAGAGGATAATCCTTTAAAAAATGGCTGTGAAGTGACTTCATTGTCAATGTTATTGCGATACTATGGTTTTCACGAAACTAAAAATGACTTGGCAGCTCAGATTGACCGTCAGCCTTTTTTGGTAGATGCGACGCACCATGGTGATCCGCGTAAGGGTTTTGTTGGTAATATCAAAGATGGTTATGCAGCTATGGGCGTTTACGTGGAACCAATTAGTAAGTTGTGTCGGCAAATTGTCGGTAACAAATATCAGGTTCACAGTGGCGAAAATTTACAGCCAGCCGATTTAAAACGTTTGATACACCATGAGAAACCAGTTTGGATTTTGGCTACGTTAGATTTTCAACCAGTGACCAAAAATGATTTGCTCAAATGGAAGACGCCTTCAGGAACAATGACCGTCAGTCCTTTGATTCATTCGGTAGTTGTGACTGGTATTGATCAACATTATTTTTATGTAAATGACCCACTCAAGAAAAAAGATCGGAAAGTTCCAATTAAAAAATTATTGCGTTCCTTTACGGGAATGCGAGCTCAATATTTATATTTAAGTCAAAAATAAATTTGGGTGTTCCTAAATCAACAAAAGCTACTATAATGAATTTTAGAAAGTCTACGGGGTGCTAAATAGCTGAGAACATACTCGTGAACCTGATCTAGATAATACTAGCGCAGGAATAGACACAAAATAAGCTGGCAGCTAATTGTTGATAACTGATCTTGAGATAAGGGAATTGTTTTGAGATCTGGCTGAAGCTGATTAGTTCTTGAACTTATTTTGGCTTCAAGATGTTTTTAAGGCTGTGAACCCCCTTCGACTTTAATTCAATAGTTGGAGGAAACAGTGATGACGAAACAAAGTTTGCAGGTCAAAAGATTAACAGTGATAGCATTAATGATTGCGTTGGATTTTATCCTATCACCAATTTTGAGAGTCGAGGGCATGGCTCCCATGTCGAGTGTTGTCAATATCATTGCGGCGGTATTAATGAATCCGTTCGCTGCGACGTTGATGGCCTTGATTTGTGGGTTAATGCGGATGCTATTTTTAGGTATTCCGCCATTAGCTTTAACAGGAGCGGTTTTTGGCGCTTTTTTAGCGGCATTCTTTTACAAAGTTTGGCCGCATTCGTGGGCAGCTGCTCTGGGAGAAATAATTGGTACGGGCATTATTGGTTCATTATTATCTTATCCAGTAATGGCCTGGTTCACAGGATCAGCTAGTGGCTTATATTTATTCGTTTATACGCCCCGTTTTTTAGGCGCAGCCATTATGGGTTCTATTGTATCTTGTTTATTATTAATTAAATTGGGTAAATTATCTACCTTTCAAAAGATCCAAAAGTTATTTCGTTAAAAAATAAAAAATGAGGCTCGGACCAAAATTGTCCGAGCCTCATTTTAGTATTAAAAAAATTCTTCAATTGACTTTAAGCTTGGGGGAGCTCGTTTAAAATAGTGCCCTTTTGCAAATCATCAATTTCGGCTACGCGAAAGTTGTTTTCTTCTAGTTCATGAACAATTTTTGCTAGCGTAGCTGGTGTCAGTCCCGATTGTAACGTAAATAAATTCCGCCGTACGAGAGCTGTTTTGCGGGCATCCAAGGTTAAGCAACCAGCAATATTAGCATAGCGACTAATAATTGAAGACATAGCTGCTAATTCGCCGCTTTGTCCCGAGGAAATTACCGTTAAGACGTAACTACCAGTATTAATATTCCAGGCTTCAGATAACATATTTAATAATTTAGTATGTGTTAAAATTCCGTAAAAATGGTTGTTCTCGTCTAAAACAGCAATGTAAGGTAAATCTTTAATATTAAAAAAGACTTTAAAAAAGGGAGCGTTCACGGGAATGGTTTTGGTTGCATTCTTGATTAGATAGGTAACTGGTAAGTTCATATCACCCCCACGTGATTTGTGACGGTAAATGTGCATTTTATAAATATTGCCCCGAAAGATTGTTCCCGTTTCATCTAAAATCGGGACACACCGAAAACCAGTATCTTCTAAAATTTGTAAAGCTTCAGCTAAAGTAACTGATTCTTGAACCGTAGTTAAAAATTGTTTTTTTAAAACAAGTGATTTAATCAGCATGATTGTCTCCTTTACTACTCATCGCTGGAAGCAAAATAAGCTGCTGGCCAAAAGGCAACAAACAAAGGTACAATACCTAACCACCAATTTTCTAAAGCAATGCCACCTAAAACGCATAACACACATAAGACTAATAAAATAATCATGAACTTCTTCATTGATGAACCTCCAATCATTATCTATTATCTTTTATTGTAAAGCCAAGTTCCGGGTTTGACAAATTAATGACGATTAATTTGGCCATAAAAAAAGACTGAAGTGATTGTTACTCTGATTGCTCCAATCTCTGATTCAGTCTTTTGTTTAATTAAATTATTTAATGCCAACTTCTTTAAAGCTATCTTCAGCAACTTTCCGTAATTGCGCTGCAGAATTGTCCATTTTAGCTTTTTCGGCATCAGTTAAAGGAATTTCCAAAATCTTTTGGACACCATTGCGGTTAATCACAGTTGGTGAACTGATGTATAGATCTTGGACACCGTATTGACCGTTCATCCCAACGGATAATGGTAAAACAGTATTTTCATCACGTAACAAAGCTTGGCAGATTCGTGCTAAAGCAGTACCAATACCATAGAAGGTAGCACCTTTAGTATTAATAATGTCGTAAGCAGCATTAACGATGGTATCATTGAGTTCAGCTAATTTTTCTTCGGTTAATTCTGGATGAGTAGCACGCAATTCAGCCATTGTTAAGCCCCCAACTGTTACATGAGACCAGGCAGCAAATTCACTATCACCGTGTTCACCCAAGATATAGCCGTGAACTGAACGAGGGTCAACATTTAATTCTTGACCAACAAATTTCCGTAAACGAGCAGTATCTAGTGAAGTACCAGTACCGATAACCCGTTCTCTTGGGAAACCAGAAATCTTCCAAGTACCATAAGTTAAAATATCTACTGGGTTAGCAGCAACTAAAAAGATTCCATTAAATCCAGAATCAACGATTGGTTTAATGATCGTTTGTAGAATCTTTAAATTCTTATTAACTAAATCTAATCTCGTCTCACCGGGCTTTTGTGGAGCACCAGCAGTAATGACAACGATATCAGCATCTTTGGCGTCACTATATTCAGCAGAATAAAGTTTAGTTGGATAACTTAAAGGTGTGGCATCAGCAAGGTCCAATGCGTCACCTTTGGTCTTATCTTTAGCAATATCAGTAATGCCAATTTCGTTAGCAATACCTTGTAAAGTCATTGCGTAAGCAAATGTTGAACCAACAGCACCATCACCAACTAATAAAATTTTAGTATGGTTTTTATCTGTAATACTTGTCATGAATTCTACCCCTTTTTTTACTTTGTTAATAACTGCACGACTTGATTTTACCACGCAAGTTTCTGAAAAAAAAGTGGTTTGTGTAATTTGACACTATTAAATTAGACTAAAATAGCCTGAGAAAGCTATTTGAGTTCCATTACTATGACGGATATTTTTTCAAGATAAATGTTATAATCAAGCAGCAATGCTTGTTAAAATTATGTTGAAATCAAAAATTACGAGCTATTAATATTAATTGCTGGGCTTTGTTTTCAACCACAACGAACATTAATTATTAGTGATAACCTAAACACTAGCATTTTAAGTCGAAGGGACTTAAATTTTTTAGAGAAAGATTGAATTGGAAAAATTAAGCAATATTAGTTAATAAATTATGTAATTAAAACTTGAAAACTAGGTGAAAAATTATGAAGGCAATTTTTGGATTAGGCAATCCGGGCGTACAATATGATCAGACAAAACATAATATGGGGTTTATGACAATTGATCAATTGGCCCAGTATTATCAAGTGGAATTAAACAAAAAAGAATGTTCCGCACTAGATGTGCGTTTTAAATTACAGGGCGAAGCAATTTATTTAGTTAAGCCCTTAACATTTATGAATACTTCAGGTAATGCGGTACGAATGCTCATGGATTATTATCAAATTCGTCCGGAAGAAATTTTAGTGATTCAAGATGATTTAGATATGCCAATTGGGAAGGTCCGTTTACGTCAACAAGGCTCAGCTGGTGGACATAATGGTATAAAAAGTATTATCTCTGCGGTCGGAACCAAAGAATTCAAGCGGGTTAAGATTGGAATTGGGCATCCTAAACGTTCACAAGTGATTAATTGGGTGTTAGATCCATTTTCTGAGGCTGATGCGCCCCAGGCGCAAGCTGGCATCCAGCGGGCAGCTGAAGCGATTGAACAATGGATTACTACGGATAATTTTCAACAAACAATGAATGATTTTAATTAGGAGAAAGATAGTGCAACTAGTTGATTTTTTAAAACAAAATCATGATTTGAAAAAATTTATTGCGCAATTACAACCGCAATCAAAACAATTATTGACGGGTCTTAGTGGATCGGCTAAAGCATTATTTTTAGCCACTTTAGTTGAGCAAACACAACAACCAGTGTTGCTCGTTACTGATAATAATTACCATGCAGATTTGTTATGTGATGATTTACACCAATTGCTACCAGCACAGCAACTGTATAACTTTTCAGTGGAAGCCTTAATTGCGACGCAAGTAGCAACTAGCTCACCGCAGGCTTTACGGCAACGGATTTTAGCTTTGAATTTTTTACAGACGAAACGTCCGGGAATTGTGGTGACTTCGGTTAGTGGTCTGGAATATTTGTTACCAACACCAGAACAATTTGCTGAAGCGCAAGTAAGTTTAAAAGTCGGCCAAGAAATTACGGTGGAACACCTGCTACAACAACTAGTGACTTTGGGATATCGGCGGGATAGTTTAGTTGCCCATCCTGGTGAGTTTGCTTTGCGCGGCGATATCTTAGACTTTTATCCGTTAACCAGTAACCAACCAGTTAGATTAGAATTGTTTGGCGATGAGCTTGATACGATTCATGAATTTGACCCGCAAAGTCAACGCAGCCAAGCGCAGTTATCACAAATTACCATTACACCAGCGCAAGATCAATTAGTCACGCCAGAAGCCTTGAAGCAAAGTGGTCAACACTTACAAAAGCGTTTGCAAGCTGATTTAAAGAAAATTAAAGATGACGCTACTAAAAAGGCGTTACGGACCAATTTTCAAGCTGATATTGACCAAATGTTACGTGCACAACTGCCAGCTAATTTAAATCAATATGTGGATTTATTATATTCTACGACTACGACGTTAACTGATTATTTAGCGCCCACTGGGGTTTTGGTTTACGATGACTATAATCGTTTGCAAGAACAAGAGCGCGCCAATGTTGAAGAAAATACGGCGTGGATGAGCGGACAATTGGAAACAGGGAAGTTATTGCCACAACAACAATTGCGGCAAACATTTAATCAAGTGACGACTAAAATCCAGCAGCCGCAAATTTATCTATCATTATTTCAAAGAAGTAGTTATACTTTTCGCTTACAGCAATTGCTGCATGTAAATAGCCGCAGTGTTCAACAATTTTTTAGTAATTTACCGTTATTAAAGACGGAGATCAACCGGTGGCAAAAGCAAGGATACACGATTGTTTTATTAATCAGTAATCAAAGTAATTTACAAAAATTACAACGAACTTTAGCCGATTTTGAGATCACAGCCAAAACCGCAACGCTTACCACTTTACAAAAAGGTCAGACTCAATTAGTAGCTGGCGGTTTTCATGCTGGCGTTGATCTGCCCCAAGAAAAAGTGGTTATTATTACTGATAAGGAGTTATTCAATCGCCAGCCGCAACGCAAACGTGTCCGTTCAACGATTAGTAATGCGCAACGATTAAAAAGTTATACGGATTTGAAACCGGGAGATTACGTAGTCCATGTTAATCATGGTATTGGTAAATTCTTGGGTACGCAGACATTAGAAGTGGACGGTAAGCACCAGGACTATATGACCATTGAGTATCGTGATGATGGCAAGTTGTTTATTCCCGTTACGCAATTGAACATGGTCCAAAAATATGTGTCTGCTGAAGGCAAATCACCGAAGTTAAATAAGTTAGGTGGTAGTGAATGGCATAAGACTAAGCAAAAAGTTCAAAAAAACATCGAAGATATTGCTGATGATTTGGTAAAATTATATGCTCAGCGAGAATCAGAACCGGGTTTTGCTTTTTCCCCAGATGATGATTTGCAAACAAAGTTTGACGAACAATTTGCTTATATTGAAACACCAGATCAATTGCGCAGTATTGCGGAAGTGAAAGCGGATATGGAAAAACCCCATCCCATGGAACGGCTATTAGTGGGTGATGTGGGGTTTGGTAAGACAGAAGTCGCTTTACGCGCAGCTTTTAAAGCAGTCAATGATAATAAGCAAGTGGCCTTTTTGGTACCAACAACTATCTTGGCACAGCAGCATTACCAGACGATGTTGGAGCGTTTTGCGGATTTTCCGGTACAGATTGCGATTATGTCACGGTTTCAAACCGCAGCACAGCAGCGGCAAACTAAGCAAGGCTTAATTGATGGCAGCGTGGATATTGTTGTCGGCACCCATCGCTTGTTGTCGAAGGATATCCAGTTTAAAGATTTAGGTCTATTGATTATTGACGAAGAGCAACGTTTTGGTGTAAAGCATAAAGAACGCTTAAAACAACTCAAATCACAAATTGATGTTTTATCCATGACTGCCACCCCAATTCCACGAACTTTGAACATGTCGATGATGGGGGTTCGGGATTTGTCGGTGATTGAGACGGCTCCTCCTAACCGCTATCCGATTCAAACATTTGTTATGGAACAAAATTATGAAGTCATTCGAAACGCGATTGAACGCGAAATCCAGCGTGGTGGACAAGTATTTTATCTACACAATCGGGTTGAAGATATGGAGCAAACCGTTAGTATCTTGGAGGATTTGATTCCGGATGTTCGAGTCGGGATTGCTAATGGTCAAATGTCCGAAAACCAGTTAGAGAGTGTGATTACTAGTTTTTTAAATGGTGAATATGATGTGTTGGTGACCACCACAATTATTGAAACCGGTGTCGATATTGCCAATGCCAATACGCTAATTGTTGAGAACGCGGACCATTATGGCTTATCTCAGTTGTACCAATTACGTGGGCGGGTTGGGCGTTCCAGTCGCGTGGCGTATGCTTATTTTATGTATCAACCTAATAAAACTTTGACAGAAGTTGGCGAAAAGCGCTTGGAAGCTGTTAAGAATTTTACAGAGTTAGGTTCCGGTTTCAAAATTGCAATGCGCGATTTAGCTATTCGAGGTGCTGGTAATTTATTAGGCCAGCAACAGCATGGTTTTATTGACTCTGTGGGCTATGACTTGTATACGCAAATGCTCAATGAAGCAGTTGCCAAAAAGCGCAATCAACAAGCACAAACGCCGTTAACCGATGCTCAATTACGGTTAAATGTCGAAGCTTATTTACCACATGAGTATATCAGTGATGAAAGTCAAAAAATTGAAATTTATAAGCGGCTACGTGAAGCCAAGTCCCTAGAGCAGATTACCCAATTAGGACAGGAACTTCAGGAACGTTTTGGCCGTTTTCCACAAGAAGTAACTAATTTATTGCAGATTAGTGCCATAAAGATTTTAGCCGATCAAGCATTGGTTAAGAAGATTGTGCAACTAGAGACACAAGTCGAAATAACGTTTGATCCAGTGGCTAATCGTTATTTAACAGGAAAACAACTTTTCGCTAATTTGGCAACTGTTGATTTTAAGGCCCGAGTGGCTAATGAGCACCATTATTTTGTGATAAAATTACAGTTGAAACCAACTGATGATTTATTAGCTGGTTTAAAACAACTTTTAACGCCATTTGCTAAACAGGCGCAGGCCAAATTAGAAAAGACAAGTTAAAACAATGAAAAAAAAGCAATTACATTTTTGGTGGCAAAGTACGTGGATTCTGTCATTATCAGCACTAATTACTAAAATTTTGAGTGCTTTATACCGCATCCCATTACAAAATATTGTTGGTGATCGCGGCTTTTTTGTCTACCAGCAGGTTTATCCAATTTACGGACTTTGGACAGCGATTACGTTAACCGGTTTGCCAATGTTTATTTCGCAAATAATGGTGGAGGATCCTGATCACCAACAAAGTAATTATCAGCATTTGCGTAATTGGTTAGTGTTACTAGCGATTATTTCAGCAGTAACTTTGTGGTTAGTTGCGCCAGATTTGGCACGGTTGATGGGCGATCGAAAGTTAAGTTATTTGATTCAAACGGTAGCAGGCTTTTATCTATTAGCGCCACTGGCGGCCTTATTTCGTGGGATTTTTCAAGGTAAGCTCTTGATGTTGCCTACGGCTTTAGCGCAGGTGAGTGAACAAATTGCACGCGTGCTAGTGATTGTGTTCGTTGCGCTGGGTTTTAAACAATTTCATTGGTCGTTATATTTAATGGGAAGTTTAGCACACGCAGGGGCCATTGTAGGAGCCATAGTTGGTTTATTAGTATTAGGGTATTTTTGGACACAAATTCACCTACAGCAAGTAACAGACAATTCGCAACCAGTTGTTTGGCAGCAACTAAGACACCGCTTTTTGACCGAAGGCTTAGCCCTTAGTTTATTTGGTAGCATTTTAATTTTGTTACAATTAGTTGATTCCGTCACGGTCTTGAAGTTATTACGCCAGATCCACGTAGCACATCCGCAAGTAGTAAAGGGCATTTATGATCGCGGGCAACCACTAGCCCAATTAGGCATTGTGATTGCTGTTTCTTTTGCGACAACTTTACTACCACAAATTAGCGCACAACGTGGACCCAAGGCTCAACAGTTGGTGGCGGCTACTTTACATGTTTCCTTGGTGTTAGCGAGTGCTTGTGCAGTGGGGTTGGCCGTTTTAATGCCACAAATCAATACCTTACTTTTTACCAATGCTCAGCAAAGTCTGAGTTTAGCAATTTATGTTTTATCGCTCATCTTTATTTCTTATGTCACCATTATCAATACGATTATGCATGCTTTTCATCAACAACAAAAAAATTGGCGGGTGTTAGTCGTTGGTATTGTGGTCAAGTTATTAGCTAATTTGGGCTTGATGCCCATTTTGGGAATTCAAGGGGCTAGTTGGGCTACTTTATTAGCTAGTTTAGTCATGGCCGCACTGATTTATCATTATTCAGGTGCTTTCTTACAAAAAATTATCTGGAAAGAAAATTTCTGCTTAAAAGTTATTGTTATTGTTGGTACAATGGGATTAATTGTTGGAGCTACTAGTTGGTGCTGGCAATTTATTTGGCCACTAGATCGTTTCCATGCTGCCATTGAAACACTGTTCGAAGCTGGTTTGGGAGTGATCTTAGTCTTAGGAGGTAGTTATTATAGCCATCTGTGGTCAAAAGCAGAATGGCAGTTATTACCGGGAGCAAAATTTCTGTGAAAAAAAGGAGTCAAACATGCGCTTAGATAAATATTTGAAGTTGTCGCGATTAGTGAAACGACGGCCATTAGCTAAAGAGTTAGCTGACAAAGGACGAGTAGAAGTCAATGAGCGAGTTGCTAAATCCGCTAGTGATGTAGAAATTGGCGATCAAATTACAATTCACTATGGTAATCGTCAAGTGCAAGTACGCGTAGTGGCAACACCGCAAATTGTTAAAAAAGAAGATGCAGCGAAGATGTATCAGAGATTAGACTGATTAAATAATAGACAATATAATATTAATGTTGTTATACTCAAAATAGGATAGCTAAACGGAGGGATTATTTTGTCTAATCAGCCGAGGACTAATAACGTGAGTCCAATTAACATTGATAATGAAGATCGGTCAGCTGAACGTCAATTTAAACGGCATGTTCAAGCAGTTCATCGGCGCCGGGTAACGGTATTACTGGGAGTACTAGCCTTGATTAGTCTGTTATTTGGTGGACGCATTTATCAAGCTAATAAAACGCAAGCCGTAACCAAGCAAAGTGTCTTTCAACAGCAACAGAAGTTGACAGCGGCAAAAAATAAAAACGCCGATTTACAAAACGAAATTCAGCAATTACATCGACCAGAATATCTCGACAATTTAATTCGTTATCGATTCAACTATTCTAAAAATGAGGAAATCATTTATAATATTCCTAATGAATCAAATAAAAATTTAAATTTTTAAGGAGTAAGGAAAGAAAATGACCGTATCGGTAGGAACAAAAGTAACGGGTAAAGTGGTTGGCATTAAAAATTTTGGAGCTTTTGTTGATATTGGTAATGGCCAGAGTGGTCTGGTACATATTAGCCAGATTTCTAATGATTATGTCAAAGATATTCATGATAAGTTGAGTATTGGTGATGAAGTTACCGCTATTGTGGTGAGCGTTGATAATGGTAAAATTGCTTTATCAATGAAAAAAGCTGAACCCAAACCTAGTTATAAACGTCATGGTGGACATAATAATCATGGTCATGTTGCTACACATAAATCGGAGGATTTTGATGACTTATTAGCTGGTTTTATGAAAGAAAGTCAGGATCGTTTGGCAACGATTAAAAAGAACACTGAAGGGAAAAGAGGCGGCCGTGGTGGTCGTCGTGGTTAAGTGCGAGCAAGTTTAGCCCGGACTTTTTTAGTATAAATTATGGATGTGACAGAAGCTAAATTTGTTCAAGAAGTGCGTACTTATCAAGATTGGACTGCTAAAACGCGTGTGTTAATTGCGGTTTCTGGCGGTAGTGATTCCCTGGCATTGTTAAACTTGGTGTTACAATTACCTCAAGCTTGGCGCCCTGTGATTCATGTGGCAACTGTTGATTTTCAGTTGCGAGCGCAAAGTGTGTCAGAAGTGGTTTTAGTGCAGCAGTTTTGTCAACAGCACCAGATTGCTTTTCATACGATTACTTGGCAGCATGAATCGGTAGTGACGGATTTAGAAAATCAAGCCCGCCAATTTCGTTATCAGTACTTTGCACAATTAATGAAGCAATTTGATTTAGAACAATTATTAGTTGCGCATCAGCAAGATGATCAAGTGGAAACAATCTTAATGAAATTGATCCGAAGTGGTAGTTTGTGGGAAGTGCCGGCAATGCAGCGGTGTCGGGCTTTTGCTTCTGGACAATTAATACGACCGTTGCTCAATTTTTCTAAGCAAGAATTAGTGGCTTACTTACAACGCCAGCACATTAGCTTTGCAGTTGATGCAACTAACTTTGAAGATATTACGTGGCGCAATCAATTGCGCAATCAAATCATTCCCCAACTGCAAGCATTAAATCCGCAATTTTCCCAGCACGTAACTAATTTTGCTACCCAGTTACAACAGTCAGTGCAATTGACAACAGCAATGTTTGAACAATTACAAACGCTCAGTGTTAATGTTGGCGCGCAAGCATTAGATATGGATTTAACGGCGATTAATTCTTTAAATGCGGAGCAAACAGTTTTATTTATTCAATATGTATGCCATCACCAGTTAAACTTAGATTTAACTAACCGCCAATTGCAACAAGTTAAACGCTTATTACCACAAGCTAACGCCCAGATGGATATTGGACAGAATTGGTTACTGGTGAAAGCTTATCAAAAATTAAGTCTGCTTCAGAAGCCACAATCGAAAAAGACATTCGCGCTTGCGCTCAAGCTGAACCAGCCCTGTCTTGCAAATGATGGACAAAAGTTTACAATTAAACAGTCTTCAAAAATCAATCGCAATACTTTTTATTTTAATCGTTTGCCACAAAAGATTCGGATTCGGACACGCCAGCCAGGAGATCGTGTGCGTTTAATGAACGGGCAGCATCAAAAGCTAAAAGATCGTTTGATTAACTTGAAGTTGCCCCGCTTATTGCGAGATCAATTGTGGGTAGTCACTTTTGATGAAGAAATTGTTTGGATTAAAGATATTTATCGTTATCAAATTTCCCCTACACAATATTTATTTGAAATTAAGATTGGAGATTAATTATGGAAATGGATCAGGACATGCAGAAAGTGCTTTTTTCTGCGGAAGAAATCGCACAAGCTAACAAAAAGTTAGGACAACAGTTAGCAGCTGATTATAAAGATAAGGACCCACTGTTTGTTTGTATTTTAAAAGGAGCAATTGTCTTTTTAACAGATTTAATGCGGCAACTACCTCAAAGTGCCGAAATTGAATTTATGGATGTTTCAAGTTATAACGGTCAAACCGCAACGTCTGGTCAGGTTCGAATTCTCAAAGACTTAGACGTATCAGTGACGGGTCGCGATGTCGTTTTTATCGAAGATATTATTGATACAGGCATTACCTTAAAAGAATTAACGAATTTGTTTAAGTCTCGTCATGCTAAGTCCATTAAAATTGTGACCCTGCTTGATAAGCCAGCTAACCGGCAACAAAATGTGCATGTGGACTACGTGGGGTTACAGTGTCCAGATGAATTTGTTGTAGGCTATGGTATGGATTATCAAGAACGTTATCGTAATTTGCCATATATCGGTGTTTTAAAGCCAGAAGTTTACACGCAAAATTAAGTTAATTCTAATTCAAGTGGAATCAAAACAATATGATATACTGGTTTTAATTGCTGAGTAGCTGAAAGCTGTTAAGGGCTTAAGTGGTAAGCATTTGTTTCACATAGTTATATCTTAATCAAGGCTAGCGGCTCATGCGAGATTGTGTTAGCATGAAAAGCAAGTTTATTCTTGTGGAGGAAAAATAGATTGAAAAATAATCGAAATGGACTACGAAATAATAGTCTATTTTATATCATTATTTTCGTGTTGTTAATTTTGGCTACTAGTTGGTTTGTTGGAGGACAAGGATCATCACAAGTTGAAAACCTTTCTTCGAGTGAATTTGTGTCCAAATTAAAAGCTAATAAAATTAAACATTTTTCGCTTCAACCGTCTAATGGTGTTTATAAAGTTTCAGGAACTTTAAAAAAGTCTGAAACTAGTAAAGGCAGTCAGTCAAATGTTAATTTATTTTCACACTCAGCAGCGACTGTAACTAAGGCAAAGAATTTTACGGCTACCGTTTTGCCGAATAATTCAACGTTGCAAGAAATTAATCGCGCGGCACAGAAGTCGCAAACAAAAATGAGTACGCGTGAGGAATCACAGAATGGAATGTGGCTTAATATTGCCTTAACGGTAATTCCGTTTTTATTCTTCGCATTCTTATTGTATTCTATGATGGGTCAAGCTGGTCAAGGTGGCGGTGCTGGCAAGATCATGAGTTTTGGCAAGTCGCAAACCAAGCCAGTTGATCCTAAGAAAAATAAGGTTCGTTTTTCTGACGTTGCTGGTGCTGAAGAAGAAAAACAAGAATTAGTTGAAGTAGTTGATTTCTTAAAGGATCCGCGGAAATATCTAGCTTTAGGTGCGCGGATACCATCAGGTGTTTTATTAGAGGGACCTCCCGGAACTGGTAAAACATTATTAGCTCGTGCCGTTGCTGGTGAAGCAGCCGTGCCATTCTATTCTATTTCTGGTTCAGATTTTGTGGAAATGTTTGTTGGTGTTGGTGCTTCCAGAGTGCGTGATTTGTTTAGTAGTGCTAAAAAGAATGCCCCCGCCATTATCTTTATTGATGAAATTGATGCCATTGGTCGCCAACGTGGTAACGGTAAAACTGGTGGTGGCAATGATGAACGCGAACAAACTTTAAATCAATTATTGGTAGAAATGGACGGCTTTACCGGTAAAGAAGGTTTAATCGTGATGGCGGCTACTAACCGTTCGGATGTGTTAGATCCTGCCTTATTGCGGCCAGGTCGGTTTGATCGAAAGATTTTAGTTGGTCAACCGGATGTCAAAGGGCGCGAAGCCATCTTGAAAGTCCATGCCAAGAATAAACCCTTGGCTGATGATGTTGACTTGAAAGTTATTGCCCAACAAACCCCTGGGTTTGTCGGAGCCGACTTGGAAAATGTCTTAAACGAAGCAGCTTTAGTAGCGGCTGAACGTAATAAAACTAAAATTGATGCGGCCGATATTGATGAGGCTGAAGATCGTGTAATTGCGGGTCCCGCTAAAAAGGATCGGGTTATTTCTGCTAAAGAACGTGAAACCGTGGCTTACCATGAAGCAGGACATGCGATCATTGGTGTGGTTTTGAGTGATTCCCGCGTTGTCCGCAAAGTTACGATTATTCCGCGTGGTCGTGCGGGTGGTTATGCGATTATGTTGCCTAAAGAAGATCAGAACTTGCTGACTAAGAAAGATTTAATGGAGCAAGTTGCTGGCTTAATGGGTGGTCGCACTGCTGAAGAAATTATCTTTGGGGTACAATCATCTGGTGCTTCCAATGACTTTGAACAAGCAACGCAAATTGCGCGGTCCATGGTCACTGAATACGGAATGTCGGAGCGCTTAGGGATGGTCCAACTTGAAAAAGGTGGTGCTCCAGTTGGGGCCTACGGTCAACCTAACTATTCTCAAGAAACAGCAACTGCCATTGATGAAGAAATTCGCAAGATTTTAGATGAAGGTCATCAAACGGCGGTGGAAGTTATCCAAAGCCATCGTGAACAACATAAGGCGATTGCACAAGCACTATTAAAGTATGAAACTTTAGATGAAAAACAAATTTTGAGTTTATATAATACTGGTCATATGCCAGAAACTAATCAAGATGAATTTCCATCAGAAAAGGCTTCGACTTTTGAAGAAGCTAAACAAGCTGCGCAACGCCGTGATGAAGCCAAACAAGCGCATGAGGTTGCACAACATCATGAAGAAACTATCACTGCAGATCCTGCTGATAGTGATGATGATCAAACTGAAGAATAACAAAATCAAGTTGGTAAGCACAGACTGTAGTGGTCTGTGCTTACTTGCTTTTGGAGATTTAATAACGAGTTTCAAATGATACAACTGAATTTTGAAGGAGAATTTGCGATGCAAGATTATTTAATTAAAGCTTTAAATCAAAATAGTCATTTTCGAATTTATGTCGTACGGGCCACTAACTTAGTGGCGACGGCGCAAGTCAATCATGATACATGGAGTGCTTCCACGGCTAGTTTAGGGCGTAGTTTAATCGGAACATTATTATTAAGTACTTCCATGTTAAAAAATGATGAATTATTAACTACGCGGATTGCTGGTGGCGGACCAGTCGGGTTAATTGTTGCGGACGGTAATGCGCAGGGCCAAGTGAAAGGCTATGTTCAAAATCCACATATTAGTTTGCCGCTGAATCAAAAAGGTAAAATTGACGTGGCTAAAGCCGTGGGACAAAATGGTTATTTGGCGGTTACCAAAGATCAGCATTTAGCCCAACCTTTTACAGGCAAGGTTCCATTAATTTCCGGTGAATTAGCCGAAGATTATGCGTATTATTTAGTACAGTCAGAACAGATTCCCGCAGCAGTGGGACTGTCTGTTTACGTAGAAAGTGATAATCATGTGAGTTGTGCTGGCGGATTTATGGTGCAAGCCATGCCGCAGGCTACGGAACAAGAGTTAACGGCGTTAACCACCAAGATTCAGCAATTACCACCATTGCATGAATTACTGCAAGAAAAAAGTCCTGAAGAAATCTTAACGTTATTATTTGCCACGGGAAATAAAATTTTAGAGAAAATACCAGTGAGTTTTACTTGTGATTGTTCCAAACAACGCTTTGCAAAAACGATTCAAGCTTTGCCATTAACTGAATTGCAGGCTATGGAACAAGAAAATCAACCAGTAGAAGTGGTTTGCAAATTTTGTGGACAAAAGTATCATTTTACACCGACTGAAATTCAACAAATGATTTCACAGAAATAATTGCCAGTAGGGTATTGACTTTGCTATCATGTAAATGATAGTTATCTGAAAAAATTAAAACTAACCAATTCATTGATTAACGCTAGACGCTAATTTTAACAGGCTGAGGTTTGATTTTAAAAGAAAGAAGAAGAGAGTATGGAGTGGAAAATAGGGGATGTTACGATCCCCAATCAAGTTGTGGTCGCCCCAATGGCGGGAATTTCTAATTATTCATTTCGCATGACGGCCAAAGAATTTGGGGCAGGATTGGTAGTTTGCGAAATGGTTAGTGATCGCGGTATTTTATACAATAATCAAAAGACCCATGAAATGTTGTATGTGAATCCTAACGAACATCCGATTAGCATTCAAGTTTTTGGTGGTTCGAAGGAAACGTTAGTTCCGGCGATTAAATATGTGGCCGAAAATACGGCGGCAGACATTATCGATATTAATATGGGCTGTCCCGTGAAAAAGGTTACTAAAACCGGGGCTGGTTCACATTGGTTATTGGATCCGGATAGTATTTATGATTTAGTGAAAGCGGTCAAACAAGAAATCTCAAAGCCTTTGACTGTGAAAATGCGCACAGGGTTTGATAGCGATCATATTTTGGCTGTAGAGAATGCCTTAGCGGCCCAAGAAGGTGGCGCTGATGCCATTGCCATGCACGGTCGGACTAAAGCGCAAATGTATACGGGGCATGCGGATTGGGAATTATTACATGAAGTGGCACAACATTTAACCATTCCGTTTATGGGTAACGGTGATGTGAAAACGCCCCAAGATGCTAAAGTAATGATTGATGAAGTCGGAGCCGATGCAGTGATGGTAGCGCGGGGAGCGATTGGTAATCCTTGGGCATTAAAAGCCATGGTCACTTATTTAGACACCGGTGAATTATTGCCAGAACCAACACCGGCTGAAAAAATTCAAATTGCGAAAGAACAATTAGCGCGGTTAGTGGAATTAAAAGGTGAGCGAATTGGTGTTCCAGAATTTCGGCAGCAGGCCGCTTACTATTTAAAAGGAATTCCTCGTTCAGCCCGCACGAAAGCGGCCATTAATGAAGTGAATACGCAACAAGAAGTTGATGAATTGCTGGATCAATTTGCCCAGCAAGCAATGCAACGACAATTACAAAGATAGGGGTTAGTAATATGGCAGAAAATGAAATGAATGATCAATTACGTGTTCGGCGACAAAAGATGCAAGACTTACGTGATGCTGGGATTGACCCGTTTGGTCATCGTTATCAACCAACAGCAACTGCCCAAGAATTGCATGAGCAATATGATGCTTTAGATAAAGATGCAATTGAGCCAGTTAAAGTGCAAGTTGCTGGTCGGATGATGACCAAACGTGGCAAAGGTAAAGTTGGTTTTGCTGATTTAAAAGATCGGACGGGTAAGATTCAACTTTATGTGCGTAAAGATGTTGTCGGTGAAGAAAATTATCAGATTTTTAAAAAAGCGGACTTAGGGGATTTGTTTGGCATTGAAGGAACGGTGATGAAGACCGACATGGGTGAATTAACTGTGCGGGCTGATCATGTTACTTTATTAACTAAGGCCTTAAGACCATTGCCAGATAAGTATCACGGCTTAACCAATGTGGAACAAATTTATCGGCAACGGTACTTGGATTTGATTACCAACCAAGAAAGTTTCGATCGTTTTGTGAAACGCACCAAAATTATTTCAGCAATTAGAGAATATTTGGACCAAAATGGCTTCTTAGAAGTGGAAACGCCCGTTTTGCATAGTCAAGCCGGTGGCGCATCGGCACGACCATTTTTGACACACCATAATGCCTTGGATATTGATTTGTATATGCGTATTGCCTTGGAACTACCACTAAAACGTTTGATTGTTGGTGGCATGGAACGGGTTTACGAAATTGGTCGAGTCTTTCGAAATGAAGGGATTGATACCAAGCATAATCCTGAGTTTACTGAATTAGAAAGTTATGCTGCTTACTTTAACTTTGAAGATGTGATGGACGAAACTGAAGGTATTTTTCGCTATGCCGCCAAAAAAGCTTTAGGTACCCAGCAAGTGACTTATCAAGGTCATGCTGTTGACTTAAGTAAGCCGTTCAAACGCCAACATATGGTTGATGCCATTAAGGAACGGACCGGAGTTGATTTTTGGCCCGAAATGTCCATTGAACAAGCTCGCAAGCTTGCAGATGAACATCAGGTTCATTACGAAGATTATTGGCAAGTTGGTCATATTATTAATGCTTTCTTTGAAGAATTTGTTGAAGAAACCATTACTGAACCAACTTTTATCTATGGTCATCCAATTGAAATTTCACCGTTAGCTAAAAAGAGTGAACGCGATCCCCGTTTTGTTGATCGCTTTGAATTGTTTATCTTAGGTAATGAATATGCCAATGCCTTTACTGAATTAAATGATCCAATTGATCAACGGGAACGCTTTGAAGCTCAGGCGAAAGAACGTGAAGCTGGTAATGATGAAGCTGAACCAATTGATGAAGATTTCGTGGAAGCTTTGGAATATGGGATGCCACCAACTGGTGGTTTAGGCATTGGAATTGACCGTTTGGTAATGTTGCTAACCGATGCGCCATCCATTCGTGATGTCATTTTATTCCCAACATTACGGCCAGGTGAACAAAATAAGTAAATTTTTGTTTGAGAGAGTTGCATTTTGAAATTAAAATTGTTATACTAATACAGTCATTGGGTTAGCTGATGATTGTATTGAGTCGCTAGCTCAGTTGGTAGAGCAACGGCCTTTTAAGCCGTGGGTCGTGGGTCCGAGCCCCACGCGACTCATACTATCGTTGAAGATAGTTTTAATTGCGGAAGTAGTTCAGTGGTAGAACATCACCTTGCCATGGTGGGGGTCGCGGGTTCGAGTCCCGTCTTCCGCTTTCATTATAATCACGCCGGGGTGGCGGAACTGGCAGACGCACAGGACTTAAAATCCTGCGGTAAGTGATTACCGTACCGGTTCGATTCCGGTCCTCGGCATTATAATGAGCACCCATAGCGCAATTGGATAGAGTGTCTGACTACGAATCAGAAGGTTGTAGGTTCGACTCCTACTGGGTGCATTGTACGATTGTACATTTATATTTGTGAATTTGATTGCGGAAGTAGTTCAGTGGTAGAACATCACCTTGCCATGGTGGGGGTCGCGGGTTCGAATCCCGTCTTCCGCTTTTTTCATCGGGAAATAGCTCAGCTTGGTAGAGCGCTACGTTCGGGACGTAGAGGTCGCAAGTTCGAATCTTGTTTTCCCGATTTCGGGAAATAGCTCAGCTTGGTAGAGCACTACGTTAGGGACGTAGGGGTCGCAAGTTCGAATCTTGTTTTCCCGATAAGTCCAGTTACATATGATGGTTGAAGATACGATATTATTTATCGTATCTTTTTGTATATTAAAAAGTTCAGTAAGGGAGGCCACGTAATTAATGCTGTTTAAACCTATATGCTTTTAAGATGTTATGTTACTGAACAAGAGTTGCTATGGGCAAAAGCCACACTTTCAATAGTTTGAAGCTTTTGGTTCTAATTCTTAATCATTGTTCAGATGAGTGTTTGACGATAAACTAAAATTAATAATTTAATTCATTACGATGACTTTTCATTGGTACTCTTGTTAATCTGCGGTAAAATAGTCAAACAACGTAATGTTTTAAGAATATTCAATTGAAGTAAAAGAAAGAGAGATTGTTATGAGCGAATTATTTACTGATAGTGCCAAAACTGCTCTAAGTTTGGCACAAAAGATCGCAATGGCTTTTCGTCATCAAGCTGTAGGTACAGAACATTTACTCTATGGTTTAGTAGAACAGGGTTCTGGAGTTGCAGCTCAAACAATTACTGAAATGACAGTCACTTCTGAGGATATTAAAGACGAAATTGAAGCCCTCACAGGCTATGGCGATAATACGGATGAGCGCCAAGATCAACTCTATCTACCGTATTCACCTAGAACGGGGCAAGTTCTAGAACAAGCTAGTCAACAAGCCAAATTGTTAGGTGCTAATCAAGTTGGAACCGGCCATCTCTTATTGGCTTTATTACATGATCAGACAATTTTATCTTCACGGATTTTAACTAGTTTGGGCTTAAGTATTGTTAAGACCAAGCGCTTATTATTAAAAAATATGGGTATTTCTGAAAGAGTTGATCGGGCTAATCAAAAAAAGAGTATGAATGGTTCACAAAGTGCGACACCAACACTGGATTCTTTAGCCCGTGACTTAACTATTTCAGCCAAACAAAAACACTTAGATCCGGTCATTGGTCGAGACAAAGAAATTGAACGAATGATCCAGATTTTAAGCCGTCGCACCAAGAATAATCCAGTTTTAATTGGTGAACCAGGAGTCGGTAAAACGGCAATTGTTGAAGGTCTTGCTCAAAAAATTATTAAGCAAGAGGTTCCGTTAGAGTTACTCAATAAACGGGTAATGATGTTGGATATGGGTTCACTAGTAGCTGGCACCAAGTATCGTGGTGAATTTGAAGATCGTCTGAAAAAGATAATTAATGAAATCAACCAAGATCAAAATGTTATTTTATTTGTTGATGAGTTGCATACTTTAATCGGTGCAGGCGGAGCTGAAGGGGCCATTGATGCCTCGAACATCTTAAAGCCACCACTATCACGCGGTGAGCTCCAAATGATTGGTGCCACTACTTTAGATGAATACCAAAAATATATTGAAAAAGATGCGGCTTTTGCTCGTCGATTTGCGAAGATTGTGGTGGAAGAACCAACTACCGAACAAACCTATGAGATTTTGAAAGGCTTGCGCCCAGAATATGAACAACATCATCATTTAAAGATTACCGATGCGGCTTTACAGGCTGCAGTTGATTTATCCAAACGTTATTTGACAGATCGTTTCTTGCCTGATAAAGCGATTGATTTAGTTGATGAGGCCGCTGCGCGAGTGCACATTAATCAGTCTGCACAGCAACAACCGCAAAAATGGCAGGCCCTGGAGCAAGAGTTGAATAATGTGGGGATGCAAAAAGATCAGGCTATTGCTCAACAAGATTTTGAAAAAGCGGCAGTTTTACGGAAACAGGAATTAAAACTGCAGCAAGAGCTTGCCGAAAGTGAACAAAACAGCGCACAGCCAACAGATGATCAATCTCAAGTAACTAGTGATGATATTGCAACAATCATTTCGCAATGGACGAATGTTCCGGTAACGAAGATTACCCAACAAGAATCCAAACAATTACTACATTTAGAAGATGAATTACATCAACGGATTGTTGGTCAGGATGAAGCTGTGACAGCCATTGCCAAAGCTATTCGTCGTGCGCGTAGTGGCTTAAAAGATCCGAAACGCCCCATTGGTTCTTTCATGTTTTTAGGACCTACTGGCGTTGGGAAAACTGAGCTAGCTAAAGCTTTAGCACAAAGTGTTTTTGGCAGCGAAGACGAAATTATTCGTATTGATATGTCTGAGTATATGGAAAAATTTAGTACTTCACGCTTAGTAGGAGCAGCTCCTGGTTATGTGGGCTACGATGAAGGCGGACAACTAACTGAACAAGTCCGCAATCATCCCTATTCTGTGATTTTATTAGATGAGATTGAAAAGGCTCATCGCGATGTGTTTAATTTATTACTCCAAGTTTTGGATGATGGTTTTTTGACAGACTCTAAGGGTCGCAAAGTTGATTTTCGCAATACAATCATTATTATGACTTCTAATTTAGGCGTTGATAGCCTCAATGAAGAACATAATGTGGGCTTTAACCAAACGACAGCTCACGATTATCAGACCATGAAGAATCATATTTTAGCGGCAACTAAAGAGTTTTTCCGGCCCGAATTTTTAAATCGAATTGATGAAATCTTGATTTTCCATGAGTTGACTAAAACTGATTTACAAGCAGTGGTCAAGATTTTGACGAAAGATTTAGTTCAGCGTTTGACACAACGGCAAATCAAATTGACGATTACAACGCGAGCTTTAAATTGGTTAGTGGAGAAAGGCTTCAATCCCCAAATGGGCGCAAGGCCGTTACGCCGGACGATTCAAAGCCAAGTCGAAGATCAAATTAGTGATTTATTATTGTCGCGGCAATTAGTTGCAGGTGATCGTTTGTCGGTAGGGGTAGCTAAAGGCCAGTTATCATTTAACATTCGTCATGCTCAAAAAGTTCAAGTCTAGAACTTGACACTTAGGTGAATTTGTTTTATCCTAATTATAATTAATTAGCGTGGTGCAGTGGGCGTATTCCCTCGAAATCTTGTCCGAGCCGGAATTATAAAAAAGCAAAAATAGTTTGAACTATTTTTGGTTTTTTTTTGCTTTCGAATTGTTAAATGCTAATTTGTAATGAAATTGTAATATTTGACTGGTAATTTATTTGATTTGAAAGGGTGAATAGTTTGACGCAAGACACAGTACGTTACCACAATGTCAATTATGGAAAACACCGGACGCGGCGGAGTTATGCGCGGATTAAGGAAGTTTTACCATTACCAAATTTAATTGATATTCAAACTAATTCTTATAATTGGTTCTTGGATGAAGGTTTAAAAGAAATGTTCCAAGATATTATGCCAATTAATGATTTTGCAGGAACATTATCTTTGGATTATGTTGGTTATAAACTATTAAAGCCTAAATATACGGTTGAAGAAGCACGTGATCATGATGCCAACTATTCTGCACCACTACACGTTACTTTGCGTTTGACTAATCATGACACAGGCGAAATCAAGACCCAAGATGTTTTCTTTGGTGATTTTCCCTTAATGACTGAGCAAGGAACTTTTATCATTAATGGTGCCGAACGGGTAATTGTTTCCCAATTAGTACGTTCACCGGGCGTTTATTACACTGCCGAAGCTGACAAAAACGGTCGCATGATTTATGGCACAACGGTGATTCCCAATCGGGGAGCTTGGTTAGAATTCGATAACGATGCGAAGAATATTAGTTATGTTCGAATTGATCGAACACGAAAATTACCGATTACTGAATTGATTCGGGCCATTGGTTTTGGTTCTGATCAAGAAATTACGGAAATTTTTGGCAGTAACAGTGATTCCTTGAACTTATCTTTAGAAAAAGATGTCCACAAGGATACCAGTGATTCGCGGGTTGCCGAAGCTTTAAAAGATATTTATGAACGCTTACGCCCTGGTGAACCTAAGACTGCTGAAAGTTCACGGTCCTTATTGTACGCGCGCTTCTTTGATCCAAAGCGTTACGATACAGCGCCAGTGGGACGTTATAAGGTAAACAAAAAATTAAATTTAAAAACACGTTTGTTAGGTTTAACACTCGCCGAAACTTTAGCCGATCCAGAAACTGGTGAAGTTATCTTAGCTAAAGATACCAAAATTGACCGGGAAGCGATGAGCAAATTAGCTCCATATCTCAAAAATCCTGACTTTAAGGCGGTTACTTTCCAACCAGCTGATGAAGGAATTTTGGGCGATCCAGTTAAATTACAGATTATTAAAGTCTATTCACAAACTGATGAAGATCGGATTGTCAATATCATTGGCAATGGTAATATTGATGAAAAAATCAAGCATATTACCCCAGCTGATATTTTAGCTGAAATTAATTACTTCTTGAATTTACAAGAGGGTATTGGCACCACTGATGATATTGACCACTTGGGTAACCGGCGGATTCGGTCTGTTGGTGAATTGTTGCAAAACCAATTTCGTTTAGGTTTATCCCGGATGGAACGGGTTGTTCGGGAACGGATGTCCATTCAAGACACAGCAACTGTAACGCCGCAGCAATTGATTAATATTCGGCCTGTGGTAGCAGCTATTAAGGAATTCTTTGGTTCTTCACAATTGTCCCAGTTCATGGATCAAAACAATCCTTTGGGTGAATTAACGCATAAGAGACGTTTATCAGCTTTAGGACCGGGTGGTTTAACTCGTGATCGAGCTGGATATGCCGTTCGGGACGTGCACTATACGCATTATGGACGGATGTGTCCGATTGAAACACCTGAAGGACCGAACATTGGCTTGATCAATAACTTGGCCACTTATGGGGTTGTTAATAAGTATGGCTTTATTGAAACTCCTTACCGTCGTGTTTCTTGGGATACGCATAAAGTTACTGATAAGATTGACTATTTGACTGCCGATGAAGAAGATAACTATGTGGTAGCCCAGGCTAACACGCCTTTGAATGATGATGGTTCATTTGCTGAAGAACGGATTTTGGCCCGGCATAAAGATGATAATATTGAAACGACCGCCGATAAAGTCGATTATATGGATGTTTCACCGCGTCAAGTTGTGTCGGTAGCGACTTCTTGTATTCCATTCTTGGAAAACGATGACTCCAACCGGGCGTTGATGGGTGCTAACATGCAACGGCAGGCGGTTCCATTATTAAAGCCACATTCTCCATTGGTGGGAACCAGTATGGAATATGTCGCTGCCCATGACTCAGGAACAGCTTTATTAGCTCATCATGCCGGAGTAGTGCAATATGTTGATGCTAAAATTGTCAAGGTTAAACGTGACGATGAAGATGTGATTGACACCTATCATTTGATGAAATATCGGCGCTCTAATGCGGGTAAATGTTACAATCAACGACCAATTGTGGAAAAAGGCAACCATGTTGATAAGAGTGAAATTATTGCCGATGGTCCAGCGATGCAAGAAGGGGAATTGGCTTTAGGTCAAAACCCACTAATTGCTTTTATGACTTGGAACATGTACAACTACGAAGATGCGGTTGTTTTATCTGAACGCTTGGTTAAAGATGACGTTTATACCTCAATTCATATTGAAGAATATGAGTCAGAATCTCGGGATACCAAATTAGGACCAGAGGAAATTACACGTGAAATTCCAAATGTTGGTGAAGATGCGTTAAAAGATTTGGATGAAACCGGAATTGTCCGGATTGGGGCCGAAGTTCGTGATGGTGATATCTTAGTTGGTAAGGTGACACCAAAAGGTATGACTGAATTATCAGCTGAAGAACGTTTACTGCACGCCATTTTTGGTGAAAAAGCTCGTGAAGTACGTGATACTTCCTTACGGGTGCCTCATGGTGGCGGTGGAATTGTGCAAGACGTGAAAGTCTTTACTCGCGAAGCCGGCGATGAATTAAGCCCTGGTGTTAATACGATGGTTCGGGTTTATATTGCTCAAAAGCGGAAGATTCAAGTGGGTGATAAGATGGCCGGACGTCATGGTAACAAAGGAACAGTTTCCATTGTGGTTCCTGAAGAAGATATGCCATATATGCCAGATGGTACCCCAATTGATATTTTGTTAAATCCTATGGGTGTTCCTTCCCGTATGAATATTGGGCAGGTTTTGGAATTACACTTAGGTATGGCTGCTCGGAATTTAGGTATTCACGTGGCTACTCCTGTGTTTGATGGGGCCAGTGATGATGATTTGTGGGAAGCTGTTAAAGAAGCTAATATGGCTTCTGACGCTAAGACTATTTTGTACGATGGCCGGACAGGTGAACCCTTCCATAACCGGGTAGCTGTCGGGGTTATGTATTATATGAAATTAGCGCATATGGTTGATGATAAAATCCATGCGCGTTCCATTGGACCTTACTCATTAGTTACGCAACAGCCATTAGGTGGTAAAGCACAATTTGGTGGTCAGCGTTTTGGTGAAATGGAAGTTTGGGCCTTAGAAGCTTATGGTGCAGCCTATACCTTACAAGAAATTTTGACTTATAAGTCCGACGATGTAACTGGTCGGGTCAACACCTACGAAGCTATTGTTAAAGGTGAGACAATTCCTAAACCTGGGGTTCCAGAATCCTTCAGAGTTTTAATTAAAGAATTGGAATCATTGGGCTTAGATATGAAGATTCTAGATCATGAACATCAAGAAATTGGTTTACGTGATATGGATGAAGATACTACGTCTAAGAGTGTTGATGCTTTATCCAAATTAGCACAAGAGCAGGAACAAAAGAAACTGCAAGAAATGGCTGATAAGAATAAAGAACAAGAAGCACAATTACAACCTAATTTAGATAATTTAATGGATAAAATTAATAGTTTAAACGCGGATGATGGCGATACAACTGATAAATAATAGGAGGTTGCCAATTGATAGACGTCAATAAGTTTGAAAGTATGCAAATTGGTCTGGCTTCACCAGATAAGATTAGAAGTTGGTCTTACGGCGAAGTTAAGAAGCCAGAAACTATCAATTATCGGACTTTAAAACCAGAACGTGATGGTTTGTTCGATGAACGAATTTTTGGACCCACCAAAGATTGGGAATGTGCTTGTGGTAAATATAAGCGCATCCGTTATAAAGGAATTGTTTGCGACCGCTGTGGTGTGGAAGTAACGCGCTCAAAAGTTCGTCGTGAACGGATGGGACATATTGAATTAGCAGCTCCTGTAACGCATATTTGGTATTTTAAAGGAATTCCGAGTCGGATGGGCTTAGTGTTAGATATGAGTCCTAGAGCATTGGAAGAAATTATTTATTTTGCCGCATATGTTGTTATCAAGTCCGGTGATACTGATCTGGAAGATAAGCAATTATTAACCGAAACTGAGTATCGTAAAAAACGGGAGCAGTATGGTAAAGCTTTCGATGCCAAAATGGGTGCCGAGGGTATTAAAGAGTTATTACAGGCCGTAGATTTAGATAAAGAAGTTGCCGGTTTGAAAGAACTCTTAAAAACTGCTACTGGTCAAAAGCGGACGCGGGCAATTCGGCGCTTAGATATTTTAAATGCTTTTCGGGATTCCGGTAATCGTCCCGAATGGATGGTTATGGACTGTATCCCAGTTATTCCACCAGATTTACGGCCAATGGTGCAATTAGAAGGTGGGCGTTTTGCCACATCTGATTTGAATGATTTATATCGGCGGGTCATTAATCGTAATAATCGTTTGAAGCGGTTATTAGATTTAAATGCGCCAAATATCATTGTGCAAAATGAAAAACGGATGTTACAAGAAGCAGTCGATGCTTTGATTGATAATGGCCGACGGGGTCGTCCAGTAACTGGCCCAGGAAATCGACCATTAAAATCCTTATCGCATATGCTTAAAGGTAAGCAGGGACGTTTCCGTCAAAACTTATTAGGTAAGCGTGTTGATTATTCTGGGCGTTCGGTTATTGATGTTGGACCAACGTTGAAGTTTTATCAATGTGGTTTGCCACGTGAAATGGCCTTGGAATTATTTAAGCCATTTGTCATGCACGAATTGGTTGAACGGGAATTAGCTTCCAATATTAAAAATGCTAAACGCAAAATTGAACGGCAAGATGATGTGGTGTGGGACGTTCTCGAAGATGTGATTAAAGAACGTCCAGTGTTGTTAAACCGGGCACCAACCTTACACCGGTTAGGTATTCAAGCTTTTGAGCCTGTCTTAGTTGATGGTAAGTCCATTCGATTACATCCATTGGCTTGTGAAGCTTATAATGCCGATTTTGATGGCGATCAGATGGCTGTTCACGTTCCTTTATCTGATGAAGCACAAGCAGAAGCACGGATGTTAATGTTAGCTGCTCACCATATTTTAGCTCCGAAAGATGGTAAACCAATCGTTACTCCTTCACAGGACGTTGTGTTGGGTAACTATTATCTAACGCTAGAAGAACGTGGTCGTGAAGGCGAAGGCATGATCTTTAAAGACATGGACGAAGTTGAGATGGCCTTTCAAAATGGGGTCGTTCATTGGCATACAAGAATTGGTTTGGCAACTAAGTCTTTGACTAATTTTGCCTTCAAAGAAGATCAAAAAGATCGGATTATGATAACTAGTGTTGGTAAAGTGATTTTTAACCGGATTTTACCAGAAGGAATGCCATATATTAATGAACCAACTGCGGCTAACTTAACTGATGGCGTTGCTGATCAATACTTCTTAAATGAAGGTGAAGATATTCACCAACGCTTAACGGATATGCCGTTAATTGATCCATTTAAAAAGGGCTATTTAAGTGATATCATTGCGCAAGTCTTTAAGATTTATAAAGTTCAACGCACTTCCGAATTGTTAGATGATATGAAAGAATTGGGTTATACGATCTGTACTTTATCTGGTTTAACCGTTGGGGTTTCTGACGTACCACAATTGTCTGATAAGCAAGATATTGTTAATGAAGCGCATAAACAAGTAGCTACTGTAGCTAAGCAATTCCGGCGTGGTTTAATTACTGATGAAGAACGGCATAATCGGGTTATTAGTATTTGGAATGATGCTAAAGACGAGATTCAACAACAATTGGTTGATAGTTTTGATCCGAAGAACCCAATTTCCATGATGTCCGATTCTGGAGCCCGGGGTAATATTTCTAACTTTACGCAGTTAGCAGGAATGCGGGGCTTAATGGCCGCTCCTAACGGCGGAATGATGGAAGTTCCTGTTACTTCGAACTTCCGTGAAGGCTTATCTGTTTTGGAAATGTTTATGTCCACTCACGGTGCCCGGAAGGGTATGACTGATACGGCTTTGAAGACAGCTAACTCTGGTTACTTGACTAGACGTTTGGTTGATGTTGCCCAAGACGTGATTGTCAGAGAAGAAGATTGTGGTACTGATCGGGGCTTAGAGGTCTCGGCCATTACTGAAGGTAATGAAATTATTGAACCTTTGGCCGATCGTTTATTAGGCCGTTACACGCAAAAGGAAATTTTAGATCCCGCAACTGGTGAAGAATTAGTTGGACGTAACGTTTTATTGGATGAAGAATTGACCAAGTTAGTTTTGGATGCTGGTGTAACCAAAGTAACGATTCGTTCTGCTTTCACCTGCAACACATTGCATGGTGTTTGCCAAAAATGTTACGGCCGCAACTTGGCAACTGGTGAAGAAGTTGAAGTTGGTGAAGCTGTCGGGGTTGTTGCTGCACAATCCATCGGTGAACCCGGTACCCAGTTAACCATGAGAAACTTCCATACCGGTGGTGTTGCTGGTGGCGAAGATATTACGCAAGGATTGCCGCGGGTTGAAGAAATTTTTGAAGCTCGGAATCCTAAAGGTCTAGCTTATATTTCTGAAGTTGATGGGACAGTTACTGCTATTGATGAAAATCCTGCAGAACATACTCGTGAAATCACTGTTGAAGGTAAAATTGATAACCGCACCTACAGTGTTCCTTACACAGCGAGTGTTGCTGTAAGTGAAGGCGATGTTATTCAGCGGGGTGATAAATTAACTTCTGGTTCAATTGATCCTAAGCAATTAATTAAAGTTACTGATGTCCAAACTACCGAAAACTATTTGCTATCTGAAGTGCAAAAAGTTTATCGGATGCAAGGTGTTGACATCAGTGATAAGCATATTGAAGTTATGGTCCGTAAGATGCTACGGAAGATCCGGGTTTTAGATCCTGGGGATACTGAAGTCTTACCGGGTTCCTTATTAGATATTGGTGACTTTACTGATACGAATACCGATGCTTTAATTAAAGGTAAATTACCAGCAACTGGTTCACCAGTCTTATTAGGAATTACCAAAGCTTCATTAGAAACCAATAGTTTCTTGTCAGCCGCTTCCTTCCAGGAAACTACGAGAGTTCTAACTGATGCTTCGATTCGTGGCAAGAGCGATCCATTGGTCGGCTTAAAAGAAAATGTCATGATTGGTAAGATTATTCCAGCTGGTACCGGTATGGCTAAGTATCGGCACATGCAACCACAAAAAGTGGGCGCAGTGTTAGGCGATACCACTGATCATACTAACTTATCTGATATTGAAGCTGAAATGAATCGTGATTAATGTAAAGAAAAAGCCTTACGAAATTTTTCGTAAGGCTTTTTTTGTTGGCTTTAATTTGCTAAGTTCATGGAACTAGTGCATATAAATGAAAGCTGAGATTAAATATAAAATAATAATATGCGCTGGATAGAAAATATAAAAGAAGTACTTCATCCCTGGCCCTTTTTGATTGTTATAAAATAGAATAGGAATAATCGCCAGAACCATCAACCATTGATCCATTCGTAATAAAGCGTAAATCAGGGCGACTAAAGCAATAATGAGACATTGAATTTTGCGATTGTCTTTAAAAAGATAAAGTAAAGGAATCAGCAAAACCATAAAATTATTTTCGGCTAATAACAAAGCTGGTAAGAGACTAGTACCAATGACCATTAATGGTACAGGAGCTTTAGTTAACGGTAAAATTAATAATGAAGCAACAAAAGGTAAGCTAAATAATAAGAGACCAATAATAATATTTTTGCCACGTTGTTGTTGGCGCGCCTTTTGAAAATAATCAATAGCTAACATAAAAATAGTACCGATGAATAAGTCTCGAAAAATGTTATTTGATAAAACGACTTTGTCATATTTAACCCAGTGTTCTACACCAAAGGTTAATAAGGACATACAGACCATACTGAAATATAAGCGCCACATATAATTCTTTTTGCTATGTGTGTAACTAAAACCAATAACACAAGTAAAAAAGAAAATCGTCGCTACGGGGCGACCAAACCAGTCTAACCAATTGGGAGCGCCAAATGGCAAAAACATTTGATGAATGTGGTCAACGACCATGAAAATAATACCTAAAATTTTTAAATCAAAAGTGGTTAACCCTTTTTTAAAATTAGTTAGTTTGAGATTCATGGGAATCCTCCTGCTATATTTAACATCGAATAAGAATTATAACTTTTGGGTTATACAATTGCAACTGTCCATTAATTCAATTATGCCAATCTTAGTTAAAATCGTGCTATTCTTAGTTAATAATAAAAAGGAGGTTTTCAATTATGGAAGAAACTGCAATTTTTGCGGGCGGTTGTTTTTGGTGCATGGTTAAACCATTTGATACAATGCCGGGCATTAAACAAGTCATTTCTGGTTATACTGGTGGTCACGTCCCCAATCCGACGTATGAACAAGTGGCCAGTCACCAAACTGGTCATACTGAAGCAGTCAAAATTGTATTTGATCCAGCAATTATTTCTTATCAAGATTTAGTTAATATTTATTGGCAGCAAACGGATCCTACAGATGCAATGGGTCAATTTCAAGACCGCGGAGACAACTATCGACCGGTTATTTTTGTGAAAGATGAACAACAACGAAAGATTGCTGAAGCCTCAAAACAAAGTTTGATTCAAAGTGGCCATTTTGATCGACCAATTGTGACCAAAATTGAACCGGCACAAACTTTTTATCCGGCGGAAGACTATCATCAAGCTTTTTATAAAAAAAATCCTGCACGTTATCAATTAGAAGAAGCTGGTGGGCGAGAACAGTTTTTAAAGGAGCATTGGTCAAAATAAAAAGCGTAAAATGAAAGCTATGAGAATAAACGGAATAAAGGGCATTAAAACTCGACGATGTTGTTTATGATATAAAATCAAAAATCCAATTAATGCTAATCCGCATGCAATGAGGACGATTTGTAATGTTATCTGATTAGGAGTTAAAAGGCTCATTAAAATCAGTATTTCGCAATCGCCTAAACCGAAGCGTGGACGACAACAGAAATAAAAACCAATTATAAATAAACTAAAAAGTCCAATGAAAATCAATTGGTGCCAGTTGGGGAAGTTGAAGATAATGCAAGCGAGATAAGCAGGAACTAAAGTTACTGGCCAAATACTCAAAAAGATGTAATCGGTCATGGAACTTAGAGCGATAGTTAAGCCAACTAAGATTAATAAATAAGAATTGACAGTATGTTGCAAGCTAGCCTCTAGCCCAATAACTAGTCCAATTACTTCAATCCAAAAAATGCCCGGATAGATTCTGCGGTGGCAATAGGCACAACGACCACGTAATAATAAGTAGCTGATAATAGGAATTTCATGATACCACTTCAGTGGTTTGGCACAGACGTCACAGCGGGAACGTCCGCGGATAATGGAATAACCTAATGGTAAACGTAAGGCAACTAAGCCACAGAAAGATGCCAGACAGATACTCAAGAATAATTTAAAAATAATCATATTTTCACCTCAATTCACACTACGTAAATTGCGGTGATTTTTTTGAATAAAGTGTAAAAAAATTGGATACCAGAATGTAAATGTTAAGATCGTAGAGAGATTAATTTTTTGACAGTCGTTAGCAATTGGCGTGGAATTTAATTTGACATTAAGTTGATTCAATGCTACCATGATAGCTGTGCTTTTTAGAGGTTTAGTGTGCCATAATTAGCTTAGTAAACCACACGTGTGGTCTTTTTATTTAATCAAAAAAGAACCACCTGGATGTGTGTACTTAAAATTTTAAGGAGGAACTTTTAATGCCAACAATTAACCAATTGGTACGTAAAGGTCGTAAATCAAGAACTTCAAAGTCTGATTCTCCAGCTTTGAACTTCGGCTATAACAGTATGAAGAAAATTGCTACTGATAATCCTGCTCCACAAAAACGGGGAGTTGCAACTCGTGTCGGTACTATGACACCAAAGAAACCAAACTCTGCTTTACGTAAATATGCTCGTGTTCGTTTATCAAACTTAATCGAAGTTACTGCTTATATTCCAGGAATTGGTCATAATTTGCAGGAACATAGTGTTGTTTTGATTCGTGGCGGCCGTGTGAAAGATTTACCTGGTGTTCGTTACCATATTGTTCGTGGTGCGTTAGATACTGCTGGTGTTGATGGTCGGATGCAAGGCCGTT
Source organism: Bombilactobacillus sp. ESL1197 (assembly GCF_058107145.1). Taxonomy (NCBI): domain Bacteria; kingdom Bacillati; phylum Bacillota; class Bacilli; order Lactobacillales; family Lactobacillaceae; genus Bombilactobacillus; species Bombilactobacillus sp. ESL1197. The sequence continues at coordinate 614,526 of NZ_JBYLTY010000001.1, forward strand.
CCAAGTATGGCGCAAAGAAGCCTAAAAAATAAGCAATCAAAATTCTAAGAGATCTATTTAGGAGGATTTCCAATGCCAAGAAAAGGTACAGTTGCAAAGCGCGATGTTTTGCCAGATCCAATTTATAATTCAAAGCTTGTTACTCGTTTAATTAATCACTTAATGATCGATGGTAAACGTGGTAAAGCTTCAACTATTTTGTATGATGCATTTGATATTATTAAAGATAAAACTGGTAATGATCCAGTTGAAGTTTTTAACGAAGCAATGAAAAATGTTATGCCAGTTTTGGAAGTTAAAGCTCGCCGGATTGGTGGCTCTAACTATCAAGTTCCGATCGAAGTACGTCCAGAACGGCGGACAACTTTAGGCTTACGTTGGATTGTTAGCTACGCACGTTTACGTGGTGAACACACAATGGATGAACGTTTAGCTCAAGAAATTATGGATGCTGCTAACAATACTGGTGCAGCTGTCAAAAGACGTGAAGATACTCATAAGATGGCTGATGCCAACCGGGCTTTTGCACATTATCGTTGGTAATTTAAAACCGATTTATTGAGAGGAGTACTAGTCTTATGGCTAATAAACGTGAATTTCCTTTAGAGAAAACACGTAATATCGGGATCATGGCACATATTGATGCCGGTAAAACAACAACAACAGAACGGATCCTTTATTACACTGGTAAAATTCATAAAATTGGTGAAACTCATGATGGAGCTTCCCAAATGGACTGGATGGAACAAGAACAGGAACGTGGAATTACTATTACTTCAGCTGCGACAACTGCTCAATGGAAGGATCATCGGATTAACATTATCGATACTCCAGGACACGTGGACTTCACGATTGAAGTTGAACGTTCTTTACGTGTGTTAGATGGTGCAATTACAGTTTTGGATGGTCAATCTGGTGTTGAACCACAAACAGAAAATGTTTGGCGTCAAGCTACCACTTACCATGTTCCTAGAATCGTTTTTGTTAACAAAATGGATAAATTAGGAGCCGATTTCGATTATTCTGTTCAAACGATCAAAGATCGTTTGGATGCTAAACCATTAGCAATTCAAATGCCAATCGGGGCCGAGGATGCTTTTGAAGGTGTTATTGACTTAATCGAAATGAAAGCCGATCTTTATGACGAAGATGAATTAGGTTCTAAATGGGATACCATTGATGTTCCTGATGAATATAAAGAAGAAGCTGAAAAACGTCGGGCACAAATGATTGAAGAGTTAGCTGATGTTGATGATGAAATCATGGAGAAATACCTTGACGGTGCTGAAATCAGTAATGATGAAATTCGGACAGCTATTCGTAAAGCTACTATTGACTTGGAATTGTTCCCTGTTTTAGCTGGTTCTGCCTTTAAGAATAAAGGTGTGCAAATGTTGATGGATGCCGTGGTTGATTATTTGCCATCACCATTGGATGTTCGTCCATATAATGCCAAAGATCCAGAAACTGGTGATGATGTTGAATTAGTAGCTGATGATACTAAGCCATTTGCTGGTTTAGCTTTCAAGATTGCTACGGACCCATTTGTTGGTCGTTTAACTTACTTGCGGGTTTATACTGGTACTTTGGAAGCTGGTTCTTATGTCTTGAATGCTACCAAAGATAAGCGGGAACGTGTTGGTCGTTTATTACAGATGCATTCTAATCACCGAATGGAAATTCCAGAAGTGTTCTCTGGCGATATTGCTGCCGCAATTGGCTTGAAGAATACGACAACTGGTGATTCTTTGACTGATCCTGATCATCCTTTGATTTTGGAATCAATGGAAATTCCTGATCCTGTGATCCAAGTTTCTATTGAACCGAAGTCTAAAGAAGACCGTGATAAATTAGATGTTGCTATTCAAAAATTAGCTGAAGAAGATCCAACTTTCCGTGCTGAAACGAATCCGGAAACTGGTGAAACTTTAATCGCTGGTATGGGTGAATTGCACTTGGATATCATGGTTGATCGGATGCGGCGTGAATTCAAGGTTGATGCTCAAGTTGGTGAACCGCAAGTTGCCTATCGTGAAACCTTCACGAAACAAGCCTCTGCTGAAGGTAAGTTTGTTCGTCAGTCTGGTGGTAAAGGTCAATACGGTGATGTCTGGATTGAATTTACACCAAATGAAGAAGGCAAAGGCTTTGAATTTGAAGATGCTATTGTTGGTGGGGTTGTTCCACGTGAATACATTCCATCAGTTGAAGATGGTTTGAAAGATTCAATGGCTAATGGTGTCTTAGCTGGTTATCCTTTGATTGATATTAAAGCTAAGTTATACGATGGTTCTTACCATGAAGTCGATTCTTCTGAAGCTGCCTTTAAAGTTGCTGCTTCAATGGCCTTGCATAATGCAGTGAAGAATGCTGGTGCCGTAATCTTGGAACCAATCATGAAAGTTGAAATTGTAACTCCAGAAGATTACTTAGGTGATGTTATGGGACAAGTTACAGCTCGTCGTGGTCGGATCGAAGGTATGGAAGAACGTGGTAATGCGCAATTGATTAATGCATTTGTGCCATTATCTGAAATGTTTGGTTATGCTACTACTTTGCGTTCTGCAACTCAAGGACGTGGTACTTTCACGATGACTTTTGATCATTATGAAAAGACTCCAAAGAGTATTCAAGAAGATATTATTAAGAAAAATGGCGGTAACGCTGGTTAATTGCTGAATCAAAAAAAGCTGGGAATTTTCCCAGCTTTTTTTGTGTTCAGTAAAGAAATGATTAACTTATGAAACAATAGTGGCGCCTAAACTGTTTTTAAAATGATCTAGGGCCCAAGTCTGTCCTTGTGGATTAAAAGTGGCTACGCCATTTTCATGGATCACGAGTTGATAATCCCGGTTATAAGCATCCATAGCTGTGTGTAAAACACAGATATCGGTGCAGACACCAGTTAAATGAAGCGTATCAATTTTCCGCTCCCGTAAAAAATTATCTAAATTAGTATTAGCAAAAGCGGAATAACGATTCTTAGCAAAATTATAAACTAAGGAGTTAGTTTGGTTTTGTTTGTACCAAGTTTGTAATTGTCCATAAAATTCGCGCCCCCAGGTATTCGCTAAATTATGTGGGGGAAATAGTTTCGTTTCAGGATGATAGGGATCATTTTTTTGATGGAGATCGGTTGGTAAAATAACCCACTTCTTCTCATCTAGAAATTGATTAGCTAAATCAACAATAGCTGATTCCAATTGCTGAGCTGGTTTGCCCGCAGTTAGCGCGCCTTGATCAGCCACAAAGTCATTTGTATAGTCAATAATTAATAGTGCTTCGTTAGACATTTTGCTTACTTCCTTTCCTCTTGATTTTAGCATAATCAATTTCAAATATAGCTAATAAAATGCAACTAAATCCTTGAAATTAGGCATTCATCAGTGTAATATAGTAAGAGTGCTGATTCAAGGGATAATTATGCTTAAAACTTGGATTGGTGGCTACGGCATTGATGTGAGAGGTTGCGACACGCCCGGACGCTTTGCCACGGCAGGGCTATCGGTAATTTTCACAGAGCCGGTGTCTGAAAGATACAAAAAGGAGGGAAATCCATGGCAAGTCAAAAGATTCGTATTCGTCTTAAAGCTTATGAACATCGGATTATCGATCAATCAGCTGATAAGATTGTTGAAACCGCAAAGAGAACTGGTGCACAAATTTCTGGCCCAATTCCTTTACCAACAGAACGTACAGTATATACGGTTATTCGTTCACCACATAAGTTTAAAGACTCACGTGAACAATTCGAAATGCGCACACACAAGCGCTTAATCGATATTGTTAACCCATCACCGAAGACAGTTGATTCTTTAATGAAGCTTGATCTTCCAAGTGGTGTCTATATCGAAATTAAATTATAATTTTATCTTTAAAAAATAAATCAATTAATGGAGGTGTAATCATGACCAGAAAAGGAATTCTTGGTAAAAAAGTCGGAATGACTCAGCTTTTTACTGATAAAGGCGAATTAATTCCAGTAACAGTTATTCAAGCAACACCGAATGTTGTTATGCAACTTAAGACCAATGAAAATGATGGTTATGAAGCTGTTCAATTAGGCTTAGAAGACCGGCGTGAAATTTTAAGTAACAAACCGCAACAAGGCCATGCTAAAAAAGCCAACACAACTCCCAAGCATTATATCCGTGAATTTCGCGATGTAAATTTGGATGATTACAAAGTTGGCGATGAAGTTAAAGTTGACACATTTGTTAGTGGCGATGTGATTGATGTTACTGGTATTACTAAGGGACATGGTTTCCAAGGAAATATCAAACGTTTTGGTCAATCACGTGGACCAGAAACCCACGGTTCTCGGTATCACCGAATCCCTGGTTCAATGGGTTCAATCATTAATCGCGTCTTTAAGGGTAAGATGTTACCTGGACGGATGGGCGGTAACCAAGTTACAACACAAAATTTGGTAATTGCCAAAGTAGATGTTGAGAATAACTTATTAATGATCAAAGGTAACGTTCCTGGTGCTAATAAATCATTAGTTAAGATTCAATCAACTATTAAGGGAATTAAAGGCCAAAAGAATATTGGTGCTTTGATTTCTGATGAAGAAGCTACTTCTAACGAAGAATAATTGGAAAGGAAAGGAGGAAACTATTAATGGCACAAATTGATGTCTTTAAACAAACAGGCTCTAAAAATGGTTCTACAGATATTAAAGATGAAGTCTTTGGTATTGAACCTAATAATCATGTTTTAGCTGATGCTGTTATCATGCAACAAGCATCATTACGTCAAGGAAATCATGCCGTCAAGAACCGTTCTGCAGTTCGTGGTGGTGGTCGTAAACCTTGGCGTCAAAAAGGAACAGGCCGTGCTCGTCAAGGCTCTATCCGTTCTCCACAATGGCGTGGTGGTGGTGTTGTCTTTGGACCAACACCAAGATCATATGCTTATAAGTTGCCACGTAAAGTTGCACGTTTGGCAATTAAGTCAGCACTTTCACAAAAGGTTGCTGACCAAGAAATGATCGTTGTGGATTCTTTGAACTTTACTAAACCAAGTACCAAAGAATTTAAGAAAACTTTAGATCAATTAAATGCTCAAGGTCGGACATTAGTGATTGTTGAATCTGACAATGAAAATGCGATCTTATCTGCACGTAACATTGATAAAGTTAAAGTAATCAAGGCTGATGGAATTAACGTTTTGGATGTTTTAAATAACAACCAAATTGTTGTGACGCAATCAGCTTTATCAACAATTGAGGAGGCACTTGGATAATGGCAGCACAAGATATCATTTTACGTCCTGTAATTACAGAATCTTCCATGGCTGATATGGACGACAAAAAGTACGTTTTTGATGTTGCAGTTACTGCTAACAAAATTCAAGTACGTCAAGCCATTGAAGAAATCTTTGATGTAAAAGTTGCTCAAGTGAACATTATGAATGTAAAACCCAAGAAGAAACGCGTTGGTCGTTATCTTGGTAAAACTAATCGTCGGCGGAAAGCCATTGTTAAGTTGACTGCTGATTCTAAAGAAATTAAAATTTTTGAAAACAAGTAAAATAGGAGGTAATGAGCATGGGTATTATTAAATACAAACCGACAACTAATGGTCGCCGGAACATGACTGGCTCTGATTTTGCTGAAATCACGAAGACGAAGCCAGAAAAGACTTTATTAGAATCTCAAAGTCATACTGCTGGTCGTAACTCATACGGTCAAATTACCGTTCGTCATCGTGGCGGTGGTCATAAGCAAAAGTACCGTATTATTGACTTTAAACGGACCAAAGATGATGTAACAGCAACTGTTAAGGCTATTGAATACGATCCAAATCGTTCTGCCAACATTGCTTTATTACATTATGATGATGGTGTTAAATCCTATATTTTGGCACCTAAAGGTTTGGAAGTTGGTCAAAAGTTACAATCTGGTGCACAAGCTGATATCAAAGTTGGTAATGCACTACCATTAGCTAACATCCCAGTTGGTACAGTTATTCATAACATTGAATTAAAGCCTGGTAAGGGTGGACAATTAGTTCGTTCTGCAGGAACTTCAGCTCAAGTTTTGGGTCGTGATGGTAAATATACCTTAATTCGTTTAGCTTCTGGTGAAGTGCGGATGATCCTTTCTGCATGTCGGGCAACAATCGGGGCTGTTGGTAATGAACAACACGAATTGATTAATATCGGTAAAGCCGGTCGTAAACGTTGGATGGGTATTCGCCCAACAGTTCGTGGTTCTGTTATGAACCCTAACGATCACCCTCATGGTGGTGGTGAAGGTAAGGCTCCCGTTGGACATCCATCTCCTCTTTCTCCTTGGGGTAAGAAAACTCTTGGTAAGAAGACACGTTCTAAACGTGCACAATCTGAGAAGTTTATTGTACGTCACCGTAAGAATAAGAGAAAATAATTTAGTTTGATCACGATAACGTTAAGGGAGGTTGTCTAATGAGCCGTAGTTTAAAAAAAGGACCATTTGCGGATGCTCACTTGTTAAAAAAAGTTGAAGCTCAAGCAGATCAAGAAAAGAAGTCTGTTATTAAGACTTGGTCACGTCGTTCTACTATTTTTCCTAGTTTTGTAGGATATACAATCGCTGTTTACAATGGAAGAAAGCACGTCCCAGTTTATATTTCTGAAGACATGGTTGGTCATAAGCTTGGTGAATTCGTACCAACACGGACATTCCATGGTCATAGCAAAGATGACAAGAAAACTGGCGCATAGAAAGGAGAGGTTATACGATGGCAGAAGAACAAATTACTACTGCAACGGCAACCGCTAAAACAGTTCGCATCGCTCCAAGAAAAGCGCGCTTGGTTGTAGAGTTGATTAAAGGTAAAAGTGCTGCTGAAGCTTTGGCAATTTTACAATTCACTCCACGTGCAGGTTCACCAATTGTGGCTAAAGTATTAAAATCCGCAATTGCTAATGCTGAACATAACTATGATTTGGATGCTCAAAACTTAGTTGTTAGTGAAGCTTATGTAAATGAAGGACCAACTTTGAAACGATTCCGTCCACGGGCTAAAGGTTCCGCATCTCCAATTAACAAGCGGACTAGCCATATCACGGTTGTTGTTTCTGAAGTCGAATAATCCAATAAGGAGGAAAAAACGTGGGTCAAAAGATTAATCCAATTGGATTCCGTGTTGGTGTTATCCGTGACTGGGATTCAAGATGGTATGCTGATAAAAAAGACTTTTCTAAATACTTGCTTGAAGATTTAAAAATTCGTAAGTTTATTGAAAAGAAGTTAGCTAGTGCTTCAGTTTCACGTATTGAAATTGAACGTGCAGCAAAGAAAATCAATGTTTCCATTCATACTGCAAAACCAGGTATGGTTATTGGTAAAGGTGGATCCGAAGTTGAAAAACTTCGTAAAGAATTAAATGCTTTAACAGGCAAAAATATTCACATTAACATTGTGGAAATCAAAAAGCCTGATTTGGATGCCAAATTAGTTGGTGAAAGTATTGCTCGCCAATTGGAAGCACGTATTGCTTTTCGTCGGGCACAACGCCAAGCTACACAACGGACTCGTCGTGCTGGTGCTAAAGGTATCAAAACTCAAATTTCTGGTCGGTTAAATGGTGCTGATATGTCACGGACAGAATGGCATACAGAAGGAACTGTTCCTTTGCATACTTTACGAGCTGATATTGATTATGCTTGGGTTGAAGCATCAACCACCTATGGTAATTTGGGTGTTAAAACTTGGATTTATCGTGGCGAAATTTTACCAGATAAGCCAAGAACGAATAATCGTACTGATCATAATGGAGCGAAAGGAGGAAACTAATCGATGTTAGTACCTAAGCGTGTAAAACACCGTCGTGAATTTCGTGGTAAAATGCGTGGTGCTGCTAAAGGCGGTCGTGAGGTAACTTTTGGTGAATATGGCTTACAAGCCTTAGAATCACATTGGATTACTAACCGTCAAATTGAAGCAGCCCGTATTGCGATGACTCGTTACATGAAACGTGGCGGTAAAGTTTGGATTAAGATCTTCCCTCATAAATCATACACTGCAAAAGGTGTTGGTGTCCGGATGGGATCTGGTAAAGGTGCACCGGCTGGCTGGGTAGCAGTAGTAAAACGTGAAAAGATCATGTTTGAAATCGGTGGTGTTTCCGAAGAAGTTGCTCGTGAAGCTTTGCGGCTTGCATCTAACAAACTCCCAATTAAAACTAAGTTTGTTAAGCGTGAGGAAGTAGGTGGCGAATCTGATGAAAACTAGTGAAATTAGACAATTAACCACTGCGCAAATGCATGATAAAGAAAAGCAATATAAAGAAGAACTATTTAATTTGCATTTTCAACAAGCAACTGGTCAATTAGAAAACACAGCACGTCTTAAGCAAGTGCGTAAAAATATTGCGCGGATTAAGACAGTGTTACGTCAACAAGAATTAGAAGACAAGTAGGAAGGAGTGGAATTAATTGAGCGAAACAGAAAATTCTCGTAACCATCGTAAAGTTTATCAAGGACGTGTAGTTTCTGATAAAATGGATAAAACAATTACTGTCGTTGTGGAAACTTACAAAACCCACCCAGTCTATGGCAAACGGTTTAGATATTCTAAAAAATTCTATGCCCAAGACGACAATAATGAAGCAAAAGTTGGCGACGTTGTTCGTATCATGGAAACTCGTCCCTTGTCACGGTTGAAACGTTTCCGTTTATTAAACGTTGTAGAAAAAGCTGTTAAAATTTAATTTGATATTGAGATAAGTCCATGAGAGGAGGATCCTAATTTGATTCAACAAGAAACGCGGTTACGTGTTGCTGATAACTCTGGTGCACGTGAATTGCTAACTATTAAAGTGTTAGGCGGCTCTGGTCGCAAAGTTGCCGGTGTTGGTGACGTCATTGTTGCAACTGTTAAACAAGCAACACCAGGTGGCGTTGTCAAAAAAGGTGACGTAGTGAAGGCTGTTATTGTTCGAACAGTATCTAGTTCTCATCGTCCAGACGGTTCTTACATCAGTTTTGATGAAAATGCTGCTGTTATTATTAACGCTGATAAGACCCCTAAGGGAACTCGTATTTTTGGACCAGTTGCACGTGAGTTACGTGATAACAATTTTATGAAGATCGTTTCATTAGCTCCCGAAGTTTTGTAAAATCTGGAATTCATAAGGAGGTGCTTGACCAGTGTTTGTAAAAACCGGCGATAATGTCAAAGTCATTGCGGGAAAAGATAAAGGTAAGACTGGTACAGTCATTAAGGCTTTTCCTAAGACCAATAAGGTAACTGTTAAGGGAATCAATATGGTAAAGAAACATCAAAAGCCATCTCAAACAGAACCTAACGGTGGAATCAAAGACGTTGAAGCTCCGCTTGATGCATCAAATGTTAAAGTTGTGACAGCAGCTCAAGAACCTGCTAAAAAGTCCGACAAAAAGAAAGATAAATAATTAAGGAAGGAGGATTTTGTCTAAGATGGAAAATGCTTTGCATAAAAAATATGTTGAAGAAATTACTCCTAGTTTAGTAAAGAAATTTAATTACAGTTCTGTTATGCAAGTCCCAAAGATTGATAAGATTGTCTTAAACATGGGTGTTGGTGACGCTGTTTCTAATTCTAAAAACTTGGATAATGCAGTTGAAGAATTAAGCTTAATTTCTGGACAAAAACCTTTAATTACTAAAGCTAAAAAATCCATTGCTGGTTTTCGTTTACGTGAAGGCATGGCAATTGGAGCTAAAGTTACTTTACGTGGTGAAAGAATGTACGACTTTTTAGATAAGTTGATTAATATTTCATTACCACGTGTGCGTGATTTCCATGGTATCAACGGTCGTTCATTTGACGGTCGTGGAAATTATACCTTAGGAATTAAGGAACAATTAATTTTCCCAGAAATTGACTATGATAAAGTTAGCAAAGTTCGCGGATTAGACGTTGTAATTGTTACAACAGCTCAATCTGATGAAGAAGCTAAAGAGTTATTAACGCAAATTGGAATGCCATTTGCAAAGTAGTAAATTAGGAGGTCAAACTATTGGCTAAGAAGTCACAAATTGTTCGGAATCATCGTCCAGCAAAGTTTTCATCACAAGCTTATACACGTTGCGAACGCTGTGGTCGTCCACATTCTGTATATCGTAAATTTAAGCTCTGCCGTATTTGCCTTCGTGAATTAGCTCATGATGGACAAATTCCAGGTATGCGTAAAGCTAGTTGGTAAAAAAATAAAACTTAGGAGGTCAGCACATGTCTATGACAGATCCAATTGCGGATTACTTAACACGGATTCGTAATGCGAACATGGTTCGTCATGCTTCAGTAGAAGTACCAGCTTCTAATATGAAGAAAAGTATTTCTGAAATTCTTAAACGTGAAGGTTTTATTCGCGATTATGAAGTAATTGATGATCATAAACAAGGTATTATCAAGGTTTACTTGAAATATAGTAAAGATAATGAACGCGTCATTACTGGCTTGAAGAAGATTTCAAAGCCAGGTTTACGTAGCTACGTTAAAGCTGATGCAGTTCCCAAGGTTCTTAATGGTTTAGGTATAGCTATTCTTTCAACATCTGAAGGAGTTATCACAGACAAAGAAGCTCGGGCTAAAGACATCGGCGGCGAAGTTATTGCCTACGTTTGGTAAAATCAATAACAAGGAGGTGCGCTTAGCGTGAGTCGTATTGGAAATAAAGTAATTGATCTTCCAGAAGGCGTAACAGTAGCAATTGATAATGATCAAAATGCTATTACTGTTAAGGGACCTAAGGGTGAATTAACTCGTGATATTAGCCCGAAGATTACAGTTACACAAACAGACAATCAATTAAAGTTTGAACGTCACAATGAAAGTGACAAAGCTATTCACGGAACAACTAGAGCTAATGTGAATAACATGGTACTCGGTGTTACAGACGGATTCCAAAAGAATTTGGAATTGGTTGGTGTTGGTTATCGTGCTCAAAAGAAGGGTAATGACTTAGTTTTAAATGTTGGTTATTCCAACCCCGTTGAAATGACAACACCTGAAGGTTTAACAATCGATGTTCCGTCAAATACTCAAATCAATGTTAGTGGTATAAGTAAACAAAAAGTTGGTCAATTTGCGGCTGAAATTCGTGATGTTCGTCCACCTGAACCATATAAAGGTAAAGGTATTAAATATGCTGATGAACATATTCGTCGTAAAGAAGGTAAGACTGGTAAATAGTTAACCAGTTTATTCTGAATAATTTATGAGGTGAAAATTGTGATTACTAAACCAGATAAAAACAAGACTCGCGCTAAGCGTCATCGTCGAGTTCGTGCTAAAATCTCTGGTACTGCTGAGCGCCCACGCTTAAACGTTTTTCGTTCCAATAAAAACATCTACGCTCAATTAATTGATGACGTAGCGGGTGTAACGCTAGCAAGTGCCTCAACTTTAGACTCTGAAGTAGCAGCAGCTAACAAAACCGAACAAGCAAGTGCTGTTGGTAAATTAATTGCTGAACGTGCTGTCAAAGCTGGTAAGTCAGATGTTGTCTTTGATCGTGGCGGTTACTTATACCAAGGTCGGGTTCAAGCATTGGCTGAAGCCGCACGTGAAAATGGTTTAAAATTTTAGAAAGGAGGAATAAGATTTATGGCTTTTGTTGATCCATCTCAATTAGAATTAGAAGATCGCTTAGTTTCTATCAATCGGATTACTAAAGTTGTTAAGGGTGGTCGTCGTTTACGGTTTGCTGCAATTGTTGTGGTTGGCGATAAGAATGGTCACGTTGGCTTAGGAACAGGTAAAGCTCAAGAAGTTCCAGAAGCTATTCGTAAGGCTGTTGACGATGCACGTAAAAACTTGGTAGAAGTACCAAAAGTTGGAACAACCATTCCTCATGAAATCATCGGTGAATTTGGCGCTGGTCGAGTTCTCTTGAAGCCAGCTGTTGCTGGTTCTGGAATTGCTGCTGGTGGTTCTGTTCGTGCCGTTATGGAATTGGCTGGTATCGATGATATTACTAGTAAGTCACTGGGTCGTAACACACCAATTAATATGATTCGTGCTACGATGGATGCCCTAAAGAAGTTGAAGACTGCGCAAGAAGTTGCTAATTTACGTGGTATTTCAACTGAAGAATTACAAGGTTAGGAGAGCACACAATGGCTAATAAAATTAAAATTACTTTGAAGCGTAGTGTGGCACATCGGATTCCAGAACAACGTAAAGTTGTTAAAGAATTGGGCCTTGGACGCATTAACAGTTCAGTAATCAAGCCTGATAATGCTGCAATGCGCGGAGCAGTTTTAAAGATTGCTCATTTAGTTGAAGTTGAAGAAGCTTAATCATTAAATTTTAAGGAGGTGCCTTAATCGTGAAGTTACATGAAATACAAACGAGTGCAGGTTCACGTCATACACGCAAGCGTGTAGGTCGCGGAACTTCTTCGGGCTTTGGAAAAACTTCCGGACGCGGACAAAAAGGTCAATTAGCACGTAGTGGTGGTAAGACTCGTCTAGGTTTTGAAGGTGGTCAAATGCCTTTATTCCGGCGGATGCCTAAGCGTGGTTTTAATAATATTAATCGTAAAGAATATGCGGTTGTTAATTTAGATCAATTGAACCAATTTCGTGCTGGTAGTGTTGTAGATGCACAAGCTTTGAAAAAAGCTGGAATCATCAAGAAAGAATTAGCTGGCGTTAAATTATTAGCTAATGGTGAATTAACTAAGAAATTAACCATTAAAGTCAATAAAGTATCTAAAGCTGCTAAAGAAGCGGTTGAAGCAGCAGGTGGTTCAATCGAGGTGATTTAATGCTAGGAACACTTAAGAATGCTCTTAAAGTTAAAGAAATTCGTAAAAAGATTTTTTTCACATTGTTTATTTTGGCAGTGTATCGTTTGGGAGCACAAATTACAGTTCCAGGTATTAACGCTGCAGCAATGGAAAAGGTTGGTTCTACCGGATTAATTCCTTTGCTGGATACAGTTAGTGGCGGTGGTTTATCTAACTATTCGATTTTCTCGTTAGGTGTTTCGCCTTATATTACTGCCCAAATTGTAATTCAGCTGTTGCAAATGGATATTGTTCCTAAGTTTGTTGAATGGAGTAAGCAAGGTGAAGTTGGTCGACGTAAATTAAATCAAGTAACTCGTTATTTGACGATTTTCTTAGCCTTTGTACAATCAGTCGGAATAACCGCTGGTTTTAATGCTTTGAGTTCAATGAAGGGTTTGAAGTTAGTTCCTAAACCTGATTGGCAAACCTTTGTAGTTTTAGGGGTTGTCATGACAGGTGGTTCAATGCTTTTAACTTGGATGGGTGAGCAAATTACTGATAAGGGTATTGGTAATGGTGTTTCCATGATTATCTTTGCTGGTATTGTTGCTCGCTTGCCACACGGAACTTATCAATTAGTAAAGGATAAAATTATTAGTTCGACTGGTTCGGATCTTTGGTTGAACATTTTATTCTTAGTTTTGATTTTAGTTGCTGTTTTGTTAGTAACACAGTTTACAACTTATGTTCAACAAGCTAATCGTAAAGTGCCGATTCAATATACTCGGCGAGCAATTAGTGGTGGTTCTGAAAGTTATTTACCATTGAAAGTGAATGTAGCGGGAGTTATCCCAGTTATTTTTGCTAGTTCACTAATTGTTACTCCGTCGACGATTTTGATGGCCTTTCAAAATTCTCATGGCGGTGATACTTGGTATCAAGTCTTACAAAATATTTTTAGCTTACAAACAACAACTGGTTCTATTGTGTATACTGTATTAATTGTTCTGTTTACTTTCTTCTACGCCTTTGTTCAGGTTAACCCTGAAAAATTAGCGGAGAACTTGCAAAAGCAAGGAGCTTATATTCCGGGTATTTGGCCAGGAAATGCGACAATTAAATATATTTCTGGTTTATTAATGCGTCTATCAACTGTTGGTTCTGTCTTTTTAGGTTTAATTGCTTTACTACCTCAGTTAGCAACTAATTTGTTTGGCCTACCACAATCGATTGGCTTAGGTGGAACAAGTTTGTTAATTGTTGTTGGGGTAGCGATTGAAGCTAATCGGCAATTAGAAGGATTGTTGATGAAGCGTGAATATGTTGGTTTTATTCGTTAAAAGCTTGGAGGAAGTTTGATGAATTTAATGTTAATGGGTTTACCAGGGGCTGGTAAAGGAACACAAGCTGAAAAAATTGTTGATCAATATCATGTCATTCATATTTCAACTGGTGATATGTTTCGCGAGGCTATGGCTCAAGAAACACCAGTGGGTTTGAAAGCTAAGTCTTATATTGATCAGGGAAATTTAGTTCCTGATAGTGTTACTAATGAAATTGTTAAGGAACGTTTAGCTCAAAGTGATGTCTTTCAAGCTGGTTATATGCTAGACGGTTTTCCAAGAAATTTGGATCAAGCGAAAGCTTTAGATCAGATTGATGATGAATTAAGTTTAAAACTGGATGCCGTGATTGATATTGATGTGCCAACTGATTTGTTGGTTGATCGTTTATCAGGACGCTTTATCTGCCGGGATTGTGGTTCCACTTATCATAAGTTATATAATCCACCGAAAGTTGATGGAACTTGTGACCGTTGTGGTGGTCATGATTTTTATCAGCGTGATGATGATAAGCCTGAAACGGTTAAAAATCGTTTGGATGTTAATATTAAAATGAATACACCGTTAATTGATTATTATCAAAATGCAGGTATCTTGCATAAAGTTAATGGTGCGCAAGAAATTGATCAAGTTTTTGCAGAAATTGATCAAGTTTTAAAACAGATTAATTAATTGGTGGCAATCACTTCATTTATATGGTACACTAAGCGCGTGTATCGTCTAGTGAGTGCCAAGCTCTCACTATTTTTGTGTTTAAAAGAAACGAGGAGGATACTTTTTTGGCTAAAGATGACGTAATCGAAGTTGAAGGAACTATTTCCGATACTTTGCCAAATGCAATGTTCAAAGTTAAGTTGGAAAATGGTGCTACTGTGTTGGCTCATGTTTCTGGTAAAATTCGGATGCATTATATTCGGATTTTACCTGGTGATAAAGTTACGGTTGAACTTTCACCTTATGATTTAACTAAGGGGCGTATTACCTATCGTTTCCGGTAAATAGTGTGAGTCAAAGTTGTCCGTCAGTTCAGATGGGAGGATTTAGTTTATGAAAGTTAGACCATCAGTGAAACCAATGTGTGAGCATTGTAAAGTGATTAAGCGGAAGGGTCGCGTCATGATTATTTGTTCTGCTGACCCAAAGCATAAACAAAGACAAGGTTAAAAAGGAGGTTAACAACATATGGCACGTATTGCAGGTATTGACTTACCACGTGATAAACGTATTGTTGTCGCATTAACCTACATCTATGGGATCGGTAATACAACCGCTCAAAAGGTGTTGGCTGCTGCCGGTGTTTCTGAAGATATCAGAACACGTGATTTGACTCCTGAACAAGAGGAAAAAATCCGTGCGCAAGTAGATGGCATTAAGGTTGAAGGTGACTTACGTCGTGAAGTCAGCATGAACATTAAACGTCTACAAGAAATTGGTTCTTATCGTGGTATGCGTCATCGTCGTGGTTTGCCCGTTCGTGGTCAAAACACGAAAAATAATGCTCGGACTCGTAAGGGCAAAAAGATGGCTATTGCTGGCAAGAAAAAATAATAATAAAGGAGGTAATGATTAATGGCAAACAAGAAAGCAAAGACTTCACGTAAGCGTCGTGTAAAGAAAAATATTGAATCTGGTGTAGCACATATCCATTCAACATTTAATAATACGATCGTGATGATTACCGATACTCATGGTAATGCTGTTTCTTGGTCTTCTGCAGGTGCATTAGGATTTAAGGGTAGTCGTAAATCAACACCATTTGCTGCGCAAATGGCTGGTGAAGCTGCTGCTAAAGAATCCATGGAACATGGTATGAAATCAGTTGAAGTAGCTGTTAAAGGTCCTGGTTCTGGTCGTGAAGCTGCGATTCGCTCATTACAGACTACCGGTCTAGAAGTGACTGCAATTCGTGATGTCACACCAGTTCCTCACAACGGTTCACGTCCACCAAAACGCCGTCGTGTTTAGTTTTGACCCAAGCATTAGTGTTAAACTTTTGTTGTTAAACAGTGTTGTGAAAGGGGCAAAACATAAATAATGATTGAATTTGAAAAACCTGTTATCACAAAAATTGATGAAACAGATAATTACGGTAAATATGTAATTGAGCCATTGGAACGCGGTTATGGGACTACATTAGGTAATTCTTTACGGCGAGTTTTATTGGCTTCTTTACCAGGAACAGCAGTTTCTGACATTCAAATTGATGGAGTTTTACATGAATTTTCAACAATTGATGGTGTCTTAGAAGATGTAACTGAGATTGTTTTAAATATCAAAAAATTGTCTTTAAAATTACATTCCGACGAGAAAAAAGTTGAAATTAATGTTGAAGGCCCCAAACAAGTTACGGCTGCTGACATTGAAACGGATGCTGATTTAGAAATCTTGGATCCTGATCAATATATCTGTACCGTAGCTGAAGGTGGACAGTTGCACATGCAATTGTCTGTTAAAACTGGTCGCGGTTATATTCCGGCAGATCAAAATAAAACTGATGAAACACCAATTGGCGTTTTACCTGTGGATTCGATTTTTACCCCTGTTTCTCGGGTTAATTATCAAGTAGAGCATACTCGTGTGGGTAAGCGAAATGACTTTGATAAGTTAACTTTGGATATTTGGACTAATGGTTCAATTGGTCCGCGGGAATCAATTAGCTTAGCTGCTAAAGTTTTGACAGAGCACTTGAGCGTTTTTGTTGAATTAACCGATGAAGCTAAAGACGCTGAGATGATGGTTGAAAAGGAAGAAACTCGTAAAGAGAAGAAACTTGAAATGACCATCGAAGAACTTGATCTTTCAGTTCGTTCATACAATTGTTTGAAGCGGGCGGGGATTAATACTGTCCAAGAATTAACCGATAAATCTGAATCAGATATGATGAAAGTGCGCAATTTAGGGCGTAAGTCTCTAGAAGAAGTTAAAGAGAAGTTGGCCAATTTAGGATTGTCACTGCGTCTAGATGATTAAGATGAAAAGGAGGTAAACAGATGAGTTATCGTAAATTAGGTCGAGCATCAGATAAACGTAAGGCAATGTTACGTGATTTAACAACAGATTTGTTTATTAACGAACATATTGTTACTACTGAAGCACGCGCTAAGGAAGTTAGAAAAACAGCTGAAAAGATGATTACGTTAGCTAAACGTGGCGATTTACATTCTCGGCGTTTGGCAGCTAGTTATTTGCGTAACGAAGTAGCAAGTATTACTGAAGAAGATGATGCAGTAGTTATTCAATCAACTTTGCAAAAATTATTTAGTGATATTGCTCCACGTTATCAAGATCGTCAAGGCGGCTATACTCGTATTTTAAAGACTGCCCCTCGTCGTGGTGATGCAGCACCCATGGCAATTATTGAATTAGTTTAATTTATAGATTTTTTTAAATAGCTATTTAAATGATCATTCTTTCGATTAGTAGTGAGCGTAATGATGTTGGTGAAAGCTAAGTCTAGCTCTAATGCTTTAGCGCTACTTTTCGGGAATGATTTTTTTGTGGTTTTGATTATATTTAAGAAAGTCTATGGTATGATATTGATTAAAAGCACTATTGAGATGAGGTGACAGCATGGAAAATATTATTCAATTAGACCATGTCACGTACACTTACGAAGAAGCAGAAACACCAGCATTGGATCAAGTTAGTTTACAAGTCAAACCCAAGCAATGGGTCGCTATTATTGGTCGTAATGGTAGTGGTAAAAGTACCTTGGCCCGAATTTTAAATGGATTATTACAACCACAATCAGGACAAGTTAAGGTTGCTGGGCAAGTATTATCCGATGAAACACTTTGGACGATTCGGGAACAGTTGAGGATTATTTTTCAAAATCCAGATCATCAGTTTGTGGGTGCTACTGTTGAAGATGATGTCGCTTTTGGCCTAGAGAATCAGGGGATGCCCCGAGAACAGATGGTCCAACGAGTGGCTTGGGCTTTAGAGCGTGTACAAATGACAGATTATGCGCAAAAGTCGCCACAGTTACTGTCTGGTGGGCAAAAGCAACGAGTTGCAATTGCTGGTATTATTGCATTAAAACCTAAAATTATTGTGATGGATGAGGCCACGAGTATGTTGGATCCGCAAGGTCGTCGCGATATTATTCAATTAATTAAAGCTTTACAACAAGAATTAGGCATGACGGTTTTATCAATTACCCATGATCTAACAGAAATCGTTCAAGCAGATCAGGTAGTGGTTTTAAAAGCGGGGCATGTTTTAAAAACAGGTGCTGTGAAAGATATTTTTCAAAATCCGCGACAACTAACCGATTTTGGTTTGCAACCACCGTTTACGCAAAGCTTGCAATTATTATTACAGGAACAAAAAATTGCAATTGATAATCAATATTTAACAAAGCAGGAATTGGTTGAAAAATTATGGCAATTACATTTGAACAGGTAACACATACTTATCAAGCTGATGGACCATTGGCGTATACTGGCTTAAAGGACGTCAGCTTTGAAATTGCTGATGGCAGTTTTACCTCGATTATTGGTCAGACTGGCAGTGGAAAGTCAACTTTAGTGCAGCATATGAATGCGCTCTTAAAGCCGACCAGTGGCACGGTAACAATTGGTCAGCACAAAATTACTGCAGAGACAAAAAATAAGCATTTAAAGCCGTTGCGTCAGCAAGTAGGGATGGTTTTTCAATTTCCAGAACAGCAGTTATTTGCAGAAACGATCCAAGAAGATATTAGTTTTGGTCCGAAAAACTTTGGTGTAGATGCGAGTGAAGCTAATAACTTAGCTTTAAAAATGTTAGATTTGGTTGGCTTACCACAAAGTTTAGCTGATAAGTCACCCTTTGATTTATCTGGTGGGCAAATGCGGCGGGTGGCCATTGCGGGTGTTTTAGCATCGCAGCCACAAGTATTGATTTTGGATGAACCAACAGCAGGTTTAGATCCCCAAGGACATCAGGAATTAATGCAGTTATTTGCCCAATTGAATCAAACTGGTACTACGATTGTGTTGATTTCTCATCAAATGGAAGATGTGGCATTATACAGTGACCAAGTTTTAGTGATGGACCATGCACAATTGGTTCGTGCTGCTAGTCCACAAGTGATTTTTAATGATCAAGAATTTTTAACTCAGCATCATTTATTACAACCAGAAAGTACGCAATTTGCACAAAAGTTGCTACAAAGGGGCTTTAAATTTGCATCATTGCCGATTACGATGCCAGAGCTAGTCGCACAGTTAGTTCCACAATTGAGAGGAGAGAACGATGGGTAAAATCATTATTGGGCGTTATTTACCTGGCAATTCATTCATTCATCAGTTGGATCCGCGAGCTAAATTTATGGCCACTTTTTTATTTGTTATTATTGTCTTTTTAGCTAATAATTGGTTAACCTACGCCACTTTGTTGGCGTTTGTTATTGGAGCGGTTTATTTGTCGCAAATCTCGCTGAGTTTCTTTTTGCGTGGTATTCGCCCCATGTTAATTCTTATTTTATTTACGGTTGCTTTGCAAGTCTTTTTGACACCTGGGGGGCATCCTTTTTGGCACTGGGGCTTTTTATCATTATCAAGTTTGAGTTTGACTAATGGAGCATACATTTTTTTTCGCTTTATTTTAATTATTTTCATTTCAACTTTATTAACAATTACCACTACTCCGTTACAAATGTCTGACGCGATTGAATCATTATTAAAACCGTTGCGATATGTTCATTTTCCGGTTGACGAAGTAGCTTTGATGTTGTCAATTGCTTTACAATTTATTCCTTTGTTATCTGATGAAACTACTAAGATTATGAATGCTCAGCGGGCGCGGGGCGTGGACTTTGGCGAAGGAAATATTATTAAACAAATCAAAGCGATTGTTCCGATTTTAATTCCGTTATTTGTTAGTAGCTTTAATATTGCTTATGACTTGTCAGTGGCGATGGAATCACGGGGCTATCAAGGTAGTGCTGGTAGAAGTAAATATCGTCAGTTGCACTGGCAAAAAAAAGATACCATCATGTTAATGACATTTGGATTACTGACAATTTTACTTTTAATTTTACGGAGTTATTAAATGACGACTTATAAAATGACTGTGGCGTATGATGGCACTAAATATCATGGCTTTCAAAAACAGCCACAATTAGCAACAATTCAAGGCACTATTGAACAGGCTTTAGCTAAGATGACGAAGGGCCAATTAGTCGAAATAATTGGTTCGGGACGTACGGATGCAGGAGTGCACGCTTTAGGACAAGTTATTTCTTTTAATTACCCGGGAAATATTCCAGCGGAGCAAATGTTAAAGGCGTTAAATAGTCTCATGCCACTAGATATTCTCTTTACAAATTCCCAAATTGTTCCGAAAAATTTTAATGCCCGTTTTGATACGGTTAGTAAAATATATGAATATCGGGTGGCTTTGGGGCGTTATACGGATCCTTTTTTACGATTATATACGGGTCATTACCCTTATCCGCTGGAAGTTTCACGCTTACAGATAGCGCTACAAGATATTGTTGGTGTTCATGATTTTACTAGCTTTGCTGCCAGTGGCGGCGTTATTAAAAATAAAGTACGCGAAATTTATCAAGCTCAGCTCGATTTAAGTGACTATCCACGACAATTGAAATTTATTTTTCACGGTAATGGTTTTTTGTATAATATGGTGCGCATTATGGTCGCAACACTTTTGGAAATTGGCAACGGTCGGCGTGATGTGCATGATTTTATGCGATTATATGAAGTCAAAGATCGACAACAAGCCCGGGTAACAGCGCCTGCGAGTGGTTTATTTTTAAAGCAAGTGTTCTATTAAGTTAAAACGTGAGTGTTGAAAACAACAGTGACTTATCATTGACTTCAATAAAATTAACGATTATACTGATAAATGGTATTGTTTACCCCACGATGAGCCCCGGAAACTTATTGAGTGTGTGAACAAACACAGATATTGGAGGAAAACAAATGCGTACAACACCATTAGCTAAACCAAGCGAAGTTGAACGTAAATGGTATCTGATTGATGCAACTGATGTCGTCTTAGGTCGTTTATCATCAGCTGTCGCTACAATTTTACGTGGCAAGAATAAACCAACATTTACCCCGAACGTTGATACTGGTGATAATGTAATTATTATTAACGCCGACAAAGTGAAGTTGACCGGCAAGAAAGCTACTAAGAAGATGTACTATCATCATAGTAATCATCCTGGTGGGTTGAAGACTACTTCTGCAGGTAAAATGTTGGCTGAAAAGCCTGAACGGTTGATTGAAACTTCAGTTCGCGGCATGTTGCCAAAGAATTCCCTTGGTCGTCAACAATTTAAGAAGCTTTATGTCTATGCAGGTTCAGAACATAAACATGCAGCTCAACAACCTGAAGTTTTAGATGTTAATAAGTTGATTTAAGGAGGAGAATAATTTGGCACAAGTATCTTATGCTGGAACTGGACGTCGTAAAGACTCAGTTGCTCGTGTACGCTTGGTCCCTGGTAAGGGTCAAGTAACAATTAATAAACGTGCTGCAGAAGATTACATTCCTTCTGCAAGTTTGATCAAAGATTTAAAACAACCGTTGGATATCACTGAAACTGCTGATAGTTATGATGTCTTGGTTAATGTTCATGGAGGCGGTTTTTCTGGTCAAGCTGGTGCAATCCGTCATGGAATTGCGCGGGCTTTATTGGAAGTAGATCCTGATTTTCGGGCACCTTTGAAACGTGCAGGCATGTTAACTCGTGATCCACGAATGAAAGAACGTAAGAAGCCAGGTTTGAAGAAGGCTCGTAAGGCTTCACAATTTTCCAAACGTTAAGATATTTCTACTAACACTTTCGATTACGAAAGTGTTTTTTTATTTGTTCAATTAAATATTAGGTAGCTAGTTGCTAGTTTTAATAGCCATTGATTAGTTGAGTTTCAGTGAGCATTAAAAGAACACCTAAAGTAGAATTATGCCAATAAAAAAGAAGTATATTATCATCTTTCCATAAAGAGAAAAGATCAATCTTATTTTACTTAGATAATTAGACACAAAAAGGCCCCCGAAGTTGTTCTAACTTCGGGAGCCACATTATAAATTAAATCAATTATCAGTATGATCAATTTGAAATTGCTGTTGTGTTATAACTTAAACGGCTGCGTTGTAGCAATAGGCTGTTTAGTTTTTAAGTTCATAAAGAACATGGAAATTTGATCCTTAGTGTTATTCACGGAATAAAGCATTGCTGCTTGGGCTTTTTGACCGGCAGCCACTGCTTGTTGAGCGGTATTCAAACGATCTTTCATATCTTGGTTATCACCAATATCGTTATTAGCATTTAAAATTTGATTGTCCTGTTTTAATTGCAAATCTTGACTAACAATATCTGCTGGTTTCAAGTCTTGTTTGGAATTATTAGTAATTGTGTATTCAATATATAAAGCTGGTTTATTATTAGCGTCAGAAATCAATTTAACGCCGTCAGCCGAATTATTCAGCTCTAATGTAAAATCATCAGTCTCATATTTCATATTGTCATAGGAACCCGGATTTTTCCATTGGCGTTCATTAGCTTCACTATGTTGAACGTCTTTGGCTGCAGTATCTTTCTTTAAAGCGGGCGTGACTTTCGTAGTCTTCGGGTGCTTCTTTAACGGTAGTTGCTTAGAAGTTGTCTGTTCACTTTTAGGATGATCAGTGGTTTTCGGTGCTTGTTTAGTCGGATGTAAAAGTAAGAAAACTAGTAAGATTGCAGCTACTACAATAATGAGCACTGCAATAATCCAAAAAATTGGTTGTTTATACCAAGCTTTATTATGTTTGCCATGATTGTTGCTATCATTACTTGGTTGGGGATTAGTCGGCGGCATTTGATAATTTGGTGTTTGATTACGCGGATAATCCGGTTTGGGGGGGAGATTAGTGTTTAAAGGAGCTTTTGGTTGTTCAGAAAAATTAGGCGCCACAGGCTCAGGTGCTCTGGGAGCGCTGGGGTGTTGTGGCACGGGATTGTTATTAGTTAAATTGTTGTTTTGATTGGTTTTAAATTGATGTTTCGATCTTTGTTTCGGCATATACATCAGCCTCCTCTACAACATCTTATACAATCTGGCCCTCAAATTAAACTATTCTGATGAAAACTCAACTAAATCTTAAAAAATAAACGTTTGGTAAGGAAAAATTTTTTTCAATTAGGCGCCAATAATCAGAAAAATACAGCAAGCCCCTTGAATTTTTGAACCAAAAATGATATAACATTCTGGTTGCTAAAAGAGTGAGGGTTCTGATGGAGGAATGATTATGTTTGTTTTCAATCGTCAGGTATGTGATTACGAAGTAGTTTGTGTGTTTAATACAGTTAATGGTGAGCGCGTGGTTGCTAAAAGAGTTTGTCATAATGTATCACGGCGGGAAGCTATTCAACGAATGAAAAATTGGGTACAAACGAATTATTCTGACAATCTGGACGTCCACCAACCCATTAAGGTTAATGTGAAAGTTAATCATTAATTACAGTTTTGACGACTGAATTTAGTCATTGGGTACTAACTAGTCTAACTTCTTCAGACCAAATTTCTGATTTTTGAAGTAAAAAGTTTAAAGCAATTTACCGAGAGTGGTACTGAGCAATTAAAATTATGTAGTCAAGATTGAAGCAATAGTTAGCGTCAATCTTTTTTTGTACATTTGAATAAGTTCTAGAATTCGGATTGAACATTTTGGTCATTTAACTTAAAATAAAGTTCAAAGGAGTAATATTAAATGACTGAAAAGCATAAAGAAATGTCGACTGTGAAATTTTCGCTAGTAACGCTTTTAAATGCCACAATTACAGGAGCTGAGCTGGTTGGCGGTTTGGTTGCGGGCAGTTTAGGGTTGGTATCTGATGGTTTTCATAATATGGAAGATACTTTGTCAGTCGTTTTGTCATTTATTGCTCATTTAATTGGTAAAAAGGCCAATGATGAACGGCAGACTTTTGGTTATCAGCGCGCTGAAATCTTAGCCGCTTTTGTCAATTCAGCTATTTTAATTGCAATTACAATTTTTTTAGCAGTGGAAGGTCTAAAGCGGCTCTTTCATCCACAAAAAGTTAATGGTCATCTGATGTTAATTGTAGCGGTGATTGGTTTTGTAGCTAATCTGATTTCCGCTCTGATCATGATGCAGGGTTCACAACATAATTTAAATATTAAAGCAACTTTTTTACATATGGCGGCGGATGCCTTGTCATCTTTTGGCGTCATCTTAGCCGCAATCCTGGTGCAACTGTTTAATTGGTACTGGGCGGATCCCGTGATTACGTTAATCACTGCCGTTTGGATTTTAAAAGAATCACTGGAAGTGGTTAAACAAACGGTCGCAATTTTGATGGAAGCTAGTCCGCAAATCGATTTACAAGCAGTTTGTCAACAGATTCAAGCCTTGCCTGAGGTGGTGCGGGTACATCATGTGCATGTTTGGCGCATTGATGAACAATTGATTGCTTTTGATGCACATATTAATGTTCAGGAGGATGAACCGACTTCCCAGTTAGAACAACTCTACCAAAAAATTGCTCAAATTCTCAAAGAGTACGGCATAGAACACGTCACACTACAACCAGAATTTAAGCATGGTTTACAGGAGCAAATAGTCCATCAAAAACGGCCTGATTAATAGAATTTGATGCGATTTAAGGGCCAATAACGAACTTTGACAACCCCTAAAATTTGGTCTTTTTTGACGGGGCCAAAACTACGACTATCAGCCGACTTGCGGCGGTTATCGCCCATTACAAAATAATTATCTGCGGGAACATGAGAAATACCAAACAGATTTTTTAATTTAAAATTTTTGGTGAGTAACTTTCCCGGAGCTAATTTGGCTTTGTAAGGATCGAGGTAAGGTTCGTTAATAGCTTGGTGATTGATGTAAGTGGTATCGTTTTTAGAAGTGATTTGATCATGCGGAATGCCAATCACCCGCTTGACAAAAAGTTTGTTCTCAGTGGATCCAGGGGGATCTAATAAGACGATATCACCGCGGTGAATCTGAGCATTGGGTTTAACTAAAACGCGGTCGTTAGCGTAAAAGTTGGGCTGCATGGATTGACCATGTACGGTGCCATTAATCCAAACAACATTAAATAAAAGATAAGAAAATAAAGCGACAGTAATGATAAAGCCGCCTAAAATGATGATAAATAAGTGATTTTTGTGCCAAAATTGTTTCCAATCCCAGTGAAGCTGTATCTTCATACGGAAGCCGCCTTTATTTTTTAATTCCCACCGTGTCAATCTCTTCTGAAAATCTGAAGGGATCATGCTAACATAGAATAGATAGGCTAAGTAAGATAGTGAGATGAAGTTATGTTATTGCATAGTATTAGTGGTGTGTTAATCATTTTAGGAATGATTGTAGTTGGCTATTGGTTGACAGTAAGACAATGGTTTGATGAAAATTTTAGTCAGATTGTTTCTAAATTAGTAACGCAGATAGCCTTACCGTGTTACATGATTAATACTATCACGTCTAAGTTTTCTAGAGGAGAACTTTTTCGGATTTTTCCTGATTTAAAATTTCCAATTTTATCAATGATGTTATTATTCATAATTTCCTGGGTGATGCAGTCTGTTTTACGGATTGATTCTAAACATCGAGGTTTGTTTAAATCTATGTTTTCCAATTCGAATACGGTCTTTGTGGGTTTACCAGTGAATATGGCGCTGTTTGGTAAAGCCAGTCTGCCATATGTTTTAATTTATTACATGGCTAATACGACGTTTTTTTGGACGTTAGGCGTGTATCTGATTCGCTTGGATGGTTCGAATAATGAAAAACTAAAATGGTCAGAGATGCTCAAAAAGATTTTTTCGCCACCATTACTCGGTTTTTTAATTGGCGTGATTTTGGTTTTATGTCATATTTCAGTGCCCACTTTTTTGAATTCAGATTTTAAATATATTGGTAATTTAACTATTCCGCTCTCTATGTTTTTTATTGGGATGAAATTAGCCCAAGTGGGCTTAAAGAATATTCGTTTAAGTAAAGATATGTTGGGCATTTTTTTAGGACGGTTTATCTTAGCACCAGCCTTAATGTTTATCTTAGTTAAGTCGGCAGCCGTCCCAGTTTTAATGAAACAAGTTTTTGTTTTACAAGCAGCGATGCCAGTGATGACGAATGCCCCGGTAGTAGCGAAGTTGTACGGTGCGGATTCCGATTATGCAGCTGTGATGGTTACTGCGACTACGATTTTTAGTTTGGTGATGGTGCCCATTTTAATGAATGTAGTGACAATTAGTTTTTGATAGAGGAAGATTAATGGTTAAGTTGATTTTAGTGCGGCACGGACAAAGCGTGGCTAATGAACATAATGAGTATACAGGTTGGTCAGATGTGAATTTGACCGCAAAGGGAAGGCAGCAAGCACAACATGCTGGTCAATTATTAAAGCAACATCAATTGACTTTTGCCCAAGTACACACTTCAGTCTTAAAACGAGCGATTTTGACAGCTTATCTAATTCAGGAGCAATGTGCAGCATTAGCGACCCCGATTAATAAATCTTGGCGCTTAAATGAACGTCATTATGGCGCGCTACGCGGGTTGAATAAAGGTTTTACCCGGCAAAAGTTTGGTGCGCAACAGGTAGCCTTATGGCGGCGGAGCTTTGATAGTGTGCCGCCGTTGTTACCAGCGGTAGATACTAGTCAGCGTGTGTATCAAGGGTGGCCGCAAGACATTTTGCCGCGCGCGGAAAGCTTAAAAATGGCCCTAGAACGGACGGTACCATATTTTCAAGAGGTGATTGGTCCTAAATTAAAAGCGGGGCATAATCAATTGATTGTTGCGCATGGCAGTACATTACGAGCATTAATCAAATATTTGGAACAGATTTCTGACCAGGCAATTGATGGCGTCGAAGTGGGAAATTGTGAACCTATTGTTTACCAATTAGATGCCCAATTGCAGATTACAAGTAAAGTAGTTTTAACAAAGTAACACTCTTAATTAGGTTATTGCATAAAAAATAGAGGTTAATGATCATTCACCCCACCCAGCAGGTTCGTTGTGTTAATGATCTTAACCTCTATTTTTATTATTCCAATTAATTAGTATTCATCTTCATCGTCGTCTTCATCATCCAGCTCTTCCGAATTGTATTTAATCTTGGGATCACGTTGAATGAGTTGTAACCGGTCAGATCGCACCTGACCCAAGGTTAAAGGAACGTATTCTGTGACCACATCGGAGTAGGATAAACCGTACCAAATTGCCGGCGTCACGGTATATTTTTGAAGCCAGAGACGACTTTGGATTAAGTTCTTTTTCCAATTGTTTAGTTGTGTATCTGGTGATAAAACCTCGCGAATCAAAACGAAGGAGAAATCCCCCACACTACGATCCGGAATCGTAGTATAACGTTGTGGTTGACGCGGAAGTTCTTTTTTAATCATCATTTCGTTCACGATTTGGCGCAAGAAGAAATTAACTTTTTGTTCCATGCGAAAACCTAAATATAACTGTACATTGACCATATAATCAGTGCCGTAAGTGTCCACACTATAAGCAGTCGTGTACGGTTTATCAGTAACATTCACGGTCACAAACCAATAAACTTGAGCCCGTTTAGGCCGTTTATCTAAAATAGAATACAGAATGTCTTTTTTGATTTTATAACCATCTTTAACTTTGGCTAAATAAACCAAATTAGTGGTATACATGGGTAAGCTTTGGTCCTGACTTAATTCGCGTAATTGATTTTTATAAGCTAGTAAAGACACATATTCACGGTGGAAGGTATTATCATTTTTCAATAATTCACCATACCGCCAGATCACCATGATGATGATTAATAAAAGCGCAATTCCTAAAGTAATATAGCCACCATGTAAGAACTTGACGCTATTGGTAATTAAAAAGACCGTTTCAATCATTAAGAAAAAGGCAATGACAAGACGCGTTAACCAGCGATTAACTTTGGTAGTTGATAACCAGGCGTTTAATAATAAAGTAGTCATCAACATAGTAATGGTAATTTCTAAGCCGTAAGCGGCGGACATTTTAGCTGAAGTTTGGAAGAAAATAACAATAAAAGAACAAATAACCCAGATAATGTTATTCACAGCCGGAATATACAATTGACCTTTGAAATTGGTCGGATAATTCATGCGTAAACGAGGTAAAATTTTTAACTTCGTGGCTTCCGAAACCAGCGTAAAGGAACCCGAAATTAACGCTTGCGAAGCGATAATCGCTGCTAAAGTAGCTAACAAGGTCATCGCTAAACGGTAGCGTTGCGGAACCATTAAGAAAAAGGGATTAAGATCGGTCAGTTTTTGATAAGTTGCTTGGCCCTTAACTTGGTTAATCCAAACCGCTTGGCCCAAGTAATTAATTAAGAGGCACAATTTAACGTAAGGCCAGCTACCATAAATGTTATTGCGGCCGACGTGCCCCATATCCGAATACAAGGCTTCAGCACCAGTAGTTGCCAGAAAAATACTCCCAAGAATAAAGAGCCCGTTTTTATTTTGCGGACTCACGAGCACTTTAAAAGCGTAATAGGGATTTAAAGCGCGCAGAAAACTCCAATCACCGGCTAAGCGATACAGGCCGATTACTCCTAAGCACGTAAACCAAAGCATCATAATTGGTCCAAAAGCTTTACCAATGGCTTCCGTACCGAAGCGCTGAATAAAAAATAAGCACGATAAGATAATGATTGTGGTTAAAATGACTGTTCCTTGCGTTGTAATGGGAATATGATGCAAAATTTGGACACCTTTTAAGCCTTCAATAGCCGTTGTGACGGTGACCGCGGGCGTCATCATGCCATCAGCCAGAAAAGTGGCGCCACCAATCATTGCTGGAATAATCAACCACTTAGCTTTTTTGCGAACCAAAGTGTATAAAGCAAAGATACCACCTTCGCCATTATTGTCAGCTCGTAAAGCAATTAAAACATATTTAGTGGTCGTGATAATAGTTAAAGTCCAAAAAATTAACGAAACGGTTCCCAAAATAAAATCTGTTGAAATATGACTCAAACCACCATTGCCATGAATTAAAGACGACATGGTATACATTGGTGAAGTACCAATATCACCATAAACCACACCTAAAGCAACTAAAATACCACCCATGGATAGTTTATTTTGCAAATTTTTCTTTTGCTGAATTGTATTCTGAAATTTCATAGTTAATCGCTTGTCCTTATTTAATCTAAAGATAATCAAGGAAAACTCAAAAAAAGCTAGAGTATTAACACAAAACAGATTCAGCCAAAAGCATTTTTAATGCCGCTTGTTAGCAGCACTGTTTAGTTTTTGGTAAGGTGTCAATATTACATTATTGTGCTCTTTCTGGTTACCTCGTAAAACTTAGATTTAATTTTTCATGTAACTTTTAAGCTGACTGCTAAATTGCTGCTTTTAAAACTTGAAGTGCTCTTTAATCATAGTTGATTATAACAGAAAAAATTGCGAACAACTGAAGAGCTTTTCTAACAGAAAGGTAAATGATATGATTAGACAGATTAAATTTTGAAGGTGTCTTATGAAAAAGTTCGTTGTTTTCCCAGTGTTACTGAGTTGGTTATTTATTTTTAGTTTGGTATTTGCTGTGCAACCAATTCAAGCGCAGGCTACTAAAGCGCGGTACCAAGCTTATCAACAATTACTGCAACAAAATGAATTTAGCGGCAGTGTCTTGTTAATTAAGCATGGTAAAACTTATTACCGCACAACACAAGGATATAGTAATTATCAACAAAAACAGCCGTTGACACAGCACTCAACGTATCAATTAGCTTCATTGGAAAAGGCGATTACAGCAACACTATTAATGAAGGCCCAAGAGCAGGGCAAATTGCATTTATCAGATCCGTTAAGTAAATATTTTCCCCAAATTCCGTATAGTGCCAACTTGACTTTGTGGCATTTATTAACAATGCAGTCGGGATTAGTGATGGATCCAGAAAATCCTAATGTCACAACGCAACACCTGCAGCATTATTTAAAGATGCATGTCAAAGTGGATAAAAAATATATTAATCGGTGGCATTACAGTGATGTTAATTATATTTTGTTGGCACAAATTTTACAGCGAGTTTACCATCAATCTTTTAGCCATTTATTTAATCGTTTTTTTAAAAAACCATTGCGGCTGCACAATACTAATGTGACAGCGGATTATTTAGCTAACCCGTACCATGTAACTGCCTATGCAGTTAAGGATCAAACGGTGAATTATCAAATACCGTTAACTTGGCAATGGTCACAAATTCACTTTGAACGAGGTGCCGGCCAACTATACTCGAATCCCGCTGAGTTTTATCGGCTGCAAAAAGCGATTATTCAAGGTAAAATTATTACGAAAAGCGATTTACGTAAATTACGAACGCCAACAGCTAATGGTCTATATAATGGCGGTGTTTATCATGATGTGCGGCAACATTATTTTTATGCGCACGGGGTGCAACAAGGCTTTGATAGTGTGGTTTTGATGAGTGATGATGCAAAAACTGCCGTAATTTTATTTAGTAATCGGCATAACGCGAACGCTACTAATTTTATTTTATTGGCTAAGCAATTTTATGAATTAATGAACAAATGAGGTTAAAAGATGTTTACTTATTTAACAGCTGGCGAATCACATGGCCCGCAATTAACTGGTATTATTGAAGGTTTTCCCGCCGGAATGGCAGTAGATTTGGAGCAAATTAATAATGCCTTAGCAAAACGACAAGGTGGTTATGGTCGTGGCAATCGGCAAAAAATTGAGCATGATCAAGTGCAAGTTACTGGTGGTCTCCGCCAACAAGTCACTTTAGGTTCCCCCATTGCCCTCACAATTACCAATCGTGATTTTAGTCATTGGCAAGATGTTATGAATCCGTTAGCCACCACGTCCAAGCGGGCTAACTTGCGGCAAGTTAAACGGCCGCGTCCAGGACATGCTGATTTAGTTGGAGGAATGAAGTATCGTCATCGGGATTTACGGAATGTGTTGGAACGCTCGTCAGCGCGCGAAACCGCAATGCGGGTGGCTATTGGCAATTTATGTGAGCAATTATTGAACCAGTTAGATATTCAATTAGTCGGTTATGTTTATCAAGTTGGACCGCAGGTCGTTGGCAATCCTCAGAATTTGGGGGTGAAGGCCATTCAACAGCAAATTCAAACTAATGATTTACGAATTTTGAATAATCAACAAGAACCGATCATTAAGGAACTCATTGATCAAACTAAACGGGCAGGTGATACTTTAGGCGGTGTTGTGCAAGTTATTGTGGAAAACGTGCCTGCTGGTTTAGGCAGCTATACTAGTTGGGATAGCAAATTTGATGCCCAAATTGCTGCTAGTGTAATGGGCGTCAACGCAATTAAGGGAGTTAGTTTTGGCGCTGGCTTTTTGAATAGTGAGCATTTGGGCAGCCAAGCAATGGATGCCATCATTTATCAAGATCAGCACTGGCAGCGTTCTAGTAATCATTTAGGTGGATTTGAAGGTGGTATGACTAATGGCATGCCTTTGATTATTAATGCAGCGATGAAGCCATTACCGACGCTGTATCATGCCTTGCCGTCAGTGAATATTGATACGAAAGTTGAGCAAAAGGCCAATGTTGAGCGCTCAGATACTACGGCCATTGTCCCCGCCTCGTTAGTGATTCAAAGTGTTGTGGCCATTGAATTAGTCAAACAAATTACTACGACTTTTGATGGTTCCAACTTGGGACGTTTACAAGAGCAAGTTTCGGCTTACCGTCAAGAACTGGATGAATATTAACCAGCTGAGCTTGAAACTAAAGGGACTGCACAGTTGTAGAAGTTTCCAGTGCGAACTTGACTGTGGAATTAATTTTTAAGAATTAAGGATCAAAAGAATGAAAGATTTACGATATGCACCGCAAGGTTTACACGGAACGTTAACCTTACCGGGCGATAAGAGTATTACGCATCGGGGGTTAATTTTGGGAGCGTTAGCTTCGACCCCGACGCTTTTACACCAAGCAAGTTTGGGACAAGATTGTTTGACGACATTAGCAGTGTTACAAAGCTTTCAAATTCCGATCCAACGCTGGCACACAACGATTAAAATTAGTGGGCGGCCCTTGAAGTTTTGGCGTCCCACTCAAACAACGCTTAATTTTAATAATTCGGGAACGTCCGTGCGCTTATTAATGGGACTGTTGGCAGGCGGTTGGTGGCGCTTAACCTTAGTGGGTGATGCTTCGCTAACTAAACGGCCGATGGCTCGGGTAAGTGTTCCCTTGCAGCAGTTAGGAGCCAATATTAGGACCACTAACGAACATTTGCCGGTTATCGTCACGGGACAAAAGTTAGGCGGTACGCAAATTAAATTAGCCGTGGCGAGTGCACAAGTTAAAAGTGCGGTTATTTTGGCTGCCTTACAAGCCACGCAACCCACAACGATTGTGGAAAAATTGCCAACACGCAATCATACAGAAGTAATGTTACGCCAGTTTGGGGTACCAGTTGTCACAGCAACGGATCAAAGGACGATTACAGTTTTACCAACTACTCAATTCAATGGTCAGGAATTAACCATTCCCGGGGACCTGTCGGCGGCGGCCTTTTGGTTAACGGCGGCGACCTTAGTCCCTAATTCCCATTTAAAAATTAAGCATGTGGGGTTAAATCCTACGCGGAGTGGCTTTTTGCAAGTCCTACAGCAAATGGGTGCCCAAATCCAAATTAGTCCCCAAACGACGACCGGGGAATTATGGGGTGATTTAGAAATCAGGACCAGTCGTTTAAGAGCGATTCACTTAACTGCTCCACAAATTCCTAGCATCATTGATGAGTTGCCGTTGGTAGCTTTACTAGCGGCCAATGCACGTGGAACTAGCGTGATTGAAGGCGCGCAGGAATTGCATTACAAAGAAACTGATCGCATTCAAACAGTGGCTCAAGAATTACAAAAATTAGGTGTGAAGATTCAAGCGCGAACTGATGGTTGGCAGATTGAAGGTCCAACGCAGTGGCAGCAGCACAACGTTAAATTGGATAGTCACGGTGATCACCGTTTGGCTATGATGTTAGCTATTGCGGCATTAACTGTTCCAGCGGCGCTCACATTAAATAACGAACAATGTGTGGCAATTTCTTATCCTGAGTTTTGGCGAGATTTAGATAAAGTCATTGGAGTTTAAGTCATGGATATTATTTTGACGGGATTTATGGGAACAGGTAAAACCACAGTGGGGCAACTGTTGGCACGACAATTGTCATTACCGCTCTGGGATTTAGATCAGTGGATTGAACAAGCCAGTGGTCAAAGCGTGAACACGATTTTTGCTGTTGAGGGTGAAGCGTATTTTCGCAAATTGGAACAGCAGGCGTTAGCACAAGTATTAACGCAACCAGGAGTGTTAGCATTAGGTGGTGGTACGTTGGAAAATACTGACAATGTGCAAATTTTAAAACATTCCCCTGCGCCGATTATCTGGTTAGATGCACACCTTCCTGTTATTTGGCACCGAATTAAAAATGATACTTCCAGGCCGCTAGCCCAAAATATGCAACAGTTACGGCAATTAAAGGCAAGACGACAAGCAAGTTATCAACAGGTAGCAGACATTGTTGTGCAAACGGACACATTGTTGCCAACACAAGTTATGGATCAAATCTTAACGCAAGTTCAAAGTTTATAAAAAGGTCAAATCACAACGTAAGCAACAGTAAGTAGCTGTGGATAACTTTTTGTGCCGAACCCAGTGGTTGGTAATTTCAAAGTTAGTGTCAATAAAATAAGGATAAAA
Organism: Bombilactobacillus sp. ESL1197; assembly: GCF_058107145.1. NCBI lineage: Bacteria > Bacillati > Bacillota > Bacilli > Lactobacillales > Lactobacillaceae > Bombilactobacillus > Bombilactobacillus sp. ESL1197. Next base: position 648,298 of record NZ_JBYLTY010000001.1, read on the forward strand.
AAAGAAAATGCTCGTCTTGAGGCGAACATTTTCTTTTTTGGTTACTACCAAGGCAGTAGTTGGTGTTGAATGACATTCAATTTGAAAGTAAAGTTTGAACTTCGCTATGGAATACCGTTAGTACTTAACTTTAAGCTAAAGCACCCATTGGATCCCAAGGTGCCAAAACTTTTGGATCGTCACATTCAGCATCATAAGCTGCTTGCGCTTTTTGTGGCAAGTATTTTTTGTTGATAACTAATTGGTAAACAAATTGATCGAACCAAGCATCACTCATCACAAAGTATCCTTTAGTTCCCACTTTTTCACCCCAAGAGTTTTCAACTTTCCACTTGGTTGGTTGGCCTTGATCGTCTAAGTCAACTCCAGTTAAGACCATGGCGTGGTTCATTAAGCTTTCGCCATAATCTAACCGTTGCGCTTTAGTCATCGAAAAATCGATATTAAATAAGTCAGCTAAGTTATAGATTTTAGTATCTAAAATTCCCTTTTTGCGGTCGGACATGGCGGAGACATCACTACCAAACCACACGGCTTCGCCGGATTGAAGTTGTTTGACGGCACTGGCTTTAAAATCTGCTAATTCTAAGTTTAAATGCCGAACATTGCGGCCAGCGACGACATTTCCTAATAATTCGACAGTGTAAACATGATTATAAGGCTTGTCGTCAGTTGGAGCATTAATGGTGGAAATATAATCTGGTAAATCTAAATCAATATATTTTTTATAAAATTCTTGTGGCGTAATGGCTTTTTCACAATGAAATTGATTGTCATCATCGCGATAAGACCAATCAAATTGTACGGGTGGTTCACCTAAAGCATAAGCTAATAACCGGTAAACTTCGGATAACATCTTTTCTTTACGTTCTTCAACCGTGGCGTCGGGAACACCGTCTTTGAGCCATTGGCGTAAAGCAACAGCATCTTTGCGTAATTTAGTGTTTAAAACGCTGTTTAACTCTGAAGAATTAGTTCGACTAGCAGTATCGGGCATCACGCTTTTCGGCACAACACCGTATTTTTCAAAGAGGGCACAAACCATGTCCCATTGTCCACCATCTTGTTGCGGAGTGGTCATTAAAAAGTCGACTTTGCGATCACCAATGGGCAAATCAGCAGTTTTAATGACATTTTCGTAGAAATAATTGGCTTTTTCGAGTTTGTCCCAGAAAAAGACATAGCCTTGAGATAACTCAAAGTCTTTAATTTTAAATTTGCTTTGCATGGGATGGCGCAAGGTATTTAACGCTGCAAAAACCCAGCAAAGACCGGATTGTTTTTGATCGGCAACTTTTCCAGTAGTTAAATCAATGGAAAAAGTCGGATCCATCGCGATTTGTGATTGTAAAGTTTCGCTAGATTGATAAATACCATTATTGGCAACACTGTTTTTGATGACTTGTGCCGCGGGCATTTGGTCAAAACCTGCTTGAAATTGTTGTAAATCAGCTTGACTGATTGCTTTTGTCATAAAAAATCCTCCATTAAATTAAAAAAGCTTAAGCTAAATATAGCGGAAAGTTGGACGTTTGACTAGTACTTTAACGAATATTGTCAATAACTTGGGGACCTTCAGGGCGACCGATGACCACGGTATTGACTAAGTCTAAGAAAAGACCATGCTCAATAATTCCGGTTTGGTGGTCTAACCAGTCAGCTAATAAGTGCGGATGTTCAATCTGGTTTAAATGTAAGTCCACAATATAGTTATTCATATCGGTTTTGACTAACTGTTGTGGTTTTTCATACCGTAATTGGGGGTGAAGTTGTTCCTGAGTTAAACGTGCAATTAATTGTTGGGCACCAAAGGGATTAACTTCTAAAGGCAGTGGAAATTGACCTAATTGTTGCACCATTTTAGATTGATCAACGATCCATAAATTGCGTTTGGAATTAATTGCTACGGTTTTTTCATAAGTTAAAGCGGCACCGCCACCTTTGATACCTTGAAATTGGGCATCGACTTCGTCGGCGCCATCAATAGTTAAATCGGCCTGCTCGATGTCTGCTAGTGGGTGCATCTTAATTCCCAGATTTTGGGCTTGTTGATAGGTCCTTTGAGAAGTGGAGACACAATCAACTTGTAAATGCTCTTCTTTGACGCGGCGAGCTAGTTCTTCAACCATATAAAAAGCGGTGGAGCCAGTACCTAAACCTAAAATCATATCTGATTGAACAAAATCTACGGCTTTAATAGCCGCCATCTTTTTTAATTCATCTTGATTCATCAGTATTATCTCCCTTGTCTGAATTGATTGCTAATAACGATTGAAACTTGGGTTCACGCTGAAAAAATTGGCGCGCAAACGGACAGACTGGTACAACTGTTAAGTTTTGTTGTTGTACCCAATCAAGCGTCGCTAATAAAATTTTTCCGGCTAAACCTTGGTTGCGATATTCTGGTTGGACAAAAATTTGATCAATGCTAATCGCCTGTTTGTGCGGTAATAACGTATAGTGTAATTGTACCATGGTCTCACCTTGGGGATTGGTTTGGAAAAATTCTTGGTCCTTGTGCTCAAAAGCCAAAGTTGTTCAACTCCTTAATGTATCGTCTGGTTAAATTAAGTATAATCTAAATTATTCATAATAAGAAAAAATTGAAAGAAGAAAATTAAAGTTATGGTAGAGCGTAAATTTGAATTTGTCACTCGGTACCAAAATCAAGGCTTGATTTTGCCCAAAAGGCAAACGCCAGCCGCCGCAGGATATGACTTAGCGGCCGCCGAAGATTTTGTTGTACCTTCTATTTGGAAACATCCCTTGGCCCAACTGATTTGGCGGCAAAGTCGCTATCAAGAAACTACTCGCTGGGCTCAGTGGGCCCAGAAAGTTTTACAACCAGTTTTAGTACCAACTGGTTTAAAAGTCAGTTTACCTGCAGATGAAGTGTTGTTGTTAGTTAATCGCTCTAGTGGTCCGTTGAAGCGGGGCTTGATGTTGCCTAATTCCATCGGGGTGATTGATGCAGATTACTATAATAATGCCAAAAATGAAGGCGAAATTTTTGTGCAAATGTTAAATTATTATCCAACTGATTATCTAATTAAAAAGGGTGAACGCATTTGCCAAGGCATTTTTATAAAGTATTTACGGACAGCTGATGACCAAATTAGTACAACACCGCGGCAAGGCGGCTTTGGTTCTTCAGGTAAGTAGAAATTAATAATAGGAGATGAAGTACATTGGCCAAAGCCAAAACGCGTTATGTATGTCAAAACTGTGGTTATATTGCGCCCCAAATGTTAGGAAGGTGTCCAAATTGTGGGGCCTGGAATCAATTAGTGGAAGAAGTTCAGCGGCCGGTTAATACAAAAGCTACTCCTAGTCGCGTTAGTTCGACAACGAGTCAACCAGTTAAATTAAATCAGGTCAGTTTTGATGAACAAAAACGGGTGCAAACAGGCTTGACGGAATTAGATCGAGTTTTAGGTGGCGGAGTAGTGCCGGGGTCATTGGTGTTAATTGGCGGTGATCCAGGAATTGGGAAATCGACCTTATTATTGCAGGTTTCCGGACAACTGGAGCAAACGGGGGGCCGAGTTTTATACGTTTCCGGCGAAGAAAGTGCAGCCCAAATTAAATTACGCGCTAATCGCTTGCAAATTCAAGGTGACAACTTATATCTCTATCCAGAAACGGACATGGGAGCTATTCGCAATGCAATTAATGAACAAAAGCCAGATTATTTAGTGATTGATTCCGTACAAACAATGAATGAACCCGAATTAGCTTCAGCTATTGGCAGTGTCGCCCAGATCAGAGAAGTAACAGCCGAATTAATGAATATTGCTAAACAACAAGGCGTTACTGTGTTTGTTGTCGGGCATGTGACTAAAGGCGGTGCCATTGCGGGACCCAAAATTTTAGAACATATGGTAGATACGGTCTTATACTTTGAAGGCGATTTACACCATAATTATCGGATTTTGCGTTCGGTCAAAAACCGCTTTGGCTCGACCAATGAAATTGGCATGTTTGAAATGGTCAATACGGGATTACGTGAAGTCCAAAATCCATCGGAAATTTTTTTGGCCGAACGCTTGAATAATGCAACGGGTTCTGCGGTGGTAGTTTCTATGGAAGGGACACGGCCTATTTTGGTAGAAATTCAGGCGTTAACATCGCCAACTTTGTATGGTAATGCCAAACGTACGACTACAGGCTTGGATCATAATCGCGTGGCGGTGATTTTGGCAGTTTTAGAAAAGCGAGCCAATATTTTGCTCCAAAATCAGGATGCCTATCTCAAAGCCACAGGGGGCGTGCGTTTAGATGAACCAGCCATTGATTTGGCGATGGCGATGGCGATTGTTTCTTGTTGCAAAAATCGGAGTTTAGCGAGTGACGTTTGTTTCGTCGGGGAAATTGGCCTCACGGGCGAAATCCGCCGTGTTAATCTGATTGACCAACGGGTCAAGGAAGCCGAAAAGTTAGGCTTTCAAACGATTTATGTCCCTGCTAACAATGAGTTAGTACGAGGGGATTATCCAGACATTCAAATTGTTGCGGTGCACACCTTAAATGAGACTATCAAAAAAGTATTTTTATAATTGTATAATTTTTCACTAAAAAGTGATTGCTATCAGAAAATCGGTGTGTTACGATTACAAAAGATTAGACAGTTTTAATTTTGCAATTTTATTATTGGGGAATAATTAAGGTTGCGTTCTTTGGGGGAGAACTACATGAAGCACGATATTAGGGGACTTAACAAAAAGCCTAAAAAAATTGGGGTTATGGCGACGATGACGGTAACTAGTTTGGCTTTGATGGGGGTTAATAAATCCAGCCAAACAGTTCATGCGGATGTTCAAGATAGCAAACTAGACACTGATCTCAATTCAGCGGATAGTAATCCGAATCTGGCGGCAGCTACTGATCAAACAACTGCCACTAGTCCAGAGCAGATATCAACTTCACAGCCAACAGGACCAACGGCAACGCCATCGACAAAAAATAGTGCAGCTAGCAGTCAGGCTAATACTGACGCAGCTGTGGTTAATGATAGTACTCCGGTTAGTCCTGAGTCTACAAATGATGTTCCACAAGTTAATAATCATGTAACAACTAACTTACCAACAACTACTCAACCTGTGTCCTCATCAAGGAACTCAGCTAATAATATTGAGGCTACTGGAGATCAGAAGAGGGTGGTCAACGTGCAACCTGCTCAGTCCAAAAGCCAAGCAAGTGTCGGAGCAGAAATTCCATATGTTGCTCATGATTTAGTAGTTTATCCGGATCAAACGAACATTGACATTGATGCTGGATTGGCGGCAGGTGTTAATGGGGATTTGACCCATCAAATTCAAGTGGTTGATAATGCGGGGTTTGATCCCCAGCATTTAACCGTTAATAAAAGTTATAAAGTGTCGTACAGTGTTAGCGACGGCAGTAAGACGACTAATTTTTCAAGAAATATTGTGGTTAATCGAGATCAGGCAGCAGTAAAAACCGATGGTAAGAAGCGCTCTGTTTATGCTGGCAATGAAACCAATCACGAATATCCTAGTAAATGGGATTTTGCGGATGTGATCGATAGTGATGGTCAAGCAGTAGCCGATGCTGACAACCAAGTAGCAGTTTTAGGTTGGGACGAATTAATGGCGGCGGTTAATGATCCGGAGATGAATTATGATACCTGCACTGATAAGACCCATTTTACTGATTTTAGTGTGCCAACCAAAACAGTGACTTTAACTTATCAATTTACCGCTCTTTCGGGTCAGGTGATTAGTGTACCAGTAACGGTTCAAGTGATGCCGAACTATGCTCACGTACAGGCTCAAGCTGATCAAACTATTCCTCAAAGTCAATTAGCAACCGACCAGTGGCAGGCTGCAGACGGCTACGATTTGGGCTCAGATGAAAATGGCATTACAATTACGCCAGCAGATAAGGTTGAGACGATCGGCAATGTTGATGTCACGACGGCTGGCTTGTATGAAACAACTTATACCTATACGGATGGTAATAATCATCAGCATCAGGCAACAACGCAGGTCACGGTTAGTGCACCCACTGCTAAAGTTGTAACGCATGGTTCTACGATTGTTATGGGACCGAATACGCCAGTTTGGCAGCCAGCCGATAATTTAGATGCAATTTTTGATAGTAATGGTCAGAAAGTTGACAACCCACAATTTAGTACCGATCAGCCAGTAGATGTTACGCAAGCTGGTGAGCAAAAGGTTAATTATCACTATACAGATGAATATGGTAATGATATTACGTCGCCAGAAACAATTCATTTAGTTAGAAGTCAAGTCGCCTTAGTTGGTCAAAATTTGACTTTAGTTGCTGGACCTAACACCACTTGGAATCCGATTGAGGGGTTAGCTTATTTAACTGATGAAACTGGTAATAAAGTTCAACCAAGTGATCTCAACGCAGCTAATTTAACAGTTAGTGGGGACAATGTGGATCCACACAATCCAGGTGTTTATAACGTTCATTATGTTTATATTGATTCCGTTGGCAATCAAGCGGAGACTGATTGTCAGGTAACAGTTGTCCCTGATATTTCGGCTATTGAAGCCCAAGGCACAACCGTCACCCAAAGTAACCAACCAGCCAAGGCTTGGACTAAGAATCAATCATTAGCTTTAATTAATCGTTTTTTGGATGAACACGGAAGTACGTTGATTGGTCGCAACGGCACGATTGATCCGGATTTAGTCACGATTAGTTATCAAAAAAAAGAGGGTCAAAATTACACGCCTGTTAATAATGTTGACGTGACCACTCCGGGCTATTATGAAATTGATTATAGTTATACCGATCATGCAGGCAAGACTTCGACCAGCAAGGCGATAGTGATGGTGGCCCCGGATATTGCCGACATGACAGTGCAAGATATTACGGTGACCCAAAGTAACAAAGCTACTAATGCATGGAATGATTCGAAGTCGTTGGCCTTGATTAATCGCTTGGTTAACGAACGCGGCAACACGTTAATTGGTCGTGACGGCACGATTAAGCCCAATTTAGTAACAATTAGTTATCAGAAAAAAGACGGTGACCAGTACACCGATGCCGATAATGTTGATGTGACCACACCCGGTTATTATGAAATTAATTATAGCTATACCGACGGTGTGGGTAAGACGGTGACCAGCAAGGCGACCGTGATGGTTGCGCCCGACATCGCTAACATTACGGCACAAGACACAACGGTGACCCAAAGTAACAAAGCGTCCAATGCGTGGAATGATTCGAAATCGTTAGCTTTGATTAATCATTTTGTGAGCGAGAATGGGAATACGTTAATTGGTCGCGATGGCACGATTAATCCGAACTTAGTGACGATTAGTTATCCGCAAGGCGATGTTGATGTAACCACGCCGGGACAATACCCGATTAATTATAGCTACACTGACAATGCGGGTAAGACCGTGACAGCTACAGCCAAAGTTACTGTTAATCCAGATGTTGCAAACCTTGCAACGCAAGGCACTACTGTCTCACAAAGCTCTAAGGCTAATGCTAGCTGGACTGAGGATCAATCCTTGGCCCTCATCACCCAATTAGTTGATGAAAAGGGTAATAGCTTACTAGATAGCAAGGGTCAAGTAATTGATCCTACTAAAGTGAAAATTACCTATCCTAATGGAAAAGTTGACGTTACGACTCCCGGTCATTATGAAATTAATTATAGTTATACGGACAATGCTGGTAAGACGGTAACTAGTCAAGCCACTGTGGTGGTTGCTTCCGATATTGCTGACATTACAGCGCAAGATACGACGATCACCCAAAGTAATCAAGCTGCTAATGCGTGGAATGATTCAAAATCGTTAGCCTTGATCAATCGTTTGGTGAATGAAAGTGGTAATACGTTAATCGGTCGTGATGGGACAATTGCTCCTGGTTTAGTGACAATTAGTTATCAGAAAAAAGACGGTGATCAGTATATCAATGTTGATAATGTTGATGTGACGACGCCGGGTTATTATGAAATTAATTATAGTTATACTGATGGTGTGGGCAAGACGGTAACCAGTAAGGCAATGGTCATGGTAGCCCCTGATATCGCCAACATCACAGCTCAAAATACAACGGTGACCCAAAGTAATCAAGCTGCCAATGCGTGGAATAAGTCGAAGTCGTTAGCCTTGATCAATCGCTTGGTGAACGAAAGTGGTAATACGTTAATCGGTCGTGATGGGACGATTGCTCCTGGTTTAGTGACAATTAGCTATCAGAAAAAAGACGGTGATCAGTACATTGATGTCGATAATGTTGATGTGACGACGCCGGGATATTATGAAATTAATTATAGTTATACCGATGGTGCAGGTAAGACGGTAACCAGTCAAGCCACTGTGATGGTCGCGCCCGATATTGCCGATATTACAGCGCAAGATACAACGGTGACGCAGAGTAATCAAGCAACTAATGCGTGGAATAAGTCCAAGTCATTAGCTTTGATCAATCGCTTGGTGAACGAAAGTGGTAATACGTTGATTGGTCGTGATGGGACGATTAATCCTAATTTAGTGACAATTAGTTATCAGAAAAAAGACGGTGACCAGTATATTGATGTCGATAATGTTGATGTGACGACACCGGGTTATTATGAAATTAATTATAGTTATACCGATCATGCTGGTAAAACCGTAACCGCCAAAGCCACTGTGATGGTCGCGCCCGATATCGCCGATATTACAGCGCAAGATACAACGGTGACGCAAAGTAACAAAGCAACTAATGCGTGGAATGATAATAAATCTTTGGCTTTAATCAGTCGTTTTGTCAGTGAGAGTGGTAATACATTAATTGGCCGTGATGGCAAAATTAATCCTAATTTGGTGACAATTAGTTATCAGAAAAAAGACGGTGATCAGTACATTGATGTCGATAATGTTGATGTGACGACACCAGGCTATTATGAAATTAATTATAGTTATACCGATCATGCTGGTAAAACCGTGACCGCCCAAGTAACCGTGATGGTGGCCCCCGATATTGCTAGCATTACGGCCCAAAATACGACGGTAACGCAAAGTTCCCAACCAGCTAATAGCTGGAATGATAATAAATCTTTGGCTTTAATTAGTCGTTTTGTCAGTGAGAGTGGTAATACGTTAATTGGGCGCGACGGCAAAATTGATCCTAATTTAGTGACGATTAGTTATCCCCAGGGGAATGTGGATGTAACCACGCCCGGACAATATCAAATTGACTACAGTTATACCGATCATGCAGGCAAGACAGTGACCACAACAGCTACCGTCACTGTGAAGGCCGATCAAGCTCAAATGCAAACGCAAGATCAGACCATCACCCAAAGCACTGACGAACACGCTGCTTGGACTGATAATCAATCCTTAGCCTTAATCACCCAATTAGTTGATGAAAATGGCAGTAGTTTACTGGATAGTAACGGCAAGGTAATTGATCCCTCTCAAGTAACAATTAGCTATCCTAATGGTCCGGTCGACGTGACGAAACCGGGTAATTATGAAATTGTTTATAGCTACACTGATCACGCTGGTAAAACAGTAACAGCTATCGGAACAGTGACAGTTGTTCCCGCTTCAAAGATTATGGTTCACAATACGTTAGTAATTATTGGTCCGAATACACCAGCTTGGCAGCCAGCCGATAACTTTGATCAAGTAACAGATAGTCAAGGTCAAGTAGTCACTAATCCTAATTATCATGTTGATGGGTCAATTGATGTGACGCAAGCAGGTGATCAAAGCGTTATTTATCACTATACTGATGATTTGGGGAATGATATTACAGCTTCGGCAACAGTTCAGGTCGCTAACACTCAAGTTGCCTTAACCGGTAAAAATCAGACAATCGTTGCTGCTGCTGACGCTAAATGGCAACCAATATCTGGATTAGATCATCTGGTTGATGAATATGGTAATATCATTCAGCCTGATAATATTGACACAAGTCGGTTGAGTATTAATGGGGATGAAGTGGATCCTACAAAACCAGGCAATTATCAAGTTCATTATATTTATACCGATTTAGCGGGCAATCAAGCCCAAGCTGATGCTGATATCCAAGTTTTGAGCCCAATAGAGATCAAGGCGCATGATTCAACTATTATTGCCGGCCCACAAGCTTCTTGGAAGGCTCAAGATAATCTGACTAGTGCTACTGATGAGAATGGTAATTCTTTAAATATTGAGCAACTGCAAGTTACGGGAGCAGATCAAGTTAATCCACAAGTACCAGGCGATTATGTTGTCACCTATGAATATACCGATCAAGATGGTAATCATCAAGCAACAGCAGTTACAGTCCATGTCGTCTTAAGTCAAGTGGCATTAGTTGGTAAAGATCAAACGGTAGTTGCTGGCACTAGTGTCCATTGGGATCCAGTAACTGGATTAGATCACTTGGTGGATGAGCAAGGCAATCTGGTGCAACCGAGCGCTATTGACCCAAGTCGCTTAACTATTTCTGGTGATCAAGTAGATCTAACAACACCTGGAAAGTATGTAGTGCATTATGTTTACACTGATTTGGCTGGCAATCAAGTCCCGGCAGATTCGACGATTACTGTAGTCGCCGATGTATCAGAGATTAAAGCACAAGCCACTACTTTGATTGCTAAACCTAATGCGCAATGGAGTGATGAACAGTCCTTGGCTTTGATCACTAGTTTAGTCGATGAGCATGGTAATAGTTTATTAGATTCAGACGGTAAAGTGCTTGATCCTAGTCAAGTGGTTATAAGTTATCCTCACGGCAAAGTCGATCCTAGTACTCCAGGAGAATATCAGATTAATTATAGTTATACTGATGGTGCAGCGAAAACTGTGACGGATAGTATTTTGATTACCGTTCAAGCAAGTAAAGCGCAAATTATTACGCATTCAAGTACAATTACAGCTGGTGCGGATGCTTATTGGGATCCAATGCTCAACTTGGATCTTCAACATTGTACTGATGAGAAGGGTAATCCGTTAAATAAGGATCAAATTAAGGTTACTGGTAGTGTCGATGTGACAACTCCGGGAACTTATACGATTCATTATGCTTATGTGGACAGTGAAGGAAATACTTGGGCTCAACAAGATGCCGTGGTGACTGTGAAGGCTAAAGCTACAGACACAGGCGAAGTTCCAACGGATCCTAGCGATGGTCAAAATCCGGATATTAATCCAGGCACCAATCCAACAGATCCGAATAAACCAGGAGAATTGCCAGGCACGAATCCTGGAGATAATCATCAGCCAGATACTAATCCAGGCACCAATCCAACAGATCCGAATAAACCAGGAGAATTGCCGGGCACGAATCCTGGAGATAATCATCAGCCAGATACTAATCCAGGCACTAATCCAACAAATCCAAATAAACCAGGAGAAGCTTCAAGTTATACGGTTCATGTCACTGATTTTCATGTACAACTAGGTGATGGGCGAGTTTGGACAACACAAACGACTTTTGCGGGTATTACTGATGCAGCTGGGCAACCAGTTTCTGTTGATACACAAAAAATTCCACAAGTGGCTGATGAAAAACAAGTGCCTGCTGAGACAGGATTATACTATTCCGGTAATGTGAACATTGATAAAGTAGGCGATTACTATGTCACTTATTATTATCGCGCTGCCAATGGTCAGCTGTATCAAAGCATTGCCCACATTCAAGTAGCAGGTCAGGATGTTAAACCCAATTATGCAGTGCATGTGACGAACTTTAGTTCACTAGTGGGTGACGGTCGAGTTTGGACGCCCAAGACGACTTTTGCGGGTATTACTGACAGGGAGGGACATTCCATTGCGGTGGATACCGATAATATCCAGCAAGTCGCTGATGCTGATCATGTCCCAACCACTGCTGGACTCTATTATTCTGGTAATGTCAATGTTAACGAAGCGGGAGATTACTTTGTCACTTATTATTACCGTTCGGTGGAAGGACAGTTATATCAAAGTGTTGCGCATGTCAAAATAGCGGGTAAAAATAACTATACCGTTCATGTCACTAATTTTAGTTTGCAGTTGGGAACGGGGCAGATTTGGACACCGCAAACGACCTTCGCCGGCATTACTGATGAAGTTGGTCAACCCGTCACAGTGGATTCGACCAAGATTTCGCAAGTTAGTGATCAAGATCATGTGCCGCTAACTGTAGGATTATATTATTCGGGAACAGTGGATTCGACCAAAGCCGGCGATTATACGGTGATTTACTACTATCGGGCTTCTAATGGTCAGTTATATCAAAGTACTTCTAATGTCAAAGTAACAGCTAAAGATAGTAATCCTAACAATTCGGGAACGAATAATAATCCTGCACCACCAAGTGGTTCTGAGACTAACAATAATAATGTTCCAGCAACGCCTGCTCCGACTCCTAGTACGCCCAATTATGTTGTTCATGTGACGGATATTAATTTACCAGTTGGTAGTAACTGGACACCACAAGCTAGTTTTTCAGGATTAACAGATAAAAATGGTTACCAAATTAGTGTGAATACGAATAATATTGAGCATGTTAGTGATCAAGATCATGTGCCTGCTTCGGTTGGTTTATACTATTCCGGCCAGGTTAATACTCAAAAAACGGGTAATTATTCTGTGACGTATTATTATCGAGCAACTGACGGAAAGTTGTATCAAAATACGGCGATCGTTAAAGTGACGGATGCTCTTAATCAACCAAGTGCTACAACACCGCCAAATCAAACAATAACCACGACTAAGCCATTGGCGACGCAACCTAAGCCGATTTTCCAGAATGCTGGGGCGACGACGCCATTGACTACACAACGGCCACCAATGACCAGCTTGACAGCTGACCCACAGCAAAAATCGCAGAGTAATCAAGAAAGTTACCCGCAAACGGGGAATGATTCTGCAACTTCTTGGCAAGTTGCGGGCGGATTACTCGCCGCAGCTGATGTTTTGTTAGCGAAGTTTGGTTATAAGCGCAAGCAATAAATTTAATTAATTAAATGATATTGATACCAAGATGTTTAAAATTGAGTACGATAAAAAAGAAAATGTTCGCTTCAATTAGGACGAGCATTTTCTTTTTTGCACCTCATATTTGTGGATGAAATTCGAATTAAATCGAAGAATCCTGCTTGGAAGTTTTGACTTTTAAGTAAAAGTAAGTAAGCTATATAATAGAAAGTCTTGTCAAGAAAGAGGAGTTAGTTTTGACTGATAATAAAATTCGGGTTCGTTATGCACCCAGTCCTACAGGACATTTACACATTGGTAATGCGCGGACAGCGTTATTTAATTATTTATTTGCTCGTCACAATAAAGGAACATTTGTGATTCGGATTGAAGACACAGATACTAAGCGTAATGTTGAAGGTGGCGAGCAAAGTCAATTAGAAAATCTGAAATGGCTCGGAATGGATTGGGATGAAGGTCCTGACGTAGGCGGTGATTACGGTCCATATCGGCAATCAGAACGTCAAGCGATTTACCACAAGTACATTCAACAACTGATTGATGCCGGTGTAGCTTACGAGTCATATAAAACGGAAGCAGAATTGGAACACGATCGGGAAATTCAAAAGGCTGCCAAAATTATGCCTCATTATGAATATGAATTTGCTGGTATGACTGAGGAACAAAAACAAGCCAAGATTGCGGAAGCGAAAGCACAAGGCATTAAGCCTGTTATTCGGATTAAAGTTCCTAAAGATAAAGTCTATGAATGGGACGATATGGTTAAGGGCAAAGTTAAGTTTGACGCTAATACCATTGGTGGCGATTGGGTGATTCAAAAACGTGATGGCATGCCAACTTACAACTTTGCTGTCGTGATTGATGATCACTTAATGGAAATTTCGCATGTCTTACGCGGTGATGATCACGTAGCTAATACGCCCAAGCAATTAATGATTTATGATTATTTGGGTTGGCAACCACCGAAGTTTGGTCATATGACTTTAATTATCAATAGTGCTACGGGTAAAAAACTCAGCAAGCGTGATGAAAGTGTCTTGCAATTTATTGAACAATATAAAGAACGTGGTTATTTACCAGAAGCAATGTTTAACTTCATTACCTTATTAGGCTGGTCGCCAGTTGGTGAAGATGAAATTTTTACGCGCAAACAGTTTATTAAACAATTTGATCCCAAGCGTTTAAGTAAGTCACCCGCCGCTTTTGATCAAAAAAAGCTGGAATGGGTTAATAACCAATACGTTAAGGCAGCCGATTTAAGTAAAATTACTGATTTGTCAATTGTTAATTTACAAGAAGCCGGCTTGTTGCCGCAACAATTGGATACCAAGACCATTGAGTGGGCGCGGGCGTTAGTCGCCTTATTTAAGGATCAGATGAGTTACACGAGTCAAATTGTGGAATTATCTCAAATTTTCTTTAAAGATCCTGATCAATTAGACGAGCAAGCGATGGCAGAATTGCAAAAAGATGATGCCTTGAAAACTTTAGAAGCCTTTCAAGCGAAAATTGCTCAATTACCGCGGTTTACGGCAACTCAGATTATGCAAGCTATTTTTGCTGTTCGTGATGAAGTAGGCGTTAAGGGACGTAAATTGTATATGCCAATTCGGATTGCAACTACTCGTTCCATGCACGGCCCCGGAATTGGTGAATCAATTGAATTGTTAGGCTTAGAACGCTCACAAAAGCATTTAGCTGAGACGTTAAAGCAACTAGCAGACTAGTTATTAAAAAACAGCGTATGATAAGTGTGAATAATCATCGGCTGTTTTTTTCGTAAGAGGTGAACTGATGATTAAAATTTATAATACGTTAACGAGAACCAAAGAAGAATTAGTACCGTTAGAAGCTAATAAAATTCGGATGTATGTTTGTGGCCCGACTGTGTATAACTATATCCACATCGGTAACGCGCGCTCATTAGTCGCGTTTGATACGATTCGCCGGTATTTAGAGTATCGTGGTTTTCAAGTTAATTATGTCTCTAATTTTACGGACGTTGACGATAAGATTATTAAGGCGGCCCAGCAACAGCAAATTACGCCACAGCAATTAACTAGTAAGTATATCGCTGCTTTTAATGAAGATCGGGATGCTTTGAATGTTTTGCCGGCCACACGTAATCCCCAAGCGACGCAGAATATTCCCGAGATTATTGCCTTTATTCAAGATTTAATCACAAAGGGCTATGCTTATGAGAGCGCTGGTGATGTGTATTATCGAACTCGTAAGTTTTCAGCGTATGGGCAATTATCACATCAAGCAGTTGACGATTTAGAACAGGGCGCCAGTCAACGAATTACAGCACAAGAAACAGCCAAAAAAGCTGATCCTCTAGATTTTGCTTTATGGAAAAAAGCACCTGCTGGAGAATTATCTTGGTCTTCTCCGTGGAGCAAAGGGCGCCCAGGTTGGCATATTGAATGCTCAGTTATGGCCACCAAATATTTAGGAGCAACCATTGACATTCATGCAGGTGGGGAAGATTTAATTTTTCCACATCATGAAAATGAAATTGCCCAGAGTCAGGTGCATACTGGACAAAAATTCGCCAATTATTGGTTGCATAATGGTTTTGTGACGGTGGGTGAAGATAATGAAAAGATGAGTAAATCCTTGGGCAACTTTGTGACGGTTCATGAATTACTCAAAACGGTTGATCCCCAGGTATTACGGTTGTTTATTGCTAGTACACAATATCGCCGCCCAATCCAATATTCAGCTACTAATTTACGAACTGCAGCGAACAATTTGCAACATTTACAAACAACTTGGCAAAATTTAATTTTCCGTCAGGAGAACTTAGATCAAACCACGGCTTTTGATGCCGAACTAGCTCATCAGCTCAGTCAATTAGAACAACAATTTCAGGCACATATGGACGATGATTTTAATGTGCAAAATGGGTTAAGTGACCTGTTTGAAGTGATGCGCTTAATTAATTCATATGTTGATCAAACAGCAGTCAATGCGCAAAACTTGGCCCAATTAAAAGCGACTTATTCTCAGTTGGCTGGAATCTTTGGTTTAGTGTTTGAGCAGACTTCTAGTGTTGATGCGCAAATTCAACAATTAATTACGCAAAGAGACCAAGCGCGAGCAGCCAAAGATTTTGCAACCAGTGATGCAATTCGGGATCAACTACAAGCACAAGGAATTATTTTAGAAGACACTCCTCAAGGAACACGGTGGCATAAACAATGATTGATTATCAACAATTAAATGGTGTAACTTTGGCTTACCTAGGTGATGCAGTCTGGGAAACTATTGTCCGCCAACACTTATTAGAGCAAGGTCTAACCAAAGTTAACCGGCTCCAAAAGCGGGCGACGCATTTTGTGTCAGCTAAATCACAGGCGGCGTTAATTGCTTTAATGCAACAACAAGAGATTTTAACCCCTACAGAAGTGGCAGTTTTTAAACGCGGCCGTAACGCTAAGAGTTATACGCACGCCAAAAATACTTCTGTCCAAACCTATAATATTTCGACTGGTTTTGAAGCAATTTTTGGATATTTACAAATTAGTGGACAATTGGAGCGGGTCCAACAATTAGCACAATGGTGCATTGAACAAGTAGAGGCAGGTCATAGTGATGAATTCAACTTCCAATAGTCAAGCTAATCAAGCAGAAATAATTTTCGGACATCATGCTGCCTTGGCGGTATTACAAGCTGAGGATGCTCCACAAAAAGTTAACAAGATTTTTTTACAACGTGGCTTACACAATGACGGTATTAAAGCCGCTGTTAAAATTGCCCGGGAAAAACATCTGGTAACGCAAGATGCGCCCAAACAAAAATTAGATGAATTGTCCCAAAATGGAAATCATCAGGGCATTGTTTTAACCGTGACACCTTTTTTGTATACGCCATTAGCGGATTTGTTAGCGCAGTTGAAGCAACGTCAAGAAGAACCGTTCTTTTTAATCTTGGATAATTTAAACGATCCGCACAACTTTGGTTCAATTTTACGAACAGCGGATGCGGTGGGCGTCAATGGTATTATTATTCCTAAACGCCGCTCCGTCGGGGTAACTTCGGTGGTAGCTAAAACATCCACAGGGGCGATTGAACATTTACCCATTGTTCGGGTGACTAATTTAGTCCGCACAATTCAAGATTTAAAAGAACAAGGGATTTGGATCTTTGGAACAGATATGCATGGCAGTGATTATCGGACTTGGAATGCTAAGGGGGCGATTGCACTAGTTATTGGTAATGAAGGTAAAGGTTTATCGCCATTAGTTAAAAAGCAAGTTGACCAGATGTTGACGATTCCAATGATTGGTCACGTACAAAGTTTGAATGCTAGTGTAGCAACCGGCGTCTTGTTGTATCAAGCTTTTAGCAACCGGGAAAGTCAGTAGTATATGAAAAAGAATATCTTAATTGTAGATGGCTATAATGTTATTGGCAGTTGGCCACAATTGAAAAAATTAAAGCAGCAGGATTTACTGGCAGATGCGCGTGATCAATTATTGGCAACATTGGCGGATTATCGCAAGTTTTTTGAAGGGCAAATTATTGTGGTGTTTGATGCGATGTATGTTCCTGGTTTAAAAGAACAATTTACCAAATGGGATCTTGATGTAATTTTTACACCGGAAGATGTGACCGCCGATACCTATATTCAAAACTTGAGTAACGAACTCAATATATTAACCAATCAAGTCACGGTCGTTACTTCGGATCAAGCAGTCCAATGGACGATTTTTTCGCGGGGGGCGATTCGGATTCCATCGTATGAATTATATAAACGAATTAAAGAAATGCGCCAACAATTACACCAAGAAAGTCGCGAACGTTTTGACCGGGACATTCAGCGCAATAGTCCATGGAGGGAAGATCAATTAAAAGAACTCGAACATTTACGCGACCAATTATCTTCCAATTCTTAACTTTTTGTCTGATTTTATTATTAGTAGGCTGTTCCACACAACGGCAGCAGATGAATTTGCTAGCCGCTAAGCAATTAGTACAAAATGGCCACTATCAAGTTGCACAAACTGTCTTACGGCAAAGTGATTCCACACTTGCCAAAGATTATTTGCACCAAATTCGGTTATTAACTACCGCCCAAAAACAATTTAATCAGCAAAAGTGGGATCAATTGACGGCGACCACTAAGCAATTAACCACGGCTAAAACTTTGCCGAAGATCAAAAAGACAGCCCAGCGTTTGCAACAGCTAAGTCAGCAAATTACGGCTACGGCGGTACCATTGCCCAAAGATAACTATCATGTTGTCAGTCCTGCGTTTCAGAATGTGATGGCAGGAATTTTGGTGGATCAAACGACGGGACAAATTTTGTGGCAAAAAAATGCGCACGTGAGCCAGCCTGTTGCTTCAATATCTAAATTATTAGCCGTTTTAACTGTTGAGTACACGCTAAAGAAGCGCCATTTATCTTTGCAAACGCCTATGGTAGCTTCCTCGGTGATTGCTGGTTTGGAAAAAAAGCCTAATTTAAGTAGTGCTCATTTGCAGGTGGGAGCACGTTATACTGTGCAGCAATTATTACAGGCAGCGATGCTAGCTAGCGCTAATGATGCAATTATGGTGATTGGTCAAAATCTGTACGGTAGTCAAGCACGATTTGTGCAAAAAATGTTACAACAAGCGCAGAAGTTACATTTAACCAAATATCAAATTGTTAATGCTAACGGTCTGCCTAGATCCATGGATCCAGCGGTCAATAATAATCCACAAACAACTGCCACTGAAAATGAATTATCAGCAGTGGCAGTAGCTAAAATCACACAAAAATTGTTACAAGTTGATCCACAAATTTTAAACTTAACGAAGCCAAAGCAAATGCAATTAGGTCAACACGAATTAGCCAATACTAACCAGTTAGTACCTGGCGGTAAATTTGCTACTAAAGGTTATGTAGTTGATGGCTTAAAAACCGGTACTGGTAATTTAGCTGGTGCTGGTTTAGTGGCCACCGCTAAGTTACACCAGCGACGAGTAATTTTGGTGATTTTACATGCAAATAGTGATGCCGCGCGCTTTAGTCAAGCCACGGCGATCTTGAATTTTGTTCAAGCGCATTTGCAACTACAAAAAGTCGCAATTAGGCATTGGTCTGGCTCTCAGAAGCAATTTTTATGGACAACTAGTCAGCCTAAACCAGTGCTACAAGATGCTTATCATGCAAATGTTATGCAAAAAAATCCTAAAATTACTGCAAAAAAAGTTATTAACTCACAAAAAGTTATTTATTTATCAAATTTTTAAACGTTCGTTCGCTTATCAAATGAAATTAAATTTGCTATATTATCCATGAATTCTTTAAAAATTAAATAATATTATGATAGCTAAGCAGGCGCTTCAACAAGAATTGGCATGGATTAAATTGGTACGTGAACACAATAATTCGCAGGCATTAGAATGTTTAGTGCAAAAATATTTACCTTTGATTGAAAGTACCAGTCAAAAATATCGTTTACGTCTATTTGATCGAGATGATTGGCGGCAAGAGGCGCGTATTGTATGTTTAGAAACCTGTCAAATCTTTGATGAGCGTCAAGGATCACGTTTTGGGAGTTTTTATAAGTTGCGTTTACAAAATCATTGGACTAATTTAGTGTGTCAGCAATTGGCATTAAAGCGGCAAACAAACGTTAATGCTGTGTCAATGGAAGCTTTAGCACAGGCTAATCCAGAATTGGAAAATGATTTGTGTTGGCAATTGACGACGTTCAAAAATGAAGTAGAGTTTTTGTCAACAGAGTTTCCCCACATGCTGCAACAATTGTCGTTAGTGGAGTTACAAGGCTTGCGCTTTTTATTAGGGACTGACTTAGAGCAAGTCACACGACACTCCGCTTATTCGAAAACGCAGATTCTCCAAGCTAGTCAGCGAAGTCGCTTAAAGTTTTTGGCGTTTTACCAGCGCTTAGGTATTGACACTCCATCTTAGAGTCAGTATAGTTAAAAATTGACGTAGGTGATATAATGAAACGAGTTAAAGTTGTTTTGGAATGTAGCGTGTGTGGTGCACACAATTATCACACTTTAGTAGCGACTGACCGTAAGCAGCGCTTTACCATTAAAAAATTTTGTAACCATTGTAATCAGCACACGATTCATCAGGAAACTAGATAGAGGGATTGTTAATGAAATTTTTAAAAAGTGTTATGCAAGAAATGAAATTAGTTCAATGGCCCACAGCTAAAGAAAATCGTCATGATACGATGACGGTGATCTTAACTTCTATTTTCTTTGCACTCTTCTTGGGCGCTTGTGATTGGTTGTTCCAAACGCTTGTTACTTTATTTGTTTCTCACTAAATTACCAAGACTGGCTAGATTGCAGTTGAAACTTTTTGAATAATTTGTAGTTTATTCCATAATTTGCTATGCTATAAATAGTGCTTAATAAAAACTTCGTTGAAACGAGGTTTTTTTTGTTTGATTGAATACTAAGGAAGGTTAGATTAATGGCAGAACAAGATCAAAAAATGTGGTATGTTTTACATACCTATTCCGGATATGAAAATCGTGTTAAAGAAAATTTGCAATCACGGGCGCAATCAATGGGCATGGAAGACTATATTTTTCAAGCAGTTGTTCCTGAAGAACAAGAAACAGAAACCAAAAATGGTAAGACAAAAACAGAAATGAAAAAAACTTTCCCTGGCTACGTATTAGTCGAGATGGTAATGTCTGATCAATCTTGGTTTGTGGTACGAAATACTCCCGGTGTTACAGGATTTGTTGGAAGCCACGGTGCTGGAAGCAAGCCAGCGCCACTCTTGCCTGAAGAAGTTGATGCAATCTTAAATACGATGCAGCAAGATCAAACGCCATATGATATTGATTTTGAAGTAGGAGAAGTGGTTAAGATTCAAGACGGTGGTGCGTTCTCAGGAATGGAAGGGACGATTACCGAAATTGATAATGAACATGGGAAGGTCAAAGTTGAGATTAATATGTTTGAACGAATGACCGAAGCGGAAATTGATTATCAAAGTATCACCAAGGCTTAAGAACAAGGTGATATTGCTTAATGTTCCAAGGAGCAAAAGCTTATATTTAACTATGGAGAATAACTCAAGCATAAAGGTTGCTTAAGCCATTATCCTAGGTTAATTTCCGGCTTTTAAGCGCTCTTTGTCGCAGTAATGATATAAGCCACTTCAAAGAACAAAAACTTACGCCTAACTACAACTAAGTTCTCAAGTTAAAATACCACTTAAGGACTTAGTTTAGGTTAGTGCACAGTTAAAAACCGTTCTTTGTCGCAGTAATTTGTATATCATTGAAATTTATGTTATTCTGTCTAAGAATGTCTTAGACATTTCTGTGGGAGGGAAAATTTCAATTCCCATTTTTGACCACATCACGGACTTAAGGAGGTATGTACCGTGGCTAAAAAAGTTGCAAATGTTGTTAAATTGCAAATTCCAGGTGGAGCAGCAACACCAGCTCCTCCAGTTGGTCCAGCTTTAGGACAAGCCGGAATTAATATCGTTGAATTTACGAAAGATTTTAATGCACGGACCGCTGATCAAAAAGGGATGATTATTCCTGTAGTGATCACAGTTTATGAAGATCGTTCGTTTGATTTTGTTACCAAGACGCCACCAGCAGCTGTATTATTGATGCAAGCAGCTGGTGTCAAGAAGGGTTCCGGTAATCCTCGTGACGAAAAGGTAGCGAAAGTTACTAAAGATCAAGTACGTGAAATTGCTGAAACAAAGCTGAAAGACTTGAATGCTAATGATGTCGAAGCCGCTATGCGGATGATCGAAGGAACAGCACGGAGTATGGGCTTTACAGTTGAAGGTTAATCTTCACTAACTTTAATCAATCAAGAGCTTGTCACAGTGGGAGGGGTAAAACCCACTTGACCACAATCACAAGGAGGAACTCGAACGTGGCTAAACATGGAAAGAAATATTTAGAAGCTGCTAAGCAAGTTGATAAAAACAAAGCTTACGATGCACAAGCAGCAATGGACTTATTAAAGAAAGTTAACTATGCAAACTTTGATGCAACAATTGAAGTTTCTTATAATTTGAACTTGGATACTAAACAAGCTGACCAACAAATTCGGGGCGCAATGGTTTTGCCAAATGGTACTGGTAAGACTCAACGGGTCGTTGTATTTGCTGATGGTCAACAAGCTAAAGATGCGCAAGCAGCTGGTGCTGACTATGTTGGTGATGATGATTTAGTTGACAAAATTACTGATGGCTGGTTAGACTTCGATGTTGTTGTTGCAACACCAAAGATGATGGCTAAAGTTGGTCGTTTGGGTCGGATTTTAGGACCGAAAGGTTTAATGCCAAACCCAAAGACTGGTACAGTTACCATGGACGTTACTAAAGCTGTTAATGATATCAAAGCTGGTCAAGTAACTTACCGGGCTGATTCTCAAGGTTTGATTCATGCTCCGTTAGGTAAGATTTCATTTGATACTGATAAATTAGTTGCTAACTTTAATGCTTTAAACGATGTGATTGTTAAAGCTCGTCCAGCAACAGTTAAAGGTCAATATGTAAACTCTGTTTACTTAACTTCGACCTTTGGCCCTGGTATCAAAGTTAACGTTGACTAATTAATTAATTAATGTTAAATTACTAAACAGAAACTACCTAAGACTCAGGTGGCAGTATGCCTTAATATCCTGCCGAGGCTAGATGCATTCGTTAGGACATCTTGCTTTGCTGAGGTGTCCTTTAATTTTAGGTAGAAATAATTATGGAGGTGAAATCACGTGAAAGATGCTGTTTTAAAGGCTAAACAAGAATTAGTTGATGAAGTCGCTGATAAGATCAAGCGTTCTGAATCAGTTATTGTTGTTGACTATTTAGGCTTAGATGTTGCGCAAGTAACAGAATTACGGCGCCAATTAAGTGCTGAAGACGTAGAGATGCGAGTTATTAAGAACTCTGTGTTACGGCGGGCTGCTGATAAAGCTGGCTTTGAAGGTTTAGATGAAGCCTTCACAGGTCCTACAGCGGTAGCATTTTCTTATGAAGATCCAATTATTGCTGCTAAGACTATTTCTAAATTTGCGGAAACTGCTGATGTCTTGGAAATCAAGGGTGGTATCATCGAAGGTGAAGTTCAAAGCTTAGCCAAAATTGATGAATATGCTCATATGCCAAGTCACGACGAATTGTTGGCTACTCTTGCTTCAATGTTGCAAGATCCAATTCGCAAAGTTGCTTATGCTGTTAAAGCAATCGCTGATAAAGAAAATGAAGACGGCGACGCTGCTTAATTAAATTTATAATCCATTGGAGGAATAAAAATGGCTTTCGATAAAGACTCAATTATCGCTTCCTTAAAAGAAGCAAGTATTTCCGATTTAAACGACTTAGTAAAGGCAATCGAAGAAGAATTTGATGTTTCAGCTGCTGCTCCAGTTGCAGTTGCTGGTGCTGCTGGTGGCGATGCTGCTGCCGCTAAAGATGAATTCGATGTTGAATTAACTGAAGCTGGTCAAGAAAAAGTTAAGGTTATCAAGGCTGTTCGTGAAATCACAGGCTTAGGCTTGAAGGATTCCAAGGACTTAGTTGACAAAGCTCCTTCAGTTATCAAAGAAGGCGTAGCTCAAGCTGATGCTGATGATATGAAAGCTAAACTTGAAGAAGTTGGCGCTACTGTAACTTTGAAATAGTCATTGTTATATCGAAAAAGCTACCGAATTTTTATTCGGTAGCTTTTTTGCTTAAAATAACTTTTTAAAGGAGCAGAATTTGAGTATTGTACGTGTTGAACATTTGAGTCAACAATTTTTAGATAAAACTTTATATACCGATGCGAGTTTTCAAGTCAATGAACAAGATCATTTGGGGATTATTGGACAAAATGGCGTTGGTAAAAGTACCCTAATTAATATTTTAACGGGGGCTTTAACGCCAGACAATGGCACAATTACTTGGAAGAAAAAAATTCAGGTTGGTTATTTGGATCAGTATGCTAATCTAAAACCGAGCCAAACCTTGCGGGAATTTTTAACGACGGCTTTTCAACCATTGTTAGATCAAGCTCAAAAATTAGAATTAATCTATCAACAATCAACGCCGAGTGCCGATGATTTGGAATTAGCTGGTCAATTACAAACCGCTTTAGAAGCCAATGGCTATTACGATATTGATTTGAAAGTTGAGCAAGTAGCGCAGGGGCTGGGTTTAGATGCCTTAGGTTATGACCATGACGTTGCTGAATTAAGTGGGGGGCAACGTTCGAAGTTAATTTTAGCAAAATTGTTGCTAGAACAACCCGACATTTTATTATTAGATGAACCGACTAATTATTTGGATCAACAACATATTGCTTGGCTGGCTGAATATTTGCAAAATTTTGCCGGCGCTTTTGTGGTCGTTTCACATGATTATCAATTCTTGGATCAGATTGTCAATAAAGTCTGCGACGTTGAATTAGGGCAAATTAAAACTTATACGGGAACGTTAAAGCAAGCTTTACGTCAAAAAGCCGCTGATCAACGGACTTATTTAAAAGCTTACGCCAGCCAACAAAAGAAAATTGCGAAGACACAAGCTTATATTCAAAAAAATAAAGCCGGTTCGCGCTCGAAAAGTGCCCGCAGTCGTGAAAAGCAATTAGCGCGAATGGATAAGTTAACGCCACCAGCTAATCGGCAAATTGCCCAATTTAATTTTCCATATGTCACTAGTAAAGCCAACGTCATTCTGGAAGCCAATAATCTAGTGATTGGTTATCAACAACCATTATTAGCACAACCATTGAATTTTTCGGTGGCTATGGGTGAAAAAGTTGTTATTAAAGGCTTTAACGGTATTGGTAAAACCACACTATTAAAAACCATTCAAGGTTTAATTCCGGCGTTAGGTGGAGAAGTAGAGTTAGCAGCAACGATTACTAGTGCTTATTATGAGCAAAGTTTATATTGGTCCACGCCGCTAGCGAGTCCGTTAGCAATTTTAGAACAGCGCTTTAGTGAACAGCCACCGCGGATTATTCGACGAACTTTGGCGCAGACGGGCTTGACGAGTCAACAAGCTAGTTCGGCAGTCAAAACACTATCGGGTGGTGAACAGGTCAAAGTTAAGTTGGCCGCATTGATGCTCCAACCTGCCAACGTATTGTTTTTAGATGAACCGACTAATCATTTGGATGATGATAGTAAGTTAGCCTTGCGCCAAGCTTTAGTTAATTATCCGGGGACAGTCATTTTGATAACGCACGAAACGGATTTTTATGATAGTTCGTGGATTAGTAAAGTTTTAGATATTGAACAATTATTACAATAATTAGCATGTAAAAAAGCTTGAAGCGCTGCGTTTAAAGTTGTTAAACACGGTGTTCAAGCTTTTTGTATTTAAGTTAAGCTATTGGTCAAGGTCCAAGTTAAATGACCATGATGATTGGTATTTGGCAGCGTAGGTGTTGCACTGGTATTTTTTAAGAATGGTCCTTGAGGAGTTGCAGCACTTGAGTTAGCGCTGGTCGTCCAAGTTTGTGAGATATCTAAGATGTTATCATTGGGATCAGGAGCGATTTTTTGAAAGACCATTGTTGGCGTCGCTGTTATTTGAGTACTCAGACCATTATTACCATAATATAGTGGTAAATTCCCCGTTCCTAAATCATCATCTAATTGGTTAGCTAGTTGGACAGCGACCGTCCAGTTAGCTTCTTGATGATCTGTGTCAGTGACCGCTAAATTACCAGTAATAGTTTTCATAGGCAAATTTTTGCGATCAGCCGACATATGGGTGCCAAAATCTAAGCTACTCGGAACTTGCATAGTCAGATCCCCTTTGATAGTTAAAGTGGTCGCTGCTGGGAAAGTCGTATCATGATAAACCGTGGTAACTTGCGGATTGGAGTTCTGGTCAGCGTCAGTGAGAACAACTTGTAATTTTTGTCCGGAACTGAGCCCGTGAATTTTGGTTAAAGACCATTGCCCGGCACTATCAACTGTAGTATTTTCAGCAGGAGTTGACTCATAATGAATGCTACCATCCGCATTTAAAACGCGCCAGGAAACTTGCATGTTAGCAGCACCAGTTCCGGATAAGCTGGTAGTTGACGGAACAATGGTGTTCAGAGCAGTAGTTGAATGATGATCGGTTAAAGTCGACTGCGCATGAAAGACTTTAGCGGGGGCAGGGGGAGTTTTATTAATGACGATTTTTTCACTGTCATCAAAATCTTTTTGGGGTTCAGAGACAATCGCACTGGAGCTATATTTGCCATTTTCGTAGGTTCCATTTCGCCAGACGCGCAAAATTTTAATTTTGGTACCCGTAGGCAGTAAATTTAAGCCAGGAGCAGCCACTTTAATAGCACCTTTGAGATTGGTATTGTCATAATAAGTTTCTTGAGTGCTGGACAGGCCATGTAATTCTTGGACAGTGCCATCAGGTAAAGTGACTTGTAAGTCCGCATGAATTTCATTATCCAATGCAGGGCGGAAGGCACTGTTTTCCGCAGGAACTTGAGCTTGTAACCAAATATATTTATCCGTATTAGCTGGATGGATAAACTGATTATTTTGATCTTGCAACCAGCTAACTTTGCCGGGGGTGACATTAGCAGTCATGCGGATAATCTTAGTTAAGCCCTTTGCAGATCCTAGGGGCGTGTCTAAATACTGTTTAAAATTACTAGCGTCACTTGGGTCACTGTCACTACTGGGAACTACGGTGTCAAAGGTCGAAGAAGCCGAAGATGATTGGTAAGTAGCGCCCACGTGGGCCCAATTACCGGAAGGATTACCGTTAACGTCACTATTACTATCCCAAACTTGTAGCGGCAGAGCTTTATGGTTGAACAGACTCGTCTTCGCACCGTTAAATAAATAGCTATTACTACCACTCGGAGCGCGGTTTTGAAAATCAAAATAACGTGGATACGGCATATTGAAGTTGAGGTCATTACTATTCGCAGAGAAAATAGCATTTTTAGGATAATTGCCGCGCGCTACAAACGAAATCGAATCATTACTGGAAACGCCGGCATCAATCTTTAATGGTAGTGAAGGCGAGGCAATGGCAGGTCCATTATTAGCGTCGACAAGCACTTGAGAATCTGGATCGCGCAAAGTAAAGGAATTAGACGTGGCGCCCCCAGTGCTACCAGTGTATAAAATACCTTCACCACCAACATCACCAGTTCCGGGAGAACCAGCAGTGGAATTATTGTGTAAATTAAATTCAGCACCTTGCGAAACGGAAACTTGGTTGCCGGTACCATACATGCGAATACCTGGCGCATTCGAACTTTGAGTATTTTGATAAACGTTAACTTTAACGTTGCCCTGCATATCAAAGAGCATTCCCCCAGTCAAGATGAAGCGAATGGCGGGATTGAGGCTGACGCCCCCAGTACCTGTACCTCGTGTGATATTAAGACTGGTTGTTTTGTCGTCTGGTGTTCCCGTTACCTCGAATTTACTATCGGTGCCAGAAATGCTGACGGCCGGACCATTAATATTTTTAATATCGAGGCTAGAA
This sequence comes from Bombilactobacillus sp. ESL1197, assembly GCF_058107145.1. Classification (NCBI taxonomy): domain Bacteria; kingdom Bacillati; phylum Bacillota; class Bacilli; order Lactobacillales; family Lactobacillaceae; genus Bombilactobacillus; species Bombilactobacillus sp. ESL1197. Next base: position 675,672 of record NZ_JBYLTY010000001.1, read on the forward strand.
CCACTAGCCATTTTAAGCAGGGAACCCGTACCATACAAACGAATGACTCCGGACGAATTCAGATCATTATTATTGCTATAATTAACTTTAATTTGGGAGTGATCTATAATGTTCAAATTAAGTCCAGTATACGTATTTTTATTGTCACCATTAATAAAAAAGTTGTCGTAATTGGTGTAACTGGCGGATGCTTGTACTGCATTAATCGTGGAGTTGTTAATGCTAATACTTTTATCAACAGTTAAATTCTTGCTCATTCCGGGGAACATCAGATAATTATTAGCTTTAACTTGCATCTTACTACTATTAATATTTAACTGACTACCGACACTACTGTTTAAGACGATTGCGTACACAGAAGTATTAGTGGCGCTAGAGGTAGTTAAATTGGCGGGCATTTGTTGAGAAACATTGGCATGATCAAAAGTGATGGATACAGGAGCAGTTGCGGCTTCGGAACTATAAAAGCCACCATTGCTAATTGTGCTATTGGTAGTAGCATTATTGATGTCCGCAGGCGTTGTAGCATTATTGATTGGCGTGTCTTGAACGATTAAATTACCGCCAGTAGCCGTGAAACTATAGTACATTTTGGCAGCGGTAGTTGTGGCTGTGACATAAGCGTCTTTCACTGTTGTGGTACCTTGGTCTAATGAAATTGTACAATCAGTGGTATTAATTTGGTAATTATTAAAATCAATGGTCTTATCTGAAGTAACATGCGCAGATTGGGTGCTAGCCACGAGGTTATTGGTCAGAATAATTGTTTGGACTTTGGGATTTTTCACTTGGGTACAAAAATCATTCCAAGTACTGACACTGACAGTACCAGCCGCTGTAGTTGCGGGGTGGTGAGTGGTTTTATACATGAGTTTGTTTTGGAGGTCAGTGTCCGAGTTAGCTTGCAGATCTAGCATCTCTTGAAAGTCAGGATCGTTAATATCGCCAGCAAAGGTACTCGCGGTCGGGGGACTGTTAATCAAATCATTCACAAAGCTATTAGGCAACCCTTGATTGTGAATAATTTCGGCCATGGCAGATTCTTCACTTGAATGATCATTGTCTTCAGCGTGGAGCGTGGTGGTACAGAACAAACTAATAATAATGGTGTATACATAAATAACCAATTGAAATTTTTGGTGATTTTTCATTTTAGACACTCCTCAAATAAATTTTATTTTGTTGATGTTTTTCATAATTTTTAAAAAGTTATCGTCCATTTTGCTTAATTGTTTTGGAATTGAGCAAAGAAAAAGCTAAGCGTAATTATTAAATTAGCGCTTAGTTGCATGTTCGAATACCGGCAAGTGAGCATTGCAGATAAGATTATAGGAGATTAGGTGGGTTGCTGAACTAATAGGAAAACCTTTTATAGGAATGATTTGGTTTAACGGTGGCCTAGCACAGGAGGCTATGTGTAAGGCGCCAGAGTAACAGAAATTAAAATAAAGAAGGCTGATTATGAAATTCCCACGAGTGTGGTTGATTTTGATTGACATATAGATAGCTTGGCTCCTGAGGATCATTAATCTAAATATTATTTATAAATTAATTATAATAACCATAACTATTAGTTAATGACCCGTCAACGGCGCATTTTATAGTAAAAAATATTATGAATTTGACAAATAGTATTTTGTAGAAGCAAAACTTAACCCAAAAACTTTTTGGGATAAATAATAGGTAAAATTTTGTTAATGCTATTAAAAGCACATGTAGAATTGATTGATCGTAATTAATTTAGGCTCAGAATGCTGATTCTGATAGTTAGTTGCGTTAAGCTGTTCAAGAGTGAGCAAGGTCATTCAACGACGATGATTAAGAGGTAGTTGCTTGTTTTTTAGTTCTTAATTTTAGTTCTGGCTGATAAATTTTTTTAAAATTTAGTAGATTGGAATAATTAAGAACAATTTTGCGGTTATTTTCCAGCAGTAACAAAATTAAAAAGTCATAGTTGGAGTTGAAAAAGTTGCCTCAATTTTGGGCAAAATTAATTTCAAATTTCCCTAGTAGCGAATTTTAGTTATACTAAATATGTAATGATTAACAGGAGGTCAATGATTTGGCGGAACAATATTTTACCAATCAGCCCACATCAGCGCATGATTATCAAGAATTTAAGTTTCAATTACGCCAGCAAACACTGCAATTTCAAACGGATAGCGGAGTTTTTTCCAAGCAAACGATTGATTATGGCACGCGCGCGTTACTCGCGGCCATTAATTTGCAAGATTTGCCAACGGGGGATTTATTAGATTTGGGATGTGGCTATGGCCCGATTGGGCTCACGTTAGCTCAGGAAACAGGTCGGTTGGTGGACTTAGTCGACTTAAATGAACGAGCACTGGATTTGGCGCGCAAGAATGCACAGCTCAATGCCATTAATAATGTGCGAATTTTCGCTTCGGATAGTTATCGCCAAGTGAGCAAAACTGATTATGCAGCCATCTATACGAATCCGCCGTTTCGTGCCGGCAAACAGGTGGTTAGTACAATGATTACTCAGGCCAGTGAACATTTGCAAAATCAAGGCCAGTTCTGGTTTGTTGGCCAAAAAAAGCAAGGAGCCAAGACTTACCAAAAATTAATGCAACAAACATTTGGTAATGCCACGATTATTCAACGAGATAAAGGATATTATATTATTGAAAGTCTTAAGACCCACGATTGAGGAATTATATACACCAACGCAATTAACAGCTTATATGCAACAGGCCATTGCCGCAGCCAATCAAGCGCGCCAATTAGCGGAAGTGCCCATTGGTGCTGTGATTGTCGATGAAGTTCAACACCAAGTGCTGGCGACGGGCTTTAATCAACGCGAAGTTAAGCAAGATGCTTTGGCTCATGCCGAATTACTGGCAATTGATGCCGCTTGTCAGAAAAGACAAAGCTGGCGCTTAGAACAGTGCTCGTTATTTGTGACATTAGAGCCGTGTGCGATGTGCGCTGGCGCAATTATTAATAGTCGCATTAATAATGTGATTTTTGGTGCTTGGGATCCTAAGGCGGGTTCGGTTGGCTCGTTAGTGAACTTATTTGAGCAACCGTATAATCACCGTCCTCATTATCAAGGTGGGGTTTTGCAGCCGGAATGTGCGCAGTTATTAACGAATTTTTTTCGCGAAATCCGTAAGTGATCCATAGGAAACCAAGTTAAAGCCGGTATAAAAATGTCTGTAAAAATTTAGATACTAATTTTACTTGTCAATTATTGCAAAGTAAGCTATAATTATTTTTGCCGTAAGGCCAGAGGCAATGATTGGCTTATGAATCGTGTCAGGTTCGAGAGAAAGCAGCACTAAGTAAGTGCGGTCATGTGCCTTTTGATATGATTATTAACGCTCTTAGCTGTTTAGCTAAGGGTTTTTTTATTATAATGAAATATGACCAGTATTGAATCAATGTGAGAATTAATAGAAGTTTGACGTAATATTAAATTAGCAATTCTAAAAGTAAGCAACATAATTAATTGGGGAGGTATTCAATGGTTTATCAGGCGTTATATCGGCAGTGGCGTCCACAAAAGTTTAGCGATGTTGTTGGTCAAGAAGTGATTACTACAACACTAAAGAATGCCGTTAGTGAACAACAAGTTAGTCATGCGTATTTGTTTACAGGACCGCGGGGTACTGGCAAAACTTCGTGTGCCAAAATCTTGGCGAAAGCGGTCAATTGTCCGCATCAAGATAATGGTGAGCCCTGCAATCAGTGTGAAATTTGTCAAGCCATTACTAATGGCAGCTTGAATGATGTTTTAGAGATTGATGCGGCTTCCAACAATGGTGTGGAGCAAATTCGTGATATTCGCGATAAAGTTAAGTATGCCCCAACGCAGGCGGAATATAAGGTTTATATTATTGATGAAGTACACATGTTATCGACAGGCGCTTTTAATGCTTTGTTAAAAACTTTAGAAGAACCGCCAGCCAAAGTGATTTTTATTCTGGCAACTACCGAACCACAAAAAGTGCCTGCAACCATTATTTCGCGGACACAGCGGTTTGATTTTCGCCGGATTGGTGCCAGGGATTTGTTGGCGCGCATGAAATTAATTTTGCAAGAGAAGCAAGTGCCATATGACGAGCAAGGATTAGACTTAATTGCTCAAGCAGCTGAAGGTGGGATGCGGGATGCTTTAAGTATTTTGGATCAAGCCTTATCGCTGGGGCAAGGACAATTGCAGTTAGAGAATGCGCTAGAAGTCACGGGGGCTTTAGATAATCAACAATTAGAAACCTATTTTAAGGCTTTGGCTGCCACCGACGTCGCCCAAGCTTTGACTAGCCTGCACGAAATTATGGCTAGTGGACGTTCCGCCAAGCGCTTGACGGACGCTTTAATGTCAACAGCCCGGGATTTATTATTGGCTAAAACGGATGTTGATTTATTATCGGACTTAGATTGCTCACTGGTGTCGGAACAGTTATTAACCTTAAAGGATCAATTTACCACCGATCAATTGTATCAGTTGATTGAGTTAGTTTCTCAAACACAACAGGAGTTACGCGCAGCTGATCGACCGTCGATTTATTTGGAAGTCTTGACTATTAAATTAATTGAACAATTACAACAACCGAAAACTCCGGCCCCAGGCGCTGAACTTCCCCAATTACAGCAGTTACAAGCACAAGTGCAAAGTTTACAAACACAAGTGCAACAATTACAACAAGTAAAGCCAACAACTGAGCCGTCAGCGACTACCGCGCAAAACAGTAAAGTTCAAACTAGGCCCCAAACAGCCAAGCCCAAAGCATCAGTTCATGTTGATCAAGCTAAAATTAATCAAATTTTACAATCAGCCACACGCCAAGCTTTAACTCAAGTCCAAGATATTTGGCCAGATTTAATGAGTATGTTAAATGTGACCCAAAAAGCCGTGATGAAAGTTTCCAAACCCGTGGCCGCCAGTGCCGAAGGAGTGGTTGTTTCGTTTGATTATGCGCTTTGGTTTGAGCGCGTGATGAGTAATCAAGAAATGTTAGCGTTATTGAAAGATAATTTGGATAAGTTGTTGAAAAATGATGCCGATGTGGTCTTAGTAGCGGCAGAAGATTGGCCCCAAATTCGGCAAGATTTTTTAAAGGGGCATGATGTCCGTGCTACTCATGCGGAAAAAAAATCAGAAACTGTCGATTTAGTCAAAAAAGCCCAAGACTTATTTGGCGATGATTTAGTGGAAGTTGATCATGATTAAGAAAGGAAGTTGTGAACGTGCAATATCCTCGTCCAGTGACGAAATTAATTGATTCATATATGAAATTACCAGGAATTGGTGAGAAAACGGCGACGCGGTTGGCCTTTTTTACAATTGGAATGGATCAAGAAGATGTCAGTGAATTTGCGCAAAGTTTGACGGCTGTCAAAACCGAGCTACACTATTGTCAAATCTGTGGCAACATTACTGATGTAGAACCTTGTGAAATTTGTAGTAGTACTAGTCGGGATCACAGCCAGTTATTAGTCGTTGAACAACCCAAAGATATTATGGCGATGGAGAATATGCAAAGTTATAATGGACTATATCAAGTCTTGGGTGGCGTCTTGTCGCCAGTTAATGGTGTAGGTCCTGAAGATTTACAAATCAAACATTTATTAGAGCGTTTAAAGCAAAATCAGCAATTTCAAGAAGTGATTGTCGCAACTAATGCCACACCAGAAGGTGAAGCCACTGCGATGTATTTAGCTAAATTGATTAAACCGGCGGGCATTAAGGTAACCCGCTTGGCGCACGGCTTAGCTGTCGGCGCCGATATTGAATATGCTGATCAAATGACGTTGCGGCGGGCAGTCGAAGGTCGACAACAACTTTAAGAAAAAACTTCTCGTTCACGGACTTCTTTTGTACAATAAAACTATAAACTAAGAAAGTAGGTAATTGCTGTGCCGAAAATTTTTATTTCCTTAGAAGGACCAGATGGTTCTGGTAAATCAACTGCGGCTCAGCAACTCGCAAAGCAATTGCCCCAGTTGTTGCACCAGCCAGTGCTTTTGACACGCGAGCCAGGCGGTAGTAGTATTTCTGAAAAGATTCGCCAATTGATTTTAGATGTTGATAACACACAAATGGATGCGCGTACGGAAGCTTTATTATATGCTGCGCAAAGGCGCCAACACTTAGTGGATGTTATTGAACCTGCTTTAGCTCAAGGTCAGATAGTTTTGAGTGATCGTTATGTAGATAGTTCGATTGCTTATCAGGGTGCTGGACGACAGTTAGGTACGGACGAAATTTGGCAGATTAATCAGTTTGCCACGCAAAACGTGATGCCCCAGCTGACTTTATACTTTGATGTGGCGCCCGAAGTCGGTTTAGCACGGATTAAACGCCAGCGAGCGACGGCAACTGATCGCTTGGAGCAAGAGACGTTGGCTTTTCATCAACGGGTGCACCAAGCGTATTTAAAATTATGGCAACAAAATCCGCAACGGATTAAAAAAATTGATGCGACTCAAACACCAGCCGCAGTAGTAGCAGCTTGTCTCCAAGAAATCACCACGGTTTTCACAAAAGAGGGCTAATTATGAAACTAGTAATTGTAATCGTTCAAGATAAAGACCATGCTAAATTAAGTAAGGCACTGAATCAGGCTCAAATTCAGTCAACGCGTTTATCAACGACCGGAAATTTTTTGCGCAATGGTAATTCAACATTTTTAATTGGAATTGCGGATGAACGGGTGGACGAATTGTTAACTTTAATTCATGATAATTCTAAAACACGCCAAGAATACGTTTCTACAGCCATTGCGACGAATATGCTCGGTGAAATTCCGGAACAACCAGTAGAAGTGACTGTTGGGGGCGCTACGGTCTTTATTTTACCGATAGAAAAGCTGGTTCATTTTTAATGACTGCACCGATTATTCAAGAACAACCAGCCTTAACGAAACAATTAGCCCAACAGGTTGATCAGCAACATATTTCTCATGCTTATTTAATAGCGGGCAATAATTTTTTGCAGGCGCAAGCTTTAAGTGTTTGGTTTGTGCAAGCCATTTATTGCTTAGATACTGCAGCCGGTTTTCCCTGCTTACAGTGTGATCATTGTCGCCGGATTGCACACTGGGATTTTCCAGATGTTTTGCGTTTATCGACCACTAAAGCAAGTTTAGGCGTCGATGAAATCCGCGGAGCTAAGCAGCAATTAGAGCAAAGTGCGGTTGAAAGTACGCGCCGCTTGTTACTGATTGAACAGGCACAAAAACTAACGGCGGCAGCGGCTAACAGCTTATTGAAATTTTTAGAAGATCCCAGTGGTCGAGTGACAACGATCTTGGTAACTGATAGTGCAACGACCATGTTGCCGACAATTTTGTCACGGGTTCAAGTTTTTAATCTGCAGGAACATGAAGATTTGACTTTGGCACAGACTTTACAAGCACGTTCTTTTAGTCAACCAGATCAAAAAATGATTACGGCTTTTCATTTAGAAAGCTTAATCACGGATGATTTGACTGGCGAACAATTTGCGAAATTAAAGCAAACTAGTCAAACTTGGGTCCAATTGTTAGAAACCAAGCCGTGGCAAGCTTTTGTGAATGTGGCGGCAAAAGTGGTGCCGTTAATTGAAAATCATTCCCAACAAGCGCTATTTTGGGGCTTGATTGAAGCTATGTTAACCAAACAGTTACAAGCTAGTGTGGCCGATGCGCCCCGCTTGCAAAGGATTACGCATTTGACTGTGCAGCTGTTACATTCGCAAAAGTTATGGCATGCTAATGTTAGTTTTGAAAATTGTTTGGAACTTTTAGCTTTACAAGCAACAACGCCCATTAAAGGAAGTTGATTATGAAACAAACAGATTATTATGCAAAGTTTGCAGAACTACAACAAGTGGCTCAGGATTTAACTACTGCCTTGGCAACCATGAAAGATGATGTTTCACGCGTTTTAGAGGAAAATGCAGAGCTGAAAATTGAAAATGAACATTTACGTAATCGTCTGGCAGAGATGGATCCCAAAAAAGAACCTGAATTACCACATGCGCGGCGGACTTTAGAAAAACTTTATGAAGAAGGTTTTCATGTTTGTACCGTTATGTATGGTGCCCACCGTGAGAACAATGAAGAATGCGCTTTTTGTTTAGACGTAATTTATGGTGATCGGGGGCCAAAATAAAATGATTCAAGAAGTAGCTAGTTTTCAAGCGGCAGCTACGGGTTGCTTATATTTGGTACCCACACCGATTGGTAATTTACAAGATATGAGTGAACGAGCGATTCAAACACTCAAGGACGTAGATTTGATTGCCGCAGAAGATACCAGAAATACACAAAAATTGCTCAATCATTTTCAAATTACGACACCTCAAATTAGTTTTCACGAACATAATACCCAGCAACGTTTGCCCGAGCTCATAGCTAAATTACAAGCAGGCTTCAAGATTGCGCAGGTTAGTGATGCCGGAATGCCGTCAATTAGTGATCCTGGTAAAGAACTGGTCGCAGCTTGTATTAAAGCTCAAATTCCAGTGGTTCCCTTGCCTGGTCCCAACGCCGCTTTAACAGCACTCATTGCTTCGGGATTATTACCGCAACCATTTTATTTTTATGGCTTTTTACCGCGGAAAGCGTCCCAAATGCAAGCGGAGTTAGCTAAATTAGCGCAACTGTCCGCGACTTTTATTTTGTATGAATCACCGTATCGGGTAGTCAAGACCGTGGCGGCCTTGATTGCGACGTTAGGCAAACAACGCCAAGTCGTGTTAGCGCGGGAATTAACGAAGATTCACGAAGCCTTTTTACGTGGCAGTTTAGCACAAGTACAGGACTATTTCACAACCCATCAGCCGCGTGGTGAGTATGTTATCATTGTTGCTGGGAGAACTGTAGAGCCAGTTAGTCATGAAGCATTATCTAGTGAGCAAGTGCGCACCTTAGTGCAACAACAAATTGATACAGGTTTAAAGCCCAATGCCGCTATTAAGCAAGTAGCTCACCAACAGCAGTTATCACGTCAACAAGTTTATAACAGTTATCACAGATTGGAGCCGAAAGTATGAATTCACAAATCTTTGCGGAACAAATCAAGGTTCCGTTCTACGATATTAATTCCACTGGTGAAATGAATTTATCCAGTTTATTTAATGAAATTTTATTAGTATCTGAGCATCAATTACATCAAGTTCAGATTGATTCCCAACAAATGGTGCAGCAAGGTTTAGGCTGGGTGGTCACTAAGTATCACCTAGAAATTGCCCATTTACCGCAACTGAATGAACAAATCAAAATTACCACGCAAGCCAACAGTTATAATAAGTTCTTTTGTTATCGGACTTTTACTGTGCAAAATATGGCTGGTGAACAGTTAGTTAAATTAACCAGTAATTGGGTGATGTTAGATATTCAAACACGTAAGATGTTAGCGATTGACCCCCAAATTATGGAGCGCTTGGCTTGTCCTTACTCCAATGAAATTTGGCGGTTTCCGCGGATAGATTTAATTGAATATGTTAATGAACCCGTTACTTACCGGACACGTTTTGCGGATATTGATGTTAATGGTCATGTGAATAATTCGATTTATTTAGACTGGATGATGGATGCATTAGGGCGTGAGTTTTTATTAAAATATCGTTTGCGACAATTTGATATTAAATATGAACGTGAAGTTCCTTATGGGGAAATGGTACAGAGCTTTGTCCAACAAGAGCAATTAACAACCCACCATTTGATTAAAACAGCAATTGGTGTCAATGCACAGGCGCAAGCTGTCTGGCAAAAACGCTCAAGAGATGAGGTTGATCAATGAAGCAAGAGCATGCGCAGTTGCGGGGGCACAATTTAGGATTAGGTTTGGCGCTCGTGGTTATTTTTATTTTGCTGGCAGTCTTATCATGGCGTTCGACTCAACCGCACAGTGTCAATCAAGCCCAAAGTATTCCTACACTTTATGTGCAAGAAGCTAAGAAGTCTAAAAGATCGTTAATGAAATACGCTAACAAGCATAATCAGGCGCAGACCGTATTAAGGGCGGTGGTTTCACCGCAAGGTAAAGTTACCTGGCATGGTAATTGGCAAACGAAGGTGCACCATCCTTTGATTAAAGTTACGATGCAAAAAGCTACTACTTTGAGCTATCAACAAATGGGACATAATCTGAAGACAGTATTGTCCCAATTACAACAACAATACCGCATTAAAAAATATAATGTAGTTGCTCAAGACGCAGGCAACACAGTAACGTTAGCTTACCAGGTACAAGCAGCTAAACAAACAACTTTGCCACAATTACAACGGCAAGTTAATATCACTACTGCCAAAATTCCAGCTCAAGATTTAGATTATTTTTGGCACCAGCGGCATCACCTGAAAAGTAACGTGCGGGTCTTAAATATTCAACAGCAAACTACTGATTTAACGGCACATTCGCTCGAAACAATTTTGAAACCACGAGTACAACAGTATCAAGAATTAACGGCTTCAAAGCCAGCAGTGATCGGATCAAAGATTGGTCAGTTCTTGTGGTAAATAGTTTTCAAAAATTTTAGAGCAGTTTTTTTCCAGACAATATCTATAAGAGTTTGCTGCAAACTCAATAAAGAAGCTGAGACAAGAAGAAGGGTATTTTCTTTTTATCTCAGCTTTTTTTGCTATTTTTGCCCAGACCATTCAGCAAAAAATTCAGTTAAAAAATTTTGTAAGATTTGTGTTCGTTGTTGGGCAATGGCTTGTCCGGCAGCGGTATGCATTAAATCTTTTAAGTGCAATAATTTTTCATAAAAATGATTAATGGTCGTCGTCGGATGTTGACGATAAGTTTGTTGGCTGGTGAGCTGAATAGGTTGAATATTTGGCTCGTAAATGGCCTGTTCGTGACTACCACCATAGGCAAAAGCCCGGGCAATTCCAATTGCCCCTAAAGCATCCAAGCGATCTGCGTCTTGTACATAATATCCCCAGGCGGGCAATTTTTGGTGGTGTGCGAGGTTGTGAGCGAAAGATAAATTATTAATTGTTTGCAGAATTTCTTGTTGCTGCAAATGATCAAAACCGGCTGTGATTAGTAATGTTTGCACTGTTTGTTGTTGTTGCTGCAGATTTTTGACCAGTTTTTCGTCAGTTGTTTCGTGTAAGAAACTGGCCGTCGTGAGCAAATCTTTGGTCGTAGAGTCTAACTGGTGATCAGTCTGATAGAGTGTAATTGCTAAATTAGCAACACGTTGTAAATGCCAGTAGTCGTGACCACTAACATCGTTTTTTAAATTATTTTTAGCAAATCGCTTAATCTGGGTTAATTGCATGCAGACCTCCATATATTATTCCAATTGATACGGCAAAAATTCACATCCATTATAGCATGACAATTTATTAGTTATAGGAAATGGCTTTAATTTTTTATATCAAAAGTTATTGTTGAAAAATTTTTTTATGGCGAATTTTTGAGCTAATCCAAGATTTTTCTCATTTAAGTGAAGTCAGATCAGAATGAGAAAACAGTAGCGGCATGATTAAAAAATAAATAGTTTAAATTTGATATTTTGGCTAAATTAGTAAAATCTAATGTATAAATTGTAGTAAAGTTCCGTTGCCACCGTCGAAAAAAAATGTAATGATATATTTAGACTGATAATATAGGAGAGTGAAGGAGCGATGTACTTAATTGTTAATGCAATTGGTTTACTGGTCTTTATTGGAGTAGCTTTTTTGTTTTCGAAAAACAAAAAGGCAATTAATTGGCGGTCAGTAATTATCATGGTAATCATCAATTTAGTGATTGCCTGGTTCTTAACTAGTTTTGCCATTGGGCGGGACATTGTTTCCGGAGCTGCGGAAGGTTTTAATCAACTTGTTCAAGTAGCTTATACCGGAATTGCGTTCGCGTTGCCAAGCATGGTGCATGTCAAAAACATGGACTTTGTGATTAGTGTTTTGATGCCAATTTTGTTGATTGTTCCACTGTTTGATATTTTGACTTATATTGGTTTTCTACCGTGGGTCATTAAATGGATTGGCAAAGGTTTAGCTAAAGTTACTGGTCAACCCCGCTTTGAATCATTCTTTTCTGTAGAAATGATGTTTTTAGGTAATACTGAAGCCTTAGCAGTCTCAGGTCTTCAGTTACGGCAAATGAGTAAGGAACGTAATTTAACCATTGCGATGATGTCGATGAGTTGTGTGACGGCTTCGATTATTGGTGCTTATACCAAAATGGTGCCCGGACAATACGTGTTGACCGCGATTCCTGTGAATATCATTAATGCCATTATTGTTACTAGTGTTTTAAACCCGGTAACAGTTACTCCGAGTGAGGATACAATTGCCACTGTTGGTGGTCAAGCTAATGACGCTGACCAAGAAGCTGGTAGCAATGAAAAAGAACCGTTTTTCTCATTCTTAGGTGATTCGATTTTAGCCGCTGGTAAATTAGTGTTAATTATTACGGCTAATGTTGTGGCCTTTGTGGCCTTAGCAGCTTTGATTGATAAATTGTTAGGAATTATCAATCCGTGGTTAAGTTTGGAACACTTGTTGGGAATTGTCATGTTCCCGTTTGCTTGGTTGATGGGGCTCAATGTCCACGATGCTTTTCAATTTGCCCAATACATGGGAACTAAGTTAGTGACGAACGAATTTGTGGTCATGGGTAAAGTTACGAAAACAATTCATGATTTGGCGCCACATTATCAAGCCATCTTAACCGTCTTTTTAACTTCCTTTGCTAACTTTTCAACGATTGGCATGATTATTGGGGCGTTTAAAGATTTGATTGATCGTGAGAAAAACAATTATATCGCTAAAAATATTAGTTATTTGTTACTGTCTGGAATTTTAGTTTCACTTTTGTCGGCAGCAACAGTTGGATTATTCGTTTGGTAAAATAATAAGTTTGGTTCTAAGAATACTTTTAAAAAAAATACTCCGCAATTAGACGGGTATTTTTTTATTTTGGTTCAAATTTAAGAAATGAGGAGAATATTTTGATGGAAACTTTTTAGTCTTCAGAGAATTAAATGGCTTAAGAAAAAGAATAACCGTTAAAATTTTTTAGAGGAAAGATGATTTTTTGAAGATTTTAGTTTGAATAATTATTAAAAAATGATTTGGAAAAGTTTGCGATTTATCCTACTTAGTTGTCAGAAAATAAAAAAGCGTTGACAAATATTATTAAATAATATTAAATTAAACTAATTTTTTATTGAAAGAAGAGGGTGAGTCAAGTGCTAATGATTATTGGATCATTTTTGGCAGTAATGTGTTGTATGTTTGTGGGGGAGTGGGTTTCAACTAAGACTCATGCTTACTTGCCCTCAATTTTTGTTACGGCTATTTTATTTTTAATTGGCTATTGGACGTTTTTTCCAAAAAATTTAGCAGCTAATGCGTCATATACGAATACGGCGGTTAATATGTTTATGTCCTTCATCTTAGTCCATTTGGGAACGATGATGAGTTTAAAGAAGTTGTTACAACAATGGAAAGCGGTTTTGATTGCAATTAGTGGGGTGTTAGGAACTTTATTATTAACGTTAACGATTGGAACGTTATTGTTTAACTGGCATACTGTGATAGCGGCGATCCCTCCATTAACTGGTGGAATTGTGGCCGCGTTATTGATGACCGAAGGTCTCAAGCAAAAAGGAATTATTGCCTTATCAGCGTTACCGATTGCGATGATGGTAATGCATTCTTTGGTCGGTTATCCTTTGACTTCATTGGTTTTAAAACAAGAAGGTCACCGACTGTTAAAAACTTTCTCGTCGAAACCTGAAACTGATAATGCAACTAACGAAAAGCGTGCCGAGAAGGTGCAACGTTTGCGACTACCAAAATCTTATCAAACATCGGCTTTTTTATTAGCTAAAGTGGCACTGGTGGCTTTGTTAGGTAATGGGTTGTCACAATTGATGCACGGAAGTATTAATTCCAGTATCTGGTGCTTGGTTTTAGGTGTTATCTTTCATCAAATTGGCTTTTTAGAAGATGAAATTTTAAATCAAGCGGGCGTCTATAATTGGTTAATGTACGGAATTTTGGCTTACGGATTTTCACAATTGAGTTTAATTAAACCACAGGAAGTGTTGGGCTTAATTGTGCAGATTTTTACGTTAATTGTTTTAGGTTTATTGGGAATGTTTATTATCTCGTTTATTTTGTCCAAACCTTTAAAAATGTCGTGGCAAATGGCCTTTGCTTGTTCACTAACTGCTTTATTCGGCTTTCCAATGGATTACATCTTGACCAACGAAGTAGTGGATAGTTTAACGCAGGATCCGCAACAGCATGAATACTTGTTAGATCAAATGTTACCCAAGATGTTGGTGGGGGGCTTTGCGACAGTTTCGTTGGCCTCAGTGGTGATTGCGACGATCTTTTTGAAGTTATTATAAACAGTAGTGCAAGCTTGCAACTTGACTAATGGTTTAGATTAATTATAATTGGACTAGACCATTATTTAGAGGAACGAGGATCAACTATGCAAGTTATTATTTCTAAGGATCAAGTGGTTGCTAGTCAACAGGCAGCACAAATATTTGCGGCTAGTTTAACGCAGGGAGCTCAGACTTTTGGTTTGGCCACTGGGTCAACTCCTATTATGACCTATCAAAATCTTGTCCAAAGTAATTTGGATTTTTCACAATGTGTGTCCATTAATTTAGATGAATATCTGGGGATTAGTCCTGCTAATGATCAAAGTTATCATTATTTTATGCAAGAACATTTGTTTAAGCAAAAACCGTTTGCTCAATCTTATTTACCTGACGGTTTAGCAACAGATCCAAACCAAGAAGTTCAACGGTATGACCAAATAATTGCGCAAAATCCAATTGATTTACAACTTTTAGGAATTGGGCGTAACGGGCATATTGGTTTTAATGAACCGGGGACCTCGTTTGCTTTAACGACACATGTAGCTGACTTGACGCAATCTACGATTGATGCCAATGCGCGTTTCTTTAAGAACATTGAAGAGGTGCCAAAGAAAGCCTACTCAATGGGGATTGCATCGATTATGCAATCCAAGCAGATCATTTTAGAAGCTTTTGGCGCGGACAAAGCGCAAGCGGTGCAACAAATGATTGAAGGACCAGTGACTGAGGACGTGCCTGCCAGTGTGTTGCAACGGCATTCAGATGTCGTAATCTTACTAGATCAAGCGGCGGCTTCATTATTAAGTAAGTAAATTTAGTTTAATCAGAAAATAAAGATAAAGTTTTAATATTATAAATATAAAAAAAGTAATGCAAGTGGGCATTACTTTTTTTGTTAAGCAATTTAATTGGTTATTTTGATATTTGAAAAGTATTACTAGTTAATGTTTAGTTTGGCGTTTGACCAGCCATTCTTTAAGATAATAAACAGCATAACACAAAATGAGAAAGGGAATCATATAAAATAATGCGGGCCGTTGGGTTGGGTCAAAAACAATCAAGACACATGATAATAAACTTGCAATAAATGCAGCCCACGGTACCACAGGATACCAAGGAGTTTTGTATTGTAATTCATCGACAGTGTGGCCAGCTTGCAGCCATTGCTTGCGAAAATTAATTTCGGATAAAGCAATGGCCATCCAGACAATGACCACGGCTAAGCCGGAAATAGACACGAGTACTAAATACACGGTTGAAGCTGCATAAACACTAGAGATCAAAGCCAAAACGCCGCCCACCATGCTCAAGCACAAAGCGATCATAGGAACACCACGGGAATTGGTTTGTGCGCACTTTAAAGGAATCATTTTTTCGTGAGCCAGTGACCACAACATGCGCGTTGAAGCATATAATCCCGAATTAGCGGCTGATAAAATGGCAGTTAAGACGACAAAGTTCATGATATCGCCAGCAAACGGTAAGCCCATTTTGTTGAAAACAAGGACAAACGGACTTTGATTAACGCCGGCTTTTTGCCACGGAATTAAGGCGGACATGACAATGATACTTCCAATAAAAAAGAGGACTAGCCGAAATAAGGTAGTGTGAATAGCCTTGGGTAAAGCCACAGCCGGGTCTTTAGTTTCACCGGCAGTGACGCCAATTAATTCGGTACCGGAAAAGGCAAAATTAACAGTTAACATGGTTGTAAAGACTGCTTTAAAACCGTTGGGAAAGAGTCCATCTTTAAATAAATTATGAAAGAGTGGTGCGTGAGTATAACCTTTCATCGGAATAATCCCGAAGATAGCCGCAGCTCCTAAAAGAATGAACACCACAATTGCAATGACTTTAATGCTCGAAAATAAAAATTCGGTATTCGCGAAGAACTTAGTGGAATAAGCATTGGAAACAAAAATTAAAGTCATAAATAACAGACTCCAGATCCAAGTGGGGGAATGGGGGAACCATTGCTTCATAATGATGCCTGCAGCGGTAAACTCGGAACCTAAGGCGACTGTCCAGGTTAACCAATATAAAATGGCGACGGTAAATCCAGTTGCTGGTCCAATGAACTTAGTTGCATAAACATGAAATGATCCAGTTTCGGGCATAGCCACAGATAATTCACCTAGACATAACATAACTAAATAAACAATCACCGCTCCTAAAGCATAAGCCAAAATAGTGCCAATGGGGCCGGCTTGATGAATGGTATAACCAGAACTTAAAAAAAGTCCGGTACCAATGACCCCGCCTAACGAAATCATGAATAGTTGATACTGGTTCATAGTTCTTTTGAGATCAGTTTGAGTTTTTTTCACATTTTACACCTTATTCTGTGTATTAAATTTGCACAGATTATAATATCATTAAAGTATAATTGATAGCAATGAGGAGTGAAATGGCAATGAAATTAAAGGAAGTCCGCCAATTTTTCCAAGAAAAAGTCCGTTTAATTGATGGTTCAATGGCGGGTGAACTGGAGAAAAATGGTGTTGATACTGACAATACTTTATGGTCTGCGGAAGCGTTAATTACTAATCCCGCGGCGATTAAGCAGGTTCATCAAAGTTATTTAGAAGCTGGTTGTGAAGTTTTGACGACGAATAGTTACCAAGCAAATATTCCGGCTTTTGTGCAGGCTGGTTATAGTGAACAAACGGCGCAGGATTTGATTGCACGCTCTGGCCAATTGGCTAAAGAAGTTCGCCAACAATCCGCACAACGTCCCGTTTTAATTGCGGGTGACATTGGGCCTTACGGTGCTTATTTAGCAGATGGCAGTGAATATCGTGGTGATTATCAGCTAACCAAAGCACAGTACCAAGCCTTTCATCGACCACGGCTGCAAATTTTGGCTGAAGCGGGCGTTGATTTGTTCGCCTTTGAGACGATGCCAAATTTTGCAGAAACCCAAGCCTTGGTAGAGTTATTAGAAACGGAATTTCCCCAATTTGGTGCTTGGTTATCATTTAGTGTGGATGGTCAAGATAGTTTGTGTGACGGAACCAAATTGGCTACGGCAGTGCAGTATTTTGCTGATCATCCTCAAATAGTAGCTTTAGGCTTTAATTGCACCGCCTTAGACAATGTGGCGCAATTATTACCAGCAGTTACACAAAACACCACTAAACCAGTTATTGTTTATCCGAATAATGGAGATACGTATGATCCGCTGACTAAAACTTGGCAAAAAACGGCTGATGCTTTGCAATTTAAAGATTTAGTGCCGCAGTGGCTAGAATTAGGGGCGGGAGTGTTAGGCGGTTGTTGTCGTACCACGCCAGCAGATATGAAGCAAATCAGGACTTGCTTAGATAATTATTAAATAAAGTTACAAAAAATTAATTTTAGGGTTGACAAGCACCACATCTCTGGTTATCATTAAAAACAATTAAATTAAAAATTAAAAAACGTTAAGGAAGACAAACAGCATAAACATCTTTATTAGCGAGCCTGGTTAGGTGCAAGCAGGTGAAAGGTCTTATGTGAATCTCACTTCTTAGTTGTTAACTGAAAATTAATTAAGTTTTACCGGAAAGCAGCCGTTATCACTGCCGCGAATTAGTTGACTCTGATCAAGTTGGTTAGTTCGGATAAGTTTAGTAAAAGGTGGTACCGCGTGAACTGACGTCCTTTTAAAGAGCATTTACTCTTTAAAAGGGCTTTTTTTGACTCTTGGTAAAAACTGCGCAGGAAGATTTGAATGTTATCATTAATAATTTTTAATTTAGTCAATGGATGCAAGTTGATATTGAAGAGATGGGGAGTGTTTAGTTATGGAAGAAACAGTGCAACAAGAACATAAGATGACTGTTAAAGATTATGTCTATACAGTATCTGCGGGGGTATCGAATGCGGTCTTAGTAATGTTAGGTGTGGGCTTGTTGATTCAATCCATTGCTAATTTTGTACACTGGCACGCCCTCTACCAAGTTGGAGCCGTTGCGCAGTGGATGTTAGCTCCTGCTTTTGGGGCGGTTATTGCAACTCAATTAAGAACGAACTCGTTAGTAATGTTTAGTTCGATGATTTCATCGACAATTGGTGCGAATGCGGTTTATTTCACAAGTAGTGCTATGAAAGGGGTGACGCCCACTGGCAATATGTTGGTGGAAGCGGCCCATTCGGGAATTTTTACTTCAGGACAACCAATTAGCGCGGTTGCTGCCGGATTGATTGCCGCTTTGGTTGGTAAATACTTAACCGGTAAAACACCATTAGATATGATCTTGGTTCCATTAAGTGCAACGTTAGTGGGGACGATTTCCGGTTTAGGTTTGGCAAGTGTTACGACACCGGCCTTAAATTGGTTGAGTCAATTCATTGCTCAATCAATGCAGGTTAATCCACTCTTAGGTTCTATTTGTGTCTCATTTGCTTGGTCGCTATTTTTAATGACGCCAGCTTCTTCAGCAGCCTTAGCAGTGGCAGTCATGTTAGATCCACTCTCGTCAGGGGCGGCCTTAATTGGTACAACTGCACAATTTGTCGGCTTTTTAGCGATTTCTTGGCGGCAAAATAATTTAGGTGCCAATATTGCGCAAGGTTTTATTACACCAAAAATTCAATTTCCTAATTTGTTAATCAATCCGATGTTAGCTGTACCGTCATTTATTTCGGCAGTGGTTGCCGCACCGATTGCGACGATCGTGTTTCATTTTAAAGTTAGTTATACTTTGGCAGGTTTAGGTCTGAATTCATTGATTGTGCCAATTAATCTCGCCTCAAGTAATCCGAAAGCTTTGGTAGTTTACTTGATTATGGGTGTGGTAGTGCCGGCAGTGCTTTCATTAGTGATTTACAAACTCATGTTGAAAGTTAAATTAGTGAAAGATGGTCAGTTACACGTTGAAGTAGTTTGATAATGTAGCAATTTAGTTAAAAAACTTTTGCCGATTGATTGGTGGTAAAAATAAACTTCTAACTTGCGAAGCAAAATCTTTGTCTCCAATACAAGTTATCTTTTGACCCCCAAGTTCGGCAATTATTAAAATACCAGTCAGTTTTGTTAATTACAAAAACCGGCTGGTATTTTTAATGTTTATAAATTAATTTTAACGGCTAGTGCTTCATAGGGTTGTAATTTCAGTGTCGGGGGCAGTTGTTCTAATTGGACTTGATAGTTACTGATTGTTACCTGACACGTTTTATTTTGCAAATTTTTAGGTAAAACAACAGTGGTGTCTTGACCATAAAAATTAGCCCAAACTAATAATTGCTGTGATTGGTTATCAAGGTAACGGCGGTAGGCAAAAACTTGCGGATCATTTTTTAAGAACATTTGAATGTGTCCATCTGAGATTAGTGGTTCTGTTTTGCGTAAATGAATTAGTTGTTGATAATAATCAAAGATTGCTCCGTGTGCTAATTCGGCTTGGACATTGATAGTTTGTTGATCAGTGGGCAACAACCACGGTTGGACTTGACTAAAGCCAGCATACTGGCTGTCATCCCAATGCATAGGCGTGCGGGAATTGTCACGCGATTTAGTTTGTATAATAGTTAAGGCTTTTTTGGGAGTCAAACCCTGATTAATTAGTTTTGCGTAAGCATTTTTACTTTCAATATCGACATAATCGTCCATCGATGAATACGAAGGGTTAATCATGCCAATTTCTTCGCCCATGTAGATATAAGGTGTTCCCCGCAGTAAATGCATCGAAGTAGCTAACATTTGCGCTGACTTAATCCGATATTTGCCCGGATCGCCAAAGCGATTGAGTGCCATTGGTTGATCATGATTGTTCCAAAATAAAGCATTCCAACCATGGCCTTGATCCATTTGTTCTTGCCATTGAGTCAACAAAGATTTTAATTGCATAAAATCAAACGGCATTTTGGACCATTTTTCACCATTTAAATAATCAACTTTTAGGTGATGAAAATTAAAAACCATTGATAATTCATGACTATCAGGGTTCGAATAAGCAATCGAATTTGGAATAGTTGTGGACGACATTTCACCAACCGTAATGGCTTCGGGATCTTGTCCAAAACTATTTTGGTTCATTTCTTTGAGGTATTGATGCACGATCGGTGTATCCGTATATAAGCTTTTTTCTTGCAGTGGATTACTGGAATCTACTAAGACAGCAGCTTTGCCGGTGACATTAATGACATCAAAGCGAAACCCCTTGACCCCCTTATTGCGCCAGAAATTAATCACTTGATAAACGGCTTGGCGAACTTGCGGATTATGCCAATCTAAGTCCGCCTGAGTAGGATCATAGAGATGTAAGTAGTAATAGTCCGTTTGTCCGAAGCGGGACCAAGCGGGACCGCCAAATTTACTTTGCCAATTAGTGGGTAGTTGACCATTGGGCTTAGCTTTACGTAAGTAAAAGAATTTTTGGTATTCTTGATCGCCGGCAAGGGCTTTTTGAAACCATTCGTTTTCAATGGAACAATGATTAAAGACCATGTCTAGCATGACATCAACATTAATTTGCTTGAGTTTAGCAACTAACTCTTCAAAATCGGCCATAGTACCAAACAGCGGGTCAATTTGGTAATAATTGGCAATATCATAGCCGTTATCTTTTTGGGGTGAGACAAAGAATGGATTAAACCAAATCATATCGACGTTTAATTTTTTAATATAATCAATTTTTTGAATAATTCCCCGCAGGTCGCCGATACCGTCATTATTGGAATCGTAAAACGATTTGGGATAAATTTGGTAAATCACTTTTTTACCTAAATTAGTCATAATTGTCTCCTAAAGTTTAATTTTTTTTCTTCGAGCAAAATCCACAAATTTAAATTTACTAGGATTATGAAAGGATAATGTTAACTGAAAAGAAGTAGTGTCGCTTAAAAAGCTGTGACTGGCCACTAACACGACTAAGTTGTTATTAAGGTGCAATTTTGCTTGAAGTTGTGGCGTGACCTGTTCGACTGTAATGGTTTTGGTGGCGTAAGAGACTTCCAGACCCAATTCTTGTTCTAAATAGTGGTAAATGGAAGTTTGAGCGGCGGACATCGGTAAGTCATTAATTGGAGGAGTAAATAAAAAGTCACAATCTAGTACTGCCGGTTCATCGTTGATCAAGCGTAAACGTTCTAAGTAGATACCCTTTTGGGCAGACTCATTCGCAAATTTTGCTTGAAACATTTTAGGTGCTGTGGCCATCTTTTTTAGAGTTAAGACCTGAGTCTGAGCGTGCATTTTTAAAGAGTTATTTAATTCAGCAAAACTGGTAATTCCAGAGATCGGGAAAGAATATTTTTCGAGATTTAAAACGACGGAACCTTTCCCTCGAATCTTTTGAATCAATCCCAAGTCGTTGAGTTGCGCTAAAGCTTTGCGAATTGTTTCGCGGGCAGTTCCGTATAGAGTAGCTAATTGGTTTTCAGTCGGTAAAAAAGTTCCGGCGGGAAATTGCTGATGTTGTATTTTAGAAGCCAAATCTTTGGCAATGAGCACGGCTTTTGATTCTGTCATTTTGAAGTCCTTTCAATAATTAATTATATTATAGCTATTTTTGTCTAGACAAGTAAAGAAACCAAGAATAAAAAGAAAAAAATTAATTTGATCTGGAATTACTTACTTAAATTTATTGCTAAAAAAGCTTTTGACTGCTGCCAAAGTAGTTGGCTGTAATTAAGTAATTGACAACTTGTCTATACAAGTTTAAAATATGCCCTGTAAGCGTTTCATGGGAGGGAAAATTATGGCTATTAATCAAGAGGAGCAGCTTTTAGCTCCGGCCAATGGTCAAACCATTGCTTTAAGTAAAGTAAACGATCCTGTTTTTAGTCAGGGAATCATGGGCCAAGGTTTTGGCTTAGAGCCAACTGATGGTCAACTGGTAGCACCAGTTGGTGGTCAAATTACGATGGTTGCGGAAACTAAGCACGCAATTGGTATTACGACAGCTAGTGGCTTAGAAGTTTTAATTCATATGGGAATTGATACGGTCAATCTTAAAGGTTCAGCTTTTGAAGTGGCAGTTCAAACCGGTCAAAAAATTAAAGCTGGTGCGCCACTGGCCAAAATGGATTTAGCCGCAATTAAGCAACATGATTTACAATCTACAATTATTGTGGTCATTACTAATTCCAATGACTATTTAGACGGTTTAGATTTAACTGAAGCTACAGTTCAATCAGGTCAACCGGTAGCTAAGGCTTACTTCAAAGCAAAAGCTACCACGGCTACTGCTGATAAAAAATTATCTTATGATGAATTAGCAACTTTTATTATTAAAAACGTTGGTGGCGTGGACAATATTAAAAGTGTCATTCACTGTATCACCCGCTTACGATTTTATTTAAAAGATGAATCTCAGGCTAATGATGATATCTTGAAAAATCAACGTGGAATTTTAAACGTCATGCATGCTTCTGGCCAGTATCAAGTAGTCATTGGCGACGGGGTAGCGAACGCTTTTGATGCCATCTTAAAGCGTTTTCCAGAGTTAGCGAAGACTGATGATGACGATGCCACCACAGCAACAACGCCACAAACGGGTGGTAATCCATTTTCCCGGGCAATTGGTAATTTAATTGGTTTTATTACGGGATCTATGAGCCCCGTCATTGGTGTTATTGCAGCCTCGGGTATTATTAAAGGTTTATTGGCGCTGTTAACTTTACCGCAATTGGGCTCTTTATTAAGTACGAAGAGTGCCATTTATGTTACGGTCAGTGCAATGGCAGATTCAGCTTTCTTCTTCCTACCAGTTTTAGTTGGTTTTAGTGCAGCTAAACGTTTGGGGAGTGATCCCATTATTGCCGCAGTGATTGGTGGAGTCTTAGCATATCCACAATTAGTGACATGGGGTAAAGCTGGTAAAGTAATGTTTAGTTTGGGTGGGTTGAAATTTCAATTTCTAAATTATACTTACTCAATTTTTCCAATGATTCTAGCAGCTTGGCTGGCAATGAAATGTGAAAAATGGTTAAAACGAGTTTTGCCAACCTATCTACAAATGATTTTTGTCCCGTTAATTACGATTTTAATAGTCGCTACGATTACTTTAGTAATTACTGGACCAATTATTCAAACGATTGCGAATGGTTTAGCAGTCTTAATCAACTGGTTAGTTTCTGTTTCTGGCTGGCTCGGCGGCTTTATTATTGGTGGCTTGTATCAAGTTTTGGTTATCTTTGGCTTTCACTGGGGCGTGGTCCCACTGGTGGCACAACAGATTGCTAGTACCGGACAAAGTGCCATCAATGCGATTGTTTGTTCAACAATGATTGCTCAAGGAGCGGCAGTTTTAGCAGTAGCGATTAAATCTAAGAAGTCAGATATTAAAGAATTAGGTTTTGCAGCCATGATTAGTGCCTTTTGTGGGGTCACTGAACCGGCAATTTATGGTGTTAACTTACGCTATAAGAAAGTCTTTATTTCTGGATCTATTGGTGCCGCTTTTGGTGGCTTAGTTACTGGTTTAATGCACGGAACAATGTTTGGCTTTACAGGTGGATTAATTGGTTTTTCTAGTTTCTTCAACCCGAAAAATCCTGGTGACTTGCATAGTTTTTACGCATTCTTATTAGCTAGCGCTGTCACGATTGTAGTTGCCTTTCTTGTCACTTGGTTCTGGGGCTACAATGACGAAATGGTCATGGGTCAAAAAGTTGAAAAAGCTAAGCGTCCTGGCAAAGCTTAGTGAAAATAAAAGTGGTTGCAGCAAAAGTTAACCACTAAATAAAAGGGCAAGATAATCTGGGATTTTTTCCATGATTGTCTTGCCTTTTAACTTGAAGTTTTTAACCAACTTTTGTTGCAGTATGATATAGCGCACCAAAAGCTTGCGTTTAACTACAACTAAGCCCTCAAGCCAAAGACCAACTTAAGACCTTAGTTTAGGTTAATCCTAAGCTTTTAAGCGGCTTTTGTTGCAGTGTTTGATATAGCGCACCAAAAGCCAAAAGCTTGCGTTTAACTACAACTAAGCCCTCAAGTCAAAAGCCGACTTAAGATCTTAGTTTAGGTTAATCCTAAGCTTTTAAGCGGCTTTTGTTGCAGTATTTGATATAGCGCACCAAAAGTCAAAAGCTTGCGTTTAACTACAACTAAGCCCTCAAGTCAAAGACTGACTTAAGATCTTAGTTTAGGTTAATCCTAAGCTTTTAAGCGGCTTTTGTTGCAGTGTTAATTATTAATATAATGATGTAATTCTTGATTATTTAATCCCGCACTAACTCCCACTAATAATTTGATGCGAGCTTTTTGACCATTGAGGCCACGACAAAAAGTAATGCCCATTTTTTCCAAATTGACACCACCACCTTCATAATCATAAACCGGTTCAGCGATACCATTAAAGCAACGTGATACTAGAATTACTGGAATATGATGGTCCAACAAGTTATGAACTGCGGTTAAAGTAGCTGGAGGTAAATTGCCAGCACCTAGGGCTTCAATGACGACGCCTTGTGTTTGTTCTTGATCTAGGGCCTCAAAAAGTTCGCCAGTCATGCCAGCATAAGCTTTGATTAAATAAACATGATCGACAATATTGGTAATTGGCAAGTGTTGATGTGGAACAATTTCTTGAAAATAATTGACGTGACCCTCAGAGATAATCCCAATGGGACCAAAAGTTGGAGTCCGAAAAGTGGCGACGTTAGTAGTGTGAGTTTTAGTGACGTAACGGGCTGAATGTATTTCATCGTTCATGACGACTAAAACGCCTTGACCAATTGATGCTTTTGAACTGGCTACTTGAATCGCCGAACGAAAGTTATACAGTCCGTCACTACCAATTTCATTGGATGAACGCATTGCACCAGTGACCACGACCGGCATGTCATTATCTAAAGTTAAATCTAAGAAAAAGGCCGTTTCTTCTAAAGTATCGGTACCGTGAGTGACGACGGCACCAAAAAAGCCTTCTTGTGCCGCTTGGCGTAAACGCTTGGTTAACATTAGCATTTGTTTGGGTGTCATATGTGGCGACGGTAAATTAAAAATTTCCTCGGAAATAATTTGTAGTTGATCAGAATTAGGCAGTTCTAAATTAGCTAACGGATTTTGGGCGTTGGGTTTAATATTACCTTGCTCGTCTTCTGACATGGAAATAGTCCCACCAGTGTGTAAAACTAAAATTTTTTTATTCACGGTTTAAGCCTCTTTTTACAATTATTATAGTAATTTTAACATGTTTGTTTGAATCTATGATATGGTTAAGAAGTTAAAAATCTTGGAGTAGGGAATAAAGCGTTAAGTGCTGGCGGAACGGAATGTGAACGCTGGACGAAAAGCGATAGCTTGCGGTTTTATTCTCGCATTCGCCACGATCACAGTGGCAGCTCCTTTAGGAGATGCTTAAAATGAATAAATTACAGTTAAACAATCGGACCTTTAATATCACTTGGTTAGCGATGTTAACGGCTTTGCAAGTCATTGTCGGTCGCATTCACTTAGGGCCAAGTTTTTTAAAAGTCGGTTTTGGTTTTGTGATTACTGCCTTAATTGGTTATTATTTTGGTCCCGCTAAGTCAACGTTAGCTGCCCTGATTGCCGATATTATCGCTAATACTATCTTTCCACCACAAGGTGGATTTTTTTGGGGCTTTACGTTGTCAGCTGTAGTCACTGGCTTTTTATATGGAATCAATTTGTATCATAATCAGCCCACTAGTCAACGCTTATTAATGACCACAATTGAAGTGACGCTCATTGTTAATTGGCTGTTAAATACTCTTTGGGTTTGCGTTTTGGGAAATTTAAATTTTGGTCAAATGTTATGGATTCGAGGAATAAAAGAAATTGTTTTTATTCCAATTCAAACAATTATTTTAGTTTTATTATTCAAATGGTTACAAAACCGTAATTTTACCGTTCATTAAGACTAAATTTGAAGTATAGTGAATTTAGAATAATTATAAGGATGTAATTTTGTAATGAAGATTTTAGCCATTGATACTTCTAATCAACCTTTAAGTGTGGCCAGTGCCTTAGATCATCAAGTCTTAGCACAGGTCAGTGAAACGAATTTAAAGTCACATAGTATTAAATTATTACCAGCTATTGATCAAGTAGTGAAAACAGCCGGTTGGCAACCTCAAGATTTAGACCGAATTGTTGTAGCACAAGGACCTGGCTCATTTACAGGGCTTCGTATTGCTGTAACAACTGCTAAGATGTTAGCTTGGACCTTAAAGAAGGATTTAGTCGGCATTTCTGGTCTGCAGGTTTTAGCACAAAATGTGTCTGATTTTCAAGGAGTTATTGTTGCTTTAATGGATGCACGTAATTTAAACGTTTTTGCGGGTATTTATCAGCAGCAATCTGGAAAACTTCAAGCGTTAGTGCAGGAAAGTCATATGCGCTTAATAGATTTGTTAAGTAACTTAAAGACATTAAAACAACCGATTATGATTGTGGGCCAGTTGACTAATGAAATGGTCGGGTTAATTAATGAGCAACTACCACAGGCACAAATTAAAAATGATGGCTTTCCACAAGCACAATCATTAGTTGATTTGGGATTGGCTCAATCACCAGTTTCAGATTTAGATAATTTTGTTCCGAATTATCTGCGTCAAACGCAAGCCGAATTAGTCTGGCGGAAAGATCATCCTGATTTGGCTCAGCATCAGCAAGATTATGTACAAGATGTTTAAAAATATAATAAAAAATCAAAAATATCTGTAAGCAAGTGACCGGAGTGTTGGCAATTCTAAACCGGCTTTTGCTGCAGTGTTTGATATAGCGCACCAAAAGCCAAAAGCTTGCGTTTAACTACAACTAAGCCCTCAAGTCAAAGACCGACTTAAGACCTTAGTTTAGGTTAATCTTCAGCTTTTAAGCGGCTTTTGTTGCAGTGTTTGATATAGCGCACCAAAAGCCAAAAGCTTGCGCTTAACTACAACTAAGCCCTCAAGTCAAAGACCGACTTAAGATCTTAGTTTAGGTTAATCCTCAGCTTTTAACCGGCTTTTGTTGCAGTGTTTGATATAGCGCACCCAGCAGCAGAAGCCTGCGTCTAGCTACGAATAAGTCCTCAAGTTTAAAAACCAAAACTTATGGCCTTATTCTAGGCTATACTCAACTTCTTATCGCTACTGGTTGCAGTATTTGAGAAGAGGTTAATGATGGATCAAGACGTATTGATTTTGGCATTTGAAAGTAGTTGCGACGAAACGAGTGTTGCAGTTATTAAAAATGGCCAGGAAATTTTATCAAATGTGATTGCGACACAGATTAAAAGTCATCAGCGTTTTGGTGGCGTGGTTCCCGAGGTTGCTAGTCGCCATCATGTTGAACAAATTATTCATTGCACAAAGTTGGCTTTAGCACAAGCTAAAGTAAATTATAAGGATTTGTCGGCGGTAGCTGTAACCTATGGTCCAGGATTAGTGGGCTCTTTATTAGTGGGCTTGATGGCGGCTAAAACGATTAGCTGGGCACATAATTTACCATTAATTGGTGTTAATCATTTGGCAGGACATATTTATGCAGCCAATTTAGTGAGTGAAATTAAGTATCCAGCGTTAGCTTTAGTGGTTTCTGGCGGGCACACAGAATTAGTTTATTTAACTGCACCAGGCGATTTTCAGATTTTGGGCGACACTCGTGATGATGCCGTTGGTGAGGCTTATGATAAAGTTGGTCGAATGTTGGGGGTTAATTATCCAGCTGGTAAAACCATTGACCAATGGGCTCACGAAGGCAAGCTTACTTATCAATTTCCGCGGGCAATGCTGAGCGAAGATAATCTAGACTTTAGTTTTAGTGGTATTAAAAGTGCCGTGATTAATACGATTCATCATGCTGATCAAATCGGTGAACAGATTAATAAAAAAGATATTGCTGCTAGTTTTCAAGCAGATGTCTTGGATATTTTGGTTACTAAAACTCAGCGCGCGTTACAAAAATATCCGACGCAGCAATTAATTGTTGCTGGCGGGGTAGCAGCTAATTCCGGTTTGCGCGAACGTTTGCAGACTGAAATTGATTCCAAAATTGAGTTAATTTTTCCACCATTACGCTTATGTGGCGATAATGCGGCAATGATTGGCGCTTTTGCGGATGTTAAATATCGAAAGCAAGATTTTAGTCCTTTAACACTGAATGCTGATCCAGGATTAGATTTTAGTTACGTTGGCGAATAATTAATTGCTTAAATTTCATTTAAAATGATTGTTTTTTAACAGTTGACAGCTATGATGACATAACTGTTAGCTGTTATTTTAGTTGGAGCAAACTTTGTGGGAAAATCAGTGATTGCTAAAATTTATTTTTAATGATAAACTAATTTAAATTTAATTATTAAGAAGAGATGATTAGAAATGACTGATCGTAATCAACAAATTTTGCAAGCAGAAAGTCAGGCCTTAGCCACAGCTTCACGAATTCAATATTTTAATTTAGTAATTAAAAAAGGAGAAGGGGCTATTTTAACAGATGAAAATGGCCACCAGTATATTGATCTATTAGCCAGTGCATCGGCTACAAATACGGGGCATGCGCATCCGCACATTGTGCAAGCTATTTGTGAACAAGCCCAAAATCTTATTGAATATACGCCAGCTTATTTTGCCAATCCCACTACCGCTCGACTAGCCCAACGCTTGGTTAAATTAGCGCCGATGAGTGGACCGGTAGAAGTTGCTTGGGGTAACTCTGGTTCAGATGCTAACGATGCAATTATTAAGTTTGCGCGCGCGTATACTAAAAGGCCATATATTGTCTGCTTTACGGGTGCTTATCATGGCTCTACTTACGGTTCAATGAGTGTTTCAAGTGTTAGTTTAAACATGGCCCGGAAAATGGGACCATTATTGCCAGATATCATTCGAGTACCTTATCCTGACAGCCACGAAAAGTTAGCTGGCGAAAGTGAAGCAGATTTTGTGCAACGGATGTTTCACGAATTTCAATTACCGTTCAATACTTATTTACCGGCTGAAGAGGTAGCCGCTATTTTGATTGAACCAATTCAAGGTGATGGTGGGATTGTAAAAGCCCCCCAGCAATATTTAGAATTAGTGGCCCAATTTGCGCATGATAATGGAATTTTATTAGCAATTGATGAAGTTAACCAAGGCATGGGACGAACGGGTAAGTGGTGGTCAATTCAACATTTTGGGATTGAACCCGATTTAATGTCCATGGGCAAGTCGTTGGCTTCAGGCATGCCGTTAAGTGCTGTTTTAGGTCGAAAAGAAATCATGGAATCCTTAGCGGCTCCGGCTAATGTTTATACAACAGCTGGTAATCCAGTGGTGACTGCTGCGGCCAACGCAACAATTGATGTAATTGAACAGGAACATTTGGTGGAACGTTCGCACAATTTAGGCCAAATTGCGGAGCAATTTTTCCAAGAGGAGCAAGCCAAATATGACTTTATTGGAGAAGTACGGATGTATGGTTTAAATGGAGGGATTGATATTATTAATCCCCAAACCCAGCAGCCTGATGTTGAATTGACAACGAAGCTAATTACGCGAATTTTTGATTTAGGAGCGGTTATGATTAGTTTACGGGGAAATATTTTGCGTTTTCAGCCACCGCTAGTAATTACTGAAGAACAATTACAACAGGCTTTTCAGATCATTGACCAAGCTTGTCAAGATGTGGCTGCTGGTAAAGTGGAATTACCTAGTGGTGATCAACATATTGGCTGGTAATCAGCTCCAAATTACGAACAGTTGGTAATTAAGTCTCATTTTTTAGTGCATCCAAAAGTTATTTTTAACAAAAAATCCTAGCGATGATTGTTCTTAAACGAACATCAGCTAGGATTTTTTTAGTCAAGACTGAATATTTTGGCATTAACCTCTTTGCCGTTAATCTAGTAGTGCTTCCCATTGATTTTCGGCTGTTTCTTTTTGGTCAGTCAATGTAGTTAATTGTTCTTGTAAATCTTGTAATTTAGTGTAACTACTCAAATTTTCAGGGAGTAACATTTCCTGGTTAATTTGGTCAATTTGTTGATCCAATTGATCAATTTGAGTTTCCAAGGCTGCTAATTCTCGGTCTTTTTTACGTTGGGCGCGTTGCTGGGCCTTGGATTGTTGATAATCCTGTTGACCTTGACTGGTTGTTGAATGTTCCGCATTCTGGGCGCCAGTTTGCTGTTCTTGAAGGGCTAAATTCTCTTCTTTTTTAGCTAAATAATAATCGTAATTACCTAGATAGATGGTACTTTCTGCTGGTTGCAATTCGAGTAATTTGGTCGAAATTTCATTTAATAGGTAGCGATCGTGAGAAACAAATAAGACTGTGCCAGCGAAATTTTTTAAGGCTTTTTCAAGGATCTCTTTACTTTGGATGTCTAAATGGTTAGTTGGTTCATCCATAATTAATAAATTATTGTGCTCCAAGGCCAATTTACATAAAGTTAACCGTGCTTTTTCACCACCAGATAGATCTTGAACGGTACTAAAGACACTGTCTGCCTGAAATAAAAATGATCCTAAAACTGTTCGAATATCTTTTTCATCCATAGTCGGATTAGCATCCCAAATCTCATGCAAGACATCTTTCGTAGAATCTAATTGGTTTAAAGTCTGATCATAATAGCCAACTTGGACGTTAGTGCCCCATTCGATACTACCTGCAAGCGGTGATAATTGCTTAATTAACGTTTTAATTAAGGTTGATTTGCCGACACCGTTAGGACCAATAATTCCCAAGCGCTCGCCTTTTTTGAGCTTAAAGGTAATTGCCTGATTTAATTGTTTATCCGGATATCCGGTTTGTAAATCTTTGACCTGTAAGACGTCATTGCCGCTATCTTTATGCACGGTAAATTGAAAATGGACATTGTTTGGTGTTCCTTGTGGGCGAGGTAGCCGCTCTAATTTTTCTAATTGCTTGCGGCGACTTTGGGCACGTTTGGTGGTGGAAGCCCGAACGATGTTCTTTTGAATAAAGTCTTCCGTTTTTTTAATTTCTTCTTGTTGTTTGTTATACGCTTTCCATGCTAAGTCCAAATCGTCAGCTCGTAATTTTAAATAACGTGAATAATTACCCGTGTAATGTTTCAAAGTACCATTTTCTAGCGCATAAATTTCCTTGACCGTATGGTCTAAAAAATATTGATCATGAGACACGATTAACAGTGCTCCGCGATAACTTTGTAAATATTTTTCGAGCCAATTTAAAGTATCAATGTCCAAATGATTAGTGGGTTCATCTAAAATTAATAAATCATGTTGTTCCAATAACATTTTGGCAAAAGCTAGGCGGGACTGTTCACCACCAGATAAGTGTAAAGCTGGTTCATCAAAGCGCTCAGCACTAAAACCAAAACCGGTTAGGACCGAACGAATTTCAGACCGGAAGCCGTAACCATTTTCGTCTTTAAATTTAACTTGTAACTGGTCGTATTGTTGTAATAATTTTTGATAAGCAGGAGTAGCTCCTTGGCTACTCTGTTGTGCAATTTGCTGTTCCAAAGAACGTAATTGACGTTCATCTTGCTGCACTTTTTCAAATATCCGTTCCATTTCTTCATAAATAGTATTCCCGGATTGAAAGGTGGGATTCTGTGCTAAGTAACCGATACTTAAATTATTTTGATAAATCATATGTCCGGCGTCAGCGTCTTGTTCTTGATTGATGATTTTTAATAAAGTTGATTTACCAGCTCCGTTAGGTCCGACTAAACCAATTCGGGCTTGCTCGGCAATTTGAAAATTTAAATGGTTGAATAAAACATCGCTGCCGAAACGACGTTCAATATTTTGTCCTTGTACAATTAACAATTTTAAGCTCCTAAAGTTTAAATTACATTCGAATCTTGGGGCGGATGATGTTATCCGTTGTTAAAATTATGCACCAATTATTGCTTGATATTATAGATTAGTATCACTGTGTGAAAAGTTTGTGGAAACATAATTTTGGCTAATCGAATTCTAGTTAATCTTATTTTAACACGGCGTTAGTCAATAATGTTCGTTGAAACGGTAGCTAATGTTGAAACCAGCTTAAATTGTCATCTTAATTAATATTTGAAGTTATTTTCTTCTGAATCAATCAGCGACAAAGTACACCTAAGGTAAGTGTACTTTTTTGAAGTTAAGTTTTGAAGCCGGTTACATTATGATGAAAATGTAAAAGTTAAGGAGTGATCCGTTTGGCGCCAAAGCATTCACCAAAAACTATTACAAAAAGTATTATTCAATTTATTTTGTCAAAACCAGTTGTCCATTATCAAGATTTAATGGAATACACAGGCCTATCGCGCAAAACGGTAGCTAAATATTTGAAGCAAGTTGAGCAATTTGTCCAACCATACGGCGTTAAATTAGTTCGCAAAAAAGGCTATGGCATTTACTTTACAGGTTCTACCAAAGACTTGTTAAATTTATTTCCACCAATGAATCCTAACAATGATGCCGTGGAACGGCAAATTAATTTAGTCTCGTTCTTGGTTAAAGCCCAGCAACCAGTTTTGTTAGATGACTTGGCCGCCCATTTTTTTGTCAGTCGCAGTACCTTAGAGCGTGATTTGAGTTCTCTGAAACAAAATTATCATTTACAGTTTAGTACTTCTCAACAAGGCATTAGGCTCAATAATTCTGAAGCTGAATTACGCCATTTTCAGACACAAATTATTCAAATGTATTGGGGCGAAGAGATTAAGCAAAATCAAAGTACTGGTCGGCTCACCCGCAATTTTCAAGTCCCTCCAGCTTTGAGCCAGCTAGTTGATAAGAAAATTTTGGATCGAACGCAAAAGGTTTTAAATCAATTTTTACAAAAATTACCCGGTAATATTAGTGAATACCAGTATGAATCTTTATTGATTCATTTAGCGTTAGCGATTCAAAAAATTCAATCTCAAAAAGCACCACCAGCTACCAAAACAGTAGCTTCATTTGCAATATCTACTAATACCCAACGTTTGGTTGCGCTAGTGGAACAAGAATTTCACTGCCAGTTATCAACAGTAGAAATTAATAGTTTAAATGTGCATGTTGTAGCGATTGAAGAAGGCTATCTGCCTAGTCCGGCGAGTGAAAATTCTAATCAAGAGTTAGTGACTTGGTTACAGCAAGTTTTGGTTAACTATGATGACTTATTAATTCAAAACTTGACTTTGCATTTACAACCGGCTTTGGTACGCATCAAAAATGGCATCAAAATTGACAATCCGTATCGTCATCAAGTGAAAGTTAATTTTCCCCAAGCCTTTGATCAAGCTCTGACTTTAGCAGATGCTATTTTTCAAAAATATCAAGTTCGCTTTCCCGAAGATGAAGTGGCCTATTTGTGTTTACATTTGGAATCATTTCGCGAGCGGCAGCAAAAAGAATTGCGCGAAGTTAGTGTCGTGATCGTTTGTAGTACCGGTTATGGAACTGCTGAATTAATTCGGCAAAAAATTCAGGATAAGTTACCGAAACTTAATGTAATTGGGACTTTATCGGTGACCGAGTTATTACGAAAACCTGTTAGTGCCGACATTATCTTAACAACGATTCCGCTTAAATTACAGACACAACAAGTAGTCATTCAAGTTAGTCCACTGTTAAATCAGCAAGAACTGCAGTTGTTACGCCAATTAAGCCAAAAGATTTGGCACGATAAATATTTGAAAGCAACTTTTTTGGATTTGGTGGCTAAACCAGCAATCATTGTTGATTCAACAGCACCAAGCCCCCAAATTGCTATTCAAGAAATTACGCAAGCTTTAGTGGCTAATCATTACGTGAAAGATACGATGCAAGAGTCAGCTTGGAAGCGAGAACAATTAGCTTCCACGGCTTTAGGAACTTACGCTATTCCCCATGGGGCTGCCGAACATGTTTTGAAACCGGTCATTGGTATTTTAACTTCTCAAAAAGGAATTTTGTGGGGTAAGGAAACGGTTTATGTAGTTTTCTTTATGGCGTTTAACGATACAGTCAAGGACAGTTTAGATGACATTTATGATTATTTCTACGATTTAACACAAAATGCTAAGCAAATGAAGCAGTTGAGAAATGCGCAAGATGTCGAAACGGTCGTTGAATGTTTGCAACATTCAACTGCAATCAAGGAGGGATAAGGATGGATCAGATTTTGACGAAGAACCAAATCTTTTTAAATCAACCGCTACGTTCGCAAACTGAGGTGTTTCATTTTATTGCCCAAAAAGCAGTTAGTTTAGGCGTTGGTGACGATGAACAAGCAATTTATGAATCGCTACAGGAGCGCGAACAACAGGCTTCAACAGGATTGCAGGATGGGATTGCGATCCCCCACACGCTTTCTCAGGCGATTAAGCAATCAGCAATTTTGTTTATTCGGACCCAAAGTCCGTTATCAGAGTGGCAAACGATTGATGATCAACCAGTTCAACAAATCATTGTGATGTTAGCTCCTCAAGATGGTGCGCAGGAGCATTTACAATTATTAGCCAATCTGGCCACTTCATTAATTGATGCCCCAAAGCGCCAAGCACTGGTTGCTAGTCAAAGTGTACAAGATGTTTATCAAATTTTAACTAATAATTAAAGCGAAAAGGAAGTAAAATTATGGATTTTGTAGCAATTACCTCTTGCCCCGCAGGTTTAGCCCATACCCCTATGGCTGCTAAAGCATTAGAGAAAGCCGCCCAAGAACTGCAGCTTTCAGCCAAGGTTGAACAACAAGGAGCTATGGGTCTCAAAAATGAAATCACGGAACAAGAAGCTCAAAGTGCGAAGTTCTTGTTAATTGGTTCTGACCAAAAAATTGAAAAAATGGATCGTTTTAAGGGGATTCCCACCGTTCGCGTGGATATCAATATGTGCATTAAAAAACCGAAGGCAGTAATTAACAAAGTGATGAAAGCAGTGGCTCAGAAAAAAGCTTAGTGACGCTTCAGAGGTGAAAATTATGAAAAAGTTATTATCACAGTGGAAAGGCTACTTAATGTCGGGGATTTCTTACATGTTACCCGTAGTTATTGGTGGTTCGCTAGTCGTAGCTGTGCCTAAATTAATTGGTTTATTATTTGGCATTACAAGTTTTGATCATTATAAAACGGGTTTTTGGTTTTACATGGGTCAAATTGAGGCTGTTGGTTGGATTGGTGTCGGCTTAGTTAATCTTGTCTTGGCGGGTTATATTGCTTATGCCATTGGTGATAAGCCAGCTTTAGCCGCCGGTTTTATTGGTGGTTCCTTAGCTTCTAGCTCCAACATGGGGTTTTTAGGAGCATTGGTTGCTGGTTTTGCAGCTGGTTATACTGCTAAATGGTGCCATGACAAAATCCGTGTCAGTGCTAAATATGAATCCATTATGCCATTAGTAGTAGTACCACTTTTATCGACCATGGTCGTGGCGTTATTAATGGGTGTCTTATTGAAGCAACCATTGGCTTGGATTAATAGTTCTTTAGTCGCTTGGATTAAGGCAATGAGTAACAGTGGGGTCAGCGCGATGACTCTAGCAATCATTATGGGAGCGATGATTGGATCTGATTTAGGCGGTCCAATTAATAAAGCGGCTTGGATGGCTGGTAATGTGCTATTGGCAGAAAAAGTTTATACTCCGGCAATGATTGTAAATATTGCGATTGCTGGTATTCCTTTAGGCTATGCGTTTGCTACTTTATTTTATAAAAAACGTTTTTCTAATGAATTGTTGGATGCCGGACGTAGTGATTGGTTCATGGGTTTTATCGGTATTACTGAAGGGGCCATTCCGTTTACGTTAGTTAGTCCGTTAAAATTGATTCCCATTAATATGCTTGCTGGAGCAGTGGGCCCCGCACTTGCGATTTTATTAGGGGCTCAAGCCAAGATTCCACCAGTTGGTGGTATTTATGGTGCAGTAACAGTAACTAACTGGTGGGCATATCTAATTGGACTCTTTGCTTGCGCTTTGATTATTGGAATATTAGCGCCGTTAGCCGTTGATTTTAACCAAAATAATACGCCAGATGTTGATGGTGAAGCAGACGAAGAAGATATTGAGATTGAATTTGAATAAAAATATGGGAGTAAATAATATATGGTAACGGCACATTTTGTTAATCATACTCATTGGGATCGCGAATGGTATTTTACAACTCAAGATGCTCAAGTTCTCAGTGATCAATTATTCGGTGAGGTTTTAACAGAGTTAGAGCAACATCCAGAGGCTAACTTTACTTTCGATGGGCAATTATCGATTGTGGAGGAATATTTAACCCTGCATCCAGAAGATCGACAGAGAATTAAGCAATTGGTTTTGCGCAAGCAATTATTTATTGGTCCTTGGTATACCCAAACAGATGCATTAATACCAGATAGTGAATCCATTATTCGTAATTTAGTGATTGGCATTATTGGCAGTCGCCAACTCTTTGGGCAGGCCATGATGATTGGCTATTTACCTGATACCTTTGGTTTTAATGCACAATTACCGATGCTATTAAATCAAGTCGGCATTCAAGATTTTATATGTTGGCGGGGTACTAATTTTGCTCGACAAGTCGATTCAGTTTACTTTAAGTGGCAGGGCTTGGGAAATAACCAAGTTTATGCAGCTAACTTTCCCTTAGGTTATTATACGGGGCAAATTGATTTAAATTCGAAGCAGCATTTACAAGAGTTTGTCGAGCAAAGATTAGACCCAGGAATTGACCTAGAAGCTAAACATGGTCATAATGATCCCGTTTTAATTCCTTCGGGGATTGATCAGATGAATATTATCCATAATATTTCCCAGGTAATTCAACAATTAAATCAATATAGTAAACACCAAATAGTGTTGAGCAGTTATCCCCAATTTATGCAACAATTGCGCCACCAAGATTTGCCTCAGTATCAAGGCGAATTACGTTATCCTACCTATTCACGGGTGCATCGGACGATTGGGTCAGTGCGCTCGCAGCTTAAACGTCAAAATTTCAAGTTAGAACAACAAATTTTACGCCGAGTTGAACCGATGCTGGTTATTGCCCAAGCTTGTGGAATCAAAGTGTCCAACGGATTAGTTTTAAAACTTTGGAAAAAGTTATTAAAGTGTCAACCGCATGATACATTAGGCGGTAGTATCACGGATAATGTTGCTGTTGATGTTCAGCAACGTTTCAAAGAAGGTTTCGAACTTGCTGCCGGAATTGAAAATTATATTAAGAAGCGCTTAGCGCAACGTTTAAATCTGGATAGTAATCAATTGTTACTATTTAATACTTCACCACGGGTATTTGATGGTTATCAAGAAGTAGAATTTTTAACGACTAGTAAAAAAGTGAAATTTGCTGAACAATATCAAGCTGTTCTAGTTCGTGCAACTTATGTCCCTAAACGTGAGCATATTATGCAACAAACCGCCAAAGGTTTTGAATTTAAAGATGAGCCGGGCTATTATCGATTGACGGTTCGGTTAAAGATGCACTATGAAGGATTAGGCTATCAGGTGGTTTCTTATCAAGTAGCTCCAACGGAGCTAGCAACTTTAGAAGATAGTTCATCTGTGTCCATTAACAATCAAAAGTGGCAAGTTCAATACACAGGAACAAGCTTTACTGCTCAAACGCAAGGTCACGTTTATCCACAGCTGTTAGAAATTTTAGATTCGGGCAATGATGGTGATACGTATGATTATTCGCCTTTACCGCAGGAACAAGAAGTCAGCTTGCCGTTAACTGGACAATGTCAAGTGCAGACTGCTCCTAATTTACAAACTATGACGGTTCAAGGTACTTGGCAGTTACCTAAATCTTTAGCTGAAAGGCAAAAGGACCATCCACAATTAATTGACGTGAACTTCAAAATTATTTTAAGTTTAGCAACAAGTTCTTCGGTGCTAGATGGTCAATTAATTATTGACAACCAAGCTTTAGATCATCGCTTGAGATTAAAGATTAACACGGGTATCAAAAGTTCACAGGCGTGGGCGCAAATCCAAGGCGGTTTTCGAACCACTACTAATTTGCCTATTGCGGATAATTGGCAAGACGAGTTTGTTGAAAAACCGGTCAATCTTTATAACTTTGATAAAGTTGTGGGCATGTATGAGCCCAAGCAAGGTTTGTTTTTGTTAAGTGGCGGCATGAAAGAATACGAATTATTGGATCAAAGCTTTGCCGTCACTTTACTAGCCACTACGGGTCAATTAGGAAAACCCAATTTGTTGTGGCGCCCTGGGCGAGCTTCGGGCGACACTACTAGTATCGGTCATCAGATGACGCCAACACCACTAGCTGAAGAAATCGGCTTAAATCATTTTGCGTTTGGATTAGTGGCAGTTGCAGACTTAGACGAGAATCAGTTAGCACGGACTGCTGAAAATTGGTTGGCCCCCAATGTTAATTACCAGTTACAAAAACTGAATTTATTTGTCAATCGGTTAGATAATAAAATTTGGGATGTTGAATTTGATAAATCATTACCTCAGTTACCACGCCAAGCGACTTTCTTACGGTTGGATCCGGATGTAACGATTACGGCTCTCTACTGTGCTTATACAATTCAGAATGCGATTGTGGTTAGATTGAGTAATCAAGCGAATAAAACGGTTGCTTTAACGGAATTCTTAGCGGCTGGTTTTCAACGAACCAATGCGTTAGAAGAAGTTCAGTCTTTACAAGCAGACGCGCAACAACTAGCACCGTATGAGATGGCAACTTTTATCAAAATTAATGGTTAATTTTCAAGGTAATAACTTTGTGATTTTATTTACTTGACATTGTGATATTAAAAGGTAGATACTGAAAGTATCAATTATACTTGTTCACAAGGGGATATTAACCATGACAAAATACAAAATACCAAATGCTACTATTAAGCGTTTACCGTTGTATCATCGTTACTTTCAATTTTTAAATGATTCCAATACTAAAAAGATTTCCTCAACAGAATTAGCTAAAGCTGTTCAAGTGGATAGTGCGACGATTCGGCGTGATTTTTCTTACTTTGGTTCTTTAGGTAAACGGGGTTACGGCTACGAAGTTGAACCAATGCTGGAATTTTTTAAAAAGTTACTTAACCAAAGTCAAACGACGAAAGTAGCGTTGGTCGGAGTAGGTAACTTAGGTAGTGCATTATTAAACTATAACTTTTCACAGACGAACAATATTAAGATTACGGCCGCTTTTGATCAGAATCCGGAATTAATCGGCCAAACTGTCAATGGTGTGCAAGTTTATGATGTCGATTCTTTAGAACAACGTTTAGCAGATGAACAGATTGATGTTGTGATTTTGTCAGTACCAGTCATCAGTGCACAAAAGGTCGCTGATGAACTGGTAGCAGCCAACGTCAAGGGTATTTTGAACTTTACGCCGTTAAGATTGGCAACTCCTAATTCTGTGCGCGTGCACAATGTTGATTTAGCGAATGAATTACAAACATTAATTTATTTCTTAGATAACTATAGTTAAATTAAATGTTTAACTTTTGATTCACCTTTTAGCTTGTAAGGCGAGAATTTTGCGGTAAGTTAGTAGTAATTTTGGTTGATTACGGCTGCTTTTATTAGGAGGTATTAGATGGAACCATTTTTACAACCCGCTTTCCAAAAAAAAATTTGGGGTGGGCGTAAGCTACAAGAACGTTTTGGTTATCGCATACCTGATGGTCAAGTGGGAGAATGTTGGGCCATCTCTGCTCATCCGCATGGTTTATCAACTGTTAAAAATGGACCTTTTGCTGGGCAAGATTTAGCCCAACTATGGCAAAAACAACCAGAGCTGTTTGGCTACCCGCAAGGAAAAGTTTTCCCTTTATTGACTAAGATTTTAGATGCGGAAGCTAGTTTATCCGTCCAGGTGCATCCAGATAATGCTTATGCCAAAGTACATGAAGGTGAGCTAGGCAAAACGGAGTGTTGGTATATTATTGATGCCCAGCCTGGTGCCTATTTGATTTATGGACATAATGCGCAAACTAAGGCAGAATTACAAGCACTGATTGACTCGGGAGACTGGGAACATTTGCTCAAAAAAATGCCAGTCAAAACAGGAGATTTTGTTTTTGTGCCTAGTGGGTGTGTTCATGCGTTAAATCAAGGAATTATTGCCTTAGAAACACAACAAAGTAGTGATACTACTTATCGTTTGTATGATTATGATCGTATTGAACAAGCTACCGGTCAAAAACGCCAACTGCATTTAAAACAGGCTCTAGATACGATTACTGTTCCTTTCCAAACACCAAAACTTAATCAAGCGGTCCAGCAATTTGGTGCTAGTTCCATCACCACTTATGTGAAACCACCTGTTTCGCCATACTTTGCAGTGTGGGGCTTACAAGTGCAACATGATGCTTTAAGTTTGCAACATCAGTTGGGTGCTTACACCTTATGTTCCGTGATTTCCGGAACGGGACAGCTAGTGATTGCTGGGAAAACCTACGAGTTACAGTTAGGTGATCACTTTATTATTCCGGCGCCAATTACTGCTTGGCAATTTCAAGGGGAAAATCTCCAAATAATTGCTTCCGAAGCAATTGACAAGGTCGATTAATATTCAAAAAAGAGTCGGGACAAAAAGTTTTGAGAAGTTAAACACAGATTTTTGACTTTTGAAGTCACTATCAGCAGAGAATATTTGTTTAATTTACGAAATTTTTTGTTTTGACTTTTTAATACTTAATATGAGGTTGTGACAAAAGCAATTTAGCTGCTAGTTACAACCTCATTTTTAAATATTTAATTTAATATTTTTTGTAATACCGCATTTTAACTGCTTTTGACTTATCGGCAAATTATGCTAGTAATATACCTATCTAAATTAGATTGTGCTAAAATTTAAAACTGTATTAATTTAAGTCGAAAGAGGATTTATTGTGCATAATCTAACTGTCAAACGCTTTATGTATTTTTTACTGCAAGTACTTTTAGTGTGTTTAATTGCTTACGGATTTTATTTTGAATTTCAACTAGCTTTAACCGGTAGTTTGACACACGGCTATCATGAGATGTTCTGGGAAATTAAGAATAATCCTGTCGTCACGCGAATCAACTGGTTTTGCCTAGTAGTTATTATAACGATGCTAATTGCGCTGTTAGGTGATTATTGGTGGGGAATATCCCTGAGCGTCATTATTTTTAGTATTATTTTATATGTGGACTTTAATAAAATTATTTCACGTTCTGAACCATTGTTACCTAATGATTTAAACATGGCTGGTCAAGCTGGTGGTTTAATTAAAATGGTCAGTTGGCAATCATTATTACTTTTAGCCATTGGCATTGTATTACTACTTGTAGCGGCCTACCTGTTACACAAAGTTACCAAAGGCTTGTGGTTAAAAAATCATCGGGTGCTGTGGCCGTTGAGAATTGGC
The DNA here is from genome assembly GCF_058107145.1 of Bombilactobacillus sp. ESL1197. NCBI lineage: Bacteria > Bacillati > Bacillota > Bacilli > Lactobacillales > Lactobacillaceae > Bombilactobacillus > Bombilactobacillus sp. ESL1197. Next base: position 717,151 of record NZ_JBYLTY010000001.1, read on the forward strand.
TTTTTGGTGTTAGCAATAATAGCTTTAAGCTTGTTCTCACAAGCAGGAAATACGCGCTCTTTTGCTTCTAAACAATTGGCGAAGCATAATATTACTAATGTTGATCGTTCACAATTGGCCAATTATCGTAATCGGGGTACTTTAATTGGTTTTGTCTTTAATGCCCATTCTACGCCAATGATTAAGCCTGCTAATTATAGCGCGGCGACTATGAAGCAAATTACTAAACGTTATCAAAAAGGTTTGGTTAAAGCCAATCAAGGGAAAAAAGTTGGGAAAGTTAACATTATTTATATTTTAAATGAATCTTTAACCAATCCTTTACGGACACAGAAATGGTATCCCCTTGTTGGCAATAAAAATCCGATGCCTTATATTTCTAAGATGATTACGAATCCTACGGTCCAACAAGCTGGCGGTTATATGGTGTCTCCTGGCTTTGGTGGAGGGACGGCTAATATTGAATTTGAAGCCAATACAGGTTTCTCCAATTACTTTTTAAACAATACGCCCTATCAGGATATTTTACCGAATAAAAAATATTTTCCGAGTGTCATGCATTATTTAAATGATGCTGGCTATAATTCACAGGCCTACCATCCTTATGCCGGCACTATGTATCGTAGAAATCAAGCTTATCCAGCGATCGGTATCCATAAATTCCAAGATCAATCGAAATTACAGCATTTAAAGAAGTCACCACATGGTTTGTATGATACAGATGCCTCCGCCTATCCGAACTTTTATGCACAACAAAAAAAGTCTAGTCGCCAATTTAGTTTGATGTTGACGATGCAAAACCATATGCCTTATCAAGCAGAAATAGGTCCCAAAAGTTCTTATCAACTCCAGAATAAAGTAGCCGGAGATGCTGATAAGACTAAAAAATTAGAAGCTTATCTTCAAGAAGTTCACGATTCGGATCAAGCGTTTAAGCAATTAGTGCAACATTATCAACACGCTAAGCAAAAAACGTTAATTGTCATGTATGGCGATCATTATCCTGGTGATGGTATTTATGATGATCTCTTCAATCAGAATACCTTGTATTCTCATGCAACGCCGTTTGTGATGGCGGCTAATTTTCCTTTACAGACGCATCATTATAATTACTTCTCACCCAACTATATGTCCTTACAGTTATTGCAACAACTTAACTATCCGCAAACTCCGTTTTATCAATTATTGGAACAATTACAACAGCAAGTTCCAGTTTTGACCAAACCACTACAAATTTCTGGTACGGGCCAACAGAATCGAACCAAAGTAAGCAACGATACGTATGCGTTAACTGCTAAAAATGTTCACGGCCCTAAAAATGCTAAGTGGGATCAATCACGAGTTTATAAAGATTATCGGTTATTAGAATATGATATGACTTATGGTAAAGCTTACGCTAAAAAGGATGGTATGTTTCAAATTCCCCGCTAGTCATAGCTGAATCGGGTCAACAATTTGAAAACTATTTTGCAAAATTAATTATCTAATAATTTCATACGTGGCTTGAAAGCTATTTATGCTCCAAATTTGATAAATCAAGTGAGTCGTCCATTACGGGCGACTTTTTGATTAAAAAAAGTAAAGGAAGATTACTAGATTTTGAGCCAATTAATGTGTTTTCAAAGCAATCTGTGCTACTGTAAAAAAGTAAGTTTTCCGAATATTTTTAAACGGAAATACTTGCATCTGGAAAGGAACATGTTATTATAGAACTTGTATTAGCACTATATAAAGATGAGTGCTAAGAGTGCTAAAAATGTTTTTATTTGGAGGGATTACTTTGTTAAAGCCATTAGGTGATCGTATTCTGGTACAAGTTGATGAAGAAAAGGAACAAACAGTTGGTGGAATTGTTCTAGCCAATAATGCTAAAGAAAAGCCACAAGTTGGTGAAGTTATTGCTGTTGGCGCCGGTGAACGGACACCAGAAGGTAAAACAATTGAATTAAGCATTCAAAAAGGCGATAAAGTCTTATTTGATAAATATGCTGGTTCAGAAGTTAAGTATGACGGCCAAAAATATCTCGTAATGCATGAAAAAGATGTCATGGCAATTGTTGACTAATTTTTGTAATTAATTAGAAATTAAGAACATAAAGTATTAAATAATAATTGAGGTGGCTGAAAAATGACAAAAGAAATTAAATTTTCAGAAGACGCACGGGCTAAGATGCTTGAAGGCGTTAATAAATTAGCAGATACAGTAAAAACAACAATTGGACCTAAAGGTCGTAACGTTGTTTTGGAACAATCCTATGGTTCTCCAAATATTACCAACGATGGTGTAACTATCGCCAAAGATATTGAATTAGAAGATCATTTTGAAAATATGGGTGCTAAATTAGTTTCTGAAGTTGCTTCAAAGACTAATGATATTGCCGGTGACGGTACAACCACTGCGACAGTTTTAGCTCAAGCAATTATTCAAGAAGGCATGAAGAACGTAACTGCTGGTGCGAACCCTGTTGGTATTCGGACGGGAATTGAGAAGGCTACTGCTACTGCTGTTGATGAATTGCGGAAGATTTCTCACGAAGTTAGTGGCCGTGATCAAATTGCTCAAGTTGCCGCAGTTTCTTCTTCCAATCAACAAGTTGGTGAATTAATTGCCGATGCGATGGAAAAAGTTGGCCATGATGGTGTAATTACCATTGAAGAATCAAAGGGTATTGAAACAACTTCTGATGTTGTTGAAGGTATGCAATTTGATCGTGGTTACTTATCACAATACATGGTAACTGATAACGATAAAATGGAAGCCGATTTAGATAATCCATACATTTTAATTACTGACAAGAAGATTTCCAACATTCAAGATATTTTGCCATTATTACAATCAATCGTGCAACAAGGCAAAGCTTTATTGATTATTGCTGATGATGTTGATGGTGAAGCTTTACCAACATTGGTTTTGAACAAGGTTCGGGGCACGTTCAATGTTGTAGCTGTTAAAGCACCTGGTTTTGGCGATCGTCGTAAGGAACAGTTAGAAGATATTGCGATCTTGACTGGTGGTACTGTCATTACAGCTGATTTAGGCTTAGAATTAAAAGACACAACCATTGATCAATTAGGTCAAGCAGGTCGTGTAACTGTTACTAAAGACAACACAACAATTGTCCAAGGTTCTGGTTCTAAAGATGCGATTGATGAACGGGTTGATTTAATTAAGAAGCAAGTTAGCGAAACAACTTCTGACTTTGACCGTGAAAAGTTACAAGAACGTTTAGCTAAATTAGCTGGTGGCGTTGGTGTGATTAAAGTTGGTGCCGCTACTGAAACCGAATTAAAAGAACGCAAATATCGGATTGAAGATGCTTTGAATGCTACGCGGGCCGCTGTTGAAGAAGGCTACGTTGCTGGTGGTGGTACAGCTTTGATGAATGTCATTCCAGCTGTTGCTAAATTAGCTGAAAGCGAAACTGGCGATGTGCAAACTGGTATTAACATTGTTAAGCGGGCTTTAGAAGCACCAGTTCGGCAAATTGCAGAAAATGCCGGCAAAGAAGGCTCTGTCATTGTTGAACATTTGAAGGCACAAGATAATGAAGTTGGTTATAATGCCGCAACTGACAAGTGGGAAAATATGGTTGAGGCTGGAATTATTGACCCAACTAAAGTAACTCGCTCTGCTTTACAAAATGCAGCCAGCGTTTCGGCTTTGATTTTAACAACAGAGGCTGTTGTTGCTGATAAGCCTGAACCTGCTGCTCCTGCAGCACCAGCTGACCCTAATGCTGGTATGGGCGGTATGATGTAATTAATATTGATTGTTAATCAAAAAGACATTTCTTCGGAAATGTCTTTTTTTTAATCACACGGATTTTTTGCGTCAATTATTAATTCTCAAACACTTCGGCACTAATGAGATTAATTAGCAGAAGTTTTAGTGGTATCATTAAGTCTTAAGTAGCTAAATAATAGATAAGGAAAGTATTTATGCGAATTATTTTTGTGGGTGATGTCATGGGAGATTTGGGACTGCAAGCTTTGCAAACATATCTTCCACAAATCAAGGCACATTTTCGCCCCCAAGTGACGATTGTTAACGGTGAAAATGCTGCTAAAGGACGAGGCATTAAGGAACAACAATTTAAAAAGATTTTAAAAGCGGGAGCAGATGTGATTACACTGGGAAATCATGCTTTTGATCAGTCAGAAGTGAATGATTTACTGGAACAGAATGATAATTTGGTGCGACCTGCTAATTACCCTGGGGCAGTTCCGGGAGCAGGAATGACAATTAAACAAGTCAATCAGGAGCAATTAGCAGTAATTAATTTACAAGGGCGCGCTTTAATGAATGCAATTGATGACCCTTTTCAAATAGCCGATCAATTATTGGCGCAAATTCCGGATCAAGCGCAAATTTTTATTGACTTTCATGCAGAAACAACTAGTGAAAAAGCGGCATTGGCTTACTATTTAGATGGTCGAGTGGCGGCAGTTGTCGGGACACATACACATGTGCAAACCAATGATGCCCGAGTTCTGCCGAAAGGGACAGCATTTTTGACAGATGTGGGCATGACGGGGGATTATGACGGAATTATTGGCGTTCAAGCCCAGAGTAGTATTCGCCGCTTTTTAACACAGAGACCAACTCGTTATGAATTAACGGAACATGGTCGTCCCCAAATTAATTATTGCGTAATTGATCTAGAAACGAAAAATAAAATTCATGCGTATCAAATTAATCCGGATCGTCCGTTTGTTGAATAAAAGTTGCTGTTTTTTGAATTAATTTGATCAATAAGATCCTAGCCTAGAGGAGTTTTGTATGCCACAAACTACTAAAGATACACCAATGATGCAACAATATTTAAAAATCAAAAAGGATTATCCAGATGCTTTTTTGTTTTATCGGATTGGTGATTTCTATGAAATGTTTTACGATGATGCAATTAAAGGGGCACAAATACTAGAATTAACCTTGACAGCCCGCAATAAAAATGCCGCTGATCCGATTCCCATGTGTGGGGTGCCCCACCATGCCGTGCAAAGTTATATTGATGTTTTGGTAGATAAAGGGTATAAAGTTGCTATTTGTGAGCAATTAGAAGATCCCAAAGAAGCTAAGGGGATGGTCAAGCGCGGGATTATCAAATTAGTTACGCCAGGAACTAGTTTGGAAGATAAGCCGAATCAAAGCCGAGAGAATAATTATTTGGCGGCCGTAATTTTTCAAGATCAAGAATATGGTTTTGCCTATACGGACTTGTCCACCGGTGAAGTGCGGGTAACTGCGTTTCATAATTGGCAGCAAGTTCAAAATGAATTATTAAATTTACGCTCTAAGGAAGTTGTGATTGCGGCCACTTTAGATCAAGACCAACAGGACCAACTAAAAAAGATGGGAATTTTGGTATCCAGTGAGCAACCCCAGCAAGCTTACGCCGAAGTAGCTTTTGTGACGCAAAAAGTCCAGTCTGAGCTCCAACGTCAGGCGATTACTTATTTAATTTCTTATTTAATTGAAACTCAAAAACGTTCTTTGGCGCACTTGCAGATCGCCCAAGTTTACCAAACTAGTAAATATTTACAAATGGATCACAATGTTCAAAGTAACTTAGAATTATTTCGTTCCCTAAGGACCGGAGAAAAGTCAGGGACATTAGCTTGGCTATTAGACAAAACTAAGACTGCGATGGGTAGCCGTTTGTTAAAGCAATGGCTGCAACGCCCATTACTAGATGCAGCTCTTCTTCAAAAGCGTCAAGATTTAGTTCAAATTTTATTGGATAATTTTTTTCAACGGGGCAATTTACAAGATTATTTAACGAAGGTTTATGATCTGGAACGTTTAGCCGGGCGAATTGCGTTTGGCAATGTTAATGGGCGCGATTTGATTCAATTGGCAACTTCTTTACAGCAAGTTCCTTTAATTAAGGAAACTTTGTTAGATTTACATGATCCGTTACTAGATGATTTGTTAACCAAAATGCCAGAATGTCAGGAAGTTGTGCAATTGATTCAACAAGCGATTGTTGATGATCCGCCAATTTCTGTGACGGAAGGTAACTTAATTCGTGATCACTACGATCAACAACTTGATCAATACCGCAGTGCGATGACGAATGGGAAGGCTTGGATTGCTCAACTACAAGCAGATGAACAACAAGCTACAGGCATTAAGAACTTAAAAATTGGTTTTAACCGGGTGTTTGGTTACTATATTGAAGTAACTAATGCGAATAAAGCCCAGGTGCCCACGGATCGCTATGAACGCAAGCAGACATTAACTAATTCAGAACGCTATATTACGCCGGAATTAAAAGACAAAGAACGTTTGATTTTGGAAGCAGAAGAAAAATCGACGTTACTAGAACACCAATTATTCAAACAAGTTCGGCAACAAATTAAAGAACAAATTGAGCAAATTCAAGCTTTAGCTCAAATTTTAGCCCAGTTGGATGTTTTACAAAGTTTTGCGGTAATTAGTGAGGATCAGCATTATGTTCGCCCACAATTTACGCACAATCATGAAATTAAAATTGTTAATGGTCGTCATCCGGTGGTTGAAAAAGTATTAGGTAGTGATAGTTATATTCCTAACGATGTGAAGATGAACGATCAAACTGATATTTTATTAATTACAGGTCCTAATATGTCTGGTAAAAGCACATATATGCGGCAAACGGCGTTAATTGTCATTATGGCGCAGATTGGATGTTTTGTTCCCGCCGATGCGGCTACGCTGCCGATTTTTGATCAGATTTTTACGCGGATTGGTGCCGCTGATGATTTAATTGCGGGCAATTCCACCTTTATGGTCGAAATGATGGAAGCCAATGATGCCTTGCAGCACGCGACGAGTAATTCTTTGATTATTTTTGATGAAATTGGGCGGGGAACGGCGACTTATGATGGAATGGCTTTGGCACAGGCAATTATTGAGTATTTAGATCAAACAGTTCATGCCAAAACGCTGTTTTCCACACACTATCATGAATTAACCCAATTAGCTCAAGATTTAACCACGGTAACGAATGTACACGTGGATGCAACTCAAGAAAATGGGCAATTAGTCTTTTTGCATAAGGTTTTAGCAGGTCCCGCTGATAAGTCGTACGGAATTCATGTTGCAAAATTGGCAGGTTTGCCGACTGATCTATTACAGCGGGCACAAGAGATTTTAGATAATCTGGAACACAAACCGACTAATTTACAAAAAACACCAGTTTCCCAAGCAGTCCAACCCGTCGTTAATCAGGTACAAGAAGCCCCAGTGGAGCAACAATTATCTTTATTTTCAGAAAGTGATGCTACTCATCAAGAATTATTACAAGAATTGCAGCAAGCTAATGTGTTGAATATGACGCCATTAGAGGCGTTAAATTTCTTGTATCAATTACAAGCCAAATTACATTAATTTTCTGCATCAAAGTTGTTCAAAAATTAAGTAGTAGCAATACTAACTGCTGAGAAGTTTTGCAAGCCAATTGTGTTAGTAAACATTAGCTGTAAATTAGATTAGAGTAGGGATATTCAATGGCAGAAATTCATGAATTACCAAGTACTTTAAGTAATCAAATTGCCGCAGGCGAAGTGGTAGAACGGCCAGCATCCGTGGTCAAAGAATTAGTAGAAAATGCAATTGACGCACACGCAACACAAATTGAAATTCAAGTGCAAGATGCGGGTATTTCGCAAATTAAGGTTGTTGATAACGGTGATGGTATTGCTAGAGATCAAGTTCAGCTAGCGTTTCAACCGCATGCCACTAGTAAAATCAGTTCAACCCAGGACTTATTTAATGTACAGACTTTAGGGTTTCGGGGTGAGGCTTTGGCTAGTATTGCTGCAGTTGCCAAGGTCGTGCTTACTACTAGTACTGATGGAGCCAGTGGCACGCTGTTGCAAGTAGCAGGTGGACAATTCCAAACGCCACAGGTGACCGCGGCTAAAAAGGGGACCACAGTGGTGGTGACCGATTTATTTTACAATACACCCGTGCGGTTAAAATATATCAAAACTTTAAATACTGAGTTAAAAAAAGTAGTTGAGGTTGTAAATCATCTAGCCTTAGGTCACCCCCAGATTGCGTTGAGATTAAACAATGAAAAGAAAACCTTAGTGCGAACTTCTGGTAACGGCGATCTCAAACAAACTATTGCGGGGATCTATGGCCGCAAAGTAGCAGCTGACTTAATTGCTTGTCAAGGTGTTGATGCTGATTTTCAGGTTCAAGGCTATTTATCTTTGCCAGAACAAACGAGAGCTAACCGCAATTATATCGCACTGTTAATTAATCAACGCTATATTCATAATTATCAATTAAGTAAAGCTTTTTTGGCGGGGTATGGTTCAAAGCTAATGGTTGGGCGCTATCCTATAGGTGTTCTAGAAATTACGACTGATCCGTTATTAGTTGATGTTAATGTTCATCCAACCAAGCGTGAAGTTCGCTTGAGTAAAGAACAACAATTAGCTAATTTAATTGAACAAAGCGTTGCACAAGCATTGGGGCAATTAAATTTAATTCCGGATGCTTTAAAAACAACTCCCTCCAAACCAAGACCGCCTTTTGTGCAAACTGATGAGTCATTTAATGCGGCAACATCTTTTTTACGTGAACCATCTGTTACCAAGACCACGCCAACGACTAATTGGATTCAACCAGGAGCAGTGCATTTACAAGAAATCTTTCAAGATCCTCAGCATCTACAACAATGGGATCAAAAAATGCAGCAAATTGCTCAACAAGATGCCACTCTGACGCAATTACCACCAAAAGCGTCGGATGCTACACCCAAAGTCAAGTCAGTGGCACAACAGTCGTTATCCAAATCAGCTTTTCCCCAATTACAATTCCTGACACAAATTCATGAAACTTATTTAGTAGCTCAAAGTGGTGATGGTTTTTATCTGGTTGACCAACATGCTGCCCAAGAACGGGTGAAGTATGAGCAATTTAGTCAAGCAATTGGTCAAGTTAGTAGCGATCAACAAAAATTATTGGTACCGTTAATTTTGGATTACGCTAATTCAGAGGCGATTACTTTAAGTGCACACTTAGATTTATTACGTCAGGTGGGGGTGGAGATTGCTCCGTTTGGACAAAATAGTTTTGTGGTAACTAGCCATCCTACTTGGATTGGCGTTGAGCAAGAAGAAAAGACGATTCGAGAAATGATTGATTATATTTTGCAAGACGGTAAAATTAATATAGCCCGTTTTCGAGAACAAACAGCGATTACTATGAGCTGTAAATTATCTATTAAGGCTAATCATCATTTGGACCGTCCTCAGGCTCAGGCAATTTTGGATCAATTAGCACAAGCCCAAAATCCGTATAATTGTCCGCATGGGCGGCCGACATTAATTCATTTTAGTGATGCGGAAATCCAAAAGATGTTTAAGAGAATTCAAGATCCCCATCAATCTAGACGGTTTAAGTGAGGTTTTATTGTGTTTGAATATTTTCAAGGAATTATTACAGCGATTTATCCCACTTATGTGGTATTAGAGGTCCAACACATTGGTTATCATATCTTGGTGGCGAACCCTTATCGTTACCAGACAGACGAACCGCTCAAGCTTTATATTGAACAAATTATTCGTGATAATGATCAATCCCTCTATGGTTTTTATGACTTAGCAGAAAAACAATTATTTTTACAATTAACTTCGGTTTCTGGAATTGGTCCCAAAAGTGCGTTAGCTATTTTGGCTGATGATGATCATTCGGGATTGATTGAAGCAATTGGGAGCGACGATGTGCAATTTCTGACGAAGTTTCCTGGTGTTGGTAAAAAAACGGCGCAACAAATTGTTTTGGATTTAAAAGATAAATTACCCAAAACAACTCTGGCAACCAATCCTACTAACTTATTTAGTCATGTACCATCAGCAACTGCTAATAAAGACTTTGCTGATGGCTTAGCGGCGTTAGCCGCTTTAGGTTATTCTCAAAAAGAATTACAAAAGATTGAAACGGCTTTAAGTCAAGTGACGGCCCAGAATGCGGGTGATTACGTCCGGGCAGGTTTAAAATTATTACATTAAGAACTGGGGTGATTAGATGTCTGACAAGGATCATTTAACTGATGATCAAATTCTCGATGATCAAGAAGCGGCGGTTGAACAATCTTTACGGCCTCAAACTTTGGACCAGTACTTGGGACAAGAAAAAGTCAAACATGAATTGCATGTCTATATTCAAGCAGCTTTAAAGCGTCAGGAAGCACTGGATCATGTCTTGTTGTACGGACCGCCTGGATTAGGTAAGACAACGCTAGCTTTGGTGATTGCTCATGAGTTACAAGTCAATCTGCGAACGACGACGGGGCCATCAATTGAAAAACCGGGTGATTTGGTTGCTATTTTGAGTGAATTACAAGCTGGTGATGTGTTATTTATTGATGAAATTCATCGTCTACCAAAAAATATTGAAGAAATTTTGTATTCGGCGATGGAGGACTTTTATATTGATATCGTCGTCGGTCAAGGCTCCGATGCCCACGCAATTCACTACCCATTACCGCCGTTTACCTTGATTGGTGCGACGACCCGGGCAGGCCAATTATCTTCACCTTTGCGGAGTCGCTTTGGGATTGTCGAACACATGGCTTTTTATGATGAAGCCGAATTGACGCAAATTGTCCAACGCTCCGCTCAGGTTTTAAATGTGTCTGTAACCAGCGCCGGTGCGCATGAACTAGCACGGCGTTCACGCGGCACACCGCGCGTAGCTAATCGTTTATTAAAGCGTGTCCGCGATTTTATGCAGGTTTCTGGTCAAGCAGAAATTGATCAAACTTTGGCAGCTTCGGCCTTAGACCAATTACAAGTTGATGATCAAGGGCTTGATCAGACAGATCGCAAATTATTGATGATGATGATTAATCTGTATCAGGGTGGGCCGTTAGGAATTAAAACGATGGCTGTCAATTTAGGTGAAGAACAAGAAACAATTGAAACCGTGAACGAACCATATTTGTTACAGCAAGGTTTCTTAAAGCGGACCCCCCGTGGTCGGGTGGTGACTACCAAAGCCTATGAACATTTAGGGATTCCATTAACTAAAGGAGAAAATTAAATTGTTAACGTTAGAAGATTTTGATTATCATTTACCTCAGGAATTAATTGCACAAACTCCGATTAAAAACCGCGACCAATCACGCATGTTAGTGTTAGATCATCAAACTGGTGAATATCAAGATCGACACTTCTTTGATATTCTAGATTATTTAAATCCTGGTGATGCTTTAGTAATGAATAATACTAAGGTTTTACCGGCTCGCTTGTATGGCATTAAGGAAAAGACGCAGGCACACTTAGAAGTTTTATTATTGAATAATACCGAGGGCGATGACTGGGAAGTTTTGATGAAACCAGCACGCAGAGCACCAGTGGGGACCGTTGTCGAATTTGGTGATGGAAAGTTAAAATGTACGGTTACGAAAGAATTGGAACACGGTGGTCGGATGGTGCACTTTGATTATGATGGGATTTTTATGGAAATCTTAGAACAATTAGGTGAAATGCCCTTACCGCCCTATATCAAAGAAAAATTAGCTGATCCTGATCGTTACCAAACGGTCTATGCCAAAGAAGAAGGTTCAGCAGCGGCCCCGACAGCTGGCTTACATTGGACGAAAGACTTATTAGAGAAAGTCCAAGCTAAGGGTGTTAAGTTAGTTTATTTAACCTTACATGTGGGGTTGGGAACTTTTCGGCCAGTTTCTGAAGAAAATATTGATGATCATCAGATGCATAGTGAGTTTTATCGTTTGAGTGAAGCAGCGGCGCAAACTTTAAATGAAGTTAAGGCTAATGGTGGCAAAATTGTTGCAACGGGTACCACTTCTATTCGAACTTTAGAAACAATTGGAACGAAGTTTGACGGAAAAATTAAGGCAGACAGTGGCTGGACTGATATCTTTATTAAGCCCGGTTATCGTTGGCAGGTGGTGGATGAGTTTATTACTAATTTTCATTTGCCTAAGTCCACCTTAGTGATGTTAGTAGCTTCTTTTACCGGACGCGAAAATATCTTAAATGCTTATGAACACGCAGTTAAAGAGCAATATCGGTTCTTCAGTTTTGGTGATGCAATGTTTATTAAATAAATTTGCAGTAAAAATCAGTTGAGGCAAACAGAATTTATCGTGAATAGAAACGAACATTTTTATGCACTCAATTGCTAAGTAATTTTTCCCAACTTCATTACCCAAGTTAGGATCACATTGTTGAAGCAATGAGTTGTTATTTGGTGCAGTACGATGTCCAATAATATACAGAAATTTGGAGTTTTATATGGAACAACCAATTAAATATCATTTAATCAAAAAAGAAAAACATACTGGCGCCCGGTTAGGCGAATTAATTACCCCGCATGGAACTTTTGAGACCCCAATTTTTATGCCTGTTGGGACACAAGCCAGTGTCAAAACTATGTCACCAGAGGAATTAAAGGAAATCGGAGCAACGGTCATTTTATCTAATACCTATCACTTATGGTTACGGCCTGGTTCTAAGTTGGTGCGTGAAGCAGGTGGTTTGCACCAGTTTATGAATTGGGATCGTGGCATACTAACCGATTCTGGTGGCTTTCAAGTTTTTTCTTTAGCCAAAAGGCGCGGTATTAGTGAAGAAGGTATTACTTTTAAGAGCCATTTAGATGGGCGTAAGATGTTTTTATCACCAGAAAAGGCCATTCATATTGAAAATGATTTGGGCCCAGATATTATGATGAGCTTGGATGAATGTCCGCCTTTCTTTGAATCACATGATTACTTGCAAAAATCAATTGCACGTACAACGCGGTGGGCAGAACGTGGTTTAAGAGCGCATCGCAATCCTAATCGGCAGGGGATTTTTGGAATTGTGCAGGGCGCAGGCTTTAAAGATTTGCGACAGCAAAGCGCTAAAGATTTAGTTTCATTAGATTTTGCTGGTTACTCTATTGGCGGTTTATCTGTTGGTGAATCGAAAACGCAAATGAATCAAGTTTTAGATTATACGACGCCACTTTTGCCGGAAAATAAGCCACGATACTTGATGGGCGTGGGCACAGCTGATTCGTTGATTGATGGTGTCATTCGCGGAATTGATATGTTTGATTGTGTTTTGCCCACACGGATTGCGCGTAATGGAACTTGCATGACTTCTAATGGGCGTTTGGTCGTCAAAAATGCACAATATGCACACGATTTTGGCCCATTAGATCCGAATTGTGATTGTTATGCTTGTCGAAATTATTCTCGGGCTTATATCAGGCATTTATTGCAGGTTGATGAAACTTTTGGCATTCACTTAACAAGTTATCATAACTTATATTATTTAGTGCATTTGATGGCGCAAATTCGCCAAGCAATTCGGGATGATAATTTATTAGACTTGAAGCAACAGGTCTTCGAACAGTACGGCTTTAATGAAAAAAACGCAAAGAATTTTTAATGAGTTACTGTGTTTTCAAGGATTGTTTGTTAGAATAGTAGTAAAATCAAACTAGAGGTGGAGCAATTGAACTTATTGGCAGCTAAAGCAAGTGGTAGTGGTAACATGATGTTGTTACTCTTTTTCGTCATTTTAATTGTATTTATGTATTTTACGATGTGGCGCCCACAAAAAAAGCAACAAGAACAACGTCAAAAAATGTTGGGTCAACTAAAAGTTGGTGATCCGGTCGTCACCATCGGTGGCCTTTACGGAACGATTGATACGATTAATGATGCGGAAAAAACCATCGTGATCGACTGCGATGGAATTTATTTAACGTTTAATCGTTCAGCGATTAGAAGTGTCAATAAACCAGCCGCAACTAAATCAGCGACAACAGCTAAGGCTGAGACAGAAACTAAAGCACCAGCAAAGTCAGATGAAGCGGCTAGTGACGATGCTGCTCCTTCTAGTCAAGCGGATGACGACACTACTACTGAAACAGCAGATAAATAATTTGAGTTTTGAAGAGGTTGGGACAAAAGTCGCTGAAATTTGAAAACTAACGATAATTGAGTAAGTTTGCCACAAATTTTAGACTTTTGGAGTACAATAATTAATCAATGTTTAGTTAGTTTAGAACATGATAATTATTGCCCCAGCCTCTTTTTGTTAGCTGCAATTAGTTAAGTTTGAAGACGGTTTTTAATTGGTTGTAATTATTATGCTGGGATAATTTTTATATAACTACAATCCAAAAACAAAAATTACGATGTGTGAGGTATGAATAATGCAGGAACAAAAAGTTATTTTTATTATTTTTGGTGGCTCAGGTGATTTAGCACACCGTAAATTATATCCTGCGCTTTTTAAATTATATTTAAAAGGTTATTTAAAACAGCATTTTGCAGTAATTGGTACAGCGCGAAGGGCTTGGAGCCACGAATATTTTCGGCAAACGATTTTACAATCAATTGTTGATGAAACTGCCGATCAAGACCAGATTGATCAATTTTTACAACATTTTTATTATCAATCACATGATGTTAATGATGCCGAACACTATGTTGCCTTAAAAAAATTGGCATCTAGTTTAGATCAAAAATATCAAACTGGCGCTAATCAAATTTTTTATATGGCGATTGCGCCCAAGTTTTTTGGAGTGGTGGCACAACATATTAATTCAGAACATTTATTAACAGCGACGGGTTTTAACCGTTTGGTCATCGAGAAGCCATTTGGGCGTGATTTAAAAAGCGCACAGGAATTAAACGATAGTATTGCAGCCACTTTCCAAGAAAAACAGATCTACCGTATTGATCATTATTTGGGAAAAGAAATGGTTCAGGCTTTGCCGATTCTGCGCTTTACGAATCCGATGTTAGAAGCTGTTTGGAATAAGCAGTATATTAATAATGTGCAAATTACCTTGGCTGAGACCTTGGGTGTGGGTGAACGTGCGGGTTATTATGAAACAGCTGGTGCTTTGCGTGATATGATTCAAAATCACGCCTTACAAATTTTGGGGTTATTGGCGATGGATCAGCCGTCGGTCTTTACGTCTGATGCAGTGCACCAACAAAAAGTCAAATTATTCTCGCAATTACAGTTATATTCAGCTCAAGAAGTTGAGCGCTATTTTGTGCGCGGTCAATATGGTACTGATAAGAAAGGTTATCATCGCTCTTATCGAGCAGCGGATGATGTAGCCGATAATTCAGTCGTAGAAACTTTTATTGCTGGAAAAATTTTGATTGATAATGAACGTTGGCAAAATGTACCATTTTATGTTCGCTCTGGTAAGAGATTACGTCAGAAAGCTACGCGGATTGATATTGTTTTTAATGAACAAACTGATAATATTTTTGCTCAAGTTTTACCGCAACAAATCAGACCTTGTCGACCAGTACTGACAATTGTAGTAGAACCAACGCAGGGAATTAAATTGAGTTTGAACTTGACGACACCAGGAGAGGGGTTGCGCAATTCTTTGAAAACTTTAGATTTTCATGAATTGTCAGATAGCATGGTTAACTCACAGGAAGCCTATGAAAAATTATTAATTGATATTTTGTTGGGCAATCAAACTAATTTTACCAATTGGCAAGAACAGTATTACACTTGGCGCTTTATTGATCGGATTCGCCAATATTTTGATCAAATTCAGCCTGAGTTCCCTAATTACTATAGTAATAGTTTTGGCCCTCAAGCTAGTGACGATTTATTAGCGAAAGATGGCAACGAGTGGATTTGGAATTCGGATAATCTTGAACTCTGATTTTTGGGAATTACCCATTGTTATTAATGATCAACGTCAAATTCTGCATGTTGATATGGATGCTTTTTACGCTTCAGTGGAAGAACGTGAGCATCCAGCTTATCGCCATAAAGCGCTAGTCATTGCTCGCGATCCGCGCTTGCACAATGGTCATGGCGTTATTACTACTGCTAATTACCAGGCGCGGAAGTTTGGGGTACATTCGGCAATGCCAGCGATTAAGGCATTGGAGTTAATCCCTGCTGAGCAATTGCAATTTACGGATCCGAATTTTAAGTTATATCGGCAAGTTTCACAACAAATTCACCAGATTTTTGCGAAGATTACGGCTGTTTGGGAGCCTGTAGCGTTTGATGAAGCTTATTTAGATATAACGCATAATCATTTGCAGATGGAAGATCCAATTGAGGTCGCCGCGTTAATTCAGCATACTATCAAGAATTCATTACAATTAACTTGTTCGGTAGGAATTTCTTATAATAAATTTTTAGCTAAAATGGCATCTGATTATGCTAAACCATTCGGGCGCACGGTAATTAGTAGCAACCAAGCGTTGAATTTTTTGGCGCAAATGCCGATTGCTAAATTACATGGTATTGGTAAAGCCACACAAGCTAAACTAGCACAAGCTGGCTTAACTACCGGTCAACAGTTGCAACAATGTCCAGTGACTTTTTTAACGCGATTGTTGGGGAAAACGGGTTTTCTATTGTATCAGCGAATTCACGGAATTGATGATCGCCAAGTGAGCTCACAGCGCCAGCATAAATCGATTGGTAATGAACGTTCCTTTGATCGACCAATTTTTAATGACCAAGAGATTAATGATGTTTTAAAGGAACAAGCAAAGTCGGTGGCACAAACTTTGCAACAAAAGCAGCTGCACGGGCAAACGATTGTTTTAAAAGTTCGGACGATGGCATTTGTGACTTATACACGGCGCAAGACTTTGACTAATTGGACTAATAATGCACAATTAATCTACCAAACTAGCCAAGAATTGTTAGCCACTTTAATGTTAGAGAATCAACCACTGCGCTTATTAGGAATTACGGTAACCAACTTAGTGCCACAAAATTTTGAGGAAATTGAGCTTTTTTAGGAGAAGATTATGAATACTTTTGGAGAAATTATTACCCAAATTAAACAATATGAGCGAATCATTATCCATCGACATGAAAATCCTGATCCAGATGCTCTAGGGTCACAGTTAGGTTTAGCATCCAGCATTCAAGCAACTTATCCGGATAAAACGGTTTTGTTAGCGGGGGGGTCAGTCGGTGATTTAGACTGGATTAGTACGATGGATCAAGTTAGTGATCTGCAGTATCAACAAGCATTAGTGATTGTCGTTGATACAGCTAATCAACCGCGCATTAGTGATCAGCGTTATAGTGAAGGTGAAAAACTGATTAAAATTGATCACCATCCCAATGTGGATTCATATGGTGATTTACAGTATGTGAATACGAGTGCTTCGAGTTGTTCAGAAATTATCGGTGATTTAATTAATAGTGCTGGTTCTGATTTGGTTTTCACGGACCAAGCAGCCCGCGCTTTATATGCAGGAATAGTCGGTGATACGGGACGCTTCATGTATCAAAGTACAACTTCTCATACTTTAGCTTTAGCTGCGCAATTAATTGGTTATCGTTTTGATGCCGCCG
This sequence comes from Bombilactobacillus sp. ESL1197, assembly GCF_058107145.1. NCBI lineage: Bacteria > Bacillati > Bacillota > Bacilli > Lactobacillales > Lactobacillaceae > Bombilactobacillus > Bombilactobacillus sp. ESL1197. Next base: position 734,482 of record NZ_JBYLTY010000001.1, read on the forward strand.
CTTTAAATCGCAATATGGGGCAAATGACGTTAGAACAAGCCAAATTACAAGGTTATGTCTTTGAACATTTGGTGATTGCTCCTAATGGTGCAGCCAAAGTGGTTTTGCCAGCTGAATTGTTAACGAAATTAGGTTTACAGCAGGCAGATGCTCATGTGGTCGTTGGGACACCCGGGCGGTTAAAGAATGTTCAATCTTGGGTCATTGCGGTAGCTAAAGCTGATGGCACTTACCGTATTCATTTGCGTTCTAAGCAAGTAGCCATTAATGATTTGGCAGCACAACATGATGGTGGCGGACATCCACTAGCTAGTGGTGCTAATGCGCAAGATTTGGCAGAGGTGGAACAAATTTATCAGCAACTACAAGCTAAATTAGACGATTAAGATAGAGATTAAGGAAATTTGAGGTTAAAATTATGGCTAATTTTGCAGATTATCATTTTGCAGAATTTTTGAAGACAGCGCTGACTAAAATTAATTTTCAGCAGCCTACTAACGTTCAACAGCAAGTCATTCCAGTGATCCAAAAAGGTCATGATGTGATTGTCCAGGCACAAACGGGTAGTGGCAAAACGCACGCATATTTGTTACCGTTAATTAATCAGTTAACGGCTACTAAACAAGTACAATTATTAATTACTGCTCCCAGTCGGGAATTAGCGTATCAAATTCGCGAAGCAGCACAGCAATTAATTCAAACGAGTACTTTAGATTTGCACATTGGTTTATATGTTGGAGGAACCGATAAATTAAAACAAGTACAACACTTGAAACAGCAGCAACCTCAAATTGTTATTGGTACTCCAGGACGAATTTGGGATTTGATCAAAAATCAGGCGCTCTTGGTTTACCAAACTAAATATTTTGTGATTGATGAAGCTGATATGACTTTGGATTTAGGTTTTTTGCAAGAGGTCGACCATATTGCCAGCAGTTTGCCTGACAAATTACAAACGATGGTGTTTTCAGCAACAATTCCGGATAAGTTACAACCATTTTTGAAAAAATATTTATATGAACCACAAGTGATTAAACTAGCGGTTCCAACAATTATTGCCCCTAATATTACGAATTTGGCAATTTTTACGCGTGGACGGGATCGGAAGACTGTTTTATATCAAGTTTTAACCTTAGGTCAACCGTATTTAGCGTTAATCTTTGCGAATACGAAAAAAACGGTTGATGAAGTTTTTAATTTTTTGAAAGTTAAAGGGTTAAATGTTGCCCGCATTCATGGTGGATTAACGCCACGGGAACGTAAGCGCACCATGAAGGCGATTGAAAATATGGATTATCAATTTGTTGTAGCATCTGATCTAGCTGCTCGGGGGATTGATATTCCGGGAGTTTCTCATGTAGTTAATTATGAAATTCCGGACGATGATGACTTTTTTGTTCACCGCGTGGGACGGACTGGGCGCAATCAAATGGCTGGGAGCGCTATTACGTTATATGCGCCGGAAGAGGAAGAAAAGTTACAACATTTAGAAAATTTAGGAATCAAATTTGCAGCTAAAGAAATTAAAAACGGTGAATTAGTTGCGACCCATCAGCATGATCGCCGCCAACAACGCACGGCTTCGCAGCATCAGTTAGATCCAACATTAGTCGGCTTAGTTAAAAAAGAAAAGAAGAAGAAAAAGCCTGGTTATCGTAAGAAAATTAAACAAGCGGTTGACCAAGACCGACGGCAAAAACGTAAAATAGAACAACGTGCTCAGCGCAATCAACGCAAAAAAATGCGGAAACAACAGCACTAAAGTGTTTAGTATGATATGCCTCCCTGAGAATTAGGACAATAATCTTAATTTTTGGAGGCATTTTTTATGAGCAGATTATTGAAAAAGAATTGACTTTCTAGAATTTTAAAATTATTATTAAAATTAATTGGATATGCTGTGTTCAAACTTTCTTGAGAGAGGGTAAGGTTGGTGGAATTACCTGTTGGTTTTAATGCAGTGCTCCCAACGTTTAAATTAAAATAATAAATGAAGTGGCAAACGACAAAATCGTTGCAATCAAGGTGGTACCACGCTTAAGCGCCCTTGTGAAGCAATGATTTTGTTTTTTTATTGAGGAGTGAAATTATGAAACAAATGACTAGTGCGCAAGTGCGCCAAATGTTCTTAGATTTTTTTGCTCAAAAAGGTCATACGATTGAGCCAAGTGCATCATTAGTACCCAAGGATGATCCAACATTATTGTGGATTAATTCTGGTGTAGCAACGATGAAAAAATACTTTGACGGTGAAGTAATTCCGAAAAATCCGCGTTTAGTTTCGGCACAAAAAAGTATTCGTACTAATGATATTGAAAATGTGGGACATACTGCTCGACATCAAACCTTTTTTGAAATGTTAGGTAATTTTTCAGTCGGTGATTATTTTAAAGACCAGGCTGTTGCTTGGGCATGGGAGTTGTTGACTAGTCCCGAGTGGTTTGATTTTGATCCGGAAAAATTATTTGTCACAGTTTATCCTAAGGATCAAGCGGCGTATGATTGTTGGATTAAGCAAGGTGTGCGGCCTGATCATATCTATAAAGTTGAAGATAACTTTTGGGATATTGGGGTGGGTCCTTGCGGTCCAGATTCTGAAATCTTTTATGATCGCGGACAGGAAAATAACGATGTTGCGGAAAACGATCCTGAGAATTATCCTGGGGGCGAAAATGCACGTTACTTGGAAATTTGGAACATCGTGTTCTCCCAATTAAACCATTTGCCTGACGGTCAATATGTGGATCAACCACATAAAAATATTGATACCGGTATGGGCTTAGAACGGATTGTTTCCGTGATTCAAAATGCACCAACAAATTTTGAAACTGACTTGTTCTTACCAATCATTCGAGCTACAGAAACTTTTACTGCTGATAAACATTATGGCGTTGTTGCTAGCGATGATGTGGCTTTTAAGATTATTGCCGATCATGTGCGGACGGTTAGTTTTGCAATTGGTGATGGCGCTTTGCCGTCGAATGAAGGTCGGGGCTATGTTTTGCGGCGTTTAATTCGACGCGCGGTTTTAAATGGTCATAAATTAGGAATCCAAGGTCCATTTTTAAGTCAATTAGTTCCCGTAGTTGGAAAAATTATGGACAGTTATTATCCAGAAATATTGGCCCAATTAGAATACATTCAAAAGGTGATTGCTAGTGAAGAAAAACGGTTTGCCGAAACCTTGAATGATGGTTTAGCTTTGCTAAATGAAACGATTGCTCAAGTTAAAGCTAACGGCAGCCAACAAATTAGTGGTAGCGCAGCTTTTAAATTGTTTGATACCTATGGTTTTCCGTATGAATTAACGGTTGAGTCAGCACAAGAGCAAGGTTTAAGTGTCGATCGTGCTGGATTTGATGCCCAAATGGAGCAACAAAAGCAACGTGCTCGGCAAGCACGTGGTAAAAAACAGTCCATGGGCAATCAAGATCAATTATTAATGGGCTTAAACATTGAGAGCGAATTTGTCGGCTATGACCAAATGAGCATTGATGATGGTGTTTTACAAGCGATTATCGTGGCTGATCAAACAGTTGCTGAGGTCAAAGCTGGTCAAGCACAATTAATTTTTGATCGAACGCCTTTTTACGCTGAAATGGGTGGTCAAGTGGCCGATATTGGGGTGATTCAAGACCAAAACGGAACCACGGTTGCCCAAGTTATCGACGTTCAACATGCACCAAATGGTCAAAATTTACATTTAGTTGATGTCAAAGCACCGTTGGTGCAAGGACAAACCTATCATTTAGCTATTGATCAAACTTTCCGGAAAAAAGTCCGGCGGAATCATACAGCTACGCATTTATTGGATCAGGCGTTACGGAATGTTTTGGGCGATAAAACCCATCAAGCTGGTTCATTAGTCGAGCCAGATTATCTGCGCTTTGATTTTACTAGTTTAGATCGTTTGACTGACGTGCAGTTGCGCCAAATTGAGCAAATCGTTAATGAACAAATTTGGCAAGAAATTCCTGTAGAAACGATTGAAACAGATTTGCAATCGGCGAAGAAATTAGGTGCCATTTCACTATTTGATGACAAGTATGGTGATCAAGTCCGAGTTGTGAAAATTGCTGACTTTTCCATGGAATTTTGTGGTGGTACGCATGTCAAAAATACGGCCGAAATTGGCATGTTTAAGATTATTGCTGAAACAGCTATTGGTTCCGGTGTCAGACGAATTACGGCGGTTACGAGCCAAGAAGCTTACGAGTCCGATCAAGAACAGTTGCATTATTTGCAACAAATGCAGCAAGAATTAAAAGTTCCGCAGATGAAAGTTTTGCCTGAAAAAGTCACACAATTGACCGCCGAATTAAAGAGTACTAAGCAAAAATTACGAGATTTAAAAGCCAAGGTGGCCCAACAAGAAGCCGGTGACTTATTAAATCAGGTTGAACAACTTGGTTCCATGACAGCGATTATTACAGCCGTACCCGATACGGGAATGAATGAATTGCGGCAAATGGCAGATACTTGGAAGCAAAAGTCGCAATCAGATGTCTTGGTATTGGGAACTAAAAACGGAAGTAAAGCTAATTTAATTATAGCTGCTAGTTCTAAGGCGATTGCCCAAGGATTGACAGCTGGACAATTAATTAAGCAAATTGCTCCGAAAATCAATGGCGGCGGCGGTGGTCGCGCTCAATTAGCCCAGGCGGGCGGGAAAGATGCTACTGGATTAGATGCAGCTTTAACTTTGGCCCGTCAATTAATTGCTCAAGCTTAATCAATGGTCAAGGACCTCTTTTTAGACTATGATATAATGATTACTTGAAAATAGATTTGTGATTGAATCAGTTTTTGAGTATGATAAGGATTATAAAAAGAGGTGTAGCTTGTGAGTTCTTTAGATAATACAATGAGCTTTGACTTCAACGAGAGTCGAAGACAGGATGTTCGCGATACTTTGCAAAAGGTTTATAAGGCACTGGAAGATAAGGGGTATAATCCTATCAACCAAATTGTAGGTTATCTGTTGTCGGGTGATCCAGCTTATATTCCCCGTTATAATGATGCGCGTAATTTGATTCTAAAGCATGAGCGGGATGAAATTATTGAAGAATTAGTTCGTTATTATTTAGAAAATGGTGACAATCATTGAGAATTATGGGCTTAGATGTCGGCTCCAAGACCGTTGGTGTCGCGGTGAGTGACCTACTAGGCTGGACTGCTCAAGGTGTAGAAATTATCCGCATTGATGAAGACCAACAAGAGTTTGGTTTGGAGCGCTTGGCACAGTTAGTACAGCAATATCAAGTAGAGCAATTTGTCGTGGGCTTACCTAAAAATATGGATAATTCTGAGGGTGAACGTGTTACTAAATCCCAAGAATATGGTAAAATGATTGCCACAAAGTTTAATTTACCCGTTGATTATATTGATGAACGCTTAACGACAGTGCAAGCTCAACGGATGTTGATTGAAGAGGCTGATGTATCACGGCATAAACGTCATCAAGTAATTGATGAAGTCGCAGCGATGATGATTCTGCAAAATTATTTAGATAAACTGGCCTATCAAAAGGCTAATCCACAGTAGAGAGGTTAACTAATGGACGGCAAACCTGAAAATATTGACCAAGAAATTGTCTTAAGTGACGATCAAGGCAACCAAGAAGTTTATAAAATTTTATTTACATTTGATTCGGATGATTATGGCAAATCATATGTTCTAATGTATCGCGCTGCTCAAGAAGATGACGATGAAATTGAAATTCAAGCTTTTAGCTTTATTCCTGATGAAAATGGGGATGTAACTTCTGGTGACTTGATGCCAATTACTGATGACGATGAGTGGGAAATGGTACAGGAAGTTTTAAATACCTTTTCTAGTGATGAAGATAATTCACAACAATAAATTTTATAATGATCAGGTGTCAGAATGTTAAGTGTATTAATAATTCTAACTTTGGCTTACGGAATTTATGCTGGGATTAGAAGAGGATTAGCGCTGCAAAGCGTTTATACAATCGGTTATGTAATTAGTTTCGTTTGTGCGTGGGGCACTTATCGCTGGTTAGGTCCTAAATTAGACTTAATTGTTCCTTATCCATCCGCTTCGCCGCAAAGCTATTTTGCTTTTTTTAGTCAACGTGTACGATTAAGTTTAGATAGTTCCTTTTATTTAGGAATTGCATTCTTATTTGTGGTTTTTGGTGGTTGGTGTTTGACGCGAATAGTTGGAGCGTATTTTAACGATTTGACGTATCTTTCTTTCGGCGGCGATTTTAATCGCCCTTTGAGTGCAATTTTGGCTTTAGTATGCAATTATGTGGGAATTTTTATGGTCTTATATATTTTAGCCTTAATTCCAATTACGGGCTTGCAGCATATTTTAAGTCGTTCGACAATTGCTTCAACAATGATCCGTTACTCAACTGGACTAACACAATTGTTTACTAATTTGTTAATTGGTGTTTTATAAAGAAACTGAGCATAAAGTTATTTAGAACATGCAAAATAATGGGAACAAATCAAAAGGTGTGCTTACTGAAAAGATTTGTCTAGGTTATCGCAAATTCTAAGAACTTTGGACTCAGTTTTTTGTTTGGTTAGAAAATGAACCACTACTGAAAATTTATTCAAAGTATGCTGGTAGTTATACAGACAGCGCCAGCTGACGAACAATATTGATGTAATGTTGTGAAATTAATTTAACAATAAAGGAAGAACAAGATGAATCAACGGATTTTAGAAACGTTGGAGTACGACAAAATTTTAAACTTAATGACGCCATTTTTAATAACAGAGCCGGGAAAACGACAACTGAAACAATTAAAACCGCAAACCAAGCGGTCTTTGGTGCAGCAATTACTGGATGAAACTGCCGATATTGTGGAATTACATCGCTTAGCACAAGATTTGCCGTTAGAACCGGTTCACGAATTACAATCTGAATTAAAGCGCATTAAAATTGGCGCAGTGCTCAATGGTAATGAACTATATCGAGTTAGTAGTGTATTACGGGTTAGCAATCAATTAAAGACTTTCTTTGATCAATTACGTGTTGATGGGGTGTCATTAAATCAGTTATACCGCTATGGTGAGCAACTCGTTACACTAGCTAGTATTAATGAACGTTTGCAGCAATCGGTCGATGAACAAGGGAATCTGTTAGATGATGCTGATCCGCAATTAAAGCAAATTCGGCGGACAATTAATCATTCGCAACAAAAAGTACGGGCCCAAATGGATCATTATTTACAAGGCAATAGTCGCAAATATCTCACAGAAAATTTAATTACCATTCGCGATGGCCGCTTAGTTTTACCTGTGCGTCAAGAGGCACGCAATCACTTTGGTGGAGTTATTCATGACCAAAGTGCTAGTGGTCAAACAGTTTATGTAGAACCTCAGAGTGTCATTAATTTAAATAATACGATTCAAGAGCAACAAGCTTTAGAAAAACAAATTATTCAACGCATTTATCAGCAATTAAGTGATTTATTGCGACCTTACGTCACCGAGTTACAACAAGACAGCGATTTAATTGGCCAATTGGACTTAATTCAAGCTAAAGCACAATTGGCGCAACAACAACAAGCTACTCAGCCAATAGTCACTGCTAATCAAGTTATTGCTTTAAATCAAGCACGTCATCCGCTAATTGATGCGCAACAGGTCGTAGCGAATACGATTAATTTGGGGCAAGATTTTCAGAATTTAATTATTACGGGTCCAAATACGGGTGGTAAGACGATAACGTTAAAAACGGTCGGCTTATTGCAATTAATGGCGCAATCGGGGTTATTTATTCCTGCACAAACGGGGAGTAAAGTAGCAGTCATGACTGAAATTTTTGCTGATATTGGTGACGAACAATCAATCGAACAAAATTTGAGTACGTTCTCGTCACATATGGACAACATTATTACAATGTTACCGCAATTAAGCGATTCTAGTTTAGTTTTATTAGATGAGTTAGGTGCGGGCACGGATCCACAACAAGGAGCAGCCTTGGCAATTGCTGTAATTGAGGCGATGAGTCAAAGTCATTGCTTATTGATGGTCACCACCCATTATCCTGAGTTAAAATTATTTGCTTATAACTATCCGCAAACAACCAATGCTTCCATGGAATTTGATTTGCAAACTTTAAAGCCTACTTATCGATTGTTAATTGGGATTCCAGGAAGTAGTAATGCTTTTGATATTGCTCAAAGACTAGGGATGCAAACCACGATTGTTGAGCGGGCACGCCATTTACAGAGTGGCGCTGATCAAGATTTGAATGAAATGATTCAAGATCTAGAGCGTCAGCGGAAGCAATTTGAAAAACAATATCAGCATTATCAACAACAATCCCAACAACTGCAAGCGCAAGAACGACAATTAAAACAAGAGCAACAAGCTTTAGAACAACAACAAGATCAAATTTTAAATCAGGCTCGTCAACAAGCCAATCAGCTGGTGGATCAAGCACAACAACAATCAGACCAAATTATTCAAGATTTGCACCGTTTACAAAAAAAAGCCCCTAATTTAATCAAAGAAGATCGAATTATTGCGGCCAAAACTGGTTTGAAAAACTTGCATCGAGCCCCCGTGCTCAAAAAAAATAAGGTCTTGCAACGGGAAAAACGCAAGCAACAGATCAAAGTGGGCGATGATGTCCATGTTGATGAATACGGTCAAGATGGAGTGATTGTTGGTCAGGATAAAAAAGGTAATTTTGAAGTGCAGTTGGGAATTATCAAAATGAAATTAAAACCGGAACAGTTAACTAAGGTCAAAAATGTAGCTGCTGCGCAACAGAGTCATTTTTCCCAAAAGCGGGCACACACTAACGTCCCCTTAAAGCTTGATTTACGAGGCGAACGTTATGAAGAGGCCATGAATGATTTGGAGCAGTATTTGGATTCAGCCTTGATGGCGGGCTACGGGCAGGTCACAATTGTGCATGGCTTTGGTACAGGAGTGATTCGCAAAGGCGTTTGGAAAATGTTACGACAAAATTCTCGTATTAAATCTTTCGAATATGCCCCAGCTAGTTCTGGTGGCCAGGGTGCAACCATTGTGAAGTTTGGCTAAAGTGCCAGGCAATTAATTGGTTTCTGAATAGATAATTGTTATAATAAATTGTGTAATTATTTAAAGGAGATGAGCTCATGGTTGACAGTTTAACTGATCAGGATTTTGCAAATGAGACTAAAGAAGGCTTGGTGTTGACCGATTTTTGGGCAACTTGGTGTGGTCCTTGTCGGATGCAATCACCAGTAGTTGAAAAATTATCTGAGCAATACGATGATGTTAAATTTACCAAAATGGATGTTGACGCTAATCCCAAGACACCAGAACAATTTGGTATTCGGGCAATCCCAACTTTAATTTTGAAAAAAGATGGTCAAGTTGTGGAAACTTTGGTAGGTTATCAAAGTGAAGACCAATTAAAACAAGTAATTGCTAAACACTCCTAAACAGGACTGTGCTGCGTTATTTGATAGTTATTAATAAATAATTTATGAGGAACTTTTTGTTTACACTGTGCAAAAAAGATATTTTTTTGTAAGTAGTAGAGGGAAAGTTCTTTTTTTTTAGAATATTGCGTTATAATGTGTTTGTTTAAATTTTTTAGTTTGGGGAGTTTTTATGTTCAAAAAATTTTGGCAGCATCCAACAGTGCGGTTTGTATCGTTGACTTTACTGTATTTTCTCATCATTATGGCTTTGGTGTATTTATATAGTTATTCTGGTATTAATAATAGTAAATTCATCTACAATGAATTTTAGGAGGAAGCCTTTTGAATGAAAAAATAACTAATCTTTTGACAACAATCGATCAGATTGCGCAAGATAATCCGGCTATTTGCTATCAAGATACTGCCGGTCAGCATTCTTATCAAGAATTATTTCATGATAGTCAACAATTAGCAGCTTATTTGCAAAGTTTGGACTTGCCGACTGGTGAGCCGGTCATGATTTATGGAGATCAAAGTTTTCAAACTGTAGTGGTTATGTTAGCTTGTGTCAAAGCCGGTCATGCCTATATTCCAGTTGATGTTCATTCACCCAATGAGCGCTTACTACAAATTAGTGAGATTGCTCACCCAGCAGCGGTAATTGGTGTCCAAGAGTTGCCAATTACTCTGGATGTGATAACTGTTACACCACAGCAATTACAGACCGCTTTGGTTAGTTCACAACCACCATTAGATTCTGATTTAAGTGTCCAAGGTGATGATAATTTTTATATTATCTTTACTTCGGGGACTACGGGGGTACCTAAGGGAGTTCAAATTAGTCATAATAATTTGCTAAGTTATGTTAATTGGATGTTATCTGATTTTAATTTGCCACAGCAAGTTCGTTGTTTATCACAGCCGCCGTATTCGTTTGATTTGTCGGTAATGGACTTGTATCCGACTTTAGTGTTGGGTGGCAAATTATTGGCTTTAGATCAAGCAACGACTGATAACTTTGCGCAATTATTTCAGGTTTTACCGACACTAGACTTACAGGAATGGGTTTCAACACCATCTTTTGTGGAATTGTGCTTATTAGATAAAAATTTTGATCAACAACACTATCCACAATTACAGCATTTTTTGTTTTGTGGTGAAGAATTAACGCGCAGTACAGCCCAAACACTGTTACAACGTTTTCCACAAGCCCAAGTCTTTAATACCTATGGACCAACTGAAGCTTGTGTTGCGGTAACTTCGATTGAAATCACTCCACAGATCATTGAACAGTATGAGCGTTTACCAATTGGTTATGCTAAAGCTGACACGAATATTACCTTGGTTGATGAATCAGGACAATCATCCCAAGCCGGGGAATTGATTATTAGTGGTCCCAGTGTTTCGAAGGGCTATTTGAATAATCCTGATAAAACGGCTCAAGCTTTTGAAAAACAGGCTGGACGTTTGGCTTACCGTTCTGGCGATTTGGCAACTATGGATTCGGACGGTTTATTGTTTTATCGTGGACGCACGGATTTTCAGGTGAAGTTACATGGTTATCGCATTGAGCTAGAAGATATTGATCAAAATTTAGCGGCTTTGCCACAAGTTGATCAAGCCGTCACTGTTCCGCGTTATGATGCGCAGCATAAGGTGAGCCAATTGGTGGCTTTTGTAGTCTTGAATCAAGAACTAGAGCAAGCATCTACCACCTTAAAGCAAGAGTTAGCACAAAATGTCATGTCATATATGGTGCCCCAGCGCATTGAGGTACGACAAGCTTTACCGAAAACCGCTAATGGCAAAATTGATCGGAAAAAATTGATGGCTGAGGTAAATCATCATGCCTAATGTGCAACCCTATCAAAATCCACAGTATTTTATTCTGTTACTCATTGCCTTACTGCCATTAATGATTGGTTTATATCATGGTAAGCGTTGGCGGTGGTACGAAACAATCATTTCGCTGATCTTTTTGGTTTTAATTTTTGACAATGATAAACTGAAACAAGGCTTAGCTTTAATTGGGTATACGATTATCCAAGTCATTATCGTGGCAAGCTACAGTCATTATCGGACGAAGAAAGACTCACCTAATAAATTTGGAATTTTTGCCTTAGCAGTCTTCTTATCTATTATTCAAGTAGCAATTGTTAAGTTTACGCCCCTCTTTGATCACGGGCGGGATTCGATTGTGGCGTTTTTAGGAATTAGTTATTTAACTTTTAAAACGGTCGGAATGTTAATGGAAATTCGCGACGGTGCTATTAAGGAATTTCATTTAGGAAAATTCTTACATTTTCTATTATTTTTCCCAACGTTGTCATCGGGACCAATTGACCGTTACCGGCGCTTTATTAAAGATTACGATAATGTGCCGACGCAAGCTCAATATGTTGAGCTTATTGGTAAAGGGCTGCATAATATCTTTTTAGGATTTTTATATAAGTTTCTTTTAGGTTACCTATTTGGAACGGTAATGTTGCCGCGTTTGGAGCACATTGCCTTATTGCAACGCAATAGTCATTTTTTAGGACTATCTGTTTATGTGATTTTAGTTATGTATTGTTATAGTATGTATTTGTTCTTTGATTTTGCCGGTTACAGTTTGTTTGCAATTGGGACCAGTTATTTAATGGGAATTCAAACTCCGATTAACTTTAATAAACCGTTTTTGGCACCGAATATTAAAGAATTTTGGAATCGATGGCATATGAGTTTGTCCTTCTGGTTCCGTGATTATATTTATATGCGTTTTGTTTTTTGGGCGATGAAGCATAAAGTTTTAAAGAGTCGGATCGCAATGGCGAATATAGGTTATTTGCTCTTGTTTGGTTTAATGGGAATTTGGCACGGCGAGACCTGGTACTATATTGTGTATGGGTTATTTCACGCCTGTTTAATTATCGGGACTGATGCTTGGTTAAGATTTAAGAAACGGCATCGTAAACAAATTCCGTCTAATCGCTGGACCAAATATTTGGGCATCTTTTTAACTTTTAATACAGTTTGTTTTAGCTTTTTAATCTTTTCGGGCTTTTTAAACCAATTATGGTTTAATTAAACAAACTGGTTAATGCGGTAATAGTTCATCAAATTGGATATAGTTTTATCTAATTTAAGTAAAATTAAAGGAGATCAATGATTATGGATATTCAAACAACAGTTTTAGATATTTTGGCAGATTTAACAGGGACAGATTCTGTGAAGGAAAATTTAGATGAATCATTATTTGATAGTGGTTTGTTGGATTCGATGGCTACGGTGCAATTATTACTCGAATTACAGCAGCAATTAGGTATTGACGTTCCGGTTTCCGAATTAGAGCGTAGCGAATGGGATACACCGAATAAAATTATTGCGAAGGTAAAAGATCTGGCCAATGAGTAACTTTAAAAAGTTAATCAAAATTATTGCTCCAATGTTAACCGCGGCACTTTTAGCCTTATTAGTTTTATACGGTCCGTTGAAAGTGCCCGCACCAGGAGCTACCACGGTCAAAAAGGCCGCCACTTCATTATCAGCGAATGTTTTGCGTGGTGATCAAATTAAAGATAGAGCTTTGGATGAGAATTATTTGATGATTATGGGGTCTTCAGAATTATCACGGTTTGATTCTTTTCATCCATCTGTCTTGACGCAGAAGTACCACCGTGGCTACCAACCATTTTTATTGGGAGCTCCAGGAACGCAGTCTTTGACGCATTTCTTTTCAGCACAAGCCATGGGAAAGCATTTGGATCATCACCGCGTAGTTGTAATTATTTCGCCGCAATGGTTCGTGCAAAAGGGCGTTGATAAAAATATGTTTGACTACTATTATTCTAAGCAACAAGCGACATATTTTATTAATCATGCCCGACCACAGACTGAAGCGGATCGTTACGCTGCTAGACGCTTGTTAAGTATGCCGGCAGGTAGTGCCGACGAAAATGTGGAAAGTGCATTAAAAAATATTGCCGCCGGCCAACCAATTAATGCCGAGCAACGCTTGATGATTACTGGTTTAGCTAGCAAAAACTTGCAGCATCAGGATCAATTATTTACGCGCTTTTTCATAAAAGATCGTCGAGCAATGATTGCTGAACATGCGCGCGCTTTGCCTGAGCATTATAATTACCAACAATTAGATGTGATGGCCAAAGACTTAGGTCAAGAACACTCCACTGATAATAATTTGGGGATTGAAAATAAATTTTATAATCAGAAATTAAAGAACTCTATGCGGGGATTAAAAAATAGTCAAGAACACTATACCTATGAATATGGCCCAGAATTTTCTGATTTTCAATTATTATTAAATCAATTTCAAAAACACCACGTGACACCTCTATTTGTGATTCCACCGATTAATCGGCAATGGATGGACTATACTGGTTTACAGGAGTCCATGCTAAATCGTTTTGACCATAAAATCACTTATCAGTTACGTTCCCAAGGTTTTCAGCATATTTTAGATTTGCATTCTGATGGTAATATACCTTACTTTATGCAAGATACGATTCATTTAGGCTGGCGCGGCTGGGTTAAGGTTGATCAAGGTATTAATCAATTTGTGCACGAAAAACAGCCACAACAGACTAGTTACCATTTAAAAGATTATTTCTATACCAAAGATTGGCAGCAGCGTAAACCTACTACCATCTCTAATAAATATCACTAATGCTTAAAATGTAGTTCAGTAAGATTGAGATTGTATCAACTCTAGCTTAATTGGACTGCATTTTTACATATAGCCGCTCATTTGTAGTACACTAGAAATTCAAGTATTAATTACAATTTAAATTTGAAGGGTGTGAGTCGATGGATAATCGGCCAATTGGTTTTTTAGATTCCGGATTGGGTGGGTTGACGGCAGTCAAGGCTGCTTTAAAATTATTACCAGCTGAAAGTTCTGTTTTTATTGGTGATCAGGCACGGTTGCCATATGGCCCTCGTTCACCGCAAGAAATCCAGCAATTTACCAAACAGTTAATTGCTTTTTTAATCACTAAAAAGGTGAAAGTAGTTTTAATTGCTTGTAATACAGCAACCGCTGCGGCCCTACCAGTAATGCAACAATTATTTCCAATTCCCATTTTTGGCGTGATTGATGCGGGCAGTCGTCAAGCAATTCGACAAACTAAGCAAAATAAATTGGGATTAATTGCGACCCAGGGCACCATTAATTCTCAAGCTTATGAAAAAGAAATTCAGCAGTTAGCGCCACAGATACAAATCTGCGGTTTACCAACACCGGAATTTGTGACGTTGGTTGAACAAGGTGATTTAAAAAGTTCAGCTGCCCAATTGCTAGTTCAACAAACGTTAGCGCCATTAATGCCGCAGTCGTTAGATACGTTAATCTTAGGGTGTACCCATTTTCCGTTACTGACACCTTTAATTCAAGCAGCAATGGGGCCTAAAGTTCAGCTAATTGATGCGGGTAGTGCTGCGGTCGTTGAATTAAAAGATTTTTTACAGCAACAGAATTTGACAGCTGCGCCAGATCATTTAGCTCAACATCAGTACTATACTACTGGCTCTGCGCAACAATTTAAAAAATTAGCAACGCAATGGTTACAACAACCGATTACAGCCCAACAAGTGGAGGTTTGATCAATGAAAAAGTTATTAGTGGCAACCAAGAACGCAAATAAAGTTCGAGAGTTACAGCAATTATTAGCACAACAAGCAATTACAATTACCACATTATTAGATTATCCACAAATGCCGGACGTTGCCGAAACCGCTACGACATTTGTGGGGAATGCGTGGTTAAAAGTTAATGCAGCCATCAAAGAATTAAATTTGCCAACACTTGCTGATGATTCAGGGTTGATGGTTGATGCGTTACATGGGCAACCTGGGGTACGTTCAGCGCGTTATGCCGGTGATCATGATGATGCTGCCAATAATGCGCGGCTGTTAGCGGAATTAGGCGGAGTTCCTCTGGAGCAAAGAACTGCCCACTTTGTCACGACGTTAGTGTATAAAGATCCCATTCAAGAGCAACAATTAGTGGTTAAAGGACAGTTGGATGGCTTAATATTAACAGTTCCGCGAGGCAATGATGGTTTTGGTTATGACCCTTTGTTTTATGTGCCACAACTACAAAAAACTTTGGCCGAGTTAACTACCGCTGAAAAGAATCAAGTCAGTCATCGAGCACAAGCTCTGAAAAAGTTTGTGACAGCTTATCAAGAATTAGGTTAGATGCTAGTTAATTGACTAGATTAAAGCCAATATTCTTTTACACAAATCGTCAATTTTAACAAGCTATAAAAAAGACAGAAGTGGCAGGAAATTATTAAATTTCTAACCATTTCTGTCTTTTAATTGCGACAATTTATTGGGTTAAATCAAGTTTATTTTCGGGTAGAGCAATCTTAGCAGTTTGTAACGCGGCTAGATAAGCCTCCAAAAATTTACGTTTAACAATTAGTTGGGCACCATTACGAGTATCAATTTGAATTTGATAAATTAAGATGCCGTTCACAACATCCGTTGGTCCTAATAAATGCGGCGCATTCACTAAATCAGGATCTTCGGGAGTTAGTTGTTGATTGACTTGACTCAAAACTTTGGTGACAGCTTTAATATCCGTATGCGGAAATAACTGTAAGTTAATAATTGTCGTCATGTTACCGCGGGATAAGTTTTTAACGATGGTAATATTGCGATTGGGAACATAATTCAAAGTACCGTCAGCACTGCGAATTTGCGTAGTTCGTAAACCAATATAAGTGACTGTGCCAGAAATATCGCCCACGGTAACTGAATCGCCAACGTCAAATTGTTGTTCCACTAGAATGAAAAAGCCAGTAACCACATCACTGACGAAGCCTTGAGCACCGAGCCCTAAAGCCAAACTGAAAATACCGGCGCCGGTAATTAAAGTACCGACGGGGGCGCCCAAAATAGATAGAACCATATAAATGTAAATAAAGGCTAAAAAATAAAAATAAATATTTTGAGTTAAAGTCGCAATCGTGCGCGTACGATTGGAGCTAGTTTCACTACTTTTTAGATTGTTGGCAATCCGCGAAACAAAGCGGCGGCCTAATTTATAAAGTAGCCAAAAGGCAATAGTTAATAGAATAATCTTGATCAAGTCACTGACAATTGTATTCAATAAGTTAATCCAGTATTGAGGGTTATTGAGCTGTTGCCAGAATAATTGATTGTGATTAGCATTGTTTTGTTGCTGTTGTTGCGTATTATTATTGAGGTTATATTTACCTAAAATATTATTCAATGAAAGTACACTCCTTTAAGAACTAGTTTAAAGTATAACCGCTAAAATTGCCGTTGTCATGAATTGATGATAGAATTTATAATGATAATACAAAAACTGGAGGAATTAATATGACATTGGGACAAGTAGCAGGCTTAATTGCAGCTTTAGCCTTTGTAGTTTTAGTAATCTTTTTAGGAATGATGTTGGTTCAATTAGCGAAGGTTTTAAAGAACTTACAAGCTACTGTTGAAGAAACTACTAAAACTGTTAAGACGTTAACGATTGATGTTGATAAAATCGCTAATCAGGGCAATGATTTAACTGCCAAAGTAAATGTATTGATGGATGATGTTAATTCAAAAATAGCAAGTTTGAATCCATTGTTTGGAACTTTGGAAAATGTAGGAACGAGTTTAGAAAAAATGACTGATAAATCTGAAGCTAGTTCTAAATTACATTTGGGCAAGTTAAGTCCCAAAACTGCCGGTAAATTAGCAAAAGTAGCGTGGAAGATCTATCGTAAGAAATAAAGAGGTAATCTAAAATGGCAAAAGGTAAGTTTATTTTAGGCACAGTACTAGGTACAGGTTTAAGTTATTGGGCCTTTAAAAAATGGCAGGAGCATCAAAGTGAAATTACTGATTACGTGATTGAACATTTAAGTCAATTAGCGCAATTTGATTTTGGTCAAGTTCAGCAAATTTTGCATCATCAGAATACTCAAACATTACACCAAAATGTTACCTCGGCCAATGATGACACTAAAACCAATTTTGATGATATCAAATTAGATGAAAGTCAAATTGTCAAAACTGAAGATTAAAAAAATGAGGTGTTAACCTCATTTTTTTATTACATAAGATAAGCAAATGATATTATTCTGGAAGATTCAAGCGCGATTTAACTTAACGAACCGGAATAGTTTGTAATTCTTTAGTGGTGTGGGTAAATGCTTCACAGCCATTGTCTGTTAAGTAAACACAGTCTTCAATCCGCACACCTGCGACACCAGGAACATAAATTCCAGGTTCAATAGAGAAGCACATACCAGGTTTTAATTCCATCTGGTTGCCTTCCATAATTGATGGAAATTCATGCGTAGAAGTGCCAATGCCGTGACCAAGCCGGTGGATGAAGTATTGACCATAACCAGCGTCTGTAATAATCTTGCGCGCAATCGCATCTAATTGTTCAGCGGTAATTCCTGGTTTAGCAGCATCCATGGCAGCTAATTGGGCTTCCAAACAAACATTATAGATATCTGTTTGTTGATCATTTAAAGTGCCAAAAGCTACTGTCCGACTTGCATCGCTCATGTAACCCTGGTTGACAGTTCCTAAATCAAAGAGGGCCAAGGCATTGGCCTCAATTTTACGTTTTTCTGGTACACCGTGTGGATTAGCAGCATTGTCACCGGACTGAACGATAGTATCAAAACTCGTATGCATGACACCTTGTTTCATCAGACCATACTCAATTTCAGCTACTACTTGTTGTTCCGTGCGGCTAGTTGATAAAGCTTCAAACCCTAATTTAAAGGCATAATCAGCTTGTTTGCCAGCTTCTTTCATCAATTCAATTTCTGCTGGTGACTTGATTAATTTTAATTGATCCAAGAATTCAGAAGCATTGCCAGGAAATTGCGCATCTGGAAATTGTTTCTTAATTGCTTCATAACGAATGTAGGATAAATCGGCTTTTTCGATTGCCCAATTAGTAGTCTTACTGGTTCGTTCTTTAATATGATCAGCGATTAATTGGAATGGATCTTCATGGTCTAAATAACCAAACACATCATGTTTCCAGCCGGCTTTTTTGGCGGCACCAACTTCTAATTGCGGTGTGAATAAGAACGGCTCAGCATCTGGAAAAGCAAATAATGCTAGCACGCGCTCTTCAGGATCACTATGAAAACCTGTGAAATATAAAATATCAGTTGGATTACTAATATAAACAACATCGTAATTTTGATCAGTAACCCATTGTTGTAAACTTTGTAAATGATTCATGTCATACCTCCCAACATAATTATATCAAGTATAGCACTTTTTGAAAAAATGATGTATTTTCATCGAAGCGCTTGCAAATATGCTTGATTTTTGTTAAATTAGTTATGAAAATAAATGAAAATAAGTTCAATTGAGTTGAGGTATTGAAAATGGATAAACCAGAGAAAGACATAACAATTACGGATGTGGCCCGACAAGCTGGCGTATCCATGGCAACTGTGTCTCGGGTTGTTAATGGGAATAATAATGTTAAAGAAACTACGCGTAAGAAAGTAATGGCGGTAATTGATAAATTACATTATCGGCCCAATGCGGTGGCACGTGGTCTAGCAAGCAAAAAGAGTACCACGATTGGTGTCATTATTCCTAGTATGACGGATTTGTTATACGCTAATCTAGCTAAAGGAATTGATGACGTTGCTTCAATGTATAAATATAATATTTTGTTGACTAGTTTGAATAAGGGTATTGTCAGTGAACAACAATTATTTAATGAATTATTGGCTAAGCAAGTCGATGGAATTATTTATATGGGAGAAAGTGTTTCACCTGAATTGCATAAAGAAATGATTAATTCTCGCGTGCCAGTAGTTTTCGCTGGTGCGATTGATGATAGCGGCAAGATTGCTAGTGTGAATATTGATTATCGCACAGCGGTTCGTGATGTAGTGCAATTATTAATCAATAATGGCAACCAACAAATTGCCATGGTAGCCGATGATTTAAGTAACTCAATTAATGGCAAATATCGTTTACAAGGTTATCGTGATGCCTTAGAACAAGCCGGCTTAACTTATTCTTCCAGTAATGTTTTCGAAACAGTTTACAATTTACAAGCAGGGGCTGCAGTTTGGGATGCCATTCATGAAAGTGGGGCCACAGCAGTTTATGTGGCTAATGATTTATTGGCGGCCGGCATTGTCAATGCAGCAGCGACAACGGGCGTTAAGATTCCGGAAGATTTTGAATTGATTACTAGCAGTAATACCATTTTGTGTGATGTTACACGCCCCAAAATGACGTCAATTGCTCAACCGTTGTATGATATTGGTGCCGTTGCAATGCGGATGTTAACTAAATTGATGAATAATGAACCTGTGGATCAATTGGAAGTTAGCTTACCTTACAGCTTAATTAAACGTAATACTACTAAATAAAAAATTGGAATGAAAATCGCTTAGAATTTTGGTTCCAACTTAAATAAAAAAGGCGCCGTTATCAGAATTTTTTCTGATACGACGTCTTTTTGTTTGCTATTGTTCCAAATCATTAGATTGATTGGTAGTAGTACTGTCTTCATTGGGGGTAGTTGCTGGAGGAGTATCGACTGTTGAAGAAGTTGAATTATTGGTCGGACTATTAGTGGCTGGTAATTGCGAAGTACTGGTTGAATTAGTATTACTTCCAGCACCACTAATCGTCGAATTGTTATAGGAATTGTTACTTTCACTATTGGAAATACTGTTGGAATTTTCTGTACTGCGAGTTGGTGGGACATAATCGCCTAAAAGAGAATCCGGTAAACCATTGGAGCTACGTTTACGATTGGTTTTATGGCTTGGCGTTTCGTCATCCAAGTATTGGGTTACACCGTAGCCGTTATCGCGTCCAAAATAATGATTCCAGAATAAACGATAATTTTTATTAGTACCACCAATTGCAAAGTGGTGACTAAGTGATGGGGCTGTTTGCTTATAAAATAAGCTGGTTGTCAAAGGCGAATTAAGATCAGTGTCATAGCCTTGATAAGTGGTATGACCAGGCAAAGTACCAGTAGCACTGAGAACTTTTTGGGCATGCACACTTGTCGGACGTTGCATTGTTTGATTGGCCTTGAGAAGTTGGGGATTAGTTTGGTAGACACTATTCATTAAATTAGCCCAAGTAGTTTGGTTCGTCTCTGTGGAATCTTCGGCTAAATTGTAGTTATGACCGTATAAATTATCATAACCCATCCACGAAGCTAATGTGACCCCTGGTGTACTACCAACAAACCAGTTATCACGGAAGTTATTCGAAGTTCCGGTTTTACCAAAGGCATTCTTGTAATTAAAGTTTAATTGGTAAGTTAAGGATGAAGCTGTTCCTTGTTCAATAACTCCGTGCATCATGTGTTGCATGATATAAGAGGTCCCTTTTTGGAAGACGCGCTGTTTTTTGGTTTTGTGTTGATAAATAACATGGTGATTAACATCAGTAATCTTGGAAATATAATACGGATTAACATGGACACCTTGATTGGCAAAAGTAGAAAACGCACTGGCTTCTTGTTCAACACTGAAACCATTACGAGTCCCACCTAAAGAAATACCTAGTTCGTGATATTCTCGGTTACTTAAAGCTAAGCCCATTTTATCCATATAAGTTTTGGGATTAACTTTTTGCTGTAACTTCTGGTACAACTGGACTGCTGGAATGTTTAATGATTGCTCTAAAGCTTTGTCAGCCGGCACAAATTTATTACCGATGGTATCGTCAAAATCGGTTGGCGCATATTTGCCAAATTTAACTTTAAAGTCCGCAATTAGACTCTTACTACCAATGAGTCCATTTTCAATGGCGGGCGCGTAAACTAACATTGGCTTAATGGAAGATCCAGGTGAACGCAGCGTATCAAAAGCGTGGTTGAGTTGGTTCTTTTTAAAATCACGGCCACCCACGAAACTTAAGACCGCACCAGTCTTGTTGTCTAGCAAAATGCTACCATTTTGCACGGGTTCTTGCACCTTAACATTGACACCAGTATTCGGATCTTTGGCGGTTGATTGATGTGTGGTTCCCAATAAGTCGGCATTTTGAGCAAACGCAGTTTGCATATTATCATATAAATCTTTATTAATGGTTGAATGAATATGGTAGTCATGTTCACTCATCATTTGGTTGGCTTTTTGATAATAGACTTGATATAAATCTTTGTCATGCGTAACTTGGTGATAACTTAATTTATTTTCTGTCGCCAATTGGTGCATCAACTTGACCCGTAATTTATCAGTCAGTAAATTATACAGATACCCATATTTAATTTTGGTTTTTGGCGCAGCCTGATGGGCAATGAATTGACTGGAGAGATCAACTTTTTTGGCAGTTAAATACTGTTGATGCGTAATATCACCACTGCGATACATTCTAAACAAAACAATATCTTTACGTTTTAAACCAAGCTTTAAGTTTTGTTTTAAATGACCGCTTTGGTCAAACGGAGTATAAACTGAAGGACTTTGTGGTAAACCAGCAATAAATGCAGCTTGAGCTAAGCTTAAATTGGCTGCGGAGGTATTAAATAAGCCTTCTGCAGCAGCTTCTACACCGGCAATATTTTGGCCACGGTTATTGCGGCCTAAAGGTATGACATTTAAGTAGGATTCTAAAATTTGCGATTTGGAAAAATGCTTTTCTAAACGGGTAGCTAGCAAAATTTCAGTCGCTTTCCGTTTCCAAGTGGTTTCTGATGAAAGGATTTGCATTTTTACTAATTGCTGCGTTAAAGTGGAACCTCCAGTTTGCGTTCCGTAACCCGTAATTTGCCCCAAGATGGCGCGAATCACTGATTTTGGAACGACGCCGTGATGTTGATAAAAGTTTTCATCTTCCGTGGCAACGACGGCCTTTTTAAGATAAGGAGAGATTTGATTGAACTTGACCGGTTGGCGTTTGGTATCTGAAGGAACCCGCTCCATCTTGACATTATTGGCAAAATAAAGCGTCGTCGATTGATCGACTTTTTCAATTTGATTTTTTAAACTGGTATAACTAGGAATCGGTTCACGGCTAATAATAGCAGTTAAATAGCCGCCACCAATTCCTGCTCCTAAGCCAATGACTAAAATACCAGCGACAAAAAGTACTAAAAATAGTTTCCGAATAACGCTGATGCCAAGGGTAATCCGTCCGGTCCAAGTAGTTGGTAAATCGTCGGGGTCTACCACCCGATTGGAATTTGGAGTCGGGGCGCTTGGTGTTGGCTGTGGTGCAGGCTGCGAACGAAAATGATTTTGGGAATGAACTCCAATTGGTTGATCAGTTTCTAAAAAATGGTTACGGAGCTTATTAAAAAGCCGGTCCCACCATGAATCTTGATTTCTCACAAAAAAACCTACCTTTGGCTATAATTTAGTGCTTGATAGTCCTAGAATTATTTGGGCAATAATAAATCTATTCTAATTATTATACAACAAGATAATTCATCTGATGACAATGATTAAAATCTAAAGTATATCTTCAGCAGATAATATGCTATCATTAATCTAATTTACTAGCTAGCAGTCAATAGCTTGATAATTGGTTTTTAGTTAAACCTGTTATTAAGCTTTTTGTTTAGGAGGCGTTAAAACGTGAATAAAGAAGCAAAACGGGCCATTTATATTCTAGTAGTGGGAAACTTTTTAATTTGTTTGGGAATTAGTTTGGTGATTCCCGTTCAGCCTTATATTAAGAAAGCTTATGATTTAACGACAACTGACGTGGGAATTATGAGTTCGTTATACGCTTTGGCGCAATTTATTGTGTCCCCGATTATGGGCCGGATTTCTGATCGTGTCGGACGTAAGCCAGTGATTTTAACAGGCTTAGTCTTATATATGTTTTCTGAATTTTTGTTTGCGGTGTCGAACTATTTTTGGTTATTTAATGTTTCACGCATTATTGGTGGTATCTCAGCAGCCATGTTTGTCCCGACTTCAATGGCCATGGCTGCTGATATGACCAATCAACAGCAACGTGCCAAAGTTATTGGTTGGATTTCCGCGGCTTTTAGTGGGGGGTTAATTTTAGGACCCGGAATTGGGGGCTTGCTTGCTAATGTTACTTATAAATTACCCTTTTGGGCCGCAGGAGTCTTGGGGTTAATCAGTAGTATTTTTACCTTCTTTTGTTTACCTAATGTCAAAACCACTACGCAAAAAGCTGTTGCCAAAATTAATTGGCGGACTTTTATGACTCCTATTTTATTGATTTTATTTGTCATGATTTTTATCTCATCATTTGGTTTGCAGGGCTTTGAAAGTATTTATAGTATTTATGTTAATCAAGTTTTTCATTTTAACATGAGCTCAATTGCTTTAGTCTTAACTTTAAATGGAATTATTTCCCTCTTTTTCCAGGTGGTTTTGTTTGATTGGTTAACTCGCTCTGTTGGCGAAATTCGCTTAATTGCGATTTGCTTTTTGTTAGGTTCAGTAGCCACTTTATGGATCACACAAACGCATAATCATGTAGTAGTGATTATCGCTACTTTGATTGTCTTTACGGCTTTTGATTTGTTGCGGCCTTCGATTACGACGGTTCTGACGAAGATGAGTCATGCTAATCAAGGTTTAATTAATGGCCTTAATACGTCCTTGACGAGTGTGGGTAACGTCGTTGGCCCGTTAGTTTCGGGGATGTTGATGGATTGGCGAGCTAATAGTCCGTATCTATTGGTGACAATTATTTTATTCATTTCTTTTGTGATAACGTTAATTGTACAAAGGGTGGCTGTTTTACAAAAATCTAAAGAATAGAACAAAAAAGAGATTGGGCATCGAAGAAATTTTCATAATGAAATATGAATAATTTTTTCTTAGATCACTGCAAAAATTAAACGTATTTATTAGATTTAACTTTGAAGTGTCTTTAATCCCAATCTCTTTGTGTTCTTTATTTACATAAGCGCCACAAGGCATCTGCATAAATGGCGGTGGCAGTTAGTAGGTTGTCTAAAGTAATATATTCATTAGCTTGGTGCATGACATTAGCGGCTCCTGGCATTAAAGCGCCAAAGGCGACGCCACGTTCTAATAAGCGACCATAGGTTCCACCGCCGACGGTCATCGGTTTACTTTGATAATCACCAGTTTGATTTTGATAGGCAGTTAATAATTCTTTGACTAGTGGGTCATGAGCTTCAACAAAATGTGGTTCTTGAGCATGGGCGGCCAATTTGACGGTAGCCTTAGGAATAGCTGTTTGATATTGTGTGGCTATTTTATCAGCAGTGATGCCTTTAGGATAACGGACATTAACGATAATTTGGCCACCTTGGTTCAGTTGATATTCAAAAATATCGGGACTTTGACTTAAAGCGCCCATTGTTACGTCTTGATGGTTAATACCTACTTTTTTACCTAGATAGTCTAAATGAAAATTGTCAACAATAGTTTGAAGAAAGTCGTGTCCAGGCTGATCTAATGGCAAGTTAATTAACAAGTTGGCTAGAAAAGTGGCGGCATTTAAACCATTTTCTGGTTCCATCGCGTGGGAACCTTGACCGATTAATTTGAGTGTGACAATTTGATCTTGAATTAAAGCATTGCCTTGTAATTTGGGGTTTTGTTTCAAGTATTGATTAAAAGCATTAACGACTTTGGAACTGTCCAGTGTTTGAATTTGACAAGTTGCACTTTGCGGAACCATGTTAGGCCGTAAACCACTGTTGAAACTAATTAAAATTTGTTCACCTTCACTGGTTTGGGGGGCAAAGTGTAGTTCATATGAAGCAATGCCTTTTTCGCCATTAATCACAGGAAATTCACCATCTGGTGAAAATCCCAGATCCGGGAGTGGTTCAACTTCTAAATAACGGTTAACACCTCGCCACTGATTTTCTTCATCAGTTCCGAAGATTAATCGAATAGTCTTTTGAGGTTGAAAATTTTGGTCTTTTAAAATTTTTAAGGCATAGTAAGCTGCTAATGCGGGGCCTTTATCGTCTAAAGTACCACGACCAAATAATTTATCGTCTACTTGGGTTAACAAAAAAGGATCGCTGTCCCAGCCTTCACCAGCAGGAACGGTATCCATATGGGCAAAGATACCTAAAATTTTTTCGCCTTGACCGTATTCAATGTGCCCCCCTAAGTTATCGACATTTTTAGTTGTAAAGCCATCCCGTTCACCCAGAGCTAGCATTTGCTGTAAAGCTTTGGCCGGACCAGGTCCTAAAGGAAAAGTAGAACTTTGATGATCTTCATCGCTGGCACTATTAATGGCCACTAACGTTTGTAAATCATTTAAAATTTCTGTTTGATAATTGGTTGCTAATTGTTTCCAATTCATAATAAACCTCCTGTTGTTCAATCAATCATTACTAATATAGCAGATTTCAACTGTGGTATTTACCACCAAATATTATTTTTTAAAGCAGTGAGGTTATTGGCGACCAAATCGGTATAAGTGATCGCTGGTAAGTTAGAAACTTGGTGGGCGCTTGGTGGGCGGTTAGCATTAGAGCGTAGAGCTTGTTGAGTATTAATATCAATCGGATGATTCAAATTATTAATTAAGGGATCCGTTGTGGTTAGTTGTTGATTCAAATCTGGGTTGGCCGCTAAGACCAATAAATTTTTCAGTTTGATCCAGCCTTGATTATTAATTTGGGCCCAATTATGGCCATCAATATTTTGCAAGGCAGTGATTTGATAAGCTTGATTACAGTTTAAACTGCCTTTTTGGGCAGCTTTAATAGCCGGATGTAAATATAAATTGCGATTAACTTTGTTATTTTCGGGGATAACTGTTTGATTTAAAAAGGGAGCAAGATTGGCAACAAAGTCACTTTGTACTAAACCATTAGCAGTAATAAAACGATTGTTATCAATTTGTAAGTAATTGTCGTTATTCCAGCGCACAATTTTTTGGACATGAACGGTGTCATTGGGCTGTAACATGCCTTTTTGTGGGGACTGTGGATAAGGATTTTCCCAGATTATTTGTGGATTTTGACTAATCAAAGTGGCGTCAAAACTCACATTACTTTGATTAGCTTGGCGTTTTAATTGTTGATAATAACTAGCCCGCGCCGGAAAATTAGTCACTACCCCATCAATGGGCAGATTAACAAGCCAATTCCATTGCTTGGGATTTTCAGTCATTTCATCCCAGACAAAGACCTGTTGCCCAATGGCGTGCAATTGACTAATTAATTCCGGGGTTAGTAAAGCTGAAGAGACGTTAACTGCATTGGTATGTGTGAAAACGTCAAAATTTAAACGTCCCAGACTTCCGGCAATAAAAATTCGTGGGATTTGGGGCGCGAGTTGTTGCATATTCTTTAAACTATCAATTGAAAAAGAGTGAACCATAATGCGGGACTGCATGTGGTACTTATTGATAGCATTAACTAAGAGTTGTTCCATATTTTGGGGATTGTTATGCTTAGTTTTTTTAGTTTCAATTAAAAACTTAACGTTAGGGTTATTTTGGTAATGGCTAAACAACTGCTCAATTGTATAAATGTTTTGACCGTTACTTTGCTTGAGTTGTGTTAGCTGGCTAGCCGGATGTTGGGAAACGATTAAATTGGCGCCAGTTACTCGCTGCAAATTACGATCGTGAGAAATGATCAATTGATTGTCACTAGATTCATGAACGTCTAATTCAACCCATTGCGCACCATCACTAAAGGCCGCATCAATACTAGCAAAAGTTTCTTCGGGGGCCTTTAACGGATCGCCACGATGACCAACCACAATAAAACCGGTATTAAAAATTAGACTAATTAATAGTAGAATAGAAAAGAAAGATTTTTTAAACACAGACTGTAACCTCTTAAAGGAGCGGATTTTTTGCACGATTATCAAACTTTAGATTTAATTGAACAGATTACGCGAAATGATGGCAGTCGTTATTATGAAATTGCCAATATGTTTATGAATGGGCGCGCGGAGTTAGCTGCGGAACGGAAAATGATTAAAGAAGTCCGCATTTTGCAGCTAAATATTCCACATTCGACAGCTGTTCAAGTCTATGAAGACTATATCAATAAAACATATACTTTTCCTAAAGAAGATTTTGATCATTGGCAAGAATGGGAAAAGCCCGCTGGCCCCATTAAAACTGCCTTTGAACAAATTTTACATGCTAATAACATTAACTAAGATTATATGATAATACTTTTAATAAGTCATCGGTGGAACTAAATTAACCAGAGGGGGAAAAGTATGTCAGAAGAAATTCAGATAATCCATACTAACGACCTGCATTCACATTTTGAAAATTTTCCCAAAATTGAGCGGTTCATTCAACAACAACGAACGTCAGCCAAGCAGGCGGGGCAAACGATGTTTTTGTTTGATTTGGGTGATGCTTCGGATCGGCAGCATCCCTTAACTGAAGCGACTAAAGCGCAAGCTAATGTTCAATGGATGAATCAATTACATTATGATGGAGTGACGATTGGTAACAGTGAAGGTCTATATTATCGCCATCAAGATTTAGAACATATGTATGATCAAGCTAATTTTGATGTGATTTTAGGTAATTTGAAAGAAAAAAATGGCCTGCCCCCAGCATTTGTGCAAGATTATAAGATTCTACAAACTTCCAAGCAAACGAAAATTGGTGTCTTAGGCTTGACGGCACCTTATACCTTAACGTATCCCTTAGCTGGTTGGCAAATTCAAATGGTTGATGAAGTTTTACCAAACTTGATTCAAACCGTGCGGCCACAGGTGGATGTCTTAATCTTATTGTCGCATTTAGGTTTGCCAATAGATCAACGCTTGGCTCGGCAATATCCACAATTAGATTTGATTATTGGTTCGCATACGCATCATTTGTTACCGCAAGGTCAATTAATTGATCATACATTATTAACAGCTGCTGGCAAGTATGGGCAACACGTTGGGACCGTGACTTTAACTTTGGCTGATCATCAACTAATTAAACAACAAGCCCAAACAGTGACGGTAGCTCAAATGCCAAGTCAAGACGACGACCAAGCTGTGATTGCTAAGTATGAAGATCAGGGACACCAGTTACTCCGTCAACAAAAAATCGCCAACTTACCGTTCACCTTAACGCAAGATCCTTTTGCCAAGCAGGCAGCTTTAAAACTCACACTACAGGCTTTGTTGGAACGAACTCAGGTGCCAGCGGCAATGCTAAATAGTGGCTTGTTTTTGACAGATTTATCTGCGGGGGTAATTACAGCGGACGATTTGCATCGCCAATTACCGCATGCCATTCATTTAATGATTACCAAATTAAAGGGGCGAGATTTTTGGCGCTTTATCATGGAAGTAGAAAAGAATCGTAATTTTTTGCGGAACTTTCATCAAAAAGGAATGGGCTTTCGTGGCAAAATTTTTGGTGAAATTTTCTTTTCAGGCGTAGAATTTGATGCAACAACTAACCGCGTATTTTATTGCGGTCAAGAAATTCAACCACAAAAAGAGTATCAAATTGCTTTACTGGATCATTATTTGTTTATTCCTTTTTTCCCTACTTTGCAAATTGTTGGTCAGAATACGATTTTGTACCCTGATTTTTTACGGGAAGTGTTAGGGAAGTATTTGCAACAAAAATTTCCATTAATAAAAGAAGGTGATTAGTATGCCAGAGAAAAAGAGCGTTACTGTAGCGACGAAAAAAAAATCGATTCTGAGTCGCAGTATTGAACATGCCATTGCTGTGACAAATGATGAGTTATCAGACGAGGCGGAACAATCAGCGGCTGAAGTTTTACAGATTAGTCCTGAACAGATTAAAATCAATCAAGAACCGTATTTGATTGTCACTAACCACCAGAATGGTTTGGATTTAAATCGGCTGGCGCTACGTTATAATTCCGTTTTACAAAAGTACGATTATATTGTCGGCGATTGGGGCTACGGGCAATTACGCTTACGGGGGTTCTATGATAATAATCGAATTCATGCCAAGATTGATCAAAAGATTAATACACTGCAGGATTATCTGTTAGAATATTGTAATTTTGGCTGTGCTTATTTTGTCTTAGAGCGGGAACAAAAGGCCCCCGAAGTTCATAAACAGCTGATTAAAAAGCGTAATATTCAAAAAAAGTATGCGAATCAGCATAAAGTTAAAACAACGGCGCAACAGTTTAAGCGCCGTTCACTAAAGAAAACGCCTGTGGTTCATTCACGGGGAAAAGTTACTAAAAAATCCAATTTTAAAATTCGAAATCTTAAACAACAAGGATAAATGAAGTATGAAATATCAAGGCTATTTAATTGATTTGGACGGAACAATGTATCGGGGGCGGCAAAAAATTGCTGCCGCCGCACGCTTTATTACGCGATTACAGCAACAACAGATTCCGTTTGCTTTTTTGAGTAATAATACTACCAAAACGCCACAGCAGGTGGCTGATAATTTACGTGTTAATCATCAGATTAAGGTGACACCGCAGCAAATTATTACCCCGGCAGCAGCGAGTGCTGATTATATTCAACACCATCAACTTTCGGCAGCAAATACTTGTTTCGTGATTGGTGAATGGGGCTTAAAGTCGGCACTTTTTCAAGCTGGTATTCAGTATTCAGAGGTCAATCCTGATTATGTAGTAGTGGGGTTAGACACAGATTTAACTTACCATAAATTAGAAGTAGCTACGTTGGCGATCAAAAATGGTGCGCAATTTATTGGAACCAATGCGGACACTAATTTGCCCAATGAACGTGGATTAGTCCCTGGAGCGGGGTCAATTGTTTCTTTTGTGGAAACTTCGACACAACAAAAAGCTATTTATATTGGTAAACCGGAACGGACGATTGCTGATTTTGCTTTGAAACAATTAGGTTGGCAACGCCAACAAGTGGCCATTATTGGTGATAATTATCATACAGATATTGAATGTGGTTTTAATTCCGGAATTGATACAATCTTAGTTTATACAGGGGTCAGTACGCCAGCACAAGTGGCACAATATGCGCGCAAACCAACTTATCAAATTGCTAGTTTGGATGAGTGGCGTGTGGATTGATGATATTAAACCTCAATTTTTTGGTAGTTAGTTTAGTTTTTATTTTAACGTCGGCTGTGATCGTGACGATTTTAGGCAGTTTTTTGATTTTTTGGTGTGACTTACATTATTTACAATTAAATTTGGTAGTGCACCTTTCTAATCATCAAATTTGGCATAATTATGGTCAAATTATGCTGTACTTAATTAATCCGTTAAAAAAACATTTGGTATTGGCTAACTTTTTTAGTTCGGCTCAGGGCTTGGAACATTTTCGAGAGGTCAAGGAGCTGTTTTTATTAGTGGGCTTAGTATGGCTGTTCAGTGGAGCAATCATTATTTGGTGGCAAAAGCACCACCAATTATTACCTTTAATGACGATTAATTTGCAATGGTTGCGAATTTTAGGAGTAGTGCCGTTAATCTTAGGGGCATTGGCTGGTTTAGATTTTGATGGCTTTTTTGTAGTATTTCACCAGCTTCTTTTTCGCAATAATGATTGGTTGTTTGATCCGTTAAAAGATCCGGTTATTAATATTTTGCCAGATACCTTCTTTTTACATTGCTTTATACTAGCATTTCTAGTTTTTGAATTATTGGTATTAATAAGCTTATATTGGCAACATTGTTATGCCCAAAAAAGACTAAAATCATAATAAAAAAGGCTGAATTCTATCAATTAGAAGAATTCAGCCTTTTTTAATAGTTTTTATTTAGTTGATTTGGCCCGAAGCATGCCCACGACGGCAGGCAGTACCGAAATGACGATAATTGCCAGTACAATCATGGAAAAATGCTCTTGAACGAAGGGCAAGTTGCCAAAAAAGTGCCCACAAATTAAACAAATACTAACCCAGATAAAAGAACCGATGAAGTTATAGTGCAAGAAACGTCGATACTTTAATGCGCCACTGCCGGCTACAAAAGGTACAAACGTGCGAACTATTGGAATAAATCGGCCCATAGCGATGGCTTTACCACCATGTTTATCAAAAAATGTTTGAGCTTGATTGATATATTCGGGTTTAACCAGTTTATGAAACCAAGCTTTTCCTTGCAGCCAATGATTGAGATACTTACTAATTGAATAATTACAAGAATCACCACCCATGGCAGCCAGCAGAAAGAGTAAAAATAATAACCAAACATTAAGCCCACTAGCTTTGTTGGCTGCTAAAGCGGCAGCAGCAAATAAAAGTGAGTCACCGGGTAAAAATGGAAGAATGACTGCTCCAGTTTCGATAAAAATAATCAAAAATAAAATAATGTAAGACCAGTTACCAAATTGGTTAACCAACCCAGCAAGGTGTTTGTCGACATTCATTACAAAATCAATTAGTTGCATAAAGACTCCTTAATTTTTGCTTTTGATGTATATTTTACTGGTTGCTAGTGAGAAGTTCCATAAAAACTTAATTGAACATGGAAGAACTGTGCATTAAACGACTATTCTTCGGATTGATTGCCTCAACAGCAGAATTAACGGCAATGGTGCCTTCACTAAATCCTAAAGTAATTAGGCGCTGCTTCCCCGGATAGCTAACGACATCGCCGGCAGCATAAATATTAGGACGATTGGTTCTCATTTGGGAATCAACTTGAATAAACGGGCCTTGAAGTTTAAGCTCCCAATTTCTTAAAAGGCGTGAATCACTCATAATGCCATAGTTAACTAATAATTTATCAACATTAATAGTCTCTATCTGATTTTGTCCTACTTCTTTATAGCTAACGGTTAGTTGCTGATTGTCAGCTAACACAAGGTTAGTGATTATTTTGGGCGTTAATAGTTGAATGGTAGATTCTTTTAAAGCCTGGACACTAGATTCTAACGCACGAAATTGATCTCTGCGATGTAAGAGAAAAGTTTTATGTGCAATTTTGTTGATTGTTAAGGCCCAATCTACGGCAGTATCACCACCTCCAGCTATCAACACTGTTTTGTTCTGATAAGAATTAATATCTTGAACAAAGTAGTCTAACTGATGGCCTTCGAGTTTTTGATCATAGTCAAAGGCTAATTTGCGCGGCTTGAAAGGACCATTGCCGACGGTGATGATGACGGCTTTAGCGAAAATATCTTGACGATTAGTTACTAATTGATAAATATCATCTTGTTTAACTATATTATTGACAATGGTATTTAATCGCTTAGTATACTGAATTTGGGTTCCAGTTTGAATTAGATCATCAATCAAACCTTGACCAGTAATGCCAAATTTGCCAGCAACATCGTAAATCTTTTTTTGCGCATATAAGTTGCGTGGTTGGCCTCCTAGATTAGGCATTCCTTCAATTAAGACTGCATCTAAGCCCCGCATAGCAGCGTAATAAGCAGTAAAAATCCCGATTGGCCCTCCACCAATAATTGCGACATCAAACGTTTTATCTTTCATAAGTAGCACCTCAAATATAATTACATTGGTTAATATTATATGTTAATCTTAGTAAAGAGGTAATAATTTTATGGATTTAACGATAGGCCAGGTTGTCTCAGGAACCGTTACGGGAATTAGATCTTATGGTGCATTTGTCCAAATAAAGGATAGTAATCGACAAGGATTAATTCATATTTCGGAATTTCGGAATGGTTATGTTGATGATATTTCTGAGCTTTTACATTTGGGACAGGTAATTCAAGTGCGTATCCTAAATATTGATGAATATGATGAAAAAATCAGTTTATCATTACGAGCATTAAAGCCAGTTTTATATGATAGTCAACATTATAATCGAAAAAGTTACTGGACTGATCAACAAAAGAACATCGGTTATCATACAATTGCCAGGCATAAAGAGGCTTGGATTAAGGAAGAACTACAGAAAATTGAAAAAAAATCAAAAAAATGTCAAAAAGGGGTTGCAAAAGGGTAAAAAAGTTGATAATATATTTTCTGTTGTCAATGAGTCATGCGCGTCACTGTTAAGCAAATAAAAAAAACAGTTGACAAGCTCATGATAAGATGATAAACTAAATAAGCCGCTTAATCAAGTGGTAATCAACAAAAAGTTAAGTAGATCTTTGAAAACTGAACAAAGTTTCTTTAAAAGCCAAGTGCTGGGTTCTTGAAAAAGAACCTGTCAATTTAAAAGTAATAAAGAAGACAAAGAACGTTAGAGTTCTAAGTCTGAGTCAACAAACTAACAAAAAATGAGAGTTTGATCCTGGCTCAGGACGAACGCTGGCGGCGTGCCTAATACATGCAAGTCGAGCGAGCAGAAGTAACGGAATACCTTCGGGTAGGAAGATATGGACGCGAGCGGCGGATGGGTGAGTAACACGTAGGTAACCTGCCCTTTAGCGGGGGATAACAATTGGAAACAGTTGCTAATACCGCATAAAGTGCTTAATCACATGATTAAGGAATGAAAGACGGTTTCGGCTGTCACTAAAGGATGGACCTGCGGCGTATTAGCTAGTTGGTGAGGTAAAGGCCCACCAAGGCGATGATACGTAGCCGACCTGAGAGGGTAATCGGCCACATTGGGACTGAGACACGGCCCAAACTCCTACGGGAGGCAGCAGTAGGGAATCTTCCACAATGGACGAAAGTCTGATGGAGCAACGCCGCGTGGATGAAGAAGGTTTTCGGATCGTAAAATCCTGTTGTTGAAGAAGAACGTGCTTGAGAGTAACTGCTCAAGTAGTGACGGTATTCAACCAGAAAGTCACGGCTAACTACGTGCCAGCAGCCGCGGTAATACGTAGGTGGCAAGCGTTGTCCGGATTTATTGGGCGTAAAGGGAGCGCAGGCGGTTTGAAAAGTCTGAATGTGAAAGCCCTCAGCTTAACTGAGGAAGTGCATCGGAAACTGTCAAACTTGAGTGCAGAAGAGGAGAGTGGAACTCCATGTGTAGCGGTGAAATGCGTAGATATATGGAAGAACACCAGTGGCGAAGGCGGCTCTCTGGTCTGTAACTGACGCTGAGGCTCGAAAGCATGGGTAGCGAACAGGATTAGATACCCTGGTAGTCCATGCCGTAAACGATGAGTGCTAAGTGTTGGGAGGTTTCCGCCTCTCAGTGCTGCAGCTAACGCATTAAGCACTCCGCCTGGGGAGTACGACCGCAAGGTTGAAACTCAAAGGAATTGACGGGGGCCCGCACAAGCGGTGGAGCATGTGGTTTAATTCGAAGCAACGCGAAGAACCTTACCAGGTCTTGACATCTCCTGAAAGCTGTAGAGATACAGGGTTCCCTTCGGGGACAGGAAGACAGGTGGTGCATGGTTGTCGTCAGCTCGTGTCGTGAGATGTTGGGTTAAGTCCCGCAACGAGCGCAACCCTTGTTACTAGTTGCCAGCATTAAGTTGGGCACTCTAGTGAGACTGCCGGTGACAAACCGGAGGAAGGTGGGGACGACGTCAAATCATCATGCCCCTTATGACCTGGGCTACACACGTGCTACAATGGATGGTACAACGAGAAGCGAACTCGTGAGGGCAAGCAGAACTCTAAAAACCATTCTCAGTTCGGATTGCAGGCTGCAACTCGCCTGTATGAAGTTGGAATCGCTAGTAATCGTGGATCAGCATGCCACGGTGAATACGTTCTCGGGCCTTGTACACACCGCCCGTCACACCATGAGAGTTTGTAATACCCAAAGCCGGTGGGGTAACCCTTCGGGGAGCTAGCCGTCTAAGGTAGGACAAATGATTAGGGTGAAGTCGTAACAAGGTAGCCGTAGGAGAACCTGCGGCTGGATCACCTCCTTTCTAAGGAAAAATAAACGGAAAGCAGTTGGCAAGAAACTTTGTTTAGTTTTGAGAGGTCTACTCTCAAACATTAGTACTTTGAAAACTGAATATTATGAGAAGAAAGACACCGAGAATCGAGAGATTCGAAGAAAGTAAGAAACAGTAGTAAATAAGGTTAAGATAATAAGGGCGCACGGTGGATGCCTAGGTACTAGGAGCCGAAGAAGGACGCAACGAACAGCGAAATGCTCCGGGGAGTTGTAAGTAAACGAAGATCCGGAGATATCCGAATGGGGGAACCCGGCTAAGGTAAAGCTTAGTCACACTGCGACGAAAGTTGTAAGTGAGGAAGACATGGTGAACTGAAACATCTAAGTAGCCATAGGAAGAGAAAGAAAAATCGATTTCCTGAGTAGCGGCGAGCGAAACGGAAAGAGCCCAAACCAGAGAGCATGCTCTTTGGGGTTGTAGGACTGGGACGTGAGATAGTCGAAGATAGCTGAATCAGTTGGGAAGCTGAACCAGAGATAGTGATAGTCTAGTAGGCGAAATCAGAGACACTCTACCAGTATCCTGAGTACGGCGGGGCACGTGAAACCCCGTCGGAAGCAGGGAGGACCATCTCCCAAGGCTAAATACTCCCTAGTGACCGATAGAGAACAAGTACCGTGAGGGAAAGGTGAAAAGCACCCCGGAAGGGGAGTGAAATAGATCCTGAAACCGTGTGCCTACAAGTAGTCAGAGCTCGTTAAAGAGTGATGGCGTGCCTTTTGTAGAATGAACCGGCGAGTTACGATTGCGTGCGAGGTTAAGTTGAGAAGACGGAGCCGTAGCGAAAGCGAGTCTGAATAGGGCGAAAGAGAGTACGTAGTCGTAGACCCGAAACCAAGTGACCTACCCATGTCCAGGTTGAAGGTGCGGTAAAACGCACTGGAGGACCGAACCCACGTAAGTTGAAAATTGCGGGGATGAGGTGTGGGTAGCGGTGAAATTCCAAACGAACTTGGAGATAGCTGGTTCTCTCCGAAATAGCTTTAGGGCTAGCCTCGGAGAAGAGGATCTTGGAGGTAGAGCACTGTTTGGACTAGGGGCCCAACATGGGTTACTGAATTCAGATAAACTCCGAATGCCAAAGATCTTTCTCCGGGAGTCAGACGGTGAGTGATAAGATCCATCGTCGAAAGGGGAACAGCCCAGATCACCAGTTAAGGTCCCAAAATCCATACTAAGTGGAAAAGGAAGTGGAACTGCACAGACAACTAGGATGTTGGCTTAGAAGCAGCAACTCATTTAAAGAGTGCGTAATAGCTCACTAGTCGAGTGGTTCTGCGCCGAAAATGTACCGGGGCTAAGTATGGTACCGAAACTGTGGATGTGCATCGAAAGATGTACGTGGTAGGAGAGCGTTGTAAGCACGAAGAAGCCAGATCGAGAGGACTGGTGGAGAGCTTAGAAGTGAGAATGCCGGTATGAGTAGCGAAAGACCAGTGAGAATCTGGTCCACCGGATGACTAAGGTTTCCTGGGGAAGGCTCGTCCGCCCAGGGTTAGTCGGGACCTAAGATGAGGCCGAGAGGCGTAATCGATGGAAAACAGGTTGAGATTCCTGTACTGTTCAGTGTTGTTTGAACGATGGAGGGACGCAGGAGATGAATTGTGAGCATGCAGCTGGAAAAGCATGTCTAAGCAGCGAGTCTGGATATGAGTCAAATGCTTATAACCGCGAAGGATGAGTTGTGATAGGGAGCGAAATTAAAGTAGCGAAGCACAATAGTCACACTGCCGAGAAAAGCTTCTAGTGAGACACTGAATACCCGTACCGCAAACCGACACAGGTAGTCAAGGAGAGAATCCTAAGGTGAGCGAGAGAACTATCGTTAAGGAACTCGGCAAAATAGCCCCGTAACTTTGGAAGAAGGGGTGCTGGTGTAAGAGCCAGCCGCAGTGAAAAGGCCCAAACAACTGTTTATCAAAAACACAGGTCTCTGCAAAATCGTAAGATGACGTATAGGGGCTGACGCCTGCCCGGTGCTGGAAGGTTAAGAGGATGAGTTAGACTTCGGTCGAAGCCCAGAATTGAAGCCCCAGTAAACGGCGGCCGTAACTATAACGGTCCTAAGGTAGCGAAATTCCTTGTCGGGTAAGTTCCGACCCGCACGAAAGGCGTAATGATTTGGGCACTGTCTCAACGATAGACTCGGTGAAATTATAATACCCGTGAAGATGCAGGTTACCCGCGACAGGACGGAAAGACCCCATGGAGCTTTACTGTAGCTTGATATTGAGTTTTTGTGTAACATGTACAGGATAGGTAGGAGCCGTAGAGATCGGTACGCTAGTATCGAAGGAGGCGCTGGTGGGATACTACCCTTGTTATATGAAAGCTCTAACCCGCGCCGTTGAAGCACGGCGGGAGACAGTGTCAGGTGGGCAGTTTGACTGGGGCGGTCGCCTCCTAAACAGTAACGGAGGCGCCCAAAGGTTCCCTCAGAATGGTTGGAAATCATTCGTAGAGTGTAAAGGTAGAAGGGAGCTTGACTGCGAGACAGACAAGTCGAGCAGGGACGAAAGTCGGGCTTAATGATCCGGTGGCACCGTATGGAAGGGCCATCGCTCAACGGACAAAAGCTACCCTGGGGATAACAGGCTTATCTCCCCCAAGAGTTCACATCGACGGGGAGGTTTGGCACCTCGATGTCGGCTCATCGCATCCTGGGGCTGTAGTCGGTCCCAAGGGTTGGGCTGTTCGCCCATTAAAGCGGTACGCGAGCTGGGTTCAGAACGTCGTGAGACAGTTCGGTCCCTATCCGTCGCGGGCGTAGGAAATTTGAGAGGATCTGTCCTTAGTACGAGAGGACCGGGATGGACATACCACTGGTGTACCAGTTGTCTTGCCAAAGGCATAGCTGGGTAGCTAAGTATGGAAGGGATAAACGCTGAAAGCATCTAAGTGTGAAACCCACCTCAAGATGAGATTTCCCATTCAGTAATGAAGTAAGACCCCTCAAAGAAGATGAGGTAGATAGGTTGCGAGTGGAAGTGTAGTGATACATGGAGCTGAGCAATACTAATCGGTCGAGGGCTTAACCAAGGGTGTCGAGTAAGAACATAATATTCAGTTTTGAGAGGACTAAGGTTCTTTCAGAAGGTAAGAAGAGAGCAAGTGTGGTGGCGATAGCGAGGAGGAAACACCTGGAATCATGCCGAACACAGAAGTTAAGCTTCTCAGCGCCGAAAGTAGTTGGTGGGAAACTACCTGCGAGGATAGGTCGTTGCCATGCTGCTCTTATTATCTTGGAAGATTAGCTCAGTTGGGAGAGCGTCTGCCTTACAAGCAGAGGGTCACAGGTTCGAGCCCTGTATCTTCCATTGAGTCGCTAGCTCAGTTGGTAGAGCAACGGCCTTTTAAGCCGTGGGTCGTGGGTCCGAGCCCCACGCGACTCATTTTGCGGGTGTGGCGGAATTGGCAGACGCGCTAGATTTAGGTTCTAGTGTCCTTTGGACGTATGGGTTCAAGTCCCTTCTCCCGCACTTGCATGTTCTTTGAAATATGTTATAGTTTTATTTTTATTATGCCGACTTAGCTCAGCTGGCAGAGCATCTGTCTTGTAAACAGAGGGTCGGAGGTTCGAATCCTCTAGTCGGCATTTTGCGGAAGTAGTTCAGTGGTAGAACATCACCTTGCCATGGTGGGGGTCGCGGGTTCGAATCCCGTCTTCCGCTTTCATTATAATCACGCCGGGGTGGCGGAACTGGCAGACGCACAGGACTTAAAATCCTGCGGTAAGTGATTACCGTACCGGTTCGATTCCGGTCCTCGGCATTATAATGAGCACCCATAGCGCAATTGGATAGAGTGTCTGACTACGAATCAGAAGGTTGTAGGTTCGACTCCTACTGGGTGCATGTTTTTTTCGGGAAGTGGCTCAGTTTGGTAGAGCACCTGGTTTGGGACCAGGGGGTCGCAGGTTCGAATCCTGTCTTCCCGATTAGCTTTTTAATAGCTATGGCGGTGTAGCTCAGCTGGCTAGAGCGTCCGGTTCATACCCGGGAGGTCGGGGGTTCGATCCCCTTCGCCGCTATTAATCGGACCTTTAGCTCAGTTGGTTAGAGCAAACGGCTCATAACCGTTCGGTCGTAGGTTCGAGTCCTACAAGGTCCATAGATTTTTTATGGACTTTGTGGTAAGATTTTATTATCGCGGGATGGAGCAGTCTGGTAGCTCGTCGGGCTCATAACCCGAAGGTCGTAGGTTCAAACCCTACTCCCGCAATTTGGTCCTATGGTGTAGTTGGTTATCACGCCTGCCTGTCACGCAGGAGATCACCGGTTCAAGTCCGGTTAGGACCGTTAGATGGCTCGGTAGCTCAGTCGGTAGAGCAATGGATTGAAGCTCCATGTGTCGGCAGTTCGATTCTGTCCCGCGCCATTTTTGTTAAAGATTGCGGGTGTAGTTTAGTGGTAAAACCACAGCCTTCCAAGCTGTTGTCGCGAGTTCGATTCTCGTCACCCGCTTATGGGCCTATAGCTCAGCTGGTTAGAGCGCACGCCTGATAAGCGTGAGGTCGATGGTTCAAGTCCATTTAGGCCCATTGGAGAAGTACTCAAGTGGCTGAAGAGGCGCCCCTGCTAAGGGTGTAGGTCGCGTAAGCGGCGCGAGGGTTCAAATCCCTCCTTCTCCGTTGGAATTTTTTCCATGTTTATTGCGATTTGGAGGATTACCCAAGTGGCTTAAGGGAACGGTCTTGAAAACCGTCAGGCGTGTAACAGCGTGCGTGGGTTCAAATCCCACATCCTCCTTTATAATTATCGCGGGATGGAGCAGTCTGGTAGCTCGTCGGGCTCATAACCCGAAGGTCGTAGGTTCAAACCCTACTCCCGCAATTTGGTCCTATGGTGTAGTTGGTTATCACGCCTGCCTGTCACGCAGGAGATCACCGGTTCAAGTCCGGTTAGGACCGTTAGATGGCTCGGTAGCTCAGTCGGTAGAGCAATGGATTGAAGCTCCATGTGTCGGCAGTTCGATTCTGTCCCGCGCCATTTATGGAAGGGTAGCGAAGTCTGGCTAAACGCGGCGGACTGTAAATCCGCTCCTTCGGGTTCGGTGGTTCGAATCCACTCCCTTCCATCATAATAGGGATATAGTTCAATGGTAGAACAACGGTCTCCAAAACCGTCGATGTGGGTTCAACTCCTACTATCCCTGTTATATCCTGGCGGTATTGGTGAAGTTGGTTAACACACCGGTTTGTGGCACCGGCATACATGAGTTCGAGTCTCATATACCGCCCTTTCTTTATTGGGTTATAGCCAAGTGGTAAGGCAATGGACTTTGACTCCATTATGCGCTGGTTCGAATCCAGCTAACCCAATTTTTACCTGGCGGTATAGCCAAGTGGTAAGGCAGAGGTCTGCAAAACCTTGACCACCGGTTCAAATCCGGTTACCGCCTTTGGCTTTAGCCATGGTTTATTATTAATATTTTGCCGGTGTGGCGGAATTGGCAGACGCGCTGGATTCAAAATCCAGTTCCTGTTAAAGGAGTATCGGTTCGACCCCGATCACCGGTATCTGATGAAACAGTTAACTTAATTATGTTAGCTGTTTTTTTGTGTTTCAAAATAAATTGGTCTACATAAAAAAGAGTGTCGACGAAATACTTATCAACACTCAATATTATAGAACCTTAAAAAACAAGTCTTGCTTGGTTAGAAAATCAAACAAGACTTGTTTTTTAAAATTTGTTTATTTTAATTTTACAATTGGGCGCTTTTTTGCATTGTACGTTCACTAATAAACATGAATGGTAAATAAAATAGCACGCCGATAATGATAATTAATAATTGTACAATGACGGCACGCCAATCACCGGCAGTACATAAATAAGCATTTAGGAGTGGCGGAGTGGTCCACGGAACTAAAACCACGACACGATTCATCCAACCAATGGCTGTGAAAAAGTAAGCAATTAAATCACCAATGACGGGCATTAAAACAAAGGGAATCATCATAGGAATATTAAAAACGATAGGATAGCCAAAGATGACGGGTTCATTAATATTAAAGATACTAGGCGCAATGGCTAATCCCGCAATTTCTTTGCTGGATTTCATTTTGGAAAAAATAAAAATAGCAATTAATAAACACAAGGTACAGCCCGTACCACCAATCATTCCGAACACATCGCGAAAAGTATAAGTCAAAATATAGGGAATATGTTTGTGTGCTTCAAAGGCTGCCATATTCTTATTCATATTGATTAATAATAATGGATCCAGTAAAGTCCCATTGATAACTGTTTGGTGAATACCTAAAGTAAAGAGAAAGTTTCCTACACTATAGATAAAAAGCATCCCCGGTAAGCTAGTTGTAAAGCCGCGTAATGGTTCTTGAATTAAGTTGGTAATCAGGTCAATCAAGTTAGTTTTACCGAAAACCATCAATAGGGCGGAAATGAGTGCAAAAATACTTAAAGTTAAGATAGAGGGAATCAAGTCGTTAAACGAAGCGGCTACCGCTGGCGGAATATTTTCCCCGAGATGAATTTTTAAATGTTTAATATTTGATAAACCAATAAATAATTCGGTTGCTAATAATCCAATAATAATGCCAGAGAACATTCCTGTGGTGCCCAAGTTAGTATAAGATAAGCCACCGGTGACGTTAATATTTTTCGTACTGTGGGCAATGGTTAACTTAACTGTAGCGGGCATCATAATA
Source organism: Bombilactobacillus sp. ESL1197 (assembly GCF_058107145.1). Lineage (NCBI taxonomy): Bacteria > Bacillati > Bacillota > Bacilli > Lactobacillales > Lactobacillaceae > Bombilactobacillus > Bombilactobacillus sp. ESL1197. The sequence continues at coordinate 776,211 of NZ_JBYLTY010000001.1, forward strand.
ATTAAGCTAGCTAAGGAAATAATAGCCGCAAGAATTCCGTTCTTATACTTTTTATTAACTGATAAGGTATAACCAATTGCTGGTGCTAAAACTAATCCGGCAATGTTTAAGGTCCCGTTACTAATGTCACTGCCCCAAATTTGTAAATTGGCTAAGGTTTTGCCATGAGCAAATAAGGGAAAGACTACATTATTCATTAAGACACCTAGGCCGGCTAAAATGAAGAGGGGCATGATTGTGGCAAAAGCATCTCGCAAAGAGCGTAAGTGAACTTCATTACCAATTTTGACAGAAATTTCGGTAAATTTATCAAAAAAGCGTTTGCCACGACTTTTATTTGCTGAAGCAGTTTGAGCCATTAAAACAACCTCCTTATGGTTACATCTGATTGAAGAATATTTGCTCGTGTTTCACTGTTGGTCTATTTACAATTAAAATAATTGATTACCATTGGATTGGATTACTTTTTGCAGCCAGTGATAACTTTTTTTGGGGACCCGTTTTAAATCTTTGAGATCATGATTCGTGCGATTGACATAAACAACGCCATAACGTTTATCCACATTGCCTTGGGAACTTGGAATATCAATTAACCCCCAACCCAAATAACCAATAACGTGAGCTCCATCTTGGACTGCTTGTTTCAAGGCTACTAAATGTTGGCGATGGTAGTTAATACGGTAATCGTCATTAATTTCATGTTGACCATCCCAAATTTCACGGACCCCAAGACCATTTTCAATTGGGAAAATCGGTAAGTGAGTGCGGTTAGCTAAGTCCATTAAAATACCATAAAAACCTTGGGGATCAATTTGCCACTGCCATTCATTAGTTTGTAAATAAGGATTATGCGCATGACCTGCGGAACCAAAGTCATTAGGAATAGTCCCAACGGGGATTTTAGAGCTGTCCAGGCAAGAGGTTGCATAGTAGCTAAAACTGATAAAATCACTACGAGTTTGTTTGATTTCAGCTAGCTCACTAGTTTGTAAAATGTCTTCTAAGTGTTGTTGCTTCATAAAGGCCACTACTTCATCTGAATATTGCCCTTCAGTAAAAATGCGCAAGAGATTATAATCTGTAAATTCTTTAATTTTTCTAACTGCGGCCACATCTTGTGGATTAGCAGTAGCGGGATAAATTTCTTGGAAAGCTTCCATTCCGCCAATTTTTAAATCAGGATAATTTTGATGAATAAAGTTAGCGATACGCGCATGAGCTAAAGCTAAATTATGTTGAATTTGAAACAGTTCACGAGTAGTTTTTTGCCCCTTTAAGTAGCCACTACAATGAAAGGCTTCTTGGGTACTATATAAATTTTGTTCGTTAAACGTGAGCCAATATTTGACTTGTGAAGAAAACTCGGTCACCATTTTTTGACCGTAAGTTACAAAATTATCGACCACATGTTTGTTCACAAAGCCATTATATTTCTGTGCTTGCTTTAAAGGCATATCGAAATGATATAAGCAAATCATCGGTTGAATACCATTTTTAAGTAATTCATCAATTAAGTCATGATAAAATTTGAGACCTTGTTTATTAAACTGGCCTTCGCCATCAGGTTGCACACGACTCCAAGAGATTTGAAAACGATAGAAGTTCATTCCTAAATCCTTCATTAAGGCAATATCTTCGGGATAGCGGTGATATTCATCAATGGCTACCGACCAATCAGAATTGTTGGGGCCACTGGGGCGTAGGTCATAAACAGAAGCGCCTTTGCCACCTTCGTTAGCTGCACCTTCAGTCTGCATACTAGAGGTAGAATTACCCCAGAAAAAGTTATCTGGTAACTGTGTCATAATTTATACTCCTTTTTTGTAATCGCTAACATTTAAAACCACTTTTAAGTATAGACATTTATTTTTAAATGTAAATACTTTTTATTGAATCTTTCAATGGCCTAGTGGAGAGTGATAAACTTAATTCAAGTGATAAAAAGGTGGGATCAGTTGATGGCACAAAAACCTAAATATTTAATCATTGCTGCAACTTTAAAAAAACGGATTCAAAACGGAACGTATTTACCGGGAACACCTTTTCCACAGCAAAGTAAATTGGCTCAAGAATTTCAAACTAGTCGCGTAACAGTTCGCAAAGCCATTGAACAGTTGATAAAGGTTGGCTTGGTCTATACTCAGCGAGGAGCGGGGACTTTTGTTCGAACTACCGCGTTAAAAACTTCTCACTTTGATCGTGCAGTGGATCAATATATTGGTACGACTAAATTAGTTGGTGATCAAAGTCGTGTGACCAGTCAAATTATTCAATTTCAAATTCGCTATCCTAATGCTGAAGAGTGTCAGTTACTAAATTTGACACCGCACGAAATGGTTTATGATATTCAACGCCAACGTTTAGTCGATCGTGAACCCTATGCTTTGGAGTATACAAAAATGCCAGTCAAAATTGTGCCCGGCATCGACGAAACGGTTTTAAAGGCTTCAGTCTATCGTTACATTGAAACCACGTTGCATCAAAAAATTGGTGCTGCTTACCGTAAGATTAGTGCTGCAAAAGCCACGGCAGCTGACCAACAGTATTTAGCTTGTCAAAATTCTGATCCCATTTTGCGTTTGCGTCAGGTCGTTTTTTTAGAAAATAATGTTCCGTTTGAATTGTCTGAAACACATCATCGATATGATAAAGAGCAAATTACAGTTTATCTGCCAGGACATACTAAGTGACGCTACTAATTTATTAAGAATGCAACATTAATTAAAATTAATTATAGCTATTTTTAAATTAATAAAAATTAAAAGATAAGCTATTTCTATAAAACCATTCTTGACAAAATAGGATTTAATGCTATTCTTTAAATTAAATAAAAATTAAAAAGAGAGGTAAGTAAGATGGCTAAAGTAAAAGCATCAGAGGTTGATTTTAATAATTTAGGATTTAATTACTTAGACTTACCTTATCGCTACCAGGCAACTTACAAAGATGGTCAATGGCAAGATGAAGGTTTGGTCACCGAAAGTGATGTAACAATTAATGAGGATTCAACGGCCTTACACTACGGACAATCAGTTTTTGAAGGTTTAAAAGCTTATCGTACTAAAGATGGTCATGTGCAATTATTCCGTCCCGATCAAAATGCGCAACGAATGCAAAACAGTTGTCAGCGTCTGTTGATGCCACAAGTACCAACTGACATGTTTGTAGATGCTGTGAAACAAGTGGTGAAGGCGAACATTGATTTTGTGCCACCTTATGGTAACGGAGCAACGTTATATTTACGACCAATTATGATGGGTGTTGGCGGCATGATTGGTGTACATCCGGCAACTGAATATATTTTTCGGATTTTTGCAATGCCAGTTGGTAATTACTTTAAAGGTGGTTTAACACCAACTAATTTCACCACTTCGCAATATGATCGGGCAGCGCATAAAGGAACTGGACAAAGTAAAGTTGGTGGTAACTATGCTGCTAGTTTAATGCCTGGTGACGCTGCGCAAAAGCATGGTTTTTCCGATTGTGTTTATCTGGATCCGGTTAATCATGAAAAGATTGAAGAAGTTGGATCAGCCAATTTCTTCGGAATTACGAAAGATGGTACGTTTGTGACACCAAAATCACCATCTATTTTACCGAGTGTTACCAAATATTCACTTTTGTATTTAGCTGAGCATGAGTTAAACATGCCAACTGAGCAAGGTGATGTTTATATCAATGATTTAGATCGTTTCGCAGAAGCTGGGGCTTGTGGTACAGCGGCAGTTATTTCACCAATTGGTGGTTTGGAGCACAATGGTAAGATGCACGTCTTTTATAGTCAAACTGAGGTCGGACCAGTGACCAAGAAGTTGTATGACATCTTAACTGGCATTCAATTTGGTGATCGCAAAGGACCTGAAGGCTGGGTTGAACCAGTTGAATAAAAGCAATTTATTAATAAACTTCAATTAAAATCTCAAAGCATTTAATATAGTTATAAACTAATTATATTAAATGCTTTTTTTGTTTTTTAAGTAAAAATTAAAAAATCTCTTGACCATGTGAAGATATTCACTTAAAATTCAATTGTGGGATTCAAAAAATCAAAAAGAGGTTAACTGATATGAAAGCAGCAGTAGTACGGGACAATTGCGATGGTTATGTTGATATTAAAGATGTTAAGTTACGTGATCTGCGAGCCGGTGAAGCTTTAGTTAAGATGGAATACTGTGGCTTGTGTCATACGGATTTGCATGTAGCCGCGGGTGACTTTGGTAAAGTTCCCGGCCGCATTATCGGGCATGAAGGTGTTGGTAAAGTGATTCAAGTAGCCGCTGGAGTTTCTACTTTAAAAATTGGTGATCGAGTATCAATTGCGTGGTTTTATCAAGGCTGCGGGCATTGCGAATATTGTACGACTGGCCGTGAAACTTTATGCCGTAATGTTTTAAACTCTGGGTTTAATGTTGACGGTGCGATGGCTGAAGAATGTATCGTTCCTGCTGACTATGCAGTTAAAGTTCCCGCTGATTTAGATCCGATTGAGGCTACTTCTCTAACTTGCGCGGGAGTAACAGTTTATAAGGGCTTGAAGACCGGAAATGTTCGTCCTGGTCAATGGGTTGAAGTGGTTGGCACTGGTGGCTTAGGCAATTTAGCAGTACAATATGCTAAGAATGTTTTTGGTGCGCATGTAGCAGCAGTCGACATTAATGATGAAAAATTGCAAGCTACTAAAAAGTTAGGGGCTGATCTGACAATTAATTCGCAAACCGAAGATGCTGCTGATGTTTTACAAACTAAAGTTGGTGGTGTTCATAGTGCAATTATTACGGCTGTGAGCCCGTCGGCATTTACATCGGCAGTTAACTCATTAAGACCAGACGGAACGTTAGTAGCGATTGCTTTACCTCAAGGAGACATGTCTTTAAATATCTCTAAAACTGTTTTAGATGGGATTAAAGTTGCTGGTTCATTAGTTGGTACTCGGCAAGATTTGGCTGAAGCTTTTGCTTTTGGAGCTGAACATAAAGTAAAGCCGATTGTCCAAACGCGTAAATTATCAGAAATTAACGATATTATTGATGAAATGAAAAATAATCAAATTGTTGGGCGAATGGTAGTTGATTTTACTAATAATTAATATTTTAGCCAAAACAAAAAGTGATGTGACAAAAGCACAGTTGGTTTGAACTAATTGTGCTTAGTCGCATCACTTTTTAGATTATTCATAATTAGTACTTAATTTTGCAATTGGCGGTGCTGCCAGTAATAAACGGGCCAGCCAGTTAAGGTTAATCCCAAACCGGCTAAGGCTAGTAATGGTTGACTGACCGTAGTATTGATCACAATAAATAAACCACCTAAAATTGCTAAAATAGGAGGGATGGGGTACCAAATAATTTGATACGGTCGCTGCAAATTAGGTTTGTTTTTACGGAGAATAAAAATTCCGATGAACAGAAGAATTGAAAAGATCCAAGAGATATAAACCAACATATTGGTTAAAGTGTCAAAAGTTCCCGAAAAAATCATGATGACGGCAATTAAACTTTCGAATAATAAACTGTTGGTGGGCATTTTTGTTTTGGCATTTAAATGGCTAAAAAAATGGGCTGCTGGTAATTGTTTTTGAATACCTAAAGTATACGGCATGCGAGAACCAACCATTAAGTGACCATTCACTGCACCATAAACTGATACTAAAATACCGATGGTTAAAATTTTGCCACCCAGCGGCCCAAATAATTTTTGGGCCGTTTGCATAGCAGCGTTTTGATTGCCCGCAATTTGGGTAAAGGGCAAAATTTTGATAAAGCTCCAGTTGAGTAAAGTATAAACAATGGTTACGGCGATTAATCCCCAAATAATAGCATGCGCTAAATTTTTTTCCGGACGTTTAATTTCACCAGCTAAATTACCAATGCTTAGCCAACCATCGTAGGCAAATAAAGTAGCGAGTAAAGCTTGCCCGAAAGCTTGCGGATGTTGAAAGGTTAAGGCTGATGTTAAATGACTCCAATTTAAATTGTTAGTGGTATTAAACCCCAAGGCAGCAATAATAATAGCGATAATTGGAATCAATTTAATAATTAAAGTCAATTTTTGTACTTGACTGCTGAGCTTACTACCTAACCAGTTGACAATAACTAATGAAAAAAGGCACATTAGCGCCCACATGGTTGGCGAAATGTGTGGTAAATTAAATAGTTGTTGTGCTTGCGTTCCAAAAACGATGGAAATTGCTGCAATATTAGCGGGATAGTATACAATGATTAAGGACCAACCAAACAAGAAAGCAATCTTGGGTCCATAAATTTCGCTGAGGTATTTAACGGGACCACCGTTTTCAGGATAAGTAGCAGCTAATTCGGCAACGGTTAAACCAGCCATGAGGGTAATAATTCCGGCTAATGGCCAAACTAAAATACTAAGCCAGGAACTTTTGGTTAATTGCGTAATACTAGCAACTTTAAAAAAGACTCCGCCACCGATGACAGTCCCCATGACGGTAGCCAGAGCCGAGAAAAGAGATAATTGACGTTTCATTTGCTTCATTCCTAACTAAATTTTCTTAATACTGAGTATTGTACTTGATTTTAAGAGAGAGGCAAAGATTTTTAATGCAGTCACGATTAATGGTCCGTCAACAAAAATTTCATAAAAAACAACTGCTCTTTGTGGGCTTTTTATTATTGGTTTTGGCAGGGCTTTTTGTGAGTAAACAAATTTTCAATTATTGGCAAAAAAGTGGTCGTCCCAGTACTAGCAACTATCCGGTTTTAGGAGTTAGCTTGAGTCAAACGGATGGCTATCAGGACTTTCATTTGCTGAAGAAACATGGCATAGATTTTGTTTATTTAAGGGCCACTCAAGGTGCAGATTATTTTGATGATGCATTCTTAAGTAATTATTGGCGGATTCAAGGCGCGCAATTACCGTATGGTATTGAGCATAATTTTAGTTGGCAAACTTCACCACAGGCCCAGTTTACTAATATTAAGGCTAGTGTTGGTACTCGAGTAGGAACGTTACCGTTAGTTCTGCAAGTTAAAGCTCCCTCAGCTTCGCAGTTAACTGCGCACCAAATTGATAAATCTGTTTCACGATTACAAAGTTTGCTGGTAAAATATTATCAGCGCCCAGTTTTAATTCAAACAGATCCAGCCTTGAATTATTTGATCAAGCATAATTCATGTGGCGGTATTTTACAGACTAGACCCCATCCCATTAAGGGTGATCAAGTGAAATTTTGGCAATATACGGATGCTGGACGCATTCCTAGTTTGGCAACTGCCAATCAGTATAGTTTATTAGTATTTAACGGCAATCAGCAGCAATGGGCGGCTTTTTTGCAAACAGGAGGTTGGTAAAATGTTACGTTTAGGTGTAATTGGTACCAATTGGATCACTAAACAATTTGTGCAAGCAATTCAGGCTACGGCTAGTTTTCAATTGACAACAATTTATTCACGCACATTAAGTCATGCTCAAAAATTGGCGCAGCAATTAAAAATAGAAGACGTTAAGTTAGTCGATCAACGTGAACAACTTTTTACTAGTTCCCAAGTTGATGTGATCTATGTGGCTTCACCCAATAGTTGTCACTTTCAAGATATTATGGCCGCTTTAGAATGCCACAAACATGTGATTGTAGAGAAACCGTTGGTCTCCACGCGCTCTGAATTTTTGCAAATTCAAGCTTTTTTAAAACAGCATCCGGAGTTATTTGTTTTTGAAGCTGCTCGGCATATTCATGAGACTGAATTTCACCAATTACAACAACGAGTGGCCCAATTACCAGTAATTACGGGCGCCACGATTACTTATCGCAAATACTCTAGTCGCTATGATCAAGTCTTAGCGGGCCAAGAACCGAATGTGTTTTCACCCAAATTTTCGGGCGGCGCCTTGTATGATTTGGGAGTTTATTTAATTTATGATGCCCTTTGCTTATTTGGACAACCACTAACGGCTCAGTATTTGCCGCAAATGATTGCGACGAAAGTTGATGGTCAAGGGACTTTAGTCTTACATTATCACGAGTTCGACGTAACCTTATTAGTAGGTAAAATTAGTAACTCTTTATTACCATCGGAAATTTATAGTAATCACCAAACGCTTTTATTTAATGATGGTGGCACCATTCGAAAAATTTGGGATGATCAAAACCAGCAGGTGCAAAAATTCGCGGATCACAATCCGATGCTGGCGGAAGCGCAAGTCTTTAGTCAAATTATTCAACAACATGATCACAAAGAATTCTTACGGCTCTGGCAATTAGCTGATCAAGTGAATCAAATTTTAACAACGGTGCGCTTAGCAGCGAAAATTCACTTTACTGCCGATGAGAAATGAGGAAAATATGCAAATACCAAAGATTTATCAAAAATATTATCAACAACATCATTTTCAAAGTTTGACACCGATTCAAGAACAAGTCTATGAACCGCTACAACAAGGAAAATCCTTACTGGCTTTAGCTCCTACTGGTTCTGGTAAAACATTAGCATTTGGAATGCCGTTATTGTCTAAATTAACGCTTAATGGTGGGATTCAGTTACTAGTACTGGAACCTTCCCAGGAGTTGGCTATTCAAACGCGCAATGTGTTACGTTCTTTAAATCCCCAGTTACGGGTGTTAGAGGTGATTGGAGGCGCTAATGTTCAGCGGCAAATTGAACATTTAAAACAAAAACCCGAGGTCGTTGTCGGAACAATTGGGCGCATTCAAGATCTAGTTGTTAAACGCAAATTTAAATTAAATAAAATCCAGACGGTGGTCATTGATGAGGCTGATGATTTGTTGATGGATAAATTGACACCGGTACGGAATTTATTGGGTCGCTTGCAAGGTCAGTTTCAATTAGCCTTGTTTTCAGCAACAGCGGCGCCGATTTTTCAAGAATTATCCAAGTGGTTTCCTCAAGATTTTCTCAAGATTGATTTGCGTGCCGACCAACAGTTTCGGGCAGGGATCAAGCATTACTTTTTATTGACGAGTAATTCACAAAAAGCAGCTACTTTACAACGTTTAGCACATCGCAAACACAAACGCAATTTAGTTTTTTATCAATCTAGTAAAGAATTACACCAATATGCTGCCGATATGCGGTATCGTAAAACGTATTTTACAGTATTAGATACCAGTGATCCGAAAAAACGGCGGGCTGATGCACTAGCTAATTTTAAAAAGCGTGATACTTCACTTTTATTGACGACGGATGTAGCAGCTCGGGGCATGGATTTGCCAGATTTAACGACAGTCATTAATTGGAACAATCCGCAAAATTTAACAGAGTATATTCATCGTAGCGGTCGGACTGGTCGGATGGGGCGTAACGGCGAGGTAATTACTTTAGGTAACGAACATGATTTTCGACAATTACAAGAATTATTGCAAGCGCAACATATTAAATTACGGAAAGTGCAGTTAGTTGATGAACAGTTGGTAACGGCCCAGCCCTCCAAAAGTGGAGCTAAAGCAAAAGTTATTCGGCATCGTTCTAAAAAACGACAACGTGATCAAAAACGCCAAGGTTATCATGGTGTCAAAAAATAATCTTTACAGTTGAGTTATTTCGTGGCAAGATTAAACCATGGTCTCGTGGCTCAGCTGGATAGAGCAACTGCCTCCTAAGCAGTAGGTCATCGGTTCGAATCCGATCGAGATCATCGTGTTGCCGCTGTTCGTTAGTGATCTGCGGCTTTTTTATTTCAAAAATTTTGTTTGAAAGAAATAAAAAATTAAACCACAAATAATTAAACTTAAAATAAAAAAGAAGCTGTAGCGCCAATGTTGGTGTAAAATTTGATCAAAAGTAAAAACTAAACTAAAGCCGCAAATTAATAATAATATGCCGCAAATTATTAAATAAATCATAAAAAAACTCCTAGTGTAAATAAAATAGGTGATTGAGGAGGAACACTTTTGCAAAAAATCAAGGTTATGACGGTTTTTGGAACGCGTCCAGAAGCCATTAAAATGGCACCTTTGGTCTTGAAATTACAGCAGCAAGCCCAATACTTTCAAACCACCACAGTCGTTACTGCTCAACATCGGGAAATGTTAGATTCAGTCTTGGATATTTTTCATATTCATCCAGATTATGACTTGAACATTATGAAGAAAAAGCAATCATTAAGTGGAATTACTAGTTCAGTCTTGTTAGACATGGATGATGTTTTTGAACAAGAACAGCCGGATATTGTGTTAGTACATGGCGATACAACCACTACGTTAGCGGCTGCCATGTCAGCTTTTTATCACCAAACGGCGATTGGTCATGTGGAAGCGGGGTTGCGTACTTGGAATAAGTATTCACCTTGGCCCGAGGAAATGAATCGGCAAATGACCGATGATCTGGCGGATTTGTATTTTGCGCCGACGGAGCAAAGCAAAGCTAATTTATTAACTGAAAATCATCCAGCAGAACAAATTTTCGTCACTGGGAATACCGCCATTGATGCGCTAGAACAAACTGTCCAAAGTGACTATCATCATCACGCTTTAGATCTTGTTGACCCTAATAAGCGAATGATTTTGGTGACCATGCACCGCAGAGAAAATCAAGGTGCACCGATGAAACGGGTATTTCAAGCGATGCTAGAAGTCGTCCAAAGTCATTCCGATGTAGAAATTATCTATCCCGTTCATTTAAATCCAGTGGTTCAACAAGCTGCTCATGAAGTTTTAGGTGATCATGAACGCATTCATTTAATTGATCCGTTAGATGTGTTAGATTTTCATAATCTGGCTGCGCGGTCTTATTTTATCATGAGCGATTCTGGCGGTGTTCAAGAAGAAGCCCCAGCTTTAGGTAAGCCAGTATTGGTTTTACGTGACACGACGGAGCGTCCTGAAGGAGTTCAAGCTGGGACTTTGAAATTAGTAGGTACTGATCCCCAAAAGGTCAAAGCGGCAATGAGTCAACTGTTAGATGATTCCGCAGCTTATCAAGCGATGGCTCAAGCCAAAAATCCCTATGGTGATGGTTTAGCGAGTGAACGCATTTGTGCGGCTATTCGTTATCATTTTCAACAATTAGCGCAGCGTCCAGCGGAGTTTAGTTACCATAAATAAAATGAATTATTTGTTAAAAAAGATGTTCGCAGTAATACGAACATCTTTTTTTCATGGTACTTTAAAAGTCATAAATTAGTCCTAACAATAGGCATTTGATTTAAGGTAAATCATGACCAGCTGCCAAGTACAGATCGTACCATTCTTGACGACTCAATGAAAAATCAGTACATTCACTGCTAGAGATAATATGTTTGGGCTGCGTAGTTCCTAAGAGAACTTGGATTTTGGCGGGATGGCGTAGAATCCAAGCAGCGGCAATCGCATTTTTATTAGTTTGATATTTCTGGGCCAATTGGGCTAAAACTTGGTTTAAATGCGGAAATTGTGCGCTATTAATAAAAGTTCCTTTCGAAAAATCAGCTTGAAAAGGTGACCAAGCTTGAAGGGTCAAGTAGTGTTGTTGACAATATTCTAAAGTGCCGCCAGTGCGATCAATAGCAAAAGCGTTGGCCATATTAACATGTAAGCCAAAGTCAATCAGTTGAGTATGAGCTAAGCTAAATTGCAATTGGTCTACAACTATTGGAGTAGATAAGCCTGATTGTAAAAGTTGAATCTGGGCGGCATTAAAGTTGGAAACGCCAAAGTTTTTGACTTTACCGGCTTGCTGTAGTTGTTGAAAAGCCGAATTAACTTCTGCTAAATCCATCAGTGGATCGGGGCGATGTAAAATAAACAAATCTAAATAATCGATTTGCAGGCGCTGTAAAATTTGCTCGACGCTGTGCAATAAATATTGCGCTGAAAAATCATAACGTTGACCCGGGACAATACCAGCCTTAGATTGAATAATCCAATCTTCGCGTTGAAAATTGCCTGTAGTGAAAGCATTACCGAAAACTTGTTCAGATTGACCATTGCCATAAATATCGGCAGAATCAATGAAATTAATACCACATTGTTGGGCAGCAATTAAATTAGCAGTGGCTTGAGCCGTGGATAAATCTTTCCAGCGCATAAGACCTAAAGCTACAGTGGATACTGGTGGTAAGTTTGGACTAATCTGCAAATATTTCATTGAAGAACCTCCTGATGAAAATAAGTATACGACGAAACGAGTTCGATTTGTACCAATTGACTTGGTAACTTGTTTTTTTAAATTAACTCTTTATAATATGATTAAAAAGGAGAAAATTTAATGGATTTTGCACAATTAAATGAAACTTTAGCTAATAGTATTCAACAGTTCAACTTGCCCGCTTGTGGAGTCGGAATAGCGAGTCATGATCAAACGATGGTTCAGGGATACGGTGATTATGATGATCAATGGGTCTTTCCCCTGTGTTCCATTTCCAAAAGTTTTCTGGCAACCACCATTTGTCAACTAGCTGATCAGGGCGTTTTAGATTTGGATCAACCGATTATTGATAGTTGGCAGCAATTTAAAGTTTATGATGATTATGCTACTAAACATTTAACGTGGCGTGATTTGTTATGTCATCGTAGTGGAGTGCCGGCACATGATTTAATGCGCTTTACCAATGGTCCACTGAGTTTAAGTCAAGTAGTCACGAAAGTGCCATATTTAAAACCGAACGTTGATCTACGCTATAAAATGCAATACAGTAACTTAATGTTTGCTGAATTAACATTTGCGTTAGAGCAGGTTTTAGGAACGGATTATTATTCTTATCTACAACAACATCTATTAACAGATTTAAACTTAACTAATACTTATGTACATGATGAAGCAGTAGCGTTAGAGCAAATTGCTCCAGCTTATTTGCCAGAAGGTAATCATTATCGTCCAATGCAATTCATGTCTCCTGGTCATTTAGGTGGGGCCAGCAGTATGTTAGCAAAGCCACAAGATTTATTGACCTGGGCGCAATTTCAATTGCAGAATTATCAACAACAGTCACATAATAATGCGGCGCAAATGTATCAACCACAAATTGTTATGCAACCTAGTCGCAATTATGCCCAGCCACAATTGAGTGCTTACGGCTTTGGAATGATGATGGAAACCTATCGCGGGTATAAATATTTTTATCATACGGGTTCTTTTATTGGCTATTGTGCAATTTTAGGTTTTGTACCGGAATTAGATTTAGCTTTTGGCATGGTCACCAATTTAGATTCAACAAATGCAATGTTTGGTTTGGCTTATCAAATAATTGATCAAGCAGCTCAATTACCAACAGTTGATTGGACACACAAGATTTTACAAGATGACCATCAAAAAGCTAGCCAAAAAAAGCAGCAGCTACAACAACAATTTGGGGCTACTAAACAAGTTGTTTTGAGTCGTCCAGAGTGGTTAGGTGTCTACGCTAATCCGGGGTATGGTCGCTTAGAGTTGTGTGCAGAGCAGGGGCAGTTGCATATTAAATTTGCGCAATTTGATTTTGCTATTGTCACTGATTTAAAGGGACAAGCTTGGATTGATATTGCTCCATTGAATAAAATCGTACAATTAAACATTACGCAACAACAAATTGCTTTGTTTGCAGAAACAGCACTAAATGAACCGATCATTTTTTCACGGCAGTAATAATGATGGTAATTAAAAAAGGTGAGACTTTTATCTCACCTTTTTTTGATCGTGCTTTCATTTTTCACGATGAATCCGCTGATGTAGATGTTGAATCATGGCGCTATTTTCTCGCAAAAAAATAGCTTGCGTGGATAAATAATTGACTAAACCAACGATGATTTGGTCTAACATTTTAGCAATTAAATTGTTCCATTGTAACAGGCTGATGCCAATCCACATCAAAATATTATCTAAAATTAATGACAGTAACCGCTGCGAAAGGAAAAGTCCACTTTCTTGGATAAAAGTTTTCCAATTTTGATAGCTGCTTTGAAAGACAATTTTTTTGTTAACAATGAAAGAAAAAACATTCGCAATCAGCCAGGCGACAGTATTGGCAACTAACATATTAATACGCCAGTGATTGTGTAAAATATGAAAAGCAAAGACATTAATAACAGAAGCTAAGAAACCATAAAATGTGTAAACAATAAAATCGCGATGCTTTTTATAGATATCCATGAGTCAACTTCTTTTCTCTTACTTAGAATAGGTCAATCAATGTTTGGGCAAAGTGGTCTAATTTAGCAATATCGGCGCTCTGCGGGGCGAGCTCTACTTTGACACTAGTGGCGCCTTTGATGGCTCCAGCTTGTTCAAATGCTTGTTCAAAATGATCAACTGCAATGGCAAAATCTTGATAAAAAGTATCGCCTGAACCACAAACACCAAAGATTTTGCCTGAGAGGTCGGCTTCTTGTAAGTCATGATAAAAGTCGAGGCCTTCGTCTGGAATGTTACCTTCTAAGCCATCAGAATAAGTGTAACTAACCACAATACAGAGATCGGCGGTTTGAAAATCTTGGACATCAGTTTGGGAGATTTCTGAGACGTCCACTTCCATCTTGGCGTTTTCAAAATCTTCACTTAAAATATCTGCCATATCTTCATCATTACCAGTCATACTGGCATAAACGATTTTTACTTTTGTCACGAATCTTGCTCCATTCCCATAATCTCGGCAACTATTATATCATAATTTTGATTTGGATAAATTACTAGCTAGATACTTATTAATAAGTTTAAAAATTCTAAAATTTTTTGAGCGTTTGAAAGTAAAAAGGAAATTATTAGTCAATTATTCGTCCGTTGAGCTATAATAAAATTAGCGTGAAAGAGTGGAGGTAACTTGTTTGATTACATTAAAATCAGCTAGAGAAATTGAAGGTATGAGAAAGTCAGGTGCTTTGTTGGCGCAAACCCATATTGGTTTACGGAACATTATCAAACCGGGAATTTCTAGTTTTGAAATTGAAAAGTTTGCTGATAAATTTATTACAGATCATGGTGGGCATCCATCAGAAAAAGGTTTTGAAGGCTATCGTTACGCAACTTGTGTGTGTGTGAATGATGAAGTAGCGCATGCAGAACCACGCCACAGTTTGATTTTAAAAAACGGCGATATTGTGAAAGTCGATATGACAGTTGAATTGGATGGTTATCAAAGTGATTCCTGCTGGTGTTATGCTGTGGGGGAAATTTCGCCCGAAAAAAAGCATTTGATGGAAGTCACTAAAAAAGCTTTATATTTAGGAATTGATCAGGCTCAAGTCGGTAATCGCTTAGGTGATATTGGTTACGCTATTCAACATTATGTCGAAGATCAAGAACATATGGGTGATGTGCGTGATTTAATTGGTCACGGGATTCAACCGACGATGCACGAAGCACCGAATGTGCCCCATTATGGTGAACCAGGCAAGGGCTTACGGCTCAAAGAAGGCATGACTATTACCATTGAACCAATGGTTAACTTGGGAACTTGGGAAATTACCAGCAAGTTTACAGATAATAATTGGGAATATTTTGTGTCAGCTGATGGAACTCCTTCAGCTCAGTATGAGCACACCTTGGCTATTACCAAAGATGGTCCTAAAATTTTAACTTCGCAAGATCCTATTGGTGATCAAAAATATTTGTAAAAGGATAATAATTTGGCTTCTGATAAAGAAAAACAGTCCTTATTTGCTTCTGATTTAACGTGGTTTCAAAAATTGATTTATTTTTGTCAATTAGTGATGCAACGGATTAAAAGTGGCAATATTGGTCTTTCTTCCAAAGCAGTAGTTTATTACGGCTTACTGTCATTTTTTCCACTAATTTCATTGGTTGGTAGTGCGTTACCATTATTTCATTTGGATCCGCAAATGTTACTAGGATATGCCCAAAATTTAATGCCGACGCGTTTAATTAAATTTATTGACCCAATCTTAACTAAATTATTGACTCAAAAAAGTAACGGGCTGCTGTCATTTGGTATTTTGGGAACACTCTGGTCTAGTTCAGGGGTGGTTAATATTTTAAAACGAAGTATTAACCAAGTTTATGGATTAGATAATCAAACTATTTATACAAAAAAATCATTGTTAAATTTTCTTATTCTAAGAAGTGTAGCGATTTTGGTAACCACTTCATTAATTGTGATTTTGTTAATACTGTTTCTGACAGTTTTAGTTGGGCAACAATTATTAAATTGGTTGCAATCCTATGTTTTATGGGGACCGAAGTTACTACAAGAATTTATTCATTGGAAATGGCCGGTAACCGGTTTGGTTTTAGTCGTCATCTTACTAGTCGCCTATATCTTTTTGCCGAATTCTCACGAAAAGATTAGTTATGTTTGGCCAGGAACGGTGTTTACAACAATAGGTTTTAGTTTATTATCACAAGGCTTTTCGTTATATATTAAATATTTTGGTAGTCGCTGGCATTCTTATGGCACGATTGGTACTTTTTTTATTCTAGTATTGTGGCTTAACTTTCTTGCGTATATCTTTTTGATCGGGGCTGCCATTAATGCCGCTGTGCTTCAAGCATTTCAAGGTCAGTTAGAACAATCTGGTGGTTTAAAACAGTTTTACCAACAACGAAAAAATCACCATAAATAGTTATTTTGTTGTATGATGAGAACATATTTTACCATGAGAGGAACAATTATCTATGGAAAAAGTTAGAAAAGCGGTTATTCCAGCAGCAGGATTAGGCACCCGATTCTTGCCCATTACTAAGGCAATGGCAAAAGAGATGTTGCCCATCGTGGATAAACCTACGATTCAATTTATTGTGGAAGAAGCCAAAGCTTCCGGAATTGAAGATATTTTAATTATTACTGGCAAGGGTAAACGCCCCATTGAAGATCATTTTGATTCAGCACCAGAATTAGAACAAAATTTGAAATCTAAGCATAAAGATGAACTATTGAAAGTGGTACAAGATACAACCAACATTGGTGTAAATTTGTATTTTACGCGTCAGTCATATCCTAATGGTTTAGGGGATGCGGTGAGCTTAGCCAAGTCTTTTGTAGGTGACGAACCGTTTGTTGTAATGCTTGGTGATGACTTAATGAAAGATCAAGTACCGTTGACCAAGCAATTAATTAATGATTATAATGAAACGCATGCTTCGACCTTAGCTGTCATGCAGGTTCCTCAAAAAGATGTTTCTAAGTACGGAGTGATTGATCCAGATGGCGAAGTTAAGCCAGGATTATATCGGGTTAATAATTTTGTAGAAAAGCCCGCTGTGGAAAATGCACCAAGCAATTTAGCAATTATTGGGCGTTATTTGTTGACGCCGGATATTTTTGCTATGCTGGATACGCAGGCTCCCGGTGCGGGCAACGAAATTCAACTAACAGATGCGATTGATCGCTTAAATAAAACCCAACGGGTGTTTGCACATGAATTTACAGGCGAACGATTTGATGTTGGTAATAAATTTGGTTATATGAAAACTAGTATTGAATATGGGTTGAATCATCCCGAAGTGAAAGATGAACTTCGCAAATATATTATTAATTTAGGCCAACAATTAGCAGCAGATAAAAAATAAAATATTATGATTTTTGGTCATGATATTTGGCTGTGCGTGCTTATTAGTAGCTGGTTTCTAGTGACAGCTGACTTGGTCAGTTTAAAGGGCAAGTTTATTACTCAATTGCTAAGCGGCTTTTGAGTGTAGTATTACTTGAGATAAATATGTTTATCACCAAATCTTAAACCAAAGATTTGGTGATATTTTTTTGAAAATTTCACGTAAACTAAGGCTTGAGCAGATTTTGTTTTAAGCAGAGTGATTAATTCCCAAACTTGATAAGAATGATTGTTAGATTGCAAATTTAATATTAAATAATGATTTTCATTAGTAAATTCTGATGATATACTAGAGATTCCCCAAGTTTTATGCTGATTATCTTCATAAAAAACTAGTAAATTAGTTTTCACATCCAGCAAAAGTTTTATTAAAGTTTGAGTGTCCATTGTGGCCTCCTTAATGATTATTCAATAAATTAACAGGAGTAAAAAGTTTGAATTTGAATGAGATTGTAATTACTGCTGCCTATCGGACGCCAACCGGTAAATTTCAAGGTAGTTTCAAAGATTTTACAGCAGTTCAATTGGCAACCCAATTATGTCAACAGATTTTAGTGAAAGAAAAGATCGCTCCCCAACTGATTCAGCAGGTGATTTTAGGTAGTGTTTTAACAGCGGGGAGCGGACAAAACATTGCGCGTCAAGTCCAGTTAAATGCTGGGTTAGATTTGACGGGGACGGCAATGACTGTTAATCAAGTCTGTGGTTCAGGGCTGAAAGCAGTTCGACTAGCGCAAAGCGCATTAATGTTAGATGATGCTCAAGTTGTTTTGGCTGGCGGTGTGGAAAGTATGTCGCAGGCACCAGCAGTGGCAGCGCGCTTGACTAAACAAGATTTTGCAACCGATGATTGGCAGGATACGTTGTTTAATGATGGTTTGACAGATGCTTTTAGTCAGCAACCGATGGGAATCACAGCAGAAAATTTAAATCGAAAATATCATTTAACGCGGCAGCAGTTAGATCAATTTGCACTACAGTCACAACAAAAAGCGGTGCAAGCACAAGCTGCTGGTTGGTTTGATGAAGAAATTTTGCCGATTACGGGGTTGTCGGCCGATGAAACCGTGCGCCCGCAAACTACGTTATCGGCTTTACAACAATTATCCCCCGCATTTCAGGCTGAGGGGTTAGTGACAGCGGGGAATGCATCACCGCTAAGTGATGGTGCTAGCTTACTTGTCTTAACGACTACTAATGTGGCCTGTAGGAATCAATGGCAACCACTAGCTAAAATTACCGCTTATCAAGAAGTGGGGTACCAACCGCAATTAATGGGTTATGCCCCAGTAATTGCTATTCAAAAATTACTGGCGCAAAAACAACAAACAGTTGCCGATATTGATTTGTTTGAAGTTAATGAAGCATTTAGTAGTCAAGCTTTATTAGTACAGCAAGAATTACAAATTGCCGATAGTCAATATAATATCACTGGCGGTGCTTTGGCTTTGGGACATCCGTTAGGTTCTTCTGGCGCTCGTATTTTAACTACTTTAATTCACAATTTACAGCGAACTCATCAACATCGTGGGATCGCAGCCTTGTGTATTGGTGGTGGTCAAGCAATAGCATTAGAGGTGGAAAATTTGCAATGGTCAAATTCTATGAATTAACAACTAAGCAGCGTTTACAGCAATTATATCAGACGGGAATTTTAACGACAGCAGATTTAGAATTATTACATTCTTATCCTAATTTGCCAACGGCTATCGCGACTAATTTAATTGAAAATCAAGTTGGAGTTTTTGGAGTGCCGCTAGGTTTGGCAGAAAATTTTGTGATTGATGGACAATCGTTACTGATTCCCATGGCCACGGAAGAACCATCAGTGATTGCGGCTGCCAGTAATGCCGCCAAGCGTTGTTTGGCAAAGGGTGGTTTTCAAACAACAGTCCAACGCGCGGGCTTAATTGGTCAGATTGTGTTTGAAGGACAATTAAAAACCCCACAGATTTTTTTGGATCAGCATTTAGCAATGATCCGCCAGGTTGCCCTGAGCGCACATCCAAGCCTAGAACAACATGGTGGAGGATTAAAACAAGTTAGCGTTCATGTGTCAGCCGACTTTGTGGAATTTCGGTTATTAATTGATACCGGTGAAGCTATGGGCGCTAATATAGTCAATACTCTGGCTGAGGCAGTGGCCCAATATTTAGCCACACAACTGCCACAGTTAAGTTTGTTAATGGCCATCTTGTCTAATCAGGCCCCCCAACAATCAGTTACGGCAACAGCCGCTTTTGCCTTACCTGATTTGGCGACGAAACACGATACCGGTAAAGTCGTAGCTCAAAAAATTGTCGCTGCCACCCAGTTTGCCCAAGAATCTACTTTACGGGCTGCAACGCATAATAAGGGCATTATGAACGGTATTAACGCTGTAGTGTTAGCCACCGGTAATGATCCTCGCAGTATTAATGCGGCGAGTTATGCTGGATTATCCAAGCAGCAACCAACGTGGACTTCTTGGCAAATCCAAGATGAATTGTTAGTTGGTCGAATTACAATTTCGTTGCCCTTAGGTAGTTTAGGCGGTGCAATTTCGACCTTACCCATGGCCCAATTAAGTATGAAAATTTTGCAACAACCTTCTGCACGACAGTTAATGAGTATTGTTGCTAGTGTGGGGTTGGCTTCAAATTTAGCGGCACTCAGAGCTTTAGTCACACAAGGCATTCAAGCCGGACATATGAATTTACAATTTAAAAGTTTAGCGTTGATGGCCGGGGCTACAGCAACAGAGGTTGAACCAGTAGTTAAACAATTACGGTTAGCACCCACCAAGGCTAACTTACAAACAGCTCGCCAGATTTTACAACAATTACGTTTAGGAGAAAATTATGAAAGTCGGCATTGATAAGATTGATTTTTATACACCCAACCAATATTTAGATTTAAAAGATTTGGCTAGTGCCCGCAAAGTGGACCCCAATAAATACTTGATTGGGATTGGCCAACAAAAAATGGCTGTAGCACCATTAGATCAAGATATTGTCTCTATGGCGGCTAATGCGGCTGAGCCGTTATTGACGCTTCAAGACCAACAGCAATTGGGCTTAGTGATAGTAGGTACGGAAAGTGGCGTTGATCAATCGAAAGCTTCAGCCCTCTTTGTTCAAGAGGTGTTAGCTTTACCAACTAATTTACGTGCCTTAGAAATTAAAGAGGCTTGTTTTGGAGCTACTGCTGGTCTGCAATTAGCAGCCGATTTTGTACGCTTACATCCGCACAAAAAAGCCTTAGTAATTGCTAGTGATATTGCCCGGTATGGTTTAAAAAGTGCCGGCGAAGTCACCCAGGGTGCTGGAGCGGTGGCTATGTTAGTGGGGGCTGATCCACAAATTTTAGCTTTAGAAGAGCAGTCATTTTATATGAGTCAAAGTACAGGGGATTTTTGGCGCCCGAATTATTCGACAGAAGCTTTTGCTCGGGGGAAATACTCCGAAGAAGTTTACATCGCGATGTTTACAGAGTTATGGCAACAATTTGTGACTAGTGATGTATTGGCAGTGTCTGATTTGGCAGCCTTGTTATTTCATATTCCCTTTTCCAAAATGGGACGCAAAGCTTTAAAAAGTTTGTCCTCTAAAATTCCAGAACCGGATTATCAGCGCTTAACCCGCCGTTTTGAGGCAAGCATTATGTATGGCCAACAAGTGGGCAATATTTATACGGGTTCTTTGTATCTAAGTTTACTGTCTTTATTGGAAAATGATACCAGCTTACATCCGGGGGAAGCGATTGGTCTATATAGTTACGGTTCGGGCTCAGAAGCAGAACTCTTTTTTGGTATTTTACAGCCACATTTTCGCGCTGGTTTAAACATAGAGAAGCATCAACAATTGTTGCGCCAGCGGCAACAATTAACGATAGAACAATATGAACAACAATTTCAACACAGTTTAGTGACTGATGGCTCGACCCAAGTTTTAGCCAATTCGGATCCGCAGGCGGCCCATCGTTTAACTAAAATTGTTAATCATGAACGAAAATATCAATAAAATAGTAGAAATCGGTTACAAAACAGACTATAATAAAGACGTGGTGAGATGAAACCTTACTGCAACTGCTATCAGGATGCAATGTGCATCTTTCGATAAGGTGATAGTTTTAAAATGGATCAGGTAAGAGTTTCGGCAATTAGTCGAAAACTTTACAAATTCATTCTAAAGATAAAATTGGTCAATGCGGATGTTCCTGTTTATCAGACATCAAACTTTCTTATTTATTACAAGTAGTCTTTTGGATGAATTAATAGGCAAGTTAAAAGTTTTTGTGTCAAAATGGATTGGGAGCAGTTGCTTGTCTCATCTAAAAAAAGCCGGGGAAATCTTTCCTTGGCTTTTTAATTATCTAGTTTTTAGTAGAAAGAGAAGATGTAAAAATGTTGACAGATATTGCCAAAGCACACACATTATACGAGACAGATGTTTATAATCAAGATGGAATTCAAGGCTATGCTTATGTACCGCATGAGATTAGTGTAGCGGTTAGTGACCCACAAAAGGGTGATGTTCCGGGAACTAATCCTGAACAGTTATTGGGCTTAGCTCTAAGTACTTGTTTCAATGCAACCTTACAGGCTATTGAGTCTGAACAAGGATTAGAGCATCGTGCCAGTGTGAATGTGCACGTGAAAATGATTAAAGCAAATACCGGCTTAGAATTTTTGGTGCAAGCGCGCGTCAATATTCCGGGGGTTAGTCAAGTTCACGCCCAGGAAATGGTTGACCAAGCTGAAAAACGTTGTCCAGTTTCTAAATTATTAAGTGGCAGTCCTAATTATTCTGTCAAATTACTGAATTAGCTTTAGCTTCAGTTGCTACTTTGAGAAATGTAAATTTGATGGCTACGCGGAAATTCGCGCTTAAAAGCCGTTTGCAGTTGGTGTTTTAATTGTCGGTCAGTTAAAGAATAAGTCACCGTCTGGTTGAGATAACCGTGCTCAGTGAGGGTAAGCTGTTGATTAGCAATTAAGATAGTTAAGAAGCGGTCTTTTTTGCGTGTCAAGAGTGTTAAAGTTTGCGCTTGTTTAGTTTTGGTAATTTTTTTAATTAGGGTTGCAGCTTGTTTAATGGGAATACTTTTCATAAACTAACTCCCTTTAAGACTTGCTTTAAGTCGTGGGTAAAGGTGGCCTTTTGGAGTTGACTCGTAATGAAAATCACCTGTACTTGTTTATCGTAGACTGTAAAAGCGATGCGGGCGGAACCAATGGTCCCTAAATTGAGGCGCAATTCGTAACAAGAAGCACCGCCAATTTTTTGTTCTGTGGCAAGTTTGACCTTAGTCATACCAGTCTTAATTTCACGATTGATAGCGCTTGTAATTTTCTGTTGAATTAATTTCTGTTGCCCAGCATGCTTTTTAAAAAAAGGTTTGCATCCATGGCGTTTGAAGCGAACTGTAATATTAGATGGTATCATTACTAAAATCCTTTCTGCAAGAATTACTTTCTTTGTAATACAGTTAAACTTTTTACATGATACGAGATGCTTTGATCAATTACACATTATTGCAATATGTTTGGACAAAAGTCGATTGGAAATTTAGCATTAACTGCGTTTAACACTAAAGTACGAACTTTATTTTAGTGCTTGAATATCATTATGTACAAGCTTCTGACTTTTGGATTACTATAAAAAGAGCAAATGCTTGTCTAAATTTTAGAAAAATATATACCTTAAAAATAGGGTATCAATCGTTTGAGGAAAACTATATTGAAATTTAATCACTTGGTATTACACTGAGTCGATTTTCTAAATTCAACTTATTTACAATATTAATACCATGTGTTTCACTCAAAGTCTTACCATAATTCATAAGCAATTTGTATAAACTACTTATTGCCTTCTGACGATTTAAAAGTTTTTCTTCTTCATTTCTACCAGTGTAATAATAATACTCAACTCTACAATTAGAGTAGTAGAGTTTATTTTCATCAAACAAAGCTTCAAAATAAGAGTAATCTGCTTCACCCAAAGAATGCCCATAAATTGAGATTACGTCTGTATTTGCATAACCTTTTGAACTTCTTACTTCATTTATGGCGTTATCAATTACTCTATACGCTTTGGTGAATGACATTCTAAGATCTGTTTCCTCATTACGAAATATAATATCATGATTGTCAATCCCAAAGATAGGTGCTGGATAATATTGATTTACCCCATGATGAGCTATTCCATGTATATTAGACCAAGACTGCAATCTATTGTCATCTAACTTATCTATAAATCTTTCATCTAAAGAGTAATTAAAACTTAAAACATTAATTTGGTCATTAGTAGTAAAATTTCTCTTATGTTTGTTGTATCTAGAAATCTTATCATATAAGTCAATCGCATTTTTAACATACTCGTCACTAGTACAATTCAAATCAATTTGATTTGAAATAAAATTGCTGAAAATAGATTCGAATTTTTTTAATTCACTAAGTAATTCAGTAGCGATTTCTTCAGGTTTATTTTGTCCCACATATGATAAGTAGTGAATCATTTGTTTAAATGCCTCTTGACCACTTAACGAATTAACACCAATAGTGACTTCTTTTTTATAATCTACCTTAGAACTATACTTTTCGTTCAGAGCTATAGATACTACTTCAAAAATAATTAACTCTACGTCTTGCCATTCATATGTATCTACACTCTTGCCTACACAAACTTCTGAAAAAAGAAAGAACAAATCCCATCTCGTAATATCACTATTTTGAGAAAAATTATTACCTTTGTAATATTTAAAGTAGTCGCAGTCATTATTATCATTTGGAGATAAATTAATTTGATTTCTTACGTCTGAAATAAGCGATAAGATTTTATGCCTTGTTTTAGACAAATCGTTTTTCAAATCTTCAATACGTTCAAAATTTTCTTTCTTCTCACAAAATAACGTTTTAAATCTAACTAGGAAAAAATCATAATACCTACTTTTTAGTCCACAGTGAATATCAAAACCATTTCCTAATACAATCAACTGTTTCACTACTTATACCTTCCTTATTAAGTCCATCAGCGTATCCAAAAACAATAACTTTGACGTAAATTACATTGAATATAACTCTTGCTTGTCTAGATAATAGAAAATTCATACTTTATGATGCAAAATGCTACTTTTTATATACTAGTATTGATTACATTCAGGATTAATTTCTAATTTCAAATAATCTGTATTGACGTTGATTATTCTCGTATCAAATAATTGATAATTGGTTCTGATTTTTACAAAGCCAAATTCCATCATTACTATCAATAGCTGCCTTCCGTTTGTTTTTGCCAAATTTACAATCTAAGTGCAACAAAAAATTATGCCATGGAGATCTAAATTTAAAGTGACCAAATAAAAGTATAGGTAATTATCTATGCCTCAATTTAAGTCTCAACATTATCAATAACGCTCTTCCAAATAAATAATATCAATTTCATGAAAGTAATCAAAAATTTCAAGGGATCAACGATTGATCAGTTAGATTAGCAATTTGAAAAAGTCTGATCCAGGAAGCTAATCAGCATCAAAACTGTAATACCTTTACTCAGTAAAGCAGGACCTGCGTAAGCAAAAAGAGAAAGTATAAAGTTGTGAAAATTGATCAGCAGTAAAAACTGCATAGCATTGACGAGATCAAAAATTAGAAAGTACACTTGGTCTATTTTGATGAACAGCTAGTACGTCTCTTAGTAGAAAGAACCACACCTTTCAATGCTACATGGAGTTTACGTTCAAAGATGGTAAAGTAGTTAAAGTTAATATGTAAATATAATTTGGAAATGCGACACTCAGTTATTTTGGTTTGACTCTGTTTTTAATGCTTCAACATAATATTCATATGAATATTTAATATCATCAAAATTTAAGGAACTATCCAATATTATATAAAAAGTTTTATTGGAACATCCCCTTTTATTATATTTTTTCACCTGCTTTACTAAATAAAAAGCATGATTGCTCATGATTTTATCTTTTAGAATCATGATATTAGTACAGTAGTTAATTTCTTTTGTTGATAAAACAAAATAACTCACATCAAAATACTCATTATCTATGGTGTTCTTAAAATCAATCTTATAACTATATTGAAATATTGAACAAGTTAACTTATAAATTAATATTATTATATTCACAATTATCAAAATACACTCTCCAGTAGAAAGTGTTTTTAAGATGTTTTTTTGATTAAACCATACAAGAATAGAAAGATATATAATGTTTAACGAATAAGCATAATCATATACTAAATATACTATATGATTAAGAGCAGTAGTGCAACTATAGCCAACGACCCTACCATCTACAAATGTTTGTTTTGGTAATTTTATTCCAATTTCTAACATTACAATTATAATCACTATCATAGCAAAACAGGTAGCGGCAATAATAAAAATCGTTTTATCATTAAATAATTGTGTGAAAAATTTTAAAACGACTTGTATAAAATAGTTCTTGCCGAATATTCTTTTTTTAGAATTTAGAAAAAAGTATTTCAAAATATCTAATATAAATAAAATGGAGAAGGTATCTAGGCTTGACTTTTTTAATATTTTTTTAATCTCATTTAAAAAATCACTTACAACTTCTAACACATTGACTCACCTAACTTTTGTAGTAACTCTAATAATTTATTTCTCCATTAGCTTTCTTTTCAACGGATAAAATAAAGTCTGCCATTGTTGTTGCTGCATTTACAGCTAATCGTGCATGATGCTTATCAATAGTCAATCTTCTGCCACCAACACCATGAGAGTCACTATTTTTATTACGCATCTCCGATACAGCCGAAACTATATTTTCTAGTCCAGATAACAAGCGATTTATCCTTTTATCTGCATTTTTGTCCTCATGCATTTTGTATTCGTCTTTAACTTGCTTGTAGAGTTTGTTTATGTTTCCATTATTACTTGGTTGAATTTTTCGCTTTTCAAGTACATAATCAAACGTTTCCTCTAAAATAGTTCTGGCTTGAGTTAAGGCACTGTCATAGTAGCCACTCTCAATATTTGATATAGCCCTATCAGATAGTGATTTTATATAATCACGATCAATAGTTTTTAAATTCTAGATTAAAATTTTAGGAGTAGATGAATTAATTGGAAGGATTAGAACTTTTTGGCCATCTATGATTATTTTATTTCCACCAAAATGAAGTATCGCATTAATTCCCTCTAATGCACTTTCAAATGACTCGTTACGATATCTTTCAAACTCATCTTTATTCAGCTCAGTAACATTAACATTTCGTACGAAGTTTGATTCATCAAATAGATAAGCAAGTATATGAGCTATTTGTCCAGATTGAATACCATAGTCAATAAGATCAAACATATATTGCCATCTAGAATTAGTACCTTCATATTCTAGTGTTGAACCAAACATTTTTGCTATATCATATATTTCAGGACCGCTTAGCCTTGGTAGACCAATTTTTAAATAAAAAAGGTCAAAGTAGGAGCTCGTATTTGTAGACTCAAAATATCCAAACGTTGTATCACCGTCTAAGATTTCTGCAATTCTTTTATCCTTCAATAACCTATATTTTTCAAGATTCATATCAATCATTTTCCTTTTAATAACGAAATCTATATCAAGTATACTACTGTCATTAAATTTGCGACCAGTAAGGTGGAATTATTAAATTGTTGCTGTACACTTGTCAACTCAACTCTCAATGATAAATTAGTTTATTTTCGTATCAGTTATAAATTGTCTCATATCACTTTTAGATTAACTTCTAATCAACATGACTCGTCAAATTGGACAATCACTACACTTAACTATTGAAATAGGACATAGAGTACTTGCTCCTCAAGCGAAAAAATAGAAAAAGTTTACTAATTCCAATTGTTAAAATCAGAATTAATAAACTTTCAATCATCGTTAAATAACGTTATATTAATATTTATTGGCTATTTATCTGTGCGTTCAAGGATTGTGACAGACTCGACATGTGGAGTTTGCGGAAACATATCTAAAGGTTGAATCTTTTTAACATGGTAACTTTTAGTTAACAGACGTAAGTCACGCGCTAAGGTAGAAGGATTACAAGAAACATACAGCAGTTTTTGAGGTCCTTGTTTCACCAGCAATTGAACTAAACTATGTTCTAAACCAGTTCTGGGAGGATCAACAACCAGTCCAGTGGGCTGAATGCCTTGCTGTAACCATTGAGGATATAATTCTGCGGTGGTTCCTAATTGATAATGCGCATTGGTTAAGTGATTGACTTGGGCATTTAAATTGGCGTCGTGGACAGCTTCAGGGATTATTTCACTACCTACAACTTGTTGAACATAAGGTGCGATGCTCAGGCCAATTGTACCAACACCGGCGTAAGCGTCGACAATAATGTCATGGGCTTGAGGGTTAAGGGCTTTTAGAACCAGTTGGTACAACTTTTGTGTTTGTTCGTAATTTAATTGTAGAAAAGCACGGGGAGACAGCAAAAATTGTTGTTGATTAATCACTTCAGGCAGATATTCTTGACCCCAAAGTAGTTTGGTTTCTTCACCCCAAATTTCACTCGTAGTTTTCGGATTATAATTTTGAAAAATTCCTTGGACTTCGGGAATGTCTTGCTGAACTAATTGTAAAAATTGTTTTAATTTTGGAAACTTACGGGAGTGTGTAATTAAAGTTAATTGGACTTCTTGTTGAGCGTGTGATTGCCGCACGACCACCGTTTTAAAAATTCCAGCTTGTTTTTGTTCATCATAAATCGGTAAGTTCAATTGTTCAATAATAGGAACCAAGCGTTGCAACACACTGAGTGTTAATTTACTTTGCGTCGGCATTTGAAGTGAATCAACTACTTGATGTGTGTGGTTTTGATAGAGTCCACAAGTGACGTGTCCGTTCTGGACTTGTAATTGAAATTGGGCTTTGTTACGATAATGCCACGGGTTAGCCATGCCAATAGTTGACGCTAAGAAATAATGTTGGTAGCCGGCTGGTTTGAAGTGCTGTAAGGCTTGCTTTAAGATGGAACGTTTGAATTTTAATTGTGCTGAGTATTTCAGATGGGCCAATTCTAAGCCGCCAACCTGATTGTACAAAGCAGGTGGCTGTAAATTGCGCCAAGAGCTGGGTTTTTGATAAGATAGCAATTTACCGCGTAAAAAATGAGGCTGGATTTGGGTAATTTCACATTGGATTAGTTCATTGGGTAAAGCTTGAGGTACAAAAACTAACTTTTGTTGGTAATAGCCGATACCTTCGCCGTTAATGCCCATTTTTTTGATAATAATTGAAATGGTTTGTCCTATTTGAACAGTTGCTTTTTGATCTTTCAAAATTAGTTTCCTTTAAATTAAATTGTGACCATGATGAAGTTATTAAAGCTAGTATAGCATAGGTGCAGAGGAGATAATAATTCGTGAAAATTACCAAAATTACCGCACAAAAACGTCCGGGACGCTATAATATTTTTTTAGATGACCAGTTTGCTTTTGCTGTAGGCGAAAATGTCTTGATTAAGTTTCATTTAATCAAGGATCAAATGCTAACGCCTGAACAGGTTGAGCAAATACAACAATCGGAACAAAAAGATTATGCGTATAATCAAGCTTTAAATTATTTGAGTTATCAATTACGCAGTACTGCCGAAGTTAAAACTTACTTAAAGCGTCAAGATGTTGACACTTCAACGATTACCGCGATTATTACTAAACTAGAAAAAAATCATTACTTAGATGATTTACAATATGCGGAAAGTTTTGTCCGAACGGAATTTAAAACGACATTAGATGGTCCAAAGAAAATACAACATAAATTGCAACAAAAATACATTGCTCCGACTTTAATTCAGCAAGCGTTAGAACTGTATACCACTGAACAACAAGTAATTAATGCTACGAAATTAGCGCAAAAATGTTGGCATCAAAATCAACAACATCCGCATAAAAGGCGTTTACAAAAGGTCTTACAGCGTTTGATGGCTGCCGGATTTAGTAGTGAGATTAATCAATTAGTTCTGCAAGATTTACCCCAAATAAAAGATGAAGATCAAGAACAAGAATTACTCCAAAAGACGCTGCAAAAATTGTGGCCTCGTTATCAAGCAAAAGATCAAGGGCGCAACAAACTATACGCAGCTTTGTTACGGCGCGGCTTTACAAGTGACCAGATTCGTCCTCAACTCGAAAACTTAAAATAGTTGTGGCATAAACGGCCTAGTTTGATATAATTTAATTGCGTGAGAAAGTGGAAAGCTGGTTCAACTATGCAAGTTCCAAGAGAAGGAGATTACATAGCAATCCAGAGCTATAAGCATAATGGTCATTTGCATCGTACTTGGCGTGATACAATGGTTTTGAAAACTAGTGAAAATGAATTGATTGGTTGTAATGACCGAACTTTAGTAACTGAAAGTGACCATCGGCGGTGGTTTACCCGTGAGCCAGCTTTAGTTTATTTTCACAAACATTATTGGTTTAATATTGTCACAATGTTACGAGAAAATGGTCCATCTTACTATTGTAATTTGGCAACGCCTTTTGTGTTAGACCGTGAGGCTTTGAAGTATGTGGATTATGATTTAGATGTTAAAGTATTTCCGGATGGTGAAAAACGCCTATTGGATGTGGATGAATATGCGGCCCATAAACGAATGTGGCGTTATTCTTCAGAAATTGATCAGATCTTAAAGGAAAGTACGGAAACTTTAATTGATTGGGTTGAAACTAAAAAAGGACCATTTTCGCCCGGGTATGTTGCCTTATGGTATCAAAGATATCAAGAATTATTGCATCGTGCTTGAGGAATTGACTATGTAAATTAAAAAAGCAGGTTTTCCTGCTTTTTTAATACGTTATTTTTGGGAAGAATCAATACTTAAGGTACTGTATTCTAGGTTGGAAGCTAGAATTAAAGAGAGAACTAAGAGGGCAATCAACCATCCCATCAAAGTACCCTGAATGCGATAAGGTTGAAAGAATACATGGATTAACTTAGCTGCGGTAATGGTTAAAATAAAATCAATAATAAAGTTGAGATAAAAATTGGTTAAACTGTAATCAATATTGAAAAAATTAATAATGGTGCGTAGTGAACGATTAGTTGTTTGATGGGTAATAATTTTGATGGGCCGATGAGCAATTGATTTAACCGCGACCATTAAAATTGCACCAATAATTGCACATATAATTAACCGCCACCAACTGTTATAATGATTAACAAGTGCATCATAACCAGTGCCGATTAAAGCGAGACACAAAAGATAAGGTATAATGAATAAGAAAGTGTAAATTACAAAAACTTTTTTATTAGACATAATGAGGTCCTTTCGTTTCTTGATTCAAAGTTAATTTTAGCATTTGTTGTAAAAAAATGGTACGTCAACTACTCCAAAGTCAGAATTGGCGAGCAGAAAAAATGATGGTTAAAATTTAGATGAATATCGTGCTAGAAGGTAGACACTTTGATTTAATAATGACTAAATTTTTTAGTTAAGAACTAATTTTAGGCGTTAGTAACTGAGCTGTTCAGCATTTTTTGCCAGAACTTATTTTTAAAGGAGAACATGATATGTAAACTACAGCAATTAGTAGTCAAAATCATTAATAATAGTGTGAAAGTGCAATTTAAATATCCAATAAGGAGACGCTTGATCTTTGAAAGTAGTTTCTTTTAATGAGTATATTTTTCTTTGCTGTGAAATATAAATATTAATTAATGGAGAGTAATCAAATGAAGCAATCGGATTTAAAACAGGCGGTTAACCAAAGACGGACGTTTGCGATTATTTCGCATCCGGATGCTGGTAAGACCACAATTACGGAACAAATGTTATTATTTGGTGGAGTAATTCGGTCTGCCGGCACGGTTAAGGGTAAAAAAACTGGTAATTATGCAACATCAGATTGGATGGAAATTGAAAAGAAGCGGGGCATTTCAGTCACTAGTTCGGTGATGGAATTTGATTATCAGGGCAAGCATGTTAACATTTTGGACACGCCTGGTCATGAGGATTTTTCCGAAGATACTTATCGGACTTTGATGGCCGTTGATGCTGCGGTGATGGTGATTGATTCGGCTAAGGGGATCGAAGCACAGACCAAGAAATTATTTAAAGTGGTTAAACAACGGGGAATTCCCATTTTTACTTTTATGAATAAATTAGATCGGGATGGTCGTGAACCCTTGGATTTAATTGGCGAATTGGAAGACCTTTTAGATATTGAAGGTTGTGCGATGAATTGGCCGATGGGTAGCGGTAAAACCTTACAAGGATTATATGATTTGAGTAATAATCGGATTGAATTGTATCATCCCAAAAACGCTGATGAGCGCTTTTTACCGTTAGATGATCAAGGACATTTAAGTCCAGAGCAGCCGCTGACGACGGATAGTATTTATCAACAGACTTTAGAGGAAATTGGACTGATTAAGGAAGCTGGTAATGCTTTTGACCCCGGCAAGATTGCTCAAGGTCAACAAACCCCCGTTTTCTTTGGTTCTGCCTTGACCAACTTTGGGGTACAAACCTTTTTAGATCAATTCTTACAATTAGCACCAGCTCCTAGTGAACATCAATTAATTGATGATTCGACAATTGCCGCCGATGATCCGGAATTTTCCGGTTTTGTCTTTAAGATTCAAGCCAATATGAATCCTAAGCATCGTGATCGAATTGCGTTTGTCCGGATTGGTTCCGGAGAATTTGAAAAGGGAATGGATGTCACTTTAAATAGAACCCAGAAACAACTCCGTTTAAATAATGCGACTGAATTTATGTCAGATCAGCGTGAACAAGTAAAGAATGCAGTTGCGGGTGACATTGTTGGTTTATATGATACGGGCAATTTTCAAATTGGCGATACCATTTATGCTGGTAAACGAGCAGTGCAATACCCAGACTTACCACAATTTACGCCAGAGTTATTTATGGACGTCATTCCCAAAAATGTGATGAAACAAAAGTCCTTTCATAAAGGAATGCAACAGTTGGTACAAGAAGGGGCGGTGCAACTTTATCGCAATTACCAAACGGGCGATTATATTTTAGGTGCCGTCGGGCAATTACAATTCGAAGTCTTTAAATTTCGAATGCAAAATGAATATAACACAGAAGTGATTATGAAACCGATTGGTTCCCGGATTGCCCGCTGGATTAATCCCGACCAACTTGATCCGGCTATGTCTTCTAGTCGAAACATTTTAGTCAAAGATTTAGATGATCAACCTTTATTCTTATTTGAAAACCGTTTTGCTGAACAATGGTTTGAAAATAAGTATCCAGATGTGCAATTAACTGCGAAACTCTAATTGAGTCATTTTCGGGTGAAATTTGTAAAAGCATCATTGGCACATTTGTCAATGATGCTTTTTTATCATATAATACTATATGAAATATAACATTAAAGGAGATAGCGTGATGGCAATTCAAGTTCCCACGCGATTATTAGATGGTACGGTTTTATCATTTTTGCGTACCCAAGATTTGTATGGCTACGTTTTGACACAACAAGTACAGGGTATTTTAGATATTTCTGAATCGACGATTTATCCCGTCTTACGACGTTTAAAAAAGAATGGTTATTTGGAAACATATGATCAGCCCTATCAGGGACGTAACCGCCGCTACTATCATTTAACGGCGGCGGGGCAAGAGCTATTTGGTCAGATTCAAGCTGATTGGCAACAGTTTAGTCAACAAATTAATCAGGTAATGGGGGAAGCTCATGAATCCAATCGTGAAAAGTTATCTTGAGGAACTGAAGAACAACTTAACTGCTTTGCCAGTTGATGAAGCTCAAGATGTGATCTTGTTTTACCAAGAATTTATTTTAGATGCTGGTTTTAAAGAACGCTGGCAATTAGATGATGAATTGGGAACGCCCAAACAATTAGCCCATAAAATTTTAGCCGATTATTACTTAGCAGCGGATCCTTTGTTGCCAACAGTTACTGAGCCAGCGGCGCCAATTGCAGCTAAAAAGTCTTCGCGCCATAATTTGCATGTGATTTGGTGGATTGTCTTAGGAATGTTGGCTGCCCCCATTGGAATTCCTGCCATTTTACTTGTGGTGGGCGCCTTTTTAGCAATATTAGTGTTAATCGTTGCATTAGTGGTAATCTTTATTGCAGTTATGTTGGCTTGTTTATTCAGTAGTGTTTTCCTTCTGGTCAAGATTACACCACTTCTAATGACCGCTCATTGGGCAGTGGGGTGCTTTTATCTCGGAATTGCGTTGATGATGTTAGCAATTTTAGTTGGCTTAGGACCGCTGTTAATCAAGTTGATGCGTTATTTGACTAATCGGGGCGTAGTTTTGATTCGTCATTTGGGACAAAAATTTTTGAAAACTAATTATTTTCAAAAAAAATCATTACACCGAGGAGATCAATCATGAAAAAATGGTATCAGACTAGTCTGGCAATCTTTTTATTAGGATTGGTTTTGTTAATTATTGGGGCCTCTAATAATGGTTTTCAGTCCTTAATTAGCCACTCACTAACTGCGAAAGTAACAGTTCTTAGTAATAACAAGAAAGTGCAAATTAAGCGAAAATTACCAGCATTTCAAGAGCTTGCGCTCAATAGTTCCGATACTGATGTACAAATTAAATTAGGTAAAGCTTACCAATTGCAGTTAATTGGTGCTTATAAACAGCCCGTGAAAATCAAACAAAATGGTCAACAGCTGCAAGTCATTACGAAGCAACCGAATTTTAACTTTGTTAATATAGCCGGAACC
This sequence comes from Bombilactobacillus sp. ESL1197, assembly GCF_058107145.1. NCBI lineage: Bacteria > Bacillati > Bacillota > Bacilli > Lactobacillales > Lactobacillaceae > Bombilactobacillus > Bombilactobacillus sp. ESL1197. The sequence continues at coordinate 810,338 of NZ_JBYLTY010000001.1, forward strand.
AAGGCCCCAAAATTAGTGCTGACAGTGCCCAAGAAACATGATCTTCGGCAGTTGCGCTTGCAAACAACCGATTCCAACGTTCAAGTGCAGCAGTTAAAACTGCAACAGTTATTAGTGAAGCAACATGATAGTCACTTAACACTAAAAAACGTTCAAGCTCAGCAAGAAGCACAAACAAAATTGTGGGACTCCAATTTGCGAGTTCAAAATTGTCAATTACCAAGTTGGCGTTGGCAGCTAGCTGATAGTAGCGTGCAGGCCCAACATGTGCAAGCTAATTTACAAGGTCGATTACAGGACTCGCGAGTTAAAATGCAGGATTTACTTTTACAAGATAGTTCGCACTTACAGTTGGCTGATAGTCATCTAAATGTTCAATTGCGCCAACCAGCTATTAATTATCGCATCAAAGGACACGCCACGGTCTTAAAAATTGCTGGTCGGCAAATCCAAAATTACTGGGTTCACCATAGTACAGTTAATTTAGAACAACTAAATTTAAAAGCACAAGATAGTCACATAACATTAAATTAATATTGACTTAAAGTTAACTTTAAGTAATATGATGAAACTAGGATTAAAAATAATCCTAGCTTTTTTGTTAAGTAAGTTAATTTTAGTTTTAGAGGTGATGGTATGAAGGATTTGTCGATAACTGCGGTTAGTCAAAAGTACAATATTACGCCGGCAACGTTGCGTTATTATGAACAAATTGGTTTGTTGCCGCCGATTCCTCGCAAGCCCAATGGTAATCGCTATTATCCGGAAATAATTCAAGATTTAATTGAAATGATCATTTGCTTGCGTAATTCAGGAGTGGCGGTAGAGCCATTAATTGAATATGTTCGTTTAATGCAACAGGGACCCAAGACTTTAAAACAACGTCAAACTTTGTTGGAACAACAGCGTGCCATACTGCAGCAAAAACAAGTCAGTCTTCACAAGTCCATTCAACGTTTGGATCATAAAATTAATTTATACGAAACAGGACAAGTGAAAGAGTATCCCATCTTTAGTCAGGAGGAATCATGAAAACAATAGTTTTATTATTTCATCCGCATTTAACAACTTCACGAGTGAACCGACAATTAAGTCAGGCTTTAACTGCGGATATTGTAGTACGTGATCTGTATCAATTATATCCTGATTTTCACATTGATATTAAAACTGAGCAACAATTGTTGACCGCCAATCAGCGTATTGTTTTACAATTTCCGATGTATTGGTATAGTGCGCCTGCATTGTTGAAACAATGGGAATGTGACGTATTGCAAGGTGACTTTGGTGGTCAAGGCACCGCTTTGGCTGGCAAAGAATTGGTGATTGCGGTTTCTCCGGGAGCTAATAATTATGGCCGTGAGCAATTTGTGCAATATACCGTTAATGAATTATTGCGTTCGTTTCAAGCAACTTGTCATTTGATCAAAATGCAATTCATGCAACCATTTGTGACGTTAGGAGCTTCTAGCTTGAGCGATGCACAGTTACAACAGCAAGCACAAAAATATAATCAGTATCTGCATACCAAACGGTTAGCGCCACTGGCCACTTTTGGTTAAATAAGAATAGGAGATTAATTACAATGCAATATCAAACAATTGGAAAGACCGATATTCAAGTTTCACCCTTGTGTGTAGGAGCCATGAGTTTTGGCAAAGCAGGAACCATGCATGATTGGACGTTGGATGCTGCGGCGACGGAACAAGTGGTTAAACATGCTTTAGATTTAGGAGTCAATTTTTTTGACACAGCCAATGGCTACTCAAAAGGAACTAGTGAGGAGTATTTAGGTCAAGCACTCAAAAAGAATGTTGCGCGGGATCAAGTTGTTATTGCCTCGAAGGTTTATTTTAATCCCGGGCGGTTATCCAAAACAGCCATTCAACATGAAATTGATGGGACGTTAAAACGTCTAGGCACAGATTATGTCGATTTATATTTGGTACACCGGTTTGATTATCAGACTCCGATTGAAGAAACTATGGAAGCTTTAAATGAGTTAGTGACTGCGGGTAAGGTTCGAGCAATTGGTGCTTCTGCCATGTATGGTTATCAATTTCATAATATGCAGTTAGTGGCGCAACAACATGGTTGGGCACAATTTCAAGCTATGGAAAACCACTATAATCTGTTATATCGTGAAGACGAACACGAATTGATTCCAATTTGTCAACAATATGATGTATCCTTAATGCCATATAGTCCGTTGGCCGCCGGCCATTTGGCACGTTCCACATGGCAAGGTGATACTTTACGAGCCAAGACAGACCGGGTAGCAGTGGGGAAGTATGATCGGATGGAAGCCGAAGATGTCAAAATCGTGCAACGGGTGCATGAGTTAGCTGATAAATATCAGGTTACTATGGCACAAATTGCAATTGCTTGGCAATGGGCTAAAGGTGTGACAGCACCAATTATTGGAGCTACCAAAGCACGGCATTTTGATAGTGCCGTCCAAGCTTTAGATGTTCAACTGACCCCAGAAGATGTGCAATATTTAGAAGAACCGTATGTTCCGCACCCAATTGTGGGCGCGATTGATCAAAATCCCCCTGAGGGCGTTGTGTTATTAGATGAAAAGAAATAATTGTATCTAAATAAGAAAGCTGTGATCAGATGAAAACAGTTGAGCTAGCTAATGGTGTGCAAATGCCGCAGGAAGGTTTTGGTGTCTTTCAAGTTGCTAATAAGGACTGTGAGCAAGTTGTTTTAAAAGCTTTGAATACCGGTTACCGGTTATTAGACACCGCTAGTAGTTATCAAAATGAAACCGCAGTGGGGCGAGCATTGCAAAAAAGTTCCGTTCCGCGACACGAGATCTTTTTGACCACTAAAGCCTATATTCCGGAGATGGGTTATCAGGCCACGCTAACGGCATTTGAAAAGTCTTGTCAAAAATTAGGCACAGATTATTTGGATTTATATTTAATTCATATGCCGCTAGCTGATTATTATGGTTCTTGGCGAGCAATGGAGCAGTTGTACCAACAAGGCCGTATCCGAGCAATTGGCGTATGCAATTTTTCAACAACTAATTTATTGGACTTAAGTTTTAATTTTGACATTCAACCAATGATTAATCAGATTGAAACGCATCCACTATTTCAGAGAACTGCAGAGCTTGATTTTATGAGGCAACAACGAATTCAACCCGAAGCGTGGGCACCTTTTGCGGAAGGTCGACAAGACATTTTTCACGAGCAATGTTTGCAAACAATTGCTTCACGGCATCACAAGTCAACAGCGCAAGTGATCTTGAGATGGAATATTCAACGAGGCGTAGTTATTATTCCTAAGTCGGTTCATGAAAAACGAATGCAAGAAAATTTAGATATTTGGGACTTTACATTAACTGATTCAGAAATGAAAGAGATTACCAATATGGACTTGAAACATCCACAAATGTTAGATTTAAACCAAATTAGTGAAGTACGTCGCGTTTATGATTATTTAAATCATCCAGTTTTGACCAGTCTCTAAAAACTTTAATGTTTGAAATATAGAAATATGTAAAAAAAGCGAACCAATCTTTCAACTGATTCGCTTTTTTAGTAACTATAATTAAAGCTGCTTATTTTTTCGACTGCTCTTGATTGTCATCATCGGAAGAAGTCTTTGTCTTATTTTCAGCAGTTTTTTTAGTTTCACCATTATTAGTTTCAATTTTAATGTTGTCATTGTCTAACACTGCTTTAAGATGCTTTTCCTTAGGATGATCAAGATAATGGTCGGCCACACGATCTTCAATTTGTTCTTGAATGACCCGCCGTAAAGGACGAGCACCCAAGGCTGGATCGTAACCTAAATCCACAATCTTTTCTTTGGCAGGTTGGGTAACTTCAATATCTAAACCTTGATCAGCAATCATTTTGTTAGTGTCTTGAATCATTAAGTTGACAATCTTTAATAAGCTGTCCTTAGATAACGGATCAAACTCAATAATGCCGTCGAACCGATTTAAAAATTCAGGTTTAAAGTAATTGCCTAATTTGTCTAATACGGAATTAGTGGTGCCATTGGCCTCAGCACCAAAGCCAACGCTGGCTTCACTTTCACCTTGCCCAGCATTCGACGTCATAATAATGATGGTGTCTTTGAAGCTGACAGTACGTCCTTGAGAATCGGTCAAACGGCCGTCATCTAAGATCTGTAAAAACATATGCATAACATCCGGATGAGCTTTTTCAATTTCATCTAATAAAATTAAACTGTACGGATGCCGCCGGACTTGTTCAGTTAATTGTCCCGCTTCTTCATAACCGACATACCCTGGAGGGGAACCAATTAATTTAGAAACGCTGTGCTTTTCCATGTATTCCGACATGTCAAAGCGAATCATGGAATCTTCACTACCAAAGAGTTGGCGTGCTAATTGTTTAGCCAATTCGGTTTTACCAACGCCAGTCGGTCCTACAAAGAGGAAGGATCCAATTGGCCGTCCCGTTTTGTTAAAACCAACTCGATTACGGCGAATTGCCCGACTAACTTGTTCTACGGCTTTATCCTGACCAATGACATGAGCTTCAAGTTCAGGTGTTAAGTTGCGCAATTGTTCTTGTTCTTGCGCCTTTAATTCACCAACGGGGATATTAGTTTTTTCTTCCACGATACTTTCAATATCTTTTTCAGTTACCTTGGGTTCTTTTTCAGTATCGGTTTTATTATCACGAACATTTTCGAGCTTTTTGGTTTGATCGCGGTAAAAAGCAGCTTTTTCATAATCTTCTTGTTTTAAGGCTGCTTGCTTATTAGCCTCCGCCGCTTTGATTTTTTTCTCAATTTCTTTAGGATCAACAGGATTTAAAGTAAGATTTTTTCGTGAACCAGATTCATCTAATAAATCGATAGCTTTATCAGGTAGAAAACGATCTTGAATATAACGATCTGATAATACCGCTGCCGCTTTAATCGCTTCTGGGGTATATTTGACATGATGATAAGCTTCGTACTTTGGTTCAATGCCCTTTAAAATTTGCAGAGTCTGTTCAACACTAGGTTCATTGACTTCGACTGGTTGTAAACGTCTAGCTAAAGCAGAGTCTTTTTCAATTTGCCGATATTCATTAAAAGTTGTCGCACCAACTAATTGCAATTCGCCACGTGCTAAGGCGGGTTTTAAGACATTACCAGCGTCCATACCGCCTTCAGCATTACCAGCACCGACAATTTCGTGAATTTCATCAATAAAGAGAATAATGTTTTTGTTACTTTGCAATTCTTTAATCAATTCTTGCATGCGTTGTTCAAATTGCCCCCGCACGCCAGTTCCTTGAACTAAAGAAACGACATCCAAGCGAATGACACGTTTATCTTGTAATTTTTCCGGAACTTCGCCATCGACAATTTTTTGGGCTAATCCTTCTACAACGGCAGTTTTACCAACCCCAGCTTCACCGATTAAAACGGGATTATTTTTAGTACGCCGATTGAGAATTTCAATGACACGTTCAATTTCTTTATCACGACCAATCACTGGATCGATTTTCCCGTCCTTCGCTTGAGCAGTAAGATCGACCCCAAATTGGGCTAAAATACTATTTCCATTATTATTGTTACCGCCACTACGTTGGCTTTGTGCGGACATTTGTTGCTGACGACGCATTTCTTGTTGTGGATCTATGGCGCCAAATAGAGAACTAAGATCTCCAAAGCCAAATGGATCGTTATTCATATTTGAATTACCTCCCATCGCTTGTTGCTCACGCAACTTTTGATAACAACTTTGGCATAAATTTACTTCTGCGCGTTGTCCATTAACACTAGTGTAGAGATGGATAGTTGCTTCATTCTTATGACAGTTTTGGCAAAGCATTAACTACATTCCACCTTTCTGAAGAAGAATTTAGATCAATTTTCAAACCGTTGAATTGAATCGTGAAGTTCAAACCACAACTGTCTTCAAAAGAAAACACTTGTTAAGTGAAGTTGAGACATAAAGAAAATATTCATATTTAATATAAATATTTTTTCTTTATGGTGCTCTGAAAATCAGAATTTGGGGCTGAACTACATCGAACAATCAAGTAAAAGTTCATACTTCATGTTGGATGCAGTTGGTACTCAATTTCTGAATAACTTTGTCCCAACCGTACTTATTGAGTTTTACTTCAGGAGTGTTTGACGATTGAGTACTAATTATTAGTACAATGTGAATTATACAATTAGCACTCTCAACATGCAAGTGCTAAAAACAAAAAAATGAATTTTTTGTTTAAAAATACTTGACTTTACATGTTGAACACAGTATATAAGGAATGATTTAGTTATTAAAGTATTTTGCATTGTGAGGTAGAAAATGGATTACGAACAAGAAATTTTAGATTTAATTGCTGGCAAAATTGATCAAATAGAAGTTGATAGTGAACATTTTTTTGAATTTAATCAAGCGTGGCTAAATTGTCCTCAACATAAACAAATTATTGGTTCTGCACATCGAAATGGGCGTGTCACATATAAATTTTCTGAAAACGGAAGCAATTAGTTATTAAGGCTGATGGCTTCGGAATTTTATTGGAAAAAACTTGCCTTGTATTTTGAATAATGGTAATGTAGTTTTGATGTTAAGTTAACCCTTTTCACTCAAAATGAAAATTAGGCTTAAAGAGAGGTTATTAAATATGGAAAAGAAAGATTTTCACGTAATTGCAGAAACCGGAATTCATGCACGTCCTGCAACAATGTTAGTACAAGCAGCTAGCAAGTTTAGCTCTGACATTAACTTAGAATATGATGGTAAGACAGTTAATTTGAAATCTATTATGGGTGTGATGTCTCTTGGTGTTGGTCAAGGCGCTGATGTAACGATTACCGCTGATGGTGATGATGCTGCTGAAGCAATCACTGCTATTTCCGAAACCATGACTAAAGAAGGACTTTCAGACTAATGACGAAGACTTTAAAGGGAATTGCTGCCAGTGATGGTTTTGCGAATGCACCGGCTTATTTATTGGTGCAACCTGATTTATCCTTTAAAAAGCAGACAGTGACTGATACAACAGCTGAAGCAGAACGCTTGCAAGCTGCGATCAAGCAATCTGATGCTGAATTGACAACAATTAGAGATGCTGCTAAAGAGGCTTTGGGTGAAGAAGAAGCTCAAGTTTTCGATGCCCACAAAATGATTTTAGCTGATCCCGAATTTACGGGTGCAGTTGCTCAACAAATTAAAGACGATAAAGTTAATGCTGAACAAGCTTTGAGTGATGTTTCTAACAAATTTATCGCCATGTTTGAAGCGATGACTGATAATAAGTACATGCAAGAACGGGCGGCTGATGTACGCGATGTTTCGAAGCGCGTTATGAGTCATTTATTAGGGGTTGAATTACCTAATCCGGCCTTGATTGATCACGAAGTTATTATCGTTGCACACGATTTAACGCCAAGTGATACAGCACAGTTAAATAAAAAGTATGTTAAAGCTTTTATTACTGATATCGGCGGACGGACTGCGCACTCAGCTATTATGGCACGTTCGTTGGAAATTCCGGCCATTGTGGGTACAGATACGATTACTGCGGATGTTAAGTTAGGCGATGAATTAATTGTTGATGGTGTTCACGGTGATGCTGTCATCAACCCTAGCGCTGACGACGTTAAACACTACCAAGATTTAGCTGATCAGTATGCTGAAGAAAAAGCAGAATGGGCTAAGCTCAAGAGTGCTCAGACCGTGACTGCTGATGGGAAGCATTTTGAAATTGCAGCTAATATTGGAACACCAAAAGATTTAGCTGGTGTCAAGGCCAATGGTGCGGAAGCAATTGGCTTGTATCGGACTGAATTCTTGTATATGGATTCTGCCGAATTACCATCTGAAGACGATCAGTTTGAAGCTTATAAAGAAGTTTTAGAAGGTATGGATGGTAAACCAGTTGTTGTACGGACAATGGATATTGGTGGTGATAAACATTTACCATATCTACCATTGCCTGAAGAAATGAATCCGTTCTTGGGTTATCGGGCTATTCGAATTAGTTTGGATCGTCAAGATATTTTCCGGACACAATTACGGGCTTTGCTACGCGCTTCGTCTTATGGCAAGTTGCGGATTATGTTCCCAATGATTGCTACTCTTCAAGAGTTCCGTCAAGCTAAAGGTATTTTACAAGAAGAAATGGATAAATTAACTGCTGAGCAGATTCCATTTGATGCCAATTTAGAAGTTGGAATCATGATTGAAATTCCAGCAGCGGCCGTTTTAGCAGATCAATTTGCTAAAGAAGTTGATTTCTTTAGTATTGGAACGAATGATTTGATTCAATATACTATGGCTGCTGACCGTGGTAATGAACATGTTTCTTATCTTTATCAACCATACAACCCGTCTATTTTACGCTTAATTAATCATGTGATTAAAGCGGCTCATCAAGAAGGCAAATGGGTTGGTATGTGTGGTGAAGCAGCTGGCGATTCTGTCATGGTACCATTATTGTTAGGTATGGGCTTAGATGAATATTCAATGAGTGCTACTTCCATTTTACGAGTACGTTCATTGATGAAGCATCTGGATACGACAGAGTTATCAGACTTAGTTGATCAAGCTTTGAATGTTTCCTTAAGTAATGCGGATAATGAAAAGTTAGTTAACGATTTTGTTGCGACACATCGTAAGTAATTATTTAATTAATAGCAAATAAAAAACTAGGATCAAGTTGAGACTACGTAATTGTAGAGAACAACTTTTGGCCTAGTTTTTTTATTTGATCGAATTAGCAAGTGGGAAACAATTAGATGTGAAACCTTACAATGTTTTGATGATTTTAGCCGGAACGCCAGCAACCATTTGATTGGCAGGTACATCATGATTAACTACTGCACCAGCAGCAACAATAGAATTTTCGCCAATGGTCACACCCGGTAAAATGGTAGCATTGGCACCAATCCAAACGTTTTTTTGTAGATGAATAGGTTTTAAATCTAAAATATTTCTTTGACTAGGATCGGTTAAATGGTTTACAGTAATTAATGATGCTCGGGGTCCAATCATGACATAATCTTCTAAAAAAATACCACCCAAATCAGTAAACATTACGCCGGTATTAATAATAATATTTTTACCAAAATGGATATTGCCTCCAAAGTCCGTATAAAAGGGCAATTTCAAGGAGACACTGTGATCAACTGTGTGGCCGGTAATTTTACATAAATATTTATGAATCTCTTGTTGAGATCTTGAACCGGTATTTAATTCTTGTACTAGTTGCATGTTACGGTCAATTGCAGGCCGGTAAGTTGCTTGATATTCAGGAGTGGTAAAATCTAATAGTGACATCGCAATATCCTTTTTTACAGGCTATTATAATTGTTTAAGGAACTATTGCAAGTTAATTATGAGACTATGAGAGCGCCAGCTTGTTAATTGACAATGATAATTTGAAGGAGAAAAGTTAATGGAGAGTATTTCCAATTCAGAATGGGAAGTCATGCGGGTGTTATGGACTTTAAAATCGGCATCAGCTAATGAAATCGTACTTAACTTGGAGCAAACTAAGTGGCAACCTAATACCATTAAAACCTTGATTACGCGCTTAACTAAAAAGCAGGTAGTGGGGGTTGATAAGTCGCATCGTCCGCAAATTTATTATCCGTTAGTTCAAGAAGAACAAATGATGAATCAAGCAGTTGTTGATTTGTTTCAGCATCTTTGCGCAATGAAGCAGGGAGCGGCATTAATTAATTTGGTGAAGCAAATTAATTTGAGCCAAGCAGATCTTCAAACACTAAAACAATTATTGTCACAAAAAGAAAAGACCGCGCCACAGACAATTGCTTGTAATTGTTTAAAGGCTGAACATTGTACACAGTAATTAACGCAGAATTTAATTAGCAGAACAGCTGGTATATTTGACAATTAATTGTTTTTACTTTGATGTCACTGTCCAACTTGGAGATAGCCGGTTAAAGAAGCATTGAGTTGCTTGACGGAAATATTTAGTAATTGACTGACTGTTTGTAAAATTTGAGGATGTGAGGTAATAATTAACAGTTCTGGTTGTTCAAGTTGTTGGTACAAGATACTATGACTAGGTAATTTGACTGCTTGATTAATTAAAAGTGCCCGATTGTCTGTATTTAACTGCATAAAAGCCAAGTAAAAGTGTGTTGCAATGGTGAGCTTAGCTTGTGGAAATACGGTTTGCCAGACATTTTTTTGTGTCGGTGCGACATTTTTTTGAATTAATAAATAATCATGCGGGTGTTGCACATTATGTGCAAATAGACTATTCTGATTCAAATATGTGGTTAAAAAGGATTGCGTACCAAAAATTAATTTAATGTTGGACATATTAATTCTCCTTATGAGGTGTAAATAATGAAGATCACAGTTTTAGGGTATTATGGCGGTTATCCATACCGTCAACAAGCAACGACTGGCTACTTATTACAAGACCAGGGCTATAACTTGCTGTTGGATTGCGGTAGTGGTGTTTTAAATTCATTACAAAATATTTTGGATCCGTTGCAGTTAGATGCGGTAGTTTTAACTCATTATCATCATGATCATATTGCTGATATTGGTGTTTTACAATATTATTGGCAATTACATGAAGGAACCAAAAAACAAGCTGTTTTGCCCATCTATGGTCATACTCAAGACCCATTGAATTTTGCTAGTTTAACGTTTGGTAATTTTACACAAGCAAAGGCTTATTCACCGTTGCAATCGTTAAACTTGGGTCCCTTTACGCTTGATTTTAAACAAACTATTCATCCAGTGCCAACTTTTGCAACTCGTATTACTGATTCGCAAAATAAAGTGCTGACTTTTACTGCTGATACGGCCTATTTTGCTGATCTAGCTACTTTTGCTCAAAAATCTAATTTATTGATTACCGATACTAATTTTGGAACAGCTAAGACAGGGCAATTGTGGCACATGACTTCTACTCAATCAGGACAGCTGGCCCATGATGCTCAAGTAGATGCCTTATTAATTTCTCATTTACCACAAAATTATCCGTTAGATAAATTAGTTGCTGAGACGCAACAAGCCGCTGGTGAGATTCCGGTTGCTCGGGCCAATACTGGCTGGCGCAAGGTAATTGATTAGGGCTATTCCGACAAAGATTGCTGATTCGTTGTAGTTAAGCCCTCAGCTAAGCAGAAAGCTAGACATTAAATTTTGACTTACCTATAATTGAATTGTGATTAAAAATAATCGCTAAATTATTTAAAAAAGGAGAAATTCTATATGGTAACCTTATACACATCTCCAAGTTGCACTTCTTGTCGGAAAGCCAAAAAATGGTTTGAGGACAATAATATTCCTTATAAAGAGCGAAATATTTTTGCACAACCACTTTCAAAAGATGAAATTAAAAAAATTCTTCAATTAACTGAAGATGGTACCGAAGAAATCATCTCCAAGCGTTCTAAAGCTTATCAGGCTTTAAATGTTAACTTAAATGATTTAACGGTTGATCAATTAATCAGCTTAATTGAAAAAAATCCAGGCTTATTAAGACGTCCAATTATGATGGATGAGAAAAGTTTGCAAGTGGGCTACAATGAAGACGAAATTCGCCGCTTTTTGCCAAGAGCAATTCGGGTAATGGAATTACGAGAACTACAACGTGCGCAAGCATTTAATTAGTAAATTTTTCAGATTAACCTTTTACTTTCTGGTGATGCCTGTTAGAATAAATTAATAAGTGAGGTGGGTCAGCCATGGAAGTGGAACACGTTAATGAAAACATGATTCGAGTAACATTGGAAAGTCATGACTTAAAGGAACGTGGAGTAACGGTTCTAGATTTATTAGGTAATCGCAAGCAAATTGAGAGTTTCTTTTATAATATTTTAGAAGAAGTAGATACAACTCATACATTTGTTAAAGATCAGACTGTTACCTTTCAGGTTATTCCAAGTCATAAGGGCTTAGAGTTATTAATAACTAAAGTTCCTGATCAAAAACAAGAAGATACTGAAGAAGACCATGATCTTTTGCAAGCATTAGACGTTGTGGCTAATCCCACAGAAACAGATTCTTCCAATGATGATTTAGTTAATCTTGATGCCCCAATAAAAACAATTATTTTTAGTTTTTCTGAGTTCGAAGATTTCGTGGAATTAAGTAAAGCTTTACGAGTTAATTCGGTTGTTAGTAACTTGTACCAACTTCAAGGTCAATATTATTTAGAATTAATTATCTATACTGATCAATTACGTAGCGTTAGTGTTGCTGATATTATTGCCTTGGCTAAAGAATATGGTCAATTGGCTAATGTGTCTGAGCCAATGTTGTCAGAGTATGGTCATTTAGTGATGGAACAATCTGCATTGGAATTAACACGTTATTATTTTGCATAAATAATTCTCTTAAAGATACTAGTTTTAATTTGATTAATTCAAATTAAAACTAGTATCTTTTTTGTAATTAAAATAAGGTGTTAATTATATGTTAGTAGCAAAGAATCAAGCCGGAGAATTAATATATGCGTCCGAATATCAAGCACCACAAGCGGTATTTTGTCCGCAATGTCATCAACCAGTACAATTAGTTGTGCGCCAGCAGCAGCGACCTTATTTTCGACATGTGGTTTCACATGCGGGAAATAATGAAACGCCAATCCATCTGCAAGGTAAACAATGGTTAGCGCAATGGTTGCGTAAACAATTTACCGTTCAATTAGAATATGTTATAGATCCCAAGCAGCGCATTGATGTCTATGCTTATAACCATCAATTTCGGTTAGCAGTGGAATATCAATGTTCGCCCATTAGTTCGCAAGAATTAGCAACACGCCAACAGCAGTATTTACAAAAAGGGTTACATCCGTTGTGGATTTTTGGACCGCAACATTATCGGTTGAAAAATAAATTAACACACAGTCAAGGCTTATTGAGTTTTAATCAGCAGTGGGGATATTACATTTTATATAAATTACCACGAGAAGATTTTTTGCGGTTGTGTTATCATTTTGCTTTGAATCCGAGTAGTAGACAATTATTTTGGCAAATGAAAAAGATTTATACCTGGACGCAGCTGTTACAATTTCAAAGGCCATCTAGTCATTATCAAATTGCTACGATTGATTGGTCACAATGGTATCTGACACACTGTCGTTATCCTGACCAGCAGTTTATTCAATTTCAAAATTGGTGTTATCAACAACAGCAAAACTTGCTTGATTGGATCAAAAAAACACCGTCGCAGACGGTGTTTCCCATTTATAAATACTTAGGTTGTTATTTGCCATTAGTTTATCATTTTAACATTCAAGCTCTTTCTGATTTTCCCCTAATTAATTCAGAAATTACTTTACTAAATGCAAAACAGGATTGGCAGCAATTTGTTGATCATTAAGCTCAGTATCAGAGATTAATGATTTTAAGACTGTCGTCAATTCAATCGGTGAACAATTCTTCAAACAAAAGGCTTGGGCTTCTTGATTTTGAGAATAATCATAAATTACCGTTGTCGGTGTTTCATTGATTCCTAATTCAGAAGCAATTTTTTGATCTTCAATGCATTGGCTCAAGGTTAATTCATTTTTAGTATCTTTAACCATTGTACGCCAATCTAAATTAACGCTTTGAGCAATTTCTTGCATTAACTGAATCGTAAATTTTTGCGATTGAAAGTTGATGGCATGTTGAAGATTAATTAAGAATTGGCGGCCTTTTTTGTTGCCTTGAAAAGTAGCTGCTTTATAATAAAGTGTTGCTTGATAAACATCATCGGTTAACTTATTGCGCAGATTAATGTCGTGTAAGTTATAGTTATTGTTTTTTAAATAATGATCCATTGATAAAAAATTGTTTAAAGCGACAAACTTAAAATGTGCATTGATGTGATGCTTTTTAGCAAAATCAATAATTAATTGTTCCGTTTTTAAACAACGTTGACCAATCGGATTAACAAAAACAAATACTTCCCACATATTGCTAATACCTCCTAAAACCCCATAATTAGAACATATATAAATTAAGATACCAGATCTGAAATATTTTTCAAATAATAAGCCTTCAAAAGTTCAGTGAAGCGCGATTTTGAACTGCTTTAGATGTTTAAAAAGCGAACTTTAACGCAAAAGCTAGAGTTTTAGGATGATAGAACCAGAGGACTTATTCGGTGAGGATTAAAATAATGTTCGGATTGCAGTCTTTTCAAATAAAAAATAAATTTAAACTGGAAATGACAAGCATTATGTTATAGTTAAACGGGCGAGGTGATTAAAATGAATGATCAAAATTGGGATACTTTTTTATTGCCATATGAACAAGCAGTGGACGAATTAAAAATCAAATTACGTAGTATGCGCAAAGAATTTATCAATTTAGGAGAACATTCGCCAATTGAATACGTAACGGGCCGGGTAAAAACTGTAGACAGTATTAAAGAAAAAATGCAACGGCGGTTTATCACACCGGAATTATTGGAACAGGATATGCAGGACATTGCTGGTTTAAGAATTCAATGCCAATTTGTGGAAGATATTTATCAAGTAGTTGATATTTTGCATAATCGTACGGATTTGTCGGTGGTTGAGGAACGTGATTATGTAACTAACAGTAAGCCTAGTGGTTATCGTTCCTATCACGTGGTTTTACGGTATCCAGTCCAATTAGCCACCGGTGTGAAGGAAATTTTAGCAGAAATTCAAATTCGTACATTGGCTATGAACTTTTGGTCAACAATTGAGCATTCTTTAAATTACAAATATCAAGGAGATTTTCCAGAAGATATTAATTCGCGTTTAAAAAGGGCTGCGGAAGCATCTTTCATGTTGGATGAAGAAATGTCTAAAATCCGTGAAGAAATTCAGGATGCCCCTAAATATTTTACTAATCAAAAGTTTAATAATTCGAAGCAATCAAAGGAGAAACAACCACATGAAGGTGTGGATTCAAAATAATTTTAAAGATTTATCGCGAAAATTGGCCCAGCAATTAAATGCTAAGTTATTAGCAGCTGGAGTAGTAATTACTCAAAAAGACCCAAACCTAGTCATTACAATTGGTGGCGATGGTACTTTTTTGAGTACTTTTCATAAATTCGCCCAGCAATTAGATCAAGTGCAATTTGTTGGCATTCATACGGGACACTTAGGTTTTTATACTGATTGGAAAGATTCTGAAGTAGATGAACTAGTGGAACAAATTTTACAAGGACCCCAACAAGTGGTTACTTATCCATTGCTAAAAGTTCAGATACAGTATACGAATGGTTGTCGTCGACAGTTTTTGGCGTTAAACGAATCGCAGTTGAAACGGGTTTCCCAAACAATGCGCGCTGACATTTTAATTGACGGTCAATTATTTGAACGTTTTCGCGGAGATGGCATCACGGTCTCTACTCCTACAGGCTCGACAGCTTATGCAAAGTCTATCGGTGGCGCCATTATTAATCCTAATTTAGAAGTGATGCAGTTTAATGAAGTAGCACCGATTAATAATCGTGTTTATCGGACCGTTAATTCACCTTTAATTTTGCCTAAAGGTCAAGTGATTACCGTGGTACCACAGATGGCAGCTGATTATGTTTTGACCGTAGATAATTTGGCTTATGATAAAAATTTAGTTGAAAAAACTCAATACCAAATTGCAGATGAAAAAATTCAAATTGCATCTTATCGTACCAAGAATTTTTGGCAACGAGTACGGAATGCATTTTTAACGGATGGTAGTTAATGAATTATCGGTGGCTCAAGACCAGTTCTAATGAACAAAATTTACGACAATTTTTACAGCAACAAGGCTTTTCTAAAACGCAACTCAAACAAATTCAATATCATCAAGGACATGTTTACGTTAACCACAAACGACGTTATTGGAGCTTTAAAGTCAAAGTGGGTGATGAAATTATTGTCACTTTACCAACTGAACAAGGCTCCGAGCAAATTCAACCCATTTCAGGGGCACTGGCAGTTTTATATGAAGATGATAACTATTTATTAGTTAATAAACCAGCCGGGATTGCTTCGTTACCTGCAAAAGGGTTAACGACTGTAACAATGGCTAATTTGGTGAAGGCTTATTTACAAAGAACGCACCAAGTCAATGATGTGATTCACTTGGTATCCCGATTAGATCGTGATACTTCAGGCGTTTTGACATTTGCTAAGAATGCTTATGCACATCACTTAATTGATCAACAATTTCGCACACAAAGTATTACCAAAGAGTATATAGCCCTAATAAAAGGACACTTATCTGCTAATCAAGGCAAAATTGATCTACCAATTGGTGTAGATCCTAAAAATCATAATTTACGTTGTGTCGACCAACAGGGAAAATGGGCTTTAACCAAATATCAAGTATTGCACCGTATGTCGGATTTCACGGAGGTTAAAGTGCAACTGATTACGGGGCGAACACATCAAATCCGCGTTCATTTTGCGGCAATTGGGCATCCGCTACTAGGTGATCAAGCTTACGGGGGAGCTAGTCCTTTAATTAAAAGACAGGCACTACATTGCTCAAAGTTAAGTTTCTTTGATGCAATTGGGCAAAAACAGCTTGTTATTCAGGCCCCATTACCTTCAGATTTAACTCGTTTAGTCAGCAAAAGTTAATTTTTATGTATGAAAAAAGGTTGCAGGTTAAAAAACTGCAGCCTTTTTAATATCAACAATATTATTTCAAAAAGCCAAAGTAACCAATAACGATGATTGCTAAGATGATTCGGTACCAGCCAAAGGCTTTAAAATCGTTTCTTTGAATGTAGTTGAGTAAGAATTTAATTGATAGATAAGCTACAATAAATGAAACCAATGTGCCGACTAATAAGACACTAGTTTGC
This sequence comes from Bombilactobacillus sp. ESL1197, assembly GCF_058107145.1. Classification (NCBI taxonomy): domain Bacteria; kingdom Bacillati; phylum Bacillota; class Bacilli; order Lactobacillales; family Lactobacillaceae; genus Bombilactobacillus; species Bombilactobacillus sp. ESL1197. The sequence continues at coordinate 827,085 of NZ_JBYLTY010000001.1, forward strand.
ATGACAGTAAAAGTATTACCATGCAAAAAATATTTAACCAGTTTTAAACCACTAGCACCAACCATTGTTGGAATAGCTAAGAAAAATGAAAATTCTGTGGCCACAAAGCGGGAAGTGCCGATTAAAATGGCGCCTAAGATAGTTGCTCCGGAGCGTGAGGTTCCGGGAATTAATGATAAAACTTGAAAGACACCAATGGCTAAAGCAATCGAATAAGGTAACTTATCCAAGTTCGTTAACCGAGGCTGACGTTTTTTGTTCCAATTTTCAATGATAATAAATAAAATCCCATAGATTAATAAAGTGGCAGAAATAACTTGCCAGTTATTAAAATGTTCGTCCATATAATCATTTAATGGTAGGCCAATGATGACAGAAGGCAAACAAGCTAGTAATACTTTCAACCATAAAACCCAAGTTGATTTTTTTTGTCGAGTATCCTTGGTGGGTGAAAAAGGATTTAATTTATGGAAGTAAATTACGACCACGGCCAAGATGGCGCCTAATTGAATCACCACCATAAACATATTAATGAAGGCGGTGGATTCCTTTAATTTAACAAATTCATTAGCTAAATATAAATGCCCCGTGGAGCTAATAGGGAGGAATTCTGTAATTCCCTCAATAATGCCTAAAATAATGGCTTTAAAAATGTTTAACATCAGTTTCCTCGTTTCAGATTAGTGATTAGTAAAATTTGATGCAAGTACCTTCGGGAACTTGACAATCGTGATTGTTAAAAGTTAATTGACCGGAATCTAAATCACGATTAAAAATCGTAACGTCATTGGATTTTTGGTGCGGCACTAAAACAAACTGGCCCGTAGGATCTAAGCAAAAATCACGCGGAAAATCACCCTGTGTTTTGATGGTTTGTAAATGTTCCAGTTTCTTACCATCAGCACTAATCCGAAATGAAACTAGGGAATTGTGGCCCCGATTGGAAGTATAGAGATATTGACCGTCAGCGCTGATGCGAATAGCAGCGGCAGTATTTTCACCTAAATATTCTTGCGGTAGTAAGTGATAGGAATCTAATAAATTAAATTGGCCGTGATCATAGTGTAAAACTAAAACCACAGAACTTAATTCACAAATACAATAAGCTAAATCAGGATGTTGCGGGTTAAAGACCAAATGTCTCGGCGCACTACCAGCAGGAGCAGTAAAGGTACTATTTAATGTAGCGTGTGCTTGATCATCAATTTGGTAAGTAGTAATTTGATCTGTACCATAATCGCAGACAACTAGTTGTTCATCAGGTGTGAGATGAGCCATGTGCGGATGAGCTGCTTCTTGTTCTGGTTTAACACTACTGCCTTCTAATTGAATGGTATCAGTAATGGTGAGAGTTTTGTCGGGATTAATTTTATGGATTGTCACAATTCCAGTATGAAAATTAGCGGAAAAAACTAATTGTTTTTGTTCAGCTACTTCCACATAAGCCGGTGAACTTCCATTTTGTAGGGCACTGCCCAGATAGTTAAAGTTATTATTGAGATCATACGCGGCAATCCCGCCCTGGTCGCCATCTTGAACAATGGAATATAAAATATTATTATTAGAAATTGTAAAGTAGGTTGGTCCTTGTAGTTTGACAGCTAAATGAGCTGCAGACAGGCTAGCTTTTTGTGTATCAAATTCTAATTGATAAATTCCTTGACTGGTTTGTTTTGTGTAACCACCGATTAATAATTTTTCTTGCATGAAGAAAACCTCCTTGAACAACATTTTATAACAACTTCCATTAAAATGCTGGTAGTATTATAGTAATTTATCATAAAAGTGAGTGTAAAAGATATGGAAATCAAAGCAAAAATAACTGAAATTGGTCCACAAGCACTTGATTCGAGTGATGATTTTTTGATATTATTCAATTCCAGTGCAACCTTGGATTTGCGCAAAGTTGCTCTGATTCAAGAGTTTGCCGCGGGACAGCAGCAATTGTTAAATTTACAAGTAGGACAAAAGATAATGATTGATCACCACAGTTTTACAATTCAAGCGGTTGGTCAACAGGTCAACGATCAATTGCGAGCCATTGGTCATACGATCTTGTATTTCCAAAAAGCTCCCAGTAATCCCCAGATTAACGGTGTTTATGTAACAGGTACAATGCCAAAGCTACAAGTTGGCTCTATCATTTGTTATGAACAATAATGAGGTAAGTATGAAAAAAAAAACTTGGTTTACAAAATGGTTTTTAAATAATAAGTTTACAGTGGTTTTACTGAATGTACTCTTATTATTTTTGATCATTGCGGTTTTTGCTAAAATTAGTTATGTTTTTCGCCCATTGTGGCAAATTTTAGGAATTATTTGTCCACCTTTAATTGTGGCCATGATCTTGTATTATTTAATTAAGCCGTTGACCAATTTTTTGCAACGGCGGTTGCATTTGAATCGAATTGTAGCTATTGCAGTCGTTTTTTTAGTGATTTTATGTATCTTAGTCTGGGCAATTTTGACATTGATCCCAATTTTACAGAGTCAGGCAACATCTTTAATCAAAAACTTGCCGGCCTACTGGCATTTAATTCAACATACGATTAATGCAATTAGCCATGAGCCGCATTTACAAAATTTGCATCTGCAAGATAATTTATCTTGGAGTAAATTTTCGGATACTTTTATGAATAGTTTGGGCGGGACTTTTGATACGGCTTGGAATAATTTTACTTCGGCTTTAGGAGTTATTTCCAATGTGATCATGATCTTTTTAACGGCACCGTTTGTCCTCTTCTTTTTACTGAAGGATGATCAAAAAATTAAACCAGCAATTTTAAAATTTATCCCTAATCGCTTAAAAGCAGCGACAGCACAGACTTTAAGCGAAATCAATGCGGCACTTAGTTCTTATATTCGTGGACAATTAACGGTCGCTTTCTGGGTCGCAGTGATGTTTAGTGTTGGCTATTTAATAGTGGGCATGCCTTATGGTATTCTGTTAGGGATTTTTGCGGGAATTTGCAATCTGATTCCTTATGTCGGCTCGGCAATTGGCTTATTGCCCGCGGTGATTCTGGCTTTATTATCCGGACACCGAATGATTTTTAGTGTAATTATTATTTTTGCTATTGAACAAACTATTGAAACGCGCGTGGTTTCACCGCTAGTTGTGGGCAATAAAATGAATATGCATCCAGTAACGACGATCTTTGTATTATTGGTTTCAGGCGGAATGTTTGGTTTATTAGGAGTTATTGGAGGCATTCCAATGTATGCTATTTTAAAAATTCTATTCACTAAAACATTTAATTGGTTTGAAACTAATTCTAATTGGTACCAAGATGAAAATTTATTAGAAACACAACAGCCAAAAGATTCCCATTAATGCAAGAACAAATAATGCAAGAACAAACTTGTGCTTATAACTAAGCACAGCTATGTAAAAAAGGTTCATGAATTTAACTAATTTGGATAAAATTTTCCAAATTAGTTTTTTTATTGAGGCTAATTCGAAAATTTAGCCTTAAAAAAGCTAAATTTTAATTAAAATTTTAAACTAAACTAAAAAAACTGATTGGTTAGTATGAGTTAAATGTTTTTTACAGATTTGTTAGGAATTTATTATTTATAATAAGAAATTGATAAAATATTAGCTGAAAGTTATACTTAGCATGATGTTTTTGTAGATGAATCATTGGGAGGTTTCTTTATCACAAAATGCGCTGATCGACGTCATATCAAGTTTTTGATTTTAATGATAGTTATGGTTGAAAGTGTCTTTTACACAACCACGTTACGAGCGGAGACGCTTAAATGTATTGCATTAGAGCAGTTAATTCAAAATCAGGGTTTACCAGTTGGCTTAAGTCGTAGTAATCAAGTCACAGGTGATTGGAGTCAGAATTTACTGCGTAGTGATTACAGTGATTTATTGCAAATGCAAACGAACTTCACAACTGACTTAACTAATAAATTAAGTTATAAAACACAACATCAAACACCAATTACAGATGCCACGACTGTGAGTGTTAGTACTTGGGCAGAATTTTGTGAACAGGTTCAAAACCCACAAGTAGCTACCATTATTTTAACTAACAATTTAACAGCTACTTCTTCGCCGAGCATTACGACTGATAAAACCATTAATTTTAACAATTATCAAATCAATACTGCCAAGCAAACCATCTCATTAACTCAGGGGACGACCACGGTGCAAGATGCTAATGTGGTTTCTGATCATACTAGTGCTGCTACTTATTATTGTTTTACTGCCACTCAAGGAAACCTGGTGGTCCAAGATACTAATCTGACAACTAATGCTTCACCGGCGGATATGGATAATACTAATACGAACAGTACCATTATTAATGGCGGCTTTTACACAGCTGAAAAAGCCCAAGCGCCAGTTCAACTAACTTTTGATCATGCTAATGTGTCACAACAAGTGAGTGCCGATCTGGTTCAAACTAGTATTGGTAATACTAACGATTATGCGATTGTGATGAATAGTTCTAGTGGTAGTCAATTAACTATCAATGATAGTAAGTTACAAATTCAAGCTAATAATTATATCATGTTCCCGAATATGAATAGTAATTTAAGTGTTGATAAAACAGTTAATATCAAGAACTCGACCATTGCCGCTGTTCAAGCAAGTGATTTATATACTAAAAATTATAATTTATTCTTAAATAGTGCCAATGATAATACCACGCAACGCAATTATTTTGGTCTAAATCTGAATATTAATGATCATTCCAAAATTAATGTTCTTTATAACAATGCAGGAAATTTGGATCAATCTGGAGTCATTCGAATCTATGGAGCTAATTCACTCTTTACATTAGCCAGTGGTTCCAATTTAACGATTAAAAATATTAATGGTTCTGCGATCAGTATCTCAGGCAATAATAGTCAGTTTAAAGTTACTGGTGCTGCCAATGATCAAACGACGACATTGAATGCTACCCGCGGCGAAGGCGGTGGTGGTGATTCGACCAATCCGGCGGTGCGTTTTATTTGGACTGGCGGCATGTTCTTTGATATTCAGGGCAATGCGAAAGTCAATGTTAATCAAAATTATCAAAATGTGAATAGTAAAGGGGACAATCCGCCCGGTATTCGGATGTACGGAATGGGTAATAAAATTTCTGTTTCCCAAGGAGCCGAGTTTAATCTGCATAATAATAATGCGGTAGGAACGCCTAGTGCAGGTGAATCTGGTGGACAAGGTATTTTGTATCGCGATGCTCGAGCTGATGGCACCGTTGATCCGTATAATTCTTTTGTTTTAAAAGATCCTAATTCGCAAGTTTTGGTTGCTGCTCAAAGTGGTGCTGCCATTATGACGAATTCGACACCGTTAAAAATTGATGCAGGGGATACTGCTAATGATAAGATTTCCTTCGTAGCGCGCGGTAATTATCCGAAGGGAGGAATTTTTTCTGCTCCTAGTGGGCAAAAATTAACATTTAATATGCCGTATCCGCGCTACTTTGATTTTCAAAATCAAGCTCCAAGTGGTAGTAATAGTTACTTGTTTGATGGTTCTAAGAACAGTACTTTTCAACATAATGCTTTACCTTTACAAGTTTGGGACAGTAATAGTGACATCAATGGCAATCCTTCGGGAAATTGGCAACACGTTGGTGCTAGTTATCAATCGACATCTGGTTTGTTTGCCAAGTTATTTGAGGTTGTAGTTCCGACTTCTGACAGCGATGCGACAGAAGCCGCTGATTTTAAACAATATTTAGAAACTCCATTGGCTAAAAGTGGTGCTAAGGGATTAAATAAAATTACGCGGATGACAGCTAACGTCACGCCCGCTAAAGTGAGTTGGTTACAAGATGCGAATAATCATTTTATTGATCCAGCCAATACTGATAAATATATTTGGCTCAAAGCGCAAGTTCCCGCCGAGAACGATGCCTTAAGACCGGGCTTAGATAATGAAGTGCAAGCAGAATTACAGGTTACTTTACCTGATGGTACCGTCAAAATTTTGCGGGGAACTTCTGCGCTACAAGACACTTATTATGATCAAACAACAATTAAGGGCGTGATGAAAATTGCTGCGCCTGATTTACAACTGCTGCCGACGGGAACGAAAATTAAGATTTTACGAGTTTGGCGAAATGGTACTTATGACAATGGACATTATAGTTCAAGTGCCATTGTGTCCGAACCACAAAAGGATTTTGATGATAGTGAAAAAACTGTCGTTGATAAAACACCACCACTACCAGCCAAAGTTTTATCCGCCAAGTCGACTTTAACGAACAATCAAGCAGCCACTAATCTGACAAAAATTGTACCCTCCACGACTGAATTGACGGGGACAGCGGCTGCTAATGCAATCGTGTCGTGGCGAATTTTAAACGCTGATGGTAGTCTTAAATATTCGTCGATGCCTTCAGAGAATACGCAAGTTGATAGCGCGGGTCAGTGGCGTTTAGAGCGATTGCACGGTTTGAATTCAGGTGATCAACTGCAAGTTCTGTTAACTGATGCAGCCAATAATACTAATCCGCAGACGACAGTGACTTATCACGATACCATTTTGCCCGGAGCAACGACCTTAGCGGTGAAGGGAGAATTGACGCTGCAAGTGCCTACCAAATTATATTTTGGTCAGCAGCGTGCTAATGATCATCATAATATTCCTATTACTGCATTAGATGGTAATTTAGCAGTAACCGATACGGATCATCAAGCAGCGAATTGGGCAGTTAACGTTAAGCTGGACAATCAAGTTGGGGATGATTTGGGGACGGCTAATTTGCCCCTATACTATGGTGAAGGTCTAGTCAGTTCACAAATTACAACGATGCCATTAGCAATTTTCCAAAATGATCAGCCACCAATTGTCGATAATATTTTAGATATTTCCCATTCATGGACGATTGATCCGCAAACGATGGAGAATGTTCCTCAAGGGCCATATTTAAAAAATGTTAGTGCTGCCACAACGATGCCTACAAAAAATCATACAGGGTGTTTAGCTTGGTCTTTGACCAACAGCGTTAATTAAGGTTACTGCTCTGTTCAAGGCTAATTATTCATTAATAATACTGGACAGTTATGGCCACTTTAAAGTATATTTTTTGAAAACAAGTTGAATTCTATCGGAATTTAGTTAGTTAAGTACTCATTTTGACTTGTCAGTCTATTAAATAAGTTGTATATTATTAAACGTGGACTTAACTTAAACTCTTTTATCAGACCTGGTTTGATAAAAGAGCTTAATCAGAAGTAATTTAACGTATCTTCTTGCTGCATTTGCCGAGGGGATGCGTTTTTTTGTAGAAAACTGATATAAAGGAAGCTTTGATACATGACTAATCATATTGCACTTTTTGAACCGTTAATGCCAGCTAATACTGGTAACATTGCCCGAACTTGTGCGGGGACCGATACGGTCTTGCATTTGATTCGACCATTAGGATTTAGTTTAGATGATAAGCATATGAAGCGTGCCGGTTTGGATTATTGGGATAAGGTTAAATTGGTGATGCATGATGATTTAACCGACTTTTTAGCTAGTATACCTGATCAACGTTATTTGTATTTGATTAGCAAGTTTTCCGATCGAGTTTACAGTGATGTTGATTATTCCAATACGGATGTGGATCATTATTTTTTGTTTGGTAAAGAAACTACTGGTTTGCCGGAAAAATTTATGCGCGATAATCCTGAAAAGTGCCTGCGAATACCAATGACTCAAAACATTCGGGCTTTAAATTTGTCCAATAGTTGTGCTTTGGTAATTTATGAAGCAGTTCGACAACAGCATTTTGCTGGGTTAGAATTAACACATCGTTATGAACATGATAAGTTACATTAGGAGATGTGAGTATGAAAGTTAACACAGGACCCGTTGTTGTGCAATCGTTTCATTATGATTTAGTTGATCCAAAATCTGAGCCGCAAACGGATATTCAAGTTCAAGTTCAAGATTATCCGGTAGCCGATGGTGAAGAATTATCAGGGAAAATGGTGCAAATTTTAACACCGTTTAATGTTCATCCAGCTCAAGCGGAATTTGCCGTTTCTGGATTAATTGGACAAGTTTTTCAATTGCCTGATTTTACAGGTGAGCTATCAGAAATCACACCGGAAATGGTTGCACAATTATCGCAACCGATGATTGAACAAATTCAAACCATTACTTATCAAGTGACGGCTTTGACTTTAGAACATGGTTATCATTTGGACTTTCAGGCGGATTTTGGTTCAGGAGAAATTCAGGATAATTAATTAAGTTAATAATGAGTTGATAAGACTGAGGCATGCTGTGCTTTAAAAGTAGTAAAACTTTTAAAGTTAAGCGTGATAATCGGTCTTTTTTTGTGGTTTTTGAGAGTTATTTTAACAATATTGATTTGAAAAAAGTAAAAAAGATTTTAAATAAAATAATTAACAGAAATAAGCAGTTTTAGTGATTGTTAATATAAATTATAGTATAATTTAGGTATTAATTTAGTGTTAACTCTACAATAGTTAGAGGTAAAAATCGCTCAGCAGTCGACAATACCGGTATCGACACAAAATTATTAACTGTAATTAAATGCTTGAATTTAGCAAGACAGCGACTTTAGACTTTTAGAAATTATTACTTGGATCAATCATTAAAAATTTCTTTTGGTCTCATTCTTAATAAGGGAGGTAGGAATTTGAATCCAACAATTAATCTACTTCGTTTAGACTTAATTATTAAAAAACATTGGCAAATGTTGATTAATTGTGTCATTGTCGGATTGGGCGTGGCGGCTATCTTAACGTTTGTAATTTTAAAACCGCAGTACCAAGCGCAAACACAAGTGGTGGCAACTTTACCTCATCAGTCACAGCAAACAGATAATGATGTCAATAATAATTTGCAATTAGTTAATACGTACAAGGAGTTTGTGACGGGGGATGTGGTACTTGAACAAACGGTAACTCACCTTGATCAATTAGGCGTACATCGCAGTAGTGCGCAGGTGAAAAAAGAAGTTAAGATTAAACAAGCACCTAATTCACTGATGTTTAGCATTGTAGTAACAGATAAAGATCGTTTTGCAGCAACGGAAACAGCTAATTTATTAGCACAGATGTTTCAAAAAAATGTTCAACGATACTTAAATGTAGATAAGATTGCAATTATTTCACAAGCTAAATTACCCCAGAAGCCGACTTTTCCTCCTAAAATGTTATTTCTAGGCTTAGGCAGCTTCCTGGGATTATTGTTAGGGCTCTTTTTAAGTATTCTTTTGGAATTAACCGATCAAACGGTGAAAGACGAACAATTTATCAAACAAGAATTAGCATTACCAATTATGGGGCGGGTTGCGAAAATTTCCAAAAAGCAATTACGATTGTCTGAAAATCAAGAATCTTTACTCAAAAATAGTTAAGTTATTTCACAATAGGAGAGTGAATTGATGTTTAAGAAGTACAGATCACATACTCATGATCGAGAGCAATTAAATGGAGTGAGTTTGATTAGCTTTTTTAAACCGCAATCGCCAATCACGGAACAATTTCGTACGATTCGAACTAATTTACAATTTGTTGCGACTAAAGATCACCCTTTATATTCCATGATGTTAACTTCTCCAAGTTTAGGTGAAGGTAAGTCCACAGTGGCTGCTAATTTAGCAGTGGTCTTTGCGCAAGCAGCACAACGCGTTTTATTAGTGGACGCAGATATGCGCCGTTCAACGGTGCATCGGACTTTTAACGTCAATAATCAAAGTGGACTCAGCAATTTGTTAGTTGATCAAGTTAGCCTAACTGACTGTATTCAAGAAACTAAAATTCCCAACTTATCATTAATTACTAGTGGTTTTCGGCCACCTAATCCAGCAGAATTGCTTAATTCCAATAATTTGCAGCATCTCGTGCAGCAAATGGAAACTAAGTTTGATTTGGTAATTTTTGATGCTCCACCGGTTTTGGCGGTAACAGATGCACAAATCTTGTCGCGGCAAGTTACAGGTTCGTTGTTAGTGGTTCGTCCGGGAATGACTACTAAAAAATCATTGATGCAAGCGCAAGAAACCTTGAATTTAGTCCATTCCACAATCTTTGGCGTAATTTGTAATGACTATGCTATGCAAGCACAATCTGGGTATTACTACGGTTAAAATCTACAATAGCTTCACAATTGTTAAATTGATTGGAAGGTAAAATAATGGGTAAACAAGTCAAACATTGGTTGAAAAGTTTTATTGTCATAGTGATTAGTTTAGTGGTTGTTGGTAGTGTCACTTACGCCGCACAATTATATTATGATGTTTATTCTGCTAGTAAAAATATTTATCATCCTAAAGCTGCGCACAATTTACGACATACGACTCAGTCAACCATCAAACAACAGCGACCAATTTCTATTTTGCTATTGGGAATTAATAATTCGCGCAAGGTGAGTCACAGTTCTCTGCCTTCGCTAACTGTAGCAACTTTGAATCCGCAAACTAAAACCGTGACCTTGACTAGTTTAAGTGAAAAAATTGCTGTTTCTTCGCAAAAGCAAAAAGTTTTGTTAGGACAAGCCTACAATCAAAAAGATATTAACTTGGTCATTAATTTAGTTCAGAATTACCTAAAAATTCCAGTAGATTATTACTTTGCTTTAAATTTACCGGGATTAGGTCGCTTGGTAGATAACGTTGGGGGCATTCAAATGAATTACTTATCCTTAACGGGGCAATCGGCTCCACAAAAAACGCCTTTTGATGGTCAAAAAGTAATCCGTTATGTGGCCGTTGGTGCCACTGTCCGTCAACAACGTCAAGATCAAGTTGTTCAAGCTTTGATTCGGAAAATTTATCAGCCCCAAACTTTAACTAGTTATTCAGACCTGCTCAATAGTTTGGAAGATAATGTCCAAACTAATTTGACATTTGCCGACTTTCAACATTTGACACTGCATTATCGTGGTGTTACGCAACACGTCAAAAAGTATCAATTACTGCCTACTAGTTCTAAGACGGTCAAATTACAGGTGCAACAAGCATTAAAACAACAATTAAAATAGTATAACCTGATGAAAGGGGAATAAGAAAATAGTGGAGGAACGTAAAGTTAAGCCACAATTTAAACTGACGACAAAAACATGGAATACTTCTGACAAAGGATTAAATATTAAATTTTATCTAATTAGTAAACGATTATGCGATATTATATTTGCAATTATTGGTCTACTAGTCCTGGTAATAGCGGCGCTAATTATCAAATTAATTTATGTAATGCATGGTGACTACCAGTCCATTTTTTATCGGCAACAGCGTGTGGGTAAAAATGGCCAATTATTTACGATTTATAAATTAAGAACAATGGTTGTTGGTGCCGATGTATTATTAAAAAATGATCCGCAATTAAATCAATTGTATGTTGCTAATGACTATAAAATTCCGATTGAGCAAGATCCACGCGTGACTAAAGTGGGAATTTTCTTGCGTAAGTGGTCGTTAGATGAACTACCACAATTTTGGAATATTTTAAAAGGTGAAATGAGTTTGATTGGTCCGCGACCGTTAGTTCCATCAGAATTGCGGAATTATCGAACGCCCCAAAGAATTAAACAATTACTGTCGATGCGCCCCGGGATTGTAGGATATTGGCAGGCTTGTGGTCGCAGTAATATTCCTTATCCCAGACGCTGCTCCTTGGAGTTATATTATGTTAAAAATGCCTCTTTTAGCTTTGATTTTTGGATTTTTTGGAAAAGTATTATCAGTGTCATTAAACACGTAGGAGCTTATTAAGTTGAAACGACGATTAGTTTATATTGTGGAATCCTTTGGTGGCGGGGTGTTAACTTTTTTACGGGAGTTAACGCAAGGATTAATTGGAGATTTTGAAATTATCATTCTGTATGGTCGCCGCGCGCAAACACCCGAGAATGTGGCTGATCTGTTTTCAAGTCAGATCAAATTAATTGAAATTAAAGACTTTCAACGCAGTTTAAATTTGATAGCCGATAGTCGCGCATATTGTCACTTGTATCAACTACTTAAAACTTTACAGCCCGATATTGTACATTTGAATTCTTCTAAGGCGGGCTTTTTAGGTCGCTTGTTACCATTTAATGCACAAACCAAAATTTTTTACACACCACATGGTTATAGTTTTTTAAACGCACCGCAGTCAAAGCCCCAATTAAATTTATATTTTTGGGCTGAAAAATTATTAGGATACCGCAAACGTGTGCAAACAGTCACGGTGAGTTTCAGTGAGTACCAGCAAGCTCAAAAAGTTACTAAAAATGTACAATGTATCAATAATGGTATTGACGTCCAAGCAATTGATCCAATTCAGCCAACTGATTTGCCATATCAGCATGCGATTGTAACGGTAGGGCGCATTAGTGAACAAAAAAATCCGAAGTTTTTTAATCAGTTGGCGCAAAAGTTTCCGCAACAACAGTTTTTGTGGTTGGGTGATGGACCCTTGAAGTCACAATTAACGGCGCCAAATATTCAAGTTTTAGGTTGGTTAGCGCACGAGCAAGTATTGGCTATTCTCAAACAAACGTCAATTTTCATTTTATTGTCTAAATGGGAAGGATTATCATTGGCATTATTAGAAGCGATGTATTGCCAGAATAGCTGCATAGTCAGTAACATTGCTAGTAATCAAGCAGTGATTCAGGATCAGCAAACAGGCTTGGTGGTTGCCGATTTACCGCAAGCTGTGGCGGCATTAAACGAGTTATTAAAGCAACCTGATTTATATAGTAGAGCTGCCAAAAAAAGCGTGCTGCAGAATTATGATGTACGACGGATGGTTAAAAAATATTACCAATTATATAATTCATGAGGAAACTATTGTGAAAAAGATTCTACATTTTGTGCGTACAAATATTTTTAGTGGCTTGGAAAGTACGGTTTTAAATATTTGCACCTTAGTTCCTGGCTATCAGCAAGCTTATGTTTCACCATCAGGAGTAATTGATGACTATTTAAGTGCAGCTCATGTTCAACATATTATTGTTCAGCAATTAACTCCTAGGATTGTCCGGCAAGTGATTGAACAATATCATCCAGATATTGTCCAAGGTCATGATGTGGTCGCCAGTTTGTGTTTAGCAGCCAATGCTCATTATTGTCATCAAAGCCAAATTCAAATTATTTCCCAATTGCATAGTAATGATCCCCAAATGACACATTTGACGTGGCGGTCATTATTATATGCAGTGAGTAGTTTGAGTTACGACCAAGTGATTGGAGTGTCAAAAGCTGTTTTAGATGAATTTTTATTCAAGAAACTGATTGCTGATAAATTTACAGCTATTGAAAATGTGATTAATCCACAAAGCATTAAGCAACAATTACAGTCCTCTCAAACACTGAAGAAGCAGTGGGATTGCTTATTTATTGGACGATTAGTGGCGGCTAAGCAACCTTTGAAATTTGTCGCCATTATGGCAGAACTAGTTAAAAGAAAGCCTGATTTACAAGCAGCAATGTTAGGCTCAGGGCCTTTAATGACGCGATTACAAGAAATGATTAGGCAAGAAGGATTGCAAAATAATATTACTTTATTGGGCTTTCAAAAAGATCAGTATGTATATCTTAATGCTACTAAGTTATTAGTCATCACTTCTGATTATGAAGGTTTTGGTTTAGTGGCGTTGGAAAGTTTGTTACTGGCCAAACCAGTGATTGCTCCACCGGTTGGGGGGCTTGTTGAAATTGTTGATTCCACTTGCGGAGCTTTAGTGCAGACGAAGGCAGAATTTGTAACGGCTATTATGCAGCTCTTACAATCACCGACTTTGTACCATTCTAAAGCTGTAGCAGCCCAGCAAAAAGCTCAGCAAATTAACCGTTTGGATCGGTTTCAACAGCAGTTTAGTCAGATTTATCAATAAAGTTTTGCTGCAGTCAACAGCTAGGTAATGTGAGTGTAATGGAAACTGTAAGTAACTCAAAGGAGATTATAATTAGTGCAATGGGAATTGAGGTCTAAAATTTGGCTGAATATGTACGGTATTTACTTATTTGGTTATATTGTATTAATGACGAGTAATTTAGGGCTAACCACGACACTGCAATTTCCTTTTTTGATTGTTTCCATGCTGGGATTTGGTCCCTTTTTACTTTGGCGCACTTATTCTTTAACTGAATTTTTAGTTTTGGTGGGGAGCATGATCATGGCGATCATGGTTTCCGTGACGTCACATACAACCGTCTTTATTGTGTTAATTGTCTTTATTTTTAGTGCACAAAATGTGCCCGTTAGAGCTTTTGTTAAAAAAGATTGGTTAATGCGGCTTGTGGCGGTCAGTTTAGTTATACTTTTGTCAATTATGCACCTCATCCCCAATCTCTTATTGAATCGTAATGGTAGTGGCTTACGTTCTTCGCTAGGATTTGATCATCCGAATACGACGGGACAAATGTTGCTGTCTTTGATGGGTGATTTAGCGTTTCTTTACGGGCGCAAGCATCCTTACCTGGTTAATTTCACCATTCTTGCAGTTTTTATATGGAATATGGTTATGGTTGATTCACGCTCCACCGAATTAGGATTAGTGGTATTATTGCTGTTTAATTTGTATTTTAATTGGCAGCAATCGGCCGGTCTATCTAAAACATGGACCTTAATGTGGATGGTGTTACCTTGGGTTTTGACCGGGATTTCAGTTGGTTTGATTACTAACTTTTCGGGTAGTAATTTTTATTGGCGTTTGAATGAATTATTATCCAATCGTTTAGCTTACATGAATAACGTTTGGAATTATTATCCGGTGACTATTTGGGGACAATTTATCCCCACTGGAAGTGGCTTTTATCAAGATTTAAACCGCAATGTCATCGATAATTCTTATTTTTCCATTTTAATGCGAACGGGTCTGATTTCCATTATTATTTTTCTAGGTTATCTCAGCGCTGTCATCAAACGCTTAATTCAACGACATAATTTTCAACTATTTGCCTTAGTCGTCGTTGTTTGTCTCGTTAGTTTAATGGAATCGCGTTTAAATTATTTTCAGTACAATATTGGTTTATTAATTTGGTTTATGAAAGATTCAACGATAAAAGGAGAGCAACATGTCAGTTCCAACAATTGATGCTGTGATTACTTGGGTTGATGATTCTGATCCCCAATGGTTAACTAAAAAAAATCGCTATCAATCAAAAGCAGATAACTTTTTAAATGGAGCAGCGCGATACCGGGATTTTGATACTATCAGGTATGTACTACGCTCAATTGAACAATTTGCACCGTGGATCCGTCGGATTTTTTTAGTAACGGATCAGCAAGTACCACGTTGGTTAGTTGAACATCATTCAAAGTTACAAGTTGTTGATCATCGAGATTTTATTCCACCGGAATTTCTTCCGACTTTTAATACAAATGTTATTGAGATGAATTTTTATCGGATACCTGAACTATCTGAAAAGTTTATTTCATTTAACGACGATATGTTATTGACGCGACCAGTTAAACCAAGTGATTTTTTTGTGCACGATCTACCCAAAGATACTGCAGCTTTATCGCCAATTTGTCCCGAAGTTAATGGAATCGAAAGCTTGATGGTTAATGATGTGAAGTTGATTAACTCGCAATTTACCCAAAAGGCAGTGGTGCAGCGCTATTGGTCGAAATTTTTTAATTGGCGTAACGGACCTTATAATTTGCGGACTTTGTTTTTGCTACCTTACACCAAATTTAGTGGCTTTATGGATTTTCATATTCCGTTGTCACTCAAAAAAAGTGTGTTACAAGCTTTAGCAGAACAATTTCCTCAACAATTTCTGCAAACTAATCGGCACCGTTTTCGTTCGAATAGTGATTTGACCATTTGGTTGGTTCGTTACTGGCAGCTGTGCACGGGACAATTTCAACCGCGCAGCTATCGTTTTGGTAAATATTTACCATTAACTGACTTGCCTGCTATTCAAACAGCTTTAACTGATCGGCATTGTAAAACTATTTGTGTGAATGATGTTCCAATGACAGCGACACAATTACTGGATGTGCAGAATAATTTGGCGGGAATTTTGGAGCAAAGATTACCCCATAAATCATCGTTTGAAAAAAATTAAAACAATGGGAGATTTTAGTAGTGCAGTTAATTAAGAACTATTTATATAACGCAGTTTACCAAATTTTTGTATTACTAATTCCGTTAGTCACGATGCCATATATTGCCCGCGTTTTGGGAGCAAAAAATTCTGGTATTGTGGCCTTTACGGCTTCCAATACGCAATATTTTGTATTACTGGCTTCGTTAGGAATATCAGTTTACGGCAACCGAGAGGTGGCTTATCATCGCCAAGATCGACGCACATTATCACAAATTTTTTGGGAATTATTTAGTTTACGACTTATTATGATGTTTGTAACCCTGGGGTTATTTGCGCTCTTATTAATAGGACAGAAGCAATATGTCATGGCTTACATGGCACAATCTGTTTTAATTATTGCCACGGCATTTGATATTTCGTGGTTTTTTATGGGCTTAGAAAATTTTAAAGTGACGGTGATGCGTAACTTTGTGGTCAAACTCATTTCCTTGGTTTTAATTTTTATTTTGGTTAAGTCGAAAGCAGATACAGTCATCTATATTCTTATTACTTCTGTAGCCCAATTGTTAGGTAATTTATCTATGTTTACTTATCTCAAAAACTATGTGATTTGGCCGCAATGGCCATTGCATTTTTCTAAGCATTTCCGTCAAGCCTTACTGTTTTTTATACCCCAAATTTCAGTATCCTTATATACTTCGTTTAACAAAACTATTCTGGGTTGGTTAGTTTCAGTTACTGCTGCAGGGATGTTTGACTACGCTGATCGAATTGTCCGCTTAGCATTAGCGGTGGTCACGGCGGTAGGAACCGTCATGTTACCACGAATGGCGCAAATGTTTGCTCAAGGCAATTTGACTAAAGTCAAACGTTATCTATGTTTGTTATTTAACGGAATTAGTTATTTGGCTGTACCAATTATGTTTGGTTTGGCTGCCATTGCACCCAAATTTATTCCGTTTTTTCTAGGTCACCATTATCAAGTTGTGAGTGTATTAACGATGCTAGAAGCAGTGGTGATTGTCATTATTGCCTGGGAAAATGTGTTGGGTAATCAATATTTAATTCCCACTAATCAAACAGCAACTTATACGAAAGCAATTTTAGTAGGAGCGCTGGTGAGTTTATTGTTGAATCCACCATTAGCCAAATTTTTTGGACAAATAGGTGCCACCTTTGCCATGGTAATAGTGGAAAGTAGTATCTTACTTTATGAATTATTTGCGCTCAGAAAAGTAGTTTCTTGGAAAGAATTGTTTGGAGATTGCTGGAAAGCCTTTTTAGCTGGTAGTATCATGTTCTTAGTGGTTTATCAACTGAACTTGTGGTTAAGCTTTAACATTGTTACGCTATTATTAGAAGTGGTTTTAGGCGTAGTAATCTATTTTAGTTTGTTGTGGATTCTACATCCGCAAGTTAAAACAGTTGTGTTAAATTTACTCAAGCAACATTAATTTTGATAAAGATTGGTAAAAAAAGGTAAGCGGGCTGGTACTTGGTCGGCTTTTTTAATACTATATTATAAGACACTAAAAATAGTGGTGAAGACAAACCGGTAGTAAGTAACGATAGATCATTTAAATTCTAGAGACTGGTTAAAAAACATTATTTTAATGGCTGTGCTTGTTCAACGATTAGTCAAGTAATGTTAATGGGAGAAGAAAATGGTTCGTAAAAAAGCGGTACAAACTAGTAAGAAGAAGCGTAAAAAACATGCACAAGTAAAAGAAGCGGATTATGTTATCAATTTGGTGGGCTTAGCACTAGTATTGCTTTCAATTTTGGCGGATTTTAAATTAGGTCTAGTTGGGCGCTTTTGTGCTAATTTATACCGCATTTTAGTTGGTAACGGATTTCAAGTGTTAGCGGTTGTAGTAACTATTGTTGGACTTAGTATGTTTGTTTTGGGGCGGATACCGCGCTTAGCTGGTAAACAATTATGGGGAATCATCTTTGTTACTAGCAGTTTGTTAATGTTAATGCATGCGGCTTTGTTTAAGCAATTACAATTAAGTCATGATTTAGTTCATATCACGTGGCGCATGTTAGCGGGAGATATAGCTATTAATCAAGTGGCTTCAAATGTTGGTGGTGGAATGCTGGGTGCTTGGTTACTGACACTGTTCCAAGAATTATTTTCGATGCCCGGAACTTACTTATTATGTGGTTTATTAATAATCTGTGGGATACTAATGATTTTGAATGTGCAGATTAAACAAGTAGTAATGGTGTTTCAAAAAATGATTAGTGGTTGTCAATGGTTAGGTAATTATTTAAAAACAGCTTATCAAGAACAGCCAGTTCATGAGCCACATTTAACGAATCGAAAATTAAAACCGCAACGTTCTGCAACTGAAAGTTCAGATCACAATCAGCCAGCTGTTCCTAAAACTGAGCCAGCAACTCAAGGGGATGATGATTTTAAAATTGAAACGCCCCCAACTTTAAAACCGGTAACCCCTAATTTACAACCAGTCACTAGTAGCGTATCCAATGAAGATTATCAATTGCCAGATCTTTCGTTGCTCAAACAAGTTCCGCCAGCAGATCAATCGCAGGAGTATGCATTAATTGATCAAAATCGGAAAAAATTAAAAGAAACCTTAGCTAGTTTTGGAGTTGAAGTGGAAGTTAAAAAAGCTACGCTGGGGCCCACAGTTACGAAGTACGAAATTCAGCCGGCAGTTGGTGTTAAAGTCAGTCGTATTGTTAATTTAGCGGACGATTTAGCTCTGGCCTTGGCCGCCAAAGACTTGCGTATTGAAGCCCCTATTCCTGGCAAGCCTTATATTGGCATTGAGGTCCCGAACCAAACGCCTTCTATGGTTTCCTTTCGCGAAATTATTGAAAATCAACCAGAGCATGCGCAACAGGTTTTGGCTGTTCCCTTGGGCAAAGATGTCTATGGACAAATTGCAATGTGTGATTTGGCGCAATTACCGCATTTACTAATTGCGGGTTCCACCGGTAGTGGTAAATCAGTGGCGATTAATACGATTATTACGGGTCTATTAATGCAAGCTAGTCCGCAGGTAGTGAAAATGATTCTAATTGATCCCAAAATGGTTGAGTTAAGTATGTATAATGGCATTCCGCATTTATTAATCCCGGTAGTGACCGATGCTAAAAAAGCTAATAGTGCTCTTCAAAAAGCGGTCCAAGAAATGGAACGCCGGTACCAATTATTTGAACAAACCGGTTATCGCAAGATTGAGGAGTATAATCAAGCTGTTGAACAAAATAATCAAGATAAAACTAAACCCGTCAAGGAAAAATTACCTTATATTATTATTGTAGTTGATGAATTGTCCGATTTGATGATGGTTGCTGGCCGTGATGTAGAAAATTCAATTGTGCGGCTAGCCCAAAAAGCGCGCGCAGCTGGAATGCACCTGATTTTAGCAACACAAAGACCATCAGTTGATGTGATTACCGGTTTAATTAAGGCCAACATTCCTTCCCGAATGGCGTTTGCTGTTTCTAGCAATATTGATTCACGCACAATTTTAGATTCACCTGGCGCGGAAAAATTGCTAGGACGGGGAGATATGTTATTTGAACCCATTGGGCAAAATAAGCCTAGCCGAATTCAAGGAGCATACATTTCGACAGAAGAAGTGGAACGCGTCGTTGATTTTGTTAAGCAGCAGCAGGCCGCAGCATATGATGAACAGCTATTACCAAGTGACCAAGCAGAAGCGACTAATAGTCAGCAAGTTGATGATGAGTATTGGCAAGAAGCGGTCGAATTAGTTGCTCGGGAACAAAAAGCGAGTGTATCAATGTTACAACGGCGGTTTCAAATTGGTTATAATCGCGCCGCCCGCTTAGTTGATGCGATGGAAGAACGTGGAATTGTGGGACCCGCCCAAGGATCTAAGTCACGTAAAGTATTGATTGATCGCCCAGAAATTGAGGATATTAGAAAAGATGAATGAACCTAAAATTATACAATTACGCCCGGGGGTGGAGTTGTGGTGGTTACCGACTGATAAATTTCAAGTGTTTCGTTGGGAATTTAATTTTGTTACGCCGCAAAAAAAAGCACAAACTACTCAACGTAAATTGTTGGTCAACTTATTACAACGCTCTAGTAAACGATATACGACACAAGCACAGTTGGCCCGGCAGTTATCTTTATTATATGGGGCAGAGATTACAGGAAAAACGAGTATTTTACGAAATTTAAATATATTATCGTTAGCTGTGACAGCCCCAGCAGCTTTTCAAACAACTAGTTTAATACAACCAGGATTGAAATTATTGTCAGAATTAATTGCGGCTCCTAATTTGCAAGCGAACCACCAACTTTTTATGGAATCCGCGTTTCAGCTTGAGCAAACTAATTTAGCTAATTTTTATCAATCACTGCAAGATGATTATGCGTTGAAAGCTAGCTTAGGGTTAAAGCAAATATTAGCCAGTGCCGATTATCAAGTGCCAGCATTTGGGTCTTCGACACAGTTACACCAATTGACCAATGAGCAAGTTAGTCAACAATATCATGACTTAATGAAACAAGATCGATTAATTATGACGTTGGTGGGTGATCCGCACGATCAGGCAACTACTACCTTTTTACAGCAACTGGATTTTTTAACGGCCCGCGCACAATCAATTAACTTGAAGGCGCAGCAGTTATTAACTTTACCAAAACATCCTGTCTGTATCCAACAACATGAACCCATTCAGCAGAGTCAATTAGTGATGGCTTACCATAGTTCTACAAAGCACGCAGCGGCTGTTTGGCAAGTCTTCAATATGATGTTGGGTGGTGATGACCAATCGTTATTGTTCATTAATGTCCGGGAGCAAAAGGGCTTAGCTTACTCAATTTATAGTACAGTGAATGCTTTTGAAGGATTGGTAACAATTCAAGCGGGCGTTTCAGCCGCGCAAATTGCAACTGCTCAAGAGCTAATTCAACAACAAATCACGCAATTGGCCGAACAAGATCATGAGCAGTTGTTACAGCATGCAAAATTAGCGTTAGTTAATCAACGACTGATTGATTCTGATAATATTGCTCACCAAAGTGAGCGGTTACTGTTAAAGGCGCTTAACTCCCACTTTATTTGGCCTGATAGTGACTATGCTCACCAAATTCAAGCGGTGCAATTAGCTGAGGTTCAAGCTTTAGCGGCACAATTACAGTTAAGTGCCCAATATCAATTAATAGGTGATAATAAATGAGTTCTTTAGAAATTACTACAATTCATAATTCCGCCAATTTACCAATTAAAGCAATCATTAAACCTGATTTTCATCAAACTTATGCTTTAGCCATGGTTGATTTTGGTTCCTTAGATTCGACGATAACTAATCAATCAAATATTATCCCGGGTTCTGCTCATTTTCTTGAACATAAGTTATTTGCCAAACCTAATTTTGATAGTGCCGAAGCTTTTGCTAAATTTGGTGCTAATTCCAATGCTTTTACGAGTTATACCAAAACAGCTTATTTATTTCAAACTGTAGGACAAGTAGCCAATAATCTGGGAGTATTGCTAGATTTGATCAGTCGACCGTATTTTACGGCAGCGAATGTTTTAAAAGAACAAAAGATTATTGCCCAGGAAATTCAGATGTATGCCGATAACCCGGATTGGGTCTTGGAACAAGCTACTTTAAATAACTTGTTTCCCCATGATCCCATTACACAAGATATTGCGGGTACTTTAAGCTCAATTCAAGAAATCACCGCCGCTAATTTATTAGCGATTTACCAACAATATTATGTGCCTAGTAATTTTCAGATTTATTTAGCTGGTGCTATTGATCAACAAAAGTTAGAATTTCAGTTGGACGAAATTATTGCTCATAATCAGGCTATCCAACAGTTTGCGCACCGAACTAAGCAACCTATTTTGCGGTATCGGCCAGTGGACTATCCTGTCAAAAGTGCACAAGAGATTGTCTTTAAAGCGCAGCGGCCGCATATGATGATTGGTTTACGAATTATGATCCAAGCTAGTTTATCCGAGATGATTGTTTTACAAAATCAATTGGAATTGTTATTCGAATTGATTTTAGGCGAAACCTCCTCATTCAGACAATCTTTATTAGAACAGCACTTGATTGATGATAGCTTTGGTTATAGTGTCATTGTAGAACGGCAATATGCCTTTATTTTGATTAGTGCAGAAACTGACCAGCCCCATCATTTAGGAGAAGTTTTACGCACGTATTTACTCAAGCAGAAGTTTATGGCAGAATTAACAGCGGCAGCTTTAGAGATGGTTAAAGCTGATAGTATTGGGAGCTATTTGTTTGCGAGTGACTATATGGAAAATTTGGCTACAGAATCAGCAGAGTTGGCTTTTTATGATTTGAGTTATGAACAAATGCCATCATTAATTAATCAGGTTTCTTTGGAAAAGTTGCAAACTTTAGCGACCACAATTTTTCAAGCAGATAATATGATCATTACTTATTTACAGCCGGAGATGAATTAAATGAAGTGGGCGTTAATTTTAGGAGCAAGTGGAGGAATGGGCCAAGCTATTGCTGCTGATTTAGCACAAGCAGGCTGGTCATTGTATCTTCAAGGTAACGAACATATTGCGCAATTACAACAGGATCAACAACAATTACAGCAGCAATATCCCCAACAAGATTTTTTGGTTTTAAAATCCGATTTCAAGAAGCTTGAAAATACTGCCCAAATAGTTGATAATATCTTTAGTTTAGATGCCCTGATTGCGGCACAAGGAATTACTAATTATCAGTTATTTGATCAGTTGAGTTTGACACAAATGCAGGAAATTTTGCGTGTTAATGTGGTTTTTCCATTGCACTTGATCCAACAATTGCAAGATAAGTTGGCGGTCAGTCATTGTGGCAGAATTGTTTTATTAGGTTCAGTATATGGCGCTCAAGGTAGTGCAATGGAAGTGATGTATAGTACCACTAAAGGTGCTTTGACCGCTTTTGCGAAAGCTTATGCAAAAGAAGTGGCTAGTTTAGGCATCACAGTCAATGTTTTGGCTCCTGGGGCAGTGGATACTACTATGAATCAAATGCTAACTCCACCGGCTAAACAGCAACTAGTGGAACAGATTCCGCTAGGAAGAATGGCGACTCCACAAGATTTAAGTTATTGGATTAGAACGATTTTGGATCCTAAAGCCCAATACTTGACAGGTCAAACTTTGTACGTAACTGGTGGTTGGTTAAATTAATTAGTTATTTAAATTTCAATATAATGGTGGTTGAGCAATGAGTGAATTAGGCGATAAATTACGTGATGCACGGCTGGAAAAGGGTTATACAATTGATGATCTACAAAAAATAACTAAAATTCAAAAACGTTATTTAACGGCAATTGAAGAAGGACGATTAGATCAATTACCCGGTGATTTTTATGTGCGTGCTTTTGTCAAACAGTATGCGGATAGTGTTGGGTTAGATAGCCAAGCTTTAATTGAGGACTATCAGTCGGAAATTCCTAAAGTACAACCAGAAGAGACACCCGTCCAGTCACCAACGGTTAAAAAAGAAGCTTTGGCTCCTAATTTAAAACGGCATTGGCCACAGATTGTAATTTTAGCAGTAGTGCTAATTATTGTGATTTTAATTTGTTTAGTGGCAGCGAAAGTTCACAAGCAAAATGCTAATCCAATTCCAACTTCGCATCAAAAAGTGGAACAAACAACGACTAAAAAGCCGAAGAAGCATATTAAAAAGCCAGTAGCTAAGCAGTCAACTAAAAAAACAACTGCCAACAATAAAAATCTAGTTTTAAAGGCAGATGCTGATGTGGCTGATCATTTTACCATTCAAAATTGGTCACAACAACCGCAGCACGAAGTTAAATTACAAGCTACTTCTGCCCAGGCGTGGATTGCGGTACGGGCTAATGGACAAACTGTTTGGCAAGGAGCTTTACAGCCTAATTCTGAGCAAACGGTTCAATTGAGTAGTAATTTAAAACAATTTCAAGTACAAACTGGTAATGCTGCGGTAACTAAAGTTTTGATTAATAATCAAAACTTGCCAGTTCCAGATAATCAAACTGGTACGGTTCATACCTATACAATGCAAATTAAGGAGTAATCTGAATGAATTTACCCAATAAATTAACTTTATTACGGATTATTTTAATTCCCATCTTTATGATTTTTATGTCGATTGATTTTCATTTAGGACAGGTGAGTTTTTTAGCAACGACCATTACGTGGCAATCATTAATCGCTACAATTATCTTTATAGTAGCTTCTATTACAGATTTTATTGATGGTAAAATTGCGCGTGGACGTCATTTGGTGACCAATTTTGGTAAATATATGGATCCATTAGCTGATAAAATGTTGGTTTTAACAGCGTTCGTGTATTTGGCAGCTCGGCACCAAGCCCCGGCTTGGATTGTGGCAATTATTGCTTGTCGCGAGTTATTGATTACGACATTAAGATTATTGATTGTGGAACAGGGTGGTTCCGTCATGGCAGCACAGATGCCCGGTAAAATTAAAACTGCAACCCAAATGTTGGCAATTGTTTTCTTAATGTTAAAAGATCCGATTTTTGCTTATTGGAATATTCCGTTTGGTTTAATTATGTTATATATTTGTTTAATCTTTACCGTTTATTCGGCATATGATTATTTATGGCAGAATCGTCAGTTTTATTCTGATTTTAAATAATTGAAACGTCCTGTTAGTTAATAGGACGTTTTTTGCTTTTTTAAGTTATTTAGTAAGATAATTTTGTAATTAATAAAAGGGTGATTGGATGTCAGAAGAAATAAAACAATTTTGGATGTGTCAAGGGAATCCGCCCCAATTTAATTGGGCTGATTATCAACCTTTAATAGCACAAGTGGTACGCGGATTGCAACATAATAAGCAAACCATTACGGCAGCAGAAAGTTTAAGCGCTGGTTTATTTCAAGCAACCTTAGCGACCGTACCTGGTGCTTCGCAAGTTTTTGCGGGTGGTTTTGTGACTTACTCGCTAGCCATGAAAGCTCAATTATTAGCTATTGATGCAGATTTATTAGAACATTATGGAGTGGTGAGTGCTTGGACTGCCGAACAAATGGCGCAAAATAGTGCTCGGATTATTGGTAGTGATTGGGGGGTCGGCTTAACAGGTGTGGCTGGACCAGGTTTATTGGAGCAACAACAACCAGGGACCGTTTATCTAGGAGTTAAGTCACCCAAAGATGTGCAAGTTCGGCGGTTTGCGTTTCAAGGAACCAGACAAGTCATTCGCCAAAAAAGTGTAATTGCTGCTTTTATTATGATTTTAAATCAGTTATAATCTTGATTGAGAGAACAAACGTTTGGTATGGAGGTATTAAAGTGGCTAAAGATAATAAAGAAGATGAAGCTGGTCGCGAGGAAGCGCTGAATAAAGCTCTAAAGAAAATTGAAAAAGATTTTGGTAAAGGAGCTATTATGCGTTTGGGAGAAAGTCCTAAAACTAAAGTTTCTTCTATTTCAAGTGGTTCTTTGGCTTTGGATAATGCGTTGGGCATTGGTGGTTATCCGCGCGGCAGAATTGTGGAAATATATGGTCCAGAAAGTTCTGGTAAAACAACTGTGGCCTTACATGCTGTGGCAGAAGTGCAAAAGAACGGGGGAACCGCAGCTTATATTGATGCTGAAAATGCGATGGATCCAGATTATGCTAAGGCTTTGGGAGTTGATATTGACAATTTGTTATTGTCACAGCCAGATACTGGAGAACAAGGACTGGAAATTGCTGATGCTTTAATTAAAAGTGGTGCGATTGATATCTTGGTCATTGATTCAGTAGCTGCCTTGGTTCCTAAGGCAGAAATTGATGGTGAAATGGGTGACTCACATGTCGGCTTGCAGGCGCGGATGATGTCGCAAGCTTTACGGAAGCTGTCTGGTAATATTAATAAAACCAAAACGATTGCTTTATTCATTAATCAAATTCGTGAAAAAGTGGGCGTTATGTTTGGTAATCCGGAAACTACTCCCGGTGGTCGTGCTTTAAAGTTTTACGCGACAGTGCGCTTAGAGGTTCGCCGTTCTGAACAGATCAAAGAGGGCTCTGACGTTATTGGTAATAAAGTTAAAATTAAAGTGGTTAAAAATAAGGTAGCACCGCCCTTTAAATTAGCACTAGTAGATATTATGTATGGTCACGGAATTTCACAAACAGGTGAGATTTTAGATATGGCTGCTGATCAAGAAATTATTAACAAGAGTGGTTCTTGGTACTCTTATCAAAATGAACGTATCGGTCAAGGCCGCGAAAATGCGAAAGCATATCTAGATGATCATCCAGAGATGAAAGCCGATATTAAACAGCAGGTTCGTGATGCTTATCAAATGGATGATATTAAACAATCTAGTACTGAAGATCAATCAGTAGAAAAAACTGCTGCCGATTCTAAAAACAATAAAACTGATCTTAATTTAACAGATCAATAATTTTGGCTAAAATTTGCTGATTGGAAAGATTTGCCTATTATCGAAACTTTTTAACGTTAAAGTTCTGATTCAAATAAACATTCGTTGACAGTTTGCCCAATAAACAATAATATTAATATGTACCGAGTTTTAAAGCAGTAATTTAATTAAGTGCTTTATCTAGGTGCCAATAAAATAGAAAAAGAAACTGAAACGAATGTGCTTATTTGAATGTTTTAAGTTTAATAGTCAGGTTGAAATTTTTTAGTTACTTTCTAAAAAATTAACTTGCTTGATGGTAAGCCGTTTTATTTCAGTCTCTGAAGTCATTAGTGTGGCTGGAGGGATTTAAATGGCAGTTTTAATCGCCCTAATAGTCGCGCTGGGGTTATTAGTTATTGGTACTGTAGTTGGTTTTTTGATTAGAAAAAATGTCTACGAAAAAAGTTTAGAGCAGGCAGGACAATCGGCAGCACAAATTATTGTGGATGCTAAAAAAGCTGCTGCATCTGCCAAAAAAGAGGCATTGATCGAAGCACGTGAGGAAAGTCACAAGTATCGTCAGGAACAAGAAGATGATCTGCGTGATCGCCGTAAGGAATTACAACGGCAAGAAAATCGAATGTTGCAGCGAGAAGAAACTTTAGATCGCAAAGATAACTCGCTGGATCAACGTGAACATTCTTTAGAGAAACGTGAACAAAAGATTGATACTACAGAACAACAATTAGAACAACAGACAAAGCAAATTTCTTCTACCTTAACTCAGCAACAAAATAAATTAGAAGAAGTTGCGGCCATGACACATGAACAGGCCCGTAACTATCTTTTAAAACAAATTGATGAACATTTAGTTCAAGAAAAAGCCCGTTTGATTCGTAATAGTGAAGAAGCAGCCAAGCAAGATGCTGATAAGTGTGCTAAACAAATTATTGTTGATGCTATTCAGCAAAGTGCAGCGGATACTGTTTCTGAATCCACAGTTACAACTGTTTCTTTACCTAATGAAGAAATGAAGGGTCGAATCATTGGGCGTGAAGGTCGCAATATTCGTACTTTAGAATCTTTAACAGGAATTGATGTAATTATTGATGACACACCACAGGCGGTGGCTTTGAGTGGCTTTGATCCCATTCGGCGTGAAATTGCGCGGTTGTCATTGGAAAAATTAATTTCCGACGGACGAATTCATCCAGCTCGTATTGAAGAGATGGTTGATAAGTCACGTAAAGAAATGGATACACGTATTCGTGAATTAGGTGAGCAGACTGTTTACGATTTGGGAATTCATAGTATTAATCCCGATTTAATTAAGATTATCGGACGATTGAATTTCCGGACTAGTTATGGTCAAAATGTCTTGAGTCATTCAATTGAAGTTGCAAAATTAGCAGGAACTATGGCTGCTGAATTAGGTGAAGATGAGACTTTGGCGCGGCGTGCAGGATTGCTACATGATATTGGCAAAGCATTAGATCATGAAATTGAAGGATCACATGTTGAAATTGGTGTCGATATTACAAGTAAGTACAAAGAACCCAAAGTGGTAGTTAATACGATTGCTTCGCATCATGGTGATGTTGAACCACAATCGATGATTGCAGTATTGGTGGCTGCGGCAGATGCGATTTCTGCTGCTCGTCCTGGAGCTCGTTCTGAATCAATGGAAAATTATATTCATCGATTGGAAAAGCTGGAAAATATTGCTAATAGTTATGATGGCGTTGATCATAGTTATGCAATTCAAGCAGGACGTGAGATTCGGATTATGGTAAAGCCAGAACAAATTTCCGATAATCAAGCAACAATTTTGTCGCGGAAAATTCGCAATCAAATTGAAAAAGAATTAGAATATCCGGGTCATATCAAAGTAACAGTGATTCGTGAAACTCGAAAAATTGCTTATGCTAAATAAGGCATAAGCTTTTTTTAAGTAAAAAATTAATAAAAGTTGTATTCAAGTAGAGCAAATATTATAATTTCCTTTGTATGTGAAAGGAGTCGCTACCAACGATGTTAAGTGTGATTGTAAAATTGGTTTTAACAATGATTATTGCAGCAGTAATAACTCCTTTTGTTCGTAAATTGGCCCTGGTATTGGGAGCTGTTGATAATCCTAATGCGCGGCGAGTTAATAAAAAGCCAATGCCCACACTGGGCGGTTTAGCTATTTTTTTAGCGTTTAATTTTTCGACTTTTGTCTTATTACGTGCCCAATTTCCCACACATGAATTGTTTAGTGTTTTTTTAGCAGAATGTATTATTTTATTGACGGGTTTGATTGACGATATTCGAGAATTAAAGCCGATGCAAAAAATGTTTGGGATTTTAATTGCAGCATTAGTAGTTTATTTCTTGGCCGGAATTAAAATGACTTATGTTGTCTTGCCTTTTGTAGGTTCTTTTCAATTAGGTTGGCTCGGTTTGCCAGTGACAGTGTTTTGGATTTTGGCAATTACGAATGCGGTTAACTTAATTGATGGATTGGATGGGTTGGCCACTGGCGTTTCGATCATTGCACTGTTTACCATGGGTGTAATTGGTTACTTTTTTTCATCTGTGGGTAATACTTATGTGACGATCTGGATTTTTGCGATGGTGGCTTCCTTAGTGGGCTTTTTGCCACATAATTTTCATCCGGCAAAAATTTTTTTGGGAGATACTGGTGCACTGTTTGTGGGCTTTATGATTGCTGTCTTTTCTTTAAAGGGCTTAAAGAACGTCACTTTTATTTCTTTAGTCATTCCGATTGTGATTTTAGGAGTGCCAATTAGTGATACGGTCTATGCCATGTTAAGACGGTTTTTGAATAACAAGCCCATTTCTCAGGCGGACAGACATCACTTACATCATCGTTTGATGCAATTGGGTTTGAGCCATCGCCAAACGGTGTTAGTCATTTATGGTTTATCATTAGTCTTTTCTTTTATTGCCTTACTATATCCGGTTTCCTCTTTTTGGGGTAGTATTTTACTAACTATTGCTGTTTTAATTGGCTTGGAGCTCTTTGTGGAGTCAATTGGTTTAGTTGGAGAGAATCGCCAACCTCTGTTACATGCAATTCAAAAATTAGTTAAACGTTTGGAAAAAGATGATCTGAAAAAAGATGATGAAGTTACTTTAAATAAGGAATCTCATGAAAAGTAGTAGGTCCCATTTGCACGGGGATTTGCGCGTGTAGTTGGTTATTAAGATCGGTGAGAAAATTCGGGGTCTGTTGTTGATCGAGTAGTAATGTTAGTTGGACTTGAGCGGCATAATTGGTATTAACTAGATTAACAGGTTGCTGTTTGAGCCAGTAATTGATCAGGTCTAGCTGTTTATAAGTTAAGGTAACAAGCAGCTGTTGTTGCAACACAATTTGCACACGTCCTGCTTGGTTAATAGCATCTGCAACACTTTGACGATAAGCGCGAATCAAACCACCGCTACCGAGTTTAATTCCACCAAAAAAACGGGTGACTACGGCTAGTGTATTTTGAACTTGCATAGCTTGTAAAGTTTCTAACATAGGTATTCCCGCAGTGCCTCGGGGCTCACCATCGTCACTGGCGTGTTGCTGTAAATTATCAATAATATAAGCACTACAATGATGACTAGCTTTGCTAGTCTTTTTTTTGATGTCTGTTAAAAAATCTTGCGCTTCATTAACGCTTTGCACGCGTTTAAGTGAAGTAATGAACCGAGATTTTTTAATAACTAGTTCATTCGTAAAATCTTGCGCAATTGTAATTTTTGGCAAAAAAATTCTCCTTTTTATCGTAATTAATTTAAGGTGAGTAATTGATGGATGTAAAACAATTATCTGGACGACTATTAGTTCTAGATTCACCGACAACTTATACTAAAGCTATTCCTGCACTATATAAACTCGATGGAAATCAATTTTGTTGTCGTCGGTGCCAGATGGTTAATGACTGGCGAGTTTATAGTTTGCCAGGCGATAATTTTTATTGTCCAGCCTGTCTAAGCTTAGGACGTTTAACTAATCATAATTATCTAATTGCGATTGCTGAGCAGAATCAATTTCCAGTAATTCAGCAACCGTTGACGTGGACTGGGCAATTAACAGCTGCTCAAACAATCATTTCGCAAAAACTTTGTCAAATAGAACGAACCAAACAGGATCATTTGGTGTGGGCAGTAACTGGTAGTGGTAAAACTGAAATGTTATTTAAAGTTTTACAGCAAGCGGTTATTCAAAGAGAACGGATTGCTTGGGTTGCTCCGCGAGTAGATGTTTGTAATGAAATTTATCCACGATTGCAAGCAGCTTTTCAACCAGTTAGTTTGGCACTATTACATGGACAAGGTGCTAGCCAATATTATTATTCACAAATCTTAGTTTGTACAGTCCATCAGCTATTAAAATTTTACCAAGCGTTTGATTTGATAGTTCTGGATGAATGCGATTCGTATCCATATGTTAATAATTTAATGTTGCATAACGCCATTAAAAACGCTTTGAAGCCAAAGCATTCACTAATTTCTTTGTCTGCCACGCCTAGTTTAGAATATTTACAATTGATCAAGAAGCAAAAATTATCCTATAGCTTACTAAGCCGCCGATTTCATGGACATGATTTACCAGAACCTAAATATTGTTGGGTCAATCATATTTCGATGCAGCAACTTCATTGGCGCCTAAAACGGCAAATTCGTGAACTTTTGAACAAACAACAACGCTTTTTATTGTTTGTGGATAGTATTCGGCAAGCTGAACAATTATCGCAGTTGTTACAGCAAACCTATCCTGACTTACAACAAACTTATGTGCACGCCAAAGATGCAATGCGACAAATCAAAGTGCAAAAATTTCGCGCTGGTCAGTGGCAAGCACTGGTGACAACCACCGTTTTGGAACGAGGAGTAACGTTTGATAATATTGATGTCTTAGTTTGGCAGGCCGATTCCAAGCGCTTTACTCAACAAGCATTGGTTCAGATTGCTGGAAGAGCCGGTCGCAGTAGTAGTCATCCGGATAATCAAGTTTGGTTTTTTGGAACACATTATACAACTAATATTGCCCAGGCAATTCACCAAATCCGGCGGTTGAATTGTGCTTAAGCAATGCTTATTATGCCAAGAAGCGATTGTTTTTGAGCTGACGCCGATGCAAGTTTTAGGAATTCAGCTAATTGATCCACCAGCGATTTGTCAGCGTTGTTTACAAGAATTTGCGCTAATTACGTCACCACATTGTCCGCAATGTTATAAAATGGGTTCCAGTAAACTGTGTTCAGATTGTCAATTATGGCAAAAACAAGGTTATCTAAGTGTGCGCCATCGCGCTTTGTTTAAATATAATAATGCTATGCATGATTATTTTAAACGATATAAGCGCTATGGCGATTATGCCTTAAGGGCTTGTTTTCAAAGCCTGATCCACCAAAAATTACGGTCTTTTCAAGGCACAGTAGTTTATATTCCTAGTTCAACGGAGCATTTGCAGCAACGACATTTTGATCCAGTTGTCGGTCTTTTCAAGGAAGTAGTCGATTTAACACCAGCATTGATTAAGTTACCCACCCAGCAAGCACAAGCGCAAAAAAATCGCCGAGAAAGATTGCAAACGACTCAGTTTTTGCAATTTAATCATCAATATGATTCTATCTTATCAGTCAAACAAATCTTAGTGTTGGATGATATTTATACAACAGGGCGCACCATTTTGCACGCCTATGATTGTTTACGACAAGCGGGTTATCAGGGAGAAATTTCTTCGTTTTCTTTGGCCAGATGATTGGCTTTTTATTAATAAAATCATTATAATATAAGTAGACCAATAGAAGTCTAATTGGCAAATGAAAAGGGGTGCTCTTCATGTTGACAATTAATGTTCGTGGAGAAAATATCGAAGTAACAGAGGCAATTAGAAGCTATATTGAGAAACGTTTAAATAATTTAAATAAGTATTTTAAAGATACTGATCATCCGATTGCTCATGTTAATTTAAAAGTTTATAGTAATAAAAATGCTAAGGTCGAAGTTACTATCCCATTGCCTTATTTGATTTTACGAGCCGAAAAAACGGATAAGGATATGTATAAAAGTATTGATGATGTTTTTGAAAAATTGGAACGACAAATTAGAAAATATAAAACTAGAATCAATCGGAAGTCGCGCGAAAAGGGGATTAAAGATTTTGATTTAACTGGTCCGAGCGATGAATCAGCTAATGATTCACAGGATTTGCCGATTGTCCGGACAAAGCGCGTTGCTTTAAAGCCGATGGATGCTCAAGAAGCAGTTTTGCAAATGGATATGTTAGGACATAACTTTTTTGTTTTTGAAGATGCTCAAACTAATGGAACAAGTATTGTCTATAAGCGAAATGATGGACGCTATGGTTTAATTGAAACTGATGAATGAGTTTGATTGAATTTTAATAATCGTTTTGATTGGTGGTCGGAATCTGAACTTCCGAGCACCTTTTTCGTTAATTAAGTTAGAGTTTAATTATTGCTACTAAAATGATAAGATATTATAGATGTACCAGATTGAAAGTACAGGAGAGATTTAATAAATGACGAATCCAATTAAAAAATGGGTAGAAAGTGACAAACGTGAAGTTAAGCGTATGGGCAAGATCGCGGATAAGGTAGAAGCCTACGCTGATGAATACGCGAAACTTTCGGATGAAGATTTACAGGCTAAAACTCCGGCTTTTCAAGAGCGATTAACCAAAGGTGAAACTTTAGATGATCTGTTGCCAGAAGCTTTTGCTACTGCACGAGAAGCTGCTAAACGCGTTTTAGGATTGTATCCATTTCGTGTACAAATTATTGGTGGTATTACCTTACATGAAGGTAATATTGCTGAAATGAAAACTGGTGAAGGAAAGACTTTAACCGCGACATTACCGGTTTACCTCAATGCTTTGACTGGTAAGGGTGTGCACGTTGTGACGGTTAACGAATATTTATCACAACGTGATGCTACAGAAATGGGGCAATTATATAATTGGCTGGGACTGAGCGTTGGTTTAAACTTAAATTCTAAAAGTGCAGAAGAAAAACGGGCTGCTTATAACTGTGATATTACGTACTCGACGAATAGTGAATTAGGTTTTGACTATTTGCGGGATAATATGGTTGTTTATAAAGAGCAAATGGTGCAACGGCCGTTAAATTACGCCATTGTCGATGAAGTGGACTCCATTTTAATTGATGAAGCGAGAACTCCATTGATTATTTCTGGACAAGCTGAGCAATCGACAGCACTTTATCTGCGAGCTGATCGGTTTGTCAAATCTTTGAATGAAGCTGATTATAAGATTGACTGGCCGACTAAGACCATTGGTTTAACTGAAAGTGGTATTAAAAAAGGTGAACAAACTTTTGCGTTAAAAAATCTTTATGATATTGATAACACTTTATTGAATCACCATATTGATCAAGCTTTACGAGCTAATTATATTATGGAATTAGATAAAGATTATGTGGTTAGTGATAAAAAGGTTATGATTGTTGATTCCTTTACTGGTCGGGTAATGGAAGGACGTCGGTTCTCAGATGGTTTACACCAGGCTATTGAAGCCAAGGAAGGTGTCCCCATTCAAGATGAAACCAAGACCATGGCCAATATCACTTACCAAAACTTCTTTAGAATGTACGACAAGTTGTCGGGTATGACCGGAACAGCGAAAACTGAAGAAGAAGAATTTCGGGAAATTTATAACATGGAAGTTATTACAATTCCGACCAATAAACCAATTGCCCGGATTGATTATCCCGATGTGTTGTATCCAACACTCAAGAATAAATTCAAAGCGGTTATTGAAGATATTATTGAGCGCCATAAAAAAGGGCAGCCATTATTAGTCGGGACAGTTGCGGTGGAAACGTCTGAATATTTATCGCAGCAATTAAATAAGGCTCACATTCCTCATGCTGTTTTGAATGCGAAGAATCATGCTAAAGAAGCTGATATTATTTCACGTGCTGGTCAAAAAGGCGCTGTGACAATTGCAACGAACATGGCTGGTCGGGGAACTGATATTAAATTGGGACCTGGTGTCCGTGAAGTAGGCGGTTTATGTGTGATTGGTACCGAGCGGCATGAATCGCGGCGGATTGATAACCAGTTACGGGGCCGGTCCGGACGACAAGGTGATCCCGGTGAGACGATCTTCTATATGTCTTTAGAAGATGACTTAATGAAGCGTTTTGGTTCAGAGCGTATCAAGAACTTCTTGCAGTCGATGAAAATTGATGATGATGATGCTATTATCCAAAGTCGCATGATTACTCGTCAGGTTGAATCTGCACAAAAGCGGGTTGAAGGTAATAACTACGATACGCGGAAAAATACCTTGCAATACGATGATGTGATGCGGGAACAACGTGAAGTTATTTATAAGCAACGCATGCAAGTAATTACTGAAGAAAATAGTTTACAAGATGTTTTGGTACCAATGATGCAACGTACCATTGCCAGTGCGATTGATTCACGCACGTACGGGGATGCCAAAGATTGGGATTTAGATGGTATTTACGACTTTGCGATTAACGTTTTAGTTAGTCCAAAACAATTACAACGTTCCGATTTGGATGGCAAAACGGTGGATCAATTAAAAGAGTTGTTTAAACAATTTGTTCAAGAAAATTATGAACAAAAACAACAGCAGCTCCAAGATCCGCAACAAATGTTAGAATTTCAAAAAGTAGTTATTTTGCGGGTTGTTGATGAACACTGGACTAATCATATTGATGAAATGGATCAGTTACGGCAATCAATTGGTTTACGTGGCTATGGTCAGATGAACCCGTTAGTTGAATATCAAGAAGAAGGTTTTCGGATGTTCGAAAGCATGGTTGCTGATATTGAATATGATGTGACACGATTATTTATGAAGGCGGAAATTCGCCAAAATGCACAAAGATAAAAAACAGGCTGCGGCCTGTTTTTTTAGAAATGAAATATAGGAGTTTAAAGATGGAACTTGCGGATATTAAAGAACAACTAAGTCAAGCAGCTACAAAAATTGAGCAATTCGGGAGGTCTCTTTGACTTAGACGAGTTACAAGAGAGTATTGCTTTAAATGAACACGCCATGGCTCAAGCAGATTTTTGGCAAGATCGCGTTCACGCGCAGACCATTATTGCTCAAAATAATGTCTTAAAAGAAAAGTATGATAATTTTCGCCAGCTGCAAACGAAATTGGCGGATCTACAGATTGCACTCGAATTACTGCAAGCAGATCCGACCGATCAGGAATTATTGACTACCACTGTTATGGATTTAACGGATTTACAGCAGCAACTGCAACAATATGAAACTGCCTTACTGTTAAGTGAACCTTATGATAGTCATAATGCGATTTTGGAAATTCATCCGGGTGCGGGTGGGACAGAATCCCAAGATTGGGGAGCGATGCTATTGCGCATGTATGAACGATGGGCTAAAAAACATAACTTTGCCGTAGAATTGGCGGATTACCAAGCTGGTGATGAAGCCGGTCTGAAAAGTGTGACGTTAATTATTAAGGGTCATAATGCCTATGGCCTTTTACGTTCTGAGCATGGAGTGCATCGCTTAGTTCGGATTTCACCGTTTGATGCTGCTGGGAGGCGCCATACGTCTTTTGCCTCGGTGGAAGTTATGCCTGAGTTAGACCAAACGATTAATATTGAGATTAATCCGGATGATTTACGGGTAGATGTTTTCCGATCGAGTGGGGCTGGTGGCCAGCATATTAATAAAACATCCTCGGCAGTGCGCATCACCCATTTGCCAACAGGCATTGTTACGAGCTCGCAAGCCCAGCGCTCTCAATTACAAAACCGGGAGACGGCTATGAATATGTTACGTGCCAAATTGTATCAACGTGAACAGGAACAGCAGGCACAACAGCAAGCGGCACTCAAAGGTGAACAATTAGATATTGGTTGGGGTTCACAAATTCGGTCGTATGTTTTTCATCCGTATACGATGGTCAAAGATCACCGTACTAATATGGAAACGGGTAATGGTCAAGCGGTTTTAGATGGTGACTTAGATGAATTTATGAATGCTTACTTGCAATGGAAGTTAAGTCAGCAGGATTTAAATGAAAAAGGGTAATTAACTCATGAAGAGAATCTTGGTAGTTGATGACGAACGTGCAATTGTAGAATTAGTGAAATATAATTTGGAACAAAATGATTTTCTGGTGCAAACAGCTACTGATGGCCAACATGCGTTACAAAAAATTGCAGAACAAGCGTTTGATTTAGTGCTACTAGATTTAATGCTGCCCCAATTTAATGGCTTACAGGTGTTAGAGCAATTGCGAGCACAACATAATCAAATTCCAGTCATCTTGATTACAGCGCGTGATGATGCACAAACCAAAGTACAAGGTCTGAATCTGGGGGCAGATGATTATATTACGAAGCCGTTCAACTTATCGGAATTAATCGCTCGGATTAATGCTATTTTGCGGCGGCAATCGACAACGGTAACGTCTGACAAGTTAAAGTTAGATCGGGCTAATTTTCAAGTAATTGTCAACCAACAAGCTATTGCGTTAACTAAAACGGAGTATAAATTATTTGACTATTTCTATAGCAATGCCAATCACACTTTAACTCGAGATCAGTTAAGAGAACATCTTTGGGGAACGGCTGCTGAGCTTGATCGAGATTCTCGAGCAATTGATATCCAAGTAAGTCATTTGCGTGATAAAATTGAACAAAATCCCAAAGAGCCACAATATTTACAAACCATCCGCGGATTTGGTTATCGTTTAACAATTTAAAATTATTCAAGAAGTATTGCTATGATTTCGTTAAATCTTCAATTAATGTCTAATGATTAATAAGTAAAATAGCTGATAATTTTTCGTTTAATCCATGATTAATTCAGGAGAATAATATGAAACGACAGCGGCAGTTGATCTTAGGAACAATGGTTTTTGGTGGCTTAATTTATGGTTTTTGTTTATTTATATTAATTCAATTCAATAAGCAAGAACAAATCAACCATATCACGGCTTTAAAAGCAGATTATCAAGTTTTAAATCAGGATAATAAACCACAATTGCTGGCTACTTGGGCTGACGATCATCAGTTACGGGTGTTGACGATTAAAAAAGGACGACCGCAGAATGATTTACAAAAGCAAGCGCTGACGTTATTGAACCAAGATGTCTTGGATAGTAATCATCTTTACCGGATTCAAAAAGTTCACGGACAAAAATATATTTTTTATTTATTAACACCATCAGCGGTAACCAAGCGAAAAGTGATTGTCAAAAAATATCTTTCTGTGTGGGCTAGATCAAATTTAGTTGGGCTTTTTTCCGGTGGCTATTTGTTTTTATTATTGATTTTGTTGGCGAGTCAACTCCGAGCTGATCGCAATCAAAAAATATATCTGCAGGCCGCGATTGATAAGTTAAAACGCTTAAACCAAAAGCGCCACACACCGGCTTTAATTGCCTTAGATAATACGCCATATACAGATTTAATTAAAACTGTCAATGCCGTGACACAATACACTACCCAATTAGAAGCAACTAATCAACTGTTGGAGCAAAGCTTTTTTAGTTTATTACGCCATTTGCCATTAGGAATTATGTTGCTAGATGCACAAGGAGACGTTATTTTGCATAATCAAGCGCTGGTGGATATTTTAGGCAAAGAGATTGCTGATCAGCCACATCCTTTTGTTGAAGATATTAAAACCTACGCCTTAAGTCGGATGATTGAACACACGCTGCGCAAAAATCAAAATCATCATCAAGAAATTCAATTAATCGGTGATTCCAATTGTTTTGTTGATGCCAATGTTATTGAAATTGCCCGCGATCAAGCATTAACAGAACGCCAAGTCATAGTTATTTTGTATGATTTAACGCATGTGCATCAACTGGAACAACAGCAAAAAAATTTCATTGCGAATATTAGCCATGAATTGAAAACGCCGATTACAGCGATCTTAGGTTTTGCCGAGACGCTATTGAATGGCGCCCAAGATGATCCAGTCAAAAATACCCAATTTATTCAAATTATTCAAGAAGAAGCTCAGCGCTTAGTGGATTTGATTGAAGATGCTCTGACACTAGTTCGTTTAGAACAAACTTCGCAGTTAAATAGTCAACGTGTAAATGTTCAAGCACTAGTCGAACAAATTTTGCGGCAACAACAGCCCCAAATTGCGCAATTACAGTTACAAGTGACGACCAAATTTCAAGGGGATGTTTGGGTGAAGCTGGCTGGGGCGGAGTTACGGCAAATTTTGGAAAATTTAATTACTAATGCAGTGAAATATAACCGCCTCAATGGTCAGATTCATGTTCAAATACAACATGATGCAATTAACAAGCAGTTACGAATAAAAATTGGCGATACTGGCAGCGGTATTGCAAAGCAGGATCAACAACATGTTTTTGAACGCTTTTACCGTGCTGATAAATCACGTAATCACCAGATTAGTGGGACAGGCTTAGGTTTAGCTATTACACAACAAGCCGTCGAAGCATTACAGGGGCAAATTACCCTTACTAGTCGGTTAAATCAAGGAACGACAGTGACCGTATTATTACCATTATGATAAAAAGACGAGGTGGCAATTACGATAAGCTTGTGCAGCTTATTCTCCCACCTCGTCTTTTTAGTTTGGATATTATTTAATGAAAATCAACTCTCAGTTTGTTCCGATGCCGAAGGTTGCTTTTTTTGAATGGCTTGCGCTAACAAAGCAGTTTGACCAAAATCGTTGCTACTGTCGTTAGGCACGACGACTAAGTTAGTATCTGATGTGGCTAATGTTTGATAGGCAGCGATCGATTGGTTTTGAAAGAATTTATCGTCAACATGATCTAATCCCTTTTGAATAGTATCAATGCGATATTGTTCAGCGTCGGCCCGTGTTCTGGTTGCTTGTGCTTTGGCTTTAGCAGTGGCAATTAACGCGTTATTTTCGGCTTCATTAGTTAAACGAATGGATTCTGCTTCACCTTGCGCTTTAGCAATTGCGGCAATCCGTTCCCGATCAGCGGTTAATTGTTTATCCATAGCCTTTTGAATTTCTTGGGAAGGCAACAATTCGTCAATGTTAATACGATCGACTGTAATGCCGTAAATATTGGTTAAGTCACCGATGGCTTTGGAGAGGTCAGAATTAATACGTGCAGTAGAACCTAAAGCGGCGTTTAAATCCATCCGCCCGATAATATCCCGGAGGTGCCCGCGTACTAATTGGGCCATCGATTCAACTGAATCAGTATTGTTGTATTCAAACTTGATCGCATCTGTGACGTGGAAATTTAAAGTTACCGAAGTTGAAACCTCGGCGTTATCACTAGTGATGATGGAGTAGTGGGGCAGTTCGATGGGACGCATGGCCAAACTGACCGAAGTTATTTTTTGAGCTAAAGGTACATAAAAATGTAAACCAGGGGTTACGCTACGTTTATATTTGCCAAAGGTGGTCACTAAGCCTTGACAATTTTGGGCGATAATTTTGATTCCTAAGGGCATAAATCCTTCACCTCACGCAATTAATTAGTTATTTTTAGGTATTAAAGCTTACATTTAAATGATAAACATTTAATTTTAGAAAAGCAACTTAATTTTATCAGCAATCGGTGTATACCAATTTTTCAATAAGTTGACATAATCTTTAAAAAAAGCTATTATTTCAGCTGTTCTAATCAATCAAAAAACGGATTTAGGACTATACCAATTTTTAAGGAGTAACATTTATGTGTGGAATTGTCGGCGTTGCCGGAGCTGAACAAGCAAAAACAATCTTATTAGAAGGTTTGGAAAAATTAGAATATCGGGGTTATGATTCTGCCGGAATTTATTTAACAACCACGGATCAGCAAGACTTTTTATGTAAACGCTCGGGAAAAATTAATAATCTGAAACAAGCAGTGGCCAGTTATCCTCAGGGAACTACGGGGATTGGACATACACGTTGGGCCACACATGGCCAGCCGTCGCAAGCAAATGCCCATCCACAATTTTCTAATGATGAACGCTTTTATTTAGTGCACAATGGGGTCATTAACAATAGTGCAGACTTGAAGCAAAAATACTTAGCTGATGTGGTGTTTCATAGTGAAACGGACACCGAGGTGATTGTGCAATTAGTTGCTTACTTTGTCCAGACCAAACAATTAACAACTTTACAAGCGTTACAACAGACAGTGCAATTATTGTCGGGTTCTTATGCGATTGCTTTAATGGACCGCCAAAATCCCCAACAGATCTTCTTTGCTAAAAATAAAAGTCCATTATTAATCGGCGTCGGAACTACTGCCAACTATTTATGTTCAGATGCCTTGGCAATGTTGAAGCAAACGAGTAATTTTATGGAAATTAACGATGGCGAAACGGGGATTATTACACAAGATCAAGTGCAGTTATTTGATATTGACAATCAACCTATTGAGCGAGCAACTTATCAAGTTCAGATAGCGGCCGATGACTTGTCTAAAGGCACATATGATAGTTATATGTTAAAAGAGATTGATGAGCAACCTG
Source organism: Bombilactobacillus sp. ESL1197 (assembly GCF_058107145.1). Taxonomy (NCBI): domain Bacteria; kingdom Bacillati; phylum Bacillota; class Bacilli; order Lactobacillales; family Lactobacillaceae; genus Bombilactobacillus; species Bombilactobacillus sp. ESL1197. The sequence continues at coordinate 867,922 of NZ_JBYLTY010000001.1, forward strand.
CTGTTTTGCGCCGGATTGTGGCTCATTATTTTGAGCAAAAGCAAATTCAAATGGATTCGCAGTTATTGACAGCGCTCAAACAAAGCGATCGCCTTTATATTGTGGCGGCCGGAACAAGTTATCATGCTGGGTTAATTGGAAAGCAATTATTTGAAACTTTGGCTGATATCCCAGTGGAAGTAGCTTTAGCCAGTGAGTTCGGTTATCATATTCCCAAATTATCTGCCAAACCCTTTTTCTTATTTTTAAGTCAAAGTGGCGAAACAGCTGACAGTCGACAAGTTTTGGTTAAGATTAAAGCCTTAGGTTATCCGACGTTAACAATGACTAATGTTGCCAATTCTACATTATCACGTGAAGCAGACTTTACTTTGTTGTTACATGCGGGCCCTGAAATTGCAGTAGCATCAACCAAAGCTTATACAGCCCAAATTGCCGTTCAAGCCATTTTAGCGCAAGCAGTAGGTGAAAGTAAGCAATTGAGTGCAGCGCAAACTTTTGATGTACAACAACAATTAGCTCTAGCAGCCAATGGCATGCAAACCATTGTCGATGAAAAAGATCAGATTGCCCAATTGGCGCAACAGTATTTTGATCACCAAGCAGCCGCTTTCTTTATTGGCCGTGGTAACGGTTATTATGTTTCTTTGGAAGCCGCTTTAAAATTAAAGGAAGTTTCTTACTTACACGCGGAAGGTTTTGCCGCTGGTGAATTGAAACATGGAACCATCGCTTTAATTGAACAAGAGACCCCCGTTATTGCTTTTATCACGGAAAAAGAGACGGCTAGTCATACGAGAAGTAATATTCAAGAAGTTGTCAGTCGGGGCGCAAAGCCGTTAGTGATTAGTCAAAGTAATTTGGCCTTAGCTACAGATCAAATTGTTTTTAGTGAGTTAAGCGAGCTATTAAATGTGTTGGTAGCGATTGTTCCTGCTCAATTATTGGCTTACTATACTGCTAAAAACCGAGGCAATGATGTTGACCAACCCCGTAATTTGGCCAAGAGTGTGACGGTGGAATAAATCTTGAGAATATATTAAAATTAATGCAGTAAAGCGTTAGTTGAGGTTAAGATGAAAAAAGTACACTCACGACAAATTTGGTGGTTAATTTTAATTATAGTATTGATTATTGGAATTTTTATTAGTTCATCCATGACTTATCATCAGCAGTCACTAGTACCTTTCTTAAAGTACTATTTACCTAATCGCCCGGGCAATCGGTTTTTACAAAACATTGATTTTGTTTATGGTCATAAGCGCCAAGCAGTGGCAACGGTTGGTTATTACAAATTAATTGAATTTGGCATTCGCAAATTAGCACATTTGAGTGTCTTTGGAATGTTAGGCATAGTGGGCACTTTATTTTTAAAAAATGAAGTTAAGCATTGGCACCTAGCCCCGTGGCTGAGTTGGTTAAGTACTACTGGTTTAGCGGGGTTGGATGAATTTCATCAATTGTTGACGAGTGGCCGCAGTCCCTTAATTCAAGATGTCATGTTGGATAGTTTGGGAGCTTTTATTGGCGCCGGATTAACCTATATTTTCTTATGGCTTTGGCAATTATGGAGAAAACGTTGCTGATAGACGTTAAATTTGGTATGATTATAAAGGTTTTGTCTATTAATTATACTAATCGGAAAGAAGGAGTAAGCGAATGTCAGGACATTCTAAATGGCATAACATTCAAGGGCGGAAAAACGCTCAAGATGCAAAGCGTGGTAAAATTTTTCAAAAGCTGTCACGTGAAATCTACATGGCAGCAAAGGGTGGTGATCCTGACCCAGCGAACAATGCTTCCTTACGTTTGGTGATGGATAAAGCTCGTGCAGCTAATATGCCGAAAGATAATATTAAACGGGCGATCGATAAAGCTTCCGGTGCTGGTGGCGCTAACTATGAAGAAATCACTTATGAAGGCTATGCTCCGGGTGGTGTGGCAGTCTTAGTTAATACATTGACTGATAATAAGAATCGGACTGCCACTTCTGTGCGAGTAGCCATTACCCGCAATGGTGGTAGTATGGGCTCTGCTGGCTCAGTGTCTTATTTATTTGATCGTAAAGGTTACATCGTCATTGATCGTTCAACAACGGATGCTGATGAAGATAAGATGCTAGAAGATTTGATGGAAGCTGGCGCTGACGACTTGGAAGTTAGTGATGACGCTTTTGAAATCTATACGGAAGCCAAAGAATTTACGCAGGTCCGGGATGCTTTGGAAAAAATGGGTTACCAATTAGCTAATGCTACTTTAACGATGATTCCTAAGAACACGGTACCAGTTCCCGCAGATAAGCAAGAACAATTTGAACACATGATTGATCAATTAGAAGATGATGATGATGTTTCAGAAGTCTTTACGGCGGCTGCTGAAGAAGATTAAATTATTAATTAACTAAAAATTACAAATTTCCGATAAAAAACTTTTCTTAATTTTAAGAAAAGTTTTTTTGTTTTTCCGGGTATTTTTAAACTGAAAGGAGGTTAAAGATGCAGCCAGAAGTTTATACCCAACAGTTGTTAGAATTTGCTTGTCAACGAGAAGTTTCGGATATTTTTTTCCTGCCCCATGGTTCCAAGTTTGCAGTGAAAATGCGTGAACTTGATGGTTTACATGATTATCAAATCTTAGATGCGGCGTTTGCTCAAGGTGTGATTAATTATTTAAAATTTAGCTCGGATATGGATATCAGTGAGCACCGCCGGCCCCAAGTAGGAGCGCGAAGTTTCTCTTATCGAAAGCAACAATTAAATTTACGATTGTCAACGGTCGGCAATTTTTCCAATCAGGAATCTTTAGTGATTCGCTTACTGTATCCTTTAAAGTCTGATACTAGTCCAACACTTTTACGTAAGCAATGGGCTAAAGTAATGAATCGCCGGGGCTTAATTTTATTTAGTGGTCCAACTGGTTCGGGGAAGACAACGTCAATGTATCAATTAACGAAACAATATGCCGCTCAGAAAATTGTATTGACGATTGAAGATCCCATTGAAATCATCGAACCGAGTTTTTTACAAATTCAAGTCAATAATCAAGCACAAATGAGTTACGCAGACTTAATCAAAACTTCATTGCGACACCGACCAGATGTTTTAATACTAGGAGAAATTAGAGATGAAACCACAGCACGCATGGCTTTAAGGGCTGCTTTGAGTGGACATTTGGTTTTATCAACGGTACATGCACGCAATAAGTATGCCGTCATTGGGCGGATGATGGAACTCGGAATTAGTCAAAGTGAAATGTATTCCGTCTTAAACTGCGTGGTTTACCAGCGGTTAGTGCCCCTAGTTAGTCAAACGGTCAAAGTTTATCAAGATGTTTTGTTAGATGATGACTTGGTGCAAGCCATTAAAATTCCGCAAAGTAATTTTGAAGATTGGCAGCAATTATTACACCATGATTATCAAAAGGGATTGATTAGTGATGAAGTTTTTGAACAATTACAGACCGGTTAAATTGACGGTAGCCCAACAAGCACAATTTTTATCCACATTGGCTAAATTAGTTAAAAATGGCTTTTCGATAGAAATTGCACTACTATCGTTAAAAATAATTTATCCGCAACAAAAGCAGGTTTTGAACCAAGTTTTGCAACGGTTAAACGCGGGAATGCTGTTAGATCAAGCTTTAATTGTGACAGGACTATCCAAAACAATTATTAGTCAAATAACGATTGCGGATATTCACGGTAATTTGGTGCGCTGCTTAGAAGAAAATGCCGCAACCTTAAAGACGCGGCAAAAAAATACTCGGACAATTTTGAATTTATTAGCTTATCCAATATTTTTGTTGATTAGTTTAGCAACATTATTAGTTTTTTTAAAAGTGGAATTGGCCCAACAATTACCTAAAATTCATTTATCTATCTGGAGTAAGGTAATTCTCGGAATTTTAGGTTTAATAATTGTTGGTGGTTTATTAACAGAATTGTTTTATTTACGGCGATTGCCAGAATTAAAGCAAGCTTTGCATAAATTACACTGGCCAATTGTAGGACGTATTTATCAAAATTATTATCAGTATGTTTTGTTGACGTCTTTAGCGACTTTTTTAAAAAGTGGTTTGTCCTTGCAAGAAATTTTGCAAGCAGCCCAAAAGTTAACACCCGGATCGATTCAATATGATTTGGCCCAGCAGATTCAACAGCAAATCATTCACGGTCTTTCTTTGAACGAAATTGTTAAAACGAGTCCGCTATTACCGAAAGAGATTAATATTGCCGTGAATCTGGGGCATGCGACATTACAATTAGCGATTGAATTACAAACTATTGCTGAATTAAAGTATCAACAAGTTCAACAACAAATTCAACGGTTAATTAATCAAATCCAGCCCTTCTTTTTCATAATAGTTGCGGTCATGATCCTAGGAACATATTTAAGCATTCTCTTACCAATTTATGCCATGATGAAAGGATTGTAGATCATGAAGAAAAAATTGACGAAAAAGCAGTCTGCCTTTACCTTGATCGAAATGGTGATCGTCTTGTTTATTATTTCGCTATTATTATTAATCATTATTCCAAATATTAATACGCAAAAACACTCGGCGCAGTCCAAAACTGATAATGCCTTTAAATCAACTTTACAAACCCAGGTTGATATGTACGACGATGGTAATAATGTTAGTTGGGATCAATTAGAACAAGATCATTATTTATCAGCAGCACAAGCTAAAAAAGCCAAGGGAGATGGCTATACCATTGAAAATGGCACCGTTCAAGGACCTAAGAAATAGTCAAGCAGCTTTCACTTTGTTAGAAGCAGTCATCACGTTAGGTTTAGTGTGTACTATTTTGTTAATTCCGACTAATGACTACCATGAACAATTAGTCGACCAACAAGAACAGCTAGCCTTAGTTAAGTTTGAATATAATTGGCACACTGCCTTAAAAACGGTCTTTATAACGAAGCATTCATGTACCATTTTGTTAGATAATCAAGCTCATCGAATTTATTTTCGCAGCCTTGGTCTGCCCAATGGTCAAACAATCGTTCAAGATTTTCCGCAGAGTATGACCTTTGAGTTTGATACGAATCATGGATGAGCATTAAAGTTAGAAATCGCTGGTGATGCGATAGTTTCACCAGCAACGATTGTTTTTTTTACCAAAAATAAAAAGTATATTTATAAAATTCAAATGGGATGGGGGCAATTAATTGCCACATAAACGGCAGGCCGCTTTTTTATTACTTGATAGTATGCTGGGGTTCTTCTTAGTTTTGCAAGCGATTAGTATTATCCCCTTGTGCATTTTACCAACGCAAACGAAATTGCATGAAACGCAGCGCCAGACGGGTCTGAAAATCGCGCTGTATCAAAAATTACAACAACCAAATTTACAACAAATTACACTTGATAATCGACAGTATACGTTTAATCAACGAACGGATTTAATTAAAGTATTTTGTCAAAATGTAGGTTTAACTTATGATACTCAAACAAAGACATTCCGCTTTTTTACTCAGTGAAGTACTAGTCTCCTTATTTATTTCAATGTTGACTTTTTCTTGCATTGCTTATTTTCTAACAACTTATCATGAACAAAAACTCAGTTTGTTTCGGGCGAGTAGTGATTGGGTGGTAGCGATGCTGGAACTGGAGGAAATTAGCCAGCATGCTAGTATTCAACAAGCAACACCTACCAAAGTAGTGATAAAAACGGATGAGCAAGCTAAATTGCCGCACAAAATTTATCAATTACAGATTTATCATGATATGTTACGACTCACCGGTGTGAGCCAGGGTCACATGCCATTATTAATTAAGCAAAAAAATTTGCATTTAGAAGTTAAAAATCAAATTTTACAAATAAAAGCCATTGACCAGTATCGTCGAAAGTGGGAATATTATGTTGACTTCCAATAAGCAACATCATTTAAAACAGCAGGCTATGGTATCAATTAGTGCAATTTTTTTATTGAATGTTGAATGTCTATTCTTGATAGTCTATTTGAATTTTTACCAGTCGGAATTACACACACAACGTCAATTAGATCAGCTTTATACGGAAAAAATTATAAACTTTGCTAATTGAAGTAACTTCCGCTAAGATATTATGGAAGTGTGAAGTGAAAGGAAGACGACTATGAGTCAAACTCAAGCTCGGATTCAACAAATTTATCAATTTGTGGATCAAACGACGCAAGAATTAAAACAAGATTTACGGGTGACTTATCAAGATGCCTTATCCGAAAATATTTTAAATATTTTGATTCAAGCAACTTTTATTGAGGATGGTTTTCCGAATGAAGAGCAGGCTAAGAGTTTAAATCAACAATATCAAAGTTTTGATTTAACGACTTTTAGTACTAAGGAAGTCAAGGAAGCACTAGACTTAGCAATTATTAAGGCACAGCGGTTGGATCAAGTCGATGTCAATCATTTAATGACACCTAATATTATTGCCACTCTTTGTTCCTTAGTAATTACAGAAGTGTTTCAGCAGTATCCGAAAAAAGTTTTGCAGACCATGGATCCAGCGATTGGCACGGGTAATTTGCTTTACCAAACTAATCATGAATTACAGCACAGTACAGAGCTGAGTTTACAAATGTATGGCTTGGACAATGATGATCAAATGTTGATGCTAGCTGATGCGGTTAGTCAAGCAATTAAAGTTTCTGTTGACTTATATCATCAAGATGCGGTTGCTGATTGGTTATTGAGCGATTTTGACTTGATCTTGTCGGATTTACCGGTAGGCTATTATCCGGTTGATGATAATGTTGTTAATTTTCAAACTAAGGCCCAAAAAGGACATTCGTATGCTCATCATCTTTTGATGGAGCAGGCAATGAAAAATGTGCAGCCTGGTGGAATCGGTATCTTTGTTGTGCCGTCGCAAATTTTTCAAACAGAACAAGCCAAACACTTGGCAGAGTGGATGGTTCAAGATGTATACTTACAAGCAGTTTTAAGCTTACCTACGAAATTGTTTGCGAGCGCAGAAGCTGCCAAATCACTGGTAGTGTTGCAACGGCACGGTGCTTTGGCACAACAATCTCCCGAAGTTTTGATGGGGCAAATTCCTAATTTAGATGATGCGCAAGATTTAACACAATTTAAACAACAATTGCAAACTTGGAGTCAGAAAACTTTTCAGTGGGGAGAGTAGTGTTATGCGTAAAGTCTTAGTAGTTAATTCTGGTAGTTCAACTTTGAAGTTTAAGTTGTTTAATATGCCAGATGAACAAGTTGTTGCGAAAGGAATGGTTGACCGGTTAGGTAGTGATCAATCAACATTTGAAATTACTTATGATGGTCAAAAGCATACGCAACAATTACCAATTAAGTCGCACAGTGCAGCAGTTGATTTACTAATCAAACAATTGTTAGCATTGAAGGTAATTGATAGTATCCAAGATATTTCAGGAGTTGGTCACCGTGTGGTTTCTGGTGGTCCGGTGTTCAGTGATTCAGTTGTTTTGTCAGAAGATAACTTGGCTAAATTAGCCACAATTGATGAATACGCGCCATTACACAATCCAGCGGAACGTAAAGGTGTGGAAGCTTTTAACCAAATCCTACCAGGAGTACCCCAGGTGGCAGTGTTTGATACAACTTTCTATCATAACTTACCTGAAATGAATAAGATTTACTCAATTCCCCGTGAATTAGATAAAAAGTATGGTGCTCATCGTTATGGTGCTCACGGAACTAGCCATAATTACGTCTCACACGAAACAGCCAAACTGTTAAATGTTGATTATGATAAATTAAAGATGATTACTTTGCATATGGGGAGCGGTGTTTCAGTCACAGCCATTAAAGATGGGCAAGCCTTTGATACATCAATGGGCTTTACACCAATTGCTGGAGTGACAATGAGTTCGCGTGCTGGTGATATTGATGTATCATTGGTGGCGTTCTTAATGGAAAAATTGCAAATTACTGATATGCAAGAGATGATTAACCTGTTAAATAATGAATCTGGTTTAAAGGGGATTTCTGGAATTTCACCCGATATGCGGGATTTGATTGCGGCGCGCAAGACAAACCCAGATGCCCAATTAGCGATTGATGTCTTTATTAACCGCATTGTGAAATATGTTGGGAGTTATATTGCTGAGATGCAGGGCGTTGATGTCTTAGTCTTTACCGCTGGGATGGGCGAAAATAATCCCCATATTCGTGAAAAAGTTATGAATGCCTTTAGCTTTATGGGTGTCAAAGCTGATCATGACGCCAATTACGATGGTCATGGGGCCCGAGTAATTTCTGCTCCTGATTCAAAGATTAAAGCGTTAGTCGTTCCAACTGATGAAGAGTTAATGATTGCGCGGGAGTTTGCGCGGTTAGTTAAATAGTTATTTAAATATTGAATTTGATGAAAGATGAGATCTTAAGTGAGGTCTCATCTTTTTTGATGTTTGAAAATTGAAATTGGTTCTAAAACATGATAAAATTTGATTATTAAAATTAAGGGGATGTTATGGATTCGACATATGTAGTTGAGCATTGGTTGCATCTCGTAGGTTACGGCTACGTAAAAACGTTACAGTTAAATTATAACTGCAAAAAATAATAACAATTCTTACGCTTTAGCTGCTTAATCACAGTTTAAAGTGTGATCCAGTCAATTTTGCCTAAGGGTTGATCCTGGGTCTCAAATAATTAGGCTACGTTTGATTGTGCTACCTGAGCAATTAAAAAGAGATTAGTAGGTTAGCCGTTAAGGTTAGCCTGGTTACACGGCGCGCTTAACGGTGAACTTTAAATAGTGTAGCTATGGATGTAGAGACTAATGTGGCAGTATGTATGGACAGGAGTTCGATTCTCCTCATCTCCATTGCAACTTTTTCAATTTTATAAAAACACCTTCAAATTCAATATTTGAGGGTGTTTTTTTGTTACATTTATAAATGTCAATCGGTTTAATTTTATTTCGAATTTTGGGTTACTTTAGTTGGCTATTGCTTATTTTCTGGTTTGAATGATCAGTCGTTCGGTCAGCTTACTTTAACTTTGGAATTGTCTTAACCGGCAAAGTAGTTATTTTGCAGTATTTGATAATTAGTAACTAATGGCTTATTGTCGCGGTTTAATGCTTTGCAATATACGTTTGATAACTCTTAGATCTTCGTCGGGAATCGGTTGACCTTGAAAAGTCATAATATAATTGTCATCAAGATTGATTTCACGGGTCTGTTTGTGAAAATTAGAGGAGGAAATTTTTGCTGATAATAAGTAGTCAGTGGAAACATCTAAAATTTGAGCAACCTTTTGCAGATTGTTAGTTGAAGGATTCTTATGCTTCCAAGAATAAATAGTATTTTTACCTAACCCTGCCTGATCGTTGATATTACTCAGACTGAGGCCTTTTTGCTTAGCAATGATTCGGATATTGTCAAATAAAGTCATAAGTTATTCTCCTATATTTGACAATTCATTAGTCTAAAATTAAATTTTTGTATTTACAACTTTAGACTTTAGTGTAATAATGAATTCGTCAAATGATTAAATTTTTCTCAAATTAGTTATTAAGTGCCACGGTAATAGAACTTAATTTACTAGTCGCTTTAAAAATTGATTATTTTGTAATTTTAGACTATGTTCTAAATGTAGTACAATTATTTGCTGTTAGAAACTGATTTAATTTGTCTGCAATTAAAAATAGAAAAAAGACGAGAGTCTCATTTCTCGTCTAAGTTGCCACCTCTTAAGAGCCGTTTAATTAAAGTCATATCTTCCTGAGATATTATACGGCCACGGTAAGTCATGATAATGTCATCGTCAATGTCAACTTTTTTAGTTGTTGATGAGGCCTGAGATTGTAATTCATCTGTGTAACCAGCTAAAGTCATTAATTTATCATAATCAGTATGATAAACACGGGCTAAAATTTTTAAAGTTTCTGGTGATGGATTAATTTTATTGCCTCGATGACTGATCCCTTTTTCTAAATCAGCTATATAACTATGGCTGATGCGCCCTTGTGTTCTTTGCGATACACTGCGTAGTGATTCAGAACCGCGCAAAGTGCGTAAAAATTCTCCTAATTTGTCAGACATAGTTTACACCTCTTGATAAAATTGTAAGCTACACTGCTTTGAAGTTAGCGTATTTTATGATTTACAAAGTGTAATACATGTACCACGATTACATATGTAAAACATAGTTGACAGGAGAAAATATTTTAAAGTTGTAAATTATTTTTTTACTTAACTATTTTTACATAAAATTTTGAGGGAGATTGAGAAAATGAAAAAAAGTAAAAAATTAGTTTTGACATCTATGACTGCTATTGCCTTGGCAGGAGTTGGTATGACCGCAGGTTCATTCGTTATTGGTAATTCCGCTACTACTGTTAATGCGGCACAGATTATGGATGGTAGCCAAGTAGTTGATACTGCTAATACTACAAATAATATTATGGCCCATATTAATGGGTATTATCATGTTCCTATTTCTTTAAATCAAGGTACGATAACCGTTAATCAGGGAGAATCTAAAACTATTCCTACGCCAAATGTTGATGGATATACACCAAGTACAACAACTGTAACATTTACTAATCCAACAGGTAATATTGTTGCTCAAAATCCTGAAATGGTATCGTATGTCAAATATAGGGATACAGGGTCGAATGTAGCAACGGGAACAGCTCCAGACGCATCAACTACTAATAATGTTAATACTACACCCACAACTAATACTAACACGACGAAGAATACTGGAACTGCGACCGGCTCTGAGGGGCAGGTCACTGCAACTAATTCGAATAATAATTCTGCCAATGATCCCGTATCATACCATTCAGCAGCCAAACCAACGTCTACTAAACAAGCAGGAGATGTCCAAACGGGTCGTAATGGTGGCTTAATTAGTGCCATTATTGGAGGAATTGCTTCAATTTCCGCAATTTTTGGTTTGATTGCCCGTAAATTTAACTAATCTTTGACTAACATTGCTAGTAAAATGAGGCTAGGACAATAAGGTTAACATTCGGATTTTTTTGAATTTTAATTTCTTATTGCATTCCAAAAGTCAGCAGGTTGTACTTAACGATATTAAAGTTTCCAAACTTAGTTTGGACTTGGAAATTTTATATCGTTAGTGTTCAACTACTAAATGGCTTTTGTCCTAGCTTCATTTTTTTATAATAAAAATTTAGAAAGTGATATGTCTTTTATGAAGAGAACTCAAGGTACTAAATTAGCAATTCAGAATCGAATGCTTCGCTGTATCTTAGTATTAATTGCAATGATAGGTTTAGTTTTTGTAGCTAAGTATGGTTATACGCAATATTTAGAATCTAAAGCTGCGCAACAAACACATCAATTAGTACAAAAAGTTGTCAAAAAATCCAATAATATGCAAAAAATGCCAGCAGAAGGTAATATTCAAATCAATTGGCATCATTTGGCAAAACTGAATCCTCAGATTAAAGCTTGGATTTATATTCCTCGAACTAAAATTAACTATCCAATTTTACAAAGTTCAAACAATACTTTTTATTTAAATCATGACGAAATTAATCAATATTCTCCAGCGGGGCAAATTTTTTTGGATTATCGTAATCAAGCTAATTTTAATGACGCTAATACATTTGTTTATGGGCATGACATGATGGGGTTCTTACCTAGTCAAGGTGCTAAGTTCACTGAGTTAAATCACTATTTAAAACAATCTTTTTATCAAAAACATCATCACGTTTATATTTATACACCACAAAGACGTTTTGTTGGAACTGTTTTAGCAGTACAAGCAAATAGTGGAGTGGCTAAACCACATACTTTGAGTTTTAAGAACAAAGCGCAGTTTCAATCTTATCTTCGTTATATGAAACAACGCAGTGTGATTAAGACGCGAATAAAACCTCGTCAAGTTCGTAGAGTAGCGACTTTATGGACTTGTACGGAAAGACAAGTTCAAGGCGATCATGGTCAAATAATTGGCGCTAGTAAGGCAAGAACTTATGTAACTGTAGCCTTAAAAGTAGCCCATTAAAGGCTGAATTATCTGTCAGTACGGCCTTTATGGGAGAGTGGTTTAACTACTGATTTTGAAAAAATTATAGAAAAATTATTTGTATAAATTTATGGTTTTATGATGTGACCCCCGAAGTTAGGACGACTTTGGGGGCATTTTTATGTCTAAATTATCTAAACAAGACAAAATTGAGATTTACAATTTATGGAAAAAGCACAGTGTTAGTCTCACAGAATTAAGCCGCAGATATAGCGTAGGACTTTCCTTCATTCATTATTTGATTAACCTAATAGATCGTCATTCTCTTACTATGTTAGATCAACCATATACTCATTACTCAGTGGAATATAAGGGGCAGGCGATTAAACGGATAATGACCAACAAAGAGCAGGAAAACGAGCGTTTACGCAAAGAAGTCTCCCGCCTACGCCAACAGAACTTAAAGCTTACCGTCGAAAACGAATTTGTAAAAAAATTGAATGCCTTAGTAAACCAGCGGGTCAAGAACCGCAACCCGAAGAAAAAGCACAGGTAGTTACCAAGCTAAGGCACGAACTTACAGTCAGTGTAACTTTTATTCTTGAAACCATTAATGCCAAACCCCATTTACCGCATTTATCACTCAGTAATTATTACTACACAATTAATAAAATGAATAATGAATAAGGATCAGAAAAATCAAAACTTAATGAATTTCATCAAGTCAATTTATGAACAACACAAACAGCGCTACGGTTACCGGCGCATTACCTTAGAACTCAAGCGTCAAGGATCAAGAGTTAATCATAAGAAAGTTCAACGTTTCGTGCAGCAGATGAAACTCAGTGGCATTACTAGTAAACGGCGCCGCAAATATAATAGTTATCGTGGTACTCAAGGTTGTATCAAGGCTAACTTAATTCAGTGCCAATTTGGCACCTCCAAACCAAATCAAAAATGGTATTGTGACGTGACTGAATTCAATTTAAAAGGGCAAAAGACATATCTTGCTCCTATTATCGATGGTTGTACTCAATAAATTTATTGCCTACAACATCTCACGTAGTCCGAACTTAAAGCAATCCATGTCCCGTAAAGGACATTCCTTAGATAGTGGCTCATGGAAGGTTTCTTTGGCATTCTTAAACGCTAAATGTTTTATGGTTTTGAGGAGCAATTTGAAAGATTAGATGACTTAGAGGTAGCAATCAAGAAATATATTTATTACTATAATCATCAGAGAATCAAGATTAAATTAAAAGGACTAACTCCGATAGAATATCGTAAATTAGTCCTTAACAACTAAATATTAAAAACTTGTCCTAATTTTGGGGTGCACATCAGTGTCTTAGGAAGTGTTTACTTTAAACTAAGCACTTAATTCCTTTACGTAATCCTCTTTTTCACTAAAGGGGATTGTGATTATTTTATTTTCATTAAAGAGATTGAATATTAAATTAGCGTTCTCGGAATGTTCTTGGTCATTATAAATTACATAAAAATCAGTTTTACTGTCTAGAACATCTCTTGTTTGTGATATATCAGTTAAAATAGATTTTGCATACACTTGATTAGATTCATTAGACATTGTTTTTATTAGTTTGTCTGTAACCTTATTTTTAATACCTGGTATTGCAAATTCATATTTATGTGTTAATCCACTTTTACCGACGTACGACATATCTTTTATTGCTCTTATGTTATTAGATGTTAAGAAATCATCGACGTCTTCCAAAAAAATACTTTTAGTCTGCTTTCTGCTAGTCATAAACATGTCATTAATGAATAACATTGCTTGCAGGAGTCTATGTTTGGCTATTGGAAATTCATCTTTTGTAGTCAGTATATATATTTCGTCTTCATTTTTTTCAACGCCATATGCTTTCAATTGATTGGATAAAAGTTTTATTCTTTTTGGAGATGATTCAACATCAACTCCTAAACTTTCTAAGTTATAAAGTGTCCATCCATCATCAGTTATTTTTAATTTTCCGTTATAATCGGTGACATACATAACTATTTCATCTGAAAAATTATCCAAAAAAGGTAAGTCAATTCTAACTGCATCATTAGATATCTGACTATAGTTATATGAGCCTTTAATCCATTCTATATATGCTTTTTTTAAATTTTCAGCGTTTAACATTTATGTCATCACCTTTCTTTTCTTACTTAGTATTTATATGAACGTAGTCTATAAAGCTTTTAAATGAAGATTCTATGTCTTCTATAGATATAGATGGAGCAAATTGACTTAAATCATAAGCATACGTGTGATCTTTTTCTGTTGAATCTTTGTTATATAAGTGTATGTGATTACGTCCAACTCTTGTATTGTCAATATGGTTTACATGGTTAGATCCATTTATGCAAATTCGCACCAAGTGAAAATTGTATGGACTTTTAAATCTCAAGTGCATTGAATATTTGTCTTGGATATTGCCACGGTATATCCCAAACTTATATTCTACTCCACTAATTGTATCAAAAACTTCTTCATCTTGCTTATATTTTCGAACTATGGGAAAAGAGAACGTAGGGTTATTCAAAAATTCTTTTGTATTGATTAATAGTTTTTGTACATCTTTTTTTGGTATATTATCGAAATCCAATACTATTCTCCCTGTCTAATTTTAAGTTACATTTACAGCTTTTAAAGTCAATCAGTTTTGGACTATCATAGTTATTAATTCTAATGATTTTTAGCTTATCATTAATATAATCTAAAATAACGCTTACATATAAATTCAAATAAAACTCTATTTATTTACCTTAATTCAATTAATTCACGAATAATACAAATGTTTTTGCTAATTACTAATATATCATGATATTTACATTTAATTCCAAACAACTTTCTTAAAGCACCTTAATGATCTAAAGTTTAACCTCAAAAAGATTTTACTTGACGATTTTATGAGACCTGTGTCATTCTTATCTTAAATAATTAGGAGGCTTTCATTCATGCGTAATGTTTATTTAAATCACGATGGTAATGTTGATGATTTAGTTTCATTGTTACTGCTCTTACAAATGCCCGATGTTAATGTCATTGGCGTTGGTGTCACCGATGCCGATGGTTATGTGGATCCCGCTGCTAGTGCTTCACAGAAAATCATTGATACGTTTGGGCAAGCCGGACGCCGACCAGCAGCAGTTGCTAAATCAGACTCCCGGGCGGCTCATCAATTTCCTAAAGAGTGGCGCTTGAGTGCTTTTTCGTTTGATGATTTTCCAATTTTAAATGAACATGGCGCACCCAAAACGCCCATTGCTGCTAAGCCAGCGCATTTGGATATGATTGACAAGATTCAAGCTGCTAGTGCACCAATTACGTTGGTCATGACCGGTCCGTTATCCGATTTAGCGCGGGCATTAGATGCAGATCCCAGCATTGTTAATAAGATTGACCGGTTATATTGGATGGGCGGAGCTTTGAATAGTCAAGGTAATGTTTTTGAACCCGGCGCTGATGATACGATGGAATGGAATGCTTATTGGGATCCGATTGCTGTCAAAAAAGTCTGGGATTCTGATTTAAAAATTACAATGGTTGGTTTAGATAGTACGGATCAAGTTCCTTTGACAAAAGAGTTGCGGTTACGTTGGGCAAAACAGCGCCAGTATCCAATTTTAGATTTAATTGGTCAGGGCTATTCTTTGGTGCACTCGTTTGAAGCTAATTCAATCTATTACTTATGGGATGTGCTGACCACATTGTTAAGCAATTATCCTGAATTGGCGGATTCTAAAGTGGTTAAGTCAGACGTTTCCACCACTGGAGCTTCCCAAGGTCGAACTTATCAAACGGACCAAGGTCGCGAAGTAACGTTCGTAACGAATGTTGATGCCGAAGCTTTCTACGACAAGATTGATGAATTAGCTAAAATTAATTATTCAGCTCAGAAATAAAGTTCAATCATTTAATAGCGTATTGCTGCGTCGTTTGTAGGCGCTGAACACGCTATTTTGCTGTTAAAGGATCTGTGGTTATTTTTAATACAGCTAGCGTGGATATAAACAAAAATTAGCTGCAAATTATTTGTGAAAAAGCTTGCACCGATGCTTGTTAAATTATAAACTGAACTTAAATAAATCATTAAGGGGTTTATGATTTAATGATATTAAAAAAATTTATTAGACGGTCAGTTTTAATCATAATTTTAGGAGTTGCTGGTGTCAGTGGTTCTGTTGTTCATGCAGAGACAGGCACAACACCAATTATTAAAGTTGAAAATACGTTAGCACAAACGCAAACTTTACCAGTTCCGGAAATTAATGTTAATTCGACTGATTATCAAATTCACGAAAAGCAAATGCGGGGCGAGATTACCGATATTCCTAATTTACAATTGCCACCGATGGCGCAAAATAACGAGTTTGTTCAATTAGCTAATCGCTATATTGGAGTGCCATATGTTTATGGGGGTACTACACCTGCAGGATTTGATTGTTCTGGATTAGTTCAATATGTGGGGCGCCAGTTGGGTCTAGCTTTGCCACGAACTTCGCAAGAACAGAGTTTAGTGGGACAGTATGTGCCATTAGATCAATTACAGGTTGGTGACCTCATCTTTTGGGGCGCACCCGGGAGTGCTGAACATGTGGGAATTTATGCCGGTAATGGTGAGTATATTCATGCTCCTCAGCCAGGAGAAAAGGTTCGGGTAGGCCAATTTAAATGGTTTAAACCAGATTTTGGTCGCCGATTAAGTAATTGAGGCACAGATGTTAAAAATATTAAGTGCAATTTTTATTATTAGTTTAAGCATTTGGCAATTCTACCGGATTTATCAAAATGCTAAGCGGCCCATAGGTAAACAATTTCAAATGATTTGGCGAGTGGCCCAAATTGGTAACTTAGTGTTGGCCATTCTGTTATTGATATTGGGTGGTCGAATTTTGTTCATAACTTAATTTACAAAGTAAAAAAAGTCCCTTAATTATTAGATTTGTTGTAATCTAATTACCAAGGGGCTCTTTTAATGTTATGAATTTTTGAAAAGTTAATAACAGGTTCCAGGATAAACTTGATAAGTGATGTTATTAAAGTCAAAGGTTGCTAATTGGCTCAACGTAATATAACAAGTAGCACTAGGAATCAGCATTAAGTTGATGGCTTCTTGATTATCGTCGGGAATGACGGCGACAATAGGTTTGTGATTAGCATAGGCATAACCGTATTCAAAAGCCATCCCAGTGTCTGCATGTGTTGGTAAAAACATGCCACAGACTACGTCAGAACGATCAATTCCTGCG
This sequence comes from Bombilactobacillus sp. ESL1197, assembly GCF_058107145.1. Lineage (NCBI taxonomy): Bacteria > Bacillati > Bacillota > Bacilli > Lactobacillales > Lactobacillaceae > Bombilactobacillus > Bombilactobacillus sp. ESL1197. The sequence goes on from NZ_JBYLTY010000001.1 coordinate 885,106, forward strand.
AGATCACCACGAAAAGTGCCAATTTGCCATAAAGGATCAGCCAACATTTCTGGTTGTTTGGTCACGTCGACATCATTAAATTGGTGTTCCAGTGGTCGAAAACTATTTTCCCAATCAACCGTTGGGTTTTGTGCTAAAGCGGCTTGACCTTGCTGCATATATTGTTCTTCTTCCGGACTAAACCAAGAACAAGCCAAGTAGAGTGATTTTTTTTGGGTCATGAGAAAACTCCTATCAAGATAAATTAAGTATAATGAATTAATTATAGCGTATTTTAGTCAAAAAACCATGAGGTTGTGCTAAAAGAAAAATTTGGAGTAGCAATTGTTTAATCAACGTTAGTTATTAAAATTTTAAGTAGTATTTTAAGGAGGAATTGCGATGTTAAGTTTAGCAATGGGTTCAGATAATTATTACCCAGTTACAGATGACCGGTGTTTTCAAAAGACGGAGTTGACTTTGCCAACGATAAAAGCGAATGATTTGTTGGTGGAAGTCTTAGCGACTGCTGTCAATCCGATTGATATTGCGACGCGTAAAACATTACACGCTTTAAAGCAACCTCGCGTTTTGGGATTTGATGCTGTTGGTATTATTCAACAAGTTGGTTCCGCCGTTCGAGATTTTCATCCTGGAGAGCGGGTCTTTTACGCCGGCGATCTGAAGCGACCGGGTAGTAATGCCCAATTACAAGTGGTCGATCAGCGCTTAGTAGCGTTAGCTCCCCAAAAATTGTCCGTGGCTCAAAGTGCTGCTATGCCTTTAACTGCTCTGACAGCCTATGAATTACTTTTTGAAAAATTACATTTAACGTTGAATACCTTAGCTAATCAAGCTAAATCTATTCTTATTATTAACGGTGCTGGTGGTGTTGGTTCAAGTGCGATTCAATTAGCTAAGTTGTGTGGCTTGCAGGTTTGGGCGACGGCTTCACGCCCAGAAGCTGTCGCTTGGGTCCAAAAGTTAGGAGCAGATCATGTTTTAGATCATCATCAAGATTTAGTGTCGCAAGCACACCAGCAACAGTTTGACTATATTTTAGTTTTGAGTGATGTCGATGCGCATTGGCGAGAGATTATTCAGCTCATTCAACCAGCAACTGGCATGATTGGCACAATTACTAATATGAGTCAGCACCAGATTAACGATTTAAAACGGTTAAGTGTTAGCTTTTGCTGGGAGTGGATGTTTGCGAAAAGTTATTATCAAACTCCAAATTTGGCTTCACAAGGTCAGTATTTGCGCCAAATTGCAGCCTGGCTGGATCAAGGCTTACTGCACTCCACGTTAACCAAAGAAATCACTGGATTTGAAGTTGCGAGTTTGCAACACGCAACCCAGCTGGTAGAAAGTCAACATACCACGGGAAAGGTTGTGTTGACGTATGGTAAGCCTTAAACTGTATTCTATAAGTAAGATTTGAATAATTGATGTGGAGATAATTTATGAAATTATTAATGATTGAGGATAATAAATCTGTTTCCGAAATGATGTCGATGTTTTTTCAAAAAGAAAATTGGGACGTTCATTTTGCTTATGATGGTAATGAAGCGGTAGAGATGTTTAATCAAGAGCCAAATTCCTGGGATTTGATTACTTTGGATCTGAATTTACCCGGTAAAGATGGCTTAGAAGTGGCTAAAGAGATTCGCCAAAAATCGGCCAGTGTGCCGATTATTATGTTGACGGCCCGTGATTCTGAAAGTGATCAAGTTTTAGGTTTGGAATATGCGGATGAATATGTCACGAAACCGTTTAGCCCGATTACCTTAATTGCTCGGATTAAAGCCTTGCATCGGCGCAGTGAATTAACTGATACCGAAACCACCACGGCTAGTGATAAAAATTTTGATATTCAAACTAAATATTTTAAACTGAATAGTAATACTCGTGAAGCTTATTTAATGCAACAAGAAATTCCTAATTTAACTCCTAAAGAGTTTGACTTGTTGAAAACTTTGGCCAATAAGCCGCGCCAAGTCTTTTCGCGGGAACAATTGTTACAACAGGTTTGGGGCTATGATTATTTTGGTGATGAGCGGACGGTTGATGCCCATATTAAAAAATTACGCCAAAAAATTGAACAAGTCGGTCCCCAAGTGATTCAAACTGTTTGGGGAGTAGGTTATAAGTTTGATGATTCGGATTTAGGTGCATCATGAAATTAATCTATCAATATATGTTAGGTTTTTTGATCGTCGTGGGAACTTGTCTAGGAGTTATCTCCATTGCGGTTTATAGCTATAGTGAAAATATGGCTTATCGTCAAACCTGGGTGCAATTGGAGGGCTATTCAGATAACTTACAAAAAATGGCGCTCAAAGTGAATCCCCGCACGGGCAATATTGATAACATTACCGCAGACACTTTAGAATCAATGCAAGAAGTTTTGGCAGACCAAAAGGTTAATTTTGTCATGTTTGATAAAACGGGGAGTGAGATTTATCCGAATCGAACGCAACGGCCGGTAATTGATCACCACACGTTAAAATTATTAAAAGCGGGAAACGTTATTCGCGAGCGCAATAGTCATGAAAACGAAAGGCCGCGAGTTTATAATAAGCAGCCGATGACTTATATTATGAAGCCTTGGTTTGATCATAATAATAAATTAGTGGCGGTGTTATTGGCTGGTTCGGAAGTATCAGCGATTCAAACCAGTATTAATACGATTAAACATAACTTATTAATAGCATTATTAATTTCAGTGTTAATTGCTTTGGTTATGAGTTGGTATTTGGCTAATTGGCAAGTCAAACGGATTGATAAATTACGGCGCGCGACTAAACAAGTCGCGGGTGGCGATTTTGATGTTCAAATTGCTGCGGATGGTCAAGACGAACTGGATGATTTGGCTAATGATTTTAATGCGATGACTTTATCATTACAAGAGTCTGATCAAGAAATTAAACGCCAAGAACAACGTCGCAAAGAGTTTATGGCCGATGCTTCGCATGAGATGCGCACACCGTTAACGACAATTAATGGGTTATTAGAGGGCTTGGCTTATGATGCTATTCCCGAGGATCAGCGTGAGCATAGTATCCAATTAATGCGCAATGAAACTAAACGTTTGATTCGCTTAGTTAATGAGAATTTGGATTATGAAAAAATTCGGACTAACCAAATTCCGTTGCATCAACGAACTTTTAATGCCACGGATTGTCTAAATAATATTATTGCGCAATTAAAAGAAAAGGCGGAATCGGCACAGGATCAATTAATTTTGCAGGCACCGGAGAAGTTAGATGTTTATGCGGATTATGATCGGTTTATTCAAGTAGTTTTTAATATTACCCAAAATGCTATTCAATTTACCCAACAAGGTTGGATCAAAATGACGGCTTGGCATGATGACCAACAACAGGCCGTCATGATTACGATTAGTGATAATGGCATTGGCATGAGTGAAGACCAATTGAAAAACATTTGGGAACGCTATTATAAAGCTGACCCATCCCGCAAAAATACCAAATATGGCGAATCAGGGTTAGGGCTAGCCATTGTGCACCAGTTAATGCAACAACATCAAGGTAAAATCCAAGTCCATAGCCGATTAGAAAAAGGCACGACGTTTACGCTGACTTTTTATGATGAAGATAAGTTGGCTGCAGCCAAGAAAAGCAATCCCCAAGGCGCTTAGTAGCCGACTAGATAACAACTTGGATGAATACCTGAAAAAATTTTTACTAGTTTCTGCAGAATAGATAAATTATAATGAAATTATTCTCATGTTAGGTGGATTAATAATGACAGATAAGACTAGATTATACGCACAATTTCAACCCGAGCATTATGATTTGTATTTAGACATTAATCGAGAAACTAAAATGATTCATGGGCAAACGACAGTGCGCGGTTGGGCTGTGACTTCAACTATTAAATTGCATCAAAAATATTTAACTATTCAAAACGTGACCGCAGCCGATCAAAACTTAACTTTTAGTGTTGATGAACAAAAAGAAACTGTGACGATTGAATTGCCGCAAGCAGGAGCTACGACGGTAACAATTGCTTATGAGGCACCTTTAACTGATTCAATGATGGGCATTTACCCCTCTTATTATCAAGTGGCCGGCCAAACCAAGCAATTAATTGGGACTCAGTTTGAAACGACAGCTGCGCGGCAAGCTTTTCCTTGTGTCGATGAACCAGCGGCCAAGGCAACTTTTAATTTAGCTATTAAATTTGATGAACACCCCGGTGAAACAATTATTAGCAATATGCCTGAAAAACAAGTGCAGCAAGGGGTGCACTATTTTGAAACGACAGTTAAAATGTCGACTTATTTAGTAGCCTTTGCTTTTGGTGAGTTGCAAAAAGTGACGACCACGACGAAAAGTGGGGTAGAGGTAGGCGTCTTTGCTACCAAAGCCCATTCAGCTCAGGAATTAACTTTTGCTTTAGACATCGCCAAACGTTCAATTGAATTTTATGAGGATTATTATCAAACACCATATCCCTTGCCACATTCTTGGCATTTGGCCTTGCCAGACTTTTCAGCAGGTGCCATGGAAAACTGGGGCTTAATCACTTATCGGGAAACCTGTTTACTAGTTGATCCGCAAAACGCCGCTTTAGAAAATCAGCAATATGTAGCGACAGTGATCGCCCACGAATTGGCTCACCAATGGTTTGGCGATTTGGTAACCATGCAGTGGTGGGATGATCTCTGGTTAAATGAAAGTTTTGCTAATATGATGGAATACGTGGCGATTGATGCCTTGCAACCGGATTGGCATATCTGGGAATTGTTTCAAACAGCCGAAGTGCCGGCAGCACTAAAGCGAGATGCCACTGCTGGGGTCCAGTCAGTTCACGTGCAAGTTGAACAGCCCGCCGAAATTGACGCGATCTTTGATAGTGCGATTGTTTATGCCAAGGGGGCACGCATGTTAGTGATGGTGCGCGCTTTGATTGGTGATCAAGCGTTACGGCAAGGTCTCAAAGCCTATTTTGACCAGCACCAGTATGCTAATGCGACTGGCGATGATCTGTGGCAAGCTTTGGGTAATGCTGCCCATATGGATTTAAAAAAGATTATGGATACTTGGTTGGAACAACCAGGTTATCCAGTCGTGACAGTTAAACTGCAGGCTGATACATTAGTCTTACATCAACAACAATTTTTTATTGGCGAAAGTCAAGACCAACAGCGGCAGTGGCAAATTCCGTTAAAGAGTAATTTTACAGCCGTACCTCAGTTGATGACGACAGCCACCATAGAAATTCCGCATTATACTAAGTTACGTCAAGCAGCTCAGCAGCCATTACAGTTGAACGTGGAAAATGAATCACACTTTATTGTAGCTTATGATGATCAACTCTTAGCCGATTTGGTTCAAAACGTTAGCGAATTAGATGCGGTGACTCAATTACAAATTTTACAAGATGCGGCGTTATTGGCCGAAGGGCAACAAAAGCCTTATGCTGCAGTTATTCAGATTTTACCGCAGTTTAGTCATAGTACTTCTAATATTGTGAATGCCGAATTTTACCAAATTTTGCGTCAATTGCAAAAATTTGTCCAACCACAAACAGCTGCCGAAACTGCATTAAAACAAGTTTATCGCCAATTTAGTGCGGCGGAAATCAATCGTTTAGGGTGGCTACCTCAAGAACAAGAAAGTCTAGATGATCAGTTAAGTCGCCCAATTTTGATACAAGCGGGTCTTTATGGTGAAAATCCAGCTCTCATTCAACAAGGGCATCAATTATTCGGTCAGTATCAAGCTAATTTGGCTAGTTTTCCAGCTGCCACGCGAGCAAGTTTGTTAGTTAATGAAGTGCAAAACTATGGCAATGCGGCGTTGTTTGAGCAATTAATGACTTTATATCGGCAAACTAGTGTGGCTGATTTAAAGAGTGATATCGCTGCTGCGATGCCCAAAATAGCAGATCCATCATTATTACACCAGATGATCGCTTTATTTGAAGATAGTCAAACAATTAAACCGCAAGACTTACGGGCTTGGTATCGGGGCGTGTTACTTAATCCTCAGGGGCAACAACTAGCTTGGGATTGGTTACGCAGCGATTGGAGTTGGCTGGAACAAAGCTTAGGTGGCGACATGGAATTTACTGCGTTTATTACGGTGACCGCGAATGCCTTTCATACACCAGAGCGTTTAGCAGAATTTCAACAATTTTTTGAGCCCAAAGTGGCTGTGCCCGGTTTAGGTCGAGAAATTACTATGGATGAAAAAGCCATTGCTGGTCGCGTCGCTTTAGTTCAAGAGCAACAACAAGGAGTGCAAACAGCAATCAAGGAATTAATTTTAGCATCATTCTAAAGCTGAAGTTAGAGGCTGAGATCAAAGTCGCTCAAAGCTGATTATTGCGATTCAATTTTGGTGTTACTAACACTTAAGAAAGTTATAATCATACTCAGCGATTTTTTTCTTGGCTTCTTTGCTATTTTGGTGGCATTCCGAAAGAAATTAATGAGGAGTAAGATCATTTTGTTTAAAATATTCAAACAACCACAGCAATTAAAGACTGAACTGTTAGCGGGGGTTACCAGTTTTTTCGCCATTTCTTATATTATTATTGTTAACCCGCTAATTTTAAAGGACGCCGGCATGCCGGTTAATCTGAGTGTGTTTGCGACGATTATTATCTCGGCAATCGGCTGTTTAATTATGGCTTTTTGGGCAGATGCACCGGTGATCTTGACCCCAGGAATGGGCGTCAATGCCTTTTTTACGTATACCTTAGTAGTTAACCTCAAATTTAGTTGGCGAGAGGCCTTAGCAGTTTCTATCTTAAGCAGTTTGGCGTATTTAGTGATTGCTTTTACACCATTAGTACACTTGTTAGCTAAAACAATTCCAGCCAGTTTAAAAACAGGGATTAGCGTTGGGATCGGCTTGTTCTTAGTCGAACTGGGGTTAAAAAAGGCGGGACTCATTGTAGCAGGTCATAATGGTTCCTTAGTAGCAGGAGGCAACTTAGCTGCGCCAATGACGTTACTGGCCTTATTTGGCTTAGTATTAACGTTAGTTTTATATTTAAAAAAAGTTCCAGGTTATTTTATTATCGGTATTATTACGAGCAGTATCTTAGCGGTTATTTTTCATTTACAAGCAGCTGCTCCCCCAGTCAAATTAAGTCAATTAACCCAAATGTCACAGTTAATTAATCAAGCTAATTTTAGTCAAATTGGAAATTTGAAATTTTGGTTGGCGGTCTTTTCTTTGACCATGATTTTAGTATTTGAATCCATGGGGCTGTTGACTGGCATTTTACCTGATCAGAAAAAATTTCCGCGGGCCTTTCAAAGTAGTTCCATTACAGCTGTCTTATCTGGAATTTTAGGTAGTAGTCCCACTGTTGCCGCGGCGGAAAGTGCTGCGGGAATTGAAAGTGGGGGTCGCAGTGGGATTGTATCTTTAGTAGCAGCTATTTTATTTAGTGCTTCGTTGTTTGTAGTCGGTGGTTTAAAATATATCCCTCAAGCCGCGATTGCACCGGCTTTGATCTTGACAGGGGCTATGATGATGCAACAATTGCAAACTTTAAATTTACAAGATTTTAGTGAATGGTTTCCGGCGTTTTTGATTATTACGTTGATTCCGCTAACTGGTAGTATTGCCACGGGATTAGCTTTTGGTTTTGTGAGTTATCCTGTGGTTAAATGGGCCACTAAGCAAGGTCAGCAATTAAATGCCACATTGCTAGTTTTAAGTGGTTTATTTTTATTAGATTTAATTGTGAATGCTATTTTATAGTTAAGTTGAGAATAAAACAAAAAGCATTGGTTCAACTGTGAATTCGTTACTAGAATGTTGAACTAATGCTTTTTTAGTTAGTTTGTTTAGCTTATTTTTGGGGAACTTCATAGAGAAAATTATCATTACCATCTAGTTCAGGGGCATTGCTCTTATATAAATCAGTAGTCGTTTTATTATTATTTTTGGAATAAAGACTCGTTGATTTATCCCCCAAAGCATCGCGTGTTTTCATTAAGTGTTGAAATTCGTTTTGATAGTTATAGTCCTTAGGATTGACAGGGGTAAAGCCCTTGGGAGTGTAAAAGCGCAAGAGATTAGTTTTATTGACGGAATCTGATAAACTCAGTTCAGTATCCTTCTTTTGGGCAATTTGGCGTAGTTTACTTTTCAATTCTGGTGTTGGATCAGTGATTAATTGACCATTACTGTTTTGATAAATGATCATTTTGTTATTACTATTATTAATCACGGTATACTTAGGTGTCACAAACGTATGGTTACGGAAAATGACATTTTGGTCATGTTGCTTAGATAAGAGGTCATTGCCCATGAAGATATAGGGCTTAGTATTGACGCCCAAGAGATTTAATAAAGTGGGCAAAACATCGATTTCTCCACCATATTGTTTTTGAATTCCTCCCTTCAATCCGGGCATATGAATCATAAACGGAACACGTTGCAGTTGAATATGATCGAATTGACTCCAAGTTTTCGGATCATGCCCAATGACCGGCGCAACGTCTTTTTCATCACCTTCACTTAGTCCAAAGTGATCACCATAAAGAATGATAATCGAATTGTCATACAAACCACTAGCCTTTAAATAGTCGAAGAATTCGTGAACAGCTTCATCAAGATAATGTGCAGTGCCAAAATAATTATTGACCATTGTATTATTAGTATCCGGTTTTTGAAAACCACCGAGGTCATCATTGGCTAATTCAAAGGGGTTGTGATTAGTGACTGTCAAAAATTTAGCGTAAAATGGCTGTTGCAGCTGTTCTAAATATTTGGTACTTTCCGCAAATAACAGTTTATCTTTGCTGCCCCAATAAGTGTTACTATCGGCAGTTTGTTGAAAATACTTTTGATCAAAGAAATAATTGTAGCCCATATTTTTGTAAACAGTGTCGCGACTCCAAAAAGAACCAATATTACCATGAAACGCCGCCGAGGTGTAACCTTGTTGTTGATTTAAAATGGCCGGTGCGGCTTGGAAGGTATTGTTAGATCCTAAACTAGTAAAAAAAGATCCTTCAGGTAAGCCAAAAAGCCCCGTTTCTAACATAGTTTCTGCGTCACTTGTCTTGCCTTGACCAACTTCGTGGAAGAAATTGGAAAAAGCTAGGGTATTATCGGAATGATAAAGACTATTTAAAAAGGGAGTTACTTCTTGACCCTTCACTTTACTATCGATCAGGAATTGTTGAAAACTTTCGAGATGAATGATGATAACATTTTTGCCTTTAGCAATGCCTTGATACTTTGGATTAGGTGTGGCGTAATGTTGTTTGACGTAAGATAAGACCGGATCCATATTAGCTCCTTGCGCTCCGGAGCGGAGATTGTTACTTTGGGCGGTTTTAAAACTATCATATGCTAAAAAAGAATTCAGTCCCAAATATTTAACAATATAGGTGCGATCAAAGGTCCGCATTAATAATTGTGGTCGACTTAATTCGGCTAAAAAAACGTTAGCGGCTAACATGGTTAAACTCAGACTGGTAATTAAAAAAGCTTGTAACTTACTAGTGGGCTTGGGGTCGGCAGTAACTTTTTTAGTAATCCATAACAAAGCAAAAATTGGAAAATCAATAAAATAAATCCAATCGTGTACTTTAATCATGGCAATGGCACTGCTGCCAAGGCCTTTAGCAACTTTGCCCACACTTAAAATGGTGTTAATACTAATAAAATCACTAAATTCGCGGTAATATAAAATATTGCTATATAGTAATATTGTTTCTAAAACATAAATGGCTAGAGTGGTCCAATAATATGGTTTCGCTTTTTTGAAATAAAGTGGCAAGCTCAATAAGAGTAAACTTGTAGCAATGGGATTCATAATGAGTAAAAAATGCTGAAAAGGATCAGCGGCGCCCATATTAAAATCTAAGTAATAAGCAATGACGGTTTTTAACCAGAGACCTCCGGTTAAGATTAATAACCAGCCACTGCGCCGAGTGTTCATTTGGTTGTGCATTTTCATGAATTAATTTCTCTCCATAATAGTATCATTCATAATTTTACCATTTAATTATGGTAACAGTGAGGTTAGACATGATTTTCTTAAATTCAATATATCAACAAGTTTATCAGCATTTGGCAGGACGTATTAATCATTTTCCGTTAATTCGGCTGATTTTTTTAAGCCTTGATAAAACTATTTTTTATTTTTTAGTATTCTTACTTTGTCGAATACTGTGGTTAGCTATTTTTCGGCAGGCGACCAGTTTGGGGCACGAATTATTAGTTAATCTGTTTGTGATTTATTTTTTGTTACTGCTCTTTTTGACGGTTTTTCGGCAGGGTTATTTTCCGTGGGATTTTCATTTTTATTGGCACCGTTCCTTAACGGCCATCAATTGGGTGCCCTTAGTGGAAACGTGGAAATTAACTGCTGGTAAATCAATGATTGATTTTTTATATAATTCATTAGGCAATATTTTGTGGTTTGTTCCGTTTGGATTATTGCGTCCTTTAATTAGTCGGGGGCAATCTGCAGCTTTGAAAACAATTATTGAAGGCAGCTTATTATCGATTGGAATTGAAAGTTTACAATTTGTTTTGTTGACGGGTGTGAGTGATGTTGATGATGTTATTTTTAACACTTTGGGGGTGATTTGTGGTTATATGATTTACTGGTTGGGTCAGAAAATTTTCTGAAATCGCAAGGCTTGTTCGCAATTGAATATGCTATAATTTGTTCGTAGTACTTATTAAGAAAATTAAGCAAAATTTGGAGGAATGTACATTGACACATATCAAATTTGATGACTCAAAATTGGGCAAATTTGTTCATGAAAATGAACTATCTGAAATGCAACCGTTAGTGACTGCTGCAGATCAAGAATTGCGGCAAGGAACTGGTGCTGGCAATGACTTTCGGGGTTTTTTAGATTTGCCAGTTGATTATGATAAAGAAGAATTTGCCCGGATTAAAGCCGCCGCAGCAAAGATTCAAAAAGATTCCGAAGTTTTCGTAGCTATTGGGATTGGCGGTTCTTATTTAGGAGCGCGGGCAGCGATTGATTTTTTGAGTAGCAGCTTTTACAATATCAAAAATGAAAAAGCAGTACCAGAAATTTACTTCTGTGGTAATTCTATTAGCCCTAATTATTTAAGTGACTTGTTAGCGGTTATTGGCGATCGGGACTTTAGTATTAATGTTATTTCCAAATCGGGTACTACGACCGAACCTTCAATTGCTTTTCGAGTTTTGAAAGCAAAATTAATTGCTAAATATGGTGAAGCCGAAGCTAAGAAGCGGATTTATGCAACGACTGATCGGCAAAAGGGTGCTTTAAAGACAGAATCTGATGCTCAAGGCTATGAAGAATTTGTTGTTCCGGATGATATCGGTGGTCGTTTCTCAGTCTTAACAGCGGTCGGCTTGTTACCAATTGCAGTGGCTGGCATTGATTTAGATCAATTGATGCAAGGTGCAGCTAGTGCACGTAATGACTATCAAAATCCTGATGTGCAACAAAATGAAGCTTATAAATATGCTGCTTTGCGCAATATTTTATATCGTAAAGGCTATACGGTTGAATTATTGGAAAATTATGAACCCAACTTACAGTACTTTGGTGAATGGTGGAAGCAATTAGCTGGTGAGTCTGAAGGTAAAGACCAAAAAGGTATTTTCCCTGCTTCTGCTAATTTCTCCACGGATCTACATTCTTTAGGTCAATATATCCAAGAAGGTAAGCGTAACTTGATGGAAACAGTGATTATGATTGACAAGCCACGTCAAGACGTTGCTATTCCACAAGAAAGCGATAATTTAGATGGTTTACAATACTTGGAAGGTAAGACCATGGATTACGTTAACAAGAAGGCCTATGAAGGGGTTGTCTTAGCGCATACTGATGGTGGTGTGCCTGTAATGAGTGTGCATATTCCAGAACAAGATGCTTATACTTTAGGTTATTTAATTTACTTCTTTGAAATTGCGATTGCTATTTCGGGTTATTTGAACGGCATCAATCCATTTAATCAACCAGGTGTTGAAGCTTATAAGAAGAACATGTTTGCTTTGTTAGGTAAACCTGGTTTTGAAGAATTAGGCCAAGAATTGAATCAACGGTTATAAAATTTTTAATGTTTTTGCGTCAACAAAAAAAGTCTAGAATTTTCTAGGCTTTTTTTATTGCATAAAAAAGTGGTTTTATTTGCAATCTACTTTTTTTCTTTCACAATATATAGCGGACGGCGTTTCACTTCCAAGAAGATTTTGCCAATATAATTACCAATAATTCCTAGGAAAAATAATTGCATACCGCCTAAAAAGAGGATGATGGAAATTAAAGAAGACCAACCTTTGGTCGGGTTGCCAAAAATCGAAGAACGCACGACGATAAATAATAGAGCTACAAAAGCTAAGAACATGACAATTAAGCCGAGCCAAACTGCTACAATTAAGGGCACTGTGGAAAAATCAGTAATGCCTTCGACGGAATATTTAAATAAACTCCAAAAATTCCAACTAGTTTTGCCAGCAACTCGTTCGACATTTTTATATGGTAAATATTTAGTTTTAAAGCCAACCCAAGAAAAAATTCCTTTCGAAAAGCGATTGTATTCAGTCATCTCTAATATAGCATTGACCATATCGCGGCGCATTAGGCGAAAATCGCGGGCACCCGGAATGATTTGCGTGTCGGAAATTTTATTGATGATGCGGTAAAAAAGGTTGGAAAAGAAGGAACGAATCGGTGGTTCACCACTACGATCTTGGCGCATAGTACCAATACAATCGTAATCCGTGGTTTCTAAGAGGTGAACCATCTGAATCAACATGCTGGGGGGATCTTGTAGATCAGCATCCATAATTGTCACTAATTCGCCGTCAACGTTTTTCAGCCCTGCATAAATGCCGGCTTCTTTCCCAAATTGCCGGGAAAAAGATAAATAGTGGCTTTCAATGGTTGGCTCTTCGTGTAATTGGCGTAATTTTTGTAAGGTGTGATCGGTTGAGCCATCGTTAATAAATAAAATATCCGGCTCATATGCTGGTAATTTTTGAAAAGTATGAACGATAGCTTGATAAAATAGCTCCACCGTTTCTTCTTCGTTAAAGCATGGTACAATAATGCTAATTTTTGTCGCCATCAAAGAACCCCCTTGAATATCAGTAATATTTTAACTTTAAAAAAATATAAAAGCTACTATTTATTTAGAATTTGGCAAGGAAGGTCAATGAATATGACAGATTTAGTATTAAAGACAATGGATGATCAACAATTTCAAAGCTTTTTTAGTTCGCAAACAAAAGAATATGCACAGCAAAAGATGTTAAATCACGCTTGGACGAAGCAGGAAGCATTATTTCGAGCGGAGGAAGAGTTTAAATTATTGCTACCGGATCAACAACATACTTACCACAATTTTTTGTATGTGGTGCAAAATATTGAGCAAACAGTGGGTTACGTTTGGCTAGCGGAAGTCATGGATAGTGATTACTCAGCACGACCGTATTTGTTTTTATATGATTTTGCCATCTTGGATACTTTTCAAGATCAAGGCTTGGGACAAGAAGCTTTAAATTTGGTGATTCATCAGGCACATGATTTGGGTTATCAAGAGCTCGGCTTGCACGTATTTGGAATTAATCACAAGGCACAGCATCTCTATCAAAAGTTGGGCTTTCAAGTAACCGATGTTACGATGAAGCGTTCGGTTTGATTTCTCCTAAACGCAGAGTGTGTTATGATCAAATTGTGAAAAGGAGTGATTAATTTGAGTCAACGACCATTTTATCAAGAATATTTTTATGATGAAAACGTCTATGACCTACATGATGGTGGTTATAAAAAACTGACGTTGCCGCAGGTGCCTAGTAAGGCGCTCAGGATTCCGCCAATTTTAAAGCCAGATAAAGTTCAAGATCATGAGGTATGGTATACCATAGTGGCTCAGGAGTCACAAGCTGCGATTTTACCAGGTGAATTAACCAAGACCTGGGGCTATAATGCTGAGATTTTGGGACAAACGGTTGTCTTGCATGATGGTTGGCATTATCATGTGCATATTGAAAACCACTTACCCGAAACCACGACGTTACATTGGCATGGGTTAAACATTCCGGGTCCCATTACTGATGGTGGTCCCCATGCTCCCATTTTGCCTGGCCAAGCGCGCGATATTGAATTTACATTGCATCAAGAAGGGGCGCAAACAGATTGGATGCATCCACATCCGTGTCCCAATACAGCCCGCCAAGTCTGGAATGGTTTAGCAGCCATGGTAATTGTTACTGATGAACATGCTAAAACCTTACCACTGCCTCAAGAATACGGTGTCGATGATTTACCACTAATTCTGCAAGATCGCTCCTATCATGATAATCAATTGGATTATCAAGCCGATTATGATGTGGATGGGACTTTAGGTGAGTATCCGTTAGTGAACGGTACGATCAATGGTGTGTTTAAGGTGACGACTCCGCAAGTGCGGTTACGTTTATTAAATGCTGCTAATCGACGTGAGTTTCGGTTGCACTTTAATGATGGGCGCCGTTTTACGCAAATTGCGGGAGACTGTGGTTTCTTAAAACAAACTATTGATTTAGATCGTTTAATGTTAACTGTTCCTGAACGAGCTGAAATTGTGGTTGATTTTAGTGATTGTCAAGTTGGCGATCAAGTACAGTTGCTGTCTGATGATACGGTTTTATGTACTTTTGAAATTGGTGCCATGACTAAAGCTAAACAAACTATTCCCGATCAGTTATTCGATGTTCCGCAGTGGCAAGCTGATGAACAAGCTCCGGTTCAAAAGGTTGTAATGTCGGGAATGGATGATGAGGTCTTGCTTGATGGTCGGCGCTTTGATATGACGCGAATTGATCGCAAACAATTATTAGGACAAACCGTTGATTGGGAAATTACGAATACTAATGATACTTGTGGGGGGATGATTCACCCATTTCACATGCATGGTTGTCATTTTCAAGTAATTAGTCGTAATGGTCAAGCCCCGTATCCTAACGAAACCGGTTTTAAGGATACAGTGGGTGTTAATGCTGGCGAAACGGTGCGCATTCGAGTTCGCTTTGATGTTTTAGGTATTTTTATGTACCACTGTCATATTTTGGAGCATGAAGATACCGGCATGATGGCGCAAATTGAAGTTTACGATCCTAAGCAACCACGAACTTACCATTTACACGCAATGCACGAAATGTAAAGAAGTTAAGAATTAATCTCAGAAAGGCCTAATAATTAGGCCTTTCTCTATGCTTCAGGCACATTAAATTATCCGTAAAATACTATTTTTGAATAAATAGCTAAAAGTAGAAATGAAAGATTGACAAATTTATATTTTTGTTAGAAAATGTTAACCATACTCTAATGAAGTTTCATTAAAGCAACAAAGTTATGGGAGGCATTTTTATGGCGAGTATTAAGGAGCGGATTTTTCGAAAAGAAGATCCGAGTGTTTATGAATCAAAGGATTCACACTTAGTTAAATCTTTAACAACAAAGGACTTTTTGGCTCTAGGAGTGGGAACCATTGTATCGACGGCCATTTTTACTTTACCTGGTGATGTGGCAGCTTTACATGCTGGACCGGCGGTAGTGTTATCGTTCCTAGCAGCGGCGATTGTTGCTGGATTAGTGGCCTTTGCTTATTCAGAAATGGCTTCAGCCATGCCCTTTGCGGGTTCCGCTTATTCGTGGATTAATGTGATTTTTGGTGAATTTTTTGGTTGGGTTGCCGGTTGGGCATTATTAGCAGAGTATTTCATTGCGGTGGCCTTTGTTGGTTCTGGTCTTTCGGCCAATTTTCGGGGATTGATTGAACCTTTAGGTTTGCAATTGCCCAAATTTTTAGCGAATCCGATTGGAACCGCCGGTGGCGGCATTGACTTAATTGCTGCTGTGGTAATTATTGCGGTTGCTCTTTTGTTATCGTTAGGTGCATCTCAAGCTTCTAGAGTAGAAAATGTGTTAGTCGTGTGCAAGGTTTTAGCAATCTTGTTATTTATTGTCGTTGGTTTAACTGCAATTCATCCGCACAATTATGTACCGTTTATTCCTAAGTATCACTTAAACCCTGATGGTAGTGCCTTTGGCGGTTGGCGTGGTATTTATGCGGGTGTTTCGATGATCTTCTTAGCTTATATTGGTTTTGATTCAATTGCAGCTAATTCAGCCGAAGCTAAGGATCCACAAAAAACTATGCCGCGGGGCATTTTAGGCTCGTTATTAATTGCGGTGTTTTTGTTTGTTTGTGTTTCGTTAGTTTTGGTGGGGATGTTTAAGTATACTGCATATGCTAATAATGCTGAACCGGTTGGTTGGGCGTTACGGCATAGCGGTCATAGTTTAGTGGCAGCTATTGTGCAAGCCGTGGCGGTTATTGGTATGTTTACCGCTTTAATTGGAATGATGATGGCCGGTTCACGGTTATTGTATTCTTTTGGCCGTGATGGTTTGTTACCTAAGTGGATTGGTCATTTGGATCAAAAAAATCGGCCTAATCATGCTGTTTTAGTCTTGACGATTGTTGATGTAATCGTGGGCGCTATTTTCCCATTTGGTATTTTGTCACAATTAGTTTCGGCCGGAACTTTAATTGCATTTATGTTTGTTACATTAGGAATTTACGGCTTACGGAAGCGCGAAGGCAAAGATTTGCCGGAACCTGGATTTAAGATGCCCTTTTACCCAGTTATGCCATTACTAGGCTTTTTAGGTTCACTCTTAGTCTTTTGGGGCTTGAGTAAAGAAGCTAAGTGGTATGCCTTAGGTTGGTTTATCATTGGCTTAATTGTTTATTTCTGTTATGGTATTCGGCATTCGTATTTGAACCAAAAAGCCAAATCTTAAAAACTCAATTATTTTAAATTAAAACAAAAATAAGGCTGGAATAATAAGAGCGTAATCTTATTGTTCTAGCCTCATTTTATTGTTATTTTAAAGTTTTAGCTGTTGAGTCCAATTACGGTATGCAATGGCTTCACTGTCATTTTGCAAACTAATCTTGTCCGTAGCTTGGGGCTGATGTAACCAAGCTTCTGACAACTGCGTTTGGCCCATGATGGTCGCATTACCAATTAATTCCATCCAGTATTGATCGGCTTGGTGATGAACTTTGGTTTGAACCATACCGCCCGGATTGTAAACTTGAAGTAGTTGTTCTAACTGGGCTTTTTGCGGATAATTTAAGACTAAAGCTAAGCTGGCCGCAGACATTGCGGTCCCACACGCGTTGGTTAAACCGACACCGCGTTCAAAAGTTTGCACAAAAATTGTTTGCGGTCCCAAAATTTTAACAAAGCTTAGATTAACTCCGTCAGGTAATTCAGGATTGTGGTCATTTAATTGTTGGCCGAGCTGTTGCAAACGAGTTGTATCAATTTCTGGTACAAAAGTAATCAAGTGCGGATTGGGAACGGCTAAAGCGGTAAATTTTAAGTCAGGATCAATCGTGGGAATGACCTGATTGATGACTGGCTCTGTTGGAGTAGTTAAACCGACAGTCTGTGGTTCAAAACTGACGGGGGAGATTTCCACGCCAAAGGCTGGCACGTTGGGTGCCAAATTGGGGTAACGTTTGACGTGTAAACTTTTTTGTGAAGTTTCCACAGTGAAATCATCTTGCTGAAATTTATCTGCTAAATAGCGGGCCACTGTTCGTAAACCATTGCCGCACATTAAGGCTATTGAACCGTCCGCATTAAAAATTTGCATTTGACCTAAGGCTGTTGGCTCCGTTGCTTGATCCACGACAAGTAAACCGTCAACTGGCTGCAAAGCGGGAATCTGGGTTAAAGTTTGGACTAATAATTGTAATTCTTGAGTAGTTAATGGTTGTTGTAAAAGGGTTTGGTCCAGCAATAAGAATTGATTGAGTGAACCATGAACTTTGAGTAATTGCACCATATTAAAGTCTCCTATTCGAAAAAACTATGATAAATGGCCCGCACGGCCTTATCAGCGTCTGATTGTTTGGTACCGATCATAATAGAAATACGAGAAGCCCCTTGATTAATCATGTGTAAACCAATATGGGCGTGTGCTAACGGATCAATAATCTTTTTTAAGACCCCAATTTTTTGGCGGAAACCTTCGCCAACAATCATTGTAATGGCGTAATCATCGATCCATTCTAATTGATCGGGATGAAGCGTGTCTTGAATTTCTTGACACATTTGTTTGGCGATTTGAGGTGTAAATTGGCGTTGATCAAAGATGATTGTAACATCATCAATTCCAGAAGGCATATGTTCGTAAGAGATATGATATTTATAAAAAATTTGTAGTAATTTGAGTGTGAAGCCCACTTCTTTGTTGAGTAAATAACGGTGCAAATAGAGAGCCACAAAATGGTTGGACGTGGCCACCCCCGTCATTAATTGTTGAGGGTGAAAGTCTTTTTCAGGTACAATTAAAGTTCCTGGTAAATCGGGATGATTAGTATTTTTGACATTAATTGGAATTTGGGCTTGAATGGCCGGAATGAGCGCTTCATCATGAAAAACAGAAAAACCAGCATAGGATAATTCACGTAATTCCCGGTAAGTCATAGTTTTGATAGCTTGAGGATGCTCAACGATTTGGGGATTAGCCGCATAGATAGCGTCGACATCTGTGAAATTTTCATAAAGATCAGCTTGAAATCCCTTAGCTAAAATGGCCCCAGTAATATCAGAACCGCCGCGGGAAAAGGTCGCAATTTGTTGCTTTTCCGTGAGGCCATAAAAACCGGGCACAATATAATATTGGTGTTGGAGCTTAATTTTTTTGAGGTTAAGATAAGTTTGCGCTAAAACTTCAGCATCATGAGGTTGATCACTAACTAATAAACCGAGATCTTGCGGTGATATGTATTGGGCATCAAGATTTTGATGTTGCAAGATCAGGGCTAATAATTGGGCGGTTAACTTTTCACCATGGGCTTTAAACGCGGCGGTTAAATAATCATTATTGGCGAAAGTGGTAGTGGGTAAAATGTCTAATTGGTGCTTTAAGTCAGCAATTTGCAGACTCGATAAACCAAAAGTTTGGGCAATCTCGACGTAACGTTGCCAAATTTCGGTCACAATGGGGGTAAAATCCTGATGGTTAATAACTAATTGACTGTATTTGATTAGCAAATCGGTTACTTTGGTATCTTGGGAAAATCTTTTACCGGGAGCGGAAGTAACGATAATGCGGCGCTGAGGATCAGCTCGAATAATGGCAATAATTTTTTGAAATTGTGAACCAGTGGCTAGCGAACTACCACCAAATTTAATAACTTTCATAACTAACGAATTCCTCTCTGCTTGATCAATTATTACCCAATTATTAAAATTATTAGGGGATTAATTTGCATTCTAACATTTATTTTTTAATCTGCAACTACTTATTTTTTAACTATCTGCCGAAATAAATTAAAATAGCTTGACAAATATTTTAATTAATTATAATATTTTATATATCGAAGAGGTCGCAATCAACAAGAGTAACTATAGGAGCTGGTCAGCTGAGAATATAGTGAAAGGGGCGATTGCCGAAGGATTAAGTCCAAAGGCCGGGGCTTAAATTCTGGGACATAATTGAATAAATTATGGACTGTCGTAGAAAAATATCTCTACGGAGCGCTTACGACAAACTAATGCCATAATTTTAGCAATGAATGATGGGTTCTTTTGTTCGAAAGCGAGCAAAAGGACCTTTTTTATTATTAATTTTTATTTTTACTGGAGGTCGCAATCATGCAGTCAGCAATGGCATTAAACGCGCAAGGACATTTGACAATCGGGGGCTGCGATGCCCTGGATTTAGCACATAAATATCAAACACCATTGGTTGTGTATGATGTCGCCCAAATTCGGCAACAAGTTCATCAATTTAAGCAAGCTTTTCAACAAGCCGGCGTTAACGCCACGATTAGTTATGCCAGCAAAGCTTTTGCTGTGAAAGCTATTTATCAAGTGATGCAACAAGAACAAGTACATGTTGATGTAGTTTCTTTAGGAGAAATGATGACGGCATTACAATCCGGTTTTCCCGCCGCGCAGATTAGTTTTCATGGTAATAATAAATCATTATCAGAATTAAATTACGCCGTGCAAAATCAGATTGGAGTCATCATTGTTGACAATTTTGATGAATTAAACATGTTGACACAATTGCTACACGAAAGTTATCCTCAGCGAAAAGTGGCGATTATGCTACGCATTACGCCTGGTATTTCAGCACATACCCATGAATATGATCAAACTGGGCAAATTGACAGCAAGTTTGGCTTTGATGTGCAATCACAGCAAGCACAAGCTGCCTTACAACAGGCTTTGGCAGAACCACAATTACAAGTTATTGGTTTACATGCCCATATCGGTTCCCAAATCATGGCTGTTGAAGGTTTTGAATTGTTAGTTAAAAAGTTATGTCAGTTAGTCGCCAGTTGGTACCAAAAATTTCAATTTGTACCACAAGTCTTAAATCTTGGCGGCGGCTTTGGTATTCAGTATGTTGCAAGTGACGAGGATTTGGCTCCTAAGCAATTTGTTCAAGCCATTGTTCAAACATTACAACAAGCTTGGCCATTAGCTTCACAACCTTTACCAGAAATTTGGATTGAACCGGGACGTTCTTTAGTCGGGGCCGCCGGAGTCAGTCTTTATTCAATTGGAACCCATAAAAAAGTGGCTGGGATTTGTAATTTTGTCACGGTAGATGGGGGCATGGGTGATAATATTCGCCCCGCTTTATACCAAGCGGATTATACTGCTGTGTTAGCGAAAGCACCACAAGCTAAAACGACGCAAACGGTAACTATTGCAGGACGTTATTGTGAATCTGGTGATATCTTAGTTAAGAATCAACCTTTACCGCCAACGCAGCCGGGCGATATTTTAGCAATCTTGGATACGGGTGCTTATGGTTATTCAATGGCTTCCAACTATAACCGCGTAGCACGTCCGGCAGTGGTTTTTGCCGAACGTGGGCATAGCCAAGTAGTTGTCAAACGAGAAACACCGATGGATTTACTTCGTTTAGATCAAGATTATCAAGTAACTGGAGAAGAGTGATTTGTGATGAATACACAAGAAATTATTAATTTTATTAGTCAAGCACCCAAGAAAACGCCGGTGCAAGTAGTAATTAAGGGCGATTTATCTAAGTTACAAGCGATAGCTGGGGTTGAAAGTTTTGTTGGCGAGCAAGTCGGAGTTGTTTATGGCGATTATGCTCAGATACAAGAGTTCTTGCAAGTTAACCAAAGTGTCATTACAGCTCAACATTTAACAGTAACAGCGCGTAACTCAGCGGTGCCTTTGTTAGATATTCAGAATGTTAATGCGCGGATTGAACCTGGAGCTTTGATTCGTGATCACGTACAAATTGGTGATCAGGCCGTGGTGATGATGGGGGCCGTGATCAATATTGGTGCTCAAATTGGTGCCAAAACCATGATTGATATGGGCACAGTCATCGGTGGGCGCGCTCAGATCGGTCAACGGGTTCATGTCGGAGCTAACGCCGTGATTGCTGGTGTGATTGAACCGGCTTCTGCCCAGCCCGTTGTTATCGGTGATGATGTTTTAATTGGTGCTAATGCTGTAGTTTTAGAGGGGGTGAAAATTGGATCGCATGCAGTTGTAGCAGCCGGAGCAATAGTGACCCAGGATGTGGCTGCCAATAGTGTGGTGGCGGGGGTACCGGCGAAAGTGATTAAACAAGTTGATACTCAAACACAGCAAAAAACCGGTTTAGAATCTGACTTACGAAAGTTGTGAAATTAATGCTATTAGATGAAGATTTAATTCAAATTCGGCGCCACTTGCACCAAATCCCCGAACTAGCTTTAAAAGAAACGCAAACGTCTGCCTACTTAAGACAAATTATTGCGCAATTACCACAGCAATATCTAACAGTACAAACGATTAATCAATTACCAACGGCCATTTTGGTTCATGTTCAAGGTACGGATCCGAAAAGAACTTTGGGTTATCGGGCAGATATGGATGGCTTACCATTGACCGAAGCAACTAACTTAAGCTATCAATCTAAGCATGCTGGTGTCATGCACGCTTGTGGGCATGATTTTCATTTAACGATTGCTTTGGGGATTTTAGCATATTTTGCGGAGCACCAACCACAAGATAATTTAGTATTCTTCTTTCAACCAGCGGAAGAAAGTGATAGTGGTGCAGTTATAGCAGAAAAATCAGGCGTATTTACTGGGCAATTTCGGCCAGACGAATTTTATGCCTTGCATGTTAATCCCGATCTGAAAGTCGGCCAAATCGGTTGTCGCCAGGGCACGTTATTTGCTGGAACTACCGAGGTTGATGTTGATTTTATTGGCAAAGGTGGGCATGCAGCTGCTCCCCAAAAAGCCCATGATGCGATTGTGGCGGCCGCAGAGTTTGTTAACCAAGCCCAAACAATAGTAGCTCGCAATATTGATCCCCTAGCCAGTGGGGTAGTTACTTTTGGTCAGCTGAACGCTGGAACAATTCGGAATATTATTGCTGGTCATGCCCATTTAGCTGGGACAATTCGGGGGTTGGATCAACCCATGATTGTAAAAATTGGGCAACGGCTAGATGATATAGCTCATGGCATTGCGCGAAGTTTTGATTTGCAAGTTCAGTTAAAGCTTAATCAAGGGGGCTATTTGCCAGTAGTCAATGATCCGCAATTAACCAAATTGTTTATGGATTCTTGTCAAAGCGATTCACAGATTGAATTGGTAGAAACCAAACCGGCTATGACTGGTGAAGATTTTGGGTATTTGTTGCATCATTTTCCTGGTGTAATGTTTTGGTTGGGAGTGCAGAGTTCTGCGAGTTTACACACTGCCCAATTGCAGCCGAATGAAGCGGCTTTGGCAGTAGGTGTACGCGTGGGCCGGAAGTTTTTGGAACAGAGAATGGGACAATAGGAGGAAGAATAATGTTTGAACAAGTAGAATTAATGACAGCGATTGTGACACCTTTTACTGAAGATAATCAAATTGATTTTGATGGTTTGGATCAATTGATTGAACATTTACTACAGACTGGTAGTCAAGGTTTTATTGTTGGCGGAACTACGGGCGAAGTAGCTACGATGTCTAATGAAGAAAAATTAGCTTTGTATCGACATTTTAGTCAGACCATTAATGGCCGCGTACCGATTGTGGCTGGTAGTGGTTCTAATGACACACAAGCGACAATTGATTTTACCAAGCAAGTCGGGCAAATTCCTGGAATTGATGCCGTTTTAGTAGTAGTTCCTTATTATAATAAGCCTGATCAACGCGGTATGATTGCCCATTATGAAGCCATAGCGGCCCAAAGTCCGCTACCAATTGTGATTTACAATATTCCAGGGCGGACTGGTGTTAGCATGCGACCAGAAACCGTTATCCATTTAGCACACAATAAGAATATTATCGGCGTTAAGGAATGCGAAAACTTAACGGATTTACAAGCCATTATTCAAGCAGTTCCTCAAGACTTTGCCGTTTATACTGGCGAAGATGAACAAGCTTTGACAGCAAAAGTATTAGGTGCTAAAGGAGTTATTTCAGTAGCCAGCCATTTATATGGAAGAGAAATGACCAAAATGTACGCGGCTTTAGCTGCGGGTGATGTGGCGCAAGCTGGAGCTTGGCAACGGTTGTTAACCCCTAAGATGCATGCGTTATTTATGTATCCATCACCGTCTGCTGTTAAAGCTAGTTTAAATGCTCAAGGTTTTACAACGGGGAGTTGTCGGTTACCAATTGCAACTTTAACGTCTGATCAAGAAGCGCAGGTGGCCCAAGCGTTAGGAGTTCAGCAATTAAGTGATAATTTAAGTTTTGACTTGGAAGAGGATAAATAATGTATAAAGTTTTAGTAGCTGGTGCGACGGGCAAAATGGGTCAACAAGCAGTTCAATTAGTTCAAAATAAGTCCAATTATGAAGTGGCGGCCATTTTGGCGCCCCAGGCTGACACAACTGATTTAGAACTCAGTTCCACGACGCAACGCTTTACTAAATTGGAACAAATTGACCAAACTTATGATTTATGGCTAGATTTTACAACGCCGCAAGCCGTCTTTGAAAATACGCAATTTGCATTAAATCACCAAATGCGACCAATTATTGGAACTAGTGGTTTAGATGAACAACAAGTTCAAGAACTCACAAATTTAGCACAACGACAAAATTTAGGCGGTTTGATTGCCCCTAATTTTGGCTTATCGGCGGTGTTGTTGTTGCGTTTTGCCCAAATGGCGGCTGAATATTTCCCAGACGCAGAAGTGATTGAACTGCATCATGCAGATAAAAAGGATGCGCCTTCAGCAACCGCTTTGAATACGGCACGCAAGATTCAAGCTGGTCGTAAAGTGGCACGTTCTAATCCAACTTTTGCCCAAGCAGCTCGGGGGTTAGATCATGAGGGCGTAGCCATTCATGCAGTTCGCTTACCGGGTTATTTAGCTCACGAGGAAGTTTTATTTGGCGGACCAGGTGAAGCTTTGAGTATTCGTCAAGATTCGTTTGATCGCAGCTCATTTATGCGCGGCGTTGATGTGGCCTTAGACAAGGTGCCACAATTGACTCAACTAGTTTGGGGCTTAGAAAATATTTTATAGAGGAAGTTAATAGCATGCCACAATTAGCAGATGATTTACAATCAGCAGGTAATCAAACCTTAGCAGCCATTGAACCTTCGGCAATTCGGCAATTTGATCAAGAAATTTCCGATATTCCGGGGATTTTGAAATTAACGTTAGGCGAACCAGATTTGGATACACCATTGCATGTTCAACAAGCGGCAATTGCTAGTATTCAACGAAATGAATCACATTATTCGCCACAAAAAGGGACAGTTGCATTGCGGCAAGCTATTAGTGCATATTTAAAACGCAAATACGAATTAGCGTATGACCCAGAAACGGAAATCGTTGCCACAGTTGGGGCAACGGAGGCATTGACAGCAACGATTTTTGCTTTAGTTAATCCAGGTGATGAAGTCTTAATCCCAACACCCACATACGCGTTGTATTTTCCGCTATTAAAATTGGCAGGAGCCAAGATGATAGAAATTAACACTGCGCCCACTAATTTTACTTTGGCAATGGAGCAATTGGCAGCTACTCTAAATAAACATCCGAATGCTAAATTTTTAATTTTAAATTACCCGGGAAATCCCACTGGTCAAGAATATTCTCACCAACAATTGCAGCAATTGGCGCAGCTTAGTCGCAACTATCATTTAGGGATTATTGCTGATGAAATTTATAGTGAATTGACGTATGACCACTGTCAACACGAGTCGATTGCCCAATTTGCTAGTGAACGCACCGTGTTAGTTAATGGTTTATCAAAATCACATGCGATGACCGGTTACCGGGCTGGATATGTGGTAGCACCAGCACCTTGGATTCAATTAATTGCCAAAATGCACGGCTTTTTAGTAACTTGTCCGCCCAATCCGTCACAAGCGGCGGCGACCGAAGCACTGCAAATTCAAGGAGATGCAGATCCCCAGCAAGCAGTAAACTTGTACCAACAGCGGCGCGATTACTTGTTCCAAGAGTTAACTAATTTGGGCTTTACCCCAGTCAAACCGCAAGGAGCATTTTATATGTTTGCCAAAATACCGGCTCGCTTTGGTGATGATGATTTAGCATTTGCGCGGTTGTTAGCGCAAAAAGCCAAAGTTGGCTGTACGCCCGGGCGAGCATTTGGCCAAGCAGGTCAAGGCTACATTCGCTTTTCCTTTGCTGCTAGTCAAGAGAAATTACAGCAAGCGGTCCAGCAAATGCGTGATTGGTTACTGAAGTAAAAAGTAATTAGGAGATTGAAAAGATGAAAGAGTACAATGTAGCAATTTTAGGAGCTACTGGTGCCGTGGGTACCAGAATGATTGAACAATTAGCACAAACACAAATTCCAGTAAAAAATTTAAAATTATTAGCTTCTAAACGCTCAGTTGGTAAAAAATTACATTTTCGTGAGACCACATGTTCCGTTCAAGAAGCGACCGAAGATTCGTTTAAAAACGTTGATTTGGTTTTATCTTCAGCTGGTGGCGCAGTCTCCAAACGTTTACTGCCGCATGCGGTAGCTGCTGGAGCGATTTGTGTAGATAATACCAGTGCCTTTCGGATGGATCCCGAGGTACCTCTGGTGATTCCAGAAGTTAATCGAACTGCTTTGGCGCATCACCATGGCATTATTGCTAATCCTAATTGCTCCACGATTCAAATGTTAATGGCTTTAGCTCCCATTGATCGAAAATTTGGTTTGCAACAAGTGATTGTTTCCACTTATCAAGCAGTTTCTGGTGCGGGACAATCCGCTTTAAATGAGTTATTAACCCAAACTCGACAGTATTTAAATAATGAACCTTTAACCGCGGAAATTTTACCAACCAAGGGTGATCGTAAACATTATCCGCAAGCGTTTAATTTATTACCACAGATTGATGTATTTGAGGACTCTGGTTATACCCATGAAGAATGGAAAATGATTCATGAAACTAAAAAGATTTTACGAGAAGATATGGACGATTCTCAACTCAAAGTCACAGCAACTTGTGTTCGGGTACCGGTAGCGATTGGTCATGGTGAATCAGTCTATTTCACTGTCAAAGATACAAGTGCTACTGCGAACCAATTACGTGAACTGTTAGTACAAGCACCCGGTGTGGTTGTCCAAGATGATCCTCAACAGCAACTTTATCCGCAGCCACTTACGGCTGCTGGTAAGCGGGAAACGTTTGTTGGACGCTTGCGTGCAGATTCAGAAAATCCGGGAGCCTTTAACTTGTGGGTGGTTGCTGACAATCTATTAAAGGGTGCTGCTTGGAATGCTGTCCAAATTGCGCAATGTTTGATTGAAGATCAATTGTTATAAGTTAAGCGATAAAAAGTAGCTAGTAACAGTCACAGGATGATGATTGTTACTAGCTACTTTTTATTACATATGATTAAATGTTCAGCTTTGAAGCAAATATTTGGGTTAATGGTTAATTGGTTAGGACTGCCCAAACATCAAAAAGTGAACCTACTAAAATCAAACTCAAACAAATAATATGAAATTTTTTATGATTATTTAACAGGGCCAAATATTCCCGTAAAAAAGCATTTGGCACAAAAAAGTGACTCGTTTTCGCACCAATACCAGTGATATTTAAGCCAACATAACGAGCGTAACCGGCTGCACGAAAGGTATGATAGTCACTGGTGGCAAAAATACCATTTTGTAAATTGATGTGTTTGGCTTGTAAAATTTTTTTCGAAAAAAGCATATTCTCATACGTAGTACGTGATTGTTCCTCACTCAGCACATTTTGCGGCGCAATACCTTGGTGTAAAACATAATTTTTCATAGCACGACCTTCAGGGATCGTTTCGTCTGTTCCTTGGCCGCCGGAACAAATGATTAACGGAAAGTAGCCTGTTTTTTGAAATTGTTTCTGCGCAAAATTTAAAGCTACATTGATTCGCGCTGCTAACAGGGGCGAAACTTGATCACCGTGTAATAATCCCGCACCTAAAATAATAATGTAATCTTGATTGAAGCGTGGTCGATAGAGCCTTGTGATTAAAAAAGAAGTTACAAAGGCTAAAAACCAAAAAACAACATAGCCAACGATGGGTATAACAATGTGCTTATATAAATTAAAGAAAGTCGGCGATAGAAAATGGCGCGTACATAATTTAATAATAGGAATGCTAACAAGTACTAGTCCTAAAATTAATGTCAAATTATTAGCCAATGAATGACTTTCGTGTTGCCAGACAATAACCGCATTCCAAAGGAGTAACAATCCTAAAGAAGCGTAAAAGATCAGAATTGCAGTAGTGATAGCAGCGACAATCCAGTAGACGATTTGGTACAGCAAAGGGTTATGCATGGTTTCAACGGTTAAGATTAAAGCAATTCCGAGCGTAAAAACGAGAATATTAGCCAAGGCACCGTTTAATAAGCGAAACTTATTTTGAGCCAGACTAATACTTAAGCCGACTAGACTGCCGACAACAATCAACCAGAGACCCCAAAGCAAGTAATGAGTTGGCATACTAAATGACCCCTTTAAAATATAATTATCATTATTATAAGTGGGGAATATCTAAAGAGCAATGACTTAACTCAAAGGTATAGTCAATAATACTATTAGGACGATTGGTCATTTCAAAATCACTGGAATAAATTATTAATCCCAGTTGATGAAATTTGCTTAATTTATAATGAGTAGGTTGCAACTGCACGTCAATATCATAAAAATGATTGGGAGTTACTCTTTCGACTTGGCTCGGGCTGTGGCGGTTTTGTAAATTAATATGTGCTAAAGAAATTAATTGATAGTCGCTTCGTTGGGAATCTAATTCGTATTCTTTTAAATCTTCTGAATGATAATGATAACCCTGATCATAGGCTTGGGCAGCCAAAGTAGTGGGGAGTGGTTTGAGCCGTTGTGCGGTGCCAAAATCGACTAAGCGCAAACTTAAGAAGCCTTGCTTATCAGAACTAGCAACCCGTAAGTGAACTGTGGGACGACCATCAATAATTAGTTGATCATTAGGGTTATCGCTCAAAAAGATTAGTCGGTTGTTGGCTAAGGTCGAATAGTTGAGATTCATTAAGTTGTCATGCCATTGTTTGGCATTATTGTAATAGGTCAAAAAACAATGTGAACGATCAGTAAAGCTTGCTTTTTCAATGGCTTGTGGTTGGTGCTTGGTTAAATAATGATCTGATAAATAGTAAGTTTGTACAGGATTAGCTGGACTGCACCAGTCTTCATAGGTGTGCCACGTTTCTGGAACTGTATTATCTTGAATGAGCACAGTTGGTAAAATCTGGTCAGCTTGATTATCCACATCATAAAGTTTGTAGGATAACCAGAGATTCATCATATCGTTAAAATCTAGCGAACGATTATTATTGATATAAATGTGGGGTCCCTGATGTAAAATCAACTTCTTGGTAATTGGCAAATCACGTAATTTGGCCCACAATTTTTGTACATTTTTAGGTTTGACATTCCAATCATTTAAGCCGTGCACTAAAATAACGTCAGCTTTAATATTTTGGGCTTGATGGCGGTAATTGCGTTGTTCCCAAAAATCAGTATAATTACCAGTTTCGCGTTCTTGACCCTGGGTGATTTGTTGTAAATGTTGTTGCCAGCGCTGTTGAACTTTGTGATAATCACCCGCTTGTTTTTGCCGAGAAAAAGTTTCCTCAGCTAAAACGTCACAATCTTCGCCTTGAAAACCGCCAGGAGCCACGACCAGACCGTGTTCACGGTAATAGTCATACCAGCTGGAAATTGCAGCTTCACTAATAATGGTTTTTAGGCCTTTAACGCCAGTGGTGGCCGCAGCAGTCGCTAAGGTTCCTAAATATGACCGGCCCGTCATGGCAATCTTATGGTTGGACCACCAAGCTTTAATTTGAATTTGGTCTGTTTTATTGGTGAAAGCAGTACGTGTTTCGGTAAGCCACTCAATGACAGCAGTGGTCGAGATGGTTTCTTGTTGATCACCGCAGGTGCGAAAACCATCGGAATCTTTGGTGCCAATACCAGCAGCATAAACAACCGCAAAGCCGCGTGCCAGAAAATAATCATTTAAACTGTACGTAAAATGGTTACCGAAACTCTGTTCCACTTGAGTAGTGTGGCCCAGGATTTTACGGGGGGCAGGAATGGGTGGATTTTGCGGTAGAGTATTTGAAAGTGTAGATTTTTGTGGCTGTTTGGGTTCTTGATAGCCCATATTTTCGTGCGTTAATTTTTGACCGGCGGCATCATTAGTACCTTGGTTGTAAGGTGAAGCCGTGTACAAAACAGGGACTTTAAGTCCGTTATTGGTTTCCGCAGGACGCGTAATTTCGACTTTGAGTAAATCGCGCTGGCCATCGTGGTCGGTGTCTTGACTAGATTCGACATAAACGACTTCGTTAATTAATTGTGTTGTGTCAAATACAGGCTGGGCTTTGCCGTTAAAAAATAACGGTTGGGGCACTTGCTGCTCCTTCATTAATTCAACAAAGTACCCCCGACTAGCTAATTCATCGAGATACGTTTGCCCGTTGACGGTATGTGTAATTAACAGTTGGTAAAAGCCATGAATAACTTCCGCAGTGGTTAAATGATTATGCGCAAAAGCGGGGTAATTTAATTTGACTGTCGTTTTTTGCGGTGTCGCTAAGGTGAAATCTTGGTCAATTTCTAAACCTAGTAATTGAAAGTAGACATTATAAAAAACATTGGGTGAGACAAAATCGTACTGCTGAAGATATTGGGCAACAGTCAAGTTGGGGGTAGCCATGAGGTTCTCTAATTGTTGCATTTTTAATGTAGGATTAGTTAATTCAGGAAAGCAGTTACCGATTAATTCTGCAAAAAGTGTGGCTGCTGGTTTTTGTAGTTGGCTGTTGGACAGAAATTTGATTTGTTGCAGTTCTTTAATTTCTTGTTCAGTAGTAGTAGGTTGAATACCAAATTGATTAAGTTTCATTGCCAAAATTCCTTTCAAGTTAGTTATGCTTCTTATTATAGAGTAACAGTGAAATAAGCTAAATGAATTTTTAAAAATAAAAATTAAGCTATTGTTTTTACTGGTTAATTTAGCTTTTAAACGGTCCTAGTTAAATTGTTAGGCCAATTTAACTTTGAAAACTATAATTCAATGTGCTAACTTTAATGGTGGTGTTCAAATTGTTATTAAATTGAATAATTATTGCTACAATAATAGCAATTTGATGGGATCACTAATTTAATTTTTCAAAGGAAGATTTTTTATGAAAAAAAAGAGAGTTGTAATTGTTGGTGCTTCTCATGGTGGTCATCAGTCCATCTTGGAATTACTCAATCGTTATCATGATCAGGTCGAGATTACGTTATTTGAGGCCGGCGATTTTATTTCGTTTATGTCTTGCGGTATGGAATTGTATTTGGAAGACAGCGTGACTGATGTTCATGATGTCCGCAACTTTAGCGCGGAGAGTTTCCCGCAAGATAACGTGCACATTTTAAGTAATCACCAGGTGACTCAGATTAATAGTGATCAAAAAACAGTAGCAGTAACAGATGTAACAACGGGGCAAAGTCAAACGGTTGCTTATGATAAACTAATCTTGAGTTCCGGTGTCCAACCCAAATCACTGCCAGTTCCAGGAACTGATTTAGATAATGTTTATTTGATGCGGGGCTTAGATTGGGCTACCAAAATCAAGGCTAAATTAGCAGATCCAATGGTTAAAAATGTAACGGTCATTGGTGCCGGTTATATCGGGATTGAAGCTGCGGAAGCCGCCATGAAAGCTGGTAAAAAAGTTACTTTATTAGACGTGATTGCGCGCCCTTTGGGAATGTATTTAGATGCCCCGTTAACAGATATCTTAAGTCAACATTTAGCTGATCAAGGTGTTAATGTTCAAACTAATGTCCAGATTACGGAATTTAGTGGTCAAGCGGGTCAAGTTCAGGCCGTCAAAAGTAAGCAAGCTACTTATCCCAGTGATTTAGTCATTCAAGCAGCAGGTGTCAAACCGGTAACTGACTGGTTACAAGGTACGGTTGCTTTAGATGAACGTGGTTTTATTCAGACGGATGAATATTTGCGGACTAATTTGCCAGATGTTTATGCAATCGGGGATGCAACCTTAGCTTACTCGGTAGCTGCTAGACAAAAAATGCCCATTGCCTTAGCGACGGTAGCCCGGCGCGAAGCTCGTTATGTGGTGCAACACTTATTTGAAGAACAACCGGCACAGCCGTTCAAGGGCGTAGTGGGTTCGTCAGCTTTGAGTGTGTTTGACTATCATTTTGCCCAAAGTGGTTTGAATAGTAGCACGGCCGAGCGTGCAGGAGTTCAGCTAGCTAGTTCATTTTACCAAGATACTTTGCGGCCAAGTTATGTTCCTAGTGGTGTCGACAATCCAGCTGTCTACGTGCAATTATTCTTTGATCCGCAAAGTCATGTGCTATTAGGAGGGGCAGTCTTGTCAACTTATGATATTACAGCACAAGCTAACGTCTTAGCCTTAGCCATTCAACACCAATTGACGGTCGAAGATTTAGCAGAAGCGGACTTCTTCTTCCAGCCCGGATTCGATCGGCAATGGAGCTTACTCAATCTAGCTGCCCAACATGCTTTAAATGAACCAGAATTTACTAAATAATAATGGCTGTGATGAAAAGCATGATTAAGTATTGAGCTATAGAATATTTTCTTAATTTAAAAATGATATGCTTTGCAAAGGAAGCTGCTGTTTGCAAAGCATATCATTTTTTGGTTTTAATTGCTGAACGGATTTACCACAATTTAATTTTGGTGCGAATGATGCAAAATCAGTTTGATCAGGCGTTAATTGAATTCTTTGAAGTTTACCAAAACGGCAGGTTGTTAGTTTTTAAATAGTCGTGTTATAATTGACATGTAGATAAAGACGTCTGCATGATGACACAAAAGCCATTCCTATGCTGGTAGGAATGGCTTTTTTTGTGCTGTTGTAATTAGCAACTCACTTTTTATTGTGTTTGCTGTGCAATAGTTCAGAAAACAACTGGCTGGTTATACTCACAATTATTGGTGCAATAATTGTGATAAAGACGTCTTTAAACATGATGGCACCCGAGTTGCCGTTAAAAATTATATTTCGTGATCTGGGGGAAATCTGAAGGAAATGTTATGGACAAAAAGAAGAGGTATTATGATAGTATAAATAGTTTAGAGATCGGGCTTTTTATTTCAATTATTTTTTAACTAGCATCGTGCGTACTAACCAATTTTATGATACCTAATGCTCATTTTATTTTAAAAATTTAATAACATAAAAAAATACCAACCTTTTGGTTGGTATTTTGATGTTTTAGAACTGATTGGGTATGTAGGGCTCGAACCTACAAATTACGGATTCAGAGTCCGTTGCCTTACCGATTTGGCGAATACCCAATGAATCAACATTAATATACTATCGAAATATGGCGTTTGTGTCAATAGCAATTTGAAAAATTAAAGATTAATTGGGGGATTAGTTGCACTGCTGCATAAACATGCCTACAATTAAAATAAGTTGATTAAATAATGTTAGATAGAAGGTCAAACAATGGAAACCCCACATAGAACCAGTGCTTGTACTAGTATTTTAATTGGTAAAAATGCTAGCCTGGATGGTTCAATTATTATTGGACGCAATGAAGATGCTAATACCGCGTTACCGAAACATTTTCTAGTACATCAGCATCAACAGTTTACGACTGCACAACAATTTGTTTCACAAGCCAATCATTTTCAAATGCCGTTGCCTAAAGAACGCTTTAAATATACAGCGACTCCAGAATGTACCTCAAAGAACGGTCTATTTGAAGAGGATGGTTTTAATGAATTTGGGGTCGCTATGAGCGCCACCGAAAGTACTTATACCAATGCGACCGCTTTAGGAGCCGATCCCTTGGTGACTGATGGTATTGGTGAAGAAGCAATGGTAACTTGTGTCTTGCCATACGTCAAAACCGCCCGGGCAGGAGTGGAACGTCTAGGCAGTATTGTGGAAAAATATGGCACTTGTGAATCCAATGGCGTTTTATTTGCTGACCAACAAGAAGCTTGGTATATGGAAATTGTTTGCGGTCATCAATGGGCCGCCCAACGAATTCCTGATGATAGTTATGCTGTTGTCGCCAATCAAGTTGCCATTCAAGAAATTGATTTTGAAGATAATTATAATTTTATGTTTAAAGATGATCTCAAAGAGTTTGTGATTGAGCATCAGTTGAATCCTGCAACATCTGGATTTAATTTTCGACAAATTTTTGGAACACAGACCGCTTTTGATGAACATTATAATACACCCCGTGTTTGGTGGGGACAGCAACAATTTTCCGGAGTTACTGATGAACAGCCTACGAGTGAAAACTTGTCCTTCTTACATCAGCCGCAACATAAATTGAGTATTGATGACGCAAAAATGTATCTCTCTTCGCACTATGAAAAAACACCGTATGACATTTTAAATCAGCAGGAACATCCATTCCGTCCAATTAGTTTGGCGAAAACTCAAGAATCCCATTTACTGCAAATTCGTCCCAATTGGCGTCCAGCCATTGCTTGTGTTCAGTGGTTGGCTATGGGGGTTAGTGCTCAAAGTGTTTATGTGCCATTTTATTTAGGAATGAATGAAACACCCGATTTTTATCAAGTAGGCGATCTGAAGTATGATAGTGTGTCTGCTTATTGGCTTTATAAATTGGCAGGTGTCTTGGTTGATAGTCACTATCATGAATTTGGTTCACTTTTAAAAGATTATCAAACAAAGATTACAGCCCACTTGAATTATGCTTTGCACCAGAGTGACCGTACAGCGCAGGAGTTTAGTGATCAGTCCATGTTAGCAAATTATTTAACCAAGTGTTCACAAGAAAATGCGCAGTATGCGGCGCAACAGTATCGACAATTGATTGCCGAATTAGTGACGCGGTCTACCGCTTTGTCGCCGTTAAATTACCAAACCGATTTGAATTTATGATAAAATTTTAAAAGTTTATAGGTTTTAATACGTTGAGACAAATTTGCTTTGAAGCTAGGATTATCAAAAATGTCGTTTAGATTAGCGATATTTTTGGTCCTAGCTTCTTTTTTGTTTGTAAAATTTAAATTAATTTGAATTATTTAATAAATATACTTGCTTTATAAAACGCTATCATTGTATACTTAATACAAGGTTATATAATGTTATATAATCTTTAAACTAGATAAAGGAAGTTTTGCAGATGAGAAAAGAGCACGTATCACAAATTGAAAATGCAGTAGCAGCTGTTTCGAAGAGATCATTTAATAGTATTTTCTTTGTAGCATGCGGAGGATCACAAGCAGTTCTTATGCCGGGACAGTATCTTTTTGACAAGCAATCTACCTTAATTAATCAGGTTTATACTGCTAATGAATTTATTTATGATAAGCCTAAAATGTTAGGTGAAAATTCGATTGTAGTTTCCATGTCACACTCTGGAACTACGCCGGAAACTGTTCAAGCTACAAAAATGGCTAGAGAAAGTGGAGCTTTAACTATTAGCTTTTCACATGATGATAGTTCACCTTTATGGGAAACAAGTGAGTATCCGATTCATTATGATTGGGGTACTGAAGCAGATGCTAGCGATTTAAATAAGCCAGTCTTTTATGGATTAATTTTTAAGTTATTGAAACATTTTACTGGAGATGGTAAATGGGATATTTGCTTTAATGAATTAAATAAATTACAAGATTTAACTGTGAAAGTCAAAGCGGAGCATTCTAAGTCAGCTACGGCTTGGGGACAAAAATATAAAAGAAGTTCTACTATATATACCATTGGTAGCGGTATTAATTATGGCGAAGTTTATTCAACAGCGCTGTGCTGGTTTATGGAAATGCAGTGGATTAACTCTGGTGTTATTCATTCAGGTGAATACTTCCACGGCCCATTTGAAGTAACGGATTACGATATGCCATTTTTATTAGTGAAAAGTATTGGTAATACACGTTTCTTGGATGAACGTGTTGAAAAATTTGCTCAACAACATACTGATTGCTTAACAGTTATTGACCAAGCTGAACTACCATTAGACTCTGTAGATGATACTGCTAAAGAATATATTGCTGCTATTTTATCTGGAGTATTGATCAGACAACTTGTGGAATCTTTAGCCTATGAAAGAGGTCATTCCTTAGATGTACGACGTTACATGTGGCATTTGAAATACTAAATAATCAGGTGATTTAATGAATTTTGATATTATTTTAGCAACTCATAGTAGTTTATGTGATGGTTTTATACAAGCTGCTTCTTTAATTTTAGGTAATACTGATTTAAAACTTTATACTGCATCATTTGTCGAAAATATGTCCGTTGACAGTTATGAAGATTTATTAAAAGATTTGATTATGAACAAGTGTCAAAAAAAAGATATTTTAATTTTAACTGATATCTTTGGAGGAACGCCTGCCAATGAAGCTATTAAAGCATTAACTTCAAATAAAAAAATTGAGATTATTTCAGGTTTAAATTTACAACTATTAATTGAAGTTATTATTGCAAGAAATAATGGCACTTTATTATCTAATGTGGATATTGCTAAGATGATAAAGGAAAGTCGAGAAGGGATATTATCAGTTAACAAAAAAATTGAGTCAATGTAGGAGAAGGAAGGTTAAGCTTAATGATTAAACTATTCAGAGTGGATCATCGCTTGATTCACGGCCAAGTTGTTTTTTCTTGGGTAAAACAATATTCAATTAATCGTATTATTGTGGCTGATAACAAAGTTATCAATAATCAAATGAGTAAGATGGCCTTATCAATGGCCAAACCAACTGATTGTGAACTAGATATTATTCCCATCGCTAAAATAAAAGATACGATTGAAAAAAATAGTAATGATCAAATTATGATTCTAGTAAAAGGACCTGAAGAAGCGTATGAAGTTGCTAAAATTATTCCAGATGAAGTAAAAGAAATCAATTATGGTGGTGTAGCTAAAAAAGATGGTTCTAAACAGTACGCTAAAACAATTTTTTTGAATAGTGATGAATTAGCAGCAACACAAAACATTATTCAGAGTGGTATCAAGATTGTTGTACAGCAAGTCCCATCGGTATCACCTGAAAAAGTTAGCTTTGTTTAGGAGGAAAATTAAATGCTTTTAAAATCGGTTCTCTTAGGCTTGGTTTCTATCTTTGGTGTGTTTGATTCAAGAATATTTGGACGTCAAAATCTTGGGCGACCATTAATCTTAAGTACATTAACAGGTTTGGTGTTAGGTGATTTAAAACAGGGAATTATTTTAGGTGCTTCCATGGAATTGATTTCAATGGGCTTTGTTGCAATCGGTGCAGCAGCTCCACCTAATATGCAAATTGGAAGCGTTATTGCTACGGCATTTTCGATTTTATCAGGTTCCAGTACTGAATCAGCGCTAGCTATTGCTTTACCAGTAGCCGTAGCAGCAGAATTTATTGATATTTTAATGCGGATGTTAATTTCGCAATTCAGCCATTCTGCTGATAAGTCAATTGATCGGGGCGATTTTAAACGCGCACAACATGTTCATATATGGTGGTCGCTAGCATTAAATTGTATTCTATACTTTACATTAATATTCGTGACTATTTACTTTGGTGCATCATCTATTAAGCCAATAGTTGATAGTATTCCTAACGCAATTACACATGGTTTAACTGTTGCTGGTAATTTACTTTCTGCTTTAGGTTTTGCGATGTTGTTGAGTACGATGCTTAGCAAGAAGCTATTTCCTTATTTCTTGTTTGGTTTTTTAGTTGTGGCGTACTCTCATTTGAGTCTTATCGGGTTAACATGTTTCTCAGTATTACTAGCGTTTATTATGGACAAAGTTAACTATGGTAAAGGGAGGAAGCAAAATGACTGATAAAACTGACGTTACAGATAAATCTGGCAGTTTAATTACTAAAAAAGATTTGCGCAAAGTTTTTCTGAGATCAATGGCGATTATGTGTTCTTGGAACTATGAACGTCAGATGAATATGGGCTTTATGTATGGTATGGCGCCTATTTTAGATAAGCTATATGCTGATGATTTAGATGGCAAGAAAAAAGCTTATAAACGGCATATGCAGTTTTATAACTGTACTCCGCAGATGACGTCATTTATTATGGGAATTTCTGCTTCAATGGAAGAACAAAATGCTAAGGATCCTGATAATTATGATGCCGACTCTATTTCGATGATTAAAACTAGTTTAATGGGGCCATTTGCTGGTATTGGAGATTCTTTTTTTCAAGGAACAATTAGAATAATTACTTTTGGTATAGGATTGTCTTTTGCTAAGCAAGGTAGTTTGTTGGGCCCAATTCTTGCCGTTGGTTTATTTGCAATTCCATCATTGTTGGCCTCGTATTATGGCACATTTTTAGGCTATAATTCTGGTAATAAATATCTAACCAAACTGTATGAAGAAGGTTTGATGGATCGGATAATGGAGTTTGCTTCTATCATTGGTTTATCAGTTGTTGGTGGCATGGTTGCTAGTATGATTGATATTACAACTCCTCTGAAATTTGCAGCGGGTGGTACCAAATTAAAATTACAGAGCATGATCAATCAGATCTTTCCGAAATTGTTGCCAATAATTTTTACTCTTGTGATATACTACCTAATAAAGAAAAAAGTAAATACTAATACCCTACTAATAGGCATTATTGTTTTTGGAATAATTATTGGAGCGCTTGGAATTCTTTAATTTCAGTCCTGAAATGCTCACCATTTCGACGGGAAATCCTCGTAGGGATGCGTGGGCTTTTTATATCTAAATTTTGAAAGGAATCAATTAATGACGGAGTTACAAAAGAACCAAGCATTATATGTACAAATAGCTTCATTGATGCGAAGTGAAATTTATTCTGAAAAATACGTTTTTGGTGAAAAGTTGCCTACTGAAAATGAATTATGTGACAGATTTTCTGTG
This sequence comes from Bombilactobacillus sp. ESL1197, assembly GCF_058107145.1. NCBI lineage: Bacteria > Bacillati > Bacillota > Bacilli > Lactobacillales > Lactobacillaceae > Bombilactobacillus > Bombilactobacillus sp. ESL1197. The sequence continues at coordinate 923,482 of NZ_JBYLTY010000001.1, forward strand.
AGTAAAATAACTGTACGCAAAGCGATACAAATGTTGGAAAAACAAGGATTAGTCAAAAAGATTCAGGGAAAAGGAACTTTTGTACAATACGTCAAAGAAGTTAAAGAAATTGGAAAAACGCCGATGGGTTTTTATGATTTTTATTCTTCAAAGGGGCATCGAGTCAAGAATGACTTTTTACAAACCAAAATCATTAATGATAAGAGTGATAGTCTACCTTCAGCAGTAGTGAAGAATATTTCTTTTCCTCTGTACTATGTACAACGCTTAATAAGTGAAAATGACTTACCAGTAGGCATTGATAATATTTATGTATCAGCCAATATTTTTCCAAAATTCATTGAAAATATGATATCGCTAAATGATCTATATAAGGTCTTTGACTTAAAATATGGGGTAAAAATAGCTAAATCGAAGCTTAATATTAGTGGGATCTCGGCAAATGAATATTTGGCTAAAAAATTAGATTGCTTGATTGGTGATCCCTTGTTTGTAGTTGATAAATTAGGCTATTCAGCTGATAAAAAGGTGATGCATTTTTCTAGTTCAATTGTTCGTTGTGATCGAGTGGAATATACTTTTACGATATAAGATTATTATTTGATTTTTAAAATTGATATGCTTACTATCGTAGTCCAATGTAAAAAGACCCTCGGAGTTATTCGAACTTCGGGGGCTTCATTGTCTGTAATTTAAATTTAGTTTAACGTTGAATTGGATGCTTGGCAGTCAATGTTTGGACTTGTTGTTTGACTTGGTCTAATTTTGCGGGATCATCAGCGTTGTGAATGACCTGCAAGATTAATTGGGCGGTTAATTGGCTATCTTGTTCATCAAAACCGCGACTAGTAATCGCTGGTGTCCCTAAACGTAGACCCGATGTTTTAGAAGGGGGTAGCGGATCATTAGGAATTGCTTCTTTATTAGTAGTAATGCGTACTTGATCTAATAAGTCTTGGACTTGAGCACCATTTAACTTGGTTTGACTTAAATCTAAGGTCATTAAGTGATTGTCAGTACCACCAGTTAAGACTTTGACTTGCTCATCAGCATTAAAGACAGCTGCCATAGCTTGGGCATTATTGAGAATTTGTTGCTGGTAAGTTTTAAAACTCGGTTGACTGGCTTCACCAAAGGCTACTGCTTTAGCAGCAATGACGTGTTCTAAAGGACCACCCTGGGTTCCTGGGAAAACTGCGCTTTTAACTTTTTTGGCATATTGTTCCTTGGCTAAAATAAAGCCGCCTCGTGGACCACGTAACGTTTTATGTGTAGTTGAAGTTACAATGTCGGCTACGCCAACCGGGCTAGGATGTAACCCCACCGCTACTAAGCCAGCAATGTGAGCCATATCGACCATTAATAAGGCGCCGACTTGATCGGCAATATCGCGGAATTTTTGAAAATCAATTACGCGACTATAGGCGGAAGCGCCAGCAACAATTAATTTGGGCTGAACTTCTTGTGCAACTTTTAGGACTTGATCATAATCTAAAAAGCCGTTGTCATCGACACCATAACTATAGAAGTCATAAGTTTTACCAGAAAAATTAACTTTCGAACCATGAGTTAAGTGACCGCCCGCATCTAAGTCCATGCCTAGTACGCGATCACCAGGTTTAATTAGGGCACGATAAGCAGCTTCATTAGCCTGGGAACCGGAATGTGGTTGGACATTAGCGTAATCAGCGTGATAAAGCTTTTTCACGCGGTCAATGGCCAATTGTTCAATTTGGTCAATGTATTCATTGCCACCATAGTAGCGTTTGCCTGGATAACCTTCGGCGTATTTGTTGGTTAAAACGGATCCTTGTGCGGCTAAAACTCCTTTTGAAACAATATTTTCCGAAGCAATCAGTTCAATATTGTGTTCTTGACGATCTTGTTCTTGAGCAATGAGCTGCCATAACTGGGGATCTTGTTCTTGATAAGTTGTCATCATAATCCTCCTTACTATTTATGATTAATATCATTATATTATATATTAAAACGTAAAACGGTCTTTTAAGAAAAAAAGATTAAGAAAGTATTAATACTACTATAATGACGTTTTCATAATGTCTCAATTTATGCCATAATTAGCCATAGGAGGTGTAAAAATGCAATCTGATTTTGATTATGAACAATTACAGCAAGGTAAACTTTATCGTTCTGATCAAATTTTGCCAGAACATCAATCCATGGCGGGCAAATTGATTGCTCAAAAAATTAATCAAGTTCCTTTAAATCAAACTGAACAAATTGTGGCCTTAGAACATCAGCTGTTTGGCAAAGCCGGACAGAATCTGTATGTTAATCCGCCAGTTTATGTTGATTATGGGCGCCATGTCTTCATTGGTGATAATTTTTATGCTAATCAAAATTGTACTTTTTTAGATGTTAATTCGATTACAATTGGCAATGATGTACTAATCGGGCCAAATACCAGCTTGTACACTGCAGGGCATCCGGTGGATCCGACAGTACGTAAAGAAGGACTGGAGTTTGGTCAACCAATCGTTATTCAAGACAATGTTTGGTTGGGTGGGAGTGTTAGTGTTTTACCTGGAGTAACTATTGGCAAGAATTCCGTGATTGGTGCGGGTTCAGTAGTTACGAAAGATATTCCGGAAAATAGTGTCGCAGTTGGTAACCCTGCTCGCGTGCTGCGAACGATCAATGCGCAAGACTATCAGTATTGGCGCCAGCAGCGCAGCGATTATTGGCAAGCACAAAAGCAGATGCAAAATACAATTCAAGGAGAAAGCAATGATTAAATTAGTCGCAATTGATGTTGATGATACGTTATTAAATAGTAAAGGTGAATTATTGGCGTCAACGATTCAAGTGATTGGTCAAGCAGTTAATAACGGCGTGAAAGTTGTCTTATGCTCGGGCCGCCCCTTAGCTGGTGTGCAAGGATTTTTAAACCAATTAAAGATTCAACAACCAGATCAATATGTTATTACATTTAATGGTGCGGTAATTGAATCGGTAACTGGTGAAAAACTTAGTCAAAAAGGTTTGACGAAAGCTACTTATCAACTGGTCGATACTTATTCCCAAGAACATCACTTGGCCTATAATGTCCTGGATGCTGACAGTCAGATTTACACTAGTAACCAAGATGTAAATTGGGTAACTGTCATTCAAGCTTGGGAAAATCAGGCGGGAATTTTAATTCGTCAACCGCAAGCGGTTTCGGATGATACTACGATGATTAAAGCAGTGTTTGTGGGTGACAAATCTGAATTAGATCGCCAGGAAGCTGAAGTTAAGCAAACTTTTGGTCAGGATAATTATGTAGTACGGGCTGCAGCTAACTTTTTGGAAATTATGCACGCTGATGTTAACAAAGGGATTGCTTTAAAGACTTTGAGTCAAAAATTAGGTTTTACTCCGCAAGAAGTGATGGCAATGGGTGATGAACAAAATGATATTCCGATGTTCGATTTTGCGCAAACAGCAGTGGCGATGGGGAATGGCTCGGACTTAGCCAAACAACACGCTACTTATGTTACCCAATCTAATGATCAAGATGGCATTGCGCAAGCCTTTGAAAAGTTTGTTCTATAATATTTTAGTGATTAAAAAAGCCAACTTTTGTTGAAAAGTTGGCTTTTTTAATTGCTTAATTGTGAGCTCAGTGTCTTTTGAAATATTTTAGGATTCTACATATAGTTTTCGAAATTGAGTGATATAATCTGCAGGTAAATTCAAACCTGCTTGAAGATAGTTATCAAAATTACCATATTTGGCAATCAAAACCGTTTGGGCATGTTGTAAATATTCTGGTGCCACTTGCAGAGCAATCAATAATTGTTGTACTTGGTAATCAGTAATTTCATCGCGATGCTGCTCCACAATTTCTTGGTTGGCTTCTTTTCGTAATTCGTTGGTTTTTAAATAGTCATCCATAATGGCTTCGTCACTAGCACCAGCCGCTTTTAAAATTAAAGCAGCTGCAAAACCAGTGCGATCTTTGCCAGCAAAACAATGAAAAATAATTGGTTGTGGCTGTTCAATTAAATCCATCATAAAAGCGTGATAACCAACTTGAGCAGAATGACTGGTAACCAATTGCTCGTAAGTTTCGAGCATATGTTGGTGGGTATCACCAGAGTTTTCTACCATCTTATTCATAGAAGCGTAATTGGCCGTGGCGTCAGCCAAGATGTCCAAATGTTTCCAAGTAATAGCTTTAATTGGAGTATCCGGCATTTGTTCTGTTTCTTTAGTACTGCGAAAATCGTAAATTGTTTTGATTTGACAAGTATTGGCCAAAAAAGCACTTGTTGCTGGTGTTAAATTAATTAATTGGCCACTACGAAAAAAAGTATTCTTTTTTAAATGACCGGTTGCCGTTGCAATACCGCCGATGTCACGAAAATTAACTGGTTCAATTTGCATACTTAATTGTTTCCCTTCAAAGTTACATTAATAGTCTTAATATAAAATAAAACTCATATTTGTCAACAACATTTCTAGAATTTTAATGCAACGGGTGTAGACTAGAATTAAATTAAGCAAAAGAGGTCTGAAGCAATTATGAAAATCAATAAGTATCCTTATCATGCTGATGTTGTGGGGAGCTTTTTACGACCAGCAACTTTAAAAGTGGCTTACCAACAAGCAAAAGATCACAGTTTAACACCAGAAAAATTTCAAGCACTGCAACAACAAGCAGTCAAACAGTTAGTAACCAAGCAACGCCAGCATCATTTGGCGGTGCTGAATGATGGTGAATTTAACCGTGAAAATTTTTTCTTGGATTTTTTGGCGGGGTTAACCGGAATTGCGGTTGTGCCACAAGGTTTTCAATTGAACTTTAGTGGGCAACAGTTAGTTGATGATGGTTTACAATTGGCTGGTAGAATTCAGTACAATGCGCAACATCCTTTTTTTGCGGATTATTTGTATTTAAATAGCCTCTTACACGATGATGAACAAGCCAAGGTGACCATTCCAGCACCAACGCCACTCTTATTTACAGGTAATTTTGCAGTAATTAATAATGTAGAACAATTTTATGCGACGCGCGCAGAATATTTGCACGATATTTTGATTACGTATCAACGCACAATTCAGCACTTCTATGATTTAGGTTTACGGTATTTACAATTAGATGATCCTTGGTTATTGGGAATTACATTGCCGTTTGCTGGGTTACAAGAGCAACCAGAAGCAGCACAAAAATTAACACAAGAAATCGTGCAACTGCTGCAAGATTTACTAGCCAGTTTACCGGCCGATTTAATCGTAACAACTCATATTTGTCGCGGTAATTTTCATTCAGCACCGTTAGGTGGGGGAACTTATCAAGATATTGTTGATATTTTGACACAATTACCCTATGATGCCTTTTTCTTAGAATATGATGATCAGCAAGCTGATGGGGATTTTGCTCCCTTAGCGCAAATTCATCAAGAACAACCGCAAGCCGTTTTTGTTTTGGGATTAATTACGACAAAAACTGGGCAAATGGAAACAGCGGCAGAACTTATTGCGCAAATTCAAACCGCGGCCCATTTTGTGCCATTAAATAATTTGGCGTTGTCACCACAATGTGGCTTTGCTTCAACTAAAGAAGGCAATGATTTAACTGGAGAACAGCAATGGGCCAAAATTGATTTGATGAATCACGTGGCTAGTCAAGTATGGTCCGAATAAAGTCAAATTAATAGTAGCAATAAAAAAAGAGGTTGGAACAATCATCGTTGTTTCAGCCTTTTTTAGTGAGTTAACTTGTAAATTCCAGTGACAATGCTACAATAAATTTTGTAAGTAAGTAATTACTAACTTACTAAAATTATGGAGGTTGCCATGACTCAAGAAGTTATTCAATTAATTGATATTCAAAAAAAGTTTGGCCCACAAACAGTTTTGGATGATGTGAGTTTTCAAGTACAAGCTGGTGAAATAGTGGGCTTGATCGGTCCCTCTGGTGCTGGTAAATCCACGATCATTAAAATTACTTTAGGTATGGAAAAAGCCGATGCCGGCCAAGCCACGGTGTTTGATACTGTTATGCCCAATCGCGTTTTACTAAAAGATATTGGTTACATGGCTCAGACGGATGCGTTATATGATTCTTTAACCGCTTATGAGAATCTACAATTTTTTGCACAGATGAAAGGCATTGTGAAACAACAAATTGATGAACAAATTCAACATGCGGCGGCAGTAGTTGATTTGACGTCAGATCTAAAGAAACGAGTTAGTGGTTATTCTGGCGGGATGAAGCGGCGGTTATCTTTAGCGATTTCTTTATTAGGTAATCCGCCATTATTAGTTTTAGATGAACCGACAGTGGGGATTGATCCAGCATTGCGCCAGCAAATTTGGCAGGAATTGATGCGCTTGCGCGATAGTGGTCGGACCATTTTAATTACCACTCATGTCATGGATGAAGCGGAATTGACGGATCGAGTAGCTTTATTATCTGATGGGCAAATTATTGCTAATGATCATCCCAGGAATTTAGAAAAACAATACAATGTTCAAACAGTAGAAGAAGTCTTTTTGAAAGCAGAAGGTGACTTGAAATGAGAACATGGGCTATTACCAAACGTGTATTAAAGGAATTATTTCGTGATAAAAAGACTTTGGCGCTCATGTTTATTGCGCCGTTAATTGTCTTAGCTTTAATGAATTATATTTTTAATGTTAATACTACAACTAATGTTACAATTGGCACCGTAGAAGTTTCGCAAAGTTTAAAACATAATTTAAATCAGGTCCAGCATGTTCATGTTAAAACTTATCAGTCCTCTCAATCAGCTAAGGCTGCTTTGAAAAAAGAACAGGTGGATAATATCATTGTTCAACGTAAAAATAAGTTGGTGGTCACTTACGCGAATGTTGATGCGGGCAAAACCAAATTAGCTAAATCAGCTTTACAAGTGGCCTTGAATCAAAAAAATATAAATCAATTAAAATCATCATTTCAAACTCTTCAAAAAGTTTTGCCGCCCACATTGCAACAATCAACAGTGCTAGGTCAAGCTAAAAAAATAAAAATTTATAATGCTTATAACTATGGTACGAAAGATTCGACATTTTTTGACAAATTAATGCCGATTCTGATGGCGGCCTTTGTCTTTTTCTTTGTTTTCTTGATTTCCGGAATGGCGTTGTTAAGTGAACGGACCTCAGGAACGTTGAATCGCTTGTTAGCCACTCCAGTGAAGCGTTCCGAAATTGTTTGGGGTTATATGTTGAGTTATGGACTAATCGCTATTTTACAAACTATTTTAATTGTTTTGTTTACGGTAGGTATTTTGAAAGTGCAAGTCGTTGGTTCTTTATGGTTAGTTTTATTAATCACTCTACTTTTGGCTTTAGTGGCTTTGTCATCCGGAATTTTTATGTCCACTTTTGCCAAATCCGAATTTCAAATGATGCAGTTCATTCCAGTAATCGTCATTCCCCAAATTTTCTTTTCCGGAATTGTACCATTAACTTCCATGGCTAAATGGGCGCAATGGTTGTCTGATATTTTACCATTAAAGTATGCTTCTGAAGCTTTGACGAATGTGATTATGAAAGGATTTACTTTGAATCGGATTAGTGGTGATCTTTTAGTTCTCGTTGTCTTTCTTTTAGCACTAACTGTTGGTAATATAATAGGATTAAAACGTTACAGAAAGGTTTAAAGTCATATGACTCAAAAAATTGTTGATTCTTGGTTAGCTGATGAAAAGATTCCGGCTGGTAAAAAGAAAATCTTTCAAGCAGCAGTTAAGCTATTTGCACAAAAAGGTTATCAAGCAACCACGACTGCGGCTATTGCACGAGAAGCCGGTCTAAGTGATGCAACGATGTTTAAACATTTTAAAAATAAATCTGACTTGTTGCAGGCAATTATTACGCCGTTGATGCAACAAATGGTTCCCAAGATCAGTGATCAGTTTTTGCAACAAATTCAGCAGCAGGCCACTAATGTTAGAGATTTGATAGCATATATTATGCGTGATCGTTATCAGTTTATGGCTAATAACTGGCAAATTATTTTGATTGTGTTGGATCAAATTTTAGTCAATCAGAACTTTCGCACGCAGGTGTTAGACATAGTGCAGCCTAAGTTAAACAAAGCGTTAGAGATCTTAACACAATTGTTAAAAACGGATCAGCAGGTCAGTTCAGAAGTGACGGCTACTGATTTAACCCGTTTAATCGTTGGCCAATTGTTAGTTACTTTTATTCAAAATTACAAATTGCAAGATCCTAATGGCATTGATACTCGGCAAGAAGAACAAACAATGGAAAAGATGATTTTTTGGATTCAACAAGCAGTTAAAAAATAATTCTTGACTTCTGCTTAAATGAAAACTATACTGTTTAAGTGTTGAAACAAGCAGAAGCTCCCGCTTCTCACCCAAGCTTGAAGCCACTGGGTTAGATAATAATAATCGATAATTGATTGCGGGTGCTTCGGCACCCGCATTTTTTGTGAGTGATAATTTTTCGGAGGTGGATACTCATAGCTAATAATAGCAAAAACAATATGATCGTGAATGATCGCATTCGTTCACGTGAATTGCGTGTAATTTCAGTTAATGGAGAACAATTAGGTGTTAAGACTAAGCAGGAAGCATTACGCTTAGCCGAACAAGCAGACTTGGATTTGGTATTGGTTTCGCCTAATGCCAAACCTCCAGTAGCTAGAATTATGGATTATGGAAAATATCGGTTTGAGTTACAAAAAAAGGACCGCGAATCTCGTAAAAAACAGAAGACTGTTAGCATCAAAGAGATTCGCTTGAGTCCAACTATTGAGCAAAATGATTTTGATACCAAACTCAAGAATGCTCGTAAATTTCTCGAAAAGGGTTCAAAAGTTAAAATCTCGATTCGCTTCCGTGGTCGTGCTATCACTCACAAAGAAATCGGTCGGGATGTTTTGGAACGTATGGCAGATGCAACGAAAGATGTTGCAACCGTAATTACGCGGCCAAAGATGGATGGTCGTAGTATGTTCTTAATGCTTGCTCCAATTAATGACAATAAGAAAAAATAACAACGCAGGAGGATTTTATTATGCCTAAGCAAAAAACACATCGTGCATCAGCAAAACGTTTTAAATTTACTGCTAATGGTGGTTTGAAGCGTGATCATGGTTATACTAGTCACCGTTTCCACGGTAAGACTAAGAAACAACGTCGTCAATTAGCTAAATCAGCAATGGTCAGCTCCAGTGATATGAAACGTATCAAACAAATGTTGACTACTTACAAATAACATTATTTTATTTAATAATTTTTAGGAGGAATCTTTATGCCACGTGTTAAAGGTGGAACAGTAACTCGCAAACGTCGGAAGAAAGTTCTTAAGTTAGCCAAGGGTTACCGCGGTTCTAAACATATTCAATTTAAAGCAGCATCAACACAGTTATTTAATTCTTATCATTATGCTTTTCGGGATCGTAAGCAAGTTAAGCGTGATTACCGCAAATTGTGGATTGCCCGGATTAATGCTGGTGCTCGGATGTATGATCTGAGTTATAGCAAATTAATGCATGGTTTGAAGTTAGCTCAAGTTGATATCAATCGGAAGATGTTAGCAGATTTAGCAGTTAATGACCAACGTGCTTTTAAGAAGTTAGTTGATTTAGCTAAAGATGCGTTAAAATAAACACGTAACTAGCTTAGCTAGTTACGTGTTTTTCATCGAATGAGTTTAAAAATAAAAAGTTACTAAAAGTTGAGTGTTATGTAGAGTTTATTATGATAGATAATTGATATCTACGTTAAATCTCAACTTTTTTACGGATAATATAGAGGAAGTGAACACTCTGGGAATCTTCAAGCCAAACATGATGATTGAACAAATCACACAAATCCCCCCTGAAGAATTTATGGCGGCAGGGATTAAAGTGATTTTATCGGATTTAGATAATACTTTGATTCCTTGGAATCAAAAGGATCGCCAAAATGCGCAGTTAGCCAATTGGTTAAAGGCGTTGACCGCTCATGGGATTCAATTAGTTATTGTGTCGAATAATAATGAAGAGCGGGTTAGTCGGGCCGTGGCGGGATTACCAATTAAAATAGTTGCACGAGCCTTGAAACCATTACCGTTTGCTTTACGCAAATATCTCAAATCTAACTCTTATCGTAAACAAGAAGTAGTAATGGTTGGTGACCAGTTAATGACTGATGTTTTGGCAGGTAATTTGGCCGGAGTGCAAACAATCTTAGTCAAACCGTTAGTGGCGACGGATTCTAAAAAAACCCGGATTAATCGGATGATTGAACGTCCCATTTTAAAGATTAATCATTTTCTGTATCCACAACTAGATTGGAGGCGGCATTTACGTGACTGATGAAGTATTATCTTGTGTAGGTTGTGGGGCACAATTACAGAGTACTAATGCCCAGTTAGCCGGTTTTGTTCCTAGTAGTGCCCTGAAAAAGGCCGAATCAGCTTTGGATGACCAAGAACTTTATTGTCAACGTTGTTTTCGTTTGCGACACTATAATGAAGTAGCGGAAGTTCCGTTAGATAATCGTTCCTTTCAAAAACTGTTAAAACGCATTGGTCAAAAAGCGGCGCTAGTTGTTTACGTGATGGATATTTTTAATTTCTCGGGAAGCATTGTCAGCAACCTAAAATCGTATATTAAAAATAATCCGGTGTTAATTGTTGGCAATAAGCTGGACTTAATTCCTAATTCCTATAATCAAAATAAATTAGTTAATTGGCTGCAACAACAGGTCAAACAAATGGGCTTGCATCCCGTTGGTACGCAACTGGTTAGTGCCCAAAAATTAACGCATGTTGACCAATTGATGCACCAAATTGATCAATTGCGTCATGGTCAAGATGTCTATGTCGTCGGTTCTACTAATGTCGGCAAATCAACACTGATTAATGCCATTTTACAAGCTAACAGTGAACTGAAAAATTTAATTACGACCTCTAGTTATCCGGGAACTACTTTAAATGAAATTCGAATTCCGTTAGCTGGTGGTGGTGATTTGATTGATACACCAGGAATTATCCATCCCGGTCAAATTGCTAATTTGTTAACGGCCAAAGATCTCAAATATCTAGCACCACAAAGTGAATTACATCCGAAAGTTTTTCAATTAAAGCCCCAGCAAACCTTGTTTTTAGCGGGGTTAGGCCGGTTAGATTTTTTAGAAGGTGCTGCGGGTTCCTTTGCGGCTTTTGTGAATAATCAATTGTATGTTCACCGCACTAAGTTAAGCCATGCAGATGAATTTTATCAAGCTCACCGAAGCGACTTGTTGGCGCATCCCCAAACGAAGGAGCCAATTGAACAATTAGTAGCTCACACAATTCAAACTACCGAAAAAAGTGATATTGTGTTTTCTGGCTTGGGCTGGGTTTGTGTCCCAGCTCATGTGGTCGTTAAAGCTTATTTGCCAGCTGGGATTAAAGTTAATGTGCGGCCCGCTTTGATTAATTAAGTGGAGTAAATTATGTTAAATAAAAAGCAATTAAAATTTTTGAAAGGTCAAGCGCAATCCTTGACACCTAGTCTTCAAATCGGCAAGAATGGTCTCAGTGCTAATTTTCTGAAACAACTGCAAGACCAAATAGAATTACAAGAATTAATTAAAATTAATTGGTTACAAATGGCACCGGTTAATCGGGCCGAAGTCGTTGCCACAATTACCCAAGCGGATAGTCAAATTACTTTAGTGCAACAAATCGGTCATACTGCGGTTTTTTATCGACCTGCTACACAAAAAGAACACCAACAATTAAGTCTTGAGGTGGCAAAAATCAAAGGATAGGTGATCAAAATGGCGCAGACCTTAACTACTAAGCAAGTAGTTACCAAGCCACAAACTCAAATGGCTTCCACAGCGAAAAAAAAGCGCATTGGTATTTTAGGTGGAACTTTCAATCCACCACATGTTGGGCATCTGATGATTGCGGATCAAGTTTTTGCTCAATTGGGTTTAGATAAGATTTTGTTTATTCCAGATGCTAAACCACCACATGTTGATGTGAAAACCGCTATTTCGATTGAACATCGTGTTGAGATGGTGCGACGAGCCATCATTGATCATCAAAATTTTGATTTGTGTTTAATTGAAGCAAAACGGGGCGGCATTAGTTATACCTATGATACGATGCGTCAACTAAAATTAATGCACCCAGAAAATGAATATTATTTTATTATTGGCGGCGATATGGTCGAATATTTGCCGAAATGGCATAAAATTGATGAATTAACGAAAATGGTGCAATTTGTCGGTGTTTGTCGCAAAGGTTATGAAAAAAATTCACCATATCCGCTGATTTGGATTAATATGCCCGAAATTGATGTTAGTTCCACGTGGATTCGCCAAACAGTGCAGACCCAAGGCTCAATTCGGTATTTTGTTCCTGATTTAGTACGTCAATATATTGAAGAAAAGGGGCTTTATAGTAATGATCGTTCAAACTGATTATGATTTTGTTGCTTTAAAACAGCAAGTTCAAGCTAAATTGTCACCTTATCGTTTTGAACATTGTGTGCGCACGAGTCAACGCAGTGTAGAGCTGGCCCAGTTAAATCACAGTGATGTAACCAAAGCTAAAGTGGCGGGACTAGTTCATGATTATGCCAAAGAACGTAGTGCCGATGAATTTATTCAAGTGATTAAACAAGAAAATTTGGATCCTGATTTGTTAAATTATGGGAACGCGATTTGGCATGGCGTTGTAGGTGCTTATTTTATTCAAAAAGAACTGGGCATTTATGATGAAGAAATTCTAAACGCGGTGCGTAATCATACTACGGCAGCCGTGAAAATGACGACTTTAGATAAGATTGTTTTTATGGCTGATTATACAGAAGCAGGGCGGGATTTTCCGGGAGTCGAAGAAGCTCGGCAAATTACCGATCAAGATTTAGATGCCGGGGTTAGTTATCAGATTGAACATACCTTGCAACTGTTATTGAGTCAGAAACAGCAAATTTATCCGAAAACAATTGATAGCTATAATCAATGGGTTGTAGCAGCCAAAAAGTGAGGTTTACGATTGAATAGTCAACAAATAATGCAAATTGCAGTTCAAGCAGCAGATTCCAAACACGGGCATGCGATTACTGTTTTAAACATGCAGCAAGTTAGTTTGGTTGCGGATTATTTTGTCATCGTGGATGCTAATAGTCAGCGCCAAGTTGATGCTATTGTGGATGCGGTGGTTGAAGCCGAAGAAAATCACGGTTTAACGATTAAACAAATTGAGGGCTCAAAAAATTCACCGTGGATTTTGTTGGATTTAGGTGATGTCATTGTGCACGTCTTTACTCAAGAAACGCGTGAATTTTATCAATTGGAAAAGCTATGGTCACAAGCACCAGTTGTTGAAGTTGCTCCCTTACTGAAAAAATAATGCGCGTTTGTGGAGTAATCGCTGAGTATAATCCGTTTCATAATGGTCATTTATGGCAGCTGCAACAAATTCGCCAGCAATTACAGCCTGATGTGTTAATAGTGATTATGTCAGGTAATTTTGTTCAACGTGGTGCGATTGCGCTGGTTGATAAATGGCAGCGGGCGCAAATGGCGTTGGCAGCGGGAGTAGATTTGGTGGTTGAGTTGCCGGTTTATGGTGCCGTTCAACCAGCAGATATTTTTGCCCGAGAAGCTCTGAAACTGTGTCAACAATTAGCAGTTTCGCACCTGGTTTTTAGCACAGAGAATGCACAATTAGATTATCAAACATTAGGTCAAAAAATTGCCCAAATAAATCCATCTAAAGAAACATTTACAGATTATCGTCAGACCTATGCCACACAATTTAATCAAGTCTTACAATCACAGTTGGGTTTAACATTAACTAATCCCAATGAGCTACTAGGTGTTGCTTACGCCCAGGCGGCGTTTGAGTTAAATTATGCGGTGCAACTGGTTGCTCTGCCGAGGCAAGGCTTGGGGCAACATGATCAAAGTGATTTGTCGGGAAAGTTTTCTAGTGCTAGTGCCATTCGCCAAGCAATATTGCAAGACCAGTCTTATCAATTAGCAATTCCAGACTTTGTGACTGACTTGTTAAAGCCACCATTTCTCAGTTGGCAGCAGCTTTTTCCGTATTTAAAATATCGGTTGTTGACGAGTAGTTTGGAAGAATTAGGGCAAATTTACCAGATGAATGAGGGCTTGCAGTATAAGCTCAAACAAGCAGTAGTTACCAGTACGAATTTTTCGGATTTTTTGTATCGTATTAAGAGTAAAAGGTATACGTTTGCGCGCTTGCGCCGGCTATGCCTGTATGTATTATTGAATATTTCTACTAGTCAAATGCAGCAAATGTTGGCGCAACCGTATTTGCAGGTTTTGGGCTTTAATGGCAGTGGTCAACAACATTTGCATTATTTACGCAAGCAAGTGAGTTGGCCGTTAATTACGAAAGTTACGCAAAAATTGGGTAACAAGCCGGGAATTATGGCTGATGCTGTGCAAATAGATCGTTTGTTAACGTTATTTGATTTACCGGAGCAAAATTTTGGACGACAACCATTACGAAAGTAGGTGATTATAATGTTAGTTTTTAAAACTCGAGAATTAGAAAAGTATCGCCAAGAACCATTAATTTTAAAACAAACGCTGGATGTTAGTGCCGATCTAAAGCAACGTGACCCACAAATCATGGAAGTGAGCCCAATTCAGGTTCAAGGCGCGATTAGTTTAGATGGGCAATTTATTTTCGGAGATCTTCACCTGACAGGTTCTATGACTTATCCGTCAACACGGAGTTTAGAGCCGGTTGTTTTACCAATTGATTTTACTTTTCATGAAACATATACGAATTTAACAGATGATCAAATTACCCCAGAACAAAAAGAGCAATACGATTTAATTATTTCATTGACGGACCAAACTTTAGACTTACAACAAGCGATTGAAGATAATCTATTATTGAATATTCCAACTCAGGTTTTAACGCCCCAAGAACAAGCGACCGGGGCTATGCCACAGGGCAATGAGTGGACGGTTATTTCAGAAGATGATTATGAAAAAAAAGCCACACCCAATCTAGAAGCTAGTGAAGAATTATCCAAGTTAAAAGATTTTTTTGCTGATGATAAGCAAGATTAAATAATTAAGGATTATCAATCGTTGCGAGTTGTGATAGGGTATTGTTAGACAAATGATCAACAGGAGGCACATGAAGATGAATAAACCAACCATTGGTGTCATTGGTATGGCTGTCATGGGTAAGAATTTAGCTTTAAATATTGAAAGTCGGGGATATACGGTTGCTATTTATAATCGGACCACGGCGAAAACCAAGCAAGTAATTGAAGATCATCCGGACAAAAGTTTAGTTCCTAGCTTTACGATTGAAGATTTCGTCAATTCTCTGGAAAAACCGCGCCGGATTGTGATGATGGTGAAGGCTGGTAAGGCGACGGATGCTGTGATTGATGAATTAATACCATTACTTGATCAAGGTGATGTCTTAATTGATGGTGGTAATACATTCTTTGAAGACACTATGGCACGTAATAAGCGACTTGATAAGTCTGGCATTAACTTTATTGGCATGGGCACTTCTGGTGGTGAATTAGGTGCTTTGAAGGGCCCTTCTTTAATGCCTGGTGGCCAAAAAGAAGCTTACGATTTGGTAGCGCCAGTTTTGGAACAAATTGCGGCTAAAACCGATGATGGTCAGCCATGTGTTACCTATATTGGGCCAAATGGTGCGGGACATTACGTCAAAATGGTGCATAACGGTATTGAATATGGTGATATGGAGTTGATTGCTGAAAGTTATAACTTGATGCGTAATTTAGGTCAATTAACACCAGAACAATTAGCAGAAATTTTTAGTCAATGGAACGAAGGCGAACTTTCCAGTTACTTGATTGAGATTACTGCTGATATTTTGACGCGTAAAGATGATTTAGGTAGTGATCAACCGATTATTGATGTAATTTTAGATGCTGCAGGTAATAAAGGTACGGGTAAATGGAGTTCACAAAGTGCTCTTGAATTAGGTGTGCCGCAATCATTGATTACTGAAGCTGTTTATGGCCGTTATATCTCAACCTTTAAGGATGAACGGGTTAAAGCCAGTGAACAGCTACCAGCGTCCAAGTTAGAAATGAAAGTTCCAGATGACTTTACTGAAAAAATTCGGGAAGCTTTGTACTTTAGCAAGATCATGAGTTACGCGCAAGGCTTTGCGCAGTTAAAAGCAGCTTCTGATCATTATGATTGGAATTTGCAATACGGTAAGATTGCTAATATTTGGCGTGAAGGTTGCATTATTAGAGCGCAATTTTTGCAAAAGATAACGGCGGCTTATCAGAACCAACCTGATTTAGATAACTTATTGTTAGACGATTACTTTAAAGATATTTGTGCTAAATATCAAGATTCTGCGCGTCAAGTCGTAGCTTGGGCCGTACAAGCGGGAATTCCTGTTCCAGCTTTATCTGCGGCCATTGCTTATTATGATTCTTATCGCGCAGCTGTTTTACCAGCTAGTTTGATTCAAGCACAAAGAGATTACTTTGGTGCTCATACTTATCAACGCGTTGACCGTGCTGGTATCTTCCATTATCCATGGTATGAAGAGCAATAATCTGTAGTATTAAAATGTAATTAATATAGAGATAAGTTAGAAAACTCGGTAATTTTATTGCCGAGTTTTCCTACTGTTTAGCTTCTTTTTGAGCATTAAAATAGCGCAGATTGCATAAATGTATTATTATAATAGTCCTGTTCCCAATAGTTAATACTTGAAAGCAATAAAATTAATCATGCTTATTAGAAAAAATGAGGTTTGTTGGAATTGGGGGGAGCAGGTACTCAGAGTGTTTTAAAATTAGTGGTATCGTTAAAATGTTAATCATAGATTTTAAGTTTCTGTATTATTAGCCAAAGGTTAAATAAACGTGATACACTAATGATAGCGAGATTTAGAAAAAATTAATCTAATTAAGAACTGGAGTCTTATAAATGTCAAAAATATTAATCATTGAAGATGAAAAAAATTTAGCCCGCTTTGTAGAATTAGAGTTACAACACGAAGGTTATGATACCCGTGTGGAACTAGACGGGCGCAAAGGTTTAGACGCCGCTTTAGGTGAAGATTGGGACGCTATTTTGTTAGACTTAATGTTACCAACTTTAAATGGTCTAGAAGTTTGCCGCCGTATTCGTCAAGAAAAGAGTACCCCCATTATTATGATGACGGCACGGGATTCGATTATTGATCGCGTATCTGGTTTAGATCATGGTGCTGATGATTATATCGTCAAACCGTTTGCGATTGAAGAATTATTGGCACGTTTACGGGCATTGTTGCGGCGAATTGATATCGAAGACCAGAAGATGGCGCCACATTCAACCAAGATTGAATACCGTGACTTAATTATGGATAAAGAAGCACATACTTTGAGTCGCAACGGTCAAGTCATTGAATTAACCCGGCGCGAATACGACTTATTCTTAACTTTATTGAATAACATGGGGAAAGTTTTAAGTCGGGAACAATTATTGAAGAGTGTTTGGGGCAGTGAATCCACGCAAAGTGAGACCAATATTGTTGATGTTTATGTGCGTTATCTACGTAATAAAATTGATGTACCTGATAAAGAAAGTTATATCCAGACGGTTCGTGGTACTGGTTACGTTGTTCGCCCATGAAGCAAAAATTAGCTAATTTACGAATTACTATTCAATTTAAGTGGACGTGTTTTTTGAGTTTAGCTATTTTTTTAGTGTTTGGTCTTTTTTCAACTTTAATCTATACTTCAGTCAATCAAGCTTTATTACGTAGTGAAGAAAATAATGTGCGGGATACTATTTCCGCAGTGGATAGTCGCTTTAATGTTTACCAAGGTCCTTTGAATAAGCAACAAGTGCAAAATCGTTTAGCACCGCGCTTAAATCAAAAAACGGTGGAACGGGATGCCAATGGTAATTTAGTGGCTGAAAATCCAGAAAAATTTTACCATGACAGTTTATCCAAGCAATTGGCGCGTGGTGATTTAGCCATTGTGTTATATGATTTGCACGGGATGGTTTTGTTTAAAGATGGGGCAATTGATCCCAACTTTACTGGCACCACGAAGATTACGGTCAAAAAAGTTCCCAGAAAATTGAGCTTTTTAGAAACGACGGTGCCGATTCACTCAAGTCGTAATCATAAAGTGATTGGCTACGTCAAAATTAACGACGGTCTGCGCGGTTATCACCGTGCTTTTCGCGAACTTAATCGCTGGATGATTGTGGTCATTATTTTTGCATTATTGTTAAGTGTCTTTTTGGGCTATGTTTTAACGCAACCGTTAGTGCGGCGCATTAACCAAGTTAACCGTACGATTGATGAGATTAACGAAGATCCTGATTCGCAATCGCGGATTCCCAAGCAGTCGTCTAATGATGAAATTACGGACTTGGTCGACCGCTTTAACCATATGTTAGACCGCCTGCAAGAGTATACCAATCAGCAAAAAGAGTTTGTGGAAGATGTTTCACACGAATTACGGACGCCCGTGGCGGTCATTGAAGGCCATCTCAAGATGCTTCAACGCTGGGGCAAAGATGACCCCAAAGTGCTTGATGAATCCATTGAAGCATCTGTGAGTGAAATTTCGCGGATGAAAAAATTGATTCAAGAAATGTTGGATTTAACGCGGGCAGAACAAATTGAAGTCAATTACACCAATGAAGTCACAGAAGCTAATGAAACGATTAAGCAAGCTTATGGCGATTTTGTGATGTTACACCCTGACTTTGAAATTGATTTTGATGATACGGTGCCAGATCATACCATGGTACAAATCTACCGCAACCATTTGATGCAAATCTTGGTCATTTTATTAGATAATGCCGTCAAATATTCTAAAGATCGTAAAGAGATTAACTTGTCGGCTTCGACCGAAGATGGCATGTTAAATATTGCGGTACAAGATTTTGGCGTGGGCATTACCCAAACAGATTTACAACGCATTTTTAATCGCTTTTACCGTGTTGATAAAGCTCGTTCACGTGAAAGTGGAGGTAATGGTTTGGGCCTGTCAATTGCCAAAAAGATTGTGGAAATGTATAAAGGAACTATTACGGCCGAAAGTGCGGTGGGTTCAGGTACCATTTTCCGAATTAATTTGCCGCTGGTTGAATCGAAAAAATTAAAGTAGTTTTAGAAGACTGAAAGCCTTGTAAATGACGTTGGTTGTTTGCAAGGCTTTTTTGTGTTGATTTCAAAATTCAAAAGCGACATTAACTGGTTGTAAAAAATAAGATGTTAATTTTTATTAAATTGATTTAATTTTAAAAAATATTATCTTTGCACAAAAAACAATGTTAATAAGCATAAAATATCAAACCAATTATTCTTCTTTTGTTTTAATTAAATGGATAAATCAAAACTAACTGCTTCTTGATTAATAATTAATTAAAGCACTATAATAATCATACAAATGTTCTAGAATATTTAGCAATTAAAACGGCGGTTTAAAGTGTAATGTAAGCGCTTGTTGATTTGGGCGTGGAGTACTAAAGAAGGGTCTTTTGGTGATGAAGGTTAAATATTCGCAAGCTGTGATCTTGGTAATGGAACTTTTTAGTTTGTGGTTAGGATTAAGTCAGATAGCTCAAGCCACTACTATGCAGTCGCGTAACGATTTTAGTCAAATGCTTAATCAAAATAATGACCTCTTGACCAATCCGAAGAGTTTGGATTTGCTAACTCAGAACCCAGCAAAGCAGGGTAATAATCTCTTAAAAAAGCAACCGACCATTAGTAACTTTACAACTTTAACAGCGCCAGTCAGTGGGGTAGCGGGGAGTTGTCCGTGGACCCTTGATGTTGATGGTACACTAACAGTGGGTCCGGGTACTTTAGGTGTTTACAGTTATTATAAAGATGAAGATTCATATAGTTACAATTATGGTGAAAATTGGTTGAAACATCTAAGCAATGTCAAAAAAGTAGTTCTGCAACCAGGAGTTCAACTTCCAACTAACTGTCGCTACGTTTTTGCTAGCTTAAGATATTGTACTGAAATAGATGGCTTAGAAAATTTAGATACTAGTCAAGTAACTAATATGGCTGATATGTTCAACAATTGCGGTGTACAAAGTTTAGATTTAAGTAATTTTGATACTAGTCAAGTTGCTAATATGACGTACATGTTTGCTAGTTGTCGCAAGTTACTAAGTTTAGATTTAAGTAATTTTGATACTGGTCAAGTCACTGATATGTCTTACATGTTCTCTTATTGTGACAGTTTATCAAGTTTAAATTTAAGTAATTTCAACACTGGCAAGGTCATTGATATGTCTTACATGTTTTTTGATTGTGAAAATTTATCAAGTTTAAATTTAAGTAATTTTGATACTGGTCAAGTCACTGATATGTCTTACATGTTTTTTGATTGTAGCAGTTTATCAAGTTTAAATTTAAGTAATTTTGATACTAGTCAAGTTGCTAATATGACGTACATGTTTGCTAGTTGTATCAATTTATCAAGTTTAAATTTAAGTAATTTTGATACTGGTCAAGTAACTGATATGTCTTACATGTTCACTACTTGTAGAAATTTATCGAACTTAAATTTGAGTGGCATTAACACCAGCAAAGTCACTGATATGTCTTCGATGTTCTCTTATTGTAGTAAATTACCAAGTTTAGATTTAAGTGGCATTAACACTAGCAATGTTAAGGATATGTCTTCTATGTTTAGCGGCTGTAGCAGTTTACCAAGTTTAGATTTAAGTAAATTTGATACTAGCAATGTTATTAATGTATCTTCTATGTTCAGTGATTGTAGCAGTTTATCAAGTTTAAATTTAAGTAATTTTGATACTAGTCAAGTTGCTAATATGACGTACATGTTTGCTAGTTGTATCAATTTATCAAGTTTAAATTTAAGTAATTTTGATACTGGTCAAGTAACTGATATGTCTTACATGTTCACTACTTGTAGAAATTTATCGAACTTAAATTTGAGTGGCATTAACACCAGCAAAGTCACTGATATGTCTAATATGTTCAGTGATTGTAGTAGTTTACCAAATTTAGATTTAAGTAATTTTGACACTAGTCAAGTTACTGATATGTCTTCTATGTTTAGTGGCTGTAGCAGTTTACCAAATTTAGATTTAAGTAATTTTGACACTAGTCAAGTTATTAGAATGTTTTATATGTTCTATAACTGTAGCAGTTTGACCCATTTAGACGTCAGCAACTTTAACACCAGTAAGGTTGTTGATATGGAAAGTATGTTCTCTGGTTGTAGCAATTTAATGAGTTTAGATTTAAGTAAATTCGATACCACTAAAGTTCAGTACAAAGAATCTATTTTATATTTTACGCAAGGTGATCATAATTTGTGGAAAATTAAAGTAAGTTCTAAGGTGCTCTTTCCTAATGCCTATCATTATAGCTCTAGTAGTAAGTACGATTGGTATAATGATTATGTAGACATGCCACAATTAGGTTTGACTTTTCAAGATGGCACTTATCAATATAAAGTTTTAGGTCAGGCTGGGCAAAAGACCGGCGCTTGGCAAGCCGTGGGTGCAGGAACGGACCATCACCCAACTGGGACCATTTATCCGACCCGAGATTCGTTGGATGATGATTTTTTACGTAATGTTAATCGTCCGAGTCAAGATCAAGATTCGGACGCCAGTAAGGGAAATCCTACGCAAACTTTAGTCTGGCAGCATCAGTTAAAGAATCAAACACCGCAAGTAAGGTTTGGGACATTGGGCACTACAAATATGGGCCTAGAATATTGCCATGATTATCAAGATAAGAGTTTGCCCGCTATACAACTAAGCGGCATCGTGATTGATAATGATAGCTCTCAAGTACAGTTGTATTATGCTATTGATCCAGTGGATACTAATCCGAATTTAGCTGAGATTGAAAACTATCAAAAATTACAGCTTACACCTTTGACTATTCAAGATCCGTCATTGGCGCAATCTTGGACAGCAGATATTATTGATCAGACTGATTTAAAGACTTTAGCCACTCCCAAGGCTGGCGGTCATCAAATTAAGATCTATGCAGTTGATAGTGGGGGCCAGTTTACTAGTGAAAATCCGCAGGCTTCAACAGTAGCAACAGTTAATGTTGCTGAAAATAGTTTAGTACAGATCAATTATCTTGATAGTGCTACTAACCAGCCAGTTTTTAATAAAGATGAAGATGGACACAAAGCTGCTCAGACGATTGTCGGTGTGGTCGGCAAGCCGGTAGATCCGACAGATCAAGCTAATTTTCCAACTGCGATTAAGACAAAGCATTATCGTTATACTTTAACTAACGCTTTAGAAATACCACAAGTTTTCCCAGCTATTACTTCGGATCCCTTGTTACCACTAGTGCCGTATCAATTAGATTTGAAATATAATTCAGGTACGATGAGCTTGAGCGTGCCGGATACGCTAGACTTCGGCACCAAGATTGTACAAACGGCCAAGCAAGCTTACGATTTGCCGTATGATGCCACACGAACAGTATTAAAAGTAACGGACACCACGGGAGTACCGAGTTGGCAACTCAGTTTAGCGATTGCAGATTTCACTAGTGATCAAACGACAACGCCATTAACAGACATTTTCCAATATTTACCTGCTGATAGTAGTACGCCAACTGCCATTTCGCAAACGCCGGCGCTAATTGATCAGTATGACAAGCATCATACGCTTGTTGATGGTTCTGGTAAGGCAGTTACTGATATTTCAACAGGTTGGTGGAATGCTAGTCATCGCCAAATTGCGGGTCCCAAGTTAGACTTACGACAATTGCAAACACCTGTCTATGAAGCAAATTATCATGCTACAGCAAAATGGTCGTTAGTCAATTCATTACAATAAAAATGCGGCGAGTAAAGTCGCTTAAGATTTGAGTATAGCTTGAAATGATCACTTAAGTGTATCAAATAATCAGTTAAAAAATGCTCCTCACCATTAGATGTTAAATCTAACGATGGGAGCATTTTTAGTAAGGTACTATTGCAAAAATTTACTTATGATGCTGTTGCTTACCAGCATTACGTTGGCGATTTTTTTGATGTTGTTGCTTAGTTTGACCAAATTGTTTTGCATTGTCCTTTGTTGGTGCTGCTTGTTGGGCAAAAGTTTTTTCGGTAACTACTTGCACAATCGGCTTGTCTTTTAATTCTTGGTCGACTTGCTTACGCACCTTTGGCGTGATGATATAATCGCTAATCAATTGCTGTAAGACGACGATGATCCCACCAATTAAGAAGTACAGACCTAAAGCAGCTGAGGATGCAATACTAATGAAGAAAGTCATGGCTGGACTGAGCCACATCATAGTTTGCATTTGCTTCTTTTGTTCTGGTGGCACACTCTTTAAAGTCATCCAGCTTTGAACCACGTAAAAAATTGTCGCCACGACTGAGATCAGAATGCTAGGTTTTGATAATGGTGCTCCTAAAAAGTTAGCTTTCGAAATTTCCGGTGAGTATTGCACGGCTTGATAGATGGCAATAAAAATTGGAAATTGTAACAACAAAGGTAAGCAACCCAGGCCCCCAGTTAATTTGATGTCGTTTTTGGAATAGACTTGCATCATTAATTGACTGATTTGCGTTTGTTCTTCTTGCGTAGTTGCCTTTTTTTGCTGTTGTTGAATTAATTGCAGTTGGGGTTGAATGCCCTTCATTTTTTCCTGTTGCACGATTGATTTCTTTTGTTGCATCAAACTTAATGGTAATAAAACTAACCGCACCACAAAGGAAATGAGGATAATGCCCCAGGCATAGCCACTTTTGCCACCAATAGTTTTAGAAACGTAGAGCATTAAGTTTTGGAAAGGTACGCCAATATATTGGTAGATCCAGCCGTAAGGACCATGAGTTGGCGGCTTAAGATTTGCATTGATACCACTGCGAGAGCAGGCGGTGACTAAGAGTAATAGACTTAAACAACCACCCCATAAAAGTAAACGTTTAGTTGTCTTTTTCATAAATTTCTCCATCTCGTTACATCATTGAAAATTTAGAATAATTAGCGAGAGGTTTTTCTTGCCAATTAATATGATCAATCTTAGCAAATTTACTCGGACTTTGCTGCATCACTTTCATAAAATGTTCCAAGTCTAAAGTGTCGCCTTGAGCTTCTAGATGGACGCTACCATCGTCACAATTTTTGACAATGCCAGTAATTTGGTAAGTTTGTGCGACGGAGTAGGTTGCATAACGAAAGCCCACACCTTGTACATGACCATAAATATCTGCTGCAACATGTTTTTGAGTCAAAATCAAAACCTCCTTCGTCCTTGTTCTAAATGATACTTCTCTAGTATAGCGGAAAATATAGTTGAAGCCAAAAGCATTCTATTAATTTTGCCAAGAAAATGTCCAAAAAATGATATGATAAGTAAGAAGATTAGATTTAGAGAGGTTAGCTATGGAGTATATTAGTTCAGGGCAAAATAGTAAAATTAAAGATTTGAAGAAATTACAAAGTCACCGGGGACGTAAAAAGCAACAACGTTACTTGTTAGAAGGCGAGCACTTGATTTTTGAGGCGTTGGCCCATCAAGTTAAGCTAAATGCTATTTATGCAACGACGGATTATCTCAATCGTGATCCCAAACATTTAGTGCGTGATCACATGGACCAAGTAGTGGAAATCACTCCGGAAATTGCGCAGGCGATTACCGACACCGTGTCACCCCAAGGCATTGTTGCGGAATTACCAATACCGCAACCGGAAACTATTGACTTAAGCCATGGAAAGTGGTTATTATTATCACAAATTCAGGACCCGGGTAACGTGGGAACCATGATTCGCACAGCTGATGCTGCTGGGTTCAGTGGCGTCTTACTCAGCGAAGATTCGGTCGACTTTTATGCACCAAAAGTGCAACGTGCTATGCAAGGTAGTCAATTTCATTTACCCGTTCAGTCATTGGATCTACAGTCAGCAGTCAGTGAGTTCAAAGCACAACAAATTCCAGTATACGGAACTTTGGTGAATGATCAGGCCCAAGAGTATCAAACTGTAGCCAAGCCAAAAGATTTTGCTTTAATTATGGGCAATGAGGCGCACGGCTTGGCGCCTGAATTAGCAGCTTTAACGGATACAAATTTATATATTCCCATTTTAGGATCCGCAGAATCATTGAACGTGGCAGTAGCAGCTGGTATTATTATGTATAGACTCAGTCTTTAAGGAGGATACTTTTTGGCTCGAGAATTAAATTGGCAGACTGATGCAGCTTATTTAGCTCAAGTTTCTGATTTATTAGCTAAACCCGAGGTGCAAAAGTTAAGTCAAATTCCACAACATCATTATTCTAATCGTTTGGATCATTCAATTAGCGTTTCTTATCGCAGTTATTTAATTGGCAAGAAGTTGCATTTAGATACCCGCGCTTTGGCACGTGGCGGTTTGTTGCATGACTTGTTTTATTACACTTGGGATCGCAAGCAATTGAGTTTTCGGGCGCACGCCGATATTCACGCACATGTTGCGCTAAATAATGCGCAACAATTAACCGATTTAAGACCAATTGAAGCTGACATTATTGTCAAGCATATGTTTGGTGCGACGTCCACGCCACCGAAATATCTCGAAAGCTTAATTGTTAACTTAGTTGATGATCAGTGTGCCGTGCAGGAAGCTTGCTTGCCCAAGTTGGCATTGTGGCGCCAAAAATTACATTTGAAGCAATCGAATTAAAATTTAATTGAAATTTATGCATGAAAGTTTTAAACTGGTTTTAACGACGATGAAAGAAAGTAGTAGCATCAAGGTCTGGATTCACAGGGACAATTGGGTAAGTGAGAACAATTGAAGCCAGATGATGTGAATTCACTCTGGAGTCTAAACGTCATTAGTCAGCGTTATATGACAGATAAGTGGAGTTTAGGTGCAGCTATCAAGCTGGACTGAACTCAAGCAGGGTGGTACCGCGAAGCTTCGTCCCTTTTAGGGATGGGGCTTTTTTTATTGTTGAAATTATTTATTTAGAGGAGCAGGTAGTGATGGATTTAAAAGATTTATTAAACGATTTGCGGCAAAAAGGTCTACAACAGATTCATGATGCACAAAAAATCGAACATTTAAATGAAATTAGAATTCATTTTTTGGGTAAAAAAGGTCCGTTGAACCAAGCTTTACGGGGAATGAAGGATTTAAGCGCGGAACAACGCCCTAAGGTTGGTGCTTTAGCCAACAGTGTCCGCGATGATTTACAAACAGCTTTGGATCAAGCCAAGGAACAATTAGAAAGTCAAGCGACTGCAGCCAAATTAGCCAATGAAAAAATTGATGTCACTTTACCTGGACACCAACGTCACATTGGAACCAAGCATGTGATTTATCAGGTAATGGATGATATTGAAGCCTTGTTTATTGGTTTAGGTTATGAAGTGGTCAATGGTCCCGAAGTCGAAGAAGATCACTACAATTTTGAAATGATGAACCTTCCCAAAGATCATCCTGCGCGTGATATGCAAGATACTTTCTATATTACGGATGAAATTTTGATGCGGACGCAGACTTCACCTGTGCAAGCGCGGACTTTGGAAAAACATGATTTTTCGAAAGGTCCTTTGAAGATGATTAGTCCGGGTAAAGTTTATCGTCGCGATACTGACGATGCCACACATTCACACCAATTCAATCAAATTGAAGGTTTAGTCATTGATAAGCATATTACGATGGCGGATTTGAAGGGTACTTTGGAATTAACAGCGCGTCATATTTTTGGTAAAGAACGCGAAATTCGCTTACGTCCGAGTTATTTTCCATTTACGGAACCATCAGTGGAAGTTGACGTTTCCTGCTTTGCCTGCGGTGGTGAAGGCTGCAAAGTTTGCAAATACACCGGCTGGGTAGAAGTGTTAGGTGCGGGCATGGTGCATCCGAATGTTTTAGAAAATGCTGGCGTTGACTCGACTATTTATGGTGGCTTTGCCTTTGGTCTAGGGCCAGATCGGTTTGCCATGTTAAAATACGGCATTAATGATATCCGCGATTTTTATCAAGATGATGTTCGGGTTTTAGAACAATTTCAGGGGGAATAAATTAATGAAGATTTCTACTAATTGGTTAGCAGAATATGTTGATCTACCAGAAACACCAGAACAATTAGCTGATCGGGAGACGGTTACCGGCATTGAAGTTGATGAAATAATTAAATCAGGCGCTGGGTTAAAGAATTTAGTCACTGGTCAAATTAAGACGGTCACCAAGCACCCCGATGCGGACCACTTAAATATTTGTCAAGTGGATGTGGGTGCCGAAGAATTGGCCCAGATTGTCTGTGGTGCGCCGAATGTGGCTGTGGGTGAAACGGTTATTGTGGCTTTACCTGGTGCCAGAATTGCTAACAACGAAAAAATTAAAAAAGGTAAATTCCGTGGTGTGGCCTCCAATGGTATGCTGTGTGCCTTGCAAGAAATTGGCTTCGATGATTCCGTCGTTCCTGATGCTTTTAAAAATGGAATTTATGTTTTTCCAGAAACCGAAAATATTCCCTTAGGTCAACCGGTTTATTCTTATTTAGGCTTGGATGACACTGTTTTAGATTTTGATATTACGCCTAATCGGGCGGATACACTTGGAATGCATGGTGCCGCTTGGGAAGTGGCTTCAATGTATGATGAACAGCCCCATTTTGAACAGCCCAGTGTTAGTGAGGATGCAGCTTCAGCAGAACAACAATTAAGTATTGACGTGACTGATGAACAATTGGCCCCGACTTATCGGACACGGGTGATTAAGGATATTCACATTAAACCAAGCCCGCTCTGGTTGCAAGTTCATTTGTGGAATAACGGTATCAAACCAATTAATAATATTGTCGATATTACTAATTACATTATGTTAGATTATGGTCAACCATTACATGCTTACGATTACGACAAATTGGGCTCCAAAAAATTAACCGTGCGCCTAGCGGCTGCGGGAGAATCTTTTACAGCGTTAAATGAAAAACAATATGATTTAACGGATCAAGATATTGTGATTTCTAATGACGAACAAGCCGTTGGTTTAGCTGGAGTTATGGGTGGTTTGGCTACTTCGGTGACTGAGCAAACCCACACAGTAGTTTTAGAATCAGCCGTGTTTAACCCTACGAAAATCCGCAAAACTGCGCAGCGTCATAATTTACGAACGGATGCTTCGGCTCGCTTTGAAAAAGGGGTGGATCTATCCGCCATTGCTGAAGCATTAGATATGGCAGCGCAATTAGTGCAACAATTAGCTGACGGAACAGTATTAAAAGACCAAGTAGTTGGTAGTCAATCAGTTTTGAAGCCAACGGTAGTCAAAATAACCACGGATCGGATTAATCATGCTTTGGGGACGGAAATTTCACAAGCGGAAATTATTGCGATTTTTGAACGGTTAGGCTTTGAGGTAGAGGTTAAAGATTCAGAGTTAATTGTCACGGTACCATTACGTCGGTGGGATATTTTTATTGATTCAGATTTAATTGAAGAAGTGGCTCGAATTTATGGTTTCGATAAAATTCCGAGCACTTTACCAGCAGTTACCCAAACGATTGGTGGCTATACCCCTAGACAAAAATTCATTCGCCAAAGTCGGCAAACTTTGCGGTCATTGGGTTATGATGAAGCCATCAGTTATTCTTTGACCACTCAAGAAAAAGCGGCAGCCTTCTGCTTGAAGCCCGCAGTGTTAACCAAAGTTGATTGGCCAATGACCCAAGATCATGAGTATTTACGGGCCAACTTAGTTAGCGGTTTGTTAGATGATTTAGCTTATAATGCTGCGCGTAAGCAAACGAATGTAGCCTTGTTTGAGCAAGGACGTGTGTTCTTGAAGAATGACGCAAACGTAGTGCGGCCTAAGGAAGTCGAAATGATTGCCGGGGCTTATAGTGGGCAAGTCATCCAGGATAGTTGGGATCAAACGGCCCGCGATGTTAATTTTTATGACATTAAAGGTGATGTGGAACGCTTATTACAAAGTTTCCAAAGAAAAGCCACGATTGTTTACCAAGCCACGAGTGCGATTAAGCAATTGCATCCTGGACAAACGGCAGTTATTTTAATGGATCAACAGCCGGTTGGATTTATCGGTACGCTGCATCCAACTTTAGCCAAAAAATTACGCTTGGCGCCAACGGTAGTTTTCCAAATTGATTTGGAAAAAGTCATGGCCTATCCTAAAGCTTCCGAAATTTATGTTCCAGCTGGTAAGTATCCCGCAATTAGTCGTGATATTGCGGTAATTGTTCCAGAAGTTATTACTAATGAAGCGTTAGAATTAGCCATTCAAAAAGCGGCTGGTAAATATTTGGCTGATATTAAACTATTTGATGTTTATGCAGGCAAAGGCATTGCTGCGGGTCATAAGTCATTGGCTTATAATTTGACTTTCCAAAATCCGCAAGCTACATTAACAGACGATGAAGTTAATCAGGATTTTGCTAATGTGCAACAAGCTTTAATTGATTTGTTTAACGCACAAATTCGTTAAAAAATCCAGCATTTAAGAAAAAGTTGTGTATAATTAACAGTTGAGATTAAATGTTGGAGGAACCATTCTTGACTAAGTCAGATAAAAATCGTAGTCAGTATCGTGATGATCAGGAATCTATTCGTCACAAAAAGCAAGTGCGCGAGTCTGAACAAAGAGTAGTTAACCATATTGTTTATTGGATTGTTGGTATTTTGGCAATTCTGATTTTAACGTTTGGTGTTTTAGGCTATAATTATGTGCAAGAATCACTGCAGCCTTATAACCACAAGGATCATCAGGCTGTAGAAGTGAAAATTCCGATTGGATCTTCTAATAAAGAAATTGCTTCAAAGTTGCAGAATAAACATATTATTCGTAGCGCGACAATTTTTAATTATTATGTTAAATCCCATAATTATACCGACTTTCAAGCCGGTTACTATACGTTTAAACCGTCAATGACGTTGACTCAAATTGTTGCTCGTTTGCAAAAGGGTGGCAGTTTAGATCAAGTTGGTCAACCCGGTAATACGGTGCTAGTGCGCGAAGGGGTGACCATTGATCAGATTGGTAGTGTGATTGCGAAAAAGACGCCGTACTCAAAGGCTGATTTTCTGAATTTAATGAAAGATCAAGCCTTTATGAAGCAATTAGAGCAAAAGTATCCGAAATTGTTGGCTTCTTCGTTACAGTCTAAGCATGTTCGTTATCACTTAGAAGGCTATTTGTTCCCAGCAACTTATCCTTATTATTCCGGGACATCTTTGAAACGACTAGTGAGCGAAATGGTTGGTAAAACTAATCAAGAACTTGCACCTTATTATGAGCAAATTAAGGCTAAAAATCTGACCGTGCAACAACTGTTAACTTTAGCTTCTCTAACAGAACGCGAAGGGGTAACAAATATTGATCGCCGCAAGATTTCGGGCGTGTTCTTTAATCGTTTAGATGCAAATATGCCACTACAATCGGATATTTCCGTTATGTACGCTTTAAACAAGCATAAACACAGTTTGACAAATAAAGATACGAGTGTAAAATCGCCTTATAACCTTTACAAGAATAAAGGTTTTGGGCCTGGTCCATTTAACTCACCTAGTTTAGGCTCGATCCAAGCAGTTTTGAATCCTGCTGATCGTGATAAAGGGTATCTCTATTTTGTAGCTAATTTGAAGACTGGTAAAGTTTACTATTCAACAAATTACTCGCAACATTTGGATACCAATTCAAAAATTGGTCAATAATTTAGTGGACTGACGCAAAGTCAGTCCCTTTTGATAAGGAGAAATAAATGACTGCAGGTAACAAGCCGTTAATTATTGGAGTTAGTGGAGGCTCTGGAAGTGGTAAAACCACTATTGCCCAACGCTTAATCACAGAATTACCACAAGAATCAATTGCTTTATTACAAATGGATTCTTATTATAAACAACTAGACTTACCTTATGAACAGCGTAAACAACAAAATTTTGATCATCCGTTATCATTTGATACGGACTTATTAGTTGCTGATTTAAAGAAATTGCGGGCTTTTCAAAGTATTGAGGTGCCAATTTATGATTTTGTCGATAGTAATCGAACGAATCGCACGCGGCACCAAGAACCTGCCGATGTCATTGTTCTAGAAGGAATCTTGACTTTATATGAAAAAGATTTACGTGATCTGATGGACATTAAGGTTTTTGTTGATACTGATGATGATATTCGCTTAATTCGGCGGATTAAACGGGATGTTGAAGAACGGGGCTATACTTTAGATACGGTGTTTACCCAGTACTTGGATCACGTGCGTCCAATGTATCAACAATTTATCGAACCCACCAAGCGTTTTGCTAATGTGATTATTCCTGAAGGTGGCGCCAATGAAGTGGCAATTGATTTATTAACTTCCAAGATTAAGTATCTTTTGCATCAAAAACGACAACAGCAGTGAACTTTGTTGTCTAATCAATCTTAAATGAGGTGTTAGTTGTGGCTGAACAAAGATATCCAATGACAGCTGAAGGTAAAAAGAAATTAGAACAAGAGCTGGAAGATTTAAAATTAAAAAAGCGTCCGGAAATTATTGAACGTATTAAAATTGCTCGTGGTTTTGGGGACTTATCTGAAAACTCAGAGTATTCTTCTGCTAAAGATGAACAAAGTGTTGTGGAATCACGTATCTCGGAAATTAATACCATGTTGCAGTACGCCGATGTAGTAGATGTTAGTCAAGTTGATGCGAATGAAGTTTCGGTCGGCAAAACGGTGACTTTTCAAGAAGAAGATGATGATCCGGAAACCTATCAAATTGTTGGTGCCGCTGAATCTGACCCCATGCAGGGTAAGATTAGTAATGATTCACCAATTGCCAAGTCTTTATTAGGCAAAAAAGTTGGCGATGATGTGGTTATTGAAACACCAGGTGGCTCTTTCACTGTGAAAATTACAGCTGTCGAAAACTAATTGCTAGCGTTAAAGAGGAGCATAGGTTATCATAATAATGGTGATGAAGATGAAATTTATGATAACGCCCCAGGCACATCAATGGTATCAAGATAACTTGGACTTAAAACCAGGTGATGGGTTACATTTTTATGGCAAAGTTTACGGTAAGACCAATGTGCATCAGGGTTTTTCGCTAGCTTTTATTAAAGAAAAACCACATGATGAATATTACTCTTTAACAAATCAAGAGATCACATATTTCTTCACGGATAATGATGTTTGGTTTTTTAAGGATTTAGACTTGCAAATTAATTATGACCCACAAATTGATAGTCCAGTTTATACTTTTGTGGCTGCGGATTAAAAAGTAGTTTACTGATAAATTGTTGTCAGGTAAGCTGCTTTTTTTGATATAATAATTCAGTAACGTCAAATTGAGGAGAACTATTATTTTGAAATTTTTTCAACGATTAAATCGATCAAAATCAACACAATCAATTTTGCCTTTTCGGTTGAATGTGCTGTTATTGATTGTCTTTGCCTTATTTGCTTTATTAATCGGGCAATTAGCTTATCTACAATTATTAAATGGCAATAAATTTCAAGCGGAAGTTGACCGTTCGGATAAGACCATTATTAACGGTGACGTCCCACGGGGCTTGATCTATGATTCTAAGGGACGCTTGATTGTTGATAATCAAGCCAGCAGTGCGATTACTTATACAAGAAGTTCTTCGGTTAAGACTGCTGATATGTTACAAATTGCCAATCGTTTGCAAAAATTTATCACTATTGATGATGCCAAGTTGACGCCACGAGACAAAGCTGATTATTATTTGGCTAATACGAAAAACTATAATCGCGTCTTAAAAGTAGTTAATAAGGGACTAAGTGATGAAAAAGTTCAAGAACAAAGTCAAAGCCAGCAATATAATAAGGCTGTGAATTATGTCAAAAAAATGCATCTTAATTTAACTTGGGCTCAACAACAAGCAGCCAGCATCTTTCAACGAATGAGTTCGGCCTATCAATATTCAACGGTGTATATTAAGAGTTATAATGCGACACCTAAAGAAGTGGCGGAAGTTAGTGAGCACCAAATTGAATTACCCGGAGTGCAAGTCGGTATTGATTCGCAACGTTCCTATCCAATGGGCGATTCGATGACGAGTATCATTGGACAAGTTTCCACTGAAAAACAAGGTTTGCCGGATAGCCAGGTTAATGAATTGTTGGCCCAGGGCTATTCCCGTAATGATCGTGTGGGAACTAGTTATTTAGAGCAAGAATATGAACCCATCTTAAAGGGTAGTAAGTCACAAACGCAGATTGCGGTGAGTCCAAATAATAAATTAACGGATTCGGTCCAAAAGTATGCGGGAGCCAAGGGCGATAATCTTAATTTGACAATTGATGCTGATTATCAAAAGAAGGTCGATGCTGCTTTACGTAGTACCTTTGCGTCCGCCCAAGCAAATGGTGTTGCACAGTATTCCGATGGGGCTTATGCGGTGGCAATGAATCCCAAAACGGGGGCTATTTTGGCCATGTCAGGAGTACACTATAATCCTAAAACGGACAAATTGTCGGACGATTCGTTGGGTGTGATTAATCGGACTTTTGTTATGGGGTCAGCGGTCAAGGGTGCGACGGTTTTGGGCGGCTTGATGAGTAATGCAATTACGCCTGATAATAATGTTTTATCAGACGATCCCATTTATTTACCAAGTACACCAGTTAAAAAATCTGTGTATCCAGTAGGAACCTTTGGTGCCCTTGGCGCTGAGCAAGCGCTCGAAGTGTCTTCGAACATTTATATGATGCGCTTAACGATGCGTGAAGGTCATGCCAAGTATGTGCCCAATAGTTACATTCATATTGATCAAGATATTTTTCAAAAAATGCGTGCTAACTTTAACCAATTTGGCTTAGGTGTGAAAACTGGAATTGATTTGCCTGGTGAAGCTAGTGGGATTGAAGGTCCAAGTAAATCGGGGGGCTTAGTGAAAGTTGGTTCAGCTTTAGATGAATCATACGGTAACTACGATGCTTATACATTAATGCAGATGGCCCAATACGTTTCCACGATTGCTAATGGCGGTTATCGGATGCGTCCTTATGTGGTCGGTTCGATCCAAAAAACCAATCGGGATGGTTCTAAAGGTGCGGTCGTGCACACAACGCAACCACAAGCGTTAAATCGCGTTGGTTTTACCAGCAGTCAATTAAATGTTGTGCAAACTGGTTTCTATAATGTTGTTCATGGATCTGGTGGTTGGACGACAGCGAAGCCATTAGGGAATGTAACACCGTCGATTTCTGCTAAAACGGGAACCGCACAGTCCTTTTATTATGATGCCGAGCATCCGAATAATCCTAATCCGCCACAAACTATTACGTTAAGTATGGTTGGCTATGCGCCATCTAATAATCCACAAATCGCCTTTGCCGTTGTTTTCCCTAATTTGAGTAGTGAAAAAGGCGACTATAACTTAGATTTAGTGCGCAGTATGGTGACGAGTTATTTCGGGACGAACGCGAAAGATTCCCAGTAAAACCCTGGTCAAATTAGTAACTAAGTGGTATCATGAGAGAGTCGTTTAGCAAATGTAGACAAAAGGAGTTCATGAATTATGCGCGTAAATATTACACTTGAATGTACTGAATGTCACGAACGCAATTATTTAACTAGCAAGAATAAGCGGAACAATCCTGATCGCTTGGAATTAAAGAAATATTGCCCTCGTGAACGTAAAACAACTTTACATCGGGAAACTAAGTAAAACAACAGCAGGTTTAACCTGTTGTTTTTTCTTTTTGAGAATTGTAATCGCTATCTAATTAGAATAATTAAATTATTGTGCTCATTCTATGCTAAACTATTGATAGTCTGGAAATAATAGATGAGGTAACTATCTTGAAACCAAATTGGCGGCAGCTTACATGGGCAACTTATGGTCTACTGATTGTGCAGATTGGTGTTTTTTTATGGGAAACATTCAACGGTGGAAGCTTTAATACGCAAACTCTGATCAGTGCGGGAGCACGGTTTAACGGTCTCATTGCCCAAGGCCAATGGTGGCGTTTGCTAACGCCCATTTTTGTCCATATCGGCTGGTCACATTTAATTATTAATTCGTTAACACTCTATTTTGTAGGGGTTCAGTTAGAACGCCTCTATGGTTCAGGACGTTTTTTAATAATGTACTTAGTGAGTGGAATTGGTGGCAATTTATTTGGCTGGGCCTTTGGTAATGCTAATGCTCTAGCTGCAGGTGCTAGTACGAGTTTATTTGGTTTGTTTGGGATTTTTGCAGCCTTGGGCTTTATTTTTGCCAATAATCCGGCTGTGAAATCGTGGTCCAAACAATTTATCGTTTTAATTGTTTTGAATTTAATTACGGATCTGTTCATGGGGCAAATTGATCTTTGGGGTCATATCGGCGGCGTGATTAGTGGTATTTTATTAGCTGGATTGATCCCCGTGCCTCATCAGACCAGTGGTTTAGCACTCAGTAAAAGATTATTTTGTGGTGGATTGTTAGTTATTTTGGCCCTTGGTTTGAGCTATTTAGGAGTGCAACGCGGATGAAGGAAACGAATATTCAAACACTGTACGATGTGCAACAAGTGTTAAAACGTTTTGGCATCTATGTTTATGTTGGTAAACGGATTTGGGATATTGAGTTAATGGCAATTGAATTGGATCGCTTATACCATGAACAAGTAATTGATCAACCAACTTTCATTACTTGTAAAGCAGTTTTACATCGGGAACATCGAATTGAAGAAGGGAAAAGCTAATATGATTGATCAAAAGGTAATTGGCGTGGATTTAGGTGGAACGACTATCAAGTTTGCTATCTTAACGCCACAAGGTGAGATTCAACAACGTTGGAGTATTCAGACCGATATTTTGAATGATGGTAATAATATTATTCCGAGTATTAGTGCTTCCATTAATGAGCATTTGCAGTTATATCAAATGTCTGCTGACCAATTTTTAGGAATTGGCATTGGCACGCCGGGTAGTGTCAATTATGAGACTGGTCAAGTTGATAGTGCGTTTAACTTAAATTGGGACCGTCCCATGCCGTTAAAGGAACAGCTGGAACGGGAAACGGACTTAAAAGTCGTTGTTGAAAATGATGCTAATGTAGCAGCTTTAGGCGAACGGTGGCAAGGAGCAGGTGATAATGCAGCTGACGTGGCGTTTGTCACTTTAGGAACCGGTGTTGGCGGCGGCATGATCGTTAATAACCAAATCGTGCATGGTGTTGGTGGCGCCGCTGGTGAAATTGGTCACCTAACAATTGATCCGAACGGTTTTTTATGTACTTGTGGTAAAAAAGGTTGCTTGGAAACTGTGGCTTCCGCCACTGGAATTGTGCGCACGGCGCAAAAATTATCACAAGAGTATGCGGGGCCTGCGCAGTTAAAAGCTTTAATTGATGATGGGCAAATGATTTCTTCTAAAGATGTTTTTGATTTAGCCCAGAAAGCAGACCCTTTGGCACAAATGGTTGTCCACCAAGTGTGTGAACAACTGGGATTAGCTTTGGCCAATGTTGCAATGACGTTAAATCCCAAGTATATTATTATTGGCGGTGGTGTTTCTAATGCCGGTGATTATTTATTAGAACAAGTGCAAGCTGCTTATGAACGGTTTGTTTTTCCGGCTGTTAAAAGGACTACTTCATTACGGTTAGCTACTTTAGGTAATGAAGCTGGGGTTATTGGTGCGGCATCGTTAGTTGTGCAACCACATTAGTTTAATTAATGTGTGCTTGTAACAACATTATTAGTATTTAATCATAATTATTGTGTGAGGTGTAGATGTGTCGTTTTTAAATTCATTACTGTTAGTTATTGTTGTTATTGCTCTATATTATGGAATCTCATGGTTGTATTATTGGTTGCGCGCCCGACAATTAGGTGGTGCCTTGGAAGAAGAAGAGTTTGAAGCCACTATGCGTAAAGCACAGCTGATTGATTTGCGTGAAAAAAAATATTTTGATTCAGGACATATCTTGGGAGCGCGCAATTTACCTTATACACAGTTAAAAATGTTAATTTCAGAATTACGTCCCGATTTACCAGTTTATCTTTATGAACAAGGAAACACGTTAAGCATTCGGGCGGCTATTAAACTTAAAAAACAAGGTTTCAGCAATGTTAAATGGTTGAAACATGGTTTTAATGAATGGAATGGCAAAACCAAAAAGACTACGAAGTTGTAATAGTTTTAGGTAGATACTTAAGCCAAGAGGTTCAAATTAGCTTTTGTCTAGGATAAAAAAATAAAGCTGGTACAAAAAAATGCTCGTATTGCTACGAACATTTTTTCTTTATAATAATTCCTTTTTAACTAATATGGGCAGAATGTGCTTTGCGGTTGGCTTTACGCCGGTTTTCATCAATTCGATCTTCTGCTTGATCGATCGGTTGGATAACTTTATGATGATAAGTTAATGCTGAACCCACCACGGCTCCTGCAGTGGCTAAGGAACCAATTATAATACCTGGAACGATACCTTTTCTTTTCATCAGCTTGACCTCCTTTTATCTACTCTTAATTATTAACAAACTCTGTTGCAATTTCAACTAAAATTCCTGATTAATTTTGGAGACCAAGGAGTAATAATGGTTCAAAAAGCAATCGTCATTGTCGGTCCTACTGCGGTGGGGAAAACTGATCTGAGTTTACAGTTAGCCAACCAAGTTCAAGGTGAGATTATTTCTGGTGATTCGATGCAAATTTATCGGCATTTGGATATCGGTACCGCTAAAATTTTACCAGAACAGCAGCAAGGAATTCCGCATCATTTATTGAATATTCGTGACGTGCAACAAAGTTACACGGTTTACGAATTTCAACAAGCTGCGCAACAGTTAATTACTGAAATAACTCAACGGCAGCATGTTCCAGTGGTGGTAGGCGGAACTGGTTTTTATATTAAAGCCTTGACGCAAAACTTACAATTGGGAGGAGCAGCGAGTCGGGAGCAGTCTTTGAAGATTAGACAACATTATGAGCAACTACTAGCACGTTTTGGAGCTACATATTTGTGGGACTTGTTGGCACAACGAGATCAACTGGCTGCTCAACAAATTGCTCCGGCTAATACTCGTAGAGTCATCCGCGCTTTGGAGGTTTATGATTTAACTGG
This sequence comes from Bombilactobacillus sp. ESL1197, assembly GCF_058107145.1. Taxonomy (NCBI): domain Bacteria; kingdom Bacillati; phylum Bacillota; class Bacilli; order Lactobacillales; family Lactobacillaceae; genus Bombilactobacillus; species Bombilactobacillus sp. ESL1197. The sequence goes on from NZ_JBYLTY010000001.1 coordinate 961,466, forward strand.
GCGCCAGTTTAGTCAGCAACAGCAAGCAGCTGTGCCACAACGCTTTTTAATTATTGGCTTGACGACGGCCCGTCCGGTTTTGTATCAACGAATTAATCATCGGGTTGATTTGATGGTTGAGCAAGGTTTAGAACAAGAAGCTGACTGGTTGTATCAACAACAAGAACAGGTGCCACAGGCGCAGGCCGCTATCGGTTATAAAGAATGGTTTTCTTATTTTCAAGGTGAAATTTCCCGACCAACGGCGATTGAGTTAATTAAGCGTAATTCACGGCGCTTTGCCAAACGCCAATTAACCTATTTTCGGCATCAATTAACGCTACAGTGGTACGATTTGTTGCAAAATCCACAACAAGTATCGGTGGTACAACAAGTAATACAACATTTTTTGGAGGAATGAGAATGAATTGGACAGAAGAATTACCACAAAAAGTTCAAAGCGCAATACAACAAGTTGATCAAAAAATTCAACCATATTTACAAGTCATTGATCAACGCATGGAAAATAACCAAGCCAAAGTTTTGCAGGCTTTTCAAGACCAACAAGTTGCTGAGAGTCATTTATTCGGTTCCACAGGGTACGGCAATAATGATGAAGGGCGCGAAGTCTTGGATGCTGTTTATGCGCAAGTTTTTCAGGCGCCAGCAGCTTTGGTGCGTCCGCAATTTGTTTCGGGTACGCATACGTTAGCAGTGGGGCTCTTTGGCTGCTTAAAGCCAGGGCAAAAGTTATTGTATATCACAGGTAAACCCTATGACACGTTGCAAGAAGTAGTGGGTTTAACGGGCAGTGGCGTTGGCAGTTTAAAAGAGTACGGTGTGCAATTTGATTATGTGACCTTAACTGCCGAGGGAAAAGTTGATTATCAAAAGTTGACGCAAAAGTTAACAACATTTCAACCGGATGTGGTTGCGATTCAACGCTCACGGGGTTACGATCCACGGCCGAGTTTTTTAGTTGCGGAAATTAAGGAAATGATTTCCTTTGTCAAACAACGTCTTCCAGAAGTAATTGTTTTTGTGGATAATTGTTATGGTGAGTTTTCGGAAGAAATTGAACCTACGCAAGTCGGTGCCGATTTAATGGCGGGCTCTTTATTTAAAAATGCTGGTGCGGGCTTAGCAACGACAGGTGGTTATTTAGCGGGACGTGAAGATTTAATTGAACGCAGTGCTATTCGCTTAACTGCTCCGGGTATTGGGCGTCATGAGGGCGCCACGGGGAGTAATTTACGTTGGATGATTGAAGGCTTTTTCTTAGCACCACAAGCAACTGGTAATGCGATTAAAGGGGCGATTTTTGCGGCGGCCTTGCTAGAAGAATTAGGTTTTCAAGTGACCCCGCGCTTTGATGAACCGCGCACGGATTTGATTCAAACGATTATCTTAGGTAGCCCTGAGAAAATGGTCCAATTTGCGAAAGCGATTCAAAAATATTCACCGATTGATTCCTTTGTTGATCCAGTACCAAGTGCCATGGATGGCTATGAAGACCAAATTGTGATGGCCGCAGGAACTTTTGTGCAAGGATCAACGATTGAACTATCAGCTGATGGCCCTCTACGGCCACCGTATGCGATTTATTTACAAGGTGGTTTGACTTATGCGCATGCGAAGATTGCCATTGCGCATGCTTGTGCCGAAATTTTGTAATATTTTTAATAGATGTAAGCTTTGCTAACATGAAATGTTGACAAGGCTTTTTTTAATTGATAAGGTAGCTATATGTTCGAGGTTGTAAAGCATGAGTGAGAAAAGTATTCGGCGCAACTTAGCAGTATTAACGGTAGGCACAGTCACTAAGTTAACAGGATTAACACCACGACAGTTACGATACTATGAAGATTTTCAATTGGTTAAACCACAGCGAAGTGCGGGAAATCAAAGACAGTATTCGCTTAATGATGTTGATCGCTTGCTAGAAGTCAAAGATTATTTGTCTTCGGGGATGAATATGCACGAGGTGGTTCGTGTCCTAACTAAAAAGGAACCGGAAAATTATTGCTTATCTGCTACTGAGACAATGAGTGATTCAGCTGTCCGCAAAATCTTGTCACAGGAAATGTTACAAGTGGGTCGCTTGAATAACCAAGACTCGAATAATTCATTTTAATTAAGGAGACGATTGGTTTTATGGTGTCAAAGAAGTATACTGCTCAAGATATTCGCCAAATGGCAAAAGAAGAACATGTCGAATTTTTACGATTAATGTTTACAGATATTAACGGTATTTTAAAAAATGTGGAAATGCCAGTTGATCAATTGGATATGATTTTAGATAATAAGGCCACTTTAGATGGTTCTTCAATTGATGGCTTTGTGCGCATTGAAGAGAGTGATATGTTACTATATCCTGATTTGGACACTTGGTTAGTTTTCCCTTGGGGATCAGAACATGGTAAAGTAGCACGCTTAATTTGTGATGTTCATACGGCTGATGGCGAAGAGTTTGCTGGTGATCCACGCAATAACTTACGCCGCATTGTCCAAAAAATGCATGATATGGGCTTCACGAGTTTTAATATTGGACCAGAACCAGAGTTCTTCTTATTCAAATTAGATGATCAGGGCCAACCGACGTTGAACTTAAATGATAACGGCGGCTATTTTGATTTTGAACCGGTAGATTTAGGTGAAAATTGTCGGCGCGAAATTGTGCTGGAATTAGAAAAGATGGGCTTTGAAGTTGAGGCTAGTCACCATGAAGTTGCTCCTGGTCAACACGAAATTGATTTTAAATATGCTGATGCTATTGAAGCAGCAGATAACATTCAAACTTTTAAATTAGTTGTGCGTACCGTTGCCAGGAAACATGGCTTACATGCCACCTTCATGCCAAAACCACTTGAAGGCATTAATGGTTCCGGTATGCATATTAATATGTCTTTGTTTAATCAAGATGGTAATGCCTTTTACGATCCAAGTACGCAAAATCAATTGTCACAAACTGCAATGTATTTCTTAGGTGGCTTGTTGCAACATGCCCAAGCACTAACAGCGATTAATAATCCAACAGTTAATTCCTACAAACGCTTGGTTCCTGGTTTTGAGGCCCCAGTTTATATTGCTTGGTCTGGAAAGAATCGTTCACCATTAATCCGGGTACCAATGGCTCGTGGTAATGGAACTCGCTTAGAAATGCGGAGTGTTGATCCAACAGCTAATCCGTATTTAGCGATTGCTGCTATTTTGTATAGTGGTTTATCAGGTATTCAAAAGCAAACGACACCAGTTCCGCCAGTGAACCGTAATATCTACAAAATGACGGAAGCCGAGCGGCAGGATAATCAAATTTTTGATTTGCCATCAACTTTGCATAATGCAGTGAAGGCATTGAAAAAAGACCCAGTGGTTAAGCAATCAATGGGTGATCATTTATATAAGAGCTTTATTGATTCCCGTGAGTTAGAATGGGGCGCTTATCGCCAAACAGTTTCGCAATGGGAACGTGATCAATACCTGAAACGCTTTTAAATTTAATATTAAATCTCGAAAATGTCCGCAAAAGTGTTGCGGGCATTTTTTGCCTTTAAAATGAAGTCCAAAGCAGAATAATAGTTGACTTGGAGCCAGCTCTAAGGTTTAAACTATCATTAATTATAATTAAAGGAGAATGGCGTTTATGAAAACAACAATTTTTGTGAAACCAGGACACGTGGAAGTGCAAGAGGTACCCACACCTCAAGTTCAAGCGGATGATGATGTTTTAATCAAAGTTAAACGAGCTTGTGTTTGCGGTTCGGACTTGTGGAAATATCGCGGTTTAGATCCTCGGCCAGCCAATTCTGATAATACTGGTCATGAAGCTTTAGGCGTGGTGGAAGCTACGGGTAATGCTATTACGACTGTTAAACCTGGTGATTTTGTTATTGTGCCGTTTACGCATGGTTGTGGCCATTGCGCGGCTTGTTTAGCAGGTTATGATGCTAGTTGTCAAGTTAATCACGGGCAATTAAGAAACGGAATGCAGGGGCAATATATTTTAAGTCAGCACAGTGAATGGAATTTGATTAAAGTTCCAGGTAAATATGAAGATTACAGTGATGGAATGTTGAATTCCTTGTTAGCGTTGGCTGATGTCATGGCGACCGGTTATCATGCTGCCAAGAGTGCGCGGGTTAAACCGGGTGATAGCGCTGTGGTTGTTGGTGATGGTGCGGTCGGTTTATGCGGTGTGATTGCGGCCAAAATGCGGGGTGCTAAGCAGATTATTGCTATGAGTCGACATGAAGATCGGCAAAAATTAGCTCTAGAATTTGGCGCCACGGATATTGTGGCTGAACGTGGTGAGCAAGCTGTGGCGAAAGTGCTGGAATTAACCCATCAAACGGGAGCTGATGCTGTTTTAGAATGTGTGGGGACTAAATTATCCATGACGACAGCCATGCAAGTTGCGCGTCCCGGGGCAACTGTCGGCCGCGTTGGGGTACCACATGACGGTGATTTACAATTTTCTGATTATTTCTTTAGTAATGTTAATGTGGCTGGTGGTCCGGCATCCGTAACCACTTATGATAAACAATTCTTATTAAAAGCAGTCTTAGATGGGGATATTCATCCAGGAAAAGTGTTTACCAAGCGGTTTGATTTGGATCAAATTGATGCAGCTTATCAGGCAATGGATCAACGCCAAGCTATTAAATCATTAGTGATTGTTGATTAATTAAAGTCAGCTAATAAAAAAGGCAACTTTCAAGTTTGAAAGTTGCTTTTTTAGTCAATTAGTCAAGCAGAATTTATCTTTTTAAAGTATATTTGACGGCAGCCTTATATGTATCAATAGCTGTCCGTGAACGCTCCACACTTAATTTAGCTGGGGTATAATTTTGACTGACATAAGCGTAATAAATGATATTGACCAAAAACAGCTGAGTTTGCAGTGAATCGGTGGCAGCAATCCGCATACTACTTTCAATCGGATGCGAAGTTTGCAGCCCAATATCGGCATATTTAGTCAAAGTGTTTTTGCCAAAAGCCGTCATCGTGACGACAGGAATGTGCGATTTGCGGGCATACTGCGCCATGGCAATGGCTTCTGGTGATTCGCCTGAATTGGAAACTAGCCAGAGTAAACTATTTTGCTCGTTAGAGTTAACGACCAGTGGTAAAAATTGGTTAATATCATCGTTATAACTGGTGGCGATGCCAAGGCGTGCCCATTTCTGAGCAATATCTTGAGCCACTAAATTAGAAGCGCCGACACCAAAAACCATAATTTTTTGAGTTTTACTTAATTCTTCAACTAAGTTTAAGACTACTTTACTGCGAATTTGCTCAACGGTTTCTTTCAAAGAACGCTGTGTATCGTGTAAGAGCTTATTTTTAATGGAAAGAATACTTTCGTTTTCTTGAATATCAGCTTGAATAATTTGGTCAGCGTCAACATCTTGTGAGAGATCATAGGCTAATTGTAATTTTAACTGATTATAATTGTCGAAGCTTAGATTCCGAGCAAAGCGGCTGACAGTAGCGGGACTAGTTTGCGCAACCTGCGCAAAGTCGTGCACATTCATTGTGATGACTTCTTGGGGAAATTGTTTTAAATAATCAGCTAATCGGCGTTCAGATTTAGACAGTTTAGAATAAATTCCATCAATATTTCTTTGGACACTCATAATGTTCCCCCCCTAATTTAAAATTGCTTGCACTGTTTTGGCAATCCGCCCCTCGTTAGCTTTGAGCGCTTTCAAGGCAGCCATTTCATCTAAGCCAGTTAAGATCATGACAATAGCCACTTTAGGGCGATGGTGCGCCTGTTCAAAGGTCTGGATGGCGGTTTTTTGGTCACAATCGGTGGCTTCGCAAATAATTCTTTGAGCGCGATCGACTAACTTTTCATTGGTTGGTTGGACGTCAACCATTAAGTTGCCATAAACTTTGCCCGCTTCAATCATGGCCGTTGTTGAAATCATATTTAAAACCAATTTTTGGGCAGTGCCCGCTTTCATTCTGGTGGAGCCGGTGATGACTTCTGGTCCGGTGACCACTTCAATAGGAAAGTCGGCATGTTGACTAATGACTGCATCGGGATTACAGGATAGAGATCCAGTTTGAGCACCGATTTGCCGGGCATAATCCAATCCGCCAATGACATACGGCGTGCGACCTGAAGCAGCGATTCCTAAATAAAAGTCTTTCGGTCCAAAGTTTCGCTCAATTAAATCTTGTCGCCCCAGTTCGGGATTGTCTTCGGCACCTTCAACCGCTGTTAACATAGCTTTTTGTCCGCCAGCGATCATCGCCTGAAAAACAGTCGGTGCTACTCCATAAGTCGGGACAGTTTCGGCCGCATCTAAAACGCCTAAGCGTCCACTAGTACCGGCCCCCGCATAAAAGACGTGCCCGCCTTTGGTAAGGCTTGTTTTGATAGCAGTGACTACTTGGACTATTTGTTGGAGAGTTTCCGGTTGACCGATGATGCTGGGAACAGTTTGGTCTTCTTGGTTAATTAACTGTAAGATTTCATAGGTTGAAAGTTGGTCAATATTAGTTGTTTTTTGATTACGTTGTTCAGTTGGTTTCAATTAAAATTTTTGCCCTTTCACATAAATAATGAAAATGGATATCAAATATTATTTCATCAGATTGAAATTATATTTCATTCAGTTATAATTTAACTGAAATCGTTAACTAAGTCAAATACAAATAGCCAGAACAAAAAGTTTTTAGATTATTTTATAATTTTGTAATAATTTTATAGTATTTTGAATTATAATGAAGGAGAACATTCAAAATGTTAGGTTTTTCAGTTTATTTGTCCCAGCCATTGGATGCCCGAGTGCAACATTATCTGCAAACGATGGCTCAAATTGGTTTTCAAGGTGTATTTACTTCATTAAATTTACCGGAGGATGATGCTGCCGTTTTGGCCCAGCGCTTACAACAATTAGCTAGTTGGTGTCAGCAAAATAATCTGGCTTTAATGGTAGACTTATCTGATTTTGCATTAAAACGCTTAGGTTGGTCGCTAGCAGATCCGCACAGTTTACAAAAACTGGGTTTAACGGGAATTCGTGTTGACGCGGGATTAACTTGGCGCCAAGTCGCTTGGCTGAGTCATTATTTCACTGTGGCTGTGAATGCTAGTACCTTTAATGAGGCCGATTATCAGGCCTTGTGTGCAAATAATGCTGATTTGGCGAATATTGAGGCGTGGCATAATTATTATCCGCGTCCCGAAACCGGCTTGGGTATTGCATGGTATCAGCATCAGAACCAATTCTTACAGAACTTAGGTTTAAAGACAATGGGCTTTATTGCCGGAGACGGTAGTTTGCGTGGCCCTTTGTATCAACATTTACCAACGTTGGAAGCACAGCGTGAACAATTACCGTTAGCCAGCTTTTTACAAATACGGCAATTAGCGACTGATCATGTTTATATTGGTGATAACTCGTTGAGTGCTTTGAGTCAGGCAATGTTTGCGGCGTATTTAAAAGAGCAAGTCGTTGAATTATATTTTGCCGATTTACCACCTGTTTTGCAAAAAACATCCTGGCATAATCGTCCAGATGTTGCTCAACAGGTAGTTCGTCTGCAAGAAAGTCGACAACGGCAATTACTTAGTTGTGCTGTACAACAAGTCGCTCAGCGTCCGCGCGGAACATTGACCTGTGATAATGAGCGGTATCAGCGGTATGCTGGCGAATTACAAATAACAAAATGTGACTTGCCCGAAAATCCAGCGGTGAATGTGATTGCCCATTTGATACCAGCGCAATTAGACTTGTTGCCATACATTGGCGCAAACCAAAAACTACAGTTGCTAGCCGCAACTGTGAACTAAACTTTAGGAGGAGAAACCCATGGCGAAAGATAACTATCAAGCAATTGGTCAAGGTATTTATGACCACGTTGGCGGTCCAAATAATGTTGTTAAATTAATTCATTGTATGACAAGAGTCCGTTTAACAATTCGTGATGAAGCTCAAGTAGATTTAGAAGGGCTAAAGAAAGTTCCAGGAGTGTTGGGAGTTGTTCAAGAAGACACTCTGCAAGTAATTGTTGGTCCTGGTACTGTTAATAAAGTGGCGCAAGCTATGGTTGATCAAGTAGGGGTCAAATTAGGAGATCCTTTTCCGCAGACAGCGGCTAAGTTTGATGGTAAAAGTGCAGTTGAAGCTAAGGCTGCGCAGGTACATGCTGAGCATAAGGCGCAACAAAAGCAGACTTGGTGGCGTAAAGCCCTAAAACATATTAGTGCCATTTTTATTCCATTAATTCCAGCCTTTGTTGGTGCGGGGTTAATCTCGGGCATTGCGGGGATTTTAGGTAATCTGCAAGTTGCAGGCACTTTGAATCAGCAATGGACGCCGTTTATTACAGTTCTAAAAGTAATTAATAGTGGTTTATTTACTTATCTAAATATTTATATTGGCATTAATGCAGCGCAAGAGTTTGGTGCCACTCCGGGTTTAGGTGGGATCTTGGGCGGTCTAATTTATTTACCAGGAGTTGTCGCACCGATTACCTTACCGAATATTTTTACCGGTAAAGCCTTAGTAGCTGGTTCCGGCGGGGTACTTGGTGTGTTATTTGCTGTTTGGGTCATGGCTTATTTAGAAAAATGGTTGCATAAATGGATTCCGGATGCCGTAGATATTATCTTTACGCCGTTTTTAACCTTATTGGTGATGGGCTGTTTCACGATCTTTTTAATTATGCCCGCAGCCGGCTGGTTATCAGCATCGCTTGTCGGGGGCATTAATTGGATCTTGAAAGTCGGCGGTGCTTTTGCTGGTTTTGTATTAGGCGCCGTCTTCTTACCAATGGTTATGTTAGGTCTACACCAAATTTTGACGCCGATTCATTTGGAAATGATTAAAAATACCGGTTCCACGCCACTATTGCCGATTTTAGCCATGGCCGGTGCCGGGCAAGTCGGTAGTGCCATTGCATTATGGATCAAATGCCGAAAAAACAAACAGTTAACAGGAATGATTAAAGGTGCTTTGCCTGTGGGAATTCTTGGTGTGGGCGAACCGCTGATTTATGGTGTGTCATTACCATTAGGGCGACCGTTTATTACTGCCTGTATCGGTGGTGGAATTGGTGGCGCAGTGATTGGGGCGTTTCATGTGGGTGCAACGTCCATCGGTCCTTCTGGTGTGGCTTTAATTCCGTTAATTGCGCATGGCAAATGGTTACAATATATTCTTGGATTATTAGCAGCATATCTTGGTGGTTTTGTGATGACCTATTTCTTTGGTGTTCCTAAGACAGCGATGGCCGCCACCAATGTTGATGGTAGTTTAGTCACTGAGGCAGACACTGCAGAAGCCAAAGAACAATCGAGTGCACCCACAGCAGTAGAACAAGCTTTGGCGCTGCAACCTCAAGTAGGCGCAGTTAGTCAACTGGTCGCACCAGTGGCTGGTGAATTATTAGCTTTAAGTGATGTCCATGATGATGTCTTTTCACAAAAATTATTAGGTGATGGCTTTGCTTTAGAACCGACGCAAGCACAGATTGTGGCACCGGCCACAGGAACTTTAGTTAGTTTGACGGAAACTAAACATGCATTTACTTTAAAATCCGAAACGGGACTAGAAATTTTGGTCCATTTAGGCATTGATACCGTAGAATTAGGTGGTCAACCCTTCGAATTCACGGTTAAAGCCGGGCAACAAGTGCAAGCAGGACAAGAATTAGGAACAATGGACTTAGCGCAAATCAAAGCGGCTAACAAAGAAGCAACAGTGATGACCGTAATTACCAATATGGCTGCGGTGCAAGAGTTAAGTGAACTATCTTTTAATCAAGTCACTGCTGGTCAAGCCGTGCTACAAGTTAAAAATAAGTAAAATAATAGATACAATTGAACAATAAAAAAGCGGACTGCATCAAGTTAGTCCGTTTTTTTTTGTTTAAATAAGACTTGAATTCTTGTTGAATCATACTTTTTAAATACTTGGGAATGCCAAAATAAGCAATAAAGGCGGTGGCATTCAGTTGTTCAGCCGTCAGTAGCTGATCATAAATTGGGAGGATTAATCTGACAGCAGTAGTGTCTGCCTCTAATTCCATGACCTTTTTATAGCAAGAATGGTAGAGTGCGGCATAATTATTGTGATGACAAAAAATATGTCCCATTTCATGAGCTAGTTGAAAGGGAATTTCACGTTGGTTTGGCCAATTAGCATTTAAGGCAATTCGCTTCGTTGCGGGATAAGAGCAGGGTGCCGTTTGCGGAGCTAATGAAAAAGAATGCACTACGATTTGATTCATAGTCGCAATGTTCAATAAATAGTCAAAGATTTGATCATGCAGAGAAAACCATCGCCTTTAGATTATTAATGATTATTGTTTAGATGTAATTCCTTGCAAGAATCTTCGTAAAACTCTCATATCTTCTGAACTTATGGTTTTTCCCTTATAAGTAAATGTTAGATTATTGTCTGCTAAATCTACTGATTGAATGCTTGTATCTTTCTTAGATGAAAGTGTGAGAGTGTCTATAGAAACACCTAAAACCCTAGAAATTAGTTGTAATGTATTTAAATCAGGTGTGGTATAGTCACGCTCATAGTTAGAAATTACTTGGGCTGATTGTACTACTAAACTTCCCAATTGACCTTGGGTTAAATTCTTTTGTTTGCGATACTTTCTGATATTTTCACCAATAGTTGCCAAAATGTATACTCCTTATTGATTGTAATATATCAAAAGTAACGGTTATTGTTATTATACTAACGCAAATATTGAAAAAAGTATTTACAATAACAAAATGCGTTAGTATAATGATTTTAGATTAAGAAAATCAACAATATGTAAGTAAGGTTATTGATTGTTACTCATTTTGTCCACCTTTTAAAAAGCGAAACATGACGTCTAAATCAGCTTGAGGAATGATCTTACCTTCATAGGTCATCACGACATTATCGTCAGTAATATCAATATCTTGTTTACAAGGTACGATTTGTTTGAGGTTGGATTTTCCCAGTAAGTAATCAGTAGAAACATTAAAGAAGCCAGCAATTTGATTGATTTTTTTGATCGACGGTTCGCGCGTTTCACGTTCCCAAGTACCAATCGTTTTGCCAGAAACATCTAGCTGGGAGCCCAATTCTTCTTGTGTATAGTTCTTTTCTTTGCGTAAAGTTCTTAATCTTTCACCAAACATAATAATTAACCTCGTATTAAGAAATTACTACAATAAGTAGTAAAATTAAACGCACAGAACGTAGTATTATACATTGACAAGCTACTTTTTGTAGCATAAGATTGTTCTTGTAACTACTCAGTGTAGTTTTAAGGTGGTGATGAGAAATGAATAAATTAAAAGATATTCGAAGGGAGCGTGGTTGGACTCAAAGTTATTTAGCCGAACAATTGCATGTTTCGCAAAAAACGATCAGTGCTTGGGAGCGGGACTTTCGTATTCCTCCGGCCGCAAAAATGCAGCAGTTAGAAGATCTTAGCCAAGTACCTAAAGAACAAATTTTTAGTTCGGCGTTTAATTATAAAGGTGATTTAAAGGTTAGTGAAAACAATTACTAGCAAAAAGGATTAAGATAAAATTTTTAATCTATGGCCTGAAAGATGTGACAAATACATAACAACATCTCGAATAGACTATCAAATTTAAATAGTAATTGGTTTTAATAAATGAAAGCGATAATATTTAAAAGGAGATCAGTTTCATGAGAAAAAGTAAGAAATTATTGTTAACGTCAATGACAGCGCTAGCATTAGCCGGCGTCGGGGTTGGCACAGTTGGGACTTCAGTTAATTTAAACACGATTCATGCTGATAGATTAGTAGCAGCAGCAGGAGGTAGATCTACGCCTAATAATTCAGTTTCTTTTAACAATATTAACTCAGCTTATCCTGATTTTGATCGGGCTTATCCTAAAGCTTCGAATGAATTGGTCGATAATCAAAAAATTGATACTAGGAATACTATAAATTTTGTATCGGGAGTTTATGACAATGAAACACCCAATTTTGCACATTGTTTTGCTATTCCCCAAGGAACGATAACAGTTAATCAAGGAGAAACTAAAACTATAAAAGTTCCATCAGTTACAGGATTTACTCCATCAGTACAAAATGTTACTTTTACTAATTCTTCAGGTTTACAAGTCGAACAAGAACCAGAAGATGTTTATTATTATTCTAATTCTAATATGGATACTTCAAAAATTCCAAATAATATTACAAAGACTAGAGGAATCATTATCCTTGGCAAGGAAGAACCAATCTATAAAATTGTAAATCATACATTACAACCTACTAATGGAACTTTGGCAAAAAATTCTCAATGGATTTTCGATCAACATGCGTTAACATATAACCATCCATATAAGAATGGCAAGGACAGCTCATATAATACTGAGTATGTAAAAGTTGCACCTAATTCATGGGTAGAATTAGGTACAGATTCTCAATTCGGTTTGAAACCAATTAAGGAACATGGAATATTAAAGCTTTTAGTAGGAGGTTCTCCAGTAGCCGGTAATTTAGAAGGCGACGTTCTAAAACAGACTGTCACTCTCAATGGAGATAGCGAATGGAAATATACTGCCAAATATATAAGTAGAAATGGCGAAAAAGTTTTTTATCAGATTGCGCCTGATACTTTAGTTCCTGACTCTATAGTAGATATAGAAAAATAATTATTAAACCATATTGGAAAATAACTTAACACTAAAATGTCAAGACACTGGTTCTTGGCGTTTTTAGTATGCAGTTCTTTCAATTATATTTTTTAGAAAGGTGAGAACTTGAAATGAAACTAAAAACTTCATTATGTATAGCAGCTTTCTTAGCACTGGGTATTGGGAGTCAGTATCAGACTTCAAAATTGCAAGCTGATGACTATCATTATCCGGTAGCAACAGTAAAAAATTCAGCGCAATTATATAATATTGGTGGTCAGCCAATTAAGCAGTCGTTGGCTGCTAATACGGCTTGGCGGATCTTAGATATTCAAACGGTTAATGGTCAATCAATGTATGAAGTGGCTCAAAACATGTGGCTCCCCAGTTCAGAGAGTTCGAATAATTTTACGCCACAACATTATAATTACCATGTGGTGCGTGCCATTGCCCCCAAGAGTGGCTATGCGCCGTTATATGATAATCAACAAAAACTAATTGAAGCCCGTGTAGTGTTAGATTTTTCGGATTGGCGCGTTGGTAAAGTCAAAACCGTTGGTAATGTCACTTACTATCAAATTGATGGTAAGGAGTGGTTGAGTTCTAATGATGGGGTAGCTAACTTTACTGCTCCTAACCAGTCAGGGCAAACAGTAACTAATAACTTGGGCGCTGCTAATAATCAGCCAAGTAACAATGATACTAACGTCAATACGGCTACTGGTAGTGCTAGTGGTGGTTCAACAAGTAGTAATTCCACGAATAATTCTAATCCGACAACTTCGACGGGCAATGATAATCCAACCAATAGCAGTAATACGAGTCCTAGCAATAATAATGACAGTCAAACGTTAGATCCCAATAATTTGACTCAAGCACAATTGCTCGAATTGAATCAGTACGCACTAGATGTAATTAATGGTTACCGCCAAAATGTGGGGGTAAAACCTTGGATCTTAAATAATTCTGCAATGAGTTTTGCTAGTGATGTGGCCAAGCAATATCAAGCGGATAATTGGTCGATATTTGAGCATATTCAGCACGTTGGTCCTACAACAGAAGCACATGATATCAGCGCTATTACTAAGATGGCTGCCAAGTATGGCTTAAATGATGGTGGACAATTTTATGAAAATGCCGAAACATCACCTTATCAAAATCCAACGACAATGGCTGGCTTCAAGCAAGACATTGCCGCGGCTATTCACGATATGATTTATGATGATGCGACTTCTAACTGGGGCCATCGTGATAGTTTGCTGAGTTCTGGTGGATTTGCTAGTCAAGCGCAAAAGAATACCTATTTTGGGATGGCTTATAATCAATTACCTAGTGGCGAACGGATAACGCATTTTATCTCAGTACCTGAGAATTATATCCAAGATTCTGATCTCTTTCATATTCCCGGTCAAGCTCACGTTCAAAAGTACGATGTGAACAACTTACCACAGGATCAATTATTAGAATTGAATCAATACGCGGTCGCAGCCTTAAATAAATTGCGCAAGTCGGTTGGCAGTCAATCCTTACTTTTGAATCGCTCAGCGATGAGTTATGCCAATGCGATTGCTCAACAAAATTTACAAGAAAATCAAGGGTTGAATACTAATAATCATGGTTCTTTCAATTCTGCCTTCATGCAATTAGCTCCAAAGTATGGCTTGGATAACAGCGGTCAGTATTATGAAGAAGTGGAAAGTTTTGCTGATACGCCTAAACAAATTAGTATGCCAGATTTGAAACAAGATATTGATCGAGCAATCAAAAACATTGCCGATGATGAAATTAATGATAGTCTGTTGTTAAGTACTGGTGATTGGAGTGACAATAATACTGCCAATGATTACTTTGGTCTTTCATTGTATCGCCTAAGTAGCGGTGAGATGATTATTCATTTTATCTTAGTACCTGAAAAGTTGATTGTAGATCATTCATTATTTGATACTTCTGCCAATCTTTAAAGTTAGTATCTAAAATGTATGTATAGTAAAAGCCATTCCTTCAGGGCAAGGAATGGCTTTTATTTGGATATTAATGTCACAGCAGGTCTATTCAGATTGCTTTAAAATTTTTAGACTATGGATCAAATTGAGGACTGAGGCAATTAAATTGACAGCGGCTACGGTAGTAACTAGTTTACGTTTAAAGTTTTCGTCATCCAATGGAAGTTTCTGAAATAAGTTTTTCATAATTATTGTCCTCCTAAGGTAACTATTAGTGCTAGATACATTATATCATTTTACGTGTGGTACTATTTAAAAAATGTTTAAAATAAAAAGCCTGATTAAGCTAAACTTTACTATCTTTAGTCTAAGAAAGTTAATCCTATGTCAGACTTTTAAGCGTCATCAAGATCTCTTAGCTTACAATATTTAATTAATATTTGCTTTTAGACGCTTGGAGAGAATTACTAGCATTAGATATAATACTTTGGTTGCAACCTCCATAATATGCAACACTCGGAGGTGAGTAATTATGTTCAACCAATTTTTAATATCAGTAATATCTGGTATTATCATTTCCATATACATGTGGCGGATTAATAAACGCTAATTTTAGCGCAAGTAAAAAGGCATCTAGTAACTTACCGTGGTCAACTAGATGTCTTTTTGTATTGCTTTGAGTAAAATGCTCAACCAATTTCGCATTTATAGTAACACAATTATTCTTGATATCCTAACAATTTAATTTGTAGACAATTCCATAATTGGAGGCTTTTTACTATGTATAACGCGTGGTACTAGTTAATTTTTCTACTTCGTTTACACAAATACCAACCTATCTCGAGTAGTTTGATCTTTTGAATATATACTAAAGGTATGCTACAATTACATCGAAACGTGAAGATGATTTAAACAAAACGACACAAAAGCCATTCCTAATTGCGATAGGAATGGCTTTTTTTGTGTGGTTACAAGACAACTCGAATTTACTTTTTATGATTTTTGCGTAACCAATCAATAATCATTTGACCAAATATGCTCACAAACAATGGAGCACTGACGTGAAGATAATATAAAACAAAAACGGCATCCCCTCTCGGGGCGAGTTGCCGTCTAAAATTATATCATAAAAAATTTCGTAATCTGGGGGAAATATTATGGACGAAAAGCCAGATTTCAGGGACATTATGGTAGTGTAAATAATTTGGCATCGAATACTTTAATAAAGATTATCTCTTTTATTTTGTGATGACTATATAGTATAGTGTATATACTAAATCGAGGAGGCTTGATGATGACAAATAGTAGTGTTAAACCATTCAAATCAGGTAATTCGCTTGCGTTTAGAATAACTAAGAAGGATAGTGAGTTACTGGGATTAACTGAAGATACCATGTTTGAAAAAGTGGTATCACCAGATGGAAAGTCTATCACTTTTAAAAAGAAAGAAGCTGTTCCAAAAGAATTAGATCAATTTATTGATGATTTTTATCAAAAGAATGGTGAATTAATGACTGAGTTAGAGAATTTATGATATGGAATATTTAAGCAAAGAGCTGCTGGTGGAGGTTAATCAAGCTGTCATCGAGCGTTCCATCAACAGAGATTTTGGGATTCAGTACAGTGAAGGACTAGATATAATCGTTCAACAGCCACAACAGATTTTGTTCGGTCGGGAATTATGTCCGACTATTTGGCTGAAAGCGGCGTTCATTGTACAGAAAATAATCAAGAAGCATATTTTTCAAGATGGTAATAAAAGGACCACCTTGATAGCAACTGCATTTTTTTTGGATATGAATGGTTATCATTTAGAATTTGACTTAGAATCTGGGAAGCTATTCATTTTAACGGTAACCAATGAACCGGATGATGAACAAGTTATGCTTGCAACTGCCAATTGGTTGAAAAATCATAGTTCTAAAAAATAGATTTTATTTCTAAGCACTCAGTAGGAGTGCTTTTTTATATCCAAAATTAGAGGGTGTGGTGAGATGACGTGACAGTACACAAAAATTCACAAAATAAGGATTTTCATAGCTTGAACAGTGACCGGAAAAAGACGGTTAAGTTGCTATTTGAAGATACTTTGATCGATGAAGAAATTGCCAAACAAGTTAATCGTAGTCGCAGAACACTGGCAAAGTTGAAGAACGATCCATTGTTCATTGAAGCACAACGTGAATAACTAGATGAAGCTTTGCCAAACTCCAATGATTGTCAAAAAGTAATTATTAGTAATTCAGCTTTTTTCAACACAATCTATCTTGAGAGATTCTCGAATGTTAAGAATCGTGGAATTTTATAGATGACGTTTCTTTTCTATTATTATGAATAAACTATTTATGAAACTATAGTGCTCATTCATTTCCTTTTTAGTGGGTGTGTCAATAAGATGGTGTTAAGATATTAATCCAATCTTGAATTAAAGATTGCAAGCTAGAAGATTCTCGGTTACCCTTAAATAGGTCTGACATAGGATTCACTTTCTTTGGCTAGGGATAACCGAAGTGTAGCCTAGTCAGGATTTTTATTTCAACTAATTTTTAACTAGCACCACGCGTATTATTAGCATTTTTATCCAATTTTGATTTGTACATGAATTTTTTACTCGTCCTGTATTACTTTGCAACCTGGAACTTATTAGGTTTAGAATAAGTAACTTTTAAAAAATAATATTGACAAAGGTACTTAATGTTCAATATAATATTAATTGTTTGTCGCAGTGGCTCAGCTGGATAGAGCAACGGTCTTCTAAACCGTAGGTCGTGGGTTCGAATCCCACCTGCGACATTTTTTGTACCTTAATATGCTGCAATTCACAATCTGATAGCACATAAATGCTATTTTGTAAGTGTTTTGCTGTTGGATTCATTCACAATTACAGTCGAAATTTGGTGAACATTTTGGTGGAACTGTGCATTCTTATTTATCAAGCAGGGCACCTTTAATTGATAAAAAGGGCAATTATGTACGGACTGTGACTAACGGTGAGATTTATAAGTCAAAATCAATGCTAGCTGGTGTTATCAAGTATTGTCTAATTAATATCTACCAGCTTTGTATACAGCTGGCAGTGGTAAATAAAAAAGCTCCCAATGTGAGAGCTAAACATAATTAAATTGTGGGATTTTGGGAACGATTGTGCTACTATGAATACGTAAAAATGATGTTAGCATTAGGTTTATGTAACAACAAAAGAAGGCGCTCAAAACTTTGGTGGAAGTTTAAGATCGCATTTTTTGTTTCAAAAATTATTTGTGATTATCTAACTATTTTTTAAACATGGTTACTAAACAACCAGAAATAACTGCCGAAACAATCTGTAAAAAAGTGTTATTAGCACTAGGTTTCACCCCCTCATGTTGCTGCGTCGGGACTGCAACTTAAATATTATATTATAATGAAAGTATTTATTTTTAATTAAACATTGTTTCACTATGGTGAACATTAGACTTTTTATTCATATTTTTTGAGCAATTACAACTAAAAAGTTTTTTCTGGTATTTAAATATCGCAATGCCAAAAGTTGTTTTTGTTAGTAATTAAAAAGCTTTATGAAAAAATAGATATTGTTTCATTGCGACACATTTTTTAATTATAGTGTCACTTTGAGATAGTTATGTTATACTTGTCTTGCAAGATGTTAGTAATTCTTTGCATACAAACACAAAAGCCATTCCTATGCTGGTAGGAATGACTTTTTTTTGTGTGGTTGTCCATGACAACTCATTTTTTATCATTATGTTTGCCGTGCAACCAGTCGGCAATCATTTGATTCACTGCACCGACAATAATTGGTGCAATGATCAATGTTAGTAATTCTTTGAACATACAATCACTCCCTTTCGGGGCGAGTTGCCATTAAAAATTATATCATGAACAATTAAGTAATAGTGTAGCCTGGCAAATCAAGCCAAATGGATATTTTGTCATTGTCTATAAAGTTAAACACTTCGATGATTATCATCAGGCGTACTAGGATATGTGCTTTGTCTTTCTTTAATTTTACTTCTAATTAGTTGAAAAATAATTTTTGCTTGACTTAGAGTTAGCTCTAAGTTGTAAAGTTAACTTATTCTAAGTCGGAGGTGCTTTACTATGAAGAAACAAACAGCCGGACGTGAGAACTTAGGTGATTTTGCGCCCAAATTTGCAGAATTAAATGATGACGTTTTATTTGGAGAAGTTTGGTCACGTGAAAAAGAATTATCACCACGTGATCGTAGTTTAGCCACCATTGTTGCCATCATTACGGCCGGTAATTTTGAACAATTACCAGCTCATTTAAAGATGGGAAAACAAAATGGCTTAACTAAAGATGAAATCAGTGAAATTATCACTCATATTGCTTTTTATGTTGGTTGGCCGAAAGCTTGGTCAGCATTTAATATTGCTAAAAAATTCTATGAAGAACAGGGAGAATAATAATGGCTAAAAATGAAGATGTTAAAAATGGAGTAATTTTTGGTAGTGGTGACAAAAATGATGCCTTTGCCCAATATTTTGTCGGACAAAGTTATTTAAAGAATTTAGTCTCAGATCCTGACGTGAACGTTGGTGTTGGCAACGTAACTTTTGAACCAGGTTGCCGTAATAATTGGCATATTCATCATGATGGCTTCCAAATTTTATTAGTTACTGGTGGCGAAGGTTGGTACCAAGAAGAAGGCAAACCAGCGCAACATCTAACCCCTGGTGATGTGGTTGTAACGCACGACGGCGTGAAGCATTGGCACGGTGCTACTGCCGATAGTTGGTTTGAACATCTGGCAATTACAGCTGGTACTCCTGAGTGGTTAGAACCAGTGTCTGATGAAATTTATGATGCTTTGGATACGAAGGAAGCTAAATAATGTCACAAAATATTACTGTAATTGGCGCTAATGGACAAATTGCACGGTTGGTTGAGCAGCATTATCTCAACCATGATCAAGTTAATTTAAAATTATTTGCTCGTAATGTGCAGCGCTTACCACAAGAATTTGCAGCGGCCAATAATGTTCAAATTATTGAAGGCGACGCCCGTAATTATAACGATGTTTTCAAAGCGGTAGCTGGTAGCGATTTAGTTTACACTAATTTGGGTGGCGTCTTTACGCCGATGGTCCAAAATATTGTTCAGGCGATGAATGAGCAACAAGTACGGCGGTTAATTCATGTGACTGGTTTAGGCTTGTATCACGAGGTACCAGATCCTTTTGGTACCTGGGTCGAAGAATCTTGTGGTCATGCGGTCATGGAAGATACCAGAGATGCAGCCAAGCTAATTGAAGAGAATGGTCAGTTAGACTATACGATTATTCGGGCTGGTTACATGTCGAATGCGCCGGCAGTTGATTATGAATTAACTCATCGTCATGAACCTTTTAAGGGAACAACCATTTCACGAGCCAGTATCGCCGATTTAATTGAACGAATGATTGATGATCCCACACTGTTTGTCAATGATAGTTTGGGAATTGCCCAAGCAGGAACTGATGGTGCGACACCGGTTTACAAATAGGAGTCAATTAAATGACGAAAACTTATCGGATTGGTGAATTTGCGAAAGTTGTCCAAACCACGCCTTATACCTTGCGCTTTTATGAAAAGGAAGGTTTGCTGACTGTGCAAAAAGTTCATGGTCAACGTTTGTATACGGACCAAGATGTTTTGTGGTATCAATTTCTGCAACATCTCAAAGGCGCGGGTTTTAGTTTGTTTGAAATGAAGCAATACGTGACTTGGCGGGCTCAAGGTGATGCCACGATTGGCAAACGCCAAGAGTTACTGCAAACTAAAAAGCGTGAGCTAGAAGCCAAAATTCAACAAGAACAAGAGCATTTACAAGTTGTTCAAGATAAAATTGATTTTTATGCAGCGTTAAAACAACATGCTATTACCGATGACTTTGAAACTTTTCGGCAACAGCGGCATGTAAATTAAAATAAAGGAAACGTTTGGTAAATTGGCAAAATTTATACAAACGTTTTTTGAGTTTTCAATGTAAATGTTCGCATTTGGTAAAGGTCATTGCTTGAATTAGTCTAACTAGTTAAGATAGTTTTAAAAATAAATGAATAAAGGAGTGGGCAGTGATGATTAGTATCAAAGACGCGGCAGCACAAACTGGACTCTCAGCTGACACTATTCGTTATTATGAAAAGCTGGGCTTATTACCCGAAGTCCGTCGTTCCAGTACAGGCATTCGTCAATTCGATGCGGCCGTTTTGAGTCGTTTAGCATTTATCAAAAAGATGCGACAAGCAGGAATGTCACTAGATAGTTTACAAAAATATATTAATTTATATCAATCAGCTGAGGATACAACACAAGAACAATATCAACTATTAAAAGAACAACGGCAAATTATGGAGAATAAAAAACAGGCTCTTCAGGTGGCAATTGATCACTTGGACTTTAAAATTCAACATTTTAGTGATCATGTTTTACCAGCGGAGGATCAATTGCACCGCTTAGAAAATGAACGTTTGTCTGAAATTATTAAAAAATAAAATTATTGCTTGTCTTGGAGTCAACTCCAAGTTGTATCTTAATGATAGTCAATCGTAATAAGGCAAAGATCTTATGGATTGACGCTAATCTTAGATGCTCTTGAGGAGGATGTTGATAATGACAGAAGTAATGGTAGTCACGGGCGCTGGCCAAATCGGAATGGCCATTGCACGGCGCGTAGGTTTTGGCAAAAAGATTTTTTTAGGTGACAAAAATTTGGCGAATGCTCAGGCAATTGCGAAGACAATGACTGATGCAGGTTTTGATGTGACACCAGTGGAGATGGATTTAGCTAGTCGGACATCCATTCAAAATTTATTAACACAAGCGCAAGCTAGTGGTGAGATTACGATGGTTGTGAATGCGGCGGGGGTTTCACCAAGTCAAGCATCCATTGAAACGATTCTCAATGTTGATTTATACGGCACGGCTGTTTTGTTAGAAGAGGCGGGCAAAGTGATTGCACCCAATGGTGTCGGCGTGGTAATTTCTAGTCAATCGGGCCACCGAATGCCAGCCTTAACGCCACAACAGGATCGTCAATTAGCCATGACCGCGACTGAAGAATTGTTAGATCTAGACTTTTTGCAACCTGATCAAATCGAAGATTCCTTAAAAGCTTACCAATTGGCCAAACGGTGTAATGAAAAGCGCGTGATGGCCCAGGCCGTTGAATGGGGCAAAAGAGGAGCACGGATTAATGATATTGCCCCGGGGATTATTGTCACACCTTTAGCAATTGATGAGTTTAATGGGCAACGTGGTGACTTCTATAAGAATATGTTTGCAAAAAGTCCTGCTGGTCGCCCAGGAACGGCCGATGAAGTAGCCAATGTAGCAGAATTATTAATGAGTCCTGCTGGTCAATTTATCACGGGTTCCACATTTTTGATTGATGGTGGAGCAACTGCCTCTTATTACTATGGGCCTTTACAACCAGAAAATAAGTAGGAATTGAAATGCGGCTGGGCGTTAAATTGACATAGCTAAATCTGTTTTGCAAACGTTTTTTTGATATGCTATACTAAAGAAGTTCATTATAAGGATTGTTACTCGCTTTTTGAGGCATTACCTTTTCTATTTTGATGGAAAGGTAAGTTATACCTCAAAAAGCGTTTTTTAGTTTCAAGGAAAGGATGTGTCTTTTTGCCATTTTGGAAAGTTCAACAAGCCTCAATTTTAGAAATTGCCGCACCAATTGCTGGCAAAATTATCCCATTATCAGAAGTGGACGATGAAGTTTTTGCTCATAAAATGATGGGTGAAGGTTTGGCAATTCAACCGGCAGTAAGGGCTGATACCATCGTGGCTCCTGTCAATGGTCAAATTGTTGCTTTGCCGCCATCGAAACATGCAATAGGAATTAAGGTCGCAAAATTTAAGCTGGAAATTTTAATCCACATTGGTTTAAACACGGTGATGTTAAATGGAGAAGGGTTTAAAGCCTTAGTTCAAGTCAATGATTATGTTACGCAGGGCTTCCCCTTGATTCGCTTTGATCCCCAATTAATGGCACAGCATCATTTAGACATGACTACAATCTTAATTTTTACTAAGGGTTATGATCAGCAGTTACATTTGGGAAAATTAGCGCATTCTTTGGTCAAACGCGGTCAAATCTTGTTGCGAACAGAATAATTTTGAGGGTAAAGTATGCTAGCAATTAAAAAAATTAATAATAATGTTGCATTATGTCGTGATAATGATGACCACGAATTAATTGCCTTTGGTAAAGGAATCGGTTTTCCAACCATGCCGTATGAAATCACAGATTTAAGCCGAGTAACGATGACTTTTTACAAATTAAATTCACAATATTTACAGTTGTTAACAGAATTGCCAGAAGATGTAGTGGCTGTTAGTTTACAGATTGTGCAACAAGCCCGTAGTTTAATTACCCGTCCGCTAAATCCGAATATTGTGTTCAGTTTAGCTGATCATATTAACTTTGCCATTATTCGATCACAAAAGCAGCAAAACGCATCTTTGTTGTATTCCTATGATATTGCACAATTCTATCCGCAAGAAACGGCAGTAGGTCAATACGCACTTCAATTGATTGAACAACAATTGCATGTCAAACTACCACCAGCAGAAATCACGGCGATTGCTACACACTTTTTAAATAGTCAAGAAGTCGTTAGTGATGGCACGATTCAGCAAGAACAAAAAGTGATTGAACAGGCATTAGATATTGTGGAGCGACACTTTAATATAAAGATTAATCACCAAAGCTTTACTTATAATCGATTTGTGGTGCATCTGAATTATTATTTACGTAGGTTACAGCAAGCACAACAAATGGCTAGTAGCCAGACTGAAGGATTATATCAAGCTTTTCAAAAGCAATTTCCTGAAATTTATCAATGCGCCTGTGAAATTAGTAATTTGATGGTGAAGAGTAAAGAACAAACCAACCGTATTATTGCCCAGAAAGTCTTACAAGCAGTGGGCGGTAGTACTAATGTTGAGTCAGTAACACATTGTATGACACGCTTACGTTTTATTTTAAAAGACAACAGTTTGCCAGATGACCAAGCTGTGAACCAAATTGCTGGGGTCATTGGCGTCCGGCGTTCAGCGGGCCAATATCAAGTAATTATTGGGCAAACGGTGGACTTAGTGTACGACCAATTGTGCCAAATCGCTCATTTACAGACGACACCGCCCATTACAGAAAACCTCGATACTGAAAAAACGCAGTCTAAGTTAACATGGAAAAGTATTGGCACAATTATCATGAACAAATTAGCTGGATGTTTAACACCCTTGATTCCAGTATTAGTTGCGGCTTCCATGTTTAAAATGTTTGCGGCCGTTTTAGGTCCGAGTATGTTAAATGTTTTAAGTGTAATAGTGATACTTATCGTTTGTTCACGTTTGTTGGTGACGCTGGCTTTTATTTTTTCCCAATTTTAATTGGTTATACAGCCTCCAAACAATTTCATACGCAACCGTTAGTATCCATGTTCTTAGGTGCGATTATGTTACATCCAACATTAATTAAAATGGTCACTACCGGTAAACATTTTTCTGTTTTTGGCTTGCATATGCCATTGGTCAACTATAGTGCGACGATCATACCGATAATTTTGTCAGTATGGTTGATGTCTTATGTGGAACGTTTCTTGAAAAAATTTATTCCCGCTTCGTTAAGTACGATTTTTGTCCCCACATTAACGATCATTATCATGTTACCTATTACTTTATGTATTGTTGGCCCAGCTGGTGGCTTCATTGGCAAGTATATTTGTGACACAATCATTGGTTTTGGTAAATTAGGTGGTATTTGGAGCATTTTAGCGATTGCCATTATTGGTGCTGTTTGGGAGTTATTAGTAATGACGGGAATGCACTTAGTCTTAATTTGGGCAATGATGATGGTCATTGCCCAAAATGGTTTTGATAACTTTACGTTATTAGGATCTTTAGCCGCTAGTATGTCAGTAGCAGGTATGTGTATTGGCGCAGCGCTACGCTTGAAAAATAAGGATCAAAAAGCTTTAGCTTGGAGCTATTTTGTTGCTAGTTTTATTGGTGGCGTAACAGAACCCGCTTTGTACGGAATTGCGGTGCGCTATAAACGTAGCTTCTTAGGGATGATGATTGGCGGTTTTTGTGGGGGACTATATGCTGCCATTTGTCATATTAAAGGTTATGTTTTGGTGCCTGTGGCTAATTTTATGTCTTTGACGGCTTATGTTCATAATGATCCCACTAATTTGATTAATGGAATTTTGAGTGGGGTGATTGCAATCGTGGTGGCAGCTGTTGCAACTTACTTCATCGGTTTCCAGAGGAAAGATAATTCAGACACTAAAATTTCAGAATTAAAACCAGTGGAGGAATAAGCGATGAAAACTAAAATTATTGTAAGAGCGGATGATTTGGGTTACAGCGAAGCCGTTAATCTCGGAATTTTGAAAACTGTGCGCGATGGCATAATCAATAACATTGGTATTATGGTTAATATGCCCACTTCTAAAGCTGCAGTCCAATCATTGCTGAAGCTGACGCATAAACCGTTAGACTTGGGCTTACACGTAGTAATTTGTACTGGCCGTCCCGTTGTTAGCGCCGCTCAAGTGCCTAGTTTGACCACTGCTACTGGTGAATTTAAGCCATCCAAAGTTTATCGCAATTCCGTAAAAGATTTTGTTGATTTAGATCAAGCCGTTATCGAAATTGAAGCGCAGTATGCCCGTTTTGTCGAATTAGTAGGGCGTAAACCGGATTATTTTGAAGGTCATGCTGTGGTTAGTGACAACTTTGTTAAAGCGTTAAAAATTGTAGCGCAACGACATCAATTACGCTTTTTAGAATATCATTTTGACGACAGTCCGACGCTATTAAATCATCAAAAATTATATCTAGAAATGAAAAGCATGCAACCAAATTATAATCCTTGGAAAACCTTACAAACAGCGGCACTAACGCAGCATAATGATGGCTATGAAGTGATGGTTTGCCATCCAGGATATTTGGATGACTTTATTTTGACGCACTCTAGTTTGACGATTCCGCGAACACAAGAAGTTGCGATGCTGTGTGCTCCCCAGACTAAGATTTGGTTATGGGACCATGAGGTGGAGTTAATGCGCTATAGCCAAATTTAACCAATCATTAAATTAACTTGACTGGCTGTTGATTACAAAAAGTGAATAACCTCAAAATGGGCCTAGGCATAGGCCCATTTTTAATAGAATTGTTGTTACTTTTGATTGTTCAAATCAATATTTTCAAAGGCCTGATTGAGTAAAGTTATGTCATCTAAAATTTGTAACTGCTTGCTTGAGGGAACAGAGTTGAGTATTTGCTTGATCATTCGTAAACGTGTTTGCGTCAAACTGTGATTTAAAGTTTGACCGAGCTGGCTTAGTTGAACCTCACGTTTGCGTGAATCGTGCGTATTAATCTGTGTTGTAATCAACTCGGCACGTTCTAAGCGGTCAAGTTGACGGCTGATGGTGGAATGAGAAGCTCCCAAAAAATGTGCTAAGTTTTGGACATTGGTCGGCTGTTGGCGGGCAATGGTAGCAAACAAAGGAAATAATTTATAATCAAGTTGCACGTGCGCCGCTTTAATCAAAGCTTGGTCATTTTGGGGTTGATTAAAAAAATAAGCTAGTTCAATTAATTGTTCGTAAAAAGTTTGGATTTGTTGATTATTCATAATATCAATTATACTAAATTAACGTGCAAAATGCACGTAAGTATGCTATTCTTTTTGTGTGCAAAATGCACCTAAAAGGAGGACATTAATTATGCAAGCAGCGATAGTTCAACAACCAGGAATGGTTCCGGTACTGCAAGCAGTTGCTGAACCAACGGTTAATTCTCAGCAAGAAGTGATTGTTATGCCGCAAGCGAGTGCTTTAAGTACAGTTAGTAAAGCTCAGTCGATGGGCCAACATTATTCTAGTAGTGCCCAGTTTCCGCGGATTGCTGGTACTGAAGGCGTCGGACGTTTAGCTAATGGGCAAAGTGTTTATTTTGCTAAACCACGCTGGCCATATGGTTCCTTGGCAGAAAAAACAGTGGTTTCAAAACACTCGCTGATTCCGGTGCCTGCTAAATTAAATCCGATCATGGCGGCAGCAATTGCTAATCCGGGTATGAGTTCCTATGCAGCGTTAGTCTATCGTGCCCAAATTCAAACAGGTGATGTGGTCCTTATTAATGGAGCAACCGGTACTGCTGGAGCGTTAGCGGTACAAATGGCGTATGCTTTAGGGGCAGTAAGAGTTATTGCTTTAGGACGTAATGCAGAGAAACTAGCCCAAGTTGGTGCTGATGAGTACTTTTCCTTTGGAGATTATGATTTAACGGATGCTCAACAATTTGATCAATGTCAATTGGCATTGCAAGCAATCATTGCCCAAGCAACGATTGTCTTGGATTATTTGTGGGGAGCCAGTGCTGAGCTACTGTTAACAATCTTATCTCACAGCAAATCATCCCAAGCAATTAGATATGTAGAAATTGGTTCCACTGCGGGTCAACAAATTAGCTTGCCAGCGCCGCTTTTACGCTCCTTCAATATTCAACTCATAGGTTCGGGAATTGGTTCTTTGGCCCCAAAAGAACTTTTTACTTCCATTCAAAAAGTTTTTACTTTAGCGTCTCAGAAGCAATGGACGGTCCCAATCAAGCAATATTCATTGCCGGAACTGGCGCAAGCTTGGCAAGCACCTAATGCTCCACGAGCTGTGATTAAAATTGCAGATTGAATTTAAAAAAGGCTTGTAGTTTGAAGATAACAGTGTTATCTTTTTTCTAGGAGGCTTGATATGAAAGATAATCAAACGAAAGCACAATTGTTAGATTGTGCGGTGCAATTACTTCAAGAAGATAACTTGGAGTCATTATCTTTACGTAAATTGTCACAAAAACTAGGTTTAACGACAGGAGCTTTTTACAAACATTTTAAAAATAAAACTGAATTATTGACTTTGGCAATGCAGAGACTGTCACAACAGATTACACAACAATTTGAGCAACAAATTGGCTCGTTGGCAGAGCTTGATGCCCAAGAAAAGTTAGTTCAATTAGGAAAGTTTTTTGTAGAATATTTTGTCCAGCACCCCCAGTTAGTTAATGCCTTATTTTTTAGTGAGATAGGTAAAGCAGCGTTACAGCAAACTAACGGTCAATTCGCGTTATTAAATTTGACTAGACAGTTAATTCATCAAATCAATGTTAATTCAGATATTTCTGATGATGCTTTATTTGTGCAGACGTGGTCATTTATTCAAGGCTACGCTTTGTTAGTACAAAAGCAGGTAGTTAGTTTAGATTTAACGTTGATTCGCCAGACTTTATGTGCATTTATGCAAGGAGAAAATTAATGGCCCCCGTAATCGTTATTTATTGTCATCCCTATCCCAATAGTTTCAATCATGCGGAATTAGAAGCTGTTCAAACTAATCTGCAGCAACATCACCAGCCTTTTGAAGTGATTGATTTGTACCAAGATCAATTTCAACCATATTATGATCAAGAAGAGTTACGTTTATATCATACTGGTGCCAGTCATGATCCGTTAACGCAAAAATATTTACACTTATTACAAGCAGCGCAAGGATTAATCTTTATTACGCCAGTTTGGTGGAACACACTGCCCGGAATGTTAAAAGGTTTTATTGACAAGGTCATGAAAGAAGGCCCTGGTTTATCACATACCGTGACCAAGTATGGCATTCATGGGGAACTCAAAAATTTACGGCAAGCGTATGTTTTAACGACTTCCACATCACCGACTTTTTATTTGAAATGGTTTTGTGGCGATGATATTCAAAAGGTTTTTGTTAAAAAAACTTTGAAACAAGTTGGCGTTAAACATGGTCATTGGCAAAACTTTGGGAGAATCTCTAATTCGACTCTAGAACGCCGGCAGCGATATTTACAGCAGTTGGTTCAGACAACATTTAAGTTTTAAAAGCAGCTTGGCAAGCACTTTACTTTACGAAAAGATTACTCACCTTTTACAATAAGTTTAGATATAATAGGGGGCATGAAGATGAGTAATGATGGTAAAATGAATCAAGCTAAAGGTAAAATCAATGAAAGTGTTGGTAAAGTCGTCGGCGATGATTCCAAAGAACTCAAAGGTAAGGCCGAACAAGCTTTGGGTAAAGCTAAAGATCAGCTGGAAGATGCGAAAGACGACGTTTCTAAAAAAATCAATGAAAAAATTGATAAGCATAAACAGGATTAGTGCTTTATACTAATACTGAGATTATGAACTGTGGCAAAACGGTCTAACTGTTTGGAGGTCACAGTTTCTTTTTAATTAAGGGGGCCGAATTTTTGAAGACGTTAATTATTGTTGCTCATCCCCAGCTTGACAATTCCGCAACGCAACAATTTTTAAAACAAGGAGCTGCTATCGCTCAGGCAACTTGGCATGAAGTAAGTGCAACACAATCAACTTCCAGTGTGCAAGAACAGCAGTTACTACAACAAGCTGACCGAATTATTTTTCAGTTTCCACTCTATTGGTACACAATGCCGGCGCAATTGAAACAATGGCAGGATCACTACTTGACGACGAAATTTATTGAACAAAAACTAATCGGTAAACAATTAGGAGTAGTGGTCTCAACGGGTTTACCACAAACAGCGTTTCAAGCTGGAGGGCGCGTAGGCTTTAGCTTAGATCAATTACTAACGCCCCTACAAGCCTTGGCGCGCCAAGCGCAAATGATTTGGCTGTCAGTGTTTCCAATTTATCAATTTGCTTACTTAAAT
The DNA here is from genome assembly GCF_058107145.1 of Bombilactobacillus sp. ESL1197. NCBI lineage: Bacteria > Bacillati > Bacillota > Bacilli > Lactobacillales > Lactobacillaceae > Bombilactobacillus > Bombilactobacillus sp. ESL1197. Next base: position 990,756 of record NZ_JBYLTY010000001.1, read on the forward strand.
GAAGCCGAACAACAGCAATTATTGATGGATTATCAGCGTTATTTAAGCCAAGACCAACCAGATTCTTTAATTAAGCGTAGTCAATGGTATTTACAACAACTAACCCAATTGAACGCAACTGCAACTAATCCGCTGATTGATTTACTACAGGAACAATTGAGTCAAAATTTGTTACAACTAGAAACCAGTAACGATACCTTAAAATTAATTAAAGCAGGTGAAACAGATAATCTTGAATGATAATAATCAATGGGCCGTTGCGCAATTAGAGCAATTAATTCAGCAGGAGCCACAATATGAAAAACGAGCTTTTTGGCGCGGCTTAACTACTTTAATCAAAGAGCAAGATCGGAGATTGCAGCAACTACAATCAGAGATCGATGGTCGTTTATGGAATCATGATCAATGGTAATAATCTGTTAAACAGTTTTTAGACATGAAGCTATCACCAAAAGAAAAAGGTGGTTACACAATTCGGGGCAATTTTTGTTCCCACACGTTAAATGTGGTAAGATTAAAAATAAATAAATTTTAATTGCTTGGTGATTATGATTATGAAGAAAAAAACAATGAAAGCAATGCTTAAAAAATCTAAATCTGTTACGCGTCCCCAAATTACGGCGCAGTTAACTTTTTCTAATGGTCGGATACTTAATGTGCCGGTATATGCTGATGATCAGGCAGCAATTGATCATTTGAAGCAGCAATTGCGTGATAAAGATGGCAACTTTACGGATGTCCAAGGTCGAGATTATGACCTACGCAGTTTAGTACACTATGAATTTTTAGATTAATTAAATTTAGTTGACGAACCAATATTTTTTTTGTACAATTAAACAGTTGTAATTGTGCTACCACAGCTGCAACCGCACATGACTAGGTTAAAGCTTAACAGCGCCTAGTGTGGCGAGTCTAAGAATGGAGGTGTACAAATGTACGCAATTATTAAAACTGGCGGCAAGCAATACAAGGTTGAAGAAAACAAAGCCATCTTTGTAGAAAAGCTTGATGTCCAAGAAGGTCAAGAAGTAACTTTTGATCAAGTTCTTTTGATTGGTAGTCGTTCGATTACTATTGGAACTCCTACAATTGAAGGTGCTAAGGTTACTGGTACTGTTGAAAAGCAAGGCCGGGAAAAGAAAGTTATTACTTACAAGTATAAGCCTAAGAAACATTCCCATACTAAAAAGGGTCATCGTCAACCTTATACTAAAGTTGTAATTAAAAAGATTGAAGCTTAAAGATGATTCAAGCAACTTTTGTTTGTAATTCAGCTAAGCAATTAACAAAGTTTGTGATTGAAGGTCATGCCGATTCTGGCCCTTATGGTCAAGATATTGTTTGTGCAGCCGTCTCAGTGATTGGACTGGGAACGATTAATTCGCTTCAAACTGTGGCTCAAGTTAAGCCACAGGTTAATAGTGAAGCACAAAGTGGTGGTTATTTAGAATGTCAGGTTGATTATTCTCAAATTACTGCGCATGATCAATTGGTTCAAACACAAACTTTAATGGCTAATTGTTATCAGATATTACACTCGTTAGTTGACAATTACGGAGATTTTATCCGGGTTGATTTAAAACAAGAAACAGTTGGGAGGTAACAATTATGTTAGAAATGAATTTACAGTTCTTCGCTCACCATAAGGGGGGCGGTTCAACTGCCAATGGTCGTGATTCTGCTGGTCGGCGTTTAGGTGCTAAGAGTGCTGATGGCCAAAGAATTAATGCTGGAACTATTATTTATCGGCAACGTGGAACCAAGATTCATCCTGGTGCTAATGTTGGTCGCGGTAGCGATGATACATTATTTGCTTTAAAGCCAGGCGTGGTTAAGTTTGAACGTCTTGGTCGTGATAAGAAGCAAGTTTCAGTGATTACTGAAGATTAAATTAAAGAAGCCGCGTGAGCGGCTTTTTTTAAACTATCAAGTTTTAATTGGGTTTATGATATAATAAATTAGTATAGTAAAGACTACTGAAAATAATTATAAAAATTTTCAAAAATGTTTTTTTGTTTTATGCACAATTTTATAACACAGGAGTTTATGATGATTTCAGTTAATGAATTTAAAAATGGTTTAACAATTCAAGTTAATGGTGAATTATGGCGGATTGTTGAATTTCAGCATGTCAAGCCTGGTAAAGGTAGTGCTTTTGTTCGTTCCAAATTAAAAAATTTGCGTTCCGGGGCCGTTCAAGAAAAGACTTTCCGTTCCACTGAAAAAGTTGAACAAGCTCAAATTGACAATAAAAAGATGCAGTATCTCTATGCCGACGGTGATAATTATGTCTTTATGGACACTAATACCTATGAACAATTATCACTACCCCGGGAAAATATGGGTGATGCTTTAAATTATTTAGTGGAAAATATGGAAGTTAATGTCATTATGCATGATGGTGAGACATTAGGAATTGATATTCCAAACGTTGTGGACCTGAAAGTGGCCGCTACGGAGCCGGGCATTAAAGGTGACACTGCTTCTGGTGGTAGTAAGCCAGCTACGATGGAAACTGGTTTGGTTGTGCAAGTGCCATTTTTCGTTAATGAAGGCGATGTTTTGACTATCAATACAGTTGATGGTAGTTACAGTTCACGGGCCAATAAATAATTGTAATTTGGATTAAGGAGGCTTTGGGATGACTGATGGTAAATATTTACAAATAGCACCAACACAAGCCAATGAATTAGGACAAATTCATGTGGCAACAGATGTCTTGGAAGTTTTGTTGGGTATTGCAGCTACACAAGTTGCCGGTGTTTATGAAATGCGCGGTACGTTAGCGAATAATATCAATTCGTTGTTAGGTCGGCAAAATCGTGCGCAAGGTGTCCGGGTTTCTTATGATGAACAAACGCAGCAGTTAATTGCCGATGTTTATGTCTATTTAGAATATGGTGTATCAGTTCCTAAAGTAGCCAATGATTTACAGAAATCTCTTAGTCAACAATTACAATTTATGACGGATCTAACAATGGCCCAAGTAAATGTGCATGTGGTTGGTTTAATGGCTAAGAAGAATGATAGTTCAGAAAAATTAGCTAAAATTTAATCCAGAAAGTGGCGTGGAAGTGACTTTAAATAGACATAATGTACGGGAAATTGCTTTTCAAACTTTGTTTTTGATAGATTCTTTACCCGATCAAGATATTGATGCGGCTTTACAGGAAGTTTTGAGTTTACAGAATATAACAGAAGCGCCGGCTTATTTAGATTTTTTAGTACGTGGTGTTGTTGAACATATTAGTGAACTAGACGAACAGTTAAGTCAACATCTCAAAAAGGGCTGGTCTTTAAAGCGGATCAGTCGTAGTGACGTGAACTTGATGCGTTTAGGATTATTCGAAATTTTGTATAGTCCGGCAGTTCCTGCAAAAGTAGCAATGAATGAAACACTAGAATTGACAGAGCAGTTCAGTGAACCACAATCAAAAAAATTTATTAATGGGGTGCTCTCTCATTTCCTGGATCAGTCACCGACTGAACCAAAGTAAGGTGCTGGTAAAACAGCACCTTTTTTGAAATTATGTTAAAGCTGCTTAAACAAGCAAGCTTTTAATACTCAGAATTTAAAACCAACAGATTTAAAGACTTAAAGGAGGAACAGCAATGGTTGTCATAATGGATGGTAAACAAGCTGCCCAACAAGCTGATCAACAGTTTGCCCAGCAAGTTCAGGATTTGAAGCAACACAATGTTATCCCAGGGTTAGCTGTTGTTTTAGTAGGAGATAATTCAGCGAGCAAAATTTATGTTCGTAATAAAAAACGACGAGCTGAAAAAATCGGCATTAATTATCAGCTATATCATTTGCCGGCTGATGTTAGTCAAAGTGAAGTGTTAGCTTTAATTAAACGCCTAAACCAAGCCGCAGACATTGATGGCATTTTAGTACAAATGCCTTTGCCCGCACAAATAGATGCTGATTTGGTAATGAATACCATTGCGGTACAAAAAGATGTTGATGGTTTTGGCTTATTAAATATTGGACGTTTGTGGTCCGGAGAGGCGGGCAATTTTCCCGCAACACCGCGCGGCATTTTGCGGTTGTTACATGATTATCAGATCCCCATTGCGGGCCAACATGCTGTGGTAGTAGGACGCAGTAATATTGTTGGTAAACCAATGGCTGGTTTGTTATTGCGCGAAAATGCTACCGTTACGATGGCGCATTCCCATACACAAAATTTACAAGTATTGACCAAAACTGCGGATATTTTAATCGTGGCCATTGGCCAGGCGGAGTATATTACGGCTGATTTTGTTAAACCCGGAGCGGTAGTCATTGATGTAGGGATGGATCATAATGCCGCTGGTAAATTAGTCGGCGATGTTGACTTTGCTACAGTGCAAGAAGTAGCCGGTTATTTGACGCCAGTACCCGGTGGCGTAGGGCCCATGACCATTACTGGTTTGTTAGAGCAAGTGATTACTTTAGCACAACAGAGGGTAGCAGTTTGAGTACACCAGAATATTTGACAGTTAGCGCGCTAACACAGTACTTAAAACGTAAATTTGATTTGGATCCCTATTTAAATCGTCGAGTTTATTTAACCGGCGAAATCTCTAATTTTCGACTGCGTCCGCGCCATCAATATTTTTCACTCAAAGATGCGCATGCTAAGATTTCTGCCATTATTTTTCAGAATGCTTTTCAAAAATTAAAATTTACTCCTGAAGAAGGCATGAAAGTCTTAGTTTGCGGTCGTATTTCCATTTATGAAGCAACAGGGCAATATCAAATTTATGTAGAACAAATGCAACCCGATGGTGTTGGTGCCTTGTATCAAGCTTTTGAACAGTTAAAGCAAAAATTACAAAAAGAAGGTATTTTTGCTTTACCGAAACAAAAGATTGCTCCTTTTCCGCAAAGAATTGCCGTCATTACGAGTCCTTCAGGGGCCGTGATTCGTGATATTATAACGACTGTTCATCGCCGTTATCCGATTGCCCAATTAGTTTTATTTCCCGCCCAAGTTCAAGGTGATAGTGCGGCGGCGAGTTTAGTCCAGCGCTTAGAGCAAGTTAATCAACTAGGAAATTTTGATACGATTATTATGGGCCGTGGTGGTGGTTCAATTGAAGATCTCTGGCCTTTTAATGAAGAAGTAGTCGCGCGGGCGGTTGTGGCTTCCAAAATTCCGGTGATTTCGTCAGTTGGTCATGAGACAGATACGACGATTACAGATTATGTAGCTGATTTACGAGCACCAACGCCGACCGCCGCCGCTGAATTAGCCACGCCGGTTTTGAGTGAAGTATTGGCTGATTTGCGTCAAAGCAAGGTGCAAATGTATCAAGCAGTTAAGCAAATTTTAGTGCGTAAACACCAAGAACTAGTTCGTTATCAAAATAGCTATTTATTTCAAAATCCACAAACCTTGTATCAAGAGTATTTACAACGCGTGGATCAATTAATCACAGCTTTAAAAGACGCAATGTTGCAATTATTAAAAGAACAACAGCATCGCTTAAAGTTGTTGCAGCAGAGCTTACGATATCAACAACCCCAATTAGTAGTCCCAGTACAACAAGTAGCGAACTTAAAACGTAATTTAAAGCAAAATTATCATAATTATCTGGAGCAACGATCCCAACAAGTCATGGGCTTGATTAATTTGTTAGAGGATTTAAGCCCGTTAAAAACGTTAACTCGCGGTTATGCTGTGGTGCAAAAGCAAACCCAAGTCGTGACTAGTGTGCAACAAATTCAAGCTCAAGAACAAGTGCAAATTCAACTCCAAGACGGTAGCTTGACAGCCACTGTCACAGAAGTGAAGGAAGGTCAACATGACGGAAAAAAAGCAAAGTTTTGAAGAAAGTTTAGCCAGCCTGCAGCAGATTGTTGAACATTTACAAAGTGGCGACGTACCTTTAGAAGAAGCCATGGATCAATTTCAAACAGGTGTCGCTTTAAGTAAAAAATTGGAGCAAACTTTAACACAAGCGCAGGAAAAATTAACTAAAGTAATGAGTGAAGATGGTCAAGAGACTGATTTTCAATTAAATGCACAAACAAAGCAGGATAAGACAACTGATGAATAAATTTGAAATTTTGCAAAAGCAGTTATTAGTTCCATTTAATGAATTTTTAGAGCAGCAGTTAACTAAAGAAATACAACAACCGCAATTACGAGCAGGGATGTTATATTCTTTACAAGCTGGTGGTAAACGGTTGCGCCCTCTTTTGTTTTTGGCAACCTTACAAGCGGTGCAGATTAACCAAGACATTGAGTTAACGAACTATTTTAAAATTGCGGGCGCTTTAGAGTTGGTGCATACCTATTCGTTAATCCATGATGATTTACCAGAAATGGACAATGATGACTATCGGCGTGGACAATTAACTAATCATAAGCGTTTTACAACGGGACGCGCGGTTTTAGCGGGTGATGGTTTGTTAACCCATGCTTTTGTTTGGCTGACAGACAATGGTTTACCCACAGCTATTCAAGCACAATTAGTTTATACGTTGGCTAAAGCGGCTGGTGTCCAAGGCATGGTTGCTGGGCAAATGACGGATGTAGTACAAACAGGTCATAGCTTGACCGTAGAGCAAATCACCCAATTGGATCGGCAAAAAACGGGGGCTTTAATTCAAGCTAGTGTGGAAATGGGAGCAATTTGCTTAGAGCTACCAGTAGACGTTAAACAACATTTGATTGCGTTTGCCCAAAATTTTGGCTTGGCTTTTCAAATTTATGATGATTTACTAGATATAGTTGGTGATCAAACTACTTTAGGTAAAGCAGTTGGCAAAGATCAATTAGTAGGTAAAAATACTTATCCAGCAATTTTTGGTGTTCAAAAGGCCCAAACCAAACTGCAACAAGTTATAACAACGGCTCAACAGGAATTAGCGGCCATTGCTTTAGCAGATAGTTGTTTAGCTGATTCTTTAGCTTATTTCCAATTGGAGGATCAATAATGGCTGCTAATAAAGAACGGGTGGATGTTTTAGTCGTTAACCAAGGTTTAACTGCTTCAAGAGAACAAGCAAAACGCTCAATTATGGCTGGTGAAGTTTATAACGCAGATAATTTGCGTTTAGATAAACCCGGAGAAAAAATTGCGAGTGATACCCAACTCCATTTAAAGACCTTAAAACATCAACAATATGTCGGTCGCGGGGCTTTAAAATTGGCGAAAGCCATTAAAGTGTTTAAGATCGACTTAAAGGATTTATTGTGTCTGGATATTGGTGCTTCGACTGGTGGTTTTACAGATGTAGCTTTACAAAATGGAGCGCGGCGAGTCTATGCGTTAGATGTTGGCTACAATCAGTTAGCTTGGAAATTACGGACTGATCCACGGGTAGAAGTTATGGAACGGGTGAACTTTCGTTATAGTCAACCACAGGATTTTGCCCAAGGATTGCCAGAATTTGCAATGACGGATGTTTCTTTTATCTCATTGAAATTAATTTTGCCACCCTTGACCAAAATTCTATTACCAGATCATGATGTCGTTTGTTTGATTAAACCACAATTTGAAGCAGGCAAAGAAAATGTTGGCAAGCACGGAATTGTTCGTGATCCACAAGTTCATCGCCAAGTATTACAAGATATCTTAAGCTTTGCCACGGCCCACAATTTTGATGTTTTAGGTTTGGATTATTCACCGATTACTGGTAGTGGTGGGAATATTGAATTTCTAGTTCATTTGCGATTACGCCAAACGACAGGGACTATTGCACCAACAGTACAAATTGAGCAAGTTTTAACGCAAGCATATCAACAATTGAAGTCACATTAGTGAGGGATCCAAATGTTGCAAGAGTTAATTATTCAAGATTTTGCGATTATTAAGCGGATAGATGTTCATTTTCATCAAGGATTGACGGCATTAACTGGTGAAACAGGAGCCGGCAAGTCCATTATTATTGATGCATTAGGATTATTAATTGGGCAACGTGGTTTGAGCGAATATGTGCGTCACGGTGCTGATAAGGCGTTAGTTCAAGGTATGTTTACAATTGAACCGGATAACCAGGCAGTTATCGCCAATTTTTGTCAAAACCTTGGTTTGGATTTTAGTGAGCATAGTTTAATTGTGAAACGCGAGTTGCACCAAAACGGGCGCAATGTTTGTCGTATTAATGATCAGTTAGTGCCAGTAACTACCTTAAAACAATTGGGGCAATATTTAGTAGATATTAGTGGTCAAAATCAAAGTCAGCAACTATTGAATCCCCATAGTCATGTACATTTGTTAGATCAATTCGGTGGTTCTGCAACACTAACGAGTTTAAAACAATACCAACATACTTATCAAAAGTATCAACAATTACAACAGCAGTATCAAGATTTACAGCAAAATCAACAACAACGTGCCCAACAAATAGATATGCTCCAGTTCCAAATTAAAGAAATTACCGCTGCACAGCTACAGCCTGGTGAAGAAGAAGAGTTATTAGCTCAAGAGCAGCAATTGGCTAATTTTGAGAAAATTAATACGGCTTTGAATAATACTTATCAGTTATTAGCCGGCGGTGAACGTAATTTGCTTGATCAGTTGAATCAAGCCGTGCAAGAGATGCAAACTATTAGCGACTTAAGTACCAATTTTTCCGAAATAGAGCAAGAATTGTCCGGTGCTTACTATGATTTACAAGATAGTCAAGAACAGTTAGCTCGACAGCTAGATGAACAGGATTTTGATCCACAAAAATTACAGGCGACCGAAGAACGCTTGCAATTAATTCATAACTTAGAACAAAAATATGGAACTAATATTTCGGATATTTTGCAATTTGGTGAACACGCACAACAACAGTTAACGCAGTTACAAGCCCAGCTGGTTGATCCACAAAAGTTGCAAACACAGCTGCAATCATTGCGGCAGACTCTTCAGCAACAAGCGGCGGTTTTAAATCAAAATCGCCAACAAGCAGCTCATCAGTTAACTAAACAAGTGATGAAACAATTACAGGCCATGTATATGGAAAATACGCTGTTTAAAGTTCAATTTACACCACAGGATTTTACGCTTCAGGGGAATCAATTAGTTGAATTTTATTTGCAAACTAATCCTGGAGAAGGTCTAAAACCATTGGCTAAAATTGCTTCCGGTGGGGAATTGGCGCGAATTATGTTAGCACTTAAAACAATTTTAGCGCGCTATCAACATGTAGAAACATTGGTCTTTGATGAAATAGATACTGGAGTTAGTGGGCGTGTGGCGCAAGCGATTGGTGATCAAATGCGCCAGTTATCACAAACGTTGCAAGTCTTATGTATTACGCATTTACCGCAGGTGGCTGCCAATAGTGTTCACCAATATTTGGTACAAAAACAAGTGCAAGCTGATCAAACAACCACGACGGTTGAGTCATTAACGTACAATCAACGCATTGAAATCATTGCACAAATGTTAGAGGGAACCAAAGTCACGGCAATTACGCGTCAACATGCGGCCGAGTTATTGACCTTAGCACAAAAAAATTTAACGAGAACTAGCACCCCCTTGAAAAAGAACTGAAAATGGTGCATTATGTTAAGTAAAATAATTCGTGATTATTAAAGTAAAAGGATGTTTATATGGCTTCAGGAAAAGGTATGTTAATTGTGCTGTCCGGTCCGTCAGGAGTAGGTAAAGGGACTGTGCGTAAGGCAATTTTACAAGATTCGGCAATTCAATTTAAGTATTCAGTTTCGATGACTACTCGCGAAAAGCGTGCCGGTGAACAGGAAGGCGTTGATTACTTTTTTCGAACCAATGAGGAGTTTGAAGCAGAAATCGCTAACGGCGGTATGCTAGAGTACGCGAAGTACGTTGATCATTATTACGGAACACCATTAAGTTATGTTCAACAAACTTTAGATGCTGGAATTGATGTTTTTTTGGAAATTGAAGTCAATGGTGCCATGCAGGTTCGCCAAAAGATGCCGGATGGGGTATTTATTTTTTTGACGCCGCCCGACTTAGCTAGTTTACGGAGTCGGATTATCAATCGTGGTTCTGAAGATCAGACAACGATTGATAAGAGAATGGAAAAAGCTAGACAGGAAATTAAAATGATGTCAAACTATGATTATGCAGTAGTTAATGACGAAGTTCCCAAAGCTGTCCAGCGGATTGAACAGATTGTTCGTAGTGAGCACTTACGAGTGCCTCGAGTGATTGGTAGTTATAAAAAAATGATTGGAGCTAACTAAAATGATTTCTTATCCCTCAATTGATAAATTATTAGAGCAGGTTAATTCGCGTTATTCTTTGGCTGTTTTGTCGGCCAAGCGGGCGCATGAAATTGATGATGGTGATGTGGAGATGTTAAGTAGTTATGAGTCTCCACGTTCAGTTGGTAAAGCTTTGGAAGAAATTGCGGATAATAAAATTAAAGTTGATCCGCAATCAATTCTTAGTGAACGTAGTGCAGAGCGGATTGATTATCTGGAAGAAGCTGAACATGAACGTTTAGAAGATTTTAAAAAGGGAATGTAATGCTACTCCATTCAGATGAACTCTGATGGAGTTTTTTAATAGTTGATGGGAGTGAAGTGTGCTTGTATGCTCAAGTAATTGTCGATGTACCCACTAAGCAAACTGACCATACATTTGACTATTTAATACCACCTGCTTGGCAAGGGTTAGTTTTGCCCGGAATGCGTGTAAGTGTTCCGTTTGGACGTTCAGGACGATTAGTGCAGGGCTTTGTTCTGGCAGTTCAAGCAGAAAGTGCGTTTACGGGTAAAGTTAAGCAGATTGTGGCAGTTTTTGATTTAAAACCAGTTTTAAATACAGAATTATTACAATTGTCCGAATGGTTGGCGCAAAATACGTTTGCTTTTCGGATTTCTTGTTTACAGACAATGTTACCTAACGTTATGCGCTCTAAAACACAAAAATTGGCCGTTTCGTTAGACCCTATTGTGACTAACTCAGATTTGTTTAACCAAAAACCAGTATTAGCTTTAAATACACAGTTAACACCGGCCAACCAAAAACAATTAATTCTTTGGCAACAGCAAGGCTTAATTCAAATACAATATCGTTTAAAGAATCAAGCACATCATTTAACTCAATTAGTTTTAAAACGGCGCCCGCTTGATTATGCAGCTTTGCTGAAACAATTAACACCGAGAGCAATCCAACAGCGCAAATTATTACAACTATTTGTGGATAGTGAGCAGCAATTTTTTAGTTATCGTCAGCTGCAACATGATTACCAAATAAGTAATGCAACGATTAATGCGGCCTTAAAAAAAGGTTGGTTTGATAAAGATCAGGTACTTTTACGGCGGCAGCCGCAAACTTTAGCAGTTCAAAGAACTACTCCGAAACAATTAACCCCTGAACAAAAACAAGCTGTAGAACAGATTATTCAAGGTCCAATTAAACCTACCTTGCTGGAGGGAGTTACTGGTAGCGGTAAAACTGAAGTTTATCTGCAACTAATTCAATATTATTTACAACAAGGTAAAACCGCATTAATGTTAGTCCCAGAAATTGCACTTACTCCACAAATGGTGCAACGAGTACAAGAGCGTTTTGGGCAGCAAACCGCAGTTTTGCATAGTGGTTTGTCACAAGGCGAACGGTATGATGAATGGCAAAGAATTCAAGATGGAACTGCTCAAGTAGTTGTCGGAGCTCGTTCAGCAGTGTTTGCACCTCTAACAAACATTGGCATTATTATTATTGATGAAGAGCATGAAGCTAGTTATAAGCAGTCAGATAATCCCCGCTATCATGCACGGGATGTGGCGCTCTGGCGTGGGGAGTATCATCATTGTCCCGTGGTTTTGGGCAGTGCAACTCCCAGTTTAGAGTCGCGAGCTCGGGGGCAAAAAAAAGTTTATAATTTGGTACGCTTAACTAAGCGAGTTCATGATCAACCGTTACCAACTGTGCAAATTGTTGATTTAAGAGACTCACAGCAATTGTCCAAGTATTTAGACTTATCAAAACCGTTACTGCAAGCAGTGCAAACTAATTTATTACAGCATCAACAAACCATTTTACTGTTAAATCGGCGCGGGTTTGCCGCTTATTTACTTTGTCGTCAATGTGGTTTCGTACCTAGTTGTCCTAATTGTGATATTTCATTAACAGTTCATTTAAAAGAGCACCGGTTATTGTGCCATTATTGTGGTTATCAGGAACCAATTTATCAAAGTTGTCCGCAATGTGGTAGCAAAAAATTAAAATTTGATGGTACTGGAACCCAAAAAGTGGAACAAGAATTAGCAGAATTGTGGCCGCAGGCTCGAATTATTCGCATGGATAATGATACAACTAATAAAAAGGGCGCTCATCAGCGTTTGTTAAGTGAATTTGAACACCAGGGTGATATTTTACTCGGGACACAAATGATTGCTAAAGGTTTGGATTTTCCCAATGTAACTTTGGTAGGAGTGATTAATGCGGATACGGGTCTAGCGACGAGTGATTTTCGTGCTAGTGAACGGACGTTTCAATTATTAACGCAAGTTAGTGGTCGCGCCGGTCGTGCTCACAAAGCGGGCCGAGTACTGATTCAGACTTATAATCCGGATCATTATGCCATTCAATTAGCTGCGCAACAAAATTATGAACAGTTTTACCAGCGGGAAATGGTTTTTCGACATCAGGCTGGTTATCCGCCATATTTTTATTTAATCAAGATTAGTATTTCACATAAATCTCAAGCAGCCGCTTTAAAGATGGCTTATAATATAGCTAAGCAGTTAAAACCGCTACTGCTGCAGCGTGAACAGTTATTAGGACCTACACAGCCAGTAATTGGCCGGATTGATAATCATTACTATTATCAGATTGTCATTAAATATCGTAAAAATGCCGCTTTATTTAAAAAATTAAATCAAATTATGAATAGTGTTCAAATTGATCATCGCCAAGGCTTTTTAGTAGCCATTGATCATGAACCTCAGCAATTGGAGTAGAATATGACAAAAATTATTTTTATGGGAACCCCCGACTTTGCAGTGACGATTTTGGCCGGTTTGCTAAAAGAAAATTATGAAATTAGTGCTGTTGTGACGCAACCAGACCGCCAGGTGGGTCGCAAGAAAAAATTGGAATTTTCGCCAGTGAAACAATATGCTTTGCAGCATGATTTACCGATCGTGCAACCTCAAAAACTTAGTCACAGTGCAGAATTGGATCAATTGATTGCTCTGCAACCAGACTTGATTATTACCGCTGCTTTTGGCCAATTTTTACCTACTAAGTTATTACAGGCAGCGAAAATTGCTGCGATTAATGTTCACGGATCACTCTTACCACATAATCGTGGTGGTGCGCCAATTCAGCGGGCGATTATGAATGGTGATCAGATAACAGGAATTACGATTATGTATATGGTTGCGAAGATGGACGCAGGTGATATTATTAGCCAAGAACAGTTGCCCATTACGAACCAAGATACAGCGGGTTCGTTATTCGCTAAATTAGCCGTCATTGGTCGAGATTTATTATTAAAAACACTTCCACAAGTTATTAATCACACGAATTCGCGTGTGCCACAAGATGAATCTCAAGTGACAATTACGCCTAATTTAAAGCCAGCTGAAGAACAAATTGATTTGCAACATTCAGCATTAGAGATTGATCGCCAAGTGCGGGGATTAAATCCTGATCCAGTAGCTTATCTCTTGGTCCACGGGCAGCGTGTTAAAGTTTACCAAACAGCTTTGAGTGATCAAACTACTACTGCGGTGCCAGGAACCATTGTTGTCCGCAATAAGCATCAACTGGGTTTGGCGGCAGGCAATAATTCCATTATTTATTTGGAACAAGTGCAACCCGCAGGCAAGAAATTGATGACTATTAGTTCATATTTAAATGGTCAAGGAAAGGATCTTCAAGTAGGTGACGCAATCAATTAAGCACAGTGTTCGCGCGATAGCGATACAAATTCTAACTAAAGTCTTTGATAATGCGGGTTATTCCAACCAACTAATTAATCAAGCACTAAAGCAACAACAGTTCAATGATGCTGATCAACGCTTATTGAGTCAGCTAGTGTATGGCGTTTTGCAGCATAAACTAACGTTAGATTATGAATTAGCACCATATTTACGGGGAAAAAAATTAGTTCCGTGGGTCAAAAACGACTTGCGGGTGGCGGTTTATCAATTAAAATATTTAGATCGAATTCCTAATCACGCTATTTTATTTGAGGCAACGCAACTGGCTAAGGTTCAAGGCAACTTAGGTTTATCCAAATTGGTCACAGCAGTATTACGGAATTTGTTACGCAATGGCTGGCGTTCTCTAGCAGATTTAGCGCCATTAGCACAATTAGCTATTCAATATAGTGTGCCCCAATGGATTATTGAACAGTTGCAACAGCAAGTTGGGTTGGATAAAACCCGGACATTGCTAGCCAGTTTGAACCAACCACCGAAGCTATCGTTGCGGGTTAATTCAGCTAAAATTTCGCGAGCAAAATTGCAACAGCAATTACAAACTGAAGGTTTGTCGGTCAAACCGAGTCCCGTCAGTGAAGATGCTTTAGTGGCAGAACATGGCTTTGGTGCTGGCACAAAATGGTTTCAACAAGGTTTTTGTACGATTCAAGATGAAAGCTCAATGTTAGTTGCACCAGCTTTAAAAGTTGCACCGGATAATCGAATTCTTGATGCCTGCGCCGCTCCCGGTGGTAAAACCACACATTTGGCGAGCTTCTTAGGGCAAAAAGGACAGATTGTGGCCTTAGACATTCATCAAAAAAAATTACGGTTAATTCAAAATAATGCGCAACGCTTAGGGGTGCAACAGTTAATTCAAACCCGAGCCTTGGATGCGCGCAAAGCTGGCCAAGAATTTGCGGCAGCTAGTTTTGACCGTATTTTAGTTGATGCACCGTGTTCAGGATTTGGATTGATGCGCCGCAAACCAGAAATTCGCTATGGTCGCCAATTAAGTGATGTTTTACATTTAGCACAAATTCAGCGCGATATTTTAACGGCAGTAGCGCCGTTATTGAAAGTTAATGGTTATTTAGTTTATAGTACATGTACGATTTTTGATCAGGAAAATCAACAAGTGATTGAGCAGTTTTTAGCGGATCAACCGCAGTTTGAATTAGTACCAGTTACCACACAAAAGAAGTTAGCTTTAAGCAATCAAATGTTAAAAATTTATCCAGACGATTATCAAACTGACGGCTTTTTTATTGCTTGTTTAAAAAGGGTGAAGTAAAGTATGCAAATTGCATTTACAACGGATATTGGTCAACAACGCAAAACTAATCAAGATGATGTGCAGGTTTATCAAAATCAACAAGGTGTCGTTTTAGCCTTGGTGGCTGATGGTATGGGCGGTCATCGGGGTGGTGACGTGGCTTCTAATATGGTTATTCGACATTTTAAGACGGCATTTGAAAAAAACCAAATGCGGGATATTCGCCAGCTGGCGCAATGGACGGAAAGTTTTTTGATTCAGGAAAATCAGCGCGTGGTCACAACGGCTAGCGAACACGTCGAATTAAATGGTATGGGCACGACGATTGTGGGGGCATTTGTTTTACCTCAACAATTGGCGGTTTTTAATGTTGGCGATAGTCGTTGTTATTTATTAATGCAAAAACAGCTGCGACAAGTCAGTTTTGATCATTCATTGGTTAATGAATTGCTGGTAGCTGGCGAAATAACCCCAGAACAGGCCCGCAATTCACCTAATAAAAATATTATTACCCAAAGTTTGGGTGTCTCCACCGATGTCAAACCAACTTTTGGTTTTTTTGATTTGCCAACTGACGCGCAGATTTTGTTATGCAGTGATGGCTTAACCAATATGTTGTCTGATCAGCAAATTCAACAAATTTTGGAACAAAATCTATCACCTCAAGCCAAGTGTGACTTATTGATTCAGCGTGCTAATCAAGCAGGCGGTTTAGATAATATTACCGCTTTAGTAATTGATATGGCTGCTGGTCGTACTGAGGTGAACTCCAATGATTAATAAAGGGGACTTAATTGCTGACCGCTATCTAATTTTGGACACCTTAGGTGAAGGCGGGATGTCCAATGTTTATCTGGCAGAAGATACTTTTTTACATCGCCGCGTAGCATTAAAAAGTTTACGTTTGGACTTGACGGATAATCAACAATTTCGACAACGATTTCAACGTGAATCACGAGCCATGAGTGAATTATCTAGTCCTTATATTGTCAACATTTTAGATATTGGTGATGAAAGTTTCCCCTATATTGTGATGGAGTATGTCAAGGGCCCAAGTCTAAAAAAATATCTGCGGCAAAACTTTCCCATTAGTCAGCCACAAATTTTAAGTTTTATGGCGGAGATTTTGCAAGGCGTTGCCGTTGCGCATCAACATGGGATTATTCATCGCGATTTAAAACCACAAAATGTTTTCATTACTTCGCAAGGTCATGCGAAAGTGGGCGACTTTGGTATTGCTTTATCTTTAGGCGAGCAGTCGATTACACAATCGGATGCCACTATCGGTTCGGTTCATTACATGGCTCCCGAACGAGTGCGCGGGGCTCAGGCAACGGTTCAGTCCGATATCTATTCGTTAGGGATTATTTTGTTTGAAATGTTAACAGGACGCTTGCCGTTTGACGCTGAAACCTCGATGGCCGTAGCGGCTAAACATTTTAATGAACCGATGCCGAATTTATGTCAAATTGATGCCGCTATTCCCCAGCCGTTGGCTAATGTAGTTTTAAAAGCGACTGCCAAGGTTCCCAGCCAGCGGTATGCAACCGTTAGTGAAATGGCCCAAGATTTAGAGACAAGCTTAAATGCTGATCGAAAAAATGAACAGCCTTTTATTCCTGAACCGATCAATACTGAAGAGACGAAGGTTTTATCGAATGTTCATGAACAAACTACTGCTCCTAGTGTTAATCCGCAATCTGATTTAACGTCTGGCCAGAAAAAGCCAGTAGTTAAAAAAAAGCATCACCGGCGGTGGTTAATAGTGCTACTGGTAATACTAATTATTATCATCGGTTTTGTTTTTTGGTATAATCGCAAAGAAGTGACGGTGCCGGATGTTCGTGATTTGAGCCTTAATCAAGCACGGGCAGTGCTGAATAACTCTAGCTTAAAAGTTGGGACGATCACTAAGAAAACGAGTAACACGATCCGCACTCAAAATGTTATTAGCTCCATTCCTCCGCAGGGTAGCCATCTCAAAACCGGAACGAAAGTTAAACTAATTCAAAGTACCGGTCCCGTCAAAAAAAGCTTACCAAATGTGCAAGGCTGGAATTATTATGCGGCTAAAAAAAGATTACACCAAGCAGGATTTAAAGTTCAGCGGAAAAATCGCTATTCTAAGACAGTGCCTGCGGGTAAGGTCATTAAGCAAACGCCCAGAGCTACTAAACGCAAAACCGCGCAAAATCGGGTCGTTCACTTAACAATTTCTTTAGGAATTAAAAATACTGGGGTTACTGTGAAAGATTTGACAGGTTATAATTTGCGGGGAGCGCAAGATTACGCTAATGAGTCCGGGTTACACTTAGTGGTGAAGACAGTTGCTTCAGAGAGTGTGGACAAGGGCTTAGTTATTTCGCAAAGTCCCGTCGCGGGTACGCGAGTGATGCGGGGGAGTGATTTAATTATCAGCGTGTCTAGTGGTGGTAATAATGTCGTCAATAATCCGCCACAAGCTCGATCGACTGCCAATGATGATGCGACACCAACGGATAATGTTCAAAATGTTTCCCGGACCGTGACGGTGCCGTTTAATGCACAAACTAATAATGGTACTAATGTGGTAAAAATTCATGTTCAAGATCTCAATCATAATATTAATGATGTTTATCAAACATTGAATATTACTGCTGATACTCCCGTAACAATCAATTTACAACTGAATAAAGGACAAAGTGGACAATATAGTATTGAACGTGACGGTCAAACGATTGATTCACAGACAGTAACAGGCAATTAATATGCAAACAGGAAAAATTATTAAATCTAATAGCGGCTTTTATGAAGTACAATTACCAACCGGTCAAGTAGTCACCACTCGTGCTCGCGGCAATTTTCGCCAACAAAAGATCAAACCGATTGTGGGTGATGTTGTTGATTTTGAAGAACAGTATTTACTAAAAATTCATCCGCGAAAAAATGAAATCGTGCGGCCACTCATTGCCAATATTGATCAAGCTTTGATTGTCATGTCGGTTGTTCAGCCAGATTTTTCGACTAATTTATTAGATCGCTTCTTAGTTAACTTGCAGTTACAAAAAATTAAACCTTTAATTTATCTCAGTAAGACCGATTTGGCGACTAAAAAGCAATTAATTGCTTTACAACCGATTATTGATTATTATCAAAGTTGGCATTATCCAATCTTTACGCACGACACTTTGCCGCAGTTAAATACCGCGTTAACCAATTGTGAAACGGTCTTAACGGGCCAAACGGGTGTGGGAAAATCTACGTTATTGAATCAAATGCTGCCGCAATTAAAATTAAAAACGGCCGCAATTTCTAATAGTTTGAATCGGGGGAAACATACAACCCGCTTAGTAACTTTATATCCATTTGCGGGAGGATTAGTTGCCGATACACCCGGTTTTTCTGCACTACAATTTCAAGACTTGACTAAAGAACAACTTCCCCAATTGTTTGTTGATTTTCAACATTTTCAAGGTAATTGCAAATACCGCAGTTGTCTGCATCTAAAAGAGCCTGGTTGCGCTGTACAACAAGCCGTGGCGACAGGTGAAATTTTGCACAGTCGGTATCAAAATTATTGTCAATTTCAAGCAGAGTTAGCACAACGCCGACCAGTTTATCAAAAAACTCCTAAAAAAAAGAGGTAGTCCAATGACTAATTATGTAATTGCACCTTCGATTTTAAGTGCCAATTTGTTAGCTTTACAAACGGATTTAAACCAGGCAATTGCGGCTGGAGCAGATATGTTTCATATTGATTTAATGGATGGTGCCTTTGTTCCACATTTGACGTTTGGTCCCGATATGGTGCAAGCTATTCGGACCATGACTGATTTACCATTAGATGTGCATTTGATGGTGCAGCACCCTGGTAATTATTTTGACCAGTTACTCCAAATTCCTAATTGTTTGTTAAATATTCACGTGGAGAGTACGGTTCATATTTATAGTTTAGTGCAGCAGGTCAAAGCAGCAGGTTTAAAGGCGGGCATTGTGTTAAATCCTGGTACTGCTGTGGCAAGTGTGACGCCATTACTTCCTTTAGTAGATAATGTCTTAGTGATGACTGTTAATCCAGGATTTGGTGGTCAAAAATTTTTGACTGCCATGACTAATAAGTTACAGCAATTACAGACATTACGGCACCAAAATGCGGATTATACTTATACACTTGAAGTGGATGGTGGAATTAATGATCACACTATTCAATTGTGTCAGCAAGCAGGAGCCGATACGTTCGTAGCCGGCTCATACGTGTTTGATCACAATATTGAGCAACAAATGCAAAATCTACGACAGGCATTAGTTAAATGAATAAAGTTAATGTAATGTTAGGCAGTTCCTATAATTTACCACTGAATTTGTCAGAGATTAATGGCCCTTGGGTGGGCGCCGATCATGGAAATATTACGTTATTAGCCAATAATATTGTTCCCCAAATTGGCGTGGGTGATTATGACTCTTTAACGAGAGTGGAAAGAAATTGGCTAGAAGCGCAAGTTGCTGATTTAAGATATGCTAAACCCGAAAAAGATTTTACGGATTCTCAAGCAGCGGTGAAAATCGCTTTGCGAGATTTACATGCGCGTCAAGTAGATATTTACGGTGCGACTGGTGGGCGCATCGATCATGAACTGGTTAATCTTTGTTTACCTTTAGATTTTCAACCACGAGATGCCCAAAAGTTACGGCTGATTGATAACCAAAATGTTATCACTTATTTTGCTCCCGGAACTTATCAAATTCAAAATTGGACACAAGATAAGTATCTAGGTTTCTATAATTTAGTACCTGTCAAACATTTTTGGATTCAAGATGCCAAGTATCCCTTAAAACCAACTGATTTAACGCGCCCCGTTTCGTTATCCAGTAATGAATTTGTGGGTGCGGTAGTGGAATTTGGCTTTACCAGTGGTTTGATGGCTGTGATCCAGTGCCACGATTAATTAATAGTTGCTGATTGGTGCTCACGTGCTGGATTAGAATTGTCCGAATAAAACTAAAATAAAAAAACTGCCCAAGTTGGACAGCTTTTTTATTTTAATTATTAGACACGAGTCACTTTACCAGACTTCAAAGCGCGAGTTGAAACCCAAACACGTTTGGGTTTACCATCAACTAAAATCCGGACTTTTTGCAAATTAGCTTTCCATGCACGTCGTGATGAATTCAAAGCATGAGAACGTTTGTTGCCAAAACTGGTCTTGCGTCCAGTAATAATATCTTTAGCCATGGGACAAACCTCCTTGTCCTATATACTTTCTATAACAGAATACTTTAAACATGTTATCATTTACCTATTGAGAAAGCAAGTTCTAATTCAAGGAAAAATACTTGACAGTTTTGTAGATAGCTGTTTTTTATAGCTTTGCTATGATAAAATTTAATTGTTAAAAGAGATTATAAAGCGGGGTGTTAGACTTTGGCAGTAACTATTCAAACAAAATATGGACAAGTAGATGTCTCTAATGAAGTCATTGCTTCGATTGTCGGCTGTGCTGCGACTGATATTTACGGTATCGTCGGGATGGCTAGTAAAAATCAGTTACGTGATGGCGTCAATGAGATTTTAAATCGCGAAAATTACACACGTGGGGTAGTTGTGCGCCAACAGGAAAATCAAACCGTAGTTGATGTATATATAATTGTTGGTTACGGCGTGAAAATTTCTGAAGTTTGTCGTAATGTCCAGAGCAAAGTAAAATACAATTTAGAAACAATGTTAGGTGCACCGACAGCGCAAGTTAATGTTTACGTGCAAGGAATTAAGATTTTAGAAGAGGATTAATTGGAGGAAAAATTCATTGTCTGTTGAAAGAATTACGGCACAAGAATTTGTCGATATGATTCGCATGGGAGCACACCGTTTAGGTCAGAATGCTCAATTTGTGAATTCTTTAAATGTTTTTCCGGTACCTGATGGCGATACCGGAACCAATATGGATTTAACATTTAAATCAGGCTATAAAGCAGTTAATGAAGCCGATACGAAGCACGTTGGTGAATTAGGTCAAGTCTTAGCCAAAGGATTGTTGATGGGCGCACGGGGCAATTCGGGAGTGATTACGTCCCAAATTTTCCGTGGTTTTAGTAAAAGTATTGAGGCGAAGCCAGTTTTAACGCCCCAAGATTTAGCCCAAGCGTTCGCTGATGGTGTGCAGACGGCTTATAAAGCAGTGATGAAACCAGTCGAAGGCACGATTTTGACAGTTGCTAGAGGAGCTAGTGAACAGGCCCAACAGGTGAGTGCAACAGCAAGCGATGTGGAAACAGTGATGGCTGCAGCCTTACAAGGAGCTAAACAAGCGCTGGCCCAAACGCCAGATTTATTGCCAGTATTAAAAGAAGTTGGCGTAGTCGATTCGGGAGGCCAAGGCTTGGTCTTTATCTATGAAGGCTTTTTACAAGCTTTAGGTGGCGAAGTTAATGATAGTAATATTCATCAACCTGATGCTACTGAAATGGATGAAATGTTAAATGCAGCCCATCATCAATCAGTGCAAACGCAGTTTAATAATGAAGATATTGTGAACGGTTTTTGTACTGAAATGATGGTTCAATTAGGGGTTCAACCAACTACTGACCAACAGTTTGATTACGAACAATTTCGCAATACATTAAGTGAAATTGGCGATTCACTATTGGTGGTTGCTGATGATGAAGTGGTGAAAGTTCATGTGCACACACAGCATCCTCAAAAAGTCTTTACCTATGGTCGGCAATTTGGCGCGTTAGCTAAAGTTAAAATCGACAATATGCGGATTCAACACGAAACCATTATTGAAAATGACACCGCACAAGCTCCAGTAGCGACCGAGCCAGTCGATTATGCAGTTATTGCCGTGGCTTCCGGTAATGGTCTACAAAAACTGTTTCGCAGTTTAGGCGTGACTACTGTTATTAGCGGTGGTCAAACGATGAATCCTTCAACGCAAGATATTATTCACGCTATTGAGAATAGTAATGCCAAACAAGTTATTGTTTTACCAAATAATGGTAATATCGTCATGGCTGCCCAACAAGCTTGTCAAGAAGTTAATTTACCAACGGCAATTGTGGCCAGTAAATCAATTGCTCAAGGAATGACGGCCATGTTAGCTTTTGATCCAACTGCAGATTTAACAGACAACGAAGCTAACATGACTGAAGTGTTAACCACAGTTAAGAGTGGTCAGATTACAACAGCTGTGCGCGATAGTGTCATTGGTGACTTAACAATTAAAAAATCAGATTTGATCGGACTGGTTGATGGCGATATTGTCGTTAGTGGCACTGATTCACTTACAGTAGCTCGCCAGATGGTGGCTAAAATGGTGGATGAAGATAGTGAAGTAGTGACTATTTTAGTGGGTGCACAAGGAAATAATGACAGTGCCCAACAAATTGCGGAAGCTATTACGAATGATTTTAGTGAATTAGAAGTTGAAATTCATGAGGGCGATCAACCCGTGTATCCGTATTTGATTGCTGTTGAATAAAGAGATCATTGAGGCTGTGAATAATTGGTGCACTAAGGAGCCAGTATGCAAGAATTATTACAATCGGTTAGTTATTTAAAGGGTGTTGGTCCTAAAGTTCAAGCTGCATTAGGAACTTTAGGAATTACTACGGTACGTGACCTACTTTATTTTTTTCCTAAACGCTATAACGATCTTATTGTTAAGACGCTTGCTGAAATTAGTGATCAGGAAAAAGTAGTTTTAAAAGGAGTTGTGGGTAGTCCCGCTTTACTTAAACGTTTAGGTGGTAAAAGAAATTTAGTCATTGTTCGTTTATTGGTTGACAATGAAACGATCCCAGTGACTTTTTTTAATCAACCGTGGTTAAAGCGCCAGTTTACAGTTGGTCAAGAAGTTTTGATTTATGGGCGTTTTGATGCGGCTAAACGATCTTTGACGGGGATGAAAGTTCTCAGTGATGATCAAGCAACTAATCAACTGGCGGCCATTTATCCCACTAATCGGCAAATCTCGCAAAAAAGTTTAATTAAGCTGATTCACCAAGCCGTCGACCAATATTTGCCCCAAGTTCCCAATCTTGTTCCGCTTGCTCTGCGGCAAACCTATCACTTATTAACTGATCAACAAATTATTGTGGGGATGCATTTTCCAAAGTCCAAACAACAAGCCCATTTGGCTCGCAGAAGTGCTAAATTTCGGGAATTATTTTTGTACAGTTTACGGCTATGTGATTTAAAAGTAACTACGCAAAAGCAGACAGCAGGTTTGGCACAACATTATGACGAACAATATGTGCAGCAATTTGTGAGTGATTTTTCGTTCCAATTAACAGCAGCACAAACAAAAGTTTTAACGGAAATTTTAACCGATTTAAAAGCACCTCAACCGATGAATCGTCTATTACAAGGTGATGTAGGCAGTGGTAAAACTGCCGTCGCGGCTACGGCGATGTTTGCCTCAGTAACGGCGGGTTACCAGACGGTTTTAATGGCTCCCACGGAAATTTTGGCGCAACAGCATTATCAAAAACTGGCGCCGTTATTTGAGCAGTTTCAAATGACAACGAGCTTGCTAACTAGCTCGCTAAAGGCGCCACAAAAAAAGTTGATCTTAAATAATATTCAACAAGGTCATACGAACATTATTATTGGAACGCAAGCAGTTTTTCAAACGGCGGTCCAGTATCAACGTTTGGGATTAGTAGTAATTGATGAGCAACATCGTTTTGGTGTTCGCCAGCGGAAGGCCTTACGCCAAAAGGGAGGCAATCCCGATGTCTTGTTAATGACAGCCACGCCGATTCCGCGGACCTTAGCAATTACTTATTATGGTGAAATGGATTTATCGATTATTGATGAATTACCCGCGGGGCGCCAAGCAGTCAAAACTTACTGGTTGCGCTCCAATAAGTTAGAGCAAGTCCGTCATTTTATGACGGTGCAGCTTCAGCAACAAGCTCAAATTTTTATCGTCACCGCACTGGTCGAGGACTCTGACAAGATGACTTTAACTAGTGCCAAAACTCTCTATCAAGAATTGCAACAACAGTTTCCCCAAGCACGAATTGGGCTGGTGCACGGACAATTAACAGCGGCCGATAAAGCGCAGACAATGGAACAGTTTAAACAACACCAATTGGATATTTTAATCGCTACGACGGTCATTGAAGTTGGCGTGGATGTGCCAGATGCAACGGTTATGATTATTCTAAATGCTGAACGCTTTGGTTTATCGCAGTTACATCAATTACGGGGGCGGGTTGGTCGTGGCCAACAAGCAGCCTACTGTATTTTAGTGGGAGACCCTGCGAACCAAACGGCAATTCAACGTTTAAAAATTATGACACAAACCAATGATGGTTTTAAGTTAGCACAAAAAGATTTAGAATTACGTGGTAGCGGGGACTTCTTTGGTGATCAACAATCAGGTTTGCCACAGTTTGAATTGGCAGATCCAGTGAGTGATGTTAAAATGCTTGATATTGCTTACCAAGAAGCACGAAAATTGATGCAAACGGATCCTAATTTGACTCAATTTCCCCAATTAAAGCAATATTTACAAACAGTAATACATGATAATTTAGATTAGTGAGGTTATTTGAATGAAAATTGCAGTTGATGTCATGGGTGGCGATCACGCACCAGAAGTGGTCGTACAAGGAGTAGAGCGAGCCCGGAATGAATTTACAGATTTAGAATTTAGTCTATTTGGCGATCAAACGGCAATTAAACAATATTTACAAGATTCTAAGAGAATTGAAATTGTGCATACTACGACCCAAATTTTAGGCACGGATGAGCCCATGAAAGCTATTCGGCAAAAAAAGGATTCATCAATGGTTCTAGCTGCGCAAGCGGTGAAAGCCGGTCAAGCCGATGCAATGATTTCGTTAGGAAATTCCGGGGCATTGTTAGCTGCGGGAATTTTTATTGTGGGACGTTTGAAAAATATTTCTCGCCCGGCCTTAATGCCCACGATGCCCATGATTGGTCAAAACAATGCTTTTGTCTTTTTGGATGCGGGGGCCAATGCTGAGGTTAAAGTTCCTTATTTGACACAATGGGCGGTAATGGGCTCGTTTTATGCCAGTGAAGTTTTAAATACTGCTCAGCCACGAGTTGGTTTATTGAATAATGGTAGTGAATATGATAAGGGTGATAAGTTACACCAGCAAGCTTATCAAGCATTAAAAGAGTTACCAGGAATTAATTTTGTTGGTAATGTGGAAGCTGATAATTTATTAGTTGGTGCTGCCGATGTGGTAGTGACTGATGGTTTTACTGGTAACGCGGTCTTAAAAGCGATTGAAGGGACCGCTTCATTAGTCATTAAAGAATTAAAAGCGGCATTACTCAATAATGGTTTGCGGGCGAAAACGGGAGCACTGTTAGCTAAACCAGCGCTCAAGTCGATTAAATCTTTATTTGACGTTTCCACATACGGTGGTGCAGTTTTGATGGGTGCTAAAGCCCCAATTGTTAAATCACACGGGTCTTCAGATGCACGTACGGTCTATTATGCCTTAGCGCAATTGAGAATGATGTATAATAAGGGAATGCTTGATAAAGTAATGGCTTACTTTAATCAAGAACAAAAAACTAATAATTAGGAGATCAGTTAATTATGAATAGAGAAGATATTTTTCAAAAAATTGCTCAAATGTTAAGCGAACGCTTTGGTGTTGCAGTCGATAAAATTACGGATGCAACTAATTTCCAAGAAGATTTAAAAGCTGATTCCATTGATATGGTGGAATTTGAGTTGGAACTAGAAGATGATTTTGGTGCCGAAATTCCTGATGAGGAAGCTGCTAAAATCCAAACTGTTGGGGCGGCAGTTGATTATATTGTTTCACAACAATAATAAATGGAGGTTATTTGACCTTTGACTAAAAATAAAACAATGGATGATCACCAATTAGTACAGCTATTAGCTGATCATTATCAAATTAAATTTCACAATATGGATTTATTGCATTCAGCTTTGACACATTCTTCGTTTGCAAATGAACACCGCGAGTTAGCGGTTAAAGATTATGAACGCTTAGAATTTTTAGGTGATGCGGTTTTAGAGTTAAATGTGTCAGAATATATTTTTAAAAAATTTCCACAATTACCTGAAGGACAACTAACCAAATTACGAGCAGATATTGTTTGTACAGCCAGTTTTTCGCGCTTTTGTCGCGAAGTAGGCTTGCCACAGTTTATTCGCTTGGGTAATGGTGAGGAAAAAGCTGGTTCACGTAACCGTGATACGTTACTAGAAGACGTCTTTGAAGCTTTTGTGGGAGCTTTGTATTTAGACCAAGGCAATGACAAAGTGGTCACTTTTTTGCAAGCAGTGGTTTATCGGCATATTGATGCGGGCGAATTTAGTGATGATAATGACTTTAAAACAGAGTTACAAGAAGAATTGCAACAAAACGGTGATGTGCAAATTGATTATCAAGTTTTGAAGACGGAAGGCTCTGATGATCAGACGGTCTTTACAGTTCAGTTGGTAGTTAATCAACAACCCTTAACAATGGGCGTGGGTCACAGTAAAAAAGATGCAGAACAACAGGCAGCTCACCGGCAATTACAGAAATTGCATCAAAAATAGGAGGAGTTTTGTTTGGTCTTAAAGGCACTACAAATGATGGGTTTTAAGTCTTTTGCAGACAAAACAACGCTTCATTTTGATGAAGGTATTACGGGAATTATCGGTCCCAATGGTAGTGGTAAGAGCAATCTCACCGAAGCTATTCGTTGGGTAATGGGTGAACAATCACCCAAAAGTTTACGTGGCGATAATATGCAAGATGTTATTTTTGCGGGCAGCGCCACACGAGCGCCGTTAAATCGGGCAGAAGTGGTGCTCAAGTTTGATAATCGTGATCGGCAATTGCAATTTGACCATGATGAAGTACAAGTTACTCGGCGACTATTTCGCAATGGTGAGAGTGATTTTTTGATCAATAACCGTAAAGTTCGACTCAAAGAAATTACGAATTTATTCTTAAGTTCCGGCTTGGGTAAACACTCTATGGCTATCATGTCGCAAGGTAATGTCGAAGCTATTTTTAATAATAAGCCACAAGATCGTCGGTTTATTATTGAAGAAGCAGCTGGTGTCGCTAGTTTTAAACTAAAGAAAAAGCAGGCGCAGCAACAATTAGAGCAGACTGATGACAATTTACAGCGAGTTAATGACATTGTTACTGAGTTAGCAAGACAGGTGGAACCACTCAAAGAACAAGCCAGTCTGGCTCGTGATTATCAAGAGCAGCAAGCCAAGTTTAGTCACCTGGAACAACAGGTCTTAGCAATTGAGATTGCCGATTTGAATCAAAAGCAAACCACATTATTACAAAAAAGACGATCTATCAAACAACGCTTGGCTGATATTAGTCAACGCTTGACGACCACTAATCAACAAGTTAGTGAAAATAATCAAGCTCAAGAACAATTAGCTTTGAAATTGGACCAAAAACAGGTGCAATTGACGCAATTAAGTCAAAAACTGACGGAAACTAAAGGCCAAGCTACCCTCCACGCTGAGCGCTGGAATAATAGTGATGCTCAGTATCAAACACTGCAGCAGCAACAAGAAGATTTACAGCAACAACAACAGCTTACGCAAACCCAAATCGCCAATTTAACCACTGCTGAGCAAAACCTGCAAACTAAATTGGCTGCTTTGCAAGCTACTTTGCAACAAAAACAGTCTGATTTAAAAACGGATCCCCAACAAATTCAACAAACTGTGACCGACTTACAACAGCAACGTGTTACGAACTTGCAACAGCAAGCAGCATTGACTAATCAGTTGCAGTTTCAAACAGAACAATTGCAGAAAAGTCAACAACAGCTCCAAGATGTCATTAAAACGTTAACTGAACAACAAGCTGCTGGTCAAACTCAACAACAACACTTAACGCAATTAAATGCGCAAGTTCAACAACAGCACCAACAGTTAAAAACACAACAGCAAAGTGTTCAGCAAGTGACGTTAAAGTACCAGCAAACGCAGCAGCAATTACAAGCAGCTCAAAATCAGTATTATCAACAATTACGAACGGTGCAACAAGTTCAAGCTGAGTTAAAATCGCTACAAAAAATTCAACAACAACACCAAGGTTTTTATCAAGGTGTACGGGCAATTTTGGCGGCCCAATTAAGTGGTATCATTGGAGTTGTAGCAGAGTTAATCAATGTTCCAGAAACTTATCAAGTGGCCATTCAAAGTGCTGCTAGTTCAGCCTTGCAGTCGATTGTTACGACTAATCAAGCTAGTGCGAAGGCTGCGATTGACTATTTACGGCAACATCGGCAAGGACGGGCTACTTTTTTACCGCAGACGGTGATGAAAAGTCGGAAGATTTGGCCTGAACAGTTGTCAGCTTTACAAGCGTTAACTAATTGGCAGCTAGCGAGTGATGTGGTACAGATTAATCCTGATTTACAAAATATCGTGGATTACCTTTTTGGTAATTTAATTATTGTAGATCAGCTTAATACAGCAACGAAAGTTAGTAACCTATTGCAACATCGTTACCGGGTAGTGACGTTAAAAGGTGATTTGATTAATCCGGGCGGATCAATGACTGGCGGGCAAGTCCGCGCCAATTTAGCTATTTTGGGACAAAAAGAGCAAATCAAACATCTCGCACAATCTGTTCAAAGTTCACAAAAACAATTAGATAAAAGACAACAGCAAGTGCAAACTTTGCGGCAAGAAGTACAATTGATCGGTGATCAAAAAAAGACACAGGAACAACAGTTACAGCAGTTGTTGCCTAAACAACAACGGTTAGAAAGTGATTACCGATTACACCAGCAGCAATTCCAACAACACCAAGGCCAATTAGTTGACTTTAAGCAACAACAACAAGCTTTAGCACAGCAAATTCAGCAGTTTCAACAACAAGCAGCTGCTAGTCGTCAACAATTACAGGACTTAGCGCAAAAGTTGCAACAAATTGAGCAAAACAATCAACACCAGCAAGCTTTAATTCAAAATTTGGACCAACAAAAGAGTTCTTTAGCGCAAACATTGCAAACGACGAAAACACAAATCATTGTCACAAAAAATGATTTTCAGAATCAGCAAAAAGAGTTACAGCAAAAACAGCAGTTGCAAGCAGACTTACAAACAAAACTTCAGCAATTGCAACAAGAACAGCAGCAACTACAAGTTACACAGGATGATTTTGCTCAGACCAAGCAAGATTTACATCAGCAAGTTACGCAGTTAACGCAAAAAGTGCAGCAATTACAACAACAAATTACGCAATGCCAGCAGCAACGCGAACAGCTTCAACAAACTTCTCAAGAGTTAAATCCCTTGAATCAGCGCCTAGTTGGCTTGCAACAGCAGGCAATGGATGAGCAAAGTCAGTTGTCGGTGCAACAAGCTGAAATAAAACAACAATTACAGCAGCGTTTGAAACATTTGGAGCAAGATTACCACCTCAGTTTTGAGGCAGCCATGGCGCAAGTGCCAGCTAATTTTGATTTAACTCAAGCACAAGATCAAATGCGACTCCTACAACAAGGATTAACGGATTTAGGGACAGTTAATTTAGCAGCCATTGCCGAATACGATCAGGTTAAAGACCGGTACGAATTTTTAACACAGCAACGTGCAGACTTAAGGGCCGCACGTCAGCAGTTAACAACCACAATGGGTGAGATGGATCACGAAGTCAGTCAACGCTTTGCAGCCATGTTTCAGCAAGTTGCGGCGGCTTTTGAACAAATTTTTCCGCGGATGTTTGGTGGTGGACATGCCAAACTAGTGTTAACTGAGCCAGGTGATTATTTAACTAGTGGTATTGAAATTATTGCACAACCGCCGGGGAAAAAGTTGCAACGAATGAGTCTGCTGTCTGGTGGTGAACGAGCATTAACTGCCATCACTTTGTTATTCGCTATTTTGCAGGTTAAGCCCGTGCCGTTTTGTGTTTTGGACGAAGTGGAAGCATCCTTGGATGATGCTAACGTGTTGCGCTTTGCTAATTTTTTACAGCAATATGATCAAGCAACACAGTTTATCGTGATTACACACCGTAAAGGAACAATGCTCAAGGTAGATCGCTTATACGGAGTAACGATGCAAGAATCCGGAGTTTCTACGATATTAACCGTTAAATTAGAACAGAATGGAGTTGAAAACATTCATGGGATTGTTTGATTTATTTAAGAGAAATAAAAAAGCTGTAGATGATGAAAAAGCCGAAAAAGCCGAAAAAGCCGAAAAAGCCGAAAAAGCCGAAAAAGCCGAAGCTGAACAACCATTAGATGATGCCAAAGAAGTGGCGCCAACTGCCGAGAATCTAAAACCAGCTGCTGCAGAGCAATCAGCTGTAACTGATGTTAGTGATGCACCAAAAGTAACAAGTCAAACTGTAGAAAATCCAACAACGGAAAATGCTGAACCAGAGGACAAGAAAGCTCAGATTGAAAACGATACTGCAGAGTCTGATAGCGAGCAGCCCGAAGTTGCTGCTACTTCTGCTGTTTCTGAAACTGCTGATTCCATTACTTCAGAGACAACTGCAGCGTCTTCTAATGCAGAGTTAGCGCCCGCAACTGATGAGGAGCCAGATTCTCAGGAAGAAGAATATAGTCAAGGTCTGCAAAAAACTCGGCATACTTTTCGGGATAAATTTAATGCATTTATGGCCAATTTCCGGTCAGTTGATGAAGACTTTTTTGATGATTTAGAAGATTTGTTAATTCAATCCGACGTTGGTTATGAAATGTCGTTAAAGATTTCTGATGCCTTACGCGAAGAAGTTAAATTACAGAATGCTAAATCGAAAGCGGAAGTTTCGCGCGTTATTATTCAAAAAATGGTTGAATTATATCGGGCAGATAATCATAAATATGATTATCAACTGAATTTGGACTTTCAGCGCCCATTAAATGTTATCTTATTTGTGGGAGTTAATGGTGCTGGTAAAACGACGACAATCGGTAAGTTAGCTGCACGGTTGAAACAGCAAGGACACAAGGTATTATTAGCTGCCGGTGATACTTTTCGCGCTGGGGCGATTGAACAATTACAAGCCTGGGGCCAAGCGACAGGGGTTACTACCGTTGCTAAAAAAGCGGGCAGTGATCCTGCCGCGGTAGTTTATGAAGCTTTGCAAAAAGCACAAACGGAAAACTATGATGTGCTACTGGTAGATACCGCCGGCCGGTTACAGAATAATGCTAATTTGATGAAAGAACTAGAAAAAATCAAACGGATTATTACGCGTGAATTGCCAGATGCACCACATGAAGTTTTATTAGTCGTTGATGCAACCACAGGGCAAAATGCGCTGAGCCAGGCCAAGCAGTTTCAAAAGGTGACGCAAGTAAGCGGGCTGGTCTTAACCAAATTAGATGGTTCATCGCAAGGTGGCATTGTTCTGGCAATTAATGATGAGTTACAGATACCGGTTAAATTAGTGGGCTTAGGTGAAAAAGTGAGTGATTTGCGGGACTTTGACCCAGAGCAATTCGCACAAGGTTTGTTTAGCCGCTTATTGGATGAAGCTGATGAATGATAATTTAGCGCAAAAAAATTATGTTAATGTCTTGTATAGTTTTTACCAACCATTGCTAACGGCTAAACAAGATCAGTATATGCAGCTATATTATGGTGATGATTTTTCGTTAGGTGAAATTGCTCAGAATTATCATGTCAGTCGACAGGCTGTTTATGATAATTTAAAACGAACAGTTAAAATTTTAGAAAAATATGAGCAGAAGTTACACTTGTGTCAAGAATTTCAAAAACGGGAAACCTTATTAGCACAATTAGAGCAAATTATTCAAACTGATTATCCACAGGATCAAGCTTTAAAAACAATTTTTCATAAATTGCAGCAGTTAGATGTTTGATAAAAAACAAGGAACTGGTAGAGGAGATAAATATGGCTTTTGAAGGATTAAGTGAGCGGCTCCAAAAGACGTTTGCCAAATTACGCGGCAAAGGTAAAATAACTGAAAATGATGTCAAAGAAATGATGCGTGAAGTGCGTTTGGCATTGTTAGAAGCCGATGTTAATTTTGATGTCACAAAGACTTTTATTCAAACGGTGCGCCAACGAGCCATCGGTAGTGAAGTCTTGGAGAGCTTAACTCCTGCACAACAAATCATTAAAATTGTTAATGAAGAGTTAACTAAAATTATGGGTACCGAAGCGGTTGCTTTAAATAAAGCAGCCAAAATTCCGACAGTAATTATGATGGTTGGGCTGCAAGGTGCTGGTAAAACGACTTCGGCTGGTAAATTGGTTAAGTATCTACAAGAAAATAATCATGCCCGCCCCTTGTTAATTGCCGCTGATGTCTATCGCCCTGCTGCGATTGAACAGTTGAAAACTATCGGTCAACAATTGACAGTTCCGGTTTATGATGAAGGTACAGACCAAAATCCGGTGTCAATTGTGGAACACGGTCTCCAACAAGCTCGTGAGCAAAAGAATGATTATGTCTTAATTGATACTGCTGGGCGCTTAGAAATTGATGACCAATTAATGGATGAATTGAGTCAGATTAAGGCAGTTGCGCAACCCAATGAAATATTGTTAGTTGTGGACTCCATGACCGGACAAGCAGCAACGCATGTGGCCGAAGGATTTAATGAACAGCTCGATATTACCGGTGTGATTTTGACTAAGTTAGACGGTGATACTCGTGGTGGGGCAGCTTTGTCCATTCGTTCAGTCACCGGTAAGCCTATTAAATTTATTGGTTCTGGTGAAAAATTAGATGCACTAGAGGTTTTCCATCCGGATCGAATGGCTGATCGTATCTTGGGCATGGGTGATATGATGACGTTAATCGAGAAAGCCCAACAAGAATACGATGATAAACAAGCGGTTGAGTTAACACGCAAAATGCAGGAGAATTCGTTTGACTTTAATGATTTTATTGATCAAATGGATCAAGTGCAAAAAATGGGTCCAATGGATGAATTAATGAAGATGATTCCTGGCATGGCGAACAATCCGGCTTTACAAAATGTGAATCTTGACCCGAAAGATATGGATCATTTAAAAGCAATTGTTTATTCTATGACGCCTGCTGAACGTCAAGATCCCGAATTATTAAATCCATCACGCCGCCGCCGCTTAGCAGCAGGCTCTGGGCGACCAATTGTTGAAGTTAACCGCATGATTAAGCAATTCAAACAGATGCAAACCATGATGCAAAAAATGTCCAAGGGTAATTTTGCCGGCATGGATCAACTAATGGGCGGCGGTTTACAAGGTAAGCTGGGCAAAATGGCCATGGGTTCCATGGTGCGCCATAATAAAAAACGTAAGAAAAAGCGTCTAAAAAAAGTTAAACGATTCAAATCTTAAAAGTTGCTACTTGTAAAGAAAAAAAGCTTTACACTATTATAGAAAACGAGTATACTATTGAACGTTAAGTTAAGAAGCTAAATTTATGGAGGAATTTAATTATGGCAGTTAAAATTCGGATGCATCGTATGGGAAGTAAACGTCGTCCTTTCTATCGAATTGTGGTAGCTGACTCAAGAGCACCACGTGATGGTCGTTTTATTCAACAAGTTGGTCATTATAACCCATTACACAAAGAAGATTTAAAATTAGATGCTGATTTGATTTTGGATTGGTTACAAAAGGGTGCCCAACCTTCAGATACAGTACGTAACTTGTTACAAAAACAAGGCATTATGAAGCAATATCATGAATTGAAATTAGCTAATAAGAAAGCTAAGTAGTTTTAACAAAGATGGAAACTGACATTGTAACCTTAATTAAAGCAATTGTTTTACCACTAGCGAATGATAAGGATCAAGTTCAAGTTCGCGTTGAAGATGAAGCAGATTGTTTGGTTTATGAATTATCTTTGAGTACAGCAGATGCTGGACGGGTCATTGGTAAACAAGGTCGCGTAGCACAAGCAATTAGAACGATTGTTTATTTAGAAAATGATCAGAATTCAAAACGAGTTAAACTAAATATTGTACCAATTACTACTGATTAATATGTTGGGTGGCTGCAGCTAAAAGTTGCAGCCATTTTTCAAATTAAGGTTTAAAAGTGCCAGCAGTTTAGCACTTGTCATGAAGTAAAGGAGTTATTAATGACCCAAACAGACTATTTACGTGTTGGTAAAATCATAAATACCCATGGTTTAAAAGGCGAAGTTAAAGTGCAAGCTCTAACGGACTTTGCGGACGAACGCTTCCAACCTGGTCAAACTTTATTCATTGAAACTGCACCTGATCATTATCAATCGGTTCAGGTGACTAGTGCGCGGATTCAGAAGAACTTTTGGCTCATTCAATTTGCGGAAATTAAGGACATTGAGAGTGCACAAAAAGTTCAAACGCATGAATTGTGGATTGATGCGCAACAATTGCAACCATTACCCGATGGTCAATATTATTATAAAGATATTATGGGCATTACAGTTTATGATCAAAAGCGGGGGTTACTGGGATCAGTAGTGGATATTTGGGATTTAGGTCCGAATGATATCTGGGTTATTCAAGGTGCGAAATACGGCGAAATTTTGTTACCCATTCTCAAAGATGTGTTGGTGACGGTTGATTTGTCAGCGCAACAAGTGCAAGTCAATTTACCAGAAGGATTAATTGATGAAGATTGATATTTTAACGTTGTTTCCTAAAATGTTTGCGGCACTGGATGAGTCACTTTTAGGTAAGGCTCAAGAAAAGGGATTAATTGACATAAATATTTGCGACTTTCGGCAATACTCTGAAGATAAACACCATCATGTTGATGATACCCCCTATGGTGGTGGTGCCGGAATGTTACTGCAGCCTCAGCCTTTTTATCGGGCCATGGATGAAATTAATCAAGTAGATCCTGCTCCCAAACGGGTCATTTTATTAGATCCCGCGGGGCGCAAGTTTGATCAAACGGCGGCCCAAGAGTTGGCCCAAGAACAGCATTTGGTTTTTTTGTGCGGTCATTATGAAGGCTTTGACCATCGCATTGAAAAGCTGGCGACGGATAAATTTTCGATTGGTGATTTTGTCATTACTGGTGGTGAAATGGCAGCCATGTTAATGATTGATGCTACTGCGCGCTTTGTACCAGGAGTTTTGGGGAATGGCCAGTCGGCATATAGTGATTCGTTTACCGATGAATTGTTGGAATATCCCCAGTATACACGGCCAGCAGAGTACCGCGGGATGAAAGTTCCTGACATTTTGTTAAGTGGTAATCATCAAAAGATTGCCACTTGGCGGCATCAACAAGCCTTAAAGAAGACTTATCAAATGCGACCAGATTTATTAGCCAAAGCACAATTGAGTCCGGAAGATCAGGCTTTTTTGCAACAATTAAAAGCAGATGATGATTAAAAGTTTCAAAAATAAAATTTTGTGTTATAATCTAATTTGTGTGATTACACGACAACAATATTCCGCTGAACTGTTATTAAGTTTAAGAGTATTAGTATAAAGGAGAGATTTATATGGGTATGAAGAGTCCCTTAATTGATGTTGTAACGAAGTCCCAATTACGTGATGATATTCCTGATTTTCGCGCAGGAGATACTGTGCGGGTTTCTGTTAAAGTTGTCGAAGGTTCTCGGGAACGGATTCAGTTATTTGAAGGTGTTGTAATCAAGCGTCGCGGTAGTGGCATTAGCGCAACTTATACTGTTCGTAAAATGAGTAGTGGTGTTGGTGTTGAACGGACATTCCCATTACACTCACCACGAGTTGCTAAAATTGAAGTCATTCGCCAAGGTCGCGTTCGGCGTGCTAAGTTGTATTACCTACGTAACCGTCGTGGTAAGGCTGCTAGAATTGCTGAAAAGCGTCGTTAATAAATTAAAGATTAATTATCAAAGCACAATCTCTCTTGATTGTGCTTTTTGATAACCATAAAAAAACTAGTATCGAAAAAATAATTTTTCAGTACTAGTTTCTTAAGTTTAATCTTAAAAAATATCTGACCGGTATAAACCGACTACCTTGCCTAAAATAGTAACATTAGTCAAATAAATAGGAGCAAAATCTTCGTTTTCCGGTTGTAAACGGAATTGATGGGTTTCTTTATAAAATCTCTTGCAAGTGGCCTCATTATCATCATTCATGGCAATGACAATTTCACCATTTTGCGCGGTGTTTTGTTGACGAACAATAACTTGATCACCATCTAAAATACCAGCATCTTGCATACTACTGCCGTGGATGGTTAACATAAAGAGTGGTTGATTTTCGTTCGCCAGATCAGGCGGTAACGGAAAGTATTCAGCATCAGCTTCTTGGATTGCCAGCGCTGGTTGGCCCGCAGTAACGGTTCCTAAAATAGGAATGCGCGTGTTAGGAATATCTAGTTGGTCTAAACCAGCAGTCGTTAACATCAAGGCGCGGGGCTTAGTGGGGTCGCGTTCTAAAAAGCCCCGAGTCTCCAAGCGTTCTAAGTGACCGTGAACGGTAGAAGTTGAGGATAGGTTCACAGCTTGACCGATTTCGCGAACAGTGGGCGGATACCCGTGTTCTTGTTGTTGATCATAGATAAATTGTAAAATTTCCAGTTGTTTAGCACTGATTGGTTGACTCATAACGCCACTCCTAGTAAGTTTAAACTAAGATTAGCATAAGTTTGTAGTAGTTTCAAATTGACATTGGTTGAAAGGAGAATTTGATGGCTGAAATTAATGAGAATAAAAAACAAACGGAATTAATTCAACGGATTAACACTTTAGCACACAAACAAAAAAATGAGGGTTTAGATCCAGAGGAAAAACGGGAACAAGCAGCTTTGAGACAAGAATATTTGGCTAATTTTCGTTCCGGCTTAAGAGATCGGATTGAGCATACGAAGTTATACGATAAGGCTGGTAAAGAAGTTACGTCGAAAAAAGTGCGTCAGATTCAGCGCGAACAAGGCTGGCGTGAAGATTAAATTGTAATTTAACCACAATTAGTGGGAATGACTATGCTATAATTAAAAAAGTGGCTACAGTATTAATAAAGAAGTTAAGAGAGCATGATCAGAATAAAATATTCGTCTAAATTGACGAAAACTTATTTTGATCTCGGCTCCAAAATATTAAAAAATTTATTGTTATTGTAGTATTGCTAGTTAAATCTTAAAAGATAAGTCAAGGGTGGATGAATAATGTTAGTGACAGTTCTAGTGGGAATAGTAATGTTGATTGTCGGATTAGTTGGTGGCTTTTTCGGAGCACGTGCTTATATGAAGAAGTATCTGCAAGACAACCCACCTATTTCACCAGATATGATGCGGCAAATGATGGCACAAATGGGTCAAAAACCATCACAAAAGAAATTAAACCAAATGATGCAAATGATGAAAAACCAATCCAAAAAAGCATAATGAAGTCAACTAATTTAAAACTTCAAATGCTCTGCTAAATAATCACAGCAATGATTACAGCTAAAGCGCTGATTTTAACTATTACTAGTTAGAATGAGTGCTTTCTTTGTGTTGAAATATTAAAAATATTTGTTAAAGTTAAAATAAATTAATAAAGTGCAAACGTGAGGTTTTATTGTGACAATATTCAAAAAATTGAATTGGTTTTTTAAAGAACAAAAAAAGCATTATTTAATTGGCATTATGTTTCTGATTTTAACAGCCATTACGAATCTAATTATTCCCCAAGCGATTGGACGCTTTTCAGATTGGGTGAATCAACACCAGTTGACTTGGACCAAAACCATTTGGTTGTTGCTCATTGTAGCAGGTGCGGGGCTTTTGCAATATTTGTTTCGGTTTGGTTGGCGCCGCGAAATTTGGGGTGGTGCGGCACAATTAGAGCGCCAATTACGTAGTCGTTTATTCTGGCATTATTTGAACATGGATGACCCTTTTTTTAAGCGGCATCGCATTGGCGATCTGATGGCGCATGCGACTAATGATATTTCGGCTGTACAAAATGTTGCTGGTTCAGGGATTTTGACTTTAGCTGATTCGATCATTACTGGTGGTTTAACGATTGTAGCGATGGTTTGGTTGGTTGATTGGCGTTTGACGTTAATTGCCGTTTTGCCTTTACCGTTGTTAGCCATGATGGCGCGCGTTTTAGGAAGCAAGTTACATTATCACTTTGCTCAGTCGCAAGCAGCTTTTTCACAATTGAGTAATAAAACACAGGAAAGTATGACCGGAATTAAAGTCATTAAAACTTTTGGTCAAGAACACGAAGATATTGCCGATTTTGACCAAAAGGTTGAGCAGACGATTCAGATTAATCGACGGGTGAACTTTATTGATGCTTTGTTTGATCCCTTAACAGGTTTAATCATGGGCTTGACGTATGTGATTACGATTATTTATGGTTCACACTTAGTCCTTAATCAGGTGATTACAATTGGTCAATTAATCACTTTTGTGGGTTATATCAATGCGTTAGTGTGGCCGATGTTTGCGATTGGGCGCTTGTTCAATATTTTGGAACGCGGTAATGCGAGTTTTGATCGCATTCAAGCGATCTTAAACGAAAAATCAGCCATTATTGATTCCAATGTAGGCCAGACTCAAGTAACTGGTGGCCAACTGCAAGTTGATTTACAGAGTTTTACTTATCCCGACGGGTCTGTTCCTTCATTACAAAAAATTAAGTTTGACTTGTTACCTGGACAGACGTTAGGCATTGTGGGGCGGGTTGGCTCCGGTAAAAGTACTTTGATTAAACTTTTGTTACGCCGGTTTGATCAGTACCAAGGGCAAATTACTTTGGGCGGTGTGGATATTCGCCAGTACAGTTTAGATACTTTATTAAAAAATATCGGTTATGTACCCCAGACGAGCTTCTTATTTTCAGCTACAGTGCAAGATAATATTCGTTTTGGCAATAATCACAGTCCTCAAACTGCAGTCAAAAAAGCGGCACTGGCCGGCGCGATTGATGCGGATATCCAAGAACTAAGTGCGGGTTATCAAACTTTAATTGGTGAAAAGGGTGTTAACCTGTCTGGTGGTCAACAACAACGTTTAGCGATTGCTCGGGCGGTGATAGGACAGCCACGGATTCTGGTGTTTGATGATGCTACTTCCGCACTGGATGCTAAAACTGAGGTGCAAATTAATCACAATTTACGACAGTTACGGACACAGCAGCAATCGTTAATTATTATTTCCCAGCGTCTGCGGAGCGTGATGGACGCTGATGAAATTTTAGTTTTACAACAGGGGCAAATCCAACAACGCGGTACGCACCAACAACTCATACACCAACCGGGTTGGTATCAAGTCATGTGGCGACGGCAGCAAATGAATTATTAGGAGCTAAGATTAATGTCTGAAGTGAAACAAAAACAAGTCATATCTGCCAAAGAACAACATCAGATTGTATGGCGATTATTAAAATTTGCTGGCAAGCATTATTGGTCGTTTATCATTGCGGCCTTAGCAGTGACATTACAATCAACGATGAATATTTTGTTGCCCAAATTCTTACAATATTATATGGATCATTATTTGACTCGGGCTACTCTGACGCAAACTATCATTATTGGTTGTGCTTTACTTTACCTGTTAGGGGTAATTCTGCGCTCCATTGGGCAATTAGTTACGACGTTTGCCTTTAATATGGGCAGTGAGTATATGCTAGAAGACTTGCGGCGGGCGTTGTTTGCTAAATTACACCAACTAGGGATGAGTTATTTTGATCGGGTGGCTCCCGGGGCGATTGTGTCGCGCGTTAATAATGATACAATGTCCATTTCGGATTTTATGCAGGTCTTTTTATCAGGGATGATCGGAGTTTTCTCCATTATTGCGGCCTTTATTGCCATGTGGGTCACTGATTGGGTAACCGCATTAGTCGTCTTAGCGTTTGTACCGCTATTGTTATTGACGATTAAACTTTATAATAAGTATAGTTTGGCGGCTTATCGGTATATGCGTAATAAACTAAGTGAAATTAATACGCGAATCAGTGAAACTATTCAGGGCATTCAAATTATTCAAAATTTTCGCCAACAAAAGCGGACGCAACAAGAATTTGAAACGACAAATAGTCAATATTTGAAAGCGCGCCAATCCATGATCCGCATTAATTCCTTATTATTGTCACCAATTGTCAATTTACTCTACACACTGGCATTAGTTGCAGCTTTAGGGCTTCTAGGTTTCAAAGATCATATTGGGATTTTGCAGGCTGGTGTAGTATATGCTTTTACCACTTATGTGAGTCAGTTTTTCAATCCTATTACTAATTTTATGGATAATTTATCCTTTTTCCAAGATGGAGTAGTTGCTGGTAAGCGCGCCTTCAAAATCTTAGATAGTCAAGAATATGGTCCCCAACAGTTATTACCTCATCGTGGCACTATTACGCAAGGAGCGGTGGAATTTCGTCACGTGAGTTTTGCTTATCCCAATGGGCCAGAAGTTCTGCATGATGTATCGTTTAAACTACAGCCGGGTGAGAGTTTGGGCATTGTAGGCCAAACAGGTAGCGGTAAAAGTACGATGATCAATATTTTATTACGCTTTTATGAATATGGTTCGGGACAAATCTTGATTGATGGTTATGATCTGAGGCATTTACCGCTAAAGCAAATTCGGCGCCAGATAGGCTTAGTCTTACAAGACTCGTATTTATTTTATGGGACGATTAATTCGAATATTCGCTTATTTGATCAAGCAATTACGGATCAACAAATTAAACAAGCCGCTCAATTAGTTCATGCTGATGAATTTATTGAACAATTGCCCCAAAAGTATCAAACTCAAGTGACGCCGGGGACCAGTAGTCTCTCGGCTGGGCAGCGGCAATTATTGTCCTTTGCCAGAACATTAGTGACGGATCCGACAATTTTAGTTTTAGATGAAGCAACTGCTAATATTGATACGGAAACGGAAGAGCAGATTCAAGCTGGCTTAAAGAATTTGCGTGCGGGGCGCACGAGTATTGCGATTGCTCACCGCCTGTCAACGATTAAAGAGTCGACGCAAATTATTGTGTTGGATCATGGGCGGATTGTCGAACGAGGTAATCATGAGCAATTATTAAAACAACACGGTTCTTATTATGAGTTGTATCAATTACAAGAGAGTGAAAGTTTGTCATAATAAAAAATCTGCCAGCAGGTTGATTAGGCTGACAGATTTTTTTGCAAGAATTATTGCTTTTTAACTGGGGGCACGTATTGAAAATGAGGATCGATAGAATGATCAATTTGTTGCCACGCTTGACTCATTTGTTGGTTAACGAGTTCAGTATTTTCTTCGTTAACTTTGAGAGTCCGTGGGATAGCAATAGGTTCCCCAAATTTGATAACACAACGTTGTCGTTTTAAAAAGCCCGTGAATTTGACTGGACCTTGGTAGACAACTGGCACTAGTGGCTTCTTAGACAATTTGGCAATTAAGACCGCACCGCCTTTTAATTGGCTGGAGTAACGGGTGCCAGAGGGAAACATAATCAAACTGAGATTGCGCTTGTTCAGATCTTTGACAGGTGTTTTAATAGTTGATGGTCCCGGGTGCTTGCGGTCAACCGGAAACGCATTGGCGTGCTTGAGAATAAAGGCTAAAAACGAGTTTTTAAATAATTCTTTTTTGGCCATAAAAGCACAGGGAGTAGGGCTAACAGCTAAGGCAAACAGGAGCGGTTCCCACCAGGTACGATGCGGGGCCACCATAATGTAAGATTCATTGGTCGGTAAATTTTCCCGGCCTTCATAGCGTACGTGACCATTCAGCAACCAGACAATAAAGCGAACAATTGGAACCATAAATTTATAAAACATAATTTTACCTCAAATATTAATTTTCAAATTTATTATAGCAAAAGGAAACATGTGATGACAAAAACCTTCGAACGAATTCCCGGATTTGACTTAGATTTAATCCAAGACACCCAATTATACCGCAGTTCCATTGACTCGGTTTTATTAGCTAATTGGATTACTATACGCAATGCCCATGTTGTAGTTGCGGATTTATGTAGTGGCAGTGGCATTATTGGCTTGTGTCTAGCTAAGAAATACCAAGTAACGACTTATTTATTAGAATTGCAAACAGCATTGGCGCAGTTGGCGCAACAGTCGATTCAAAAAAATCAGTTGCAAGAAAACGTACACTTATTTAACACAGATATTGCTGCCGCTTTAGATTATGTGGAACATGATAGTTGTGATGTTATTAGTTGCAATCCGCCGTATTTTGCTAAGAAGGATACGCCAACTTTAGGTAAATCGCGCTCTCACAATATTGCGCGGCACGAATTATTCTTTTCGCAAGAGTTATTGGCACAAGTTGCCAGTCAACTGTTAAAAGATAATGGCAGTTTGTATATTGTTTATCGGCCAGATCGGTTATTAGAATTGCAGCAAGTCTTACAGCAATACCACTTGCCTGTGAAAGAATTACTGTTTGTTTATCCGCACCAAGGGGATTTGGCTAACTTAGTGTTAATCAAATGTCGTAAAACGCGGCGGACAAATGGGCTCAAGATTTGGCCGGGGTTGGTTTTGTACAATCAAGATGGGAGTTACACCCAACAATTGCGGGAGTTTGTCCATGAATGAATATAGTGTCTACATTGTTCAATGTGCCGATGGTACATTATACACGGGTATTTCGAATGATGTTGCCCACCGCATTCAAATGCATAATGCGGGTAAAGGGGCGAAGTATACCAAACCGCGCCGGCCGGTGCGGTTAAAGTATCAAGAAGAGGTAGGTAATCGTTCCCAAGCTTCTAAGCGCGAATGGCAAATTAAACAATTAACACGGCAACAAAAATGGCAATTAATTAAAAGATGTGTAAATAGTCAGTTGAGTGGTAAATAAAAACCAAGCGGCTGGCTTTTATTTTTTATTTTTGATGGGGAAATTTTAATTTAAAAAGCAAATAGTAATTTACTCGAAAAAGTGCTTTGTTCGCTAAAAAGCGGGGTAGAGCCAAATTAATTGACAAAAAAGAAAAACTATCTTTTAAATTAATTAAACATTAAATTAATGACCCAAAAATCATTCTAGTTATCATTTAATGAGCATGCTATAATTTATTCGAAATTAACTGATTAAGATGTTCAGTGGATATTGTTGCCAGCTTTAATGAAAACGCTATTAATCATTCGCTATTATCGGAAGTAGTTCAGAGTGGTTGGAGGCTCACGGCAAAATCTGTGTAGATAGTTTAAGCAATGGAGATTATAATGAATAAACAATTTAAATTGCTAATGTTACTAATAGCCTTGTTATTTGCGGGTGGGGGCGCGCGACACACGGTTCATTCTGTCCAATCGACGACGAAGCCGATTGCGATCATACATAAAAGTGATGATCTCTTGGTTAATCCCCAGAACTTTAACTCGTTAACGCAAACAGAGCCGAAAACTGACGAAAAGTCAGCGGTACCGACCAAAAAAGCTGAGCCGTCCATTAGTAATTTTATGACCTTAACTGCGCCAGTGACCGGTATGGCGGGCACTTGTTCGTGGACCTTAGCTACAGATGGGACTTTAACGATTAATTCAGGAATCTTAGCAGTTCGTGCTGAGTACACTGATGTGGATTATTCTTGGAGT
The DNA here is from genome assembly GCF_058107145.1 of Bombilactobacillus sp. ESL1197. Lineage (NCBI taxonomy): Bacteria > Bacillati > Bacillota > Bacilli > Lactobacillales > Lactobacillaceae > Bombilactobacillus > Bombilactobacillus sp. ESL1197. The sequence continues at coordinate 1,034,327 of NZ_JBYLTY010000001.1, forward strand.
ATGTATGCAGGTGAGAACTGGATACCTTATCATGCTTACATTCAAAAAGTGGATATTGAACCAGGCGTAGAGCTGCCGACAGACAGTGGTTATGTGTTTGCCAATTTAACTGCTTGTAAGATAATTACCGGCTTGAATAATTTGGATACCAGTAATGCGACAGATATGAGTGAATTGTTTTATAATGACTATTCTTTAACAGATTTAGATTTGACCAGCTTTAATACGAGTCAGGTAATTAATATGCCTGCGATGTTTCGGGAGTGCAGAAATTTAACAAGTTTAAATTTGACCCACTTTGATACTGCTAATGTCAAGGACATGTCGAAAATGTTTTATGATACTAGTCGGTTGACGGATTTAGATTTGAGCAATTTTGTAACTAATAAGGTTACTGATATGTCTCTAATGTTTTACCAGTGTCGTGCTAAGACTATTGATGTAAGTAGTTTTAATACTGATTCGGTTATTAATATGAGTCGAATGTTTGAATACGCGGCAAATGTTACTGTTTTAGATGTAAGTCACTTTAATACATCTTCCATAACTGATATGAGTTCTATGTTTTTGTTTTGTGAAAGTTTAACTGATTTAAACCTAACTGGTTGGGATACAAGTCATGTTATTGATATGAGTCAAATGTTTGATTATTGTTCAAATTTAACTAGCCTTGATCTGACGGCCTTTGATACGTCTAATGTACAAAATATGTCTTCCATGTTTTATCACTGTTCCCAACTAAAAAATTTAAATATAACTAAGCTGAATACTACAAAGGTAACAACGATGAATAATATGTTTAGTTTTTGCAGTAGTTTGACTAAACTAGATTTTACGCAAGATCCTAATTTTAGTACTGCTAATGTGTTAGATATGTCGGAAATGTTTGAAGATTGCGAGGGGTTAACAAGTTTGAATGTGACCACCTTTGATACAGCGAATGTTCATAATATGTCTGAGATGTTTGATAGATGTATCAGCTTAACAAATTTAGATGTAACCAAATTTGACACTAGTCAAGTGAATAATATAGTTTATGTTCATTCTGATTCGCTATGTGGTATGTCTGGGATGTTTGCTGGTTGTAGAGACTTAAAGGATTTAGATGTGACCAACTTTGATACAAAACAAGTAACTAATATGTCTTCGATGTTTTCTGGCTGCAGTGGCTTAACGGATTTAGATGTGACGCATTTTGTGACAGCTAAAGTGACCGATATGTCTGCAATGTTTAGAAATTGCAGTGGCTTAACGGATTTAGACGTGACCAACTTTGATACAAAACAAGTAATTAATATGTTTTCGATGTTTTTTGGTTGCAGCGGCTTAAAGGATTTAGACGTGACCGACTTTGATACAAAACAAGTAACTAATATGTCTTCGATGTTTGCTGGCTGCAGTGGCTTAACGGATTTAGACGTGACCGACTTTGATACAAAACAAGTAACACGTATGTCTTCGATGTTTTCTAGTTGCAGTGGCTTAAAAGATTTAGATGTGACGAACTTTGTGACAGCTAAAGTGACCGACATGTCTTCGATGTTTGCTGGTTGTAGAGGTTTAAAGAATTTAGATGTGACGAACTTTGTGACAGCTAAAGTGACCGACATGTATTCGATGTTTTCTTATTGTAGTGGCTTAACGAATTTGGATGTAACAAATTTTGATACTGGCGCCGTTAAAAATATGTATTCGATGTTTTCTTATTGTAGTGGCTTAAAAGATTTAGATATTACCAACTTTGATACAAAACAAGTAACTAATATGTCTTCGATGTTTGCTAATTGCAGTGGCTTAACGAATCTAAATTTAACAAATTTTGATACTGGCGCTGTTAAAAATATGTCTGATATGTTTGAGTATTGTCTGAATTTAACAAGTTTGGACTTGGGTAATTTTCAAACTCAAAATTTAACAGACTATTTGTCGCTTAATGATATTTTTATTGAAACTCCTTCACTACGTAAATTAGTTTTAGGCCCAGATGCCGTTTGGAAAACTGTTACCAATAGCCATGACACTTATAGCACATATCTAAGTTGTCCTAGCAATAATTCTAAATTTACTGACGCTATAACAGGTAAGACTTATCAGACTTTAGGTGGTTGGCAAGAAGTGGGTACTGGCAGTGATGACTTTCATCCTAATGGCGCCATTTACGATAACGTTGATGATTTAAATGACTTTTTAGGTACTGCGCGTCCTGCTAAGACGACTCTAGTTTGGCGTAGCAAGTTAACTAACCAACAACCTTTAATTAAATTGGGTGCTAGTGCGACTACTTCGTTAAGCATGAACTATTGTCATGATTATCGACAAACTACACCACTACCTGAATTAGACATTTCTGGAACCGTTGCGGATTCAGATAGTAATAATGTGCAATTATATTATGCAATTGATCCAACGACACCAATTACCAACATTGCTGAGGTCACTAATAATTGTCAACCGGTGGGTTCGGCTCTAACTGCAACGGGTGATGATTTAGCGGGCGGGGCTGCTTGGCAACTAGCGTTGACTGACCCGACAGATTTAAAAACGTTAGCTACCCCGAAAGCTGGTGGTCACCAAATCCAGTTTTATGCAGTTGATAGTGGGGCGCAGTTTACGACAGAAAATCCGCAAGTTTCTCCGGCGGCAACCGTGAAGGTAGCGGAGAATAGTTTGGTGCAAATCAATTATTTAGACCAAAGTACGGGGACGCCCGTTCTGGATACTAATGAAGCAGGGCATTCTAAACCAGCGCAAACGGTTGTTGGGACCGTTGGCTCGACCATTCCTACGGCTGATGTCCCACCAGTGATTAAGACTAAGTATCACCGTTATACTTTGCAGTCGACACCGATCGCAACTTTTCCTTCCATTGTAACCTCTGATAATCCGTTACTCCAACCGTATCAAATGAATTTGCAATATCGTTCGGGGACGATGACCATGAAGGTTCCTAATGATTTAGATTTTGGTAAGAAAATTGTCCAGACTTCTCGACAAGTTTATGCTTTGAAAGCTAGTGCTTTGGATCAAAAATTGGCGGTCAATGATGATACTGGGGCTCCGAGTTGGCAGTTATCATTAGCTATGAAAGATGATTTTAATTATTCTGGCGGTTCTTCCGCGACGGCATTGACGAATATTTTGCAGTATTTAGCTCCTAATCATAGTAGTTTAGCCATTACCAAAGTGCCAACACTGATTGATAGCTATGCTCATTACAACACACCCGTTGATAGTTCGGGCAACGCTGTGACGAATATTTCAGATCGCTGGTGGAATAATAGTCAACAACAAATTGCTGGTCCTCAATTAGACTTGCGCAATCCTGCTAATCCTGTGCATGCTGCTAATTATAGTGCCACAGTGACGTGGTCATTAGAAAATTCTTTACAGTGATTTGCTTTGTAATGGCTAGCGTTCAATTTATTAGTTGCGTGTGAATTAGTTCTTTAGTATAATAAGTGATTGTATTAAATACTCACGTTGATTTTTGGTTTGTTGGTGCACGAAGGTGTGACAAATCAGTTAAAGTCAACGGCGGAAAAACCATGGAGGTTATGGAATTATGTCTGTTTTATCAATGAAACAATTATTAGAAGCTGGTGTTCATTTTGGACACCAAACACGGCGTTGGAATCCAAAGATGAAGCCGTATATCTTTACACAAAGAAACGGTATCTACATTATTGATCTACAAAAGACTGTGCATATGATTGATGATGCTTACAACTTTATGAAAGATGTTGCTGCTGATGATGGTGTCTTCTTGTTCGTTGGTACCAAGAAGCAAGCTCAAGACTCTATTGCTGAAGAAGCAACTCGTGCTGGTCAATTTTATGTGAACCATCGTTGGTTAGGTGGTACTTTGACTAACTGGGATACAATCCAAAGCCGGATTAAGCGTTTGAAAGAAATCAAGAAGATGTCTGAAGATGGCACATTCGAACGTTTACCTAAAAAAGAAGCTGCTTTATTAGTTAAACAAGAACAAAAATTAGAAAAATTCTTGGGTGGTATTGAAGATATGCCACGGATCCCTGATGTAATGTTTGTAGTTGATCCACACAAAGAAATCATTGCTGTTCGGGAAGCCCAAAAGTTGAACATTCCAGTTGTTGCGATGGTTGATACGAACACGGATCCCGATGACATTGATGTGATTATTCCATCTAACGATGATGCTATTCGGGCCGTTCGCTTGATTACTTCCAAGATGGCTGATGCGATTATTGAAGGTCGTCAAGGTGAAGAAAACGTTGATTTGCCAGAAGAACAGATGGCGCAAGCTGCTGCTAGTGAAGACAATGACGGCGAACAATCGATCGAAGAAGTCGTTGAAGATTCTGATAAATAAATAAAATTATTATTTTAAGTCATTTTAAGAAGCTGTAACTGAAGTCAAATTAGTATTAAACTGTGAGACTTTGGTAAGATAACCGTGAAAGTGTTTCGTTAATGAAACTTTGCGATTCAGCTTCTTTTGGTGTGTATAATGTTAGGAGGACTAGAGATGGCTAAAATTACAGCTGCGCAAGTTAAAGAATTACGTGATAGAACAAGTGTTGGTATGATGGATGCTAAAAAGGCCTTAGTCGCTGCTGATGGCGATATGCAAAAGGCGATTGACGAATTACGTGAAAAAGGTGTTGCCAAGGCTGCCAAGAAGAGTGACCGGATTGCTGCTGAAGGTTTAGCTGCGATTGAAATTCAAGGCAATACAGCTGCCATTATTGAAGTTAATTCCGAAACTGATTTTGTGGCTTCCAATGACAAATTTACCAGCTTAGTTTCCCAAATTGCGAGTGCAATTGCGGAACAAAAGCCTGCTGATTTAGCAGCTGCTTCCCAAATTAAGTTGGCTGATGGTAACAGTATTGCTGATGCCATTACGAATTTAACAGCCGTGATTGGTGAAAAAATCACTCTGCGGCGCTTCACAGTAGTTACCAAAAAGGATAATGAAAGTTTTGGCTCCTATTTACACAATGGTGGTCAAGTAGCTGCTTTGACAGTGATTGCTGATGCTGATGAAGCAACAGCGCATGATGTTGCTATGCACGTAGCAGCGATTAATCCAGAATATTTGGATCGTTCGCAAGTGCCAGCTGATGTCATTGACCATGAACGCCAAGTTTACACTGAAGAAACGATCAATGAAGGCAAACCAGAAAAGATTGTGCCAAAGATCGTTGAAGGTCGTTTGAATAAGTACTTGTCAGAAATTAGTTTAGCTGATCAAGATTTTGTCAAAGATCCTGACCAAACTGTTGCTAAGTTTGTTGCCTCTAAAGGTGGCAAGTTAGTTTCATTTGTTCGTTATGAAGTTGGCGAAGGAATTGAAAAGCAAGAGAATAACTTTGTTGATGAAGTTATGGGTCAGATTAAATAAAAGCGCGCAGCGCTTTTTTTTTGGCTAATTTTAGGTAAAATTCAGTATTGATTACTGGTTATGGTAAAATGAACCCTAGAAGAAAATTGTAAGGAGTTAACGATGACTGTTAAATATCAACGAATTGTATTGAAATTAAGCGGTGAAGCTTTAGCAGGTCAAAATGGTTTTGGCATTAATCCGCCGGTAATTGCAAATATTGCCCAACAAATTAAAAAAGTTCATGCACTCGGAGTGCAAATTGCTATTGTGTGTGGTGGCGGTAATATTTGGCGTGGAGAAACTGGTGCTGAATTAGGAATGGAACGCGCCCAAGCTGATTATATGGGAATGTTAGCCACCGTGATGAATGGTTTGGCGTTGCAAGATGGTCTAGAAAAGGTCGGCGTTCCCACACGGGTTCAAACTTCCATTGAAATGCGGCAAATTGCTGAACCGTATATCCGTCGCAAAGCCATTCGCCATTTAGAAAAGCAACGCGTGGTCATCTTTTCAGCAGGAACGGGTAGTCCTTATTTCTCGACTGATACGACTTCAGTTTTACGGGCAGCCGAAATTGGTGCTGATGTGATTTTAATGGCGAAAAACGGGGTGGATGGTGTTTATTCCGCTGATCCGCAAAAAGATCCTTCAGCAGTTAAATATAATGAATTGACCCAACTTGATGTGATTAATAAAAAACTTGGTGTGATGGATTCGACGGCTAGCTCATTATCCATGGATAATGATATTCCGTTAGTGGTCTTTAACTTAAATGAACCGGATAATATTTTACGAGTTGTTCAAGGCGAAAGTATTGGAACAACTATTCAAGGAGGCAAAAATTAATGACCCAAACAATTATTGAACAAACACAAGCTCATATGCAAAAAAGTGCCGATGCCTTGCAACGCGAACTCGGTCAAATTCGCGCAGGTCGGGCGAATGCTAGTATTTTAAATGGTATTAATGTGGAATATTATGGCGCTGAAGTGCCAATTAACCAAGTGGCTTCCATCAGTATTCCAGAGGCCCGGGTAATTTTGATTACGCCGTTTGATAAGTCTGCGTTAAAAGATATTGAAAAGTCTTTATTAGCTTCTGATATTGGCATTAACCCAGCTAATGATGGCAATGTGATTCGCTTGGTAATTCCACAATTAACTGGTGAACGGCGCAAGGAATTAGTCAAAGAAGTTGGCAAAATTTCCGAAAATGCGAAAGTGGCTGTTCGCAATATTCGCCGTGAAGCCATGGATTCTTTGAAAAAGCAACAAAAAAATCATGAGATTACTGATGACGAAATGCATGATTTAGAAAATCAAGTGCAAAAGGTAACTGATCAAAATATCAAAAAAATTGAGCAGATTACTGATGACAAATCCAAAGAATTAGTAGTTCTTTAACCGATAGAGGAAGATATCAGATATCTTCGTTTAGAACATTAAGAGACTGGAAGAATTGGTTAGCAGTTGCATGAGTTTTGGCGCATTATAATAAGTAAAACTTCGTCTTGAATGACGAAAACTTATTGTGTTCTCGCTTCTTGTTGGAGTTGTTAACTATTTAAGGTATTAATGATCTTAGGTGGCTGAAACCAAGGTTGGTCAGTAAAGTAACCGGATTGACTTTGAAGTATACAATAGGTTAAGTGGTTTTTCATTGAACTATCTTAACCTAGTTGAATTAGCTGTATAATGATCTTTTACCCCAGTCTCTTTAAACTTTATTAGGAGTTTTCAAAATGGTTAATCAAGTTCTACCACGTCATGTAGCAATTATTATGGATGGCAATGGGCGTTGGGCACAAAAACGCGGCTTGCCAAGGATTGCGGGACATCGCGCCGGAATGAATAATTTACAAGTAGTAGCGAGTGCTGCTAGTCAAATGGGCATTTCTGCTTTGACAGTTTACGCTTTTTCGACTGAAAATTGGAAACGTCCTTCCAAGGAAGTGCGCTTTTTAATGAATTTACCAATTGATTTTTTTGGAAAATTCATGCCAGATTTGATGAAGAATAATGTTAAGGTGCTTATCACAGGTTTTGTGGAACAGTTACCTGCCAAAACGCGCGAAGTTTGCTTAAAAGCCATTGACCAAACCAAAAATAATACGGGCATGATTTTGAATTTTGCATTTAACTATGGCGCTAGAAGTGATATTGTTAATGCTGTTAAATTATTTGGCCGCCAAGCTCAAGAACATCCTGAGTTGTTAGATCAACTAGATGAAAAAATGTTTGGTCAGTATTTGATGACTGCGCAATTAGCCGATTTGCAAGAACCTGATCTGTTGATTCGCACCAGTGGAGAACAGCGGTTATCTAATTTCTACTTATGGGAATTAGCATATTCGGAACTGGTTTTCGTGGATGAATATTGGCCTGATTATAGTGCCCAAAATCTGCGGCGTGATGTCTTAAGTTTTGGGCAAAGAGATCGGCGGTATGGCGGCATAAAACAATAGATTAGGAGTTTATTTTGAAAACAAGAATTATTACAGCAGTAATTGCTTTACTTATTTTTATTCCAATTTTAGTAGCAGGTGGAGTTTGGATTGATGTAGCGGCTTCTGTCCTGGCAGTGATTGGTTTATCTGAAGTTTACATTATGCGTAAACGCATTATTGTGTCCCCTGACTTTTTAATTGGGGCCATCGGCGTGTTACTACTATCTTTGCCCGAAAAAGCGTTAACTTGGTTACCCGATGCCTTTTCACGATTTGATTTGGCATACGTGTTTGTCGCCTTGTTATTAATTTTGACGGTTTTCACCAAAAATAGTTATAATTTTGAAGATGCTGGGACAACAATTTTATCCATGTTTTATATTGGAAATGGTTTTCACTATCTAGCTGCGATTCGTAATTCGGATGCTGGTGGTTTGTCATTGCTCTTATTTGGAATGATTATTGTATGGGTAACAGATAGTGGTGCTTATTTTATTGGTCGCGCTATTGGTAAACATAAGTTGTATCCAGCCATCAGTCCTAATAAAACCTGGGAAGGTTCGATCGGTGGGGTCATCTGTGCCGTGATTTTTGCCTTGATTTATATGTTAGGTTTTAACCAATGGAATTATATGGACAATGTTCCACATAATATCTGGTTATTAATTTTAATTACGATTTTTCTATCAATTATTGGACAAGTGGGCGACTTGGTCGAATCAGCTTATAAACGGTATTATGGCGTTAAGGATTCGGGCAAAATTTTACCTGGTCATGGTGGCATTTTAGACCGCTTTGATAGTATGTTATTTGTCTTACCGTTAATTCATTCGTTGGGCTTCATGTAATCAGGAGGAAGTTATTTGGTTGCAATATTAACTTTTATCATTGTTTTTGGACTTATTGTGTTTGTTCACGAATTTGGACATTATTATTTTGCTAAAAAATCCGGCATTTTGGTGCGCCAATTTTCCATTGGGATGGGGCCAAAATTGATTTCTTATACACGCAACCATACCTTATACGTCATTCGACTCTTGCCGTTGGGCGGGTATGTGATGTTAGCGGGGGCCGAAGATGATGACGAACAGCTGAAACCCGGTACTTTAGTCGGTCTGAAACTCAATGAGCAAGAGCAAGTTGTGGAAATTGATAATTCACAAAATACTAATAATTCCACTTTAATCCCTTTTCAAGTTGTCCAGAGTGATTTGGAACGGGAGTTGTTTATTGAGGGTTATGAAGCTGGTGATGATGAACATTTAAAACGGTTTTCAGTTGATCATGATGCGGTTTTAATTGATCAAAGTAATAATGCTATGCAGATTGCACCACTGGATGTGCAATTTAATTCAGCTAGTTTGTGGCACCGGTTTTTAACGAACTTAGCTGGTCCGTTGAATAACATTATTTTTGGTATGTTAGTCTACATTTTATGTGCGTTTATTTTGGGCGGAGCACCGAGCAATTCAGCTCAGTTGGGGACAATTCAATCCCATTCGCCAGCTGCGCAAGCACAATTACAGACGGGCGATCAGATAGTTAAAGTTGCTAGCAAACCCATTCATAATTGGACTCAATTAGTCCAAGCGATTAGTCAAAGGCCTAAGCAAATGACTCAATTAACGGTTAAAACGCCGCAAAAGCGCATTAAGCATGTGACTATTAAACCGCGGGCTGTTAAAGAAGGTAAGCAAACTATTGGTCAAATCGGGATTATGCAAGCACGTGATCACCGCCTAGGTCCCACCTTAAAATATGGCGTTCAATCAGCCGTTGGTGCGGTGGCAACAATTGTGAATGCGCTCAAGAAAATGGTTACTGGTGGTTTTAACATTAACCAACTGGGTGGTCCCGTAGCAATCTATTCCGAAACTAGTCAGGTAGCAGCCATGGGTTGGCAACAAGTGTTACTGTTTATTGGTTGGCTGTCAATTAATTTAGGTATTATGAATCTACTACCCATTCCGGCTTTAGACGGTGGAAAGTTATTGTTAAATATTATTGAAGCCATTCGCCGTAAGCCCGTTTCTCAAAAGACAGAAGTTGTGGTTAATTTGATTGGTGTGGGCTTGTTACTGATCTTAATGGTCGCAGTGACTTGGAATGATATTACGCGCTTCTTTGTGAAATAATCTTTAGGAGTAAGGGAGAAAATAATTTATGAAACAATCACGGGTATTTATACCAACATTAAAGGAAACCCCTAGTGATGCTGAGGCAGTTAGTCATCAATTGATGTTGAGAGCAGGTTTTATTCGTCAAATATCAGCTGGAGTCTATGCTTATTTGCCTTTGGCCTATCGGGTTTTAAGGAACATTGAACGAATTGTTCGTGAAGAATTGGAACAAGTTGGCTGTGTAGAAATGTTGGCTCCGGCCGTTTTGCCGGCTGAATTATGGCAACAAAGTGGCCGTTATGACACCTATGGTGATAACTTATTTAAGTTTAAGGATCGCCACCAACGTGACTTTATTTTAGGGCCTACACATGAAGAGACGATGACTTCGTTAGTTAGCAACGTTTTGAATTCTTACAAAAAAATGCCACAAGTGTTATATCAAATTCAAACGAAGTTTCGTGATGAAGATCGTCCACGTTACGGTTTGTTGCGGGGGCGTGAATTTTTGATGATGGATGCTTATTCTTTTACTGCCAATACGGATGATTTGGATACAATTTTTGATCAAATTGAACAAGCTTATCGCAAAATTTTTGAACGTAGCGGTTTAGATTTTCGGGCAATTTTGGCGGATTCTGGTGATATGGGCGGTAGTGGTTCGAAAGAATTTCACGCTGTGGCCCCGATTGGCGAAGATACGATTGTGTATTCGGATGTGAGTGATTATGCTGCCAATTTAGAAATGGCTACGAGCGTTTTAACTCCTAACCCGCAAGCTGAAATGTTGCCATTATCAGAAATCAAAGTTAATCCGCAAGTGAAGTCGGTGGCCGATTTAGCACAGGATATTGATGTCACTGCTGCGCAAATTATTAAGTGTGTGGCCTATTTGGCTGATAAGAAGCCGGTATTGGCTTTGATCCGTGGTGATTTTGCGGTGAATGAAACGAAGTTAAAGAACTTATTAGGGGTGAACGAATTAACTCCCGCTTCAGATCAACAAGTTGCCGAAATTTTTCATAGTGTGCCCGGTTTTATTGGTCCCATGAATTTAGCGTCGGAAATTCAAGTGATTGGTGATTTGTCCATTCAGGATTTGACTAATGCTGTAACCGGTGCTAATCAAAAAGGATTACATTATCAAAACGTGAATGCCCCTCGAGATTATCAGGTTGAACAATATGCCGATATTCGGACTGTCAAAGAAGGCGAGCTCTCACCAGACAATAAGGGAGTTTTACATTTTACACGGGGCATTGAAATTGGCCATATCTTCAAGTTGGGTACGAAATACTCTGAAAGTTTAAATGCGAACTTCTTGGATGAAAATGGTAAACAACAACCCATCATTATGGGCTGCTATGGCATTGGTATTAGTCGTTTATTGTCTGCCATTGTAGAACAACATCATGATGATGCGGGGATGATTTGGCCCTGGGAACTAGCACCTTATCAGGTTCATGTAGTTGTCATGAATGCTAAAAAAGAAGAACAAATGTTACTCGCTGAGCAGATTGAAACTGATTTGACCGCTAGTGGTTTAAGTGTTTTAGTCGATGATCGTAAGGAACGGCCAGGGGTTAAATTTGCGGAAGCTGATTTAATCGGTTTGCCCGTACGGATTACCGTTGGTAAGAAAGCCAGCGATCAAATCGTAGAAGTTAAATTGCGGCAGCAACAAGAATCCGTGGAAGTTGCCGTGGGCGATATTAAAGAGACCATTAAGATCTTATTACACAATAATTAAATAATTTGAGGTGATGATATGACTGATTCACGAGCAATGTTTCAGAATCTCTTGGATCAAATGCAGTTACCGGAAGATATTCGACAGACTGCGATTTTTCAATCAGCTCAAATTCAAAAAGTTAAAGTCCATACTGAATCTCAGCAATGGACTTTTGTTTTAGAATTTGAACAAATTTTACCTGCCAAAACGTACCAAATTTTTTACCAACATTTACAGACCGCTTTTGAGGGCGTGAAGCTGGTGGACTTAGTTATTCAAACAAGCAATCAACAGTTCGATCAACAATTGCTCAATGCCTATTGGCCAATAGTGGTGGAACGCCAACAATTAAATGCGGCCATTTATCGAGAATTACAACAACAAGCCCCGCCTCAGTTGCTGGAACAAGAGCTGTTACTAACAGTTAATAATGAAGTTTTAAAAGATTATTTAACAAGTAAGTATTTGCAAGAGATGGAAACTACATTGCAACAGATGGGTTTTCCAAAAATGCGGATCAAAGTCTTAGTTGATCAATCGCAAACGCAGGCTCGAATTGAACAATTAAAACAACAGCAACAACAGCAGCAGCAACAATTGGTGGCAAATGTCAAAAAGGCCCAGGCTAACCCGACTAGTTCGGGGAAAGCCAGTTCCATTATTGGCAAAAAAATTGCTAGTGACACCCCCGTGGTAGCAATGAAAGATATTGTGGAAGAACAGCAATCAGTCGTAGTGGAAGGTTATATTTTTAGTTCCGAAGTACGCCAATTACGTTCAGGACGGCAATTGTTGATTTTAGAAGCCACTGATTATACGTCTTCCTTTGTTATTAAAAAGTTTTCCAAAAATGGTGATAGTGACGCTGTGTTCGCTGATTTTACGAAGGGGACTTGGCTGAAAGCGCGCGGCTCGGTACAAGAAGATAACTATTCCCGGGAATTAACGATTAATGCTTATGACTTAAATGTAATTAAAAAAATTGGGCGGCAGGATCAAGCTGAAGAAAAACGGATTGAACTGCATGTGCATACTAATATGAGCCAAATGGATGCGGTCAGTTCGACGACTGACTTGGTGAAACGGGCAGCGGACTGGCAGCAACCAGCAATTGCGATTACAGATCACTCGACAGCCCAATCATTTCCGGATGCTTATAGTGCTGGTCAAAAATACGGTGTCAAAATTATTTATGGAGTGGAAATTAATTTAGTCGATGAAGGAGAACCCATTGCCTACAACTTACGTGATGAAGCTTTGGCAACTGCAGAATATGTAGTCTTTGATGTGGAAACGACTGGTTTGTCGGCTGTTTATGATTCCATCATTGAATTGGCAGCTGTCAAAATGCAAGCTGGCAAAATCGTTGCGGAATTTGATGAATTTATTGATCCGGGACATCCTTTATCACAAACGACAATTAATTTAACTTCAATTACTGATGAAATGGTGCATAACAGTAATTCTGAACAAGAAGTGATGGATAAGTTTAATGACTTTGTTGGTGATGCCGTCTTAGCTGGTCATAATGTTACGTTTGATATTGGCTTTTTAAATGCAGCGCGCAGGCGTTGCGGCTATCAACCTGTCACGGTACCGATCATTGATACCCTAGAAATGTCGCGGACTTTACATTCAGAATATCGTAATCATAAGTTAGACAGCTTAGCTAAACGGTATGATATTAAGTTAGAGCACCACCATCGAGCTAATTCGGATGCCGCTACCACGGGTTATTTATTGTATGCTTTGTTTAAAGAAATGTTAGAGCAATTTGAAACGACGAACATTTTGCAATTAAATGATCATTTAGGTGGCCGCGAAGCATACAAACAAGCGCGGCCGTATCATGCAACTTTATTAGCCACCACCCAGGCTGGACTTAAAAACCTATTTAAGATTATTTCCAGTTCGATGACGGAATATTATTTCCGCACACCACGGGTACCGCGCCGAATTTTGAATGAATATCGTGCCGGAATAGTGGTCGGTTCTGCTTGCAGTTCCGGTGAAGTGTTTACAGCGATGATGCAAAAGGGCTACGATGAAGCTTATCAAAAAGCGCAGTTTTATGATTATTTAGAAGTCATGCCCCATGCGATTTACCAGCCCTTACTTGATTCTGGTTTGATTCAAGATCAAAGTGCGTTAGAAGAAATCTTGGGTAATATTGTGAAGCTGGGTCAAACGTTAGATAAGCCAGTCGTGGCGAGTGGGGACGTGCATTATTTAGATCCGAAAGATGCGATTTATCGTGATATTATTGTCAAGGCAGTAAAGAGTAACCCATTGGCACGACAAAAATTACCGCTAGCGGACTTTAAAACAACCACGGAAATGTTGCAAGAATTTCAATTCTTAGGTGAGCAAACTGCGCACCAAGTGGTCATTGATAATCCACAGATTGTTGCTGATTGGGTAGATGGTGCGATTACACCTGTAAAAAATAAATTGTATACGCCTAAGATGCCGGGGGCGGAACAAGAGATTCAAGATTTAACTTACAATAAAGCGCATGAGTTGTACGGTGATCCGTTGCCAGAAATTGTGCAAAAACGCTTGGACCGGGAGTTGAAGAGTATTATTGGTAACGGCTTTTCGGTCATTTATTTAATTTCACAGCGCTTAGTTTATAAGAGTAATAAAGATGGTTATTTAGTTGGTTCAAGAGGTTCCGTCGGCTCTAGTTTAGTGGCCACGATGACCGGAATTACCGAAGTTAATCCATTACCGCCCCATTATCGGTGTCCTCATTGTCAATATAGTGAGTTCTTCACGAAGGGTGAAGTGGGCTCTGGTTTTGATTTGCCTGATAAAGTGTGTCCACAATGTGGTCAAGAGTTGGCGAAAGATGGCCATGATATTCCGTTTGAAACCTTTTTAGGTTTTAATGGTGACAAAGTTCCGGATATTGATTTGAACTTTTCAGGTGATTACCAACCAATTGCCCATAATTATACAAAGGTCTTATTTGGTGAAGACCATGTTTTTCGGGCGGGAACGATTGGTACGGTGGCTGACCGGACAGCTTATGGTTACGTGAGCAACTATGAAGAATTAACGGATCAAAAATTTCGTGGTGCGGAAAAGGATCGTTTAGCAGCGGGAGCAACTGGCGTTAAGCGAACCACCGGTCAACATCCGGCGGGCATTATTGTTGTGCCAGATTATATGGATATTTATGATTTTACGCCCATTCAGTATCCAGCTGATGATCAAAGTGCTGCTTGGAAAACGACGCATTTTGATTTTCATTCCATTCACGATAATATTTTGAAACTGGATATCTTGGGCCATGATGATCCCACGATGATTCGGATGTTGCAAGACTTGTCAGGCATTGACCCGCAGACAATTCCCACTGATGATCCTGGGGTTATGGCGTTATTTTCCGGAACTGAATCATTAGGCGTGACGCCGGAGCAGATTGATTCCAAAATGGGAACATTAGGGGTACCGGAGTTTGGAACTAAATTTGTCCGAGGCATGCTGGAAGAAACGCATCCGACCACTTTTTCTGAATTATTACAGATTTCAGGGTTATCCCACGGTACGGATGTGTGGTTAGGTAACGCGGAAGAATATATTCAGCAAGGCATC
This sequence comes from Bombilactobacillus sp. ESL1197, assembly GCF_058107145.1. Taxonomy (NCBI): domain Bacteria; kingdom Bacillati; phylum Bacillota; class Bacilli; order Lactobacillales; family Lactobacillaceae; genus Bombilactobacillus; species Bombilactobacillus sp. ESL1197. Next base: position 1,049,593 of record NZ_JBYLTY010000001.1, read on the forward strand.
GTCACGTTAAAAGATGTGATTGGTTGTCGTGATAATATTATGATGGACTTAATTCATTGGGGCTTAGAGCCGGGCATGTCTTTTCAAATTATGGAACATGTTCGTAAAGGTAAAGGAATCCCGGATGAATGGCAAAAAGTGATGCGCGCCAACGAAAATGTTCCTGATTGGTATATTGAATCTTGTTTGAAAATCAAGTATATGTTCCCGAAGGCGCATGCGACAGCATATATTATGATGGCGTTACGAATTGCCTACTTTAAAGTGCATATGCCGCTTATTTATTACTGCGCTTATTTGTCTGTCCGTGCAGATGTCTTTGACTTGGTTGCGATGGCCAGTGGTAAACAAGCCGTGAAGGCGGAGATGAAGTCTATTAATGAGCAGGGCAATGATGCGAGCGCTAAAGATAAGAGCTTGTTGACGGTTTTAGAAATTGTCAATGAATGTTTGGAACGCGGTATTCAGATTAAAATGGTTGATTTAGACCATTCGGATGCGATGAATTTTAAAATTTTGGATGATCATACATTGTTAGCCCCATTTGTGGCAGTCCCCAGTTTAGGCTTAAATGTGGCTAAACAAATTGTGGCCGCCCGTGAAGAACAGCCCTTTTTATCGAAAGAAGATTTATCGAAACGGGGCCATGTCTCCCAATCAATTATTGATTATTTAACCCAGAACCACGTTTTAGACGGCATGCCTGATGAGAATCAGTTGTCGTTGTTCTAAGAGTTCCAGTCTAAAACTTGAAAAAACCAGCTGGTAGTTATATACTTTAACTAAGTTGATTTCACATGACGAGTGAGCAGGAATGCTCACTCTTTTTATTGCAGGCTGCATGAAACTAGCTGAATAAGCACGATAGAAAGGGGTGTTGATTTGAATTCTGTTATTGACCAAGTTAAAAGTTTAGTCCAACCAATTTTAGCTGATCATGGTTTTTATTTAGTTGATTTAGAGTATGTCAAAGAAGCAGGTAGCTGGTATTTACGGCTGTATATTGATAAAGACGGGGGCATTGATATTGAAGAATGCGCTGTGGTTAATCAAGAATTAAGCGAACAATTAGATGCTCAAGACCCAGAACTGATTCCTAATGCTTACTTTTTGGAAGTATCTTCACCTGGTGCTGAACGTCCCATTAAGACGCAGCAAGATTTAACAAATGCACTGGACCAATACATTCATGTTAGTTTATATCAAAAGCTCAATGGTCAAAAAGTTTTTGAAGGTACTTTAAAAGAATTTGACGAGCAACAATTAAAGTTGGAAGTTAAGATTAAAGCGCAACGCAAAGTAATAGCTATCCCACGTCAACAAATAGCATCAATGCGTTTAGCAATTGAGTTTTAACTGTAAGGAGATCACGTTATGAGTAAAGAATTAGTGGGAGCACTAGATGCCTTAGAAAAAGAAAAAGGTATTTCTAAAGAATTAATTATTGATGCAATGGAAGATGCTTTAAAATCAGCTTATAAAAGAAATTATGGTCAAGCCCAAAATGTCGAAGTAATATTTGACGATAAAAAAGGCGATTTTCATATTTACACAGTCAAAGAAGTGGTGGAGCAAGTAGCAGATCAACGTTTGGAAATCAGCTTAACTGATGCTCAACAGGTGAATCGTGGCTATGAATTAGGCGATCATCTTAACGAAGAAGTCACTCCGAAAAACTTTGGCCGTATTGCCGCCCAAACGGCCAAACAAGTGGTGATGCAACGCGTTCGTGAAGCAGAACGGAATAACATTTATAATGAATATAGTCAGTACCAAGATGAAATTATTCAAGGTGTGATTCAGCGGCGCGATAATCGCTTTGTCTACATTAACTTTGGACGCGTTGAGGCGGTGATGGAACGAAAAGATCAAATTCCGAATGAATCATACCAACCTCAAGATCGGATTAAAGTTTATGTTTCTAAAGTTGACAATACTACTAAGGGACCACAAATTTTCGTTTCTCGGTCGCACCCCGGCCTAGTGAAACGCTTGTTTGAACAAGAAGTTCCGGAAATCTATGATGGAACCGTGGAAATTGTTTCGATTGCACGTGAAGCGGGCGATCGTACCAAAATTGCGGTACGGTCAACTGATGAAAATATTGATCCTGTCGGTACGACTGTGGGACCACGAGGCCAGCGAGTACAAGCAATTGTTGATGAATTAAACGGCGAGAATATTGATGTTGTTAAATGGGAGCCCAATCCTTCTGATTTTATTGCCAATGCTTTAAACCCTGCGGAAGTGATTGCCGTTCAATTTGATGATGAGACGAATCCCAAGTCTTGTATTGTCATTGTCCCCGACTATCATCTCTCTTTAGCCATTGGTAAACGCGGTCAAAATGCACGTTTGGCTGCGAAATTAACTGGTTTTAAGATTGATATTAAGCCTGAATCAGAAGTGGAATTTGTTGATGAAGCAGGCGATGAAGTCGATGAAGAGGATCTTGATTAAATGAATTAAGGTGGTGGTTGTTTGAAAACGAGAAAAGTACCGATGCGTAAAGATGTCTTAACTAATGAAATGGCCCCCAAACGTTTGTTAGTCCGGATTGTTCGGAACAAAGACGGCGAAGTTAGCGTTGACGAAACGGGCAAAAAGCCAGGGCGCGGAGCTTATGTGGGGTTAGACCCCGCAGCAGTTAAGCAGGCACAAAAAGATCATAAGTTAGACGAAATTTTAAAAACGAAGTTGACAGCTGAGTTTTATGAAGAGCTATATAATTATGTCGATCATCAAAAAGCACGGTTAGATTTGTTTGGTGAACTAGGTAAAAAACATTGACACAACAACGTATTTTGAATTTCTTGGGTCTGGCGAAACGAGCCCGTAAAATTGTTACTGGCCAAGAATTAGTTTTAAAAGCCATGAAAAATGGTCAGGTCTATTTTGTCTTTTTGGCAACAGATACTGGGGCTGTGGCTCAAAAATCATTTCAAACAACCCTCAAGCGACAGCAAATCCCATTTGATCAGACCTTTAATCAAATTCAACTCAGTCAGGCAATTGGTCAGGCAACTAAAGCCATTGCCATTACCGATCGGGGATTTGCTCAACGATTTCAAGAATTAATAACAAATAATTAAGGAGCGTGAATTTATGGGAAAGAAACGAGTTTATGAATTAGCAAAAGAGCTCCATGTTCCAAGTAAAGATTTGGTGGATATAGCCCGCAAGCATCATATGGAAATCTCGTCCCATATGGCAGTTTTAGATGATGCACAATTAAATGATTTAACTAAGATTGTACGTTCAACTAATCAGTCTCCAAAAACTCAATCACCAGTATCGAAAGATACGACTAATGCTAAAAGTAAAGGAAAAACAAAAATTAAAGTTACAGCTATCCGGCATGCGCCTAAACCTAATGATGTTAAGAAGAACCACCAGCATTCTAATAATAACCATAATAATAATGGTAATGAGCACCGTACACATCAAAATAATGAACACAGTCGTGGTCCAGTGACGACTAATAATAATCAAGGTCGTACTAATCAAAATCGTAATAACACGAATGCGCGACCAAATAATTCGCGCACTAATAATCGCAATCGTAATTTAAATAATGACCGGCGTTCATCCATGATGAATCGGGCTAGTGCGGGGCGGAAACATTTAGCGCAATATAAACAAAATGCGCAAGCTTCCGTGGAATCAATCGAACAAGCACGGCATCATGAACAGCGACAAAAAGAGCAAAGAGCAAAGCGTGCTAATGAGCGTGCAACTCAACAACGCTCACAAAGACCAACTACTAATCATTCCAGTCAAAGTGCTAACCGTAATCGGAATAATAGTAGTAATCAACAAGTTACGCGGAAGCCAACTACGACGCAAAAGCCAACGGTTAATCGCCCAACAACGCAACCGACTGCTGAAAAAACTACTTCGGATAATAATAATAAGCGACAACATGAGTTTACGAACAATCGTCGCAAAAATGAGCATATTGATTATCGCAATCGGCCCAAGCATAAAAACAAGCGTAAATTACGCAAGCAACAAGCTAGTCAACCGAAAAAGCCAATGCCACAACGGAAAGAACGGCCGTTACCAGAGGTTTTGGAATACTCAGTCGGCATGAATGCGCAAGACTTAGGTAAAATTTTACATCGGGAACCAGCTGAAATTGTTAAAAAGTTATTTATGTTGGGTGTGATGGTTAATCAAAACCAATCCTTAGATAAAGATACAATTGAAATTTTGGCCGCCGATTATGGCATTGATGCGCAAGAAAAGGTTGAAGAAGATATTACCGATTTGGATACCTTCTTTGAAGATGAAGTCAATAATACTGATAATTTGACTAATCGGCCACCAGTAGTTACGATCATGGGTCACGTTGATCATGGTAAAACTACTTTATTAGATAATTTACGGCATAGTCACGTCACGGCAGGTGAAGCGGGCGGTATTACCCAGCATATTGGTGCTTATCAAGTTCAATTAGATGGTCGCTTAATTACCTTCTTAGATACCCCAGGACACGCAGCCTTCTCTAACATGCGGGCGCGTGGTGCTGATATTACCGATATTGTTATTTTAGTAGTAGCGGCCGATGATGGTGTAATGCCCCAGACAATTGAGGCGATTAATCATGCCAAGGCAGCTAATGATCCAATTATTGTCGCTATTAATAAGATTGATAAACCAGATGCTAATCCCCAACATGTGACGGAAGAATTAATGAATTATGGTTTAATTCCTGAAAGCTATGGTGGTGATACCATCTTTGCTAATATTTCCGCTAAACAAGGCACGGGCATTGATGAATTATTACAAATGGTCTTATTAGAAGCTGACGTGTTAGAGTTAAAAGCTAACGCACAACAAAAAGCCGTGGGTACCGTAATTGAAGCCCGCTTAGATAAAGGCCGCGGTCCAGTTGCTAGTTTATTAGTGCAACAAGGAACCTTACACAAGGGTGATCCAATTGTCGTGGGGAATACCTTTGGTCGCGTTCGGGTGATGACGGATGATCGTGGTCGGCAAATTGAGTCTGCTTTACCATCACAACCAGTGATGATTACTGGCTTAAATGACGTACCACAGTCAGCCGATAAGTTTGTGGTCTTTGAAGATGAAAAGACAGCCCGGGCTGCTGGTGAAGAACGTGCTGAACGAGCACAAATGGAAGAACGCAAGCGGACTAACGCGGTCACCTTGGATAACTTGTTTGATACCATGAAACAAAATGATATGAAGAAAGTCGACGTCGTGATTAAAGCTGATGTCCAAGGCTCTGTGGAAGCTTTGCGCAATAGTTTGGAAAAAATTGAAGTCGAAGGTGTGCGGGTCAATATTATCCATGCTGCCGTAGGGGCAATTAATGAAAGTGATGTTACTTTAGCTTCAGCAAGTAATGCCATTATTATCGGTTTTAATGTACGGCCAACCGTGCAAGCTAAAATTCAAGCTGATAGTGAAAGTGTTGATATCCGGTTGCATAATGTTATTTATAACGCAATTGATGAAATTGAGTCAGCTATGAAGGGTATGCTAGAGCCTGTTTATGAAGAAAAGGTAACTGGTAATTTGACTGTACGGGAAACTTATAAAGTTTCTAAATTAGGAACGATTGCTGGGTGCATTGTGGATACCGGCTTGATTCAACGTGATAGCGGAGTTCGTTTAATCCGTAACGGAATTGTTGTTTATGAAGGAAAACTGGCCTCTTTGAAACGCTTTAAAGATGATGTTAAGGAAGTTAAGCAAGGCTTTGAATGTGGTTTGATGATCGAAAATTATAATGATATTAAGATTGATGATCAGATTGAAACTTATGTCATGCAAGAAGTTCCTGTCAAGTAGGAGGTGTTGTAATGAAATATCGTGTTGGTCGAGTTGAACAAGAAATCCAACGAGAAGTTAATGATATTTTGTTAAAACGGGTGCGTGATCCGCGTGTCAAGGAAGTAACTATTACGGGAGTCGAGGTAACTGGCGATTTACAGCAAGCTACAATTTACTTCAGTGTTTTGGCAGAGACCGCTAGTGCGGCGCAAAAAGCTACTGCTGGTTTGAATAAGGCCAAAGGCTTGATTCGGCGCGAATTAGGACACCGTTTATCAATTTATAAAACTCCAGATTTAATCTTTAAACAAGATGATTCCATTCGGTATGGTGAGCATATTGATGAATTGTTACGCCATTTAAATGAATCAGACAAATAGTCGCTTAGCGGCTTTTTTGTTACATATAATTGTATTGCGGGAAATCTTTCTAGTTAAGGCAATGCTATACTAAATTAGTTAATTAAATTATTAATGAGGTTATGATAATGAATGGTATTATTCCCCTGTATAAACCACGCGGTGTGACTAGTGCGGATTGCGTGTACCAATTGCGGAAGTTATTACATGAAAAAAAGATTGGTCATACTGGTACCTTGGATCCCGATGTCGATGGTGTCTTGGTCGTTTGTGTTGGTCAAGCCACGAAGTTAGTTAATTGGCTCTTGAACTCTGATAAAGTTTATCAAGGTCAAATCACTTTTGGTAGTGCGACGACAACTGAAGATGCCAGTGGTGAAGTCATTGCGCAGACAAAATTACGAGCACCAATTGCCGATGAGAAGATTAAATTAGGAATGCATAGTTTAACGGGTTTAATCCAGCAACAACCGCCAATGTATTCGGCGGTAAAAGTTAACGGTAAACGGCTGTATGAATATGCCCGAGCTCATCAGGAAGTGGAGCGTCCAATTCGGCAAGTAACGATTAAACAATTTGATTTATTAGCGGCCAGCCAATTTGATGAAGTGCAACAACAACAAACTTGTGAATTTTTAGTGCGGTGCAGTAAAGGCACCTATATTCGGACTTTGGCCGTGCAATTAGGGCAATATCTTCATTTGCCGGCGCACATGAGTCGTTTAACGAGAATTTATGGTGGTGGTTTTAAACTACAGGAGACTTGGACTTTAGAACAAATCAAACTGCAGTTGGCTCAAGGCCAAATGGATTTTTGTTTGCCGTTGAATGCAGCTTTTACAGACCAAATGCCACTGTATGAATTGACTGCTGCGCAATGGCAAGTGGTGCAAAACGGCGGTGCTATTCAGTTGCCTTCAACTGAGGAACAGGTTTTACTGATTTGGCAGCATCAAGTCAAAGCATTGTATCATTTACAAAATCAGAACTATGTTCCGCAAATTATGCTTTTAAAAAATGATAGGTGAGTAAATCGTGGAAGTTCAAATTTTAAAATATCCCTTTCAGCAGCAGTTAAAAATTCCGGCACGGCAAGTTTTAGCGGCGGGTTTTTTTGATGGCGTGCACCTCGGCCATCAAAATGTGATTAAAACGGCAGTACGGCTGGCGCATACGCGGCAACAACCAGCGGCAGTTTTGACGTTTGACCGCCATCCTATTGAAGTTTATCAACCGCAAAAAGTGACGGGAACGTTCCAGTATCTGACGCCATTTCAACGCAAACTAGAATTGTTTCAAGAATTACAAGTAGATATTGTCTATGTAGTAGAGTTTAATCCCATTTTGGCGCATTTAGCACCGCAAAAATTTGTCGAAGATTTTTTGTTGCGCTTGCATATTACAACTTTAGTGGCCGGCTTTGATTGGACCTTTGGCCCCAAAGAGATTGCGACCATGACGTATTTACGCCAGTTAGTCCAACAACGCTTTGAAATTGTAGAGATTCCTTCTTTAAATTTCGATCATGAAAAAATTTCTTCTACTAATATTCGCACAGCGTTACAGACGGATCAGATTCAACACGCTAATTTATTATTGGGTTATAATTACCAAAACCAAGGTCCAGTGGTTCACGGTTATCAAATGGGGCGGCAGTTGGGTTTTCCCACAGCTAATTTAGCTTTAAGCGCAGAGCAATTAGTTCCTAGCTTGGGTGTTTACGTCACACGAGTCAAAGTTGGTGATGACTGGTTCCCAGCGATGACTTCCGTTGGCCGGAATGTGACTTTTAAAAGGGGCAATAATCCAGTCACAGTAGAGGCTAATCTCTTAGACTTTGATCAAGATCTCTATGGTCAAGAAGTCCAAATTCAGTGGTTAAAATATTTACGTCCCGAAATTAAATTTGCTGACGCCCCGGCATTGGTGCAGCAATTACGACAAGATCAGCAAGCTACCGAAAATTATTTCAGAAAATAATAGCAACTAACTTGACATAGTGCTAATAGCTTGCTATATTTAACATTGTTAGCACTGATATATCAAGAGTGCTAAAAGCGAGGTGATTTGGTTTGATAACTGATCGTCAAGCTGCAATTTTAAAGGCAATTGTTCAACAATATATTGAAACGGGGCAACCTATTGGCTCGAAGGCTTTAATGGATCGGTTACCAATTCATGTGAGTTCGGCAACTATTCGCAATGACATGGCAAATTTAGAGAGTTTGGGTCTGATTGAAAAGATTCATTTGTCATCAGGACGGGTGCCTTCAGATAGTGGTTATCGGTACTATTTGGATCACCTGTTAACGCCGATAGATGTTTCGGAGCAAACTTCAGAAATCATTCATTCTGATTTTGCCAAACAACGCTTTACCAAAATTGATGAGATTGTTGCGCAGTCCGCTAAAATTCTCTCAACTTTGACAAGTTATACGGCCATTGCTTTAGGACCTGAGAGTGATAATACTGTTTTAACTGGTTTTCGAATTGTAGACTTGGGTAACAGTCAAGTCATGGCTATTATGGTAACTAGTGATGGAGCTGTTTATAATCAAGTGTATCGCTTAGAAACGGATATTGCAGCTGATCGTTTAGAAGCGGTCGTACGCATTATCAATGATCAATTAGTAGGTCAGACTTTGAATGAGGTTTCCAAGCGATTAAAGACTGATTTTCCTAAACTGGTGGCACAATATTTACAGACTCCAGATGGTTTTTTGTCAATTTTTGATGATATCTTAGATAAAGTTGCCGCCGATCATTTCTTTGTGGACGGTAAATCTAATTTATTTAACTACGTTGATACCCGTAATAGTGACAGTTTAAAGAGTTTGTATTCATTGTTTGACAGTGACCATAATTTAGCCAAGCTTTTGGGAATGGATCAGAATCTCAGTGATGATGATTCTAATAATCAAGGAATTAAGGTCCATTTGGGTGCTGAATTAGCGCCGCAAATATTGAATAATTATAGTTTGATTACCGCCAAATATAGTGTGGGCGTTCACGGTGATGGCTTAATTGCCCTCTTAGGTCCCACTAATATGCCTTATTCACAAGTGATTGGTTTAATTACCTCTTTACGTTATGAATTGGCAAAGCGGTTAATTGATTATTTTCAAGAACTAAATGGTAATTCAAGTTAGGAGGCGTGTTTATGACGAAACCCGAAATAGATCCGGAAGAGTTTCCTTCAGAAAAAGCTTCAGCAAAGAAAGCAGCTGCTAATGATCAAGAAAAAGTGGCATCCAGCAAAGATCAGGATGAACCAGCCACAGCCAAGCCAGCTGCTGATGAAGTGGTAGACAAACTATTAGATGCTAATCAAAAATTAGAAAAAGATTTAAAAGCTAGTCAAGATCAGGAGTTACGCTTACAAGCGGAAATTCAAAATATTAAAAAGCATAATCAACAAGAACAGGCTAGTTTAATTAAGTATGATGGACAAAAGTTAGCGACAGCTATTTTACCATCAATTGACAATTTAGAACGTGCACTACAAGCAAGTAGTGCCGATCAGACCAATGACGGCTTAATTACTGGTGTGCAGATGGTTTTAAAACATTTGAAGCAAGCATTAGCGGAAAATGATATTACTGAAATTAAAGCTTTGAATGAAAAATTTGATCCGACGATTCATCAGGCGGTGCAAACAGTAGCAAGTGATGATGAGCATCCAGCAGACACAGTGGTGCAAGTATTACAGGCCGGTTATCAATTAAAAGATCGCGTTTTGCGGCCAAGTATGGTTGTTGTGGCACAATAAATTAATTTAATGGAGAAGGTTTAATTAATGTCAAAAATTATCGGAATTGATTTAGGAACAACTAATTCAGCAGTTGCTGTTTTAGAAGGTGGCGACCCGAAGATTATTGCTAATCCAGAAGGCGGCCGGACTACACCATCAGTAGTTGCTTTTAAAGATGGTGAAACACAAGTTGGTGAAGTGGCTAAGCGGCAAGCAATTACCAACCCGAATACGATTTCTTCTATCAAACGCCACATTGGTGAAGCTGGCTATAAAGTCAATGTTGATGGCAAAGAATATACACCACAAGAAATTTCGGCCATGATTTTGCAATACATTAAAAACTTTGCAGAAAAATATTTGGGTGAAGAAGTTACTGAAGCGGTAATTACTGTACCAGCTTACTTCAATGACTCACAACGGCAAGCTACCAAAGATGCTGGTAAAATTGCTGGTTTAGATGTTAAACGGATTATTAATGAACCAACAGCTTCTGCTTTAGCTTATGGTTTAGATAAAAGTGATGCCGATGAAAAGGTCTTAGTTTACGATTTAGGTGGTGGGACTTTTGATGTTTCCGTTTTGGAATTAGGCGATGGCGTTTTCCAAGTATTGTCAACTAATGGTGATACCCATTTAGGTGGCGATGACTTTGATAATGCTATTATGGATTGGTTAGTCGCTGACTTTAAAGCGCAAAATCAAATTGACTTATCACAAGATAAGATGGCTTTACAACGGTTGAAAGATGCTGCTGAAAAAGCGAAAAAAGATTTATCTGGTGTGAGTGAAACGGAAATCAGTTTGCCATTTATTTCTGCTGGCCCTGCTGGCCCGTTGCATTTACAGACTACTTTATCGCGCGCTAAATTTAATGAATTAACAGCTGATTTAGTTGACCGGACAAAGATTCCGGTACAAAATGCTTTAAAAGATGCCGATTTAAGCAGTTCTGATATTGATAAAGTTATTTTAAACGGTGGTTCAACCCGGATTCCTGCGGTACAAGAAGCAGTTAAACAATGGACTGGTAAAGAACCCGATCATTCGATTAACCCTGATGAAGCTGTTGCTTTAGGAGCAGCCATTCAAGGTGGTGTGATTACTGGCGATGTGAAAGATGTGGTCTTGTTAGATGTTACGCCATTATCCTTAGGAATTGAAACAATGGGTGGTGTTTCCACTAAGTTAATTGATCGGAATACGACAATTCCAACCAGCAAGTCACAAGTCTTTTCAACAGCTGCGGACAACCAACCAGCAGTAGACATTCATGTTTTACAAGGTGAACGTTCGATGGCCGCTGATAACAAGACTTTAGGTCGGTTCCAGTTAACAGATATTCCTGCTGCTCCGCGAGGCGTCCCACAAATTGAAGTTAAGTTTGATATTGATAAAAACGGAATTGTTAATGTTTCTGCGAAAGATTTAGGCACTGGCAAATCACAGAAGATTACAATTAAGAGTTCATCTGGTTTATCCGATGAAGAAATTGAACGGATGAAAAAAGAAGCTCAAGAAAATGAAGAGTCTGATAAGAAGCGCAAAGAGGAAGCCGATCTCCGTAACGAAGTTGATCAATTGATCTTTACAACTGATAAGACTTTGAAAGACTTAGAAGGTAAAGTTTCTGAAGATGAAATTAAGAAGGCTACAGATGCAAAAGAAGCTTTGAAGAAAGCCCAAGCTGACAATAATTTGGAAGAAATGAAAGCCAAGAAGGACGATTTGAATAAAATTGTTCAAGATTTATCAGTGAAATTGTATCAACAAGCTCAAGATGCGCAACAAGCCCAAGGTGATGCGAACGCTAATAATTCTGATGCTAAGAATGATGGCGATAGTACCGTAGATGGCGATTTTAAGGAAGTTGACCCTGATAAAAACAAATAAGAGCGCGAATTAACTTGGAACCATTATTTGGGGTGTAGCTACTTGTTAGAATTAACGGCCTAGATTAAAAGTTCAAAGTTTGTATCTAAAAAAGTCAAATTACTAAATCCAGGTTTGGACGTTAGAATTTGACTCTTTTAGTGTTTAAAAGTGCTAGTTTGTGATTTTGGGAAAATTTTAGTTATTGAAAGAAAGGTTAAGTCAGATATGGATCCTTATGAAACTTTAGGTCTGGACCGCAACGCTTCAGAAGACGAGATTAAGCGGGCTTACCGTAAATTATCTAAAAAGTATCATCCCGACCTGAATAAAGCACCTGATGCGGAACAAAAGTTTAAAGAAGTTAATGAAGCCTACGAAATCTTGAAAGATCCGCAAAGAAAAGCCCAGTTTGATCAATACGGTTCCACTGATCAGCAAGCTGGCGGCCAAGGTTTCGGTGGTCAAGGCTTCGGTGGTTTTGATACGAATGGCTTCGGCGATTTTGGCGATATTTTTGACTCGTTTTTTGGTGGCGGCAGTCGGCGCCAAGCTGATCCTACCGCTCCACGGAAGGGCCAAGACTTGGAATACCGGATGAAAATTACTTTTGAAGAAGCTATTTTCGGTGGTAAAAAGACGATTCGCTACAATCGCAGTGAACAATGTCCAGATTGTCAGGGCTCAGGGGCCAAGGCTGGGACAAGCCCCAAAACTTGTCATAAATGTCAGGGAAGCGGACATATTACCGTTAACCAGCGTACTCCATTAGGGATGATGCAGAGTCAACAAGTCTGTGATGTCTGTGGTGGAACTGGTCAAGAAATTGAAGAAAAGTGTCCTACTTGCCATGGACGAGGCAAGATTACCAAAAGTCATGCAGTCGAAATTGATATTCCTGCAGGAATTGATAATTTGCAGCGGATGCGCTTAGATGGTCAGGGGGCTGCTGGTGATAATAAAGGTCCTTATGGTGATTTGTTTGTCACGTTTGAAGTTGAAGCCAGCAAACATTTTGAACGGCATGATATGACTATTTACTCGCATGAAACAATTTCGTTCCCACAAGCCGCTTTAGGTGATGAGATTAAAGTCAAAACGGTGCGTGGACAAGTGGAATTGCGAATTCCAGCTGGCACACAGTCAGGAACGGTCTTTAAACTTAAAGGGCAAGGAGTACCCGGTTTGCATGGTGGTGTCGGTGATCAACAGGTTCGCGTAGAAATCGTGACCCCCAAGCACTTAAATGAAAAACAAAAAGAAGCCTTACAGACTTTTGCACAATTAGGTGGTGCTAAGGTCAAAGAACAGGACAGGAATTTCTTTGAGCGGATGCGTGACAATATGAAAGATAAGTTTAAATAAGTGACCTGTTTACACGATTAGTCAATCAGGTTAGCGATTTTGCTCAAAAAATTAATTATTGTGTTTCAAAAAGTAAATTGTTTAATTGAGGCGCAGACTAGTTCATTCAAGCGAGTTGTGCGACTGTCGTCCCAATTTTTAGTGACAATTTATCAAAAATTAAATTGATTACTCAAGTAACCAGTTGCAAATTAATTGCAGGACTTAAAGCTGTTGATGGCTTTAGGTCCTTGTTTGTAATTAAGACGTCAGTGCGTCGCAGAAAAAATTAGTTTACAATTATCGTGTTCACGAGCTGGAGATTAGCCGGGGAATGGTCTTTTGTCAGCGGGAAATTTTTGATATAGTAAACCAAGAGAGCTATAAATGTGAATTTGGAATGAGGATTAATAATATGCCACAATCTGATTTAGAAAATAAACAAAAATATATTCGTAATTTTTCCATTGTTGCTCATATTGACCATGGTAAATCGACGATTGCCGACCGAATCTTAGAATTAACAGATACTGTCTCACAACGAGATATGGAAAATCAAGTTTTGGATGACATGGATATTGAACGTGAACGAGGGATTACGATTAAGTTAAACGCAGTTGAATTGAAGTATCAAGCTAAAGATGGGCATACTTACACGTTTCATTTAATCGATACCCCCGGACATGTCGATTTTTCTTATGAAGTATCGCGGAGTTTAGCGGCTTGCGAAGGTGCCTTATTAGTAGTGGATGCTGCGCAGGGTGTGCAAGCACAAACAATGGCGAATGCGTATTTAGCGGTTGATAATGATTTAGAGATTGTGCCAGTGATTAATAAAATTGATTTACCATCGGCGGATGCGGAACGTGTTAAATTAGAAATTACAGATATGATTGGCATTGATGCCGAGAATGCTGTATTAACGAGTGCCAAAAGTGGCTTAGGCATTGCTGATTTATTGGAACGGATCGTGCAAGATGTGCCAGCACCGACAGGCGATTTGACGGCTCCGTTAAAGGCCTTAATTTTTGACTCTGTTTACGATAGTTATCGTGGTGTGGTATTAAGCGTGCGGATTTTCGATGGCCAAGTCAAAGTTGGTGATCACATTAAATTAATGAGTAATGGCAAAGTTTTTGAAGTCACAGAAGTGGGTGTCATGTCTCCCAAAGCTGTTCCACGGGAATTCTTGAGTGTTGGTGATGTCGGTTATATTACTGCTAGTATTAAAAGTGTTCAAGATACGCGAGTGGGTGATACGATTACTTTAGCTGAGCAGCCGACCGCCCAAGCTTTGGCCGGCTATCGGCAAATTACCCCAATGGTCTATTCTGGTATGTATCCGGTAGATAATGCCAAATACGGCGATTTACGTGAGTCATTAGAGAAATTACAATTGAATGATGCTTCCCTGGAATTTGTACCTGAAACTTCCCAAGCCTTAGGGTTTGGTTTTCGGGTCGGTTTTTTAGGTTTATTGCATATGGATGTCATTCAAGAGCGGCTTGAACGGGAATTTAACTTGGACTTGATCATGACAGCTCCGTCCGTTAACTATAAAGTAATTTTGACGGACCAAACGACGAAGATTATTGATAACCCATCACAAATGCCGGATCCTTCGGAAATTCAGGAGATTCAAGAGCCGATGGTTAAAGCTGAAATTATGGTTCCGAAAGATTATGTCGGCGCAGTGATGGAATTGGCTCAACGCAAGCGGGGCCAATTTGATACGATGGATTATTTGGATGATTACCACGTTAATGTAGTTTATCGTTTACCATTAGCCGAAATTATCTATGATTTCTTTGATACTTTAAAGTCTAATACGCGTGGTTTTGCTTCCTTAGATTATCAAATTATTGGCTATCAACCTTCGAAAATGGTTAAGATGGATATTTTATTGAATTCACAACCCGTTGATGCGTTAAGTTTTATCGTCCATGAAGATTTTGCTTATCGGCGGGGACGGCAAATTGTCCAAAAGTTAAAGGGAATTATTCCCCGGCAGCAATTTGAAGTGGCTATTCAAGCGGCGATTGGTAATAAGATTGTGGCGCGTTCTACTGTGAAAGCTTATCGTAAAGATGTGACCGGACCACTATATGGTGGGGATCAAACCCGGAAAAATAAACTATTAGATAAACAAAAGCGGGGTAAGAAACGCATGAAAGAAGTGGGGAGTGTGACTGTTCCCCAAGCAGCCTTTATGGCAGTTTTACAAATGGATGATGATGATTTACAAAAATAGTTCAGTTGTTTTGGCAAAGTTAATTTGATTCTTCAAAGGCAGGTCCAGGGGTAAGCCATGAAAAAAATTGTAAAATATTGCGGAACATTCATTATTTTGGTAGTAGCATTAGCATTAATTTTTAATGGGCAAATTAAGTCTTTTATGGTTCGTCAATTATCACAGCAAAGTTTGTCATCTTTGACAGCTAAACAGGTTCATCAGAATAATTTAAAATCAGCTTCCTTTGATTTTTCTAAAGTTAAATCTATTAGTGTGCAACAAGTGGCGAAAGCCAGTGTACAAAAAAATGCCCCCATGATTGGCAAAATTGCTATTCCGTCCGTTAATTTACAGTTGCCGATTGTTAAAGGAATTGACGATAATGCTTTAGCGACCGGAGCGGGCACTATGAAACCTGATGAAAAAATGGGGCAGGGTAATTATGCTTTAGCTGGTCATTATATGACCCAAAAGGGCGCCTTGTTTTCGCCAATTTCTAATACGCAAATTGGGGATTTAATTTATATAACCGACTTATCCAGCGTTTATACGTATAAAATTACTTTAAAGCAAGTTATTTCACCCAAAGCCACTTGGCGGATTGATGATCAAGGTAAGCAGAAAATGATTAGTTTGATTACCTGTGCCGATGGCGGTGCGAATCGGTGGATTGTTCAAGGCAATTTGGTTAAAGCCCGCGTGGCTAATCGCGCAACTTTAGCAATTTTTGATTAGAGGTTAAAAAATTTGAGTTTACTATATCAATGGCAAAAAGCCGATTTGAACCAAACAGCTCAATTAAAGCAATTGGCTCAAAAACTCCAGTTGCCGTTATTTGTGGTGCAACTACTGAATCAACGTGGGATCAAAACTAGTCAAGAAATTCAACAATTTTTACAACCAGATCTGAAACAGTTAGCAGACCCATACCTTTTACATGATATGCAGCCAGCAATAGATAGGATTACTCAAGCAATTGTTGCTGGAGAGCAAATTTTAATTTATGGGGATTATGATGCTGATGGAATTACTAGTACGACTATTTTGACAGAAGCCATTACTAATTTGGGTGGTCAAGTGGATTACTTTATTCCGGATCGCTTTCAAGATGGTTATGGTCCAAACCTTGAACGTTACCAACAGTTTATTGCTCAAGGAGTCCAATTAATCGTTACTGTCGATAACGGCATTACTGGTGTGCAAGAGGTGGCATATGCGAACGCGCACGGAGTTGATGTTATTATTACGGACCACCATACACTGCCGAAACAATTGCCAGCAGCGTTAGCGATTGTGCACCCAGCCTTAGCTACCAATCAACGGGCGGCATATCCTTGTCCATACCTATCGGGTGCCGGAGTAGCTTTTAAAGTCGCGAGTGCTTTGTTAGACGAAGTCCCCGTTGATTTATTAGACTTGGCAGCAATCGGGACGATAGCTGATGTGATGGAACTGGTAGGTGAGAATCGCATTATTGTTACTTTTGGGTTACAACAAATGCAGACTCAAGAACGCAGCGGCTTAGCGGCATTAGCTAAAGTGGCCCATTTGAACTGGTCTACTTTAAATGAAGATGATGTCGCTTTTCAAATTGCTCCGCGGTTAAATGCGTTAGGCCGGCTGGACCAGGCTCAAAAAGGAGTCGACTTATTGTTAACTTTCGATGAAGAGCAAGCGCAAAGTTTGGCGAAAACAATTGATCAGTTTAATCAGCAACGTAAAGATTTAACACAGGAAGTATTTACAGCTGCTTGGCAACAGGCACAAGAGCAATTGGCAGCGGGACAACACGTCTTAGTTTTGGCTGCTGAAGATTGGCATCAGGGAATTTTAGGAGTTGTAGCTGGTAAAGTTTTACAACAAAGTGGTTGTCCAACCTTAGTGTTTCACATTGATGAACACCAGGTGGCAACTGGTTCTGGGCGCAGTAATGAGCAGTTTGATTTATATACGGCGCTAGCAAGTCAAGCCGATTTATATCAAAAATTTGGTGGTCATGCGCAGGCTTGTGGTTTAACGTTAGATGCAGCTTTGTTAGAGCAACTCAAGCAACGGTTAAATCAATTACCGCAAGCTTTACAATTAGATTTAACGCAAAAGCCTCAACAAACGTATGATTTAACAGTAGCGGCAACGGATTTGTCATTAGATTTTTACAAACAACTGCGGCGATTAGCGCCTTTTGGTCAGGGCAATTCCCAGCCCATGTTCAAGATTATTAATTTTCAGCATGCTCAAGTAGAATTTTTGGGTAAAAAAACGCAAACGCATTTGAAATTTCTGGTAGATCAACAACTCGAATGTTTGGCGTTCAATTGGGGTCAGTATAAGGAGCAATTAGCTACGAGTTCCATTCAAGTTTTATATGGCACGGTCATGATTAACAATTGGCATCGCCAACCCACAGTGCAATTAAAAGTAGTCGATGTCAAATTGGCCAATGAATTGGAGCAGCTGGTGGTACAACAACAGCAATTTATTGATGCGCGCGGGATTAGTTCGTTAAGCCAAATAACTAATGCCACGCCGCTGCTTTTTTTCCAGGAAAAAAATCGCCAGCATTTTGTACAGCAAATGCCCGGTTATTTGACTTATTTAGCTTCAGCAGAAGTACAACAATTAAAAACGGCAGTTTTAATGGATTGCCCACAACATATTCAGGATTTTGAAAATTTAATTGTTAAGTTGCCACAATTATCAAAATTGATTTTTATTTTTAAAAATCGCTTGCAACCATTGATGATTACGCCACAGCAATGGCATTTAGCTTTAAAATATTTAGTGACGCATCAGCAGTTACAAGTACAAGATTTACCAGTAGTAGCGCGGTACTTGAAACTAAATAATTCACAAATTAAATTAATAATTAAAGTGTTTTCTGAGTTGAAGTTTGTTACAATAGACAGTGGCTTGTTAAAATGGCCGGCTACGATACCGGCACGACAACTGAACGAATCACCGTTGTATCAGCAAAATCAAGCCCAGCTAAAGATTGTTCAGACTTTAATTGATTCGGATTTTCAACAATTAGTGCAATATGTTATTAAATTACAAAGTTAGAACTATCGAAGGAGAGTTATATGGATTTTAAGAAGTATGTAGCAGATGTTCCTAATTTTCCTGAACCAGGAATCTTGTTCCGTGATATTTCGCCATTAATGCATAATGGTGCCGTTTATGCGCAGGCAACTGATGAAATTGCCGCATATGCTAAAAAGCAGCAAACAGAAATGATTGTTGGTCCGGAAGCGCGGGGATTCATTGTGGGTTGCCCAGTAGCTTATAAATTAGGGGTAGGTTTTGCGCCAGCACGTAAAAAGGGAAAACTTCCTCGTGAGACAGTTTCTGTTTCTTATGATTTGGAATACGGTCAAGCGTCGTTGTATATGCAAAAAGATGCTGTGCAACCAGGACAACGAGTTTTAGTGGTTGATGATTTAATGGCCACAGGTGGAACCTTAGCTGCAACCATTAAATTGGTTGAAGAATTAGGGGGAATTGTGGTTGGAACTGCATTCTTGATCGAATTGACAGAGCTTCATGGTCGTGATAAAATTAAAAACTATGATATGTTTACTTTAATGCAATATTAAAGCAGGTTAACTGCTTTTTATGGAGAGTTGGCAGAGTGGTAATGCACCGGACTCGAAATCCGGCGAACCGATTCGATATCGGCGCGCAGGTTCAAATCCTGTACTCTCCTTTTAGACACGTTTTTTAAAGGCTTTTAAGCCTTTTTTATTTTACTCAAAAGTGGTACGAATGCTGTTAAATCAACGTTTATAAGATGTTTTTTAAAAACAACAAAGTGTTTAAAATATTTTAAATTTAAAAAGTCAGTGACCATTTGTGTGACCATTGACCTATTTTAGCTAAAAATGGTCACATGAAGTGGTGCTAGCTCATGTGACCCAAAGGATTTAAGATAAATTTTTTAAGATGTCGTTGGCACGTTCGTTCTCTTGCTCGTTTTGTTCCTTGAGCAGGTGCTCGTATGCTTTCATGGTTATGTTGGAATTCTTGTGACCAAGAATTTCAGATACATATTTGATTTGTAAATTTTGTGATAGAAGATAACTTGCAAACGTGTGCCGTAATCCGTGCATTCTGATTTGTTTAGAACGCGGAATGTCTATTTGGTCCTGAATGTAAATTAAGCTCTTAGAACAGCCTTCATTGGTAGGAATAGATAATTGTTCAGTTAAGAATACGATATTCTTTTCATTTCGTAATCCTGTTTGAAGCAACCATTCTAATTGATCCGTGTGTAATTGCATTAATATTTCTTTTAACGGGTCCATTAATTTAATCACGCGTTTGGAGCTGGCAGTTTTGGTTCTGGGAATAATCTTTTTGGTGTCCACATAATCATAGGTTTGATCAATGGTGATTTTCTGATTCTTAAAATCAATTTTATCCCAAGTTAAACCAGCAATCTCTTCATAGCGCATGCCAGTATAAGCACCGGTTAGAATCATGTAATAGGTGAGAGAGTGTAAACTCTTATTTTGACTAGCGTACTTGATTAACTGTTTAAATTGGTCAATAGTTAAATACTTAGCGGCACGCTTGCGACTTTGAGCACCATTCAATGTGACGTTTTTAGTGAAGTCTGAAGCAATGATTTGGTCGTTAATGGCGTCTTTAACACAAGAACGAATAATAGAATTGGTTTTAGAAATCGTGAGAGTAGAACGAGTCTTAGAATAGTCATTCATGAAGCTTTGATATTCAATTGGAGTGATGTCTTTGAGCTTAGTGTTAGGGAAGTAGTTGTTGATGACATTACCAATATTGTTAAAACGGTTCATTGAACTTTTGCCAACATTAGGCTTTTTAAAAACATCAACCCAATTCATATAATATTCATGGAAAGTGATGTTCCGTTTAGATAATGAACCACTGCGAACATGAATTTTGTATTCTTCTTCAGTTGCTGCTACTTTGGCTTCAGCCTTGGTTTTAAAACCTGATTGAGTTAAATATTTACGGTTATGATCATCATCAAAATAAGAGATACGATATCGCCAAAAATTACCACGTTTTTGAAAGCTTGCCATTGAATTTACCTCCAATTATCTGTAAAATGGTACACGAAAAGCGCATACCATATGTATGTTTTTCAGTTTAGTCATGTCCTGGACTTGGTAGGTGGGGGATATGGCTATTTTAATTATTTAATTTATCTAAAGATTCAAGCAAATGGGTTTACATTGGCTTAACAAAAAATTAGTATATACGTATAAGATAACTTGTGAAGGATAAACGCTGGGTCCCAAAATGGGGTAGATACATTATTGTATTGAGCATTCCTATGTGCCTGGGGTTATCTTTTTTATATATATGTTATTTGCTTCTACAATGTTTACATTTTATTATGCTGTAATTATAATAAGTTCATATAGGGATAGAGGGTGATGAAAATTATGGAAATGTATGTTAAAAAAAGAATTCCTGTTCACGCTTATCAAACCAATAAACCTGTTAATATTAAAACATTAGAAGGAACTATGCATGCAAATATTGGTGATTGGATAGTTATAGGTTCAGATAACGAAAAATGGCCGGTAAAAAAAGAGATTTTTGAAAAAACATATGAAAAGTATTAGGTTATTTATTTTGGAAACACTTTTATTTTTTTAACTATAGGTTCAAATCGTTTATCAAAAGCTCTATTTATATAAAGATTTGGATCTTTTTTGAATTTATCCCATTTAACTAAATTACAATATCTTTCCTCATAACTCCAACCACATCCCTTCTCTTTGGGTATATAGTAATTATAATTAAATTCTCGTATGGTTGTACTATTGTCAATACATATGCGATTGTGGTATTCACCACAATTAGGGCATTTATACTTCCCTTTGTAAATTTTTTCATACATATTTGGTAATACTATTCCTAATATTCCATTGGGAGAGTCATATAAAGATGCTTGCAGTTCTTTTTTTATATATTGTTGATCTGTAAGAACACTATATTCAGAACTATATTCTCCAATTAAGGATATCGTTACCGTAGAATCTTGAAGGTGATCTTCTCTAATTTTTCTCATAATATAATCAGGGTTATCTGAATTAATAGGGTGGTTTAGAGACTTATCTATAAAATCAATATCCATGTCTTGTATTTCTTCTTTATAGCTTTTATCTTGTGTTTTGAATGATATAAATGTTTTATGTCTCATTATTTATTTTTTCCTTCTTTAGCATTATCTAAATTTGCCCAATTTATATTTTCACTGGAGATTAATGATTCACATCTTTGAACTAAGGTTTTAAATTGGTCAGTATTAGGCTCATCATATACTCCTGAAGATGTTTCAAACATATATTTTTCACGTTTTAATGATTCACATATTTGTCTATACTGTATCCATTTCTCGTGAAATTTAGACATTGAATTTATTCCTTCTATAATAGTTACTAATCCACCTAAAAAAGATATTATTATTAAAATTTTAGGAAATTTATCAGCTATCCCAGCTAGTACAGGAATTAACGCTGATACTATAATTTGTAATCCATGAAGATGGTAATAATGCTTTTTTTCAGATTGGCTTTTTTTGTCGTACCAATTTATTTGCTCACTTAGCCTAGATTTGTCATATTCTTCGTAATCTATGTTGTACATTTAATACCTTCTTTTTTAAAACATACAGCCTTTACTGTCATCAGCTTTGTTGAACTTTTGTCATTCTCCTAGGGTGGGGAAGAGTTAATATTATTTCATCTGTGTTTGAGTCTTACCAGTAACAGCGTTGTTAACTGTGGTAATCACCATATTAGCACCGATATTTCCTTGAATATCAGAAGTATAAGTTAAATCTTTGGCTTCTTGGCCAGCGGCGTTAGTTTCTGAATAGCCATTAGGTTGACCGAACTTCTTAGTTATATCGTCAACGGATTGTCCGTTTTGAATATTATTAAAATCTTCAAGAGTGATTTTTTTATCACGTTTAACTTTTAATCCAGTGATAGCTTTTAAGACAGCTTTGCCATTAGAAAATCCAACTGTAAAAGTAGAACCTAATCCGCCACCATTAACTTTATTCCAAATTTTGTCGTCAGCTTGAATTGGTCCCACAGCTTGACTGGAAGTGGTATTAGGTTGCCCGTATTTATTAACAATATCAGTATCTGAAGTACCATTATCTGTACCTAATTGAATAGCATTAAAATCATTCAATGTTGGGCCATTCTTTTTAGGATCAGCTTTTGCTTGTTGTTCCGTTTTGTTACCTGAATTATTGGATTTATTAGAACTAGAGTTGCTTCCACATCCTGCTAAAAGTCCTACTGCTAATAACCCCACAATAGATAATTTAGTTGTACTTTTCATTACATATTCCCCCTAAGTATCAGCTTTTAAAGTCGTCAGTGTTTGGACTATTTAATTAAAAATATATTCTGTAAATTGTAATCTGATTAAATTATTAGACACTATTCATATAACGTTTACAAAAAGTGGAAAGTAATTATATTAAAAAGGAAACGCGTCATCTGGAATATCTATTACTTGATTTTCTATATCGATATCAATAGCATTCCATCCCTTTAATAAGCCATTAATAAAGAAGGTAGACTTAGCACCACATATAGGGCAATATCTATCAGAACCTTTTAGCACAATGTCACACGGCTTGTTTTCCGTTTCAATACCAGTTTCACCTGTGACTATTCCAGTACATTCATTCACAATATATACTCCACATATTGAACAATAATTTCCACTTACATGTTTGTTTCCACAAATAGGGCAGTTCTCTTTTAAATGCCCTTTTTCATCAACTTTTAAGCTTGAATATGACATTAAGTTCCTTTCCTCAGTTTCGTGAAACTTATAATACTGATCTTCTTTGATTTTTAATAAATTGTCATTTCCACATATGGGACAATACTTTAATTCCGATAAAAATATCTTTTCTCCATTATTACAATTTTTGCAAAAATATATTATTGGACTGTTAATTAATGTAAAACCAATTGATTTTTGATCTGCTTCTTTTAAGTCTCTTGCTTTTTTTTGATTAAAATCAAAATGAGATTTAAAAATTTTATTTGTATTTTTTAAAGATCTAACAAGTGTTCCAGACGGTTTCAACCATGGATGTTTTAATTTTATGTTTAAAGAAATTTGAGCTGCAGAATTACTAACATCAAATAAACTATGAACAGTGTGAGCGTTTAATTTAGTATTCATTAAGCTAGGAGGAACTAATAATTCATTAGCAAATGAATCTGCCTCATGTTCATATTTTAAATATTCTTCATCATCTAGTCCTCTTCGCAGTACAGGTGAATCATTTTCATCAAAATGATTTAGTAGTATATGACCTAATTCATGTGCTATAGAAAATCTTATTCGTTCTACTATATTACTTTTAATATCACCATTATAAAAAATAACAAATTTGTGCGTTTTTTCATCTTCTTTTAAAGCTACAAATGCATCTGGACCTCCATAAGCTATAATAAGTTCTACACTGATGTTAATTTTTTTGCTTAATTCATTATATGTGCACAAATTTATTGCATATTCGATGTTGGATATAATCTCTAGAAGATTGACAGGGTAGACGTGACTAGTTGTTTTGCTAAAAGTCAAATCAGCAATATAGCGTGCTTTATCGTAATTGGGTTTATTATTTGTCATCTTTATCATCAAACATAGCATCAACAAATGAACCAATTGCATTACTAATAGAATCTATTTGAGCATCGCTAAGCTTTTTACTATCCATTTTTCTAGCCAATATTTTTATTTTAGGGTTTTTAATTTCTGATTCCGTATTTTTATCATCTAAAGCACCTTCATCTCTTCCTAAAAGATAATCTGTTGAGACGTTCAAAACCCTTGCAACTTTTTGCAAACTAGAAGTACTAGGAACCTTTGTATCCCATCTGTAAATGCTATTCTTACCTACTCCAGCTTTTTCAGCTAGCGTTTGCAATGACCAACCTTTTTCTTGAGAAAGATTTTTTATGCGATCTAATGTAGTCATATTAACCTTCCTAACTTTTTTGATATTTATTTTTACCACTAATGGTAAAAAATGGTTGACTTTTTATCACGTATGATTGATAATGTGTTTATCAAGTAATTTTGCAATAAAAAAGACATACCTACAATTTACATTTAATGCTAATTGTATGCGGTATCGCTTATTTACTGTACCCTTATTTTATCACGAATGATAAAATACGCAACTATTTGATAAACAAATTATGAAAGGTAGGTGAACTTAAATGCTAGATCAAACGTTAATTGAAGCTGCTAAAAATACAGAAACAGAATTTAAGATGGCTTTACTAAAGCGTGGAATTACTCAACGAGAAATGGCATCAATGTTAAATGCTAATCCTGCTCAAATTAATCGTGCGATTAAAGGTGATGTATCACCTAAATCCAATGAATTGAGAACAAAGATGAAACACATTTTAGATATTAAATAGGAGGTTAGCTAAATGAATGGTGATGTTGAGTTATTTATTTTTGATAATCAAGAAGTTAGAACTTTAGTTATTGACGATGAACCATTTTTTGTTGGCAAAGATGTGGCAGTTATTCTTGGGTACAAGAATACAAGAGATGCTCTTTCTAAGCATGTAGATATTGATGATAAGAATACCGTCGCAATTCACGACGGTATTGGAAACCCCAATAAAACTGTAATTAATGAGTCTGGATTATACAGTTTAATTCTTTCTAGCAAATTACCAACTGCTAAAAGATTTAAACATTGGGTAACTTCAGAAGTGTTACCAACTATTAGGCAACATGGTTCTTATTTAATAAATGAAACAGCTTTTGATATTACGCATAATCGTGAGGCTTTAGCTAATTTGTTACAAGAAGCAGCTGATCAGTTAAATGAAAAAGATGCGATTATTCATAAACAGCAACCTAAGGTTGAGTATTACGACTCACAAATGCGTAACCCGGGGCTAATGACTACTACTGAAATTGCTAAAGACTATGGTTGGTCGGCACGACGATTGAATAAAGAATTGCATGAACGCGGTGTGATATTTAAGCAGGGTAAGCACTGGGTGCCTTATCAGAAATATTGCAGTCAAGGTTACACGCAGTATGAGCCGTTTGCTTTTGAAAAAGATAGTAGACAGCAGGGAATGCACAATAATCTCAAATGGACGCAAAAGGGTCGCAAGTTCATTTACGACTTACTCAAGCAAGACGATATTTACCCAACGATTGAAGAATTAGTTTAAAGATTTTTCGTTCTTTGAAAAACTGAAAGGAGGTGAGAACCAATGAATATTAGAGAAGCTGCTATTAGATGTGATGAAGAACATGTTATGTATCGTGAAGCATTTCCTCAAATTGCGGTTAAACCAACTAATGGTTACAGATGCTGTATTCTAATTGATTTAACTGGAAATAAAGAGTCTGCATCACGATGGAATCCTTATTTGGAAGATTTGATCACTGAAGATTGGAGAATAAAAAAATATTCTAAAGACCAAATTTAGATTTTATATATTTTTTTGCAAATAAACCGATCATTTGCAAAGTAAAAGGTATACCTTGGTCAATCATTTCTTTCTTTATTTTGTTCCAAATAGTTTTGTCTTTTATAGAATTCAAATATTCATTGTCTTTATAAGTTAAATTTCCTGGCATGATTGCATAAAATTGATCACTAGCTGGAAGAGCTGAACCCGTGATGAATCCTGCATCATGCAAGGCGTTAACGGTAAAGCCTGCTTCTTGATATGAATGATTTTTATTTTTAGCCAATTGAGCAACTTCTTTATCTGTTGGTCCAGAAAAATTTTTGCTATTGGCACAAAGAATCAAAATATCACGTACAAAATCATAATTTAATTCCATTTTTATTCACCACCTTTCTGGTAGTGATTATAACAATTAAAGAAGGTGATTCACATGCCAGCAACATTAGCTGGAAGAGAGTTGATTAAGCAGTATTTAAAGGAGAACCACATTACCATTTCTAGTTTAGCTGCAACATTTGGTGTCGGTAAAGTCTACATGGGCCAAGTTTTAAGTGGTGAACGGGCGACCACGGCTGCTAATGAGTTAATCCTAAGAATTATTGAAACTTTTAAAATCCGACCAAAGAAGGAGTGATAATCGTGGTTCAAAAAATAACGAGCACGGTAGAAATTACCATTCCATCAGAATATGTGCTAGTCAAAAAATCCGAACTTGAACAGTTACAGGAACGTTCAGACTATGACTGCTGGTGGAACTCTAAAGATTTAAAAGAACGCTATGGTCACGACTTACAGTGGTTTCGCGAGCATGTTTTATACGTTTCACGCTTTAAGCAGCGACTAAGTAAATGTGTCAAATACCCCAAAGCTTCAGGTAAAAATGGTTGGCAATTTGAACCACATGGTTTCAGCCGATTTATGCAAGATTACTTTGGTGAGATATGTAATGAGAGGAGGTGAAAATATGGTTGTACCAATTGATGTCATTAGCGTAATTATTGGTGTTTTGTTTGGCTACGGACTCAAAGATTTAGTTGATGCTAAAGGAGGTTGGAAAAATCTATGGGGACTGTAAATAAAAAAGACGCCACAGAGCAGGCACTCTGGCTGGCGTCAAATGCAATATTCATTACGAAGTTAAGTATAACACGAAAGGAAGATGAACATGCCAGTCAAAATTGACAAACTAGAAATTGAGAATGTCAAGCGTGTTAAAGCAGTTGAAATTGTACCATCAGATAACGGTTTAACCATTGTTGGTGGCAAAAATAACCAAGGTAAGACTAGCGTGTTAGATGCGATTGCTTGGGCATTAGGTGGTAACAAATACAAACCGTCGCAAGCACAGCGTGAAGGTTCAGTAACACCACCCAAGTTACACGTGGTGTTAAACAATGGCTTAATTGTTGAACGCAGTGGTCCTAAGTCAAACTTAAAAGTGATTGACCCTAATGGTGAGAAGGCAGGGCAACAACTGCTCAATAGTTTTGTTGAGGAATTAGCCATTAATCTTCCAAAGTTTATGAATGCCAGTAATAAAGAAAAGGCTAATATTTTGTTACAAATTATCGGCGTCCAAGAGCAATTAGTTAAGTTAGAGCAACAAGAAACCCAAATTTATAACCATCGTCATGAGCTTGGACAGATTGCCGATCAAAAGAAAAAGTACGCTGAAGAGCAACAATATTATCCTGGTGTACCCAAAGATTTAGTAGCTGTCTCGGATTTAATTCAACAGCAACAAACGATACTGGCACAAAATGGTGAGAATGAACGCAAACGCCAACAGCTTAGTCAATTAATGAATCAATCGCAACAAGAAGAAAGTAAGATTCAACAATTAAAAGACCAGCTAAATAAGCTTCAAACACAGCATGAACAGACACAAAATGACGTTCAAGTTGCCAAGCAATCTACTGAACAACTGCAAGACCAATCTACTTCAGAGCTGGAACAGAACATTGCAGACGTGGATGAAATTAATCGCAAAGTGCGAGCTAATTTGGACAAAGATAAGGCGGAAGAAGACGCTAAAGATTATACCAACCAATATGTTCAGTTAAGTACCCAATTAGATAATGTCCGACAACAAAAAGCTGATTTATTAAAGCAAGCACAACTACCATTACCAGGTTTATCTGTTGAAGATGGTGAGCTGGTTTATCAAGGCCAAAAGTGGGATAACATGTCGAGTTCTGATCAGCTTAAAGTTTCTACCGCCATTGTTCGCAAGCTCAAACCAGAATGTGGCTTCGTATTACTAGATAAGTTAGAACAAATGGATTTGGACACTCTAAAAGAGTTTGGTGACTGGCTCAAAGATGAAGGCTTACAAGCTATCGCTACCCGTGTTTCAACTGGTGATGAATGCTCAATCATTATTGAAGACGGTTATGGTGAAACAAAAACTGCCACTACTAATTGGCAAGGAAAGGGAGCATTTTAATGGAAATTACAAGTGGAATTGTTCCGAAAGCACAAAAAGTTGTTTTGTATGGGGTTGAGGGAATTGGTAAAACAACTTTTGCGAGTCACTTTCCTAAACCGGTTTTTATTGATACTGAGGATTCATCTAATTATTTAGATGTTAACCGGTATCCAAAACCCACGAGTTGGGAAATGTTGATGCAAGAAGTTGAAGAAACTATTGTAAATAGACCATGTCAAACTTTAGTTTTAGACACAATTGATTGGGCTGAAGATTTATGTAAGAAACACCTTTGCTCGCAAAACGGTTGGAAAATGATTGATTCAACCGATTATGGGAAACGTTATGTTGCATTAGCGACCGAAATGGGTAGCTTACTCAACAAATTAAGCGAAGTTATTGATTGCGGGATTAATGTCGTAGTTACCGCTCATGCCTGGTTACGAAAGAAAGAAGAACCTGATGAGATGGGTGCTTATGACCGCTATGAGTTGAAGTTAGAAAAGAAAACTGCGCCAATGGTCAAAGAATGGGCAGATATGGTTTTATTTGCGAATTACAAAACCATTGTGGTCACCGACAGTAAAATCAATTCTAAAAAAGCCCAAGGTGGCCAACGGGTAATGTACACGACCCACCGTCCGACGTGGGACGCTAAGAACCGGTTAGGTTTGGCTGATGAATTGGACTTTGATTATAACCAAATTGCTGATGCGTTTAATAAAGTGACACCCAAACCAACACCAACTGTACAATCAACCGAGCCTGAACAGCCACCTTTACCTCCTGAACCAGCAATGGAGCAAGAAGCACCGCAAGCTGATCCACGAGAAGAACAGACAAAATCAATACCAGCTGTTATTCCAAAAGCTGTTGCTGATTTAATGCAATTAAACCATGTTTCAGTGGATGAGATGCGTCAAATTATTTATGTCGGTGGTTTTATGCCAGCTGATACGCCGTTAGAAAATGTGCCAACTGATTTATGGCAACATTTGGCCTCTAAATGGGATGCGGCTATGGGTCTATTAAATACAAAAGTGAGAAAGTAGGAAAAATAATATGAACAACGAAAATGAATTTATCTCATGGGATGGCGCGTTTGAAGCTGAAGAAACGCAATTTGTAACTTTACCAGAAGGCAAATATCCATTTGAGGTTACTGATATGGAACGTAAAAATTACGAGGGCAATTCTGATAAGATTCCCAACGGTGCACCATTTGCTGAAGTTACCGTTAAGATTACGTCGCAAGATGGTCAGTCAACGTTAATTAGAGAACGTCTTTATTTATTGAAGAAATTCTCTTGGAAATTAACGCAATTCTTTAAGGCAATCGGGCAACCAGTTGTTGATGGACAACAGTTTAAACCTAATTGGAATCAGGTTGTGGGCAGTAAGGGGCAGGCTGAAGTAGAAATTAACCATTATCAAAAAGAAGGTCAAGACCGAACGAACAATCGGGTTAAAACATTTTTAAAACCCGATCCAAATGCCGCAGTTGTTAATGCACAACCACAGACACCACCAGTTCAAAACGGTTATCAACCAGGAACCGGAGCATTTTAATGGGGTGTAAATTATGGAATTACGACCGTATCAACAAATGTCAATTGAGAAAGTGCAAGCTGAATGGCAAAAGGGTCATCAAAGAACCTTACTGGTACTTCCGACCGGAACCGGCAAGACCATTGTGTTTACTAAACTAGCTGAAGAGCTAGTGCGCCAAGGGCAGCAAGTATTAATTATGGCTCATCGGGGCGAATTATTGGAACAAGCAGCCGATAAATTATATCAAGCAACTGGGTTAAAAGCGGCCGTAGAAAAGGGCGAACAAACAAGCGTTAATTCTTTCTATCGCATCACAGTTGGTTCCGTGCAAACTTTGCAACGAGACAAGCGTTTAAAGCAATTTCAACCTAACAAGTTTGACACGATTATCGTTGATGAAGCCCATCATATTCTTTCAAATGGCTATCAACGAGTGATGGATTATTTCAAAAGCGCTCAAGTTTTAGGCGTCACTGCCACGGCAGACCGGGGCGATATGCGAAACCTGGGTGAATACTTTGACAGTTTAGCCTATGAATATAGTTTGCCGGCAGCTATCAAAGATGGATATTTATCACCAATTAAAGCAATTACTATTCCTCTGAAGTTGGATATTTCGGGTGTTAAGCAACAATCGGGTGACTTTTCTACGAAAGATTTAGGAACGGCTTTGGATCCGTACCTGGAACAAATTGCTGTCGAGATGACAAAGTATTGCGCTGAACGCAAGACTGTTGTGTTTTTACCGCTAGTTAAAACTTCTCAAAAGTTCTGCCACATGCTCCAACAGCATGGCTTAACCGCTGCTGAAGTTAACGGTGAATCAGTCAATCGCAAGCAAATATTACAGGATTTTGCTGATGGTAAGTATCAAGTTTTATGTAATTCCATGTTACTAACCGAAGGTTGGGATTGTCCAGATGTTGATTGTGTTGTTGTTTTACGACCGACAAAAGTGCGAGCCCTTTATAGCCAGATGGTGGGTCGCGGGACCAGAATTGTCCCTAATAAGAAAGATTTATTATTGCTTGATTTTTTGTGGCATACCGAACGCCATGAGCTATGTCATCCGGCAAGTGTGATTGCTACAGATGCTAAAGTTGCTCAAAAGATGACTGAGAATATTGAAAAAGCTAATGGCGAAGCAATTGATTTACAAGAGGCAGAACAAAAAGCTAGTGATGAAGTGGTTGAGGAACGGGAAGATTCGTTAGCGGATCAATTAGCCGTAATGCGCAAACGTAAGCGCAAGTTAGTCGATCCATTGCAATTTGAAATGTCCATTCAATCATCTGATTTAGCTAATTATGTACCGCAATTTGGCTACCAAATGGGACCGGCAACGAAGAAGCAAAAAAGCGCCTTAGAAAAAATGGGTATTTTTCCTGATGAAATTGAGAATGCTGGAAAAGCCGAAGTGTTACTCAATCATTTAAGCAAACGACGTGATGCTGGGCTAGCCACTCCAAAGCAGATTAGATTTTTAGAAAAACGTAACTTCCAACATGTTGGCACTTGGAATTTTGAAGCGGCTAAAAAGATGATTAATCGAATTGCTGCCAGTGGTTGGCGTATTCCCAAAAATATTAAGCCGGCAGAATATCAACCACAGAAAGGATAGTTTATGGAAGAGAAATTTGATTTGTTACCTCTTTTAGAATATATCAACCCTGCTTCTTTGGACTATCAAGAATGGGTCGATGTTGGAATGGGGTTAAAGCACGAAGGCTACACTGCTCAAGATTGGGCTAATTGGTCTCAAAGTGACAGTAGTCGTTACCATGAAGGTGAATGTGAAAGCAAATGGAATAGCTTTGATGGTGCTGATTCACCAATCACTGGGGCGACGATTACGCAAATGGCTAAAGATAATGGGTGGCAACCAACAAGTAGTGGTGATGACACTGCTTTTGGTTGGGATGATAGCTTTATGGCGACCGAATCCAAAATTGATAAGGGTTATAAATTATTTAATACTGATTGGATTATGGGCGAACAAGTCGTGGAACCCAAGAATTGGAATCCCGCCCAACAGATTATTGACTATCTTAATGCCTTATTTCGACCGGGAGATATTGTTGGGTATGTCAATAATGCCTACCCGAAAACGAGTAATGAGAGTGGAGAAGTCGAAAAGTGGTTACCATCGAAAGGCGTTTATACACGGACGGCTGGTGAATTAATTGAAGAATTACAGCGTAGTCATGGCGATATTGGGGCGGTAATGGGTGACCCCAATCCTGAAGCTGGTGCTTGGGTACGACTTAATCCGTTAGACGGACAAGGTGTTAAAAATACAAATGTGGTTGATTACCGGTATGCCTTAATTGAATCTGATACGACGGAAATTGAAAAGCAAAATGAAATCTTGCATAAACTTGAATTACCAATTGCAGCCCTTTCCTATTCGGGTCATCGTAGCTTACACGCAATCGTAAAAGTTGATGCGATTAATTACCCACAATATCAAGAACGAGTAGATTATCTTTTTAAAATCGTTGAGAAAAATGGTCTGCAAGTTGATAAGCAGAATAAAAATCCATCACGTTTAACACGTTTGCCCGGCTTTCAGCGCGGTGATCAAAAACAATTTTTAATTGATAAGAGCATTGGTAAAGCTAGCTGGGAAGAATGGGAAGAATATATTGAAGATTTAAACGACAACCTGCCCGATATCGAAAGTTTAGATACCTTGTTTGATCAAGAAATTGTCTTGGCTCCCGAATTAATTCACGGGATGTTGCGACAAGGACACAAAATGTTAATTGCGGGACCGTCAAAAGCTGGTAAGTCCTTTGCCTTAATGGAATTAGCGATTGCCATTGCTGAAGGTTGGGATTGGTTGGGCTTTAAATGCACCCAAGGTCGAGTTTTATATGTCAATCTCGAATTAGACGAACGTTCTGCTAAAAAACGTTTTGTTGAAATCTATAACACGATTGGTAAAGGACACCCTGATGTCAGCAATATTGATGTATGGAATTTGCGGGGTAAGACGAGTCCAATGGATAAATTGGCCCCGAAGTTGATTCGCCGCGCCATGAAAGAAAATTATATTGCCGTCATTATTGACCCAATTTATAAAGTTTTGACTGGCGATGAAAATTCAGCGCATGAGATGGCCAACTTTACTAACCAATTTGACAAGATTGCCACGGAATTAAATTGTGCGGTAATTTACTGTCACCATCATTCAAAAGGTAATCAAGGTGGTAAAAATTCAATGGACCGTTCTAGTGGTTCAGGAGTGTTTGCCCGTGACCCCGATGCCATTTTAGATTTGATTGAATTACCAGTTAGTGAAGACCGTTATACGCAATTGGAAAATGAAGAAATTTGTCGTGTTTATCAACAAGCTATTAATAAATATGCTCCGAGTTATGATGCCGTCAGTTTGGATGATCAATCAAGTAAGTCACAGATGAGTCACCATTTAATGAGTGCAGTTGCAAGCTTGCCTAACTCTCAAGTGATTTTAAAAACAGTTGAAGCAGTTAAAGACCAAGCGATAGCGGTTGTTCGTCAAGAAACAGCTTGGCGATTAGAAGGAACGCTGCGTGAGTTTCCACGATTTGCCCCAATTAATGCTTGGTTTAGATATCCAGTACACGTTTTAGATGATTCGTTAGCTGATATTCAATTGGAAGAAGATCCTAAAGAAAAGTGGAAGCAAGGTACTAAAAAATCTAATCAATCCCGTAGTCAAAAGGCTCAACAGGAGTTAGAAGAGGCATTCAACATCATTAGCGAAGATGGAGAGAGTGCAGATATTGGTGATGTGGCTGCTTATTTAGGAATTAAGAAAAATACAATTTATAGTCGTGTAAAAAAGCATGAAAGTTTTCATGCTGAAGACGGTAGACTAATTAAAAATTAATTCAATTTATATTGTCGAACCTATTTAGCTTCGACTGGATTCGATAGAAATATTTATTACGTCGTGGCTATTTAGCTTCGGTTAGCTTCGACAGTAGTCGAAACCGCTTGTCCATCAGTCTTGTCTAAGCTCCCCCTTGTGGGGAGTAGCTTAGACAAATGACTGGAACGGTAACTAGCGATGGCGTGGACAGATTTTTAAAAATAAAAAATTAAAGGAAGATTAAAATGTATGAGTTTTTTATGCCGATGAAAATTCCAACTGTGACGCATCAGGAAAAACAAGTACATGTGGTCAAGGGTAAGCCAATATTTTATGAACCAGCAGAATTAAAAACTGCACGGCAAAAATATTTGGATAGCTTAGCTCAACATGTACCTAAAGAAAAGTTTTACGGCAGTGTGCAGCTGATGATTAAGTGGTGTTTTCCAATTAATGGTAAACACGTTGATGGTGAGTTCAAAGATACCAAGCCTGATTTGGATAATTCGGTTAAGCTGTTGCAAGATTGCATGACGAAGTTAGGATTTTGGCAAGATGATCGTTTTGTGGTTAGCTTGATAACTGAAAAATTTTGGGCGAAAGTCCCCGGTATTTATATTCGAATTGAGGCGGTGTGATTGGAGTTTTGGAAGAATGTCTTCACTGATTTATTGCGAGTGATGTGGCAATAAAACAAAAAATTACAACAGTTAGATTTTGGTTCAGTGGAATATTGGGAATGGCTAAGTGACCGCTTGAGTCAAATTGAGTTGAAGTACAATCATCATCCGTTAGTAGTGAAGTTTTTAGTGGCTATTTTTGAATACCAAGATGAGAGTTTACAAGCTAAGGGGGCAGAACATGAACCCAATGTTAAAGGTAATGCCGCAGATTCAAAAGCTGGAAGATGAATATGGCGACTTGATGCACGTACCGGATGACAATTTAGAATTGAAGCAAATTCGTCGGACCATGAAAGTTGTGAAGATTGATCCACAAAGAGCCGTAGAAGATAAAAAGTTAGTCAACAAAGCTTTAATTTATATGGCTAATCATAACGCCGGTATGGTTGAAACTGCGCAAATGTTGCAGATTGATTATTGCCGACTGAATCAAGCGTTCAATAATAATCATGTACAGTTACCAATTATTTATTCAGAAAAGATATGTAATGACCACCGAGTTTATTACACGGACAATTTGAAAAATATTACTAAGTTTTTGGATTGTTCTAAAACACAGTTGGTTAATGCTAAACGAGAACACGAACGTGTAAATGGCTATCAGATCGAGAGTTGCCGGGTGTCGTCAGTTAATGTGCCGTTGTATGAGCGGTTAGATTTCTTGGTTCATTGAGAGGCGCTTGATGAAGAAAACTGTGCGGATTAATAAAAATCACTTACTGGCATCATTAAAGTTCTTGGCAAATAGTGCCAAGATTACTATTGATAAAACTGATAGCGATGATGCCATTATATACGAAATCTATTTAAAAATATTAGATTCTCTGTATCAGGAAGTTTTGAAGCGACCGAATTCCGATTTGAAATTGAAGATTAAGTTATAGGGGAGTATTGAAGTGAAGAAATCAATTAGTAAGCATTCAATTAAAATGGGTTGTCTCGTAGGTATAGTAATTATTATTTTAGGAATAGCTGGCTGTACCAATTGGTATTTCCATGATACAGGTTCAGGTGTGAGAATGGCGAAAAATTTTAAGTCTGAAACACATAATGGACTGAAGCGTAAAATTACGGTTTACAATGTTGACGGCAAAGTTTTATTCACTCAAAAAGGTAAATTCGATATTGAATATCATGATCACGATTTACAGTATGTAGATTCACATAATAAGAAACACAATATCTATATTGGTTCAGGAACAGTTGTTGTTGATGATTTAGAATAATTATTTTTGGGAGATTGAAAATGAAAATTGATGTTAATTTAAGTGACGTTCAAGAACGATTGAATGATATGAAGAATGATTCTTCACACAAAACTAGTTTAATAAATAGTATTAACGGGCAAATTAATTATGCTGTGAGAAATGGTTACAATCCAAAATTACGGTTTGAAATTCCTAAGGTGGAAGTACCACAATATGTAGCTAATACGCTAAATGACGTTGAGAACGGAAATGTGACGTTAGAAGAGTTGATTAAAAAAACAATGTCTACGCCTTATGTTGCTAATGGCGAAGATGAATTAGATACCATTTTATGGTGCAAAGATAATGGACCATTAGCATTATTAAATGCTTACCAAATTGGTTGGAAAGTAAAAAAGCCGAAATACTATATTCACTTCAAACAAGAGTCGGGATATGCTTATTTACAGACTGATCCAGATACTCTTAGTAATGCTGCTGAATGGGAACTCGGAACCAATGAACAAATAGATGATACGTATCAAAATCAGTTTACGATGAACGAGATTGAAGAACATTTCCCGCAATTTAAACCATTTGCTGAGCTGGTAGAAAAGGAAGGTTATTAAAATGATTAAAAATAACCAAAAACAAGATGCTTTTCAAAGTTTAGTAATTAATAAAATTATTAAACCTGCTGTTGAACAGATTACGGACGTAGAAGTATTAACCGTTGAAGATATATCTTACTGGACAGATTTTTATACAAGATTAGAAGAACTAGATGATGAATTTAAATTGGAAACACAGGAGTTAGTTAATTTATCCAACAATGTAGATAATGATATAAAAGAACTACTTGAACACGTTTCTGGAATGTATATTACAGAAAATTCTATGGATGAATTAACACTTCTTTATAAACAAAAATATTCTGATTTAATTTATGCGAGAGATTATTTAAGCAATTATGATCCTAATCCTGAATATGTCTTAGTAGATACCAAGCATCATTTTCTTGCATATACTACTAAGGATCAAATTAAAGGTGAATCAGGAAAAGAAAAATTTCCTCTGTTAGCATATGCTAATCGTTTCTTTGAAATCTTTCTTATTTTATTGACTGGCAATTCAGATTTGTTGGAAATAAAGTGAGCCAGTGGATGAGGAAAGAGAGTGAATTATGTACGTCGTAAAAACTGGTAATTATTTTTATCAAGGGCAAAAAGACCCTGTATTTGCTAAAGAAGGAAATATCTTGTTTGCTAAGTCTTTTAGTGAGGCTTGTGTTTTTAAGAAAATTGAAGCAGCCAATAAGATTGCTCAAGAAATCAATGGTCAAATTTATTCAATTAACTTGAAATTGGCTATGTATGATCCAAAGGAGGATTAAGATAATGAACGGTAAAGTATTACAATTTAAAGGACAGATTGATAGTTTTAAGACGAAAGATGATGAAGTGACAATTCAATTTAAAGCCAATACCAAAGATATTTCATTGGACCGTTTGAATGAATTTACTAAAGACATGATCAGCGTCAATTTAGAATCAGCACAAACGGAACTAATCCCACAAAATGAGTAATAAAAAACTCCGGTCGTTAAACCGCAGCTTCCACTAATCGTAATTAAATTATATCATAAAGGAGCTGGCGGCTTGGGATTATTCGATGAGTTGGACAACAAGCAAAGTAGAGCAAACGCACGGAATGTTTTAAGTAAATTTAGAATGTGGGCACGAATAGCAGATTATCACATTGACACCCTCAAGTCGCCGATTATTGACGGTATGCCTAAAGCTACCAGTGGTGACCATGATGGACAGATGATACCGCTGCTCACTAAATTAGACCGTAAGCATGAAGCACAGCTGGATATTGATGAGATGACCACGGCTATTTTGAAGTTGGACCGGGAAGAATGTTTGAGTTTGTATTACACGTATTTAGTGCCTGAAAAACTAAAAGATTTAGTCATTTCCGAACGAATTTACCACAATCTAATTTCGGTACGAATGATGCAAAACCGACGTGATCGGGCGTTAATTGGATTTTGTGAAGTTTACCAGAACGGCAGGTTGTTAGTTTTTAAATAATCGTGTTATAATGACTTTGCGAGATGTTAGGAAATCTTAGCATGGAAACACAAAAGCCACTCCTACGCCGAATAGGAATGGCTTTTTTTGTGTGGTTGCAAGCGACAACTCATTTTCGTTTGTTATGTTTGCTGTGCAACCATTCAGCAATCATTTGATTCACTGCGCCAACAATAATTGGTGCAACGATCAATGTTAGGAAATCTCTAAACATGGAGCCACCCCCTCTCGGGGCGAGTTGCCATGTAAAATTATATCATAAAAAATTTCGTAATCTGGGGGAAATCCAGAGGAAATGTTATGGGAGAAACGATTGATTTAAGAGGTATTATGATAGTGTAAATAATTTAGGGAGCTGGACTAAGAGTCTGGCTTTTTTATTGCCTAGGCGATATGATTGTGCCGAGGTGTGAATTATGAAAAATAGTAAGTTTATTAATTGGTTTAAAAACAACAAGGCTTTTACTTTAGGCATTGTTATAGGCATTATAATTGGCGTTATGGTAACTTGTCTAATATATATTGAATCTGGTATTTTGGATAGGGCATGGAATAATTTAGTATATTGGCTTAGTAATGGATCAGCTGCCGATTGGTTTAGTGCAATTGGCACGATTTCCGCAGTTATAGTTTCTTTATATTTGTCAAAAAAAAGTGATAGAGATCATAAAAAGAGTGAATTTAATAAGATATTACCCTACTTTGATCTTGATCATATGTCTAATACTACGGACACATATTTTAATGTTCTTATTTCAAGCATTAATAATAATCTTCCTCTTTCGAATGTTGTTTTTAATATTTATGTAAAATATGATGATTGCGAAGATTTAACGAACTATAAAATTAACAGGGGGCATATGCTGCCAAATAAAAATGAGCAAAAGATTGTAATAAAAGACTGTATTAACCATAAGAAGTCGTATCTAATACATAGAGTAGATATTAAATGTAAAACTATTAATGGAACAGATATATTTTTTACTTATGGTAATGGTGTTGAACATATTCACATTTATGATGATAAAAAATATGGCAGTAAAGTGTATACACATGGACCTCACGATGGATTAGATGCAGAAAAAAAAGCTAAAAAAAGAAAAAAAGATTTTATAGAATAACTGATTTTGAAATTGAAAATTAGGAGGTGTGGTGAGATGACGTGACAGTACACAAAAATTCACAAAATAAGGCTTTTCATAGCTTGAACAGTGACCGTAAAAAGGCGGTTAAGTTGCTGTTTGAAGATACTTTGACTGATGAAGAGATTGCCAAACAAGTGAATCGCAGTCGCAGGACGTTGGCTAAGTGGAAGAATGATCCATTGTTCATTGAAGCACAACGTGAATACAGTATTTCTCAACTGGATGAGGCTTTGCCAGATTCCGTTAAAGAGTTAATTAAGCTAATCAAACATGGTAAATCAGAGATGGTTAAATTGCAGGCTATTCAAACTGTCTTTAAGCGAGCAGGATTATTTTCGGACAATGGTTCGCCTGATTTAGATAAAGCAAAGGTTCGAAAAGCACTTGCCGAAGCACGTATTTCCGAGCATCAAGCTGACCAATTGGAATCGAACGATTCAAATGATGCTGTAATTGATATTAATTTTAATATTCCACCAAAGGAGGGAACGGATGGTTGAAGTAAGTCTAAAAGATAACGTTTCACCGGCGTTCTACAGCATGTTCTGGGATATTCACAATTGTAAGCATTCAAATTATTGGCTAAAAGGAGGGCGGGGTTCAACCAAGTCTTCCTTTATTAGTATCATGATTGTGCTTGGCATTATGCAGGACAAAGATGCCAATGCGATTGTGCTTCGGAAAGTTGCCAATACGTTGCGTGATTCGGTTTTTGAGTAATATTTGTGGGCGATTGACCTGCTGAAAGTATGACTATTGGCAATCATAGGTTAGTCCAATGCAGTTAACGTTTCGTCCAACTGGCCAGCAAATTAGGTTCAAGGGCGCTGATGATCCACGCAAAATTAAATCGCAGACTTTTCGGCAAGGCTATACCAAGTTTAAGCATTTTGAAGAGGTTACCGAATTTAAAGGTATGGAAGAAATTTAGTCGATTAATCAATTACTTGGTCGTGGTGGTTTAGGTATTATTACCTTTGAAAACGGACAATGAGAAAGCTTGCCGCCATGAATATCTTGGTGAAGTCACTGGTACAGGTGCGGAATTATTTAACAATATTACTACTCGTGAGGTTACTGATGAAGAAATCAATAATTTTGATAAGATTTATCACGGCTTGGACTTTGATTTTGCACACGATCCAACGGCATACGTAAATATTTATTGGGACTCTGCCAGACGGTGGATTTTTATTTACAACGAAATCTATCAAGTAGGGTTAAAGAACCGTGAAGCTGTGCAGCAGATTAAACAACTTAAATTAATCCATTGAATGAACCCGTGACTGCTGATTCTGCTTCTCCTGGTACAATTGCCGAATATCGCAATTTAGGATTGAATATTTGCGGTGCGCGCAAGGGTCAAGGCTCACGCGACCATTAGTGGAAGAGATTTAAAAGGTTATAATGATAATGAAAAAGAAGTATTGTTTAAACGTAATACTAAATTTAGATTTATTAAACGTTATATTGATGACAATGGTCGTCCAGTTTTAGTTGTTGAGGAAGAGTAATGAGTGATAAAAAGCCGTATTAAGATAGTCGTTGGAAAGGTCAAGCTAACGAATTTCATTCAATTGGTAAGCCTAAAAAAGTAACTCCTGAAGAACAAAAGAATCGTGACGAGTTTCTTAAAAAAGCTAGAGAGTTTATGATTAAGCAAAATAATAAGTAATTTACTCATAGAAATGTATTTTTGATGGGCATATTCAATTTTAATAATTGGTACAAAATTATATTAAATTAGCTAAAAACGTCTTAAAACTTAAATTAAGGCGTTTTTATTATGCGCAAAAACAGCGGAGAAAATAAAATGATAGAAATTACAACCAAGAAAATTAATGTTTTAATAATTTGGTTTCTTAATGGTAAAACAGCAAAGTTTTACCAAGTTACTGATTTTTCTGATGTCAATAGCTTAAGTTTTTCATATCTTGGAAAATCAGAAAATATAAAACGCAAAGTTCACTTTAATTTACATCAAATAGCTGGATATGCAATTAATGAATAATTTAATGACCAAGCATTGAGTCACTTTAAAAGAAATGTAAAATCGAGAATAAAAAATATGAATTTTAGATTTATTGAGCAACATTTCGTTTATCATAACGTGGCATCAAAGAAAAGCGCATTACAAATAATTATTTGTAAATCAAATCCATACATCATACATCATCAGGTAAATTATCTTCATATGGTTTATTTTCTTTCAAGCAATTATTGACTATTTCAATAATTCTATTTTCGTCATTTCCAATATTGAATGTAGGAAAATTCTCTCCAAATATACTTTTGTACTTATCAAGTAAGTAAAATGTTGATTCTGTCATTTGAAAAATCATCTCCATAAATATATTTGCTATTATTCAAAAAATGGTAAAAGATAATTGAAATAAAAATTCTACTTAATTCGCATTTTGCATATCTGCCTTGATTTCAAAAACTAAATTATCAGATTTACTTAAGTTTAATCAATAATTTTACAATTTTCAATTTAACCTTAGATCATACAGTGACAATTTATGACTCGTCTGTTTTGGAATTAACAGCAACTGCTTCCTCAGGGACACAAATTACTGGCGGATCAGGTGCAATTGCTATTACTAAAGATGGCATTTCTTCGGCTGATTTAGGTGATTGGATTAGTTCTAATACAGATTTGCCAAAGAGTTCGGTAGATATTTTGATTAATAAATCAGGTTTAGCGTCCGCATTTACCAAGATTAAAGAAGGCAACGTGACAATTAAGTCTTCTGTTAATAGTGATAAGAGTTATTCCGTTTCAATTGCTTTGGATGTTATGAAAACAGATTTAGGATATCTGGAAAATACTTTATCCATTGAGTTTGGAGAAAAAGTTAAAATCAATGATTTCCCTAATATTGATCCTAAGACGGTATTGGTCGTTGTTGGCATAGCAGTTTTGGCTGTATTAGGTATAGGAGGACTTGGAACCTTAGGAGAAGTAGTAGGATCGTTAGTAACTGCTTTAGCTTGATTGATCTACGAATAAATAATTGTTTGCTTTTTTCTTCAGGATATTGATTGAGAATTTAGAATTATTTAGTATGTTTAAATTATTTTTGCTTTTATGGATGGTGTGAACTAGAGTTTGTTTTTTAGAGTTTTGTGTATCGTCTGATAGAAATAGTAAATAATCTTCAGTTTCTATAAGTGTGTACTTTTGGTTACTGATGTGTTGGATATTTAATTGTTCATATAATTTTTTGAACAAGGGATCTTCGTTTATTTGATAATTAGGAGAATTTGGAGATAGAATATTCTTTCTTCTGTAAGCATTTTGTAAAATATCAGATTTGGAGTATATATCAATATATTGTAGCTGCGTTTCTTTGTCATTAACAACAAAATAAAAAGTGTATCTGTCTTGGTATTTTAATATATACTTTTTTTGGAATTTATATTTCATAGCAAAAAATTGAAGTATGTTAATGATTATGGCTGCAATAATTATTATCTTGACCATTGAAAAGGCACACAACCATATTATTGTTATTACAATGATGTCAGCAATACAGTTTGTGACAAATATATTTTTTGATCGCTTAATTCCATAATTTTTCCAAATTATTCGTGATAAATTCTTCAGTTGTTGTTTATTTAAAAATGAAATTATCATTTTGATCTCCTTGTTTTACATGTTTTATATATTATAGCCGAAAGGCTATATTATGGCAGGAACGGTTGAGTCATGATTTACAATTCCTTTTTCGAAATTTATAACCTCAGTGATTAAATGAAATATTCCCACATGTCGGTTCAGCTATCTTGCTATCTGTTATGGCTAATGTCTAATTAAATACTTTAAATGAGATAAAAATAGTCGTCAAAATAGCAAGTTAGCTTATTTGGCTAATAACGGCTTATACAGATATTTTAACTATTCTGAATATAGAGTACTGACGTAAATTAAATTTAAATTGCTGTATCAAGTTTTGTGAAAGATGTTTTTTGACACTTTTGAGATCTTTAAGGCAACCAGAGATGATTGTCTATTTTAATGCAATTTTATATTGATTAATATGCATAAAGTATATAATGGTGTAAATGTGGAAGGGGGGATGATATGCCAATACGTTCAAGGCAGTAAAAAGCAAGCATGGCTTAAATGAGCCTTGTTCGGCATATCCTAACAATTTGTGAAAAAATTAGTATATCCAGTGATTATTACTGAACACAACGATGACAGCAATTACTTTGTTGTAACTTCTCCTAATATTCCAGGAATGGTCACTCAGGGAGACACATTCTCTGATGCGGCATATTGGGCAGAAGATGCTATTGCAACGATGCTAGAGGGAGAGTCTGAATATCCTAAAGTGCAAGACCCAAGTCATTGGCATTTAGATGATAACGATAAGGTAGTTTATGTAACGGTAGATATGGAAAAGTATTTGAAAAAGAATACTAGACGAACAATTACAGTTACAGAGTATTTAAACGAGATGGCGAAACAACAAAAGATTAATGTTTCACGATTAGCAACTGATGCTTTAAAAGAGAAGTTAGAAGTTAATTAACGTTGATTAGCACTCAGCCGAGTGCTTTTTTGTACAGGAAAAATAATAATCCTCTTGTTTTTATACACATCATTGTGTATAAAAGTATTTGTAATAAGGAAAAATGAATAATCCTAAGACGAAAGATACGACTTTTGTTCCAATACACTCAAAATAATTGAAACAGGGTATGGAACGAGCAATTTTTAAAGAAGCAAGGCTCAAATGAGTCCTTGTTTCTATACCCCTAAAATCTAATTTAGAGTAGGAGGCTTAGCATATGATGAAAAAAAGAAAGCGTAAAGACAGAACTTATGAAGAAAAAATGCATAGATATACAGCTTCTGCGGTTATTGCTTTGGTTTTAGGTGTTGCACTTCAGTTGTTGTTTCAAGTTTAATTTTAAGACGGAGATGTTAAGGATGAATATTGACTTGAATAATGATGATATTATGAATGCAAAAACTGCTTCTTTTTGTGGGAAAAAATGAATCTTATGTTTGCATAACGTATAAGCAGAATCCGGGGAAGTTTTCACCTGGATCTATTAGAAAGTTTGGAAAAGCGCGGGTAGTTATTACTGAGGATATGGAAGGCTACTACTGGCATTAAGTATTCGCGTAAATAAAGTTTAATACTCCAGCATAAGTGTTTTTTATGGAATATAATCTTGTAAAAAGAAAATAATAAACTCTAATTATTAAAAATTAACCAATTGACAGTTATTTTCAAGCTAAGTAGTATCTCTATAATTAAATATTTTAAATCAAAAAATGGTGACTAAATAATTTGATTAAATTATTTAGTCACCATTAACTGAATTAATGACAGTTAAAAAAGAAAATTGCTAGTTATGATAAACTTTATCTAAAAATGTCAAAGAAACCACTAACATCTTGCAAAATTCCAGAGCTCATTTGTAATGCGCTTTGAACAATATCCATCCATGACATAAGTTTCACCTTCTTTTTTTAGAATATCAGTATTATATCATAATTATTAAAAAATATCTTTATCACATTTCTTGATAAATAATAATTTATATTAAAAAGATCATATATTCTTTGATGTTTAAGACTGAAAGTGGCTACTTAATTACTATATTGCAAAGATTAATAGTACGTGTTACTTTAACAGGGAGAAGAATCTAATTAATTGTGATGGCGAGATGAGAAAATGAATAAAATAACGATCGTTGGTAGTATTAATTGGGACACTAATTTACGAGTACCACATTTGGTTCGCCCTGGCGAAACAATTCATGCCAAAGAGCATTATAGTGTCGGTGGTGGTAAAGGAGCCAATCAGGCAGTAGCCGCCCAACGCGCCGGCAGTGCAACTTCTTTTATTGGCGCAGTGGGCGCTGATTCGATGGGGGAATCCTTATTAAAACAGTTGCAAACAGAAGGAATTAATAT
Organism: Bombilactobacillus sp. ESL1197; assembly: GCF_058107145.1. Lineage (NCBI taxonomy): Bacteria > Bacillati > Bacillota > Bacilli > Lactobacillales > Lactobacillaceae > Bombilactobacillus > Bombilactobacillus sp. ESL1197. The sequence goes on from NZ_JBYLTY010000001.1 coordinate 1,094,322, forward strand.
AGCGGGCGTGAAGACGATTGCCAACGAATCAACAGGACAAGCCTTTGTCACTGTCGATGATAATGGTGAGAATAGTATTACTATTTATTCCGGCGCCAATTTTTCTTTTGACACTGCGGAGGTAAAGACTAATCAACAATTAATTATAAATAGTGATTTTGTGATTGCACAATTAGAAACACCCTTAAGTGCTACTCAAGCGGCATTTCAATTGGCTCATGATCATCACATCAAAACGATTTTAAATCCAGCGCCAGCCATTGATAACTTAGCTCCGGAATTGTTGCAGTTGTGCGACGTCATCATTCCTAACGAAACCGAGGCGCAAACCTTAACCCAAATTCCAGTAACTGACTTAACTTCAGCGCGTGCTGCTGCAAAGAAGCTACACCAATTAGGTGTGCCTATTGTCATTATTACTTTAGGTAGTCAAGGAGCTTTTTTGGATGATGGCCAATCTGCGAAATTAATTCCGGCATTTAAAGTTCATGCAGTAGATACTACAGCAGCTGGTGATACTTTTATTGGCGCCTTCAGCAGTGTCTTGAAGCCGGACTTTTCCAATTTATCAGCCGCAGTCTTGTTTGGTAACCAGGCATCGGCTTTAACCGTCCAACGTTATGGGGCACAACCCTCAATTCCTTATCAAACTGAAATTTTGCAATCTTCTTCAAAATGCATAACTGATTTTGCTGATTAAATTAGCAAAATATTAATTGGACTTAGTTGGTCTGTTGGTGCAATTTAGCAACTGTTTGTAAGTGTTGTTGAGCTTTGGTTAACTTAGTATTTTCAGTAGAGATATTTAGTGCTTGGCGCACCTTATGATCGGCTGCTTGATATTGAGCTTGATAGGTTTTAATTTTAGTGAAATTATTCTGTTGATAACAAGTATTCATTTTTTGAAGGCTTTGAATCATTTGCAAAAGATTGTCTTTAGCAGTTTGATTGAAAGCTTTTTTTTGCAATGTTCTTTGGCTATGCTGAAACTCTTGTTGTGCCGTTTGAGTAGTTGCTTTAGTTTCAAGTTTATTATCCCGAATACTGTCAGCGTAGCTATTAATAACATTAGCGTACTGATTATTGGTGCTGTTATAAATGGTTGTTAATTTTTGGTTACTCAGGGTAGTGGGGACACTTTTAGGAGCAGTGGTCTTAGAAGCACAGCCACTAAAAACAAGGGTTGTCATAAATAATGTTCTGATTAAAATAATTAACTTTTTCATCTGAATTTGATCCTTTCAATTAAAACTAGATCTATTATATCAAAATAGTAGCTTGACAAAAAAATAAAGTAAAAGTCAACGTATGAGTTGATTTTTACTTTTATGGAAATCTTTTGGCAAAAGTTAATGTTGGACTAAATTTAAAATGGCCCAGATTATTAAAATTGGAATGATCAGCCAAATTAAGTGGAAAAACAAAATAATAATTGCGCTAATTAAAAGTAATGGTAGAAAAAATAATTTGACAGAAAATTTGAGTAATTTCCAACTGAGACCACCAATCAAAAATAAGATTAATAAGAATAAGATTGTAAACATTATTGGCTCTCCTTATAAATTAATTATCTAATTGCAAGAATTATATGCAAGTTATATTTTAAAAGCAAGTTACGTTTCGCCAAAAAAGCCTTTCAGTAGTAAAATAACTTTAGAACTGAATGAAAGAGGCGTTAATATGGCAAAAGTTGAAAGTTTTACTTTAGATCATACGAAAGTGAAGGCACCTTATGTGCGGTTGATTAGTGAAGAGCACGGACCTAAGGGTGATCTAATTAGTAATTATGATTTGCGCTTAGTGCAACCTAACCAAAATGCAATTCCAACAGCAGGCTTACACACGATTGAGCATTTACTAGCAGGACTGTTACGTGATCGTTTGGACGGCGTGATTGATTGTTCACCGTTTGGCTGTCGGACGGGTTTTCATTTAATTGTTTGGGGTCAACATTCCACGACGGAAGTTGCTCAAGCTTTAAAATCATCCTTAACGGAAATTGCTGAAACAATTACTTGGGATGACGTACAAGGAACTGATATTTATAGTTGTGGTAATTATCGCGATCATTCCTTATTTTCTGCTAAAGAATGGTGTAAGCAAATCTTAAGTGAAGGTATCAGTGATCAACCCTTTGAACGACACGTTATTTAATTTAAAGAAGCTTCGAAAACCGCTTGCGCAGGTTGTTCGAAGCTTTTTTGTCTAAAAATTAGTGATACAAATGATGACTTTACCAATAATACAAGTTTCATTAAAGTCATCAATCTGATAGGTTAAAGTTGGAAAATCAGGATTATTAGAATCTGGAATAAATTGTACAAACCGTCTTTGGGCATCATAGTAAAAACGTTTAACGGCTACTGCCTGATTAACTTGAAAGACAACTAAATCGTCATTGTGTAATTCGGAGAGTTGATTGATTTTTTGTAAGCCGATTAAGGAGCCATCAGGTAGCACGCGGTTCATGGATTCCCCATTAACTGGGAGAAATATAATATCTCTGACATCTGAATATTTACCTAAAATTTGGCTGGGTAAACTGATGGTTTGCATTTGCTGATCAGTAAAAGGATCAACTTCTTGGGGTAAACCAGCGGAAATTCCTTCGGGAAAATAATTATACTTACGCACTAGTTCTGGAGTTTTCGTAGTTTGACGATAATTATCAAATAATTTTTGTGGTGTCACATTTAATGCTTTAGCATAGCTCAGAATTTCTTCTTCGCGTAGTGAGCGCTTTTGATTTTCATGATTGGAAATAGTATTTTGATTGAAGCCGGTTAGTTTACTCAGTTCCTTTTGAGTTAAATGTTGTTTTAAACGTAATTGTTTAATAATAGGTCCTAAGATATTTTTGGGCATAAAATCACTCCTTGCGATAAATATATCACAGCCAATAAATATTAAGCAACTTTTGAATTTAAATCTGAAAAGCTTGACGTAAATATTGCAATATGAGATATTAGCAAAGAGGAGTAAAATTATCATGAAGAAATTAGATCAAAAAACTTTGGATAAGAAAGTCTTGAAAGCAGCTTATTTAAAACCTAAATTTCATTTAAGAACCGCACGGCAAAATCGGGGATTAACTACCACGCAAATGGCACAATTAATTGGTTTAAAAAACCGCCGCCAATATGAGCAAAAAGAACGCGGTAAGGCGCCCTTTCATGATTATGAAATGTTAATCATTGCTCAGTATTTTGAAATGACCATTGAACAATTATTTTATGAAGATTAAATTCTGGTGTTACATATAATTAGAAGTAGATCACACAAAAGGAAAATGTCTAAAAATTATGCAAATTGAGTCAAAGCTTTCCTTCTTATCTTAAAATATTGAGGTGGGGGGACAAAAAATTCGTAATTTAAATGAACATCGGCCTTTTATAGTACTCACTTTTAAGCAACTTTTGTTCCAACTGCGATGAACGACTCTAATTGGCTATAAAATACTAATTCAGAGAGCCTAAGAATAGGGTGTTAATTGTTATTTCATTAATAACCACAATAATAAATACAGTATCACTCCGGGAAAAGGTGTAACGGTCAGTACAACCCAACAAATCCTCAGGACATTAGCATTCCAGTCGAAATATTCTGCTATTCCGCCCAAAACACCAGTCAAAACTTTATTAGATCGGGAACGATAAATTGGTAAATGCATAGTAAATCCTCCTTTGTTCTTAAACTGAATCATAAAAGTTTTTCTTGCTGTGATTAGTAGTTATAGAGAACTTTTTTCAAGTTCTAGCTTTATTATAAAGGTCCCAGCATTAATGAGATAGGATAATTTTCCAAGTTAATGACTCCGACTATCCGGAAGACAATAATTAGGTGTATAATATAGTTCCTTGGCAGGGGCATTACTCAAGGATTCAAAACTCACAATGGGGTTTTGAATCCTTTTTTACAGTTGCTTGCTGCTAAATCAGACATTCAAATATCTTAAAGGAGAAGATTATGGCACTTGTGCGACAAAAATTAGCTAAATTATTGCAGTGGCTAACATGGTTGTTAATGCTAGGGATGTTAGTTTCAGCAATCTTTTATGGGCCACAACGCTTAAGCAACCATCGCCTCTGGCTAGGAAGTTTAACCATCGGGTCTGTGGCCTTATTAGCGCTTGGAATTTATCTCTGGCGACAGCTGACAAATCAGCAACAGAAAATAATTAGTTGGTGTTTATTTGCGGCAGGACTAATTTGGCAAATTATTTTAATTATGGCTTTAAGTACGAGTAATGACTGGGATCCACAGAAAGTATTGATGTCGTTAACTCAGCGCACCATGTATAAAAATAATTATGTACTATATAACTACTTATCTTATTGTTCAAATAATTTGTTACTGTTTTATTGTTATGCTGGTTTACTAATGCTGAGTCAATTGTTACATTTAAGTTTAACTTGGACCTTCATTAATTGTTTTAATGCCGTAGCTATTGATTTAGCAGTAGTCTTGTTTTATCTAACTTTGAAAAAAATTACTGCTAAAAAGGTAGCGCACACTGCATTAGTAGTATTAACAATTACTTTAGTATTTAGTCCGTGGGTTATTATTACTTATACTGATACCTTATCGTTATTAACCACCGCATTAGCGATTTATAGTTTGGTCAATATTAAAATGACACAGACTTCCATGAAGCGTTACGGGTGGAGTGCTGTGGCGGGGATTATGCTTGCCTTAGGTTGGTATATGAAAGCTTCCAGTATCATTTTTGCGCTGGCATTGATATTAGTACTTGTAATTTTAAAAACACCTTGGAAAAAAAGTAGCTGCTTCTTATTAATTACTAGTTTGGTTGGTTTTGGTTTAACTTTCGTGACAATCAGTACAATTAATCAACATCAACAACTATATCCGATTAAGTCTGAGTTAAAGCACCCAGCTACGTACTATATGATGTTAGGTTCTAAGGGACATGGTGCTTGGAACGTGACAGATTTCAATCGCATTGTAGCTACTAAAGGTGAAAAAAATAAAACACAATTAGGCTGGCAAACGTATCAACAGCGGGTTTTAAAAATGGGCTGGCGCTATCCGCTATTTTTAATGAAAAAATTTTACTATACTGTGCGCGACGGATCATTTGGCTGGGGTGAAAATTCCACACCGCGGGGTTTTCTGATTCAAAATCGCCCCCAAACAACCACTTTGGGTGGCTTCTTACGCAGTTTGTTTTATCCTTTAGGCCATTATGTGTCAATTTATTATGTGTTGGCACAGGTTTGGTGGATTGCGATTCTAGTGGGAGCAGTCATTACTTTATGGCAACAGCGGCGGCAACAACCACACTTTTTACAAGTTTGCTTATATTTGACGATTATCGGTGGCTTACTCTATTTAATGCTTTTTGAATCAGGAATGAGTCGTTATTTGATTCAGTTCCTACCATTTTATGTGTTCATTGGCGCCCTGGGTCAACATGAGCTACTGTCCAATAAGTAAGAGAATTATTGTTCTGGCTTAGCAACGGCAATGTTAGCGATCTGTCCGTCAACTAAAGGCAAAACATCTTGAATATTCACGGTTACGGAGCGACCAATTTTACCAGCTGAAAAAGTGATTTTTTGATCAGTAAGTGCTTGTTGGTCAAAATAAATAGGATAATTATGCTGTTCACGAATACCGACGGGACTGTTAGCGCCGTGTTCAAAGCCAGAAGTTTGTTTGAGCATTTTTAAGGGAACCATGGCTACTTTTTTATTGTGGGAGGCTTTGGCTAATAATTTATAGCTTAAATGTTGATTTAATGGAATAACACCCACTAAAGGACCGCTTTGAGAACCATTGAGTACTAATGTTTTATAAACGTGTAATTCGTTGGTTGGATCATCTTTAATTTGCTGAACATCACCAACTTGCTGGGTGGCAAAATCCACGGGTTGGTAAGTGATTTTTTGCTTGTCTAAAATTTTCTCCACCAAGGTTTTCGATAAACGCTTTTTTTTGGACATAAAATCGTGTCTCCTTTTTGAATTTCATTTATAATATTAACATGATTTAGATTTTTAGAGCTAATAGGTGAGAATTTCATGTTTAAACGTCGTAAAACTACCAAAGTTAATTTACAAAAACAAGACTTTGAGCAAATCTTGAAGCAAGTCCGTCAAGATGATGAACGCTTGGTCACTGTTCAACAGCAGTTTGAACATTTGACTAAAAAGTATGTCACTTCAAAAAAAGTAAAGGAAAATAATTAAATGAGTCAACCAGTTTTTAATCAACTAATCATTACAACTGCTACTCAGAATTTAGATTTAATTAGTGCAGTATTAATTCAACAACAAATTCAAGGGATTGAAACCTTGCCAGATGATCAAGGATTGGCAATTTATTTGCCGGCAAAGACATTGAATCAACAGTGGTGCCAACAATTACAACAAGAGTTAAAGCAATGGGGCATTGCTGCAGATCAGTATGAATTACACCTACATGAAAATGTTGATGTGCATTGGGGTAAGTATTGGCAAAAATACTATCAACCAGTAACTGTTAGTCATTTTTTAAAGATTGTTCCCGCTTGGCAAAAAGATGCTCAACCAGCCACCACAGAAATTATGCTGCGACCACAGGAAGCTTTTGGTACGGGTGAACATCCCACGACTAAGCTTTGTTTGCAAGCATTGGAACTGTTTATTCATGGACAGGAGTCGTTAATTGATGTCGGAACGGGCACGGGGATTTTAGCTATTGCTGCGGCCAAGCTTGGTGTTAATCAGCTCTATGGTTATGATTTATCGGCAGAAGCTGTGACTGTTGCTCAAGAAAATTTTGCACTCAATCAGCTCACTAGTCAGTTTCAAGTCTGTCAAAATTCACTATTAACGGGTGTTCAACAGACAGCCGACATGGTTGTGGCGAATATGCTATTAGACCCACTAACTGCCTTAATGCCACAAATCAATGACCGTCTTAATACTTCAGGCTTAGTGATTGTGTCCGGATTTTTGGTGGAACAAGCAGAAACTATGAAAAAATTATTACAACAGCAACATTTAGTTATTCAACAAGAATTGATTAGTTCGGGCTGGTCTTGTTTGGTAGCTCAAAAGGAGCAAAGTTAATGCAACAAGTTTTTTGGTCAGAAACGCTTGCCCCCAACACCTCAAGTTTAGAGTTGGGCAATCCACATTACCAACATTTAATTAAGGTGTTGCACTATCCAGTAGGTAAACAATTTTGGCTGGTTGATCAGAGCCAGGCGACTTTTGTGGCAACAATCAGTAATATTTTAGCAACTAGTTTTGAAGTGACTCTCAAACCCCAAGCACGTCAGATAACGGAACTGCCGGTGCAAGTCACTTTAGCCTGTGCCTTATCGAAAAAAGACAAGCTGGAATTAATTACTCAAAAAGCAACTGAATTAGGTGTACACCAGTTGATTTTTTTTGAAGCCCGTTATTCGATTATGAAATGGAAACCGGCGGTTAGAATTAAAAAAATGGCCCGCTTACAAGAAATTGCGCAAGCAGCAGCGGCCCAGTCACAACGTTTGGTCATTCCTAAAATTAGCTATTTAAATAATGTGACCGAATTATTAGATTTTCCAGCAGATCATCGCTTGATTGCTTACGAAGAAGCCGCTAAACAAGGTGAAACAGCCCAATTGGTACAAACTTTGCAGACTTTGCAAGCCCAGCAGTCAATTATTTGTTTATTTGGCCCCGAGGGTGGTTTTCATATTGAAGAAATTACTCAATTGTTGCACAATAACTATATTAGTTGTGGCCTAGGTCCGCGTATTTTGCGGGCAGAAACGGCACCGCTGTACTTTTTAAGTACTTTGTCTTACCAAATTGAATTGAACAAGGAATATTAACGTGAAAAAATTTATTTTAAAATGTTGGCAATCGAATTATTGTCAAATCTGTTTATTAACAATTGTTTTAACGATTACCCTCCCTTTAATTGCGGGGACCTTTAAACTCGGTAAATCTTGGCGAGTTGGTTTGATCTTTTTAGTATTAAATTTAATTTTGGCGGTTTTGTATGGTCGATGGATTAAAAGAACACGCCAACCTAAATGGACGTTTGGAATTTTTCCAGGTTTCTTTTTGCTTCTAGTTTTATTGCATTATTTGACGAGTATCTATGCATATTTGTTGGTAATTTTATATTTGTTAGTGGAGTATTTAGCCTTTTTGTTGAGTACTTCTAAATAATTACTATTAATGATCAATCTGCAGTTAGTCTCATGTCTAAGTAATGAATTGTAGAACTGTACCAGAGAACTGGTGGTTCCAGCAAGCTCTAATGAAAGATTATACTGAAAGGTAGGTGCAGTCGGTTTTGTCGAAAGAAAAAGTTTATACGGCTGATGAAGTTTTTGCGTTATGTGCTACTTATATGAACGAACGTCATGTTAGTTATATTAAAAAAGCTTATCAGATGGCGGCTTATGTGCATCAAGATCAAAGGCGAGCTTCGGGGGAGCTTTATATTGTTCATCCCATTCAAGTGGCGGCTATCTTAGCTAATTTAAAAATGGATCCGGATACTGTTTCGGCAGGTTTTTTACACGATGTAGTGGAAGACACTAAGATTGTTTCTGGTGATATTCGAGAATTATTTGGTGATGATGTGGCTAATATTGTGGAAGGCGTAACTAAAATTTCCAAATATAAGTACAAATCTCATCAAGAATTATTAGCTGCTAATCATCGCAAAATGTTACTTGCAACGGCTAAGGATATGCGCGTTATCATGGTGAAATTAGCGGATCGTTTGCATAATATGCGGACGTTAAATTATTTGCGGCCGGATAAGCAGCGGCGGATTGCCAATGAAACTTTAGAAATTTATGCGCCGTTGGCGGATCGTTTGGGAATCAGTACAATTAAATGGGAATTGGAAGATTTATCCTTGCGTTACCTTAATCCACAACAGTATTATCGGATTGTTCATCTCATGAATTCCAAACGCACACAGCGTGAAGCTTATATTAAACAAGCAGTTCAGGAAGTTCAGGCAAATATTGATCAATTAAACATTCATTATGACATTAGTGGTCGGGCAAAGCATATTTACTCTATCTATAAAAAGATGCAAGAAAAACACAAACGTTTTGAAGAATTATATGATTTGTTAGCAATTCGCATTATGGTTAATTCAGTGCGAGATTGTTATAGTGTTTTAGGTAATATTCATGCGAAGTGGAAGCCGATGCCTGGACGCTTTAAAGATTATATTGCAGTGCCGAAAGTTAACGGGTATCAATCTTTACACACGACCGTCATTGGTCCCCAAGGGCGACCTTTAGAAGTGCAAATTCGTACCTATCAAATGCATGAAGTAGCGGAATTTGGGGTGGCTGCCCATTGGGCTTATAAAGAAGGCAAAAAGTCCGCCATTACTTTGGATCAAAACGACCATCAGATTGATGTCTTTCGTGAAATTATGGAGATCCAAGAAGAAACGACCAATGATGCAGATTTTATGCAAAGTGTGAAGGGCGACATTTTTAGTGATCGGGTTTATGTATTTACCCCTAAAGGCGAAGTCTTAGAATTGCCGAAGGGCTCTATTCCCTTAGATTTTGCTTATCAAGTGCACACTGAAGTTGGTAATCATACGACGGGTGTCAAAGTGAATGGAAAAATGGTTCCGCTTAATTATAAGCTGCGTAACGGCGATATTGTAGAATTATTAACCCAAAGTAATGCCGCACCCAGTCGCGATTGGGAAAATCTAGTCTATACTTCAAGAGCGCGGAATAAGATTAAACGCTACTTTAAAAGTGTTGATCGGCAAGATAATATCGAAGAAGGTCGCAATAAGCTAGAACGTGAATTACTGGACCGCAATTTTGCTCCTAAAACTTACTTGAGTAAAAAAATGTTAAGTAATGTCTGTCAACGTTATAATTTTGAAACTATTGAAGAATTATTGGCAGCCGTGGGTTATGGTGAAATTTCTGCTATTGGGGTTGTTAACCGTTTGACAGAAGCGGATCGTAAAAAGTTGGAACAACAAAAGCAAGCTGAATTAGAACAAAAGATTTTACAGGACACCCCGCCCGAAACGGAAGTGCCGCCAGAAGAAAAAATTGTGGCCAATGAAACTCAGGATCGAGAAGTCAATATTCAAGGTGCAGATAACTTATTGATTCACATGGGCAAATGTTGTACCCCGATTCCAGGCGATCAAATTGTGGGTTATATTACTAAAGGTCGAGGCGTAACTATTCACCGCGCAGCTTGTCCCAATATTGATTTAGAGAGCACTAATAACCGCTTGATTGAGGCAAGTTGGGGGAATGTTCATGACCATCATTATAATGTCAAATTAGAGGTGTTTGGTTATAATCGCAATGGTTTATTGACTGATGTATTGCAAGTTGTCAATAAACGGAGTGATTTGTTGTCTGGTGTCAATGGTCATGTTGATCAAGATCGGATGGCGCATATCACTTTGTCAGTAAAAGTTAGAAATTTGGAACACTTAAAAGATATTATGAATAAGATCAATAATGTTCAGGATGTTTACGACGTGCAACGAGTGATTAATTAAGGATTGATTTGAATGAAGGTAGTAGCACAGCGAGTTTTACAAGCACAAGTTAGTATTAATCAAGCAGTGGTTGGTCAAATTGGGCCCGGTTTAATGTTATTGGTCGGATTTGGGCACGACGACACAATTGAGCAAGTCAATTATTTAGTACCTAAAATTTTGCATAGTCGGATTTTTGCTGATCAGGCAGGTAAAACCAATTTATCTATTTTGGATGTACAAGGAGCCATTTTATCAATTTCACAATTTACTCTGTACGCTAATACTAAAAAGGGTAACCGTCCGAGTTTTACAGAAGCACTGGCACCAGCTTTGGCCAAAGATTTATACGAGCAATTCAATCAGCAATTGCGGAGTAGCAATTTGGTGGTGCAAACAGGACGGTTTGGCGCCGACATGCAAGTGCAATTAACTAATGATGGTCCAATGACAATCATTTATGAGAGGTAATTGATCAATGTTTAAATATGCAATTTGGGATTATGATGGTACTTTAGCAGATACGTATCCGGGAATTTTAAAAAGTCTCAAGCAAACGTTGCAACATTTTAATGACGATGTAGCAATCTCAGATCAGCAGTTGTATCGAAAAATCAAGTTGGGTTCAGTCACGAAGGAATTACAAATGGCTGCACAAAGTCTACAGCTGGATTTTGTGACTATGCAAAAATATTATCAAAATTTGGATCATCAGGCACAACTGAAAGTTCAGCTTTATCCACAAGCACAAGAAATTTTACGAACTGTTATAGCAGCTGGTGGTCAAAACTTTTTATTGACGCATCGCGATAATCAAGTGAGAGATTTGTTGCAGCAGCAAGGAATTGCACAGTTATTTACAGAAGTTATTACATCTAGTTTAACCTTTGCCCGGAAACCTAATCCCCAAGCTTTGAATTACTTGATAAAAAAATATCAACTATCCAAAGAGCAAACGGTGATGATCGGCGATCGTTCGTTAGATGTGTTAGCCGGACATAATGCTGAGATTGCCAGTATTTATTTTGATGTCGATGGTTTTCATGATCGTGCCACAGCCGAATATAGTGTCCAACAGTTGAACGATATGCAGCCACTGTTTGTGCATTAATTAGTTAATATGTTTCAAAAGTAGCTATCAATTATTAATTCACTGGAAATTTTGCACCAGTCCTTGATAAATGGCATCGGCTAATTGTTTTTGATAAGTAGGATTACTGATTTTTCGGTAATCCTTTTTATTATTGATATAACCGCCTTCGATTAAGATGGCAGGTTGTTCGTTTTCTCGTAAAACTTCAAAATTGCCAAATTTTAGTCCGCGATTTGGTAAAGCTGTGTGTTTTAGATTTTGGTTAATATGCTGTGCTAATCGCCGATCTTTTTTGGCAGAATAGTAGTAAGTAGTAATACCACTAGCATGACCATTGTCACTGGCATCGAAGTGTAGACTAATAAAAACGTCTGCGTTGAGTTTGTTTGCAGTTCGGGCCCGGTCGGCGAGAGCAATATTAGTATCAGAATGTCGCGTTAAAATAACATTCGCTCCTGTTTGCTCTAATTTGGCTTGTAACATTTGCATAATTTTTAAAGTATATGTTTTTTCATAGTGTTTTTGATTAGCCGATAATGCTCCCGGATCGTTACCACCGTGTCCCGGATCTAAAACGATTGTCGCTTCAGGTAATTTGGTGGCTGCAGTAGGTAGTGCATGGCGAGTGTCCGAAATTGACACTAATCCACTAGCAATATAGCCTTCTTCTCCCGAATTGAGCCGAATTTTATAAAATTTACCACTACGACCAAGATAAGGTAGAGTTGTTTGATCGGTGATATGTGCGACAATCTTTGAATTCAGGTTAGGTTGTTGATAAATTTGGGTATTGTTTTGTAAGGTAGTTACTGATTGGATGTTAGCAGTTTTGGAAGTTCCGGAATTTTGGGATCCTTGTTGAATTTTTTCCGGAACTTTATCAGTAATGATCAATTCAGAATTAGGAATCCAGCCTACTGTCTTGTCAAATAGGATTTGACTCCAATTATTTTGAGAGTAAACAATGTTGACTTTATCGGACTGCATTAAAGTTCCTAAAACAGGTGATGATTTTTGCGGATATTTTTGTACATTAGTATTAGGAGCTTTGATCACACCAAAGGTATTACTGGAAGTGTTAGCGTCATTATTAGCAATTAGCCAACTGGCAACCCAGCCAATCTTGTCACTATCAATCCGCACTTGATACCAATCATTTTTTTCACTGAGGATTGTTAAATGTTCGCCACGTTTAACTTGAGTAATTGTATCGTAAGACAGACTAGGTCCCAACCGGACGTTTAAGAAATTAGCCTGTACCGTAATTTGATTAGATTGAGCCAAAGTTAAAGTTGAATAACTAGCTAAGCATAATAATCCAATAATTAAAAAGAAGCTCATCAAATGATAATTATTTTTCGAAAAAATTTGTTTTACGCGTTTAAACATGAATTTGACATCCTGTAATATTGATTAATACTATATTATAATATTAAAAAGCAAATAGCCATTATATTTGAACTGGAGTTTGGAAATTTTACGACTTAGTCGAACTTAAAGTTTGAATGATCTAATGGTTTTTGAGAGCAATCCTCTTGAAAATTAAGGTTGCTTGAAAATAAATCACCAAATTGAAAAACTGGCTGGTTCAGACTTGACTTTCTCTTTGATGATGGTAATTTAGTAAGAGAGTAGTAATGTAGTATTACTTTAAATTAACAGAGAGAATATGACGGTGAGAGTATTCACTTAAAGTAACAGTGACGAGAATAAATTAATTCGTCTGGCAGGCGTTAACTGTAGCGATAATTAAGGTGGTACCGTGTAATTAATTTACACCCTTGTTTTTGAGCAAGGGTGTTTTTTAGTGAAGCGGTCACATCATTGGCAAATTAAGACCTGTGACTTGAAAAGATTGTTGTCCAGTGCGGTTATGAAAATTATAGTTGAATTTTATACTTGGTGCTGGCAGTATCACAGTTTGGAACAATGCTCAATGAATTATTGCGATCTTGTCTGAAGATGAAGGAGGATTAAAGATGCGGTATCAAAAACCTAAAGGTACAGTTGATATATTACCTGGAGAATCTGAAAAATGGCAATTTATTGAAGCCACAGCCCAACAAATTTTTAAAAATTATCAATATCATGAAATCAGAACCCCAATGTTTGAACAATATGATGTATTTGCGCGTTCGTCTGGTGATACTTCTGATATTGTTTCCAAGGAAATGTATGATTTTGAAGATAAAGGTGGCCGGCACTTAGCTTTACGGCCTGAAGGCACAGCTGGTGTGGTACGTGCTTATGTAGAAAATAAGTTATTTGCGCCCGAGTATGTGCGCCCTTATAAAGTTTGGTATAAAGGTCCGATGTTTCGTTATGAGCGACCACAATCCGGTCGTCAACGTCAGTTTCACCAAATTGGCGTAGAAGCATTAGGCAGTGATAGTCCACAACTAGATGTTGAAACAATTCTCATGGCGGTCAGTTTCTTAAATGAATTAGGAATTAATAATTATACGGTTGCGCTCAATACTTTAGGTGATCAAGAAACTCGTCAAGCTTATCATCAAGCATTATTAGCTTATTTGACGCCGTTGGCAGAGCAATTGAGTGCTGACTCGCAAGTTCGTTTGCAGAAGAATCCATTACGAATTTTGGACAGTAAAGATGCTCATGATCAAGAGATTGTCGCAGGTGCACCGTCGATTTTAGATTATTTAACGCCTGCAGCTCAAGAACATTTTCAACAAGTAACTGCGCTATTGGATGCGTTGAAAGTTCCATATACGATTGATTCCAATATGGTGCGCGGTTTGGATTATTATAATCATACAATTTATGAAATCATGGTTCAAAGTGCCGCCTTTAATAACCAAGAAATGACGGTGATTGCTGGAGGACGTTACAACGGTTTGGTGCAGCAATTAGGTGGGCCAGACGTGTCAGGAGTTGGCTTTGGCCTCGGTATTGAGCGCTTAATGTTATTATTAGAAGCTGAAAACCAGCATTTACCGAAAATGGTGGGACCTGATGTTTATTTAGTGAGCGTTGATAGTGCGGATTCTTTAGCCGTGTCACAGTTATTAGCTCAATTACGCCAAGCCGGCATCAGTGCTGAACGAGATTATTTGGATAAAAAAGTTAAAGGCCAGTTTAAGCAAGCGGACCGCCTGCAGGCGAAATTTACTTTGACCATTGGTGATAGCGAATTGCAGACGCGCCAAGCTAAGTTAAAACGATTAGCTGATGGTCAAGAAATTGCTGTTAACTTAGATGATCAAGCTGATTTATTGGCTAAAATTAAAAAGGGGTAAAACGATGGAACGAACAAATTATTGCGGCTTGATTGATGAAAAATATCTGAATCAAGAAGTAACCTTAGCTGGTTGGGTTCAAAAGAAACGAAATTTAGGTAATTTAATTTTTGTGGATTTACGTGACCGTGAGGGGATTGTTCAGTTAGTATTTAATCAAGAAAATGGCTCAGAAATTTTAAAGCAAGCGGATCAACTGCATTCGGAATACGTAATTAGTGTTCAAGGGACAGTTGTGGCTCGCTCCCAAGAGGCTATTAATGCTGAGATGAAGACTGGTAAAGTCGAAGTTAAAGTCAGCACCTTAGAAATTTTGAATCGTGCCAAGACGGTACCGTTTAATATTGAAGATGATGTTGATGCGAGTGAAGAAACTAAATTAAAATATCGGTATTTAGACTTACGGCGGCCTGAGATGCAAGCGGGGTTACGCATTCGTTCCCAAATTATGGCCACGGTGCACCAATACTTTGACCAGCACGGTTTTATCAACATTGAAACGCCCGATTTGGCCAAGTCGACGCCTGAAGGTGCGCGTGATTATTTGGTACCCTCACGAGTTTATCCAGGCAGCTTTTATGCTTTACCACAATCACCGCAACTGTTTAAGCAATTATTGATGGGCGCTGGGTTTGATCGCTATTATCAAGTGGCACGTTGTTTTCGGGATGAAGATTTGCGCGGCGATCGCCAACCGGAATTTACGCAAATTGATATGGAAACTAGTTTCTTGAGTGCGCAACAAATCCAAGATTTGACTGAGGGCTTAATTGCTCAAGTCATGCATGATGTCAAGGGGATTGATGTTCAGTTACCATTTCCGCGGTTGACTTGGAATGAAGCTATGGATCGGTTTGGGTCAGATAAACCTGACACCCGGTTTGGCATGGAGTTACAAGATCTCAGTGATTTATTTAAGGACTCAACTTTTAAAGTCTTTCAAAGTGCACTAGCTAATCAAGGACAAGTCAAAGCGATTGTTGTTAAAAATGCTGCTGATCAATACTCACGTAAAAAGATTGAAGCCCAACAAGAATATATTAAACGCTTTGGTGCCAAAGGCTTGGCCTGGATCAAAGTTAATGATGACCAATTAACGGGTCCTGTCGCAAAATTTGTACAAGATCAAGCTGCAGCTTTAAAAGCACGTTTAGCTTTAGCTAATAATGATTTAGTTTTATTTGTTGCAGATAGTCGCAAAGTCTGTGCTGATTCCTTAGGTTATTTACGGAAACACTTTGCGAAAGAATTAAAACTCTATGATGAAGATCAATTTAATTTCCTATGGGTCGTTGATTGGCCGTTGTTTGAATATGATGAGGGCATTGAGCGCTGGACGGCGGCACATCATCCATTCACGATGCCTAACGAAGAAGATGTGGCTTTATTGGAGACAGATCCGCATAAAGCTCACGCGCAAAGTTACGATATTGTCTTGAATGGTTATGAGTTGGGCGGGGGCTCGATTCGGATTCATACACGTGATATTCAAGAAAAAATGTTTAAAGCGTTAGACTTCACGAAAGAACGAGCACAAGAACAATTTGGCTTTTTGCTAGATGCCTTAGATTATGGTTTTCCACCACATGGCGGCCTAGCAATTGGCCTGGATCGTTTCGCCATGCTCTTAGCGCACCGGGATAATATTCGCGATGTCATTGCCTTTCCAAAGAATTCGAAAGCGTCTGAACCTATGATGCAAGCACCAGCACCCGTAGCGAAAAACCAGTTAACAGATTTAGATTTAGAAATTAAAAAGTAGCATATCTAATGAAGATTACCTCCTAATCCTTTAAAATAATGGCTTAGGAGGTAATTTTTTATGTATGAAAAACAAAAACAACAATTAACACCTTTACAATATCAAGTAACACAAGAGCAAGGTACAGAGCGCGCATTTGATAATCAATATGATGACTTTTTTGAACCGGGGATTTATGTGGATATTGTGAGTGGAGAACCACTATTTTCTTCAGCTAAAAAATATCAATCTGGTTGTGGTTGGCCCGCATTCAGTCAACCAATTGCTCCGTTGACGCAAAGAAGAGATTCTAGTCACCATATGGAGCGTGTGGAAGTTCGCAGTAAACAAGCCAATTCCCATTTGGGACATGTCTTTACCGACGGACCACAGGAAGATGGGGGGTTACGTTACTGTATTAATTCGGCGGCTTTGAAGTTTATCCCTTTAGCACAAATGGAAGCTGCTGGTTATGGTAAATATATTGATCTAGTAAAAACGACCTCTAAATAAACTTTTTTTCTAGAAATAATGTGTTAAAGTATTTAATGCAAGTAAATCTATAAAGGACTTTACACATTGATGAAGGAAATAGAACAAGTTTTAAAACGATATCGTACTTTGACTAAATTATCAGTCGCAGTGGTTTATGCTGTCTGTGTCTCAATTGCGGTGAATATCTTTTGGACGCCAGGTCATATCTATGGTTCCGGTATTACTGGTTTTGCCCAATTGATTGCCACTTTACTGAATCGTTGGTTGGCAATATCAGTACCCGTGGCATTTTTATATGCTTTGTTCAATTTACCTTTGTTAGTTTTATCCTGGAAAAAAATCGGACACAATTTTACGATCTTTACGGTCATCGCGGTTGCTTTATCTACGATTCTCATGCGGTTATTACCACCAGTTAAGGTACAATTTGATCCTATTATTTGTGCAATTTTTGGGGGAGTGTTTAATGGCTTTGGCACGGGGCTCGCGCTCAAAAATGAGTTGTCGACTGGTGGCTTAGATATTATCGGGATTGTGTTACGCAAAAAAGTCGGTAAAAGTGTCGGCACAATTAATTTGTCCTTTAACTTGATTATTGTCATTGGCTCTGGTTTTCTTTTTGGTTGGGTTCATGCGTTATACACAATTTTGAGCATATTTATCAATAGTCGTTTAATTGATGCTTTATATACTCGTGATCAAAAATTACAAGTCATTATTGTGACATCACACGCGCAGCAAGTGATTCACCAAATTCAAGACGAAATGCGACGGGGCATTACGATTGTGAACGATGTGGAAGGCGCTTATCGGCATACTAAAAAGACGATGTTGTTTACGGTTATTTCACAGTATGAATTACCCTTGTTTCGTCAAGCTATGCATCAATCCGATCCCTATGCTTTTGTGAGCATCACTGAAGCCAAAATGATTATGGGACGGTTTTATCAAGAACACATTTATTAACATATAAAAGACCTAACATCAAGATTTTGGTCGTCATGACTATCTGATTAGTTAGGTCTTTTTTATTTGCCTTTGTTTAATTTTTTAATTAGTAGTAAAGCTGTTCAAATGTAAATTATCTTCAATAATGGCTGCTACTTCTTCGATAGATTTGTTAGCCACGTTAATAACTAGGCAACCTAACTTTTCATAAAGTTGTGTAGCATAGTTTAATTCTTGTTTGATTTTATCACTACTGGAATAATTATTTTGAGCAGGTAAACCGTATGAGAGCATTCGCTGTTCACGAATCTTTTGAAGTACTTCCTCATCATTGGTTAAACCAATGATTTTATGAGGATCAACTTGCCACAGTTCAGGCGGTAATTGAACCTGCGGTACTAAGGGCAAATTCATCGCTTTGATTTGCTGATTAGCCAAATAAAAAGTTAATGGTGTTTTAGAAGTTCGAGAAATACCGAGTAAAACAACATCAGCTTCTAACATGCTGTGCGGATTTTTTCCATCATCATTTTCCGCGGCAAAGTCAATAGCTTCAATGCGCTTAAAATATTGGGAACTTAGTTTTCGGGCGGCACCGATTTCATGCGAAGCCGTTTTGCCGGTAAAAGCTTCAATGGTTGACAAGTAAGGGTTCAAAATATCAAAACACAACATGTTTTGATCATGTTTAAAATCTTTCACGATCTGATCTAATTGCGGACTACTCAGTGTGTAAAAAACAATCGCTTGTTCTGCTTGAGCACGTTTTAAGATTGCGGTTAATTTAGGGACGTCATTAACAAATGAGTATCTTTTTTGCGTCATTTGAATTTGAGGAAATTGGGCTAACATGGAGCGAGAAAAATTAGTTGTGGTTTCACCAGAAGAATCGGAAATCGTATAAACTATTTGTTTCAACATAATCACCTACTGTTTTTCTTTCAAATTAGCATTTTTATTTTAAAAAAGCTAGTCAAAGTCGGTAAATTATGGTTTCAACTTATCGAATTGTTTGTTATACTAGTTAAGAACTGTTGTAATAAACGGTTACGTAATGAAGCGGAAGGAGGGATATCATATGGCTAAGACCGTTGTTCGTGAGAACGAGTCTCTTGATGATGCTCTTCGTCGGTTTAAACGTTCTGTTTCTAAGAGTGGTACTCTTCAAGAATACCGTAAACGTGAGTTTTACGAGAAACCTAGTGTAAAACGTAAGCTGAAATCTGAAGCTGCACGTAAGCGTAATAAGAAGAGAAGAAGACGTTAAGAATTCGGGGTGTGATAGGGAATGTCCCTCACTGATCAATTAATGACTGACATGAAAGTTGCCATGAAAAGTCATGACAAGACCGGTTTGTCAGTTATCAGAATGCTTAAATCAGCTTTGATGAACAAGAAGATCGAAGTCGGTCATGATTTGACTGCGGATGAAGAAAATCAAGTAGTTGTTTCGCAAATGAAGCAACAAAAAGATTCTTTAGCAGAATTTGAAAAAGGTCATCGGGACGATTTAGTTGCAGAAACTAAGTCTCAAATGGCTATTTTACAAAATTACATGCCGCAACAACTATCAGAAGCTGAAGTTCGTCAACTGATTCAACAAACTGCCACTGACATAGGCGCAGAATCAAAAGCTGATTTTGGTAAATTAATGAAAGCTGTGATGGCCCAAGTTAAGGGACAGGCAGATGGTTCATTGGTTAATAAAATTGTCAAAGAAGTACTGCAATAACGTACTAAGGTTAAAGTGATTTTGCTTTAGCCTTTTTCTTTAGCTTCAATTTGTAATAAAATAAGAGATAGATCCAAGTTAGAGGCTATGAGCACAAATATAAAAGTTCCAATCTAAATGGGATTTTAAAGATTTAATTTTTTAGGTCTAGCTACTAATTTTAGAAATAAAATTGTGCTCAGAAATTGGTTCATAATTGGGATTAATTTAATTTTATAAAATAAGTTCTGAACGAAGGACAGGAGAAATTTTATTTGACAGTTGAAATAACTAAATCGTTTTATTTACAAAGTAATGATGATGCGGTGCTATTTGGCAGTAATGATGCTAATTTGACTATTTTGGCAGAAAAATTGTTACTGAAAATTCATCCTTTTGGTAATCGTGTCGACTTAAGTGGAGCAAATGATGCCGTTAATCTAGCTTTACAAATTCTCAAAGTTCTCAGTCGTTTGCAACACTCGGGTATTCAGATTGGTCAAGCAGATGTAGTTAGTGCTGTACAAATGGCACAAGCCGGCACCTTAGAATACTTTGAAGATCTTTATAATGAAATTTTATTGCGGGATGCGAAGGGAAAACCAATTCGTGTACGTAACCTCGGACAACGTAATTATATTAAAACTATTCAAAAAAATGATATTACTTTTGGCATTGGGCCCGCGGGAACTGGTAAAACTTATTTAGCAGTGGTGATGGCTGTAGCAGCGCTAAAAAAAGGTCGCGTTAAAAAATTGATTTTGACCCGACCAGCAGTGGAAGCCGGCGAAAATTTAGGCTTTTTGCCAGGAGATTTAAAAGAAAAAGTGGATCCATATTTACGTCCCATTTATGATGCGTTGTATTCAATTTTAGGAACCGAACAAACTAATCGTTATTTGGAACGAGAAATCATTGAAGTAGCTCCTTTAGCGTACATGCGTGGTCGGACACTAGATGAAGCCTTTGTGTTGTTAGATGAAGCACAAAATACGACGCATGAACAAATGAAGATGTTTTTGACGCGCTTAGGCTTTGATTCCAAAATGGTAGTCAATGGCGATCCCACACAGATTGATTTGCCTCGGCGTTCACCCAGTGGGTTGTTACAAGCACAACAAATTTTACGTAACTTAGCACATATTGGTTTTGTAGATTTCCAGTCCGGCGACGTAGTTCGTCATCCAGTGGTAGCGGAAGTGATCGAAGCTTATGCTAAAGTTAATAGGAGTAAAGAATGAACTTAGAAATTTATGACGAACAACACTTACTTGATAACAAACATTTAGATTTAGTCCAGCGCTTATTTGAGGCAGGGGCAAAAAAAATTGCCTTACCTGAAAACACAGAAGCCTCAATTACTTTTTGTACTTCCGAGCAAATTCATCAAATTAATCTCAAATATCGACAAACAGATCGACCAACGGATGTCATTAGTTTTGCTTTAGAGGATGGTGATGACGATGGCATTAGTTCACAGGCTTTAGCAGCAGAATTTGGTATTCCACGCAACATTGGTGACTTGTTTATTTGTCCGGAAGTGGTCACTAAACAAGCACAAGAATATGGACATTCTTTTGAGCGAGAACTAGGTTATACTGTCGTTCATGGCTTGTTGCATCTATCTGGTTGGGATCATATTAAACCAAAGGAAGCTGAGCAAATGTTCAGTTTGCAGCGGGAAATTTTAGCAGATTTTGGTTTGAAGCGGTAATTCAATTGAAAAAGGGGTTGGCAGAATAATGGAAACTAAGCAGTTAATGGATTTAGCAACAAAAATGTTGGATAAAGCTTATACACCGTATTCGCATTTTCAAGTTGGTGCTGCACTTTTAACCCAGGATGGTCAATTATTTGGTGGTTGTAATATTGAAAATGCTTCTTATGGTTTGACTAATTGTGCTGAAAGAACCGCTATTTTTCAGGCAGTTGCGCATGGTCAACGGCAATTTCAAGCTTTATTAATTACTGGCAATACTCCCGGTCCGATTGCCCCATGTGGTGCTTGTCGGCAAGTGATTAGTGAATTTTGTGATCCGCAAATGCCCGTTTTTTTGACAAATCAAACAGGAGCAATCCAACAAGTCAGTGTGGAACAATTGTTGCCAGGAGCTTTTACAACAGGAGATTTAGAACATGGTAGATAATTTTCGTTCGGGTTTTGTGGCAATTATTGGTGAACCGAATGTCGGGAAGTCCACTTTAATGAATCGTATTTTGGGGAGTGAAATTTCGATTATTTCTCCCAAAGCACAAACCACACGTAATAAAATTCAAGGTATTTATACAGATGAGCAACAGCAAATCATTTTTGTAGATACCCCTGGCGTCCATACACCGAAGAATAATCTGGATCAGTATATGGATAAAGCAGCTTTTTCAGCTTTAACTGAAGTCGATTTAATTTTATTAATGGTTAGCGCTCAAAAATCTGTCACGAAAACTTTACAAAATATTATTGCCAAATTACAGACAGTCCAAGTACCAGTTTTTTTGGTAATTAATAAAATTGATTTGGTTCATCCAGACATCTTGTTGCCGCTGATTGAACAATATAGTAACTTATTACATTTTCAAGAAGTGTTTCCCGTCTCGGCGACTCAAGGCAATAATGTGGCGGAGTTATTGACTGCTATTGGGCAGCAATTGCCTGTTGGACCGCAATATTATCCGGCTGATCAAATTAGCGATCATCCCGAATATTTTGTCGTTGCAGAAATTATTCGGGAGAAAATTCTAGAATTAACGCGGCAAGAGGTTCCACATTCAGTAGCAGTCGTGGTGGAACAAATGAATCAACATTTAAATAATAAATTGCAAATTGATGCTACTATTTATGTGGAACGCGATAGTCAAAAGAAGATTATCATTGGTAGTAAGGGTTCTTTACTCAAACAAATTGGGATTCGTTCGCGTCGAAAATTGGAAGACTTGCTGGGTGAGAAAATCAATTTGAAATTATGGATCAAAGTCCAAAAAAATTGGCGCGAAGATCCGCTATTTTTAGCACGAATTGGTTATTCACTGAAAGATTTGCAGTAATGATGGTTCAGCGTAATCAAAATTTTCAAGGTTTGGTCTTACGCAATCAGGATTATCATGAAAACGATCAACTGGTGTGGTTGTTAACTGATCAATTTGGCATTGTGACTTTTTTGGCTCGTGGGGTTAAAAAAGCACAATCGAAACAACGCGGCTTAGTTTTGCCTTTTACGTATGGTCAGTATCAAGGGACGATTAATACGTCGGGATTTTCTTATTTAAGTGATGCTTTAAATTTGCACCAGTTGCAAACTGTGGCGCAGGACATTGAGCTGAATGCTTATGTCACTTATCAAAATGATTTGATTTTACGCGCTTTTAGTGGTCAAAAAGTTTCTTTGGCCTGGTACCGACAAATTTTAGCAGCCCAAAAATTAATTGATCGGCAATTGGATCCAGAAATTATTACTAATGTTTTGGAACTACAACTGCTCAAGCCGTTTGGTGTAGCTCCTAATTTGACTAGTTGTGTGGTTGGTGGCGAACGCCAAGGAACTTTTGATTATTCTTTAAGTTTCGGTGGTATTTTATGTAGTCGCCATTGGACGAGAGATCAACATCGTTTGCATTTAGCCCCCAAAGTAGTGGCTTATTTGCGTTTTTTGGCGCAGTTAGATTTACAAAAAGTGGGTAAAATACAAGTTTCTGATTCGATTAAGGCTCAGTTGCGAAAAACTTTGGACTTAATTTATCAAGATAATGTGGGCGTTTATCCAAAAAGTAAAAAATTTTTGGAACAAATGTTTCGCTGGCAATTATAGAACTTTGAATTAATTAGAGGTTGAGCAATTTAAATGGAAGATTTTTTACAAGTTATGCAACAACATACTTCAGTGCGCGATTTTCAAGATCGGGCTCTTGATGAAGTAACGAAACAAAAATTAATTACGGCGGCACGAAGTAATGCCTCGTCTAATTTTGTGCAAGCATTTTCTATTTTAGAAATTCATGATGCAACATTGCGCCGCAATTTGGGACAATTGGCGAATTGTGAACCTTACGTCGTACACAGTGGTGTCTTTTATGTGTTTATTGCGGATTTGTATCGGCAAAAAGTTTTATTGGAGCAAAATCGGCAAAATATTGCGAGTTTAACTAATTTAGAATCATTGTTGGTCAGTGTCGTCGATACAACTATTAGTGCCCAGAGTATGGTTATCGCTGCTGAACAGTTGGGGTTAGGCATTTGTTACATTGGTGGGATTCGCAATGATCTTTTCAAAGTGGCCGAGTGGTTAAATTTGCCGTCATTGACCGTGCCATTATTTGGTCTAACTATTGGTTATCCTCAGACTAAAAATCAAGTCAAACCGCGCTTACCAGTGGCTAATCAGGTGAACGTTGATACTTATCCGCGCCAACAGTTTGCGGATTTAACAGCATATCAAGCTCAAACTGCAGCTTATTATCAAAAGCGCGCGCAAAATGCTCAGCAAAGTGATTGGCTACAAAAAAATCGAGCTTTTTTCAAAGAAATCCGGCGGCCGGAAGTGGCGAAATTTGTGCGCCAGCAAGGCTTTGTGTTGTAATTGGATAAAGAAGAGTTGACAGTCTTCTAAAGACTGCTAAAATTAAGATGTTTGTACAGCGAGTGTGGTTAGTGAGAGCACATGTAGATTAAAATGGCGAATTGATTTAATTAATAATGAAGAGCAGGCTGTGAGGCCTGAAATAGGGTGGAACCGCGAAGTTATTCGTCCCTATGCAATTTTTTGAGATTGCATAGGGCTTTTTTTGTGAAATGAGGTAGAAAATTGGAAAAAAAATTGAATGTACAAAACATGATTTTAACCTTACAGCAATTTTGGAGTGAAAAAGGCTGTATGTTGATGCAAGCTTATGATACAGAAAAAGGCGCGGGGACTATGAGTCCGTATACTTTTTTGCGGGCTATTGGTCCTGAGCCGTGGAATGCCGCTTATGTTGAGCCATCCCGGCGCCCAGCTGATGGTCGTTATGGCGATAATCCCAACCGCCTATATCAACATCACCAATTTCAAGTGGTTATGAAACCATCACCGTTAAATATTCAAGAATACTATTTAGACAGTTTAAAGGCCTTAGGGATTGATCCCTTAGAACATGATATCCGTTTTGTGGAAGATAACTGGGAGAACCCATCAATGGGTTGTGCTGGTGTTGGTTGGGAAGTTTGGCTTGACGGGATGGAAGTTTCCCAGTTTACCTATTTCCAGCAAGTGGGTGGATTAAGCGCTGATCCAGTGACGAGTGAAATTACTTATGGCGTCGAGCGCTTGGCTTCTTATATTCAAGATGTTGATTCGGTGTTCGATTTGGAATGGGGCAATGGCGTCCGGTATGGTGATATCTTTAAAGAACCGGAATATGAACATTCCAAATATGCCTTTGAAGAAAGTGATCAGACCATGCTCTTACAATTCTTCAATGACTATGAAAAAGAAGCGCAACGTTTAATTGATTTGGGCTTAGTACATCCAGCATACGACTATATTCTAAAGTGTAGTCATACGTTTAATTTGTTAGATGCACGCGGTGCGGTTTCTGTCACTGAACGGGCTGGCTTTATGCACCGCATTCGGTCGATGGCCCATCGAGTCGCCAAAGCTTTTGTGGCCGAACGGCAAAAATTAGGTTTTCCATTATTAGATGAAGCCACACGTCAAAAATTATTAAAGGAGCAAACTAATGACTAAAGATTTTTTATTAGAATTAGGTTTAGAAGAAATGCCTGCCCATGTGGTAACTAGTACAGAGCAGCAATTAGCCCAAAAGGTGGCCGCTTATTTACAGGAGGCCAATCTGGCTCACGGGTCAATTGAACAATTTTCCACACCACGGCGCTTAGCACTTTTAATTCATGATGTGGCCGAACAGCAACCCGATCAAGAACTTGAGGTCAAAGGTCCTGCCAAAAAGATTGCACAAGATGAACAAGGTAATTGGAGTAAAGCGGCCCAAGGTTTTGTTCGCGGTCAACAATTAAGCACCGACGATATTTATTTTAAAGAATTAAAAGGTACGCCCTATGTTTACGTCAAAAAGCAAATTTTCGGCAAACCGGCCGCGGAAATTTTGGCTGGTTTAATTAAGCCCTTATCCGAATTAACTTTTCCGACACGCATGCGCTGGAATAAATTTGATTTTGAATATATTCGGCCGATCCATTGGTTAGTTGCGCTGTTGGATCAAGAAGTTATTCCCATGCAATTATTAAATATTCATGCTGGTAATCAAACTCAGGGCCATCGCTTTTTAGGAACGACGATTACTTTAGAAAAAGCCAGTGATTACCAACAAGCTCTGGCTGATGACTTTGTCATTGTTGATGCAGCCCAGCGTAAAGCTTTAATTCAAGAACAGATTCAAGCTTTGGCGAAGCAGAATCATTGGGTCGTTGATTTAGATGAAGACTTGTTAGAGGAAGTTACTAACTTAGTTGAGTACCCCACAGCATTTGCTGGCAAATTTGCCGCCAAGTATTTAAAAATACCAGAAGAAGTGCTCATTACTTCAATGAAAGATAATCAACGTTATTTTTATGTGCGCGATGAACAAGGCCAATTAGCACCTTACTTTATTGGGGTACGTAATGGGAACCAAACACATTTAGATAACGTGATTGCTGGAAACGAAAAAGTGCTGGTCGCACGGCTGGAAGATGCCGCCTTCTTCTTTGCGGAAGATCAAAAGCATACTTTGTCAGAGTACGTTTCGCGTCTTCAACAAGTTACGTTTCATGATAAAATTGGTTCCATGTCTGAAAAAATGCAACGTACACAGATTATTGCCGATTTATTAGCGCAAAAATTTAATTTGTCCCCGCAGGAACACCAAGATGTTTTACGGGCGAGTGCCATTTATAAATTTGATTTGGTAACGGAAATGGTCGGCGAATTTTCGGAATTGCAGGGAGTGATGGGCGAAAAGTATGCGCTGATTTTTGGCGAACGGCCAGCAGTTGCGCAAGCGATTCGCGAACACTATCAACCTACTTCTTCAGAAGGCCAGTTGCCGCAATCTAAAGTCGGGCAAGTCTTATCTTTAGCTGACAAAATTGAAAGTTTACTCAGCTTTTTTGCGGTAGATTTAATTCCTAATGGTTCTAATGATCCGTATGGTTTAAGACGGCAAGCCATTGGAATTGTGCGGATTTTACAGCAGCAACAATGGCATCTTGATTTTGCTCAATTATTACCTCAGATTGTTCAGTGTTATAACCAAAAGTTAGGTTCAGTTAAGTTTGATTATCTGAAGCATCAAGCGGAATTAGAAGAATTTATTGTAGAACGAGTTCAGCAATTATTAACGCAAGCACAAGTGCCACATGACGTCGTCATGGCGGTGACAGCAATGACAAAAATTGATCCAACTCAGATGATAGCCACTGCTCAAGTATTAAATCAGCATCAAGCAGACTCTGATTATAAGGAGAACATGGAAGCTCTGACGCGAGTATTACGGATTGTGGCTAAGCAAGCAATTGCTGAACAAGAAATTGACACAACTTTATTCCAAAATCCATCTGAGCAACAGTTATTTCAAGCAGTTAATGACTTGAAGGAGCGCTTTGCATCGTTAACGACGCAAGCAAGCTATCAAGCTTTACAAAAATTACAGCCGCTCATTAGTCAATATTTCGAAGAGAACTTGATTATGGATAAAAATGCAGCTGTGCAGCAAAATCGTTTAAATCAGCTGCACCAATTGGCCCAATTAATTTGGCAGTTGGGTGACTTGAATCAATTAGTAATTAAATAGTGTAGTTTTTAAAAGATTGGAACAAAGCAACTAGTAATGGTTGATTAATAGTTCCAATCTTTTTTATTATAATTTTTGAAAGAATAAGGGGAGTAATTACTGTATATGAAGTTTTTTTAACTTGAGAGCTGGTGTTTATTGATAAAATATAATAAAATAATGAAGATTAAATGAACTTAAATTATTTTTTACTAGTTAAATATTGGAAACCAAAGCTGTTCGGACTTAATAATAAACAGCTGATCTAAAAAATTGAAATGGTGTGTGAAATGCAAAAAAAATTATCCTTAACTAAATTACAAACAACCATTGTAGTAATTGATTTTCTTGTTTTTGGCATAATAGGTTATTTAATCCCCTTAGTGGGGGATGATCTTAATTGGTGGAGTAGTTGGGGCACTCATTACTTTACTAGTGGTACATTTTTAACGTATGATGGTCGTTATTTGGGCGATTTATTTATTATTTTGATGAGTCATCTGCCGATAATCAGCTTCTTACTTTACGGAATATGCGCGGTTAGTTTGGTTATTTTATTGAAAACTATTACGCAGGTTGTGTGGCCGGCGGTGGATAGTACTTTAATAATGTTATTATGTTCTTTAGCGCTCTTGTTCTTACCGCCAACGGTGTGGCAACAAATTTGGGGGTGGCGGGCTGGTTTTGCCAATTACGTTCCGTCCATGATTTTTCCCTTGTTTGAGCTCACTTTAATTTTAAATCGACGACATTTACCTTTAACTTTAGCTAAAAAAAATCAAATTTTATTATTTTTCGGAGCACTGCTGAGCCAATTCTTAGCAGAACATATAACATTACTCAATTGTTGTAATGTTCTTTTAATTTATTTATTAATGCGCAAAGTTCTAACGACAGCTTTTATGCATAATTATATCCGCCCGATTGCAGGAGGAACTTTTTTAGGTGCAATTTTAATGTTTGTCAATGGTGCATATCTGCGGATTTTACTAGGACGGGATTCTTATCGCAGTATTAATCATCAACAGTCTAATACGTTAATTAATTATTATAAATTGATGTTTGAGCAACATCCGCACCGAGTGTTTTTATATTTAGTTGGGATAATAGTTTTTGGTTTACTATGTGCTGATAATTATCATCAGTTACATAATCAGCAGTTGCTGACGGTGACAGCTTTGTTAATTGTGGAAGCAATCATTAGTCAATTACCCTTTCTAGTTATTTCACCTTATGGTCCACGGTGTGCTTTTAGCTGGGTATTGTTCAGTTGGTTGGCAGTAATTATCAATATTGTGCCTTGGCTGAATGACACCGCGCATTTCACAATTGGCTTACTGAGTTGTGGTTTGCTCATTGCCGGCTTAACGGGAGTCTTTTTTGCTGAGAATTATCACCAGACGTTTGTGGCGGCTCGAGATTTAGCCCTTTATCAAAGAAAACAAAATTCAGCCCAAACTTATGTATTAGATTATGCTGATGTGGATTTTATTTGGACCAATAATAATAGTCAAGATCACAATTTTCAAGTGTTTTTTGTTAAGCCTAAAAGTCAAGTAATTCCTGTAGCTTATCCAGTCTGGAAGAAGTTAAGCCAAGGCTTAAATTTAAAACAGGTGGTTAATCAAAAAAAGCTTTTAAAACGACTACAGATCGATTTAAAAGCAACGCCTTAATTAAAAATATATCCGGCATTTTAATTTACTAGTGATAAGGATGCGGTTGACCTTTGATTTCGTGCTGCACGTGCTGAAACATATCGTCTAATAATTCGACAATGTGGGGATCATCGACTTGATAAAAAATCTTGATCCCCTGGCGTTGTTTACGAACCAATTGATAACGATATAAAATGCCTAGCTGTTTGGAAATAATCGGTTGTTCAAGCTGCAAATTTTGGACAATCTTGGTGACCGTAACGGGTTGTGTTTGTTGTTTTAAAAAATAAAGAATTTTTAAGCGCGTTTGGTTACCTAATATTTTATAAATTTTAGCTACTTCAGTTAAAACTTGTTCATCAAGGGGATTAATAATCAACACTACCTTTAAAATAATTGAATTAAATGCGTAATTAGTCCACTATCCCAAAAAACATAACAACCAACTGCCACGTAGATGATCTTGGTTAAGGGTTCACTATATTGATGAATGAATTTTTGGATAGTTTTGAAATCACCAATTATTTTAATCATAACAGTAAATATTATAGAAAGCAGTAAAATAAATAAGGTAGCTTCTATAAATTGTTTGCTATTCAAATTAGTCAAAATTGGCAAGAACAAAGACAGGTTACAACCGGAACAAACACTAAGATAGGTCAAAAAAGTGGTCTTTATGGGATGAGTTTGGGTATTATTTTGGTTAACGTCATCATTATCGTGAAAAGCTAAGTAGATGGGAAAAATTCCTAAAATACCGAGTAACCATTCGGGCAAAAAAGTTTGTAAAATTTTACCTAAGCCAAAACTTAGTCCTAATAAAACAATTAACCCTAAGCAATAACCACTAATGACGGGTAGCAAGCGAAAGCGTTGCAGCAACAGTAATAAAATAACAAAGAAATCTAAATTAATGCCGACGAAAGTTAAACCAATTATCCACCAATTCATTAATTAGCCTCCTATATATCAAAAAAGATATATTAATTATATATCTTTTTTTGTATATAGACAAATTACTGAAAAACTAAAACTTTGCATTTTACCAGTTAAACAATTACAATAAAATTAACATTAGGTCAAGTAGTCATATTTTTATATGACTACTTATTTTTCTAAAAAAAGCTGATTTTTTAAAATGGAGTGAAAGCAGATGGTAACGAAAATTCCGGAAGCTTTTATTGAAGAAGTCCGGCAAAAAACGAATATTGTTGACGTTATTGAACCCTATGTTCAACTAAAGAAATCGGGTCGCAATTTATTTGGTCTCTGTCCGTTTCACGAAGAGCGAACTCCTTCGTTTTCAGTTTCAGAAGAGAAGCAAATTTTTCACTGCTTTAGTTGTGGTCGTGGTGGCAATGTTTTTAAGTTTTTGATGGAAATTGAAAGTTTGACTTTTCCAGAAGCTGTTGTGAAAGTGGCAAAGTTTAGTGGTATTACTTTACCAGAACAATATAGTTCAACAGCTAATAAAGAAGTTAATTCCCCTCAAACGACTTTAAAGAAAGATTATCAGACAGTTCAAGAACTATATCATTATATTTTATGTAAAACAGAACTAGGTGAGCCGGCGCTGAATTATCTCCACCAGCGGCAATTGCAAGACGAGACGATTGAGCACTTTCAAATTGGTTATGCCCCAACAGCTGATAATACTTTGACAGAACTTTTGCAAGATCACAAACCAGAACAATTACAAAATTCAGGTTTGTTTGTACAGTCGCAACAAGGTCAGTTATATGATCGTTTTCGAGATCGGGTCATGTTTCCTATTACTGATCAAAGTGGTTCTACGATTGCTTTTTCCGGACGTGTTTGGCATGAACAAAATGAGCAGCAGCCAACTGCTAAATATTTAAATAGTCCTGAAACACCGATTTTTAATAAGAGTCAAACTTTATTTAATCTGGCAGCTGCTAAAAGTGCCATCCGTCAGTTTGGAGCTGCCATCTTGTTTGAAGGCTTTATGGATGTGATTAGTGCTTATCAAGCTGGTGTCGAAAATGGTGTTGCTTCGATGGGAACTAGTCTAACGCAACAACAGCTATATATGTTACATCGAATTACTAACAAATTGGTGATTTGTTATGATGGCGATGCACCGGGAATTAAAGCAGCACACCGTGCTTTAAATTTATTGAAGGATTCGAACTTTGATATTAGCGTGGTAGTCATTCCTAATCAGCAAGATCCAGATGAATTTATTAAAAGTCAAGGCGCTAGTGCTTTTCAAACGCTAGTGCGCAAAAAAGCGTTAACACCGAGTGCTTTTATGTTGGAATATTTAAGTCAGCAATATGATTTGACCAACGATAGTGCTAAAGTAGATTATTTAAACGCGGCCTTAGATTATGTTGTCGGTGATAATTCACCAGTGGAACAAGAATTATATGTGCAACAATTGGCGCAAAGGTTAGGTGTTTCAAAACAAGCTATTCAGCAAGAATTGTTGGATAAACAACGAGCACAGGACTTATTAAAACCCGCTGCTGATTACGGGCAAAATCAACAACAAGATGCCGCCATGGCGGTGAAAGAAGTAACTCCTAGTACCTTAAGTAAAACGGAAAAATCCGAACGAAATTTATTAAATATTGTTTTCCATTTTCCACAAGTAATTGGTATACTGGATAAGCATGTGGATTTTAGTTTTGTTCACGTCCAATATCAAGATATTTTTGATTATTGGGTACGATATTGTCTGACGGTTTCTCAACCGTTAATCGCACAATTTATGGATCAGATTCCAGATAATTTGCGGAATTTGGTCAGTACGATTGAAATGCTGCCCCGTCCTGCTGATTATTCAACAGAGGAAGTTGATGATTATATTAATAATATTATGTATGATCATAAACAGCAGCAATTATCAGAGTACCAAATGCAAATTAAACAGGCGGCCCAAATTGGCGATGCACAGCAAGAATTGCAATTAACGGTTCAATTAGTTACTTTGCGTCAGGAATTAGAACAACTTAAAGTAGCGGCTGAGAAGTAAAGTGTAATAGAGGAGGATTTTTCGTGGCTGAAAGTAAGAAGAAAAAAAGTGTCATCAAATCAAGCAAAGAATTAGAACGTGCAACGAATGATTTGATCAAAAAATATAAAAAAGACGGAAAAATCTCTGAACAAATATTAAATGAACAATTAATCAAGCCTTTTGCCTTAAAAGGCGATTCGATCGGTGAATTGGTTAATCATTTTACTGATAAAGGGGTCAGCATTGTGGATGACCACGGTGATCCTAGTCAGTTAGCTCTCAAGAGTCAAAAAGAAGTCAATCATCATGAATTAAGTGATATGTCGGCGCCAACAGGGGTCAAAATGAACGATCCAGTGCGGATGTACCTCAAAGAAATTGGGCGGGTTCCGCTATTAAATGCACAGGAAGAAGTCGAATTAGCTCAACGTATCGAAAAAGGTGATAATGAAGCTAAACAACAGTTGGCAGAAGCTAATTTACGTTTGGTTGTTTCGATTGCTAAACGTTATGTGGGCCGAGGCATGCACTTCTTAGATTTAATCCAAGAAGGTAATATGGGGTTAATGAAGGCCGTGGAAAAATTCGATTACCGTAAAGGCTTTAAGTTTTCGACTTATGCTACTTGGTGGATTCGCCAGGCAATTACCCGTGCCATTGCAGATCAAGCGCGGACGATTCGGATTCCGGTTCATATGGTGGAAACTATTAACAAACTCATTCGGATTCAACGACAATTACTACAGGATCTAGGACGGGAACCAACACCGGAGGAAATTGGTGCAGAAATGGATATTCCTACGCAAAAGGTGCGTGATATTCTCAAAATTGCCCAAGAACCGGTGTCCTTAGAAACGCCCATTGGTGAAGAAGATGATTCGCATTTGGGTGATTTTATTGAAGATGACGAAGCAACGAGTCCTGAAGATCATGCTTCTTATGAATTACTCAAAGAACAATTGGAAAATGTGTTAGATACGTTGACCGATCGCGAGGAAAATGTTTTGCGTTTACGCTTTGGGTTAGATGATGGCCGCACGAGAACTTTGGAAGAAGTGGGTAAAGTGTTTGGCGTAACTCGTGAGCGGATTCGACAAATTGAAGCGAAAGCCTTGCGCAAACTGAGACATCCCTCAAGATCAAATCAGTTAAAAGATTTTTTGGACTAGATTATTAAAGATTAAAAAAAGACCGCTTAAGCGGCCTTTTTCTTTTAAGAAGTTGAGATAAAAAAAGCAATTATTAAAATCTTCTGGGTGGAAGTGGTGCTGATGTTTAGCTGCTCAGTAATTTGAGAGTTTAATTTTAATGTAGGAAAGTAGGAGGAGTCATCTTTGAAGTTATCACGTCGTTTACAAGCCATTGCTGATTTGGTGCCCGTGACTGCAGCAATGGCCGATATTGGTTCTGATCATGCTTATTTACCGATTTATTTGGTACAGCAACAAATTGTCCAAACTGCGTTTGCTACTGAAGTAGCACCTGGGCCATTAGCAATTTCCAAAAAAGATATTCAACAAGCTGCACTAACTACCAAAATTAAGCCGCGTTTTGGTAATGGTTTGCAGGCACTTAAAGATACTGATTTAGTCCAAACTGCAGTGATTGCCGGCATGGGGGGGCAATTAATTCGGCAGATTTTAGAGCAAGGTCAATCGCAGTTGGCAACGATTAAGTATCTTGTGTTAGAACCTAATAATTATGAATTTCAAGTACGTCAATGGTTAGATCAGCATCAATTTGCCATTACTGCCGAAACAATCGTGCAAGAAGGGCGCCATACTTATGAGATTATGAAAGCTCAATTTAGTGGCAGTCAACCGCAGTTAACGCCAGAGCAACTGATGTTTGGCCCCATTTTACTACAGGAAAAAAGTGGCACTTTTAAAAATAAATGGCAACAGCAATTAAAGCGGAGTAAAATGATGTATTGTAATCTCAAAAATGCAAAACAGCCCCAAGAACAGAAATTGGTATGGGCACAGCAAAGAATTCAACGAATTGAGGAAATCTTGAGATGATTACAGGAGAGCAATTAGTACAAAAAATTGAAGAATTTGCACCATTAGCGTTAAAGATGGGTAATGATCCGACTGGTTTGCAGATTGGTAGTTTACAGCAGCCAGTGCATCGCGTTTTAACAACATTAGACGTTCGACCAGCAGTGGTTCAAGAAGCGCTAGAAAAACAAGTTGATTTTATCTTTGCGCATCATCCCGTAATGTTTCATCCAGCGACTAATTTGGATACTTCTTTACCACAAAACCGGATGTATGCTGATTTGTTAAGCAATCAAATTACAGTTTATGCGGCACATACTAATTTGGATCGGGCGCCTCGTGGAATGAATGATTGGTTAGCGGAATCTTTAGGTTTAACGGACATCCAGCCATTTAATTATGATGAACAACATATTGCTTTAGGGCGCTATGGCAAATTAAAACAACCACTATCTATTGCCGAATTAGGGCAATTGTTAAAAGAAAAATGGCAGTTAACTGGTTTACGGGCGATTGCTAGTGACTTACAGCAAAGCGTGCAAACAATTGGCATTATTGGCGGCAGTGGTAGTTCGTTTTATCAAGCAGCGTTAACTGTACCGGTGGATTTATTGATTACTGGTGATGTTAGTTATCATACCGGACACGATTTATTGGCGGCGCATTTACCCGTTTTAGATCCGGGGCACCATATTGAAGTTATTTTTAGTCAGATGGCCCAGAAGTTGTTACAGCATTGGAATCAACAGTATTCTTGCTGGCAATTAGAAATTTTAGCTTCGACGACTAATACGGAACCATTTCAATTTTTATAAGAGAGGTCTAAAAGATGCAATATACTAGCTTGATACCCCGATTTTTACGATATGTCAAACAAAATACACGCTCAGATGAATCGGCCGATACGATCCCCACAACTAAGCGGCAAGTTGATTTTTTGTTAAAATTAAAACAAGAGTTACAAGATTTAGGTTTAAGTGAAGTTGTTTATCACGTAGACAATTCGTATTTAACGGCCACGTTACCCAGTAATTTGGACTATGAAGTACCCACGATGGGTTTACTAGCACATGTTGATACGGCTGACTTTAATTCAGAGCACGTTAACCCTCAAGTCGTGGCTAATTATGATGGACACAGTGTAGTGAACTTGGATGCGCAAGGACAATATCAATTAGATCCAAAGGTTTTTCCTAATTTGAAGCAGTATGCAGGGCATGATTTAATTACGACAGATGGAACGACTTTATTAGGAGCTGATGATAAAGCTGGTGTCAGTGAAATTGTGACGGCAATGGAATATTTGCTGGAGCATCCTGAGATCGCTCATGGGAAGATTCGGTTAGGTTTTAGTCCCGATGAAGAAACTGGTAAGGGTGCGCACCACTTTGATTTTCAAGACTTTGCCGCTGATTTTGCGTATACAATTGATGGCGGATCGTTAGGTCAATTGGAATACGAAACTTTCAATGCTGCCGCTGCACAAATTACGATTCATGGTAAAAATGTACATCCAAGTGTTGCTAAAGATGTTATGGTTAATGCTAATCTGATTGCCTTACAACTGCAGGCTGCTTTACCTAGTGAACAAGTACCAGAAAAAACTTCCGGACGCGCAGGGTTCTTTTTATTAACGGATATTCAAGGAACGATTGATCAAGCACAATTATCTTATATTATTCGAGATTTTGATCGCACCCAATTAGAACAACGGAAGCAATTACTGCAAACAATTGTGGATCAGTTAAATGACCAGTACGGTGCGCAGACGGTGGAAGCAAAAATCTATGATCAGTATTATAATATGATTGAAGTTATGCAAGACCATCTGGAAGTGGTACATTTGGCCGAGCAGGCGATGCATAATTTACAGATTGAACCGGATGAAACCGCCGTTCGTGGGGGAACTGATGGCTCTATTATTTCATTTATGGGATTACCGACCCCCAATATCTTTGCGGGTCCGGAAAACATGCATGGTCGCTTTGAGTATGTGTCACAACAAGTGATGAGCCAAGCAGTAGACGTCATTTTAGAAATTATTCGTTTAAATAGTCAAGGAGAATAGTTATGCCATTAGTTCATATTGAGTTAGTCGCTGGTCGTACACCAGAACAATTAAAACAATTATGTCAAGATGTTACTGCCGCCATTAGTAAAAATACGGGCGCACCTGCGGAACATATTCATATTATTTTAGATGAGATGCAACCGGATCATTATAGTGTCGGTGGCGTTTTAAGATCGGAACAAAAATAAGTCAAACGGGTATGCTGAATAGAGATTGAAACCAAAAAAATTTTTCGTCAATTTAAGCGAAAAATTTCTTTTTAGGGCAGGACAAAGGGATAGTAATGACGGGAATTTGGAATGTTGTTCAGAGATCCTTACTAATTAATCTTTGTCCTACTTTTTTTATTTATGTGAAACATTATCAAATAAGAAAGCATGAGGAAGGTTCATGGACCAACAACTGAAACCGAAAATTAGTACCGTCGGTTTATTATCATTAGGTGCTGGAGGAGTAATAGGTAGTAGTTGGATCTATACCAACAGCCAATTTTTTCACCAATATGGCGCTGGCGGCGAGATTTTTGGATTAATTGTTGCCGCTGGTTTGGCAATTTTAATTTCATTGTCGTTTGCAGAACTGTCAACTATTTATCCAGAAGCTGGTGGTGAGGTAATTTATGGTTATCAAGCTTTTGGTAAGAAAGGTGCTTTATTTGCTGGTTGGGCACTGTTAGGTGCGTACTTAAGTATTTTAGGCTTTTTTGTAACAGCTTCTAGCTTATTAATTGCACGTATTTTTCCACAGGTGGCGAGTGGTCCCAGTTACCATTTTGCCGGAGTAGCAGTCCATTATCGCGAATTGATTTTGGGAATTGGGATAACTTTGGTTGTTTATGGTTTGAATTATTTGGGGGCCAAATTAACGAGTCATGTACAAGCAACCCTCTTTTTTTTGCTATTAATTTTGGGGGCAGTTTTAGTAGTCGTTGGCTTTAGTCAAGGTAAAGTTACTAATTTTTGGCCAGCTTTTTATCCGAAACAACACCCATTACCGGAAGTTTTTCGCTTTATTTTACCTGCAATGACTTTTTTAACGGGCTGGGAATCAATTGGAATTTTAGCCGGTGAGTCTCAAACACCGCCCAAAAAAATTGGTTGGATTGTCATTGGAGCGATTAGCTTGGCGGCAGGATACTATATTGCAGTATTGTTATCTTCGGCTTGGATTTATCCGTGGCAAAAGACGGCTCATCTTTCAATGGGAACGATTGATGCTTTTAAAAAAGCTGGTTATCCGCTCTTGAGTGCATTAGCGTATCTCATTTCTTTTTTAGGGTTAGGAACTAGTTTTCTGACGTTGTTTTCAGCCGCACCCCGATTGCTGTTTTCGCTAGCAGAAAAGGATATTTTACCGCGTTATTTTGCGAAGATACATCCGCGGTTTGGTACGCCTTATAGGGCCTTAACCTTGACTTTAGTTTTGGTTTTAGCGATTGGTTGGTTAGGTAAAGGGGCCTTGACGTATTTTTTGGATACGGGCGGATTATTGACGGCACTAGCCTGGAGTTTTAATACGTTAAATTTACTGAAAATTCGGCGTAAGAATCCAGATTTGCGGGGTGGCTTTTATAACAAATCGCTATTTTGGCCAATTTTAGGTGGCGTAGCGGCTATTTTGATTACTTTAGGAACGATTATTCCAGGAACACCGGTTTCCTTGGTTTGGCCTTATGAATACGTCATTTTAGGAGCTTGGGTGATCATCGGTTTGTTAACCTATTTTTTGCGTAAAAAGTAAATAATTGAAAATAAATTAAATAAAAAGACTGGGACTATCAAGCTAGTTAAAGTTGACAATGATTATACTGTTAACTTCAAACTAGCTTAAAATCCCAGTCTTTTTGATAATCTCAAATTAAGAATGATCACTGATGTATTGCATAATGCGTTGTTCATCTTCTGGAGTATAATCCGCTTTGCCAGCCTTGATAGCGTGGATTTTTTCCACCGAAAAATGGCTTTCAAATGCAAATTGTGCATCATTTTTGTGAGCTTTCTTTTGATATTCGATAATTAATTCCGATAAATTGTACTGCATACTAATCAATCCTCTCCTCGGTTAAAATGTTTTCATATGATTTAATGGCCAATAACGCCATTTAACAACGCCGACCACTTTATTCTTTTTAATAAAACCGATATAGCGGCTGTCCTTAGAGACACTGCGATGATCACCCATTACAAAGTACGAATCTTTGGGCACCCGATTGGTCTTTTTCATTTGCTGTAACTGTTTTTTAGAATAAATCTGCATATAGTTTGATGTTTTAGCTAACGAACTAATCGAAAAATTACCCGTATCAGCATAGCGTGTTCCATAAA
This sequence comes from Bombilactobacillus sp. ESL1197, assembly GCF_058107145.1. Taxonomy (NCBI): domain Bacteria; kingdom Bacillati; phylum Bacillota; class Bacilli; order Lactobacillales; family Lactobacillaceae; genus Bombilactobacillus; species Bombilactobacillus sp. ESL1197. Next base: position 1,132,864 of record NZ_JBYLTY010000001.1, read on the forward strand.
CACCATTGCTGCCATCATCAACTAATTTGAAACCTGGCTTCAAATAATTCTGGGATATTTTTTTGCCGTTAATATAAATTTCATTATTTTTAGCGACGACCTTTTCTCCTGGTGTGGCGATAATTCGTTTGATATAGAACTGTCCTGGCTCGTCGGGAGCATCAATGACGACCACTTCACCACGCTTTAATTGACTATGACGATAAGCAATTAAGCGATCACCGTCTTCAAACGTTGGCTGCATTGATGTACCAGAAACCCGGGCATTATCAAAGACAAAACGATTTAATAACGTGATAATGCCAAATAAAACAGCAGCTAATAAAAGGGTTTGTAACAGCCAAATGCCCCAATCCTTTAAGCTACTAGTTTCGTTAGAGTTGCTTTCTTTACTCATACTTAAACCTCACTTACCAATGATTAATAACTCTATTAATTAATATGATACACTTTTATGGAATTGATATCTTTAAAAACTTTGTTAAGATTCAATTTTGTCTCGACTTCTTAATTATGATAAACTTTTTAAATAACAATAATTTAAGGTCAACTATGCAAAATCTATCATATCCCCAACAATTACAACGATATCAAGCACAATTGCAAGCCGATAAAGAACTTAGCTATCGTTTACAGCAAATGCAATTAACACTACAAGCTTATCAAAAACAAACCTTGCCCTTTCAAAGTTTACCACCTTTGATTTTGGATGCCCAAGATTTGCAAAGATTATTACTTAATACTCAAGTTATGCCTAGTTTGACATGGCAACAAAAAGTTAAGTATTTAGAAAATTTAGCACGATTTATTGATGATTTTCGTCAGTTTCTGCAACAGCAGTATGGTGTTTGGGCCTTACTCAATCAAGCAATGTTAAATTGTTGGGTACAATGTTTCCCACAACAGTCGTACTTAGAATTAATGGCAGGCAATGCCAGTTTGAGTTGGGGACTACAACAAAGAAAACAATCAGTTATTGCGACCGATGATTTGTCTTGGTCTAAGCAAAGTCGCACCGGACATCAGCCGTGGTTACCAGTTCAGCAAGCTGATGCACTAACGGCCTTGCAGCGTTACGGCTCGCAAGTCGATGTAATTTTACTTGCTTGGAGTCCTGACCGCGAGGAAATTGATTGGCAAATTTTAAAAGAGTTACGCTCTTGGACAACTCGTCCACAATTATGGGTCATTGGTGAATATCGTGGGGCTACGAATAGTTTACGCTTTTGGCAAGGGGCCCATTTACATTACGATGCCAGAATTGCTAAGATTAATCAATTTTACCCAACCTTTGATTTAGTTAAAGATCATTTATTTGTAGTCAGGTGAATTATGAAAAGAACAATTGTTTTAAATATTTTAATGATATGCTTATTAGTGTTAGCAGGAGTTGTGGTTTCCAAAAATGATTTACGCAATTACCAAACACTGATGGATCGGGGGAATATTCGAGAAAATGCACTAATTTTTCCGTCACGTTCACGCCAATCAATTCCAACGGTTTTACGAAAGTTTGAACAAAGCAATGTGAAACATTATCAAATTAATTTTATTCAAAAAAAGAACCCCAATTTAAGTTATGTGTATATGTCACATAATGTCAAAGCTTTACCCATGACCAATGGTCGCTTTTTTTCACCAAGTGATTTTCAATCGCCAATCCCGTTTGTGGTTTTAGGTCGTGATCTTGGTCAAAAGACGTATAAACCTCAGTATCAAGCTTATTATCAATTAAACCATAACTACTATTCTGTGATTGGTTATACTGGCTTGAGCAATACCTCGAAACTCAATCAACATATCTTTATTTCAACTTCGCCCAAACAACATAATCATACTCAGATTCGACATTATCAAATTGTGATTGATGGACAATTATTAAATCATCCGCAAAAACTTAAAAAAGTTCAAACTATCTTGCATGCTAGTTATCCTTATCGTTCAGCAAATCAAATTAATAATATTAAGCAAAGCTGGTGGCTACGTTGGGGGTGGACGTTGCTGATTTTGTCAGGAATTGCGTTGTTAGTTCTATTTTTAAGCTTTTTTGTGCAAATTCCTGCGGTACAGTTATTGAAACGCTCCTTACTCAATGGTGATTTACTTTTAGACTTTCAATTTGGCAATTGGTTGAAATTTGTGATTACCGAAATGGTGACTTTTGGTGTCGCGTTAATCATTATTTTTGCTAAAATTCAAATTGTTAGTTGGAAATACTTTATGCTGTACTTAATCTTTTTATTTATTGCAGTCATTTTATTAGCAGCGTTTCAATTATTAATTAATCATAAGAATAAAAATGAGGCTCTTCATGAAAAATGAGTTACCGGCAACATTTGTCGCAAAGTATCAACAGTTATTGGGCGCTCAAGCAACGCCTTTCTTAGCTAGTTTTCAACGACCCGCAACGCACGGTTTTCGTTTAAATCCTGCTAAAAGTTCAACTGCCTTAGTCAATGAGGACTTAAGTCAACCGGTCTTGGGCGTGGATAATGGTTATTACGGTCAAGTTAGTGGTAAAGCGATTGATCATTTAGCGGGGTGGGTTTATTCGCAAGATCCGAGTGCCATGAATGTGGCCCAATTTGCTCAGCCGCAACCGGGGGAGCGAGTTTTAGATTTATGCGCAGCTCCCGGAGGCAAAAGTACGCAATTAGCAGCTTTTTTACAGGGGAAGGGCTTACTAGTAGCTAACGAGATAAATTCAGCGAGAGCGAGGACTTTATCCTCAAATATTGAACGTTGGGGGATTACTAATGCAATAGTGACCAATAATTCACCAGCACAATTGGCCAAGGTTTGGCCGCAATATTTCGACTGTATTGTAGTGGATGCACCTTGTTCAGGGGAAGGTTTGTTTCGTAAAGACCCAGAAGCCATGAAGTATTGGTCTTTGGATTATGTCTTGCAATGTGCCAAATTACAACGTCAGATTCTAGATTCAGCCGTGACAATGTTAAAGCCAGGAGGCCGTTTGATTTATTCAACTTGCACATTTGCTCCGGAAGAAGATGAGCAAAACATTGCCTGGTTAGTTGAGCATTATCCGGTGAAAATTATTGATTTACCAACTACCGCGCAGATGGATCACGGCTATCCTGAATGGGGCAATGGTCATGCTGATTTAACCAAGGCTGTACGCTTGTTTCCCCAGCATTATGCAGGTGAGGGACATTTTATTTGTGCGCTGCAAAAAAATGGAACCCAAGCTGCCGATTTATCGGCTCCAGCTGCTGTTTTAAAACATTCGAAAACCAAAAAACGGACTTCCTTAGACTTAACGACTTGGCAACAGTTTGTCCAGCAAACATTGACGCAGTCCTTGGACATTAAACCGCTGGTACAAGGTACTGAATTATATAGTAGTGTGATTGATGGTCAGGCGGTACCAACACTGCACGTTTTACGTAATGGTTTGAAATTGGGCACGTTTAAGAAAAATCGCTTTGAACCCAATCATGCCTTAGTATTGGCGTTAGCACCGGAGCAATTTCAACAAGTCATTGAGTTAACTGCGGAGCAATTCCAGCATTTTGTGCATGGTGAGGCTTTAACTTTGCAACAACGTTATGACTATCAAGGATTTGTGGCAGTTAGTTTTGAACATAAGATTTTTTCATGGGGCAAATTGGTTCAGCAACAATTGAAAAATTTTTATCCGAAGGGTTTAAGACAGTAAGCTTAGCCGGTAAATTCAAAAATTAACCGTGTTTATCGTTTCGTTTAAAGAATATGTCAATCGCAATTAGTAGCGAAATGATAACCTAAGGTGAAACACAAAAAATGTTCGTATTTGATTGATGATGAAACTTCCAAAGTTTTTTTTATTTTGGGGTTTACATCAATTATGGATACGAACATTTTTTAGTACTTCTCCAAAGCAGAAGTTTGGGTGTAATGGTTACAAAAGCTTGTAAATTTCCAGAGCAATTGATTATCACGTGTTGAAATGATTGCGCCACTTGCTAATTAACAGCGTGATGTCGGAGATTTTTTGAAGTGTTGGCTGATCCTTAATCAATTGCCAGCTACTGCAAGATTTTGCAGATATTTATCAGCTAGTTAAGGTTGCCATCCTGTTAGGACAACTTTGCCCTTCATATGTCCCGTTTCCACATCAGCGTGCGCTTTTTTCATGTTTGCAGCGTTGATGGGGGCGTAATTAATTTTGTTAATTGGTTGCAGTTTGTTTTCTTCATATAATTGCGCGATTGTATTTAAAATTTTGTGTTGGGAAATCATGTCTTTAGTTTGATAATATGATTTGCTGTACATCCATTCCCACGAAAAAGTGATGCGTTTTTTGGTCAGTTTTTGGAGGTCAATTAAACGCTGATTTTCGGTAGTTGCGACTACTTGACCGTCAGGATTGATGATTTCCGCAATTTCATCCCAATGAGCGTCCAGATTGTTGAGATTTAAAATATAATCTACGTATTGAAAGTTTAACTGACGGATTTGCTTAATTAAATTTTGGTGATGATCGACTACATAATCGGCCCCTAATTGTTTAACCCATTGAATCGCACTGTCTTGAGCTGCGGTTGCGATCACTGTAAGATTAGCTAGTTTGGCCAGTTGGATAGCGATAGATCCCACACCGCCAGCACCATTGATAATTAATATAGTTTGGTGGCTCTTAATGGTAGGGTCAATCTTTAACTTCTCAAATAAAGCTTCGTATGCGGTTAAGCCTACTAAAGGAACTGCGGCGGCGGCTTCGTTTTTTAAATTAGTTGGGGCCCATCCGACAATTCGCTCGTCAACTGCTTGGTATTGGGAATTACTACCAGATCTAGTGAAATCGCCGGCATACCAAACCCGATCACCAGTAGCAAATAAGGAGACTTGAGGACCGGTTTTGATAACTGTTCCGACAGCATCCCAACCAATGATTTGCGGAACTGTTAATTTAGTAGTACTTCCTGATTTGCGAACACCAATATCCACTGGGTTAACAGAAACGCCCTCCACCTTAACTAGTAAGTCATGAGCTCTAATAGTAGGTTCTAGAATGGTTAAGTCTTCGAAACTGTTCGCGTCAGAAATTGGTAGGTGTTGATAAAAACCGACAGCGTGAATTTTTTTAGTCATCTTTATTACCTCTCAGTAATGAAGATACTAATACAATTTCAAAATATTGGAAGAAGTGAATTTAAAAGCATTAGGTGAATTTAAATTCACCTCTAGTATCATTTCACTTAAAATGTATAATATATTTTATTGATTAATGAAAGTGAAAAAATTTAAAGTGGCTGAGTTGAGTGTTTTACAGAGAATTTTTAATTAACAACAGGTGAATTTTAAAATGCGAAAGAATTATAATTGCGACTTAGGATGTCCGGTACAAAATACCTTGCAATTCATATCGGGTAAATGGAAATGTGTGATTTTATATCACTTATTTAAAAATAGTGTCTTGCGCTTTTCTGAATTAGAGAGAAAGCTGCCTTATGTATCTAAAAGAATGTTGATTAAGCAGTTAAATGAACTAGAAAGTGATGGGATCATTGATAAAACAATTTACCCGGTTGTCCCGGTGAAGACTGAATATCGAGTTTCAGAATTTGGACAAACCCTCTCTTTTGTGATTGAAGCTCTGGAAACTTGGGGAACGGACTATTCACGGACAATGGTGAGGCAAGATTCAAGATTATAGATCAGTCAGGAATAATGCTTTGGCAGAACAGGATGAATTACAGTCTAAAATCAATCACAAATCGGATATTTGAGAGAAGTTAGAAGGGCTTGAACCTTAACTGAGGTTTTTATCATAATGTTTTTAGGTTTAACTGCGGACTAGCCTGAAAGCTGCCAACTTAGTTTTTTTTATAGATATAAAAGAAACTGGGGCAAAATTTCGGCTCATAACAAAAACGCAAGACAATCTTGAATTTTTTGATTGTCCTGCGTTTTTTGTTATGAAACTTCCAAAGTTGGTATTTAACTTTGGACTTGGAGGTTAATCTTCTGTATTAAATTTGTTGTAAGAAGTTGACTAATTCGGAACTTAAAACATAGTGCACCTGGGTTAATTCTGTGATGTTCTGACACCCTAACAATAGCATGATTTGTTGTAATTGTTGAATGAATTCTTGTCCAGCATTGATGGTCTGTTCTAAGCCTGAATGCTTTAAACTATGCAAAACAGGGGCTGCTATGCCCACAGCTTTTGCACCCAAAATTAAACATTTGATAGCATCTAAGGGATTACGAACACCACCGGAAGCCCAGAAATTCAAATCTGTTAATTTAGCTTGATTGATCGCTAATAAAGATTCTAAAGTGGTCAGTCCCCAATTTTGTAAGAACTGATAATCAGTCTGATGATTACGTTCACTTTCAATTTGGACAAAATTAGTGCCTCCACGACCACCAACATCAATGTTTTGCACGCCCAATTGCTGCAACTGCTGAATGCCAGACACACTCATGCCACAACCGACCTCTTTAATAATAACAGGCACACTCACTTGTGTGATAAGGTCTTTTAAGTTTTGACTCCAACAAAAATTAGTTTGGCCTTCAGGCATGACCACTTCTTGAGCGGCATTAACGTGTACCTGTAAATAATCAGCTTGAATTAAGTCAATGCACTTTTGGGCATCCTGCCAAGTAGTAGCAGCGGAAACGTTAGCCAAAATGACACCTTCGGGATTGGTTTGCCGAACAATTTGGTACGATTGGCGGACAGCGGCATTATCAGGATAGCGTAAATAATTACTCATTGAACCGACAGCCATGGCCAAATTTAATTGGTTCGCGACTTGCGCCAATTGCTGATTTAATTGGGTTACTTGCGGAGCGCCACCTGTCATTGCATTAATATACAATGGTGCTGCTGTCACTTTTTTAGTAGAAGGCCAAGTAAAAGTAGAATCAATTTGTTGGCTGGTTACATCTGGGATGATTGGGGCAACGACCCGGAATTGTTGAAAGTCGGCATTAGCAGACTGATAAAATTTTTCGGATAAAAAAATGTGTTCATTCTTACGTTGTAGATCATAAGGTTGTTTGGGCATAAAGACCTCCCAGATTAATTAAAAGGGGTATAGACATTAAAGTTCAACGGCTGAATACCGTTTTCCTGCCAAGCTTTTAATAGTTGCTTAGTTTGTTGATCGTCTTGAATCATGGCAATACCACAATCACCACCACCGGCGCCCGAACTTTTAGCAGCCGCATGAAATTGTTGTGCTAATTCACAAAGCTTATCTAAGCGGGCTGTTTCAATAATCACACCACTAAAGTCGGCTAATTTTTGTAGAATGCGACGATTAATTGTTAACTGTTGTAAGATCAGTTGCGCGTTGTTTTCTTTAAAACCTTGAATCATGGTTTTTAAACACTGCTTGGAAGCAGTTAAAAACTTTTGGTAATTTTGCTTTTGGTGTGCCCTAGCAGCGGCAATTTTATCGACTAATACCGGCGTTGAAGCAGGACTACCACTCCAACCGATTAATAATTTGAGATTGGGCGGACAAGTTAATGATTCAATTTTGAGTTGCGGCCATGGCTGTTGAATGACTTGAACTAAGGAGTTGGTTTTTAGTTGCTGGGTGAGCCATTGACGATCCGGTGATTGATAAGCAATCCAACCACCATAGACACTGGCGGCAATGTCGCCGAAAGAACCATTATTTTGGACCATAAAGTGAGAAATAGCTGCTAATTTAAAAATTTCTTCTTTAGATAAGTTTAGTTGGTAAAATTGTGCTAAAGCGCTGACTGTTGCGACAGTTACCGCTGCTGAAGAGCCCAAACCGTACTTTTTTCCATCGTCAGCATCTAACTGACTATTCACATTGACATCAAATAATTCTAATGAATGATTTTTTTCCAACGCATATAACTCTGTATATTTGATGGAGGATAAAATGTATTCAAATGGATTATCACGATTATCAATAACTAATTGATTGCCTTCTCTTTGCCAAATGACGGGCATTTCTTCATATTGTTTCGAATTAATTGTACCATGATCGTGCGCACGATTAATGGAGACCGTCACGAATTGATCCAAAGACACCACAATTGCTGGATACCCAGGCTCTACTACGGCATACTCCCCCGCAATATATAATTTACCTGGAGCTTTCACAGTTATCAATTCATCAAACCCTTTCATTGTTTGTACTATCTGTCTGTGTTGTAAAACACCAAAAAAATATTATAGCATAATTTTATTGAATTCCTGGTCCCGGTTTGAGAATTGTCGTAGTAGCTTGCGGAAAATTGGTTTGAATTTGTTGTTGTAACGTTACCACATCATTATCAGAAGTAATGACTTTGACATTCGGACCGGCATCAATGGTGGCATAGGCCAAGCAACCTTGCTGTCTTAATTTTGCCAAAAAATTGATGAGGCTTATGGTATCTGCCGAAAAATAAGAAAAACCAGGACGAGCCGTCCAATTTAAAGCATGCATTGCTAAAGCATTATTTTGCGAGATCAGGCCAATTTGTTCCAAATCTTGGTTGGCAATGGCATTAAGCATAGCATTCAGATCTGTTTGGACAATTTGGGGCCAAGCTTTGTAAAAAGGTGAGGTTTGCACCGCGTGTTGCATGCCTTGAGTTGAGGAAATTTTTTTAGGTTGTTGATTAAAAACCACGCTCACGATGCGAATAGGAATTTGGTTAGGTGGTTGGATAGGTTCAGAAAAAGAACTTTGATCGTCTGTGCCATGATGCCATTGGACAAAGCCCCCGAAGATTGACCGCGTAGCAGAACCCGAGCCCATACGGGCTAAGCGTGAGAGCGCGGTCTTGTCTAAATTCATTTGAAATAAGTTATTAAGAGAACCAGCCAAAGCGGCAAACCCCGAAGCTGAGGAGGCTAAGCCAGCAGCAGTGGGCACATGATTATCAGTTTGCACACAAATGGCGCGGTGGGAGTGATTTAAATGTCGAACATAATCTAAGAAGTGATGCGTACGTTGGAAAAATTTGGCCGGCGCAATTTCTTGATTGAGCCAAATTTGATCTTGAGGACCATCAATAAATTCAGTTGTCGTCGTCGTATAATAGCCATCTAAAGTTAACGATAAACTATCAGTATAAGGTAAGCGTAACTGCTGGTCTTTTTTGCCCCAATACTTGATGAGGGCGATATTGGTATGAGCTGTGGTAGTTGTGGACATTGATTAATTCCTATCTTTGTTGAAGTGATTGAATCCAAGTTTGGTGAGCACCGGCATTCATGACAGCCTGGCTGATGATTTGAGCGTTAGTTTGATCTGAAGCTAGGGCAATCAAACAACCGCCACGACCACCGCCAGTGATTTTAGTGCCGAGCGCGCCTGCTTGATTAGCAACTTGAATTAATTGATCGAGAAAAGGCAAACTGATTTTTAAGTCATGTAAAATCGTTTGGGCTTGTGTAAAAATGTGGCCGAGTTGCGTGACTTGTTGTTGTTGTAAACAGGTTTGTGCTTGCTTAGTCAATTGTCCTAATGTAGCTAATTTTTGATTGACCAGTTGTGGTTGTTGCTGTTTCAACACGCGTAAGTCATGAACCGCTTGGCCCGTGTTCCCGGTAATTCCAGAGTCAATAATAACTAAGTAGGCACAGAGATTCATGGTAAACGGCTGAATTAATTGATCTTTAATAAAATAGATCGGTTGCTTGGAGTTGACGGTGACGGCATCGACACCACTCGGAGTACCATGGATAATTTTCTCAGAAAAATTAGTATAATGAAGTAATGTAGCCTGTTCTAAAGGCGTATGTGTATAATTAAAGAGTGCCTTAGTAATGGCCGCTCCAGTGGCGGCGGAGGAGCCCATTCCACGTTCAATGGGCAACTGACTAGCAATGGTTATTTGCAGGTGCTGGGTAATGGGTAAATCGCGCATTAATAATTTAATTAAGGTCGCAATTCCTTGTAATTCTGGTAAAACATTGGTTAATGAACCGTGATAATATTGAGAAGCAATAGTTGTTTCAGTTGTTATGGGTTGAACCGTTACTGTGGTGGGAATATCCAAGAGCGGAATAGTGATGGCTGGTTGGCCGTAGACCACCGCGTGTTCACCGATTAAAATTATTTTACCGTGGGCTTGACCACAATTCGTCATAAAATCACCTTTCTCATAGTCTTTTATTTTACACAATTTAGACTTAAAACGCACCTTTTCATCGTTAAAAGTTTATCCAGGAGGTTTTCATGTCATTAAAATTAGTTTTGGGTACGATGCAAAAAGACAAGCACGCTTTAATGTTAAAAGACTTAAAGCAGCAACTAAAACAGTATCCGCAAGATAATTTTATTTGGTTAGTGCCAGATCATGTGAAGTTTGAACGGGAAGTGCAGATTTTAACGCAATTAAAATCCGCTCCCCAACAGATTATTGCAACCAATCGGCTACAAGTTTTTTCTTTTTCCCGCTTGGCGTGGTATTTTTTACGCAACGATCCCATTTACCAAAGTCCGCAGTTAACCCAGACAACGAAAGTGATGTTATTAGCTGATATTGTGCAACAACAAGCTGGACAATTACATTTGTACGGCGGTGAGGTTAAACATATTGGTTTTATTCAAGATTTACAACAACAACTAGATAATTTCATCAAAAATCATATTACGCCGCAACGCTTACAGATGATGGCACAAGATATCTCACAAACTGGTGATTTGCATTTAAAGCTATTAGATTTAAGTTTAATTTACGAGCAATACTGGCAAAAGATCACGACGAATTATAATGATGAGCACCAGTTATTAACATTGTTAACCCAGTTTTTACGGGCTGATCCCCAACAACAGCAGTTACATTATTTTATTAGTGACTTTACACAATTTTCGGCAGAGGAATTATTAGTTTTACAGGCTATTTTGACTCATGCTGCGACTGTCGAAATAAGCCTGACCTTAGATCATCCGGTTAATGATCAACAAACAACGCCTTTTTTTCAACGCCCCCAACAAGTCTTTCAATGGTTGACGCAGACTTGTCGTCAAGAAGATGTTGCTTATACAACACAAGTGGCTCAAGCTCGACGAGTAACGGCGGATTTAGCTTGCGTGGAAGACTTTTGGATCGCCCAAAATACTCAATTAACGCATCCACAACCGGAACAATTGCAGGATGATAGTTCAGTACAAATTTGGCAAGCTAGCACGCAGCAACAAGAGTTATTAGCAGTGACTACTTATATTCGACAGTTGGTGGCGACTCAAGGTTACCGCTACCGTGACTTTTTGGTTTTAGCACGGAATTTAACGGATTATCAACAAATAATTGATCCGTATTTTCAAAATCAAGGCTTGAGTTATTTTGTGGATTTACCACATTCGATGCGTGATCATGCATTTAAAGATGTGATTGATAGTTTATTTGCTTTAGTGCAAAATAATCTGCAATACGCTGATATTATGCGCTTATTGCGGACAGAATTAGTAGTACCGCAAGATTTGACCTTAGAACAGTATCGCCAAGCAGTTGACCTCACGGATAATTACTGTTTAGCGCATGGCTTACAAGCTAGGGATTGGCTTGCGGCTAAAGACTTTGCGGCTTTAGGGCAGCATCCGACAACAGAAATTCAGCATCAATTTAAACAAATTAATACGATTAAGCATTTGGTGGCCCATATTTATCACCAAGTACAACAACTAGTGCAACAAGAAATCACTGTCCAACAAGCTTGCAGCCAGTTATATCAATTACTAGTTGATTTACAAGTCTTTGCTAACCTCAAACAATGGGAAACAGCTGCCATTGATCAAGGAAATTTAGCGTTGAGTCAACAGCCAGAGCAAGTAGTGAATACTTTCGTACAGATTTTAGACGAATTTGTCGACTTATTTGGTACTCAGAAATTTGCGGCTACGGAGTTTTTAATTGTTTTGGATAATGGTTTTGATGAAGCTCAGTATTTAACTATTCCGGCGGCGTTAGATGCTGTCCAAATCTCGGGTTTAGGAGCACAGCAAGTCGCACAACGAAAAATTACCATTATTTTAGGTGCTAATGACCAGGATATGCCACAAGTTAATGAAGCGGTTAGTTTGTTTAGTGATGATGATTTAGCGGCCTTACAACCTTTACTGGCTAGTGATGAAACACTGCCGCCCACTAAAGAACAGTTAAATAGTTTTGAACCATATTTACATGATCTGGCCTTTTTAAGTAGCAGCCAAAGATTAATTTTTACTTATGCGCAAACTAAAAATGAAGCTGCCGTCCAATTATCACCTTATGTGCGAATCTTAAAGCAGCATTTTCAAATTACTGAACAAGTGGTGGACTTTGTGGAACCTACTTCACCGACTGCGGTTTTACAATTATTAGGTAGTCCCGTTTTGACAGCGGATCATTTGTTAGCTGTTTATCGTCATAGTAAAACCCAACAAATTCCTGTCGCCCCAGCTTGGCAGGCCATTAAAGACTTACTTTTTCAATCTGATGGTGCCGCTCAGCAGTACTTGTCTAAAATTTGGTCCGGCTTATCTTATCAAAATATTGCTGTTCCGTTAACAGCCCAAATTAGTCAACAATTGTACGGTCAAGAATTGACAGTCTCCATTTCTCAACTTGAAACGTTTTATCAGAATCCTTACGAATATTTTTTGAAATATGGTCTAGGATTAAAACCGCGTCCAGAATTTAAAATTACGCCGGCTAATCAAGGAACGTTTTTTCATGAAGTGATGGACTTAACGGTGAAGCAATTACAAATGCAAGGTATTTCGTGGAGTGAATTGCAAGCAAAACAGTTACAGACAATTGCCCAACAAGTTATTGAACAAGTCTTGGCACAGCCAGCTTACCAAATCTTTTCGCACAATGAACAATTCATCCAGCAACGGATGGTGATGACGGTTCAACAATCGCTGGAAGTTTTACGGCAACAAGCTCAGGACGCACAATTTACCCCGTGGAAAACCGAGGTAACTTTTGGGCAAGTTGGGGCGCAGCATGATTTGCAACCCTTGCGTCTAGAATTAGCGGATGAGCACCAAATTATTGTGCGGGGGCGGATTGATCGGATTGATCAATTGCAAAGTGACCCGAACTATTATTTTGTGGTCGATTATAAATCTAGCGCTCGAGATTTTGATTTTAAAAAGTTTTACGCCGGTTTAGACTTGCAGATGATGACTTATTTAACCAGTTTATTAAATGATTCGTCATTATTTAATGGCGCAATGTTACCGGTTGGTGGTTTTTATTTTCATTTACAAAATCCCGCAGTCAATGTTGAAGATTTGAAAGGCGATTTGAGTCAAGCGGCTAATTTGTGGTTTAAACAGTATCAGTATAAAGGTTTGATTATTGACGATGGCAAGAGTGCCTTAGCGTTAGATCCATCAATTGATGAGACAGCGTCACAAGTTTTTCAAATTGGAAAAAAACATCGGGTTTTAGCTAGTAAAGTGGTGAGTCCGACCCAATTTCAACAGATGGTTGATTTTAATCAAAAGTTGATTAAGCAAGCAGCTCACCAAATTTTTCAAGGTGTTGACGCCATCAGTCCTTTACGTTTAAACCGGCAACAAACCACTTTGCAATATAGTGATTATTTGCCAATTATGCAATTTGATGCCATGTTACCGGAAAATCAATATCGAAATTTAACCAAATTGAATAAGAAAAAATTCTTTGAGTTGTTGCAGCACGAAAAGGAGCAAAAGTAATGACAGAATTTAGTCCGACTGCAGATCAACGCCAAGCACTAATGGCTACGGGCAGTGATATTTTGGTTTCAGCGTCTGCTGGGGCCGGCAAAACTAAAATCTTAGTGGAACGTATTGTTCGGCAATTGCAACAGGGTGAACAGATTGAGCACTTATTAATTGTCACTTTTACTGAAGCAGCGGCTCAAGAAATGAAGCAGCGCTTATTACAACAAGTTCAGCTGGCGGCTCAACAAGCTACCAAGCCACAATTAGTGCAGCACTTACGCGCCCAATTAGCTAAAATTCCGGGCGCTTCTATCAGCACTTTGCATGCCTTTTGTTTACAAGTAATTCGTAAATTTTATTATTTAATCGACTTAGATCCAGTTTTTCGTTTGTTAAGTGACTCTAATGAACGCTTTTTGCTCCAAGAACGGGCCTGGCAGCACGTTCGCAGTGCGTATTACCAAGCCGCCGATAGTGACTTTCTAGCATTAGAAAATAATTTTGCCACGGGTAATGACGATAGTGAAGTGGAAAATTTATTTTTTAAATTAACCGACTTTGCGTTAACTAATGAAAATCCCCAACAGTGGTTGCACCAATTAGCCGCGGATTATCAAGTAGTTGGTGACGTGAGTGCCGCCAATTTTTATCAAAAATATTTTTTAGATTTTTTGGAACAACAATTGCATTATCTAATTGTACAAGTCAGTGATTTAGCCGAACAAGCTACTAATTTTACGGAGCTAAATGGTTATCAAACCAGTGTTGAGACGTTGTTACAGCAAGTTAATGCGTTATTAACTGATCTCAAGCAATTAAAGTGGGATCAGTTGCGCCAACGCGTTTTAGCATTAACACCGATCAAGGGACGGGCTAAAGCTAAAAGTGATAGTAGCATTGTGGAGCCGTTTAAAGCTAAGAAAAAAATCGTGAGTCAATTAATCCAGGAATGGCAATATAAGTATTGTGTTTTAGATAACAATCAATGGTGCCAAATTTTACAAGCTAGTGAACATTTAATTGATAAAGTGGTAGAAGTTGAAGAGCGCTTTTTAACGGCTTTTCAAAAACAAAAGCAGCGTCAACATAGCCTAGACTTTAATGATTTGGAACATTATTGTTTAAAAATCTTGCAGGTGGATTATCAAGGACAACAAGTTGCCCGAGAATATTATCAAACTTTATTTCACGAAATTTTAGTAGATGAGTATCAGGATACTAATCCATTACAAGAAGCAATTATTCAACAAATCAAACAGTCAAATCCCGGTAATTTATTTATGGTGGGCGATGTTAAACAGTCAATCTATGGTTTTCGGCAGGCAGCACCATTTTTATTCACGCATAAATTTCAAGCCATGCAACAAGACCCAACTGTTGGTCAATTGATTAATTTAACGACTAATTTTCGCTCACATCCCAATGTTTTAGCCACAGTCAATGAAATCTTCCGTCATATTATGGATCAAACCTTAGGGGAGGTCGACTATGACCAAACGGCGCAGTTGCAAGCTGGTAGTCAGTTTCCCGCCAAGTGTGATGCTACTAGCGAGGTGTTGTTCTTACAGCAATCTTCCTTGACTGCGAGCCATTTGACGAATGAACAAGCACAAATTCAATTGATTATTCAACGCATTCAAGAGTTAAAAGCGGCTAATTTTCAAGTTTATGATCGGCAAACGCAAAAATTACGTCCCCTCCGTTATAGTGATATTGCTATCTTGACGCGGGTAAAAAGTTTGAATAATGATTTAATTGAACAATTTAATCAAGCACAAATTCCAATTGTCGTTCATGATGCTGCTAATTATTTCCAGGCAACCGAAGTGCAAGTCATGTTGTCGATGTTAAAAATTATTGATAACCCTCAACAAGATATTGCTTTAGTAGCAGTTTTACGTTCGGCCATTGTTGGTTTAGATGAAAATGAATTAGCATATTTACGGATTAATCAACGTGGCGATAATTACTATCAACGAGTAGAACATTATTTAAAAGATCGAGAGTATAACCAAAAAAATGCTTTTGCGCAGCGCTTAACGCAAAAAGTGACAACTTTTATGGAGCAATTAACCAGTTTTCGCAGATTAGCACCGAAAATTAGTTTGGCCGCCTTAATTTGGCAGGTTTATTTAAAGACGGGATATTTGTCTTATGTGCAAGGAATGCCTAACGGTTCCCAACGAGTCAGCAATTTGCACGCTTTGTATCAACGAGCTGATGAATTTGAGCAGCAAGGATTTAAGGGGCTGTTTCAGTTTATTCATTTTATTGAACACATTGAAGATAACAATCAAGATTTGAGTCAACCAGTTGAACACCATGGACAACAAGATGAAGTGCAGGCCTTAACGATTCATGGTAGTAAAGGCTTGGAATTTCCGCTTGTCTTTGTTTTAAATCTGGATCATAGTTTTAATTTGATGGATGTTAGAAAAAGGTATTTATTAGATGCCCAGCAGGGCATGGGAATTAAGTATTTAGATACAAAAAACCGTATCTTTTATGAAACCCTGCCGATGACCGCTTTAAAAGCTAATCAAAAAAATAAGGTTTTGTCAGAAGAAATTCGCTTGCTTTATGTAGCATTAACCCGAGCTCAACAAAAGTTGATTTTGGTGGGGTCAGTTAAAGATAATCCGGAAGTGGCGTTTGAAAAATGGCACCTAGGTTTAACTGGCGAAACAACCGTTTTAGATATTGGTTTGCGGACCAATTTTCATTCGTTTCAAGAGATGATCCAGCCCATTTTGGCCTTAGCCGGCACGTTGAAACAGCAAGCTGAAACCATAGTGATTGAACCTAAAAAAAATAGTAATTTTCAGTTTGTGGCTCGCTTTATGGCAGTTCCGTTAGAAAAGAAAAAGCCGCTACTAACACACCCCAATGATCAAACAACTGCGACTAGTGCACCAGTAATGGATGATCTTTTTCTGAAAACTGCGCGGCAAATTTTAGGCTTTCAATATCCTCAACAAATTGCTACCACCACGACTGCTTATCAATCCGTCTCCGAAATCAAGCATTTATTTGCGAATCCCGATGATCAAACCTTACCCACTTTAGATTTACAAGCCCAGTCAACTTCCGGTCAACGTTATGTCTTAAATGATTTTAAGCGGCCGAGGTTTTTAAGTCAGGATAAATCCCAGGTGACACCAGTTGATGTGGGGAGTGCTACGCATTTGTTATTGCAAAAAATCACTTTAACGCAGACCCCCACGCAGCAAGATTTTCAGGCTTTGGCCCAACAATTAGTGGCACAAAAGGCGTTGAGTGCCAATGTGGCGCAACAGATTGACTTTGTCAGCTTAGAAAACTTCTATGCTTCTACTTTAGGACAGCAGATTATTGAAAATCAAAAAACCTTACACCGAGAATGGACTTTTTCGATGGTTTTGCCGGCCCAACAAATTTTTCCCCAACAACAACTAGGTGATGATCAAATTCTAGTCCACGGAATCATTGATGGTTTATTTGTTAATCAAGCCCAACAAGTAGTGTTATTTGATTATAAAACTGATCACGTTAATTTACGGCAAGCTACAGGGGAACACTCAGTCCAACAAATTGTACAGAAATATTCGGGGCAGCTCAATTTGTATCAACAAGCAGCCCAACAAATTTTGCACTTACCGGTAGTAGATAAATTCCTTTGTTTATTGTCCGTTAATCAAATAATTAAGGTAAACTAGACTGTATGAAGAATAAAAAGTATGTTGTGGTTGATTTAGAAACCACGGGAACTAGTCGTCAAGATAATGATCGAATTATTCAGTTTGCAGCGGTTGTGATTGAAAATTGGCAAATCCAAGATCAGATTACTTTTTTAATTAATCCAGAGCAACCAATAACTAAACGAATTAGTAATTTAACCGGAATAACTAACGAGCAACTGCAACAGCAAGCGGTTTTTCAAAAACATGCCCAGTCCATTTTTGAATTATTAAAGGATGCCACTTTTGTGGCGCATAATGTTAATTTTGACTTGCCCTTTTTACAGTCTGAATTAACTGCGGCCAATTTACCTCAACTTAATTGTGCGGCGATTGATACGGTGGAATTGGCGCAAGTGTTGTTACCGCAGGCGCCTAGTTTTAAATTAGTTGATTTGACACGTTATTTAGAGATTGATCATTTAGCACCGCATCAAGCTGACAGTGATGCCTTAGCAACAGCCATTTTATTTTTAAAGTTACGCGAGCGCTTGTTAAAATTACCAGCGCCCACTTTA
Organism: Bombilactobacillus sp. ESL1197; assembly: GCF_058107145.1. Taxonomy (NCBI): domain Bacteria; kingdom Bacillati; phylum Bacillota; class Bacilli; order Lactobacillales; family Lactobacillaceae; genus Bombilactobacillus; species Bombilactobacillus sp. ESL1197. The sequence continues at coordinate 1,150,729 of NZ_JBYLTY010000001.1, forward strand.
AGATGGTTGGTCAAAGCAGCACCAAACTTTTTACGACAGACTGGGGACTTTATTACGCAAGTGGCCCAGCCGTTATTGAATGAGAAGCAAAGCCTACCGAACAATTTAGTGATGAGCCACCAGATTGTTTTACAAAAACCGTTGAGCACGAGTGCAAGTTTCTTGTCGTCCGCTACTTTTCCGGTGACTAAAAAACAGAAATTAGCATTGTTTAAAGAACAATTACAATGGCGTCCACAACAGGCTAAATTGATGAACTTTGTTCAACGTAAATTGACGCAAGAAGCGCCTTTGGCACTAATAGATGCCCCGACGGGGTTAGGCAAAACTTTGGGTTATTTATTGCCAGTTAGTTATCAGTTAGATCAAGGTCAAAAAATAGTCGTTGCCACTTCAACAAAGTTGTTGCAACAACAAATTTTAACAAAGGACTGGCCGCAAATTGAACAATTGCGACAGCGTCATTATGAAGTGGCGCAGTTATCTAGTGCACAGGATTATTTAGATTTAGATAATTTTTATCGGTTATTAACCCAAACGACAAAAGGTCGGCAAACTAAATTATTATTGCTGAAAATTTTGGTGTGGTTGACCCAAACGACCAGTGGTAATTTACAAGAATTAAATATTACAAATGATCAAACGGAAATTTTTCGTTTATTACGCAGTTCGGGTCACCGCACTAGTGGTTTATTTATGGAATATGATTTTTGGCACCGCCAATTACAAACAGCCCGACAAAGTTCTTTAATTGTGACCAACCAAAATTATTTATTACGGCATTTGGATTTAGATGTTTGGCAAACTGCTCAGAGCGTGATTGTTGATGAGGCAGCTAATTTATTACAACAAACTTTACAACCGCAAGCGCAATTCAATTTGGCAACGACGCAAACAGCACTGAAACATTTGAGTGATTTATTGTACCAAAACCGGGTTCTATTACGGCAATTTTTTCAGCAAAATCGCTGGCAATCGTGGCGTTATACGAATTTGACCGAGTTTGAACAAAAGTTTGGCGAATTAACAGCTAGTTTGCACCGCTTAAGTGCAGATTTAATGACTAATTATGTCAAACAAAAGCTAACTTTGCAGCAGAGAAGTGGGTCTGTGCAACTAGGAATTTCACAGACGGAAATTCAGGCGACGACAATCACTTATTTGCAGCAATGTTCACAAGCTCTTCAAGCTTTATTAGCGGTCGTTTTGCCGTTGCTCAGATTATATCAAGCAACGAAACGTAATTCTTTACTAGCTGTTGACCGTTTGTTACAGCAAATTACTAATGAGTATTTATTATTGCAACAGCAGCTACAACAATTAGAATCAATCATCCAGCAGTTGACCAAGCAGCAGACAGGCGGGGTTATTATCACGATGGTTGATTATCATAATTGGGATAGTTTAACATTAGCGACGCAAGTTTTTAATCAACGAGCAGTGATGGACGCATTAAAGGACCGGTTTGCTACGGTCATTTTGTTAGGAGCAGGCTTAAAATATCAACATAGTTTTCAAAACTTTTTGCAGCAATTAGGTTATACAGCGCCCATTGCTCAAAAAAATAAGTTAAGTTTACAAGCTGATTTTCCCGTAGCAACGCGTTTAAAGGTTTATCTGCCAAGTGATGCTAGCGCCCCCGCCAAAACTGATTTTGCTGCAACTTTAGGTCAGCAATTGGTAGAATTGCTACGCTCACAGACTACGCAGACGTTGATTTTATTTAATTCTCTGCGGACTTTGCAAGCAGTTTATCAAGCTGTGCAAATAAGCGGGTTAACTGATGAACGTGAGGTTTTAGCACAATCAATTTCGGGTTCTAACCGGCGGTTACAGAAACGCTTTGCTTTAAATCCTACAGCGATTTTATTAGCGACAACTAGTTTTGGTACGGGCTTAAATTTAGCTCCGCAACATTTAAAATTAGTGATTATTACGCAATTGCCATTTGAAGCACCGGATGATCCGTTTGTGAAAGCTAAAAATCAATATTGGCAACGTCAAGGTCATAATGCCTTTCAAGTGGAAAGTTTGCCGACGGCTGTGCGTCGCTTGAAGCAACAAGTAGGACGTTTAATTCGCGGTCCCAAAGATCAAGGTACGTTAATTTTTCTAGATCAACGCTTGCAGACGGCACATTATGGTAAACTAATTTATCAAGAGTTAGATTTACCGCTATTACGGACAGATTTAACTGTTGCACAAATCAGTCAACAACTAAGTGTGGTGAAAAAATGAAACGACAATGGAAAAGTTCGTTAATTTGGGGCGGAATTATTGTAGTAATTGCTATCTTAATTGGTAGTTTATACTTAATGGTGCTGCCACATAGTTCTGCTAAAAAGCAAGCCATTAAAGTAGCGCAAACCCAGGTCGGAATTGAACAAGTTAATTTTTACTCCGAATTTGACCGCCAAAAGCAATATTTTACTGTCGGTGGTAAAAATCGCCAGCAGCAATATTTTTATGTTTTGATTAATGGTCAAACGGGTGCTGTTAAAAGCATTGCTGGTAGTCCTCATTTGGTACAGCAAGTCCAACAAACGGTTCAGGAGCATCAACATCCCCAAAAAATTAATAAGGTGGCCCTGGGTTATGATAAAAAGCGGCTGGTGTGGGAAGTAACCTATCGGAATAAGAATCATACGTTAGGCTATTATTTGATCAATTTTAAAAATACGAAAATTTTACAAGTAATTAATAATTTGTAGCTTATTTTAGAAAAGCGATGTTGGTTCAAACTGCTGATCTTGGGAGCACTGTAAAGAAAATGGAAAATTTTCCCCCAGCTGTAAAATGAACAATGCACCTAACCAATCTGGTCAAGATCTGCTATAATTTTTAATAGGCGAATAAATTTTAATCATTAATTATAAGTAATGAACAAAAGATTACTGGAGGCTAAGTAGTGGAAACAATTCGAATTATTGATGCCAAGGATCATGTTAATGAAGAAGTGAAGATTGGTGTCTGGTTAACTGATAAGCGTTCATCAGGTAAGATTGCTTTTTTGCAATTGCGTGACGGTACAGCCTTCTTTCAAGGTGTTGTGGTGAAGAATGATGTTGGTGAAGAATTATTTGATGTTGCTAAAAAGTTACGTCAAGAAACCAGTTTTTATGTTACTGGAGTTATTCATCAAGATGATCGTTCACATTTTGGTTATGAAATTGAAGTTTCTAATTTAGAAGTTATTGGTGAAAGTGAAGATTTTCCCATTACGCCGAAAGAACATGGCATTGAATTTTTGTTGGATCATCGCCATTTGTGGTTACGCTCACGGCGGCCCTTTGCTATTATGCAAATTCGTAATGAAATTATTGATGCCACTTACCGCTTCTTCAAGCAGGAAGGCTTCATTAAAATGGATCCGCCGATTTTGACGGGAACGGCACCCGAAGGAACGACGGAATTATTTGAGACGGATTATTTTGATAATCCAGCTTATCTTTCACAAAGTGGTCAATTATATATGGAAGCTGGGGCCATGGCTTATGGCAAGGTCTTTTCTTTTGGACCAACTTTTCGGGCGGAAAAATCCAAAACGCGGCGGCATTTAACCGAATTTTGGATGATTGAGCCGGAGATGGCTTTCATGCATCAAGAAGAAAGTTTACAGGTACAAGAACGCTATGTTAGTTATTTGGTTCAAGCGGTCTTAGACCATTGTCAGTATGAATTAAAGTTATTGGATCGTGATCCGAAAATTTTGGAACGCTATACTAAATTACCTTATCCGCGGATTTCTTACGATGAAGCAGTAGAAATGTGTCAAAAGGGTGGTTTTGATATTAAATGGGGCGACGATTTTGGCTCGCCCGAAGAAACTTATATTTCTGACCAATTTGAACAACCAGTCTTTGTTTTAAACTATCCCAAAACTATTAAGCCATTTTATATGAAAGAAGCGCAAGATCGTGATGATGTTTACGTTTGTGCCGATTTATTAGCACCGGAAGGTTATGGCGAAATTATTGGTGGTTCTGAACGGGCAGTTGATTATGACAAAATGAAAGCTGAGATGGAAAAAGAAGGCATGAATCTGGATGATTATGATTGGTATCTAGATTTACGCAAGTACGGTTCTGTGCCGCATTCTGGTTTTGGCATGGGCTTAGAACGGGCTATTACGTGGATTTGTCATTTAGATCATTTGCGTGAGGCTATTCCGTTTCCACGGATGATCAATCGATTGCGGCCATAAGTAATAAAAATAAATTTTGAATTTGAAGATGTCGATGATAGAACTTTCGGCATCTTTTTTTTGCGATTTCAACTTGAATAATTAAAAAGCTAAAATTCTTCTTGGACAGTCTTATTCATGTAACCTTAAGCTTTAATTTGAAAACTAAAAATTTATGTAATAAAAAGGAAGCTATGCTTTGTGGATGAAAAGGGAGCTAATGAATTAATTTTAACTAGATTGTCGAAAAATAATTTTATTCAATCTGCAACTAAAATTTTAAGTAAGAGTAAATTCAGTACTTCACCTAAGTCATTATCAGATGGTTACAGACAAGTAAAAACTTTAGAAATTAATTCATTCAAAATTAATTGTCTTTCTTTACATTAAAATACTATAATATAAAATGTTGAAGTATTTTCATTTAATTCTAGATATAAAGGGAGATAGATTAATGACCAAAGTTAAACAAGACTACATAATAGGATTAGATATCGGAACTAATTCCTGTGGTTATGCAGTTATGGATGTTAAAAATCAGCTATTACATTTACAAGGTAAAACCGCAATCGGGGCGCGCTTATTTGAAGAAGGAGAGACTGCGGCTAAAAGACGAGGATTTCGCACAACGCGTCGCCGGTTAAAACGGCGCAAATGGCGGTTAGGGTTATTGGAAGAGTTATTTGCTTCTGAAATGGCACAAGTTGATCCGTATTTTTTTGCACGGTTGAAAGAATCAGGGTTGTCACCCTTAGATTCTAGAAAAAGTGCCCAGGCGATTATTTTTCCAACGCCTAAGGAAGATCGTACATTCTATCAAGCATATCCAACGATTTATCATTTGCGTCAAGCTCTAATGACTCAAGATCGCAAATTTGATTTGCGTCTGGTTTATTTAGTAATTCATCATATTGTAAAATATCGGGGAAATTTCTTACAAAACACATCCGTGCAGAGCTTTAATGCTTCCAAAATTGATGTGCAATCAACTTTAGAACATTTGAATAATATTTTTGCAGCAATTAATGTAGAGCACCCACTACAATTAGCCATTGAGAATGCTGCAGCCATTGAAGATGTACTACGAGATTCAAAAAAATTTAAAGCAGATAAGTTAAAAGAAATCACCGCACTGTTGATAACTAATAACCCAGATGACACTAAGGAAACTATTAAAACCAATAAAGCAATTGCTAAGCAAATTGTAAATGCTATTTTGGGTTATAAAGCTTCTTTTGAAGTGATTTTAGGTCAAGAGATAGATACGGATGCAAAAAAGGAATGGGAATTTAAATTAATTGATACAGATGCTGATGATAAATTGGCAGCTATTGCTGATCAGTTGGACGACCAACAACAGGCTATTATTACAGAGATTAAGCAATTATTTGGGGCCGTAACTTTAAGTACTTTAGTCGATGAAGGCAAGACTTTATCGGAAACAATGGTTAGAAAGTATGAAGATCATAAAAAAGACCTTAGTTTGTTAAAAAAGGTAATCGCTAATCATTCGGATTACCAAAAGGCTAAAAAATTAAGTTTAGCTTATGACTTATATGTAAATAATCGACACGGCAAGTTATTAGAAGCCAAAAAAGAATTTAACACAACTAAGGAATTAAGCAAAGACGAATTTTATAAAAATGTTAAAGCTAACTTGGACGATTCTGACGAATCTAAACAAATCTCGACGGAAATAGATTTAGATACTTTTATGCCTAAGCAACGCACTAATGCTAATGGAGTCATTCCGTATCAATTACATCAGATTGAACTGGATCGGATTATTCAAAATCAAAGCAAATATTACTCATTTTTAAAGGAACCTAATCCCGTAACTGAGCATTTGAACCAAGCTCCTTATAAATTAGACGAACTAGTGCGTTTTCGCGTGCCCTATTATGTAGGACCAATGATTACCAATCAAGAACAACAAAAAAGTTCAGGAGCAAATTTTGCGTGGATGATTCGTAATAGCCAAGATCCTAATCCGAATGAAGCCATTACACCGTGGAACTTTGATCAAAAAGTGGATCGCATGGCTACCGCTAATCAATTTATTAAGCGTATGACCACTAAAGACACTTATTTACTAGGTGAGGATGTTTTACCCGCCAATAGTTTGTTGTATCAAAAGTTCACGGTGTTAAACGAATTAAATAATATTAGAGTTAATGGCCAACGGTTAAAACCTTATATTAAACAAGATATTTATAATCATTTATTTAAGCAACATAAAACAATTTCTAAGAAGAGATTGTCTGATTATTTACAGCAGAATTATCACTTACCAACTGTTAAAATTGAAGGTTTGGCAGACCCAACCAAATTTAATTCCAGTTTAGCGACTTACTACCAGCTTAATAAGCTAGGTGTTTTAGGTGATAAGCTAGATGATCAGAATTATCAATTGGACTTGGAAAAAATTATTGAATGGGCAACAATTTTTGAAGATCGTGAAATTTATCAAGCTAAGTTAAAACAAGCTCAACAATCAGAAATTGCCTGGTTAACAGATGAACAAGTTAAAGCTTTATCTAGTTTACGTTATCAGGGCTGGGGACGCTTGTCACGGAAGTTATTAGTCGGTCTTCATGATCAAAATGGGCAAAATATCATGGAGCAACTGTGGGATAGCCAACAAAACTTCATGCAGATTGTTAAGCAACCTGATTTCAAAGCGGCAACGGAACAGGCTAATGCTAATTTGATCCAGGATAATCAAACTGATGCCATTGAAGATGTGTTAGCAGATGCTTATACTTCACCGGCTAATAAAAAGGCCATTCGCCAAGTTATGAAAGTAGTAGCCGATATTGTGAAAGCCGCTGGTGGCAAGACGCCTAAGCAATTTGCAATTGAATTTACTCGTGAGCCAGAGAAGAATCCGCAGTTGTCTAAGCAACGGGGCAAACAATTACAGGAAGCTTATCAAAAGACTGCCGGTCAATTGGTAGAACCGGGCTTAGCTGAGAGTTTAAAGCAAGCCACTTCTAATAAGCAATTAGTGAAGGATAAATATTATCTGTACTTTATGCAAGGCGGCCGGGATGCTTACACTGGTCAACGAATTAATATTGATGAAATTACTACGGGTTATCAGATTGATCATATCTTGCCTCAGTCATTTATTAAAGATGATTCTTTAAATAATCGAGTTTTGACAGCTTCAGCAAATAACAATGCTAAATCGGATAATGTTCCATTGAAGCTTTTTGGTTCAAATTTTGTTCCTGATTTGCAGATGAGTGTTGTAGCTATGTGGAAGCAGTGGCAAAAAGCCGGTATGATTAGTAAATTTAAATTGAATAACCTATTATTAGATCCAGATAACTTAAATAAATATCAACGTTCTGGCTTCGTGAATCGGCAATTAGTCGAAACTAACCAAGTGATTAAGTTAGTTACCATCATTTTACAGACGAAATATCCCAATACTGAAGTTATTACCGTTAAGGCTAGCTATAATCATGAGTTAAGAAAACGCCTCAATCTATACAAGAGTCGCTCGGTTAATGATTACCATCATGCAATTGATGCTTATTTAACTGCAGTTTGTGGTAATTATTTGTATCAAATGTATCCGAAACTTCGCCCACTGTTCGTTTATAACAAGTTTAAAAAAATTAATTCTGATCCGGAACAAGAACGCCAAAGTATTAAAGAGTTGAGTAGTTTTAACTTTATTTACTTGTTATTGCAAAAAGACAAACCTAATCAGCCAGCACCAGAGCAGCTGTGTCGCAAAGATACAGGTGAAATACTTTTTCAAAAGCATCCTGATATTTTTGATCCCTTACGGCGAGCTTATAGTTTTAAACATATGCTGATTTCGCGGGAAACTTACGTTCAAGATCAAGAAATGTTCAAGATGACGCTTTACCCAAGGCTGGAGCGTGATACAGCTAAATCGCGGAGTTTAATTCCAAAAGCTCAAGGAATGGATCCTAAAATTTATGGCGGTTATTCAAATAATACAAAAGCTTATATGGCTATTGTCAAAATTGATAAAGCCAAAAAGTCAACTTATAAAGTGGTTGGAGTTCCAATGCGGACTTTAGAAAAGTTAAAACAGGCTCGTAATACAGCAGAATATGACGCTCTTTTGAAGCAAGAATTAGCAAATTCGATTTTAAGTAAACGAGGCGTTAAAGATTTTTCGATTGTTAAGGGTAAAGTTCCATATAAACAAGTTGTTTTGGACGGTGATAAGAAATTTATGTTGGGTTCTGCTGAGTATATGTATAATGCTAAGCAATTGACTTTATCTCATGAATCCATGCGAGTTATTGAAAAGCATTTTCAAACGGATGATGACGAAGATCAACTTTTGAATCAAGCATTTAATGAAGTTTTATCTAAAGTTGATCAATACCTGCCACTTTTTGATGTCGGTAAGGCACGAGAAAAATTACACAATGGTTACGATAAATTTCTAGCATTGGAAGTTGCAGACAAAGAATATGTTTTACAACAAATGTTGATTGGCCTGCATGATAATCCAACTTTCGGTAACTTGACTAGTGTTGGATTTAGTAAAAATACTCCATTAGGTTTTATACAAAAAAGATCAGGAATCACATTATCTCCCGATGCTAAATTAATCTATCAATCACCATCAGGCTTATTTGAAAAGCGGATTAAGATATCTGATTTATAAGCAAAAAAAATAGAGAATCCGCGATTGGGTTTTCTATTTTTGAGCAATAAAAAAATCCCAGCCATAGGGTTAGGGATAAGTGTTGAAACTTTGCATTCGAAGAATGCATTGTTTGATTTTAAATCTAGTTGTTAGATCAATGAGATTTATTGTTGGGAGCTACCCAACAAGATAAATATAGCATTAATAAAATTAAAAGACAAGGAGAAATTAAAATATGGCGTGGCGTTCAGTAATTATTACTCAACATGCGAAATTGACGTACTCAATGAACATGATGATTGTCCAGACCCGTGATGGAATTAATCAAATCCCGATTGCTGATATTCAGTTATTGTTAGTCTCCACTTCACAAGCAGTGATAACGAGTGCGTTAATTAGTAAGCTGGCCCAAAATCAAACAAAAGTTATTTTTGTTGATGATCATTATCAACCCGTGACGGAAACGATGGATTATTATCCTGGTAGTCGAAGTTTACAAAAATTACAACAGCAATTTACTTGGCCGGAGCAGCGACGGCAAATTTTGTGGACAAAAATTGTTAATTGGAAAATTAGAAATCAAATTGCAGTTTTAGATAATTATCAAATCGACTCGCATGAGTTACGGACCGAATTAGATGCTTTAGAACTAGATGACATAACTAATCGGGAAGCGGTAGTCGCTCGTAAATATTTTATGGCATTATTTGGTCAACATTTTGTGCGTCGGAGTTTCGACGCGATTAATGCTGCATTAAATTATGGCTACGGGATATTGTTAGCTAGTTTTGATCGAGAGATTGCAGTGAAAGGTTATTTAACTTACTTTGGTATTCATCATCATTCGGATGAAAATGAATTTAATCTGGGTTCCGATTTGATGGAACCTTTTCGACCATTGGTGGACTATTGGATGAAAGCTCATGATCAAATTACTGAGTTTACACCAGACATTAAATACGGATTAGTAGAATTATTGAGTCTAGAAGTAATTTACAACGGCAAAACAACACTATTAAAGAATGCCATCACCATTTATACACGTGATTGTTTGAAGTATTTGAGTGGTGAGATTGATGAAATTAAGATGGAAATGAGTGTGACAGATGAGGTACCGAATAATGCGCTTAATGATAATGTTTGATTTACCAATGGAAACAGCAGCAGAAAAAAGAGAATATCGCCAATTTCGGAAAAAACTAATTAACGAAGGTTTTTTAATGATACAATATTCTGTTTATGAACGTGTTTGTGTAACACGCCAAACGGCCACTTTTTTGGAAAATCGGGTGCGAAACTTTCTACCGCAAGGCGGAGTTGTGCAGTCATTAATGGTGACGGAGAAGCAATATAATGATATGCATTTTCTGGTAGGGAAACCATTAACAGATGTTCGAAATACTTCGGATCGGACGGTGATTTTATGATTTTGTCTTATTTAACGCATAAGCAATGGCAGTGGCAGAATAATGGTTTAAAAATGATTGTCACTAATAGTCCCATTGCCTATCGTGATATAGTTCAAGGTTTTCAAAATCAAAATGAACTGCTGCTTTGTACTAATGATCAATATGATCAGTTAGAAATTCCTAAAACTTTTGATTTCGTTGGGGATCCATTATTAAGTGGTGATGTTACTAAAAAATATCTAACGCAGATAGTTAAAAGCTACATGGATAATTTAGATGAAATTAATCGCAACAAAATATTAACCGCTTTTCATAATTTGGAAACAATTTTGCAAGATTCATTGTTACTAGAAGATTTGCCATTAGAAATTAATTTTGATGAAGATCTCAAAAAGTTATTAAAAATGGTGGAACTACATCTGGATCAAAAAATATTACTTGATCCGTGTGCTATAATAAAGACTGTTTTAAAAATTCATGAGATGTGTCATCTGAAAACAATTCCTGTAATCTGTAACCTCGCTAATTACTTAGAATTACAGGAGCTATCTGAAATAAATCAATTAATTAATGAGCTAAATTTAACTTTAATTGTCGTAGAGTTTGCTACTCCTGATTTATTGAAAATCCCGCAGGGAGTGCAATTATACTACATTGATGATGATCTTGTTGATTGGTATTAGTAGCTAAATTAAAATTAGATTATAGAAAATCGGTTTTAGATAGTTGTTAGATCAATGAGATTTAGAACATATTATAAATGAAAGATTCTTTATGCGGTGTTTTAGATAGTTGTTAGATCAATGAGATTTAGAACGTGTTATACTTATTCTAAACCAAGATAAGGGTTTTAGATAGTTGTTAGATCAATGAGATTTAGAACTGCAACACCAGCAATCGAACAATCACTATAGTTTTAGATAGTTGTTAGATCAATGAGATTTAGAACTGGTCATAATCTTTCACATCAATATCATTAGTTTTAGATAGTTGTTAGATCAATGAGATTTAGAACGCCATCATCATCATATCGATCTAATACTGTGTTTTAGATAGTTGTTAGATCAATGAGATTTAGAACTGCAACACCAGCAATCGAACAATCGCTATAGTTTTAGATAGTTGTTAGATCAATGAGATTTAGAACTGCAACACCAGCAATCGAACAATCGCTATAGTTTTAGATAGTTGTTAGATCAATGAGATTTAGAACTCAATTTACAAATACAGTATATCAAATATGGTTTTAGATAGTTGTTAGATCAATGAGATTTAGAACTTTTTTTACGCTACAATTTGTTTGTTTAATGTTTTAGATAGTTGTTAGATCAATGAGATTTAGAACGTTAAAAAATGGCATTACCTACCACCACCCGTTTTAGATAGTTGTTAGATCAATGAGATTTAGAACCCCTTCAACTTGCGTTTTGCTAATCTACTAGTTTTAGATAGTTGTTAGATCAATGAGATTTAGAACGCTTGAATTTTTAACTGCTGTTCGAAAAGGGTTTTAGATAGTTGTTAGATCAATGAGATTTAGAACATTACTTAATTGATTCGTTGCCGAGCAAAGGTTTTAGATAGTTGTTAGATCAATGAGATTTAGAACCTTTTTTGTCCTAGGATTGTAAGAATTAATGTTTTAGATAGTTGTTAGATCAATGAGATTTAGAACAAATCAAATTACGGTGGTTTTAGAGTGTATGTTTTAGATAGTTGTTAGATCAATGAGATTTAGAACTATTTCGGATAAATACTTGATATTTTTACAGTTTTAGATAGTTGTTAAATTAATGATTCTTGGTGCTATCAAGTCGCAGGTAACGAATGTCTACCAGCTTTATATGCGATTGGCAGTGGTAAGCAATAAAGAGCTCCCATATGGGAGCTAATACATAATCAAATTGTAGGATTTCAGAAATAAATGTGTTATTATGAACATGCAAGGATATTAGAGAACATGAATGCAACACAAAAAAGACACCTAGTCGACCTTGGACAGTAACTAGATGTCTTTTTATTTTGCGTCAATTAATGTTTATTGATCCACCATGTAAAGGTGGCAATAGCAATTCCGACAACAATCGGCACTATAATATTAGCAAACAAAAGTACCATCCTCATGTTGCTGTGTCAGGGCTGCAACCTAAATATTAAATCGCTAAGAAAGCGTTTTATATTTTACTAGATTAATAATATTTAGAATTTAACCTGTGAACAAGAAATACTATTTAAATAGTATTTGATAAACGTCATAATTAAAAATAAGTTTTATTTCAATAGTCGCTGGCAAGATTAATTTAAATTATATAACAAACAATTATCATACCAGCAATAAAAGCTGAGCATGATTAAAATTGTCTTTCTAACCCATTTTAATATTTGGAGACCCACCCGTACACTGAGCCTTTGAAGCGCAATAACTACTTAATATATGATGTTAATTGTTCCCAATCGTGTTTAATTTGAGTTGCTAATTTCCGGTTATAAAAAATGGCGGCGGGGTGATAGGTACAATAAACTTGGTATTTTTTGGCGGACCATTGATAAGCATCTTTGGCAGCATTTAATTGTTGAATGGGTTGATTAAAGATTTGCCCGTGAATATCAGTTAAACTTTGGTTAGTACCTAAAATACGTTGGGCTGCTGTACTGCCTAAAGTGACGATTATTTGGGGTTGAGCCCAATTGACTTCGTAATCAAAAAATGGTGCTTGCGCTAGGATTTCTTTTTGGGTTGGCTTGCGGTTAGGATATTTGGTGACTAATTGGTGGGTCTTTTTGTCTAAAACTTGTACCACTTTATAGGGACGACTACGCACGACGCTGGTTATATAAACATCATCGCGAGTTAATTGCAGTAGGGCTAAAGATTTCATTAATTCTTGCCCAGAGCGACCATGAAAGGGAATGTGCGTTACAATTTCATCTTTACCGGGAGCTTCGCCAACTAACATTAAAGTAGGGTACTGTGGTCCGGCACCTTCGTTCAGGCCTTCTAGTTGAAATGCTTGTGAGCGCCGGTTAACTGCGGCAATTAAAGCTTTTGGATAGTTCACTAATTTTACGCTTCCTTTTAAAATAACAATGCTTAATAAATTTAAGTATAATTCTTTTTGTATTAAGATGTTTATTCATTAATAAAAATACTCCATTATAGTTAGGCGTATACCTAATGATAATGGAGTATTTTGGTTTAAGAAGTTACTCAAATTAACTGGTACTATTGCCGTTCAAAGTAAGCAATGGTGTTATTAGGATAATTAGCTAATTGAGCGCCATTTTGTTGGATATGGCCTAGTTGAATTAAACCTTTTGCATAACCGAAATTCTGAATAAAAATGGCTAAATTGCCCCAAGGTGCATATAAAGTAATATCGCCAACTTGAGCGGCACTACCACTCGGTGCTGTTTGAGTATTTAATGTAGTCGGGAGATCAGCTATTTTTTCAGTCTGACCATAATTTTTTAAAGTTAGTGTTAGTGGAAGCAGCTGAAGAAAATCCTGAGCGGTTGGCGAATCATTAATTTGTGCAAAATAAGCATCGTTATTAATAATAATTTGGATTGTTGTAGTCATTGAAAATCCTTTCAAATTAAAATTTTGATATATAGTGACGCAAATCGTCTGAGGTGCTGATAAAGAGAAGAGTTGAAACAACAAATTTTGTAAATTTAGGCTGATATTTATTATTCATACTGGAAGGTTAAACCCCGCTTCTAAGCACTTCTGTCGCAACTGTCGGTTATTCAAGTTCTTTGGCTAACATTTAGAGGAATATATCTTAACCATAGGACATTATCAGCGATGACTTGTGCCGAACGCAATTTAAAACCAATGGGTTTTGGATCGTGGCTAAACTGGGAATTAAATAGGCGAGCAGTATGTTCTTGACCGTCAATCGCTGGCGCCACGACTAAACTAATTTCGTCAATCAAACCAGCGGTAAGAAAACTCCAATTTAACAGTCCACCACCGCCTAACATCAAATTGTCTAAGCCGTATTCAGCAGCTAATTTTTGCAACACCAGTGTTAGATCAATTTCTTGTTCTCCCGCAATGATATAGGGAATCTGTTTTTGCCGTAAAAATGTTTTATAGGAATTGGATGCTTGGTTAGTCAAGACTTCAATCACAAACGCAGTTTGCCCAGCATAAGCAGTAGTATTTTGGGACCAATTAAGACAACCGTGACGATCAAATGCAATGTAATAGCAACTTTGTTGTTGGTTAATCAGATAATCACCGGCAGGAACGATGCTAGAAGTATTGTGGTCAGCAATAAATTGACCTGGCGCCAAATAGGATTTGGAGGTATTGCTACCATAAATCCAACCCTGAAAGTGAAAACTATGCGGATTTTTTTTTGAAAACCAATGGTTTGAAAGAATTTTGTTGCACTATGATCTGACAAAGCAGTACTAAAATTACCAGTAATCCGCCCATCGAGGGAAGTATAAATATGAAGTGTGATTTTGGGACGCAATTTAGTCACCTATTTTCATAAGATTTAATAATAATTATTTGTAGCATAAAACCTAGAGTTAACTGTAAGTCAAGCTAACTGAGTATGCTCTTTGGTTATAATTGGCTATTAAAAATAAGTATTAGACAGTAGCTAAGAGGATATCTATACTGGGGGCACAGAAACAGTTTTCTGGGCAACTTAAAAATTGTTTAGGCGTATGTTGAGTAATAAATGGTGAAAATTATTTGACTTAAACAGCACTTTAAGTATTATAGTTGCTTTTGCAAGATTAAAATTAAATAAGAAGAAGGTCATTTTATGAATCAACATCCAGATTATCTTTTAAACCAAATTAACGGACCTCAAGATTTGAAGCAACTGCAATTACAAGATTTAGAACAATTAGCGCAAGAGATTAGAACGTTAATCTTAGAAAAAGATGCCGCACAGGGTGGTCATTTAGGCCCGGATTTAGGAATTGTCGAAGCAGCGATCGCTTATCATTATGTGTTTAACGCTCCGACTGACAAAATTATTTGGGATGTTTCTCATCAAACTTATCCCCATAAAATGTTAACAGGGCGCGCGCAAGCGTGGCTAGATCCTGAGGCTTATGATACAGTTACGCCGTATAGTAATCCGGAGGAAAGTCCGTATGATTACTATTCGATTGGGCACACCTCAACCTCAATTGCTTTAGCAACGGGCATGGCCAAAGCTCGTGATTTAAAAGGCACACATGAAAATATTATGGCTTTAATTGGTGATGGATCCCTGACCGGTGGTTTAGCGTATGAAGGGTTGAATAATGCAGCCATTGAACCGAACAATTTGGTGATTGTAATTAATGATAATCAATGGTCCATTGATAAAAATGTTGGTGGGCTAGTCCAAGCCTTACAAAAATTACGAGATTCTAACGGCCAAGCTAGTGATAATTTGTTTAAAGCTTTAGGCTTTGATTATCGTTACGTAGCCGATGGTAATGATTTAACACAAATGATTGCGGCTTTTACCGCTGTGAAAGATATTGATCATCCGATTGTAGTTCATATTAATACTTTAAAAGGCAAAGGCTATCAACCCGCAGTTGCGCAAGAAGAAGCGCATCATTGGGTAGCACCGTTTAACTTAGCTACGGATCAACCTTTAGCTCCAGTCCCCACGACGGTTACTGCCAATTCAACCGCTTTAGATGTCGTAGCGCAACAAATTGATGCTGGACAACCAATTATGGCAATTGATGCGGCGATTCCGGGAGTATTTGGTTTGGATCGTATTAAAAATGATTATCCGAATAATTACACTGACGTGGGGATTGCTGAACAAGAATCCGTCGCCTTTGCAGCTGGTTTTGCCAAAGCAGGTGCGATTCCCATTTTGTTTGAAAATTCGACCTTTTTACAACGCGCCTTTGATCAATTATCGCATGATGTGGCGGCTAATAACTTGCCAGTAGTGATGCTCGTAGCTGGTGGGGGAATGTCGGAACAATCGAAAACGCATCTGGGAGTTTTTGATCAAGTAATGCTATCTAATTTACCTAATTGGCTATATTTAGCACCAACTAGTTTAGCTGAAGAACAAGCAATGTTGACTTGGGCCATTAAGCAACGCCAACAACCAGTTGCTATTAAGTTACCAACCAATGCAGTACCGTTGACTACTCATAATCAACCAGCGCGTGATTATCAAACGATTCATTATCAAGTGCAAGCGGGGCAAAAGGTTGCCATTTTAGCACTGGGTGATTTTTATGAATTAGGACGCCAAGTCGCGGACAAAGTAGGTGCTACATTGGTTAATCCGGTGGCCGCCAATATTTTAGATGATCAGACGCTCACACAATTGGCCGCTGATCATCAGTTGATTGTCACTTTAGAAGATAACTTATTAGACGGGGGCTTTGGCCAAAAGGTAGCATCTTATTTAGGTAAGTTTGACGTTCAAGTTTTAAACTTTGGCCAAAAGCGGGTTTACACTGATCAAACGCCGTTACAGCAACTTTATCAACAAAATAATTTATTACCTGAACAAATCATAGCAGCCATTCAAGCTAATCTAACAGATCATTAGGATCATTGAAGCTAAAGGCTTATTGAGAAAATTAAGGAGTATAACGAGTATGACTAGTTATCAAGATCAATATTTTGCTGGTGAAAGACCGCTTTTGGCCAGCAATAATGCGCAAATAGATGGTGTTACTTTTGGCGTTGGTGAATCACCATTAAAGGAAAGTCAAAATTTAACAATTCAAAATTCTATTTTTAAATGGAAATATCCGCTTTG
Organism: Bombilactobacillus sp. ESL1197; assembly: GCF_058107145.1. Classification (NCBI taxonomy): domain Bacteria; kingdom Bacillati; phylum Bacillota; class Bacilli; order Lactobacillales; family Lactobacillaceae; genus Bombilactobacillus; species Bombilactobacillus sp. ESL1197. The sequence goes on from NZ_JBYLTY010000001.1 coordinate 1,167,721, forward strand.
ATATGATCAACATGTCCAAGTAACAGATACTATTTTTGAAACGATGGCCCGTTCGGGCATTTGGTATACGACAGACATTAGTTTAACTAACTGTTCTTTACAAGCTCCCAAATTGTTTCGGCGTTGTCAACAAGTTAAGTTAAGTCATGATCATTTTAGTGATGCCACGGAAACTCTATGGAGCTGTCAGGATGTTGAATTGGTCCATGTTCAAGCGACAGGTGACTATTTTGGCATGAATAGTCAAAACATTACGGTGGATCATTTGGATTTAATTGGTAATTATGTTTTTGATGGCGCCAAAAATATTGAAGTCCACAACTCGACTTTTGTTTCCAAAGATGCTTTTTGGAATTGTGAGAATGTCACCATTTATGATTCGACGATTAACGGGGAATATTTGGGCTGGAATACGAAAAATTTAACGTTAATTAATTGTACGATTGAAAGCGATCAAGGCTTATGTTATGTCCAACATTTGGTGATGAAGCACTGTCGTTTAATCAAAACAACTTTAGCCTTTGAATATAGTAGTGCGATTGATGCCGAGATTACCAATACGATTGATAGTGTCAAAAATCCAACCAGTGGTCAAATTACTGCCGATAAGATCGAACAATTAATTTTAGACCCAACTAAAATTGATCCAAAAGCAACTACAATTACGACAATGCAGCCGATCACGGAACCGGTAGAATCATGTTAGATTTTCATGAAATTCATTCCCGACGGTCAACGAACTCCGTTAAATGGCAAGTAGCTGCTAATGAGTTGTCATTGTCTTTGGCCGATATGGAGTTTGCCACAGCTCCAGAAATTATTGCTGCGCTGCAAGCTAAGGTTCAACAAGGCATTTTTGGTTATGAGAATGTACCACAAGCTTATTACGCTGCTGTCCAGCAGTGGTATAGTCAGGAACATCAGAGTGATCTGGAGCAGAATTGGTTGTTATATTGTGCTGGTGTAATTCCTGCTTTGTCATCCATTGTCCGTAGTTTAAGTAATGTTGGCGATAACATTGTGGTTCAAGCTCCGGTATATGATATTTTTTATCATTCGATTGAAAATAACGGCCGCCACGTGTTGACTAATGATCTGCGGTATGATTCGGACCAACAGAGCTATAGCATTGATTGGACTGATCTAGAACAAAAATTAGCGAATCCTTTAACGAAGTTAATGATTTTATGTAATCCCCATAATCCGATTGGAAAAGTGTGGTCAAAAGCCGAGTTAAAGCACTTACTGCAATTGGGACAGCAAAACCACGTTGTAATTGTTAGTGATGAAATCCATGGGGATTTGGTCTTAGGTAGTCCGACTTATACGCCCTTATTTGCAGTAGCCACAGCGGAAACTTTGGACCACATTGTTGTGTTGACTTCGCCCAGTAAGACTTTTAATTTGGCGGCTTTGCATGCGGCCACAGTTATTATTCCTAATTCTAACCTGCGACAAATTGTTAGTCGCGGTCTCAATAATGATGAGCTAACAGAACCGAATTTGGTGGCTATTCCGGGGAGCATTGCGGCGTATACTCAGGGAAGCCGGTGGTTACGACAATTAAAGCAGCAACTACAACAAAATCGAGATTTAGTTCAACAATATTTAATAGCTAATTTACCGCAGGTCAAATTGGTTTCAGAAAATGCCACGTATTTGTTATGGTTAGATGTGCAGCAGGTTACGGCAACGGCGACATCATTAGTTCAGTATTTAAGACGCCAAACAGGATTAATTGTTAATGATGGGGCTATTTATCGTGGCAATGGTGCTCATTTTATCCGGCTAAATAGTGCTTGTCCACCAGCAATGTTAACTGACGGCTTAGAGCGCTTAAGTCAGGGCACGCAAGCTTTTTTGAAGGAGCGGTGATGACAGTGTTAACTAAAAAGCGAAAAGCATTACTCTGGTGGTTAGGAGTCATTATTGTGTTATTACTACTGGGTAGTGGTTTATTTGTTAAAATGAACCGACCCACTAATGGTGATCGTTCAGCTAGTATGCCAACTTTATATTTACATGGTTATGGTGCTGGAGCTAACTCGGCTAAAAGTATGATGGCTTATGCTCAAGCACATCAAGGAGCGACCAAAGTGTTAGTTGCCAAGATTTCGCCACAAGGTCAAGTTAAGTTAAGTGGCCACTGGCCGAAAGGGGCTAAACATCCCTTAATTCAAGTTTTAATGGAAGATAATCAGAATAGTAATTATCAAGAAACTAGTCGGTGGTTTTATAATTTAATTACTTTGTTACAGAAAAAGTATCAGATTCGGCGGTATAATACGGTCGCTCATTCGATGGGCAATTTAACGACAATGTATTATCAAGTTAAATATGGTCAACGTAAAGATTTGCCCCAGCTCAATAAGCAAGTGAATATTGCGGGACACTTTGATGGGATTATTGGCATTGATGATCGACCAAATAAGAACTATTTTTTAGCCAACGGCCGGCCTAGATATGAAGATCGCTATTATCGCTATTTGTTAAGTAAACGTAGTTCTTATCCGCAACATGTTCAAATTTTGAATATTTATGGTAATTTGAATAACGGAACTAATTCTGATGGTGATGTTACCAACGTTTCCGCACGGTCACTCAAGTACTTGTTACGCGGGCGTTATCAAAGTTATCAAGAGTTAGAGATTAAAGGCCGAAAGGGTCAACATAGTCAATTACACGAAAATAATTACCAAGTTAATCAAGCCATTGGAAAATTTTTGTGGGCCCATCCTTAAGCAACAGATTATTCCAGACATTGATTGAGGAAGCGATTCGATAATTATTAAAAATTAGGCGAACGTTTCCTTTTTATTTGCAAAAGTTAAGAAAAAATCATGAGTTTTACTTTTAGGAGCTAAACAGAACTTGCAGGTTCAAAAATTTCTTTTGGTGAAATTAAAAAATCCTTGACAAAGTAAGATTAAAGCTTTAACATTCAGATTAAATTGAAATGACAATAAAATTAAAATAGTGATGACGAAGTAAGTAGTTTTAAGATTGCGGACAGCGAACCTGGTCGAGTGCAAGCAGGGACAAAATCTTAATTATGAAAATCACTTTTGAGCTATCAGCTGAAATTAGTAAGCTAGATCGGTTACTACCGTTATTTAGTTAACAAATCAAAAATCAATAATAGCTGTTGTCATACTGGCGTTTATTGAAGAGTGGATTGGTTTTTGGCTTGGAAGTTAAAAATAAGGTGGTACCGTGCTCAACGCACCCTTTCTAAGAAATTTATTGCTTAGAGAGGGTGTTTTTTTATTGTTAGAGTTAGTTGTTTAAGCACTAGAGTTGTAAGGAAGTTCTTAGTTGCTCAGCGCTTTTGGGCACAGAATATTGGAATTACGCTTGCAAAATCAGTAACTAAAGACTTACCAACTTTGCGAGCAGCTGAGATTAAAAGGAAAGATACAGATATGACAGGTAGTAAAATTTTAACATTAGAAAATGGTTTTCATTTATTTACGCGGACTGTCGGTGAAGGACCCGTTAAATTATTATGTGTGCATGGTGGTCCAGGTAGTAACCATGAAGAGTTTGAAAACTTTAATGAACACCTCAGTAACGTACAGATCTCAATGTATGATCAGTTGGGTTCTTTTTACTCAGATCAACCAGATTTTACTGATCCTCAGAATCAAAAATATTTAACAATTGATTACTATTTATCAGAATTAGAAGAAGTTCGCCAACAATTAGGCTTAGACCAATTTTATTTATTGGGGCATTCTTGGGGCGGCTTATTGGCGCAAGAGTATGCCTTGAAATATCCGCAACATCTCAAAGGCTTAATCATTATGAGTATGATTGACAATATTCCCGAATATATTACCCACATTAATCACTTACGGGAACAATTATTTTCACCATTTTGGGTTAATTATATGAAACAAGTTGAAGTCCAAGAGCGGTTTGATGATCCCAAGTATAATGATTTAGTGCAGCAGTTGTATAAGGTCTATGTTTGTCGTCATCCAGAAAATGGGGGACATCATACTGTTGAAACAAATGCTACGCCAGTTTACAACCACTTTCAGGGTAATAATGAATTTGTGATGACTGGAACGCTCAAGGACTGGGATCGTCGAAGTGACCTGCATAAAATTACCACACCAACGTTATTAACGTTTGGTGATCATGATACGATGCCTTTAACAGTGGCGCAGCGGATGCAACAGACGCTGCCGAATGCGCGCTTAGTGCTTACACCTGATGGTGGTCATTGCCATAGTGTTGATAATCCTTCAGCGTTTTTCCAAACCTTAGGACAGTTCTTAACTACTGTTGAACGTAATCCGCAAGTCAACTTGAAAGAAGGGTTAACAGATGATAAATAAATTAAATTGGGTCGCAGTTTTAAGTGGCTTGGGCGTGGTTTTATTAACTGGCTGTAGTTCTCAGCATACACAATCTTCTTCATCTGGTACGAAGCAACAAATTAACTTGATGCAAACGGGTGATTTGTTATCTTTAGATACTTCGGAGCATGCAGATTTACAAACTTGGAATACTTTAGAGAATTCGATGGAGGGATTATATCGTGCGGACAAGCATAATCAACCACAAGCGGCAATGGCGACCAAAGTAGTACAGCCGACTAATCACGGGTTAACTTATACCTTTCACTTACGTTCCAATGCTAAATGGAGTAATGGACAAAAAGTTACCGCTCAAGATTTTGTGACTGCTTGGCGCCGTTCGGCTTCCCCTAATGCTAAATCGGGTTATAGTTATATTTTTGATGGAATTAAAAATGCAGCGGCGATTGCCAAGGGACAAAAAAAGCCCCAAACGTTAGGCGTTGCGGCATTAAATGCACATACTTTACAAGTACAGCTAGAGCACCCGATGCCGTATTTTAATAAGATGATGGTGATGCCTGCTTTCTTTCCGGAAAATCGGACCGCGTTAACGAAATTTAAATCCAAGTATGGTACTAAATCTCAGTATTTGTATTATAATGGTCCCTTTAAAGTTACCCGGTGGAATGGAAATAGTGATACATGGTCTTTAAAGCCTAATCCGTATTATTATGCGAAAAAGCAAATTCACCTAAAAGCGATTAATTATTTAGTCGTGAAAGATGCTAACACGGCGAATGAATTATTTAGTCAAAACAAGTTGGATGATGCGACTATTACCGGAGTAACGGCGAAAGGTCTTCAAAAGTCAAAAAAGTTAATTCATGAACGCCGCGCGGGAAACTATTATTTACGAGTTAACTTACGCAATCATCAGCCGTTAACTAATGCTAAAATGCGTCAAGCAATTAGTTTGGTAATTAATCGTCAAGCCTTAACGAAAAATGTTCTAGCAGACGGCTCCAAACCAGCGGACACTTACACGGCCAAGGATTTAACGATGGATCCGACAACGAATAAGGACTTTGCGACCGAGACCACGCCCAAGACTACTTATGATGTTAAGCAAGCTCGGACTTTGTGGCGAGAAGGTTTGCAAGAATCTCATCTTAAAAAGCATGTGACTTTGCAATTGTTAGGTGATGATCAAACTATTACAAAGAATGTAGCGCAATTTTTACAAAATTCTTTAGAAAAGAATTTACCAGACGTGACAGTTAATTTGCGGAATGTTCCGGAGAAAACGAGTTCGAGTGAAATGCATAGTGGTAAGTTCTCGTTAGGACAGACCTTGTGGTTAGCAGACTTTGCCGATCCTATTAGTTTTATGGGCATTTTACAGAGTGCCAATCCTCAAAATTATGGACAATATCATGATGCTCAGTTTGATCAGTTATACCAGCAGGCTAGTTTAGACAGTGGCAATAATGATCAAGCATATTGGCAGACCATGCGGCAATTACAACAACATTTAAACCAAACTATGCCGGTCATTCCACTATATCAAATGGTGGAAAGTCATTTGGTTAATCCCAAGCTCAAAGGAGTTTTACGTCATCCAGTGGGTGAAGACGATTATACGCGGGCTTATCTGAAATAGCTAAAAAGTAAAAATAAACAGTCTAATTTCTAAATTGAATTAAGAGAAAGATTTGATTTGGGGGTTGGCTGTTTTTGTTTTCAAAATTATCTGGCTGATGTAAATGTTCAGCAGGTAATACAAATTAAAACCATTGCAGAATTTTTAAATGATCAATCTTTAGCTGCAGAAATTAATAAATTAATTAAAACCAATTAAATTTATTCTGATTAGCTAATTTAGGTACAAATATATCTAAAAGCATTACTCAATTGTTGGTTTTATATTAATTACATGTTCTTTTATCTATTTTTTACTTGGCATAATACTACTGCTTTACTATGTTTGATGGATATGTTATTTTACTATCAAATTAATATATTGCCATTAAAATTAAAAATTATTATATATAAATATAATATATTAATTTCAAAATAATTCAGTATATGGAGAAATTAATGGTTAAAATTGACATGAGTAAGTTAGAAGAAAATAACTATCATTTACAACAACAAGTTCAAGCTTTAAAAAGTGCGTTACAAGATACCAGTGTCAAGATGAAAGCTGTGCCGAATTCTGAAGGCTTCAGCGGGAAAACGCAACAACAAATGGCTGAGTATGTCGAAGCAGCGCATGGTCGTGAACCGCAACAATTAACAAGTGAGTTAGATCAATTGGCTCAAGGCATGGAACGTTTAATTAATGACTTTAAGGCGGATGTTGATAGTAGTAGCCAAGCTAAAATTGACACTGAGAACTTAGACGATCTGGAAAAAATACTGACAAAGGCCAAAGAGTTAAATAGTAGAACAGTGGCTCGACTGAACAAAGCCTACCAATTAGCGCTTGAAGCTGGCGCGGATTGTCAATTAATCGATGATCAAGCTGACGAAGCACTGGGCAAAACGATCCAATTGGTGCAACAAACGAAGCGCAAAGTATTAAATTACAATAATCGTACCCTGCCATTAGCGTTAAAAGATTTAAGTCATAATCTGGTACATGTTAAAAGCGATTTGACAGTAACGGCGGGAATTAAAGGTCAAGGTAAAGATCACTTTCAGATGGCGGCTTTTTTAACAGAGTTAGGACGCGATGGTTGGAATACTGCGGCCTTAACCAGTTATGAACACTTTTTGAATGATAGTATCAAGAACTTAAAAGGAAATAAATTATCAAAACAATTAAATCATTTATTTAAGCAGGCTCGTCAAGTCGGCTCTTCTGCCTTTAATGCATTGTTTCGCCCGTATGCGCAAACCGGAGTTAGTCAAAAAGCGGCCAGTTCAGCGTTAACGATTATGCTGAAGTACTTAGGGGCGACCGTAGAAAATGGCTATTTGAAGTTAATAAATGGCTTTCCCGCCTTAAATCCCTTTGACAATGAATTGTTACAAACGTTGTTGCCCCAAGTTGTGCAAACAGCTTTTCCCTTTACTAAGGGAACGAAGGGTGGCTTAGCCAACGCCAGCGGTACGTTAGCCACCGAGATTCACCAATTGCGCTATTATATTTCGGATGCCAACGCTAAGTATGTCGAACAAACAGCTAAGAAGTTGCACGTGACCCCTGGCGAATATTTAGATGATTTAAGTCAAACTGGACAGTTTAAAGTTGGCAGTGAAAGTGCCCGAGCGCATAATAAAAAGTACGTTGGTAAGATAGGTGATAAAAAGCAGTATGGTTTGAATTATATGCATAATTACAAACTACTGTCTAATTTCCATGTGGAATTCATTATTAATAATCAAACGGGGCAATTGTTACATGTTGATCCGGCAACGACCATTGGTAAGAGTGGACAAAATTTAGCTGAATGGCAAACCGATGATTTAGCCGGTTTCGTGAATGGACCATCATATAATTACGCCAATCAAAATGATATGAACTTATCAAATATAGATAGCTCACACTTTAATTATGATTATGGTTATGAAAAAGCGCTAGATATGCCTAATCGCAATGATATGTTAACTACAGATAAGTCTCAAAATAAATATGATCTTTATACAACTCCTGAAAAAGAAGGTAAAAATAAATATCAGCCTGTAGACAGTTATTCGGATTATCATCGCAGAAAGCAAGGTAAATAAGACGATGAAAAAAATATATAAAAGTTTTCTGCTGGCTATGGTATCGGGATTAAGTATTTTCACGATGGGATTAAGTAGTAATCCCCCCGGTAGTTCAGAGATGACACCCAAATATCAGAAGATGAGTGCTAAAAAATTGCAAGCATGCAAAGATGAAGGAGCCGCTTTAACACCCAAAATTAAAGCCAAAACGACTAAAGATTTAATAGGAAAGTCCTTTTCCTTTAATTCTTCAGAATTTGAATATTTTCCGAGAAATGGTAGTGGCGAATACTTTTTAAAATTAAAACTCGATCAAACCTTTGTTTTAGTATATAACGATGCTTTTAAGGTACGGACTGATCAAGAAGGTAGTCCAGATGGAATAAGTATTCAAACATTTGCGGGTAATTATAAAATAAGTAAGAAGAAGATCAAGTTGTTTATCCAAGACTATTGGATAACAGTGGAAAATGAAGACGAAATTCATCCTTTAAGAAGAGTGAATAGCTGGCCAATAACGCCAACATCGATAGGTTTAAATCAAGCATTATATAATCAGTTACCGTTAGATTTACAACAAAAGATTTCACCTGATCAAATTGATCATGATTATCCATCTATTGAATCGTTGAAAAAAGAATATTCAAAGAAATACATTAAGCAAATAGGTGATATGGGAGATTATGTAATTAAAAAAGATGGAAGAAATTGGCAATTTCTAAAGTCGATGATTGGCGAAAGAAAGCATGTTAAAGGATCTAAAAGATATTATAATTCTCCTGATAAATATGGTTATCTTCACAAGTATGATCATGTTTATCCAATACCCGATTCAGTTTCAGAAGATTTAATCAACAAGTTTCGAGCCAACGGTAGTTATTAATGAGTGTAAACGTAGGTGCTACCGTGGAAAATGGTTATCTGAAGTTAACAAATGGCTTTCCCGTCTTAAATCTGTTTGACAATGAATTGTTACATGTTGATCCGGCAACCACGATTGGCAAGAGTGGGCGAAATTTAGCTGAATGGCAAACCGATGATCTAGCGGGTTTTGTGAATGGACCGTCATATAATTACGCCAATCAAAATGATATGAACTTATCCAATGTAGATAGTTCACACTATAACTATGATTACTCTTATGGAAATATGGATATGCCCAATCGGAATGATATGTTGAAAGATAAAAGTAAAAATAAAGGTTATGAAAGCAGTTTATATATTACTCCTGACAAAGAAGGCAAAAATAAATATCAGCCTGTAGAAAGTTATTCGGATTATCCTCGCAAAAATCAAGGTAAATAAGACGATGGAAAAAATTTATAAAAGCTTTCTATTGGCGATGGTAGCGGGATTAAGTATTTTCACTCTGGGAATGAGCAGTAATCCGCCTAGCAGGTCGGAAATGGCACCAAAATATCAAAAGATGAGTGCTAAAAAACTGCAAGCCCGCAAAGATGAGGGGGCCGCTTTAACACCCAAAATTAAAGCTAAAACGGTTAAAGATTTGATAGGACAAACTTTTTCCTTTAATTCTTCAGAATTTGAGTATTTTCCGAGAAATGGTAGTGGCGAATACTTTTTAAAATTAAAACCTGATCAAACATTTGTCTTAATACACAATAATGCCTTTAAAGTTCGTACACCTCAAGAAGGAGGGGATGATCGAATGAGTATAGAAATAGATGCCGGAAATTATAAAATAACTAAAAATAAGATTAAGTTATTTATTAGTGAATATTTTTTTAACAGTAAAGATGAAAATGAGTTAAAACCATGGAAAAGAATAAACACATGGCCATTCATACCCAGCCAGTGTGGCTTCAATCAAGCATTATATAATCAATTACCAACAGACATACAACAAAAGATTTCACCTGATCAAATTCAGCAATTATACAATTCATATGAATATTATCGAAGTGTCTATTCTAAAGGATATGCTAAAAGGTTAGCAAATGCTGGTAGTTATGTATTGATAAAGAAGGGAAATACTTGGCAAGTTCAGAAGCCCATGATTGGAGAAAGGAAGCATGTTAAGGGATCTAAAAGGTATTACAATAATCCTTATAAATATGGCTACCTTCACAAGTATGATCATGTTTATCCAATTCCGGATTCGGTTTCAGAAGATTTAATTAATAAATTCAAGGAAAGTGGTAGTTATTAATAAAGGTAAACGTAGGTTCTATCATAGAAAATGGTTATTTGAAGTTAACAAATGGCTTTCCCGTCTTAAATCTGTTTGACAATGAATTGTTACATGTTGATCCGGCAACGACCATTGGTAAGAGTGGACAAAATTTAGCTGAATGGCAAACGAATGATTTAGCGGGCTTTGTGAATGGTCCATCGTATAATTATGCTGATCAAAATGATATGAACTTATCCAATGAAAATAGCTCACACTTTAATTATGACTACTCTTATGGAAATATGGATATGCCTAATCGTAATAGTATGTTAAAAAATAAAAATCCTAAATATAATTTATATTTAACTCCTGACAAAGAAGGTAAAAATAAATATCAACCTGTAGACAGCTATTTTGATTATCATCGCAAAAATCAAGGTAAATAAGATGAAAAAAATATATAAAAGTTTTCTTTTGGCGATGATAGCAGGATTAAGTATTTTCACCATGGGCATGAGCAATAATCCACCTAGTAGAGCGGAAATGACACCGAAATATCAAAAAATGAGTGCGAAGAAACTGCAAGCGCTCAAAAATCAAGGTGAGGTTTTAACGCCAGCAATTAAAATTAAAACTACTAAAGATTTAATCGGTAAATCTTTTTCCTTTACCTCTCCTTTAGATGGCGAATATTTTTTAAAATTAAAATCTGATCAAACCTTTGTCTTGGTATACAACGATGCTTTTAAAGTTCGTACACCTCAAGAAGGAGGAGATGATTATATGATTGTTGAAATAGATGCAGGGAATTATAAAATAACTAAAAATAAGATTAAGTTATTTATTCAAGATTATTTTTCGACTTATAAGGATGTAGATGAATCAACTATTTTGAAACGAATTAATAGTTGGCCTATAATTCCAGAATCTTTAACTCTAAATTCCACATTATATAATCAATTACCAACAGACATACAACAAAAGATTTCACCTGATCAAATTGAAAATAATTATCCATCAAAAAATAAAGTAAAAAAAGAATTTCCAAAAAAATATTCTGACTTTTTGATTGGTTCGGGTGATTACATTCTGGAAAAAAAGAATCAAAATTGGCGTGTGAAAGAACCTAAAATTCTTCTAGGAGAAGGCAAACAAAAATATAAGACAGATTTTAATTATGACGGTTATCTTCACAAGTATGATCATGTTTACCCTATTCCAGATTCAGTATCAGAAGATTTAATCAACAAGTTTCGAGTCAGCGGTAGTTATTAAAAAGAAAGTGGTAGTTACTAATAATTTTTAGATGGGAGATAATTTGAAATGGATGTTGCCGCTATTTTACAAGCAATTAAGCAGAAGCAAGCCTTATTAAGAAAATTGCACCAGGCACAACAAGAAGCTAAGGCGGAGGTGGATGACTTACAAAAAATCGTTAGAGACATTCAAATAGGTCAAGCAACAGCAGCACCATGGCACGGTCAGAGAAAGAATAAATTTGAACAGTTACAGACGAATAACTTATCCGTTACAAAAAATAATGCAAGTAAAAATGACGAGAATTTAAGTGCCATCCAACAAAGAATTAGCCAATTAGAAGCCGAAATTACTCAACTAGAAGTCCAATTGGCATTAGCCCAGAGTGCGGAGAAAAAATAATGACTACTATTAAAATTGTTCAAGCTAACTATAATCAAAATGTGAGCCAAGCAAGCAGTTCAGTTCAACAATTACAAGCCCAATCCTTAACAGCTACCAATATATCTGGAACGAATTTAAAACCTTTTGTTCAAGCAATTAAATTAGAAAAGGAATTGGAACAAGTAATTAAACATTATGGGACAATTGCGGAACACGATACAGTAGAGTATTCCCAGGTATCCAGTGAGTTGGAAGCAGCAGATACCAAGGTCGCAAATTCGTTTCGGTAAACCAATAACAAACCAATAATGATTATTTTATATTTGTAACTAAAGTTTTGAATGCTATAGCAGCAAAATAAAACCACTCAGTGTTTTGACTTCAAGTCATAAGTGCTAAGTGGTTTTTATATGATTTTAATTTTTTAAACTAGCTTTATGTTTTAATTAAGCCAGCTTGTAAAATGGGCTTAACCGCAATTAGCGCAACAGCTTTGCAATAAAAATAAGGTAACTTTTGATTACTTGTCTAAAATTTGATGTGAGCCAGTAGTTACTAATAACAAAACTAATTGTGTGTGGTCTAGTTTGTAAATAACAATCCAGTTATCAGATGTTTTACCATAATCGCCATACCTTGAGGAGTAAAATTCTCGGTATCCTTGCCATTGACCCTTTAAAGCAGGATCCTTAATCTTGTGAAGAATATGAGAATCTTGTTCGATGATAGCTTTTAGACATGGTTTTAATATCCTAATAGGAAAATGTTTTTTAGCTAGTCTTTTTAATTCTCGTTCGAAGGATTTTGTGATCTTAATCTTCATCTATTTTGTCAATCCAATCGTTGAAATCTGCGACTGAACCAATCTCAGTTACTTCGTTGTTTTCAGCTTCACGCTTAGCAGCTATAGCTTCTGAGGAATCTAAAAAGCTAACCAAGCAGACTTCGTTATTAGCTGCCTTTATTAGAGATAGTCGAATATATTCTGATACAGTTAAACCTTGTTTGGCTAAATTTGATTTAGCACGTTCACTAATTGTGCTATTAACACGAGTGGAAACAGTTTTATCTTTTCAGTGTTTTGACTTCAAGTCATAAGTACTAAGCGGTTTTTTCAATTTGTTTTAATTAATCCAGTTTTTAAACTCGGATTAACCTTAATTAGCATATCTAAAATTTGATACGAGTCAGTGGTTACTAGTAATAAAATTAGTTCTGTGTGGTTTAGTTTGTAAATAACGATCCAGTTATCAGATGTTTTACCATAATCGCCATACCTTGAGGAGTAAAATTCTCGGTATCCTTGCCGTTGACTTTTTAAGGCATGATTCTATCTTTAGGAGGTTTTGTTATATAAGTTATTGGACGAACTTTTATCTAAATTAGAGTTTTAGCAATCTTTGGTTCTTTTTTTAGAATTTGCATTAGTTTCCTTGCGGGACCATTAGGCTTGCTTCGTCCTGTTTCCCAAGCTTCTACAGTTCTAATAGAGGCACCCATAATTAATGCAAATCCCTGTTGAGTAGTATTTATTTATTTTCGCAATTTTTAATTTCATTTCCGTTAAAAACAGGTGGCTTGGATAATATACGTTCATGAATTTCTACACCAGGATCATTTCCATCTAATAGTTGATTAAGTTCTATTAAGCTTTGATCCAATGTTGTTTTAGTCATATTGGTTATCCCTTCTTTAGTTTTTGGACTATCTTTTTCAGTACATTTTTTTCCGTATTAGAAGTATTTTCTTTTTAAGAAAAAAGGTAAATACTCTGATCGACTGTCCGATCTAAAGATACCAAAAAACAAGCTTTATTGATCCAAATTAAAGAAATTTATGAAACTAACTGTCATCGCTATGGTTATCGTAGAATTACTTGTGAGTTGAGACGCAAAGGTATTATCGTCAATCATAAAAGGGTTTTACGACTCATGAACAAACTAAGAATTTCAGGAATAGTTAGTAAAAAACACAGTAAGTACAACAGTTATCGTGGACGCCAAGGTCATATCAAAGGCAATTTAATTCAACGCAATTTTAGTGCAACTAAACCTAATCATAAGTGGTATTGTGGTTCAATCTTCATGGTCAAAAGACATATCTATCTCCAATAATGGATGGGTATACGCAAGAAATTATTTCCTACACAATTTCTCGTAGTCCTAATCTCCAACAAACAATGACTATGTTGGAAAAGGCAGAGCATAAATATCCAAACTTGAAAGATATCATTCATTATGCACTCTGATTAAGGATGGCAGTATCAACACCAAAGATTTCAATCATGGTTAAAGCAACGTGGAATCAAACAATCCATGTCACGTAAAGGAAATTCGCTCGACGATGGCTTAATGGAGGGGGCTTTGGTATTCTCAAGCGAGAAATGTATTATTGCTTTGAGAAATAATTTGAAAGCTTAGATGACTTAGAGATAGCAATCAAGGAATATATTCATTGCTATAATCATCAGAGAATCAAGATCTAATTAAAAGGACTAACACCGATAGAATATCGGAAATTAGTCCTAAGTTAAAATTTAAAAACTGTCTTACTTTTTTGGATCATATCAATCACATTAGGGGGCTATTTTGTGAATAATTAATCTTTATTTTTCATTTGGCGTAGCGCTGTTTCTGCCAGTTTCTTTTGAGTTAATGAAGGTTTTTGTTGGGCAGCCAAGTGGAGTCCATTATTGAATTCGACCAATAAGTGCCATTTATGTCCTTCAGCTATTTCTTTAGGAGCATTTTCTGGGAGTAAGACGCCTAATTTTACTTTCATACCGTCATCAGTAATGGACATTTGATGCATACCTAACATTTTTGTGTCAACATCTGAATTTTTCAAAAAAGTATTACCTGCCATTACTAAATCAGCGTTTTCCTTTGGTTGAACTGATAAATTAGGATCAATTTTACCAGATTTCACGACAAGGTATGAAGGGTCTTTATACATACCAAAAGTTTCCATAATAGTTTGATTACCAGCTTTATCAACATCGAAATAGTAATGTTCCGGATGGATGGTAGAAGACAAGTACAAACTATTCTTTTTTATCATACCTTGATTAAATAACATGAATTGTACTAACGAAATTCCATGTGTTTCCACATCAACATAAGCTTCTTGTAAATTAACTCCAGCTCTTGAATTATCGGCAATTTCTTTCCACATTGCATCACTGCGGGCGATTTCAGGCTTAAAGAGCACCAGCGTTTTTTCTTTGCCAATATTTTCTCTAGTTTGTGCTAGGGCTGTTTTGGCATCAGCCAGTGATAATTTAAATAGATCCGAATAGGGAATTACCGTGTCATTTAACGTGATGTCGATATTTTTATTATGGAACACTTCAAAAACATGATGATAACGACTTAATTCCATTTCTAGGATTTCTTCTTCGGTAATATTTTTACCGTCAATAGAGAATTTGATTGTATAGTCAGCCATTTTTTTACTCCTTCTTACTTGTTCTATGGTTTATATGCTTATTCTATTAAATTTTTTGTTTTAATAACACGCCAATGTATTATTATATGTATAATAATACAACACTTGTTTAATAAAATAGGAGGGCAACTATGGATTTACGTTTTTTAAGAACCGAAACATTGATTAAAGAAAAGTTTTTACAACAAATAGCTACTACAGATTTTCAAGATATTACGGTTACACATTTGGCTGCAGCTGCTATGATTGATCGGACAACGTTTTACGCACATTATGATAGTATTTATAACCTTGCCGAAACGATGATTACGGAACAATTAGATTATTTAAAAGCTGTTTTAACAGCTAATCAAAAGCAACGATATTTACAACCTAATTTTGATAGTTACTACTTTATTTCCATGGAATTAGTTACTTACTTATTGGCTCAAAGGCAAACTATTCAATTATTGCGCAATATTCCTCTGGGAAAAATGAGTTTTGATGTGCAATTAAAACAACTATTTAGTGCTAGCTACAAGCAAGTATTTCAACAAAAAGTATCTGATTTTACAATTTATTTGATGGTTAATTTAGCTATCAGCAATATCGATTTCATTTTAAATAAAAAGCGCGCACCTAAGCGTTCAGAATTAAGTGAGGGTATTCACTTAATTAACCAGATGATTCACAAATAAAGATATGTTTTTTTGAATGGGCTAAATTTTCAAATGTTAAAGTATTGCGTCAGTTTTAACACCATTTAAAGTTTAAGATAAATAGTATTAAAAAGGCTTGTAAGGAGCCCTGGGTTGTTTAACAAGATTTTTGCACATTTTTTTGCATTAAAAGCGTGATATGACAACTTTACATCTGTTTGTTGCGTTAAAGATCGTAACATGTTCGTGCTTTTTATAAAAATGGAAAGGGTGAATATCCTACGGTCTATGTTAATTTAACAGCGTACGATAATATGAAAATTGTAGATATGGTTGATTGAGTCCGATTAAGCTTTTCTCTAATGTTGTTTTATCATTAAATTGGCGGTTTTTCGTTTAACAACTGACTTGGGTCAATGTGGAATCAGTTTTGTGCTATATAATATAGATTGCACCTTGCAACATTGAGGAGGTGAACTCTCCATATTAACAAATATCTTTTCACAAATTATTTCAGCTGTTATATCAGGTTTTTAATAGCTGTTTTCAAAAAAGTCTAAATAACACTTGGAAATAAAAAAGGCGTTCTTAAACTTCTCGTAAAAGTTTTTGAGCGTCTTTTTTAATAGTGCTTAATATCTTTTCAATAACAACGTGATAATAACATAACATAAGGAATAAAATGTTTCAATGAAGTCCATTTTGGTCAATCTTTATTTTGCCCTAAAAAGGAACTGCTTTTATTTTTAGCAATTTTCTGTCGGGTTCAGGAATTTTGGGAGATTTTGAGGTAATAGTATTGGTAATCATCTTTTACTGGAAAATAGCTTGCTCTTTGAATATTAGAAGCTCTTTTAGAACGTATTTAGTATGCTCTGTCGTTCATGAATTTTTATGTAGTTTTTATCGTTAAAAAATAGTATGACTATCTAATTGTCCTTGCTTTAAAACTTTTGACATAGATGGCAATACTATTTTCATTTGTATAGTTACTATTAGCGTCATTTACTTTGAAGTTATAGTACTAATTAAGTGCGGGATCGCTTTGACTGGCTAATAACCACTGGTGATTACTACCAAGTCGGATATAGGTTTGTTGGTTAATGGATTTAACGCCATAAGTTGCATAGGGCACGTTGAGGTTAGTGATCTGGCCAGTGGGTTGACCGTTTTGGTTGACTAAAGTGTTGTTAGCATGGACAGTCACGGCTTTGGGTAAAAGATATAAAGCGTCTGCTGCTGCCCACTGATTATTGCCTAAATCAACGGCATAAACATATTCAGATTGATTGGCAAAGTCGACGCGATTGATTTGCCAATCGGCTACTTTATTACTTAACTTTCCTATGGGTTGGGTCAGTTGGGGATCTTTGTACACGGGAATAGGTTGGCCAGCCGAAAAAGCTTCTTGATAGATGTATGATCCGGGTTTAACTTCATGGCTGACAGCATTAAATTGTGCGCTCACCCATTGATGACCACCTAAATCATAAGCCGTTGTTTTTCCAGTATTATCGACTTCTTTTTCATAAGTTTGCCAGGCACTAATTTGGGGAACGAGCCTCGTGCCAATGGGTTGACTTAACTGTGGATCTTGGTAAGTCATGTTCATCCGCCCATGTGAATAATAAATATCATGACTGGGAACGACAGCGGCTTGAGTCGATAATATTGGTAAACTAGCTACAGTAATTATTGTTGCCAATAATTGACTACTGAAAGATATTAGAGTTGGTTTCATAATAATTGCACCCTTTCGTTAGCAATTTTCCCAAATATATAATTTGAATTAAATTAGTTGATATGAGCGGCATTTAAATTAGCCCACTGCTGGTTGTTACCTAATTTGAGATAATTTTGTCCGTTGATGTTTTTAACACCATAAACTTTGTAAAAGTCGTCAGTTTGGATTTTAGTCGTTGGCGTTCCAAACTGGTTAAACAATTGGGCTCCTTGTTCAAAGGCATAGATCGAACGCACGGCAAGGACGTTGCTCGATGTAGCCACCCATTGATGAGCTCCTAAATCAACCCGCGTAATGGGATCGCCACTTGAACTATTGCTGGCATACTGACTTACTTTCCAATCAGCAATCTGAGGATTTAAATAACCAGTGATGTGCCATAGTTGTGGCGAGTCGTAGATGGGAACTTGTTGATAGTTAGAATAGGCTTCTATTAAGTTATTGGGCTTTTTGTTTTTGACGACGCCACCTAAAAAGACATCACTACTTTTAACCCATTGATTAAACCCTAGGTCAAAGGAATTAAAGGGAATGTACGTTGTACCATCTGTAGGACGATTACTTTGACTAACAGCAGTGACTGCCCAATCATTGATGGTGGTGGCTAAAGTTGTACCGGTTGGTTGGGAACAGGCAGCATCACTATAGATTGGTACCGCTTCCTTTCCAGAGCTAACTTGTAAATTTGCGGCTGATGTGACATAGGCTTGGGCATTAACCGAATGACTAATTATCAATAAACAACCAAATACGGTCATAATTAAACTGCCAATCAACGTTAATTTTGCTTGCATCATTTACCCCTCTTTCTGACATATTAAGTGTAGCACGAAAAGGTTATCAGAAGTTTCGAAAACACCAGTTGGAATTGATTTTAAAATTTAGGTTTGCGCTCAGTGACATTGCGTTCATGAAGTTTAATCCAGGATCATTTTCATTCAATAGTTGATTAGGTTCTATTAAAGTTATATTGACTATCTTTAAATTGGATTAATATGTAGATAGTAGGTGACACCAATGAAGAAACATCAAAATCATGGTCTGCTGAATTATTCCATCTCTTATTCGGCGATGGCAGTGGCGGGCTCATTTTCCTTTTTAATCAGTAACAATTTGGCCAACTGGGGGTTAAAAAAGATTGTCAAAGTTTTTTTGCCAATCTATGCTGTGGGCATGTTGTTGAGAGTGATTCCTAATAACGCTTTTATAGCATTGATTTCGGGGATTATTGCCGGTCTCGGAGCTAGTATTACGTTACTGGTAATTCGCTCTTGGATTTATTTTGAGTCAGACCAAGATGAAGCAGCTAAAGAAGCACTGGTCTCATCGCGGTATACAATTATGCAAATTGCTACTTTGATGGCCACTATTGTTGCTGGTTGGTTGATTTCTGTAGTGCATGCTGCAAATTATATGTACTGGTTTTTGATTGTTATAGCGGCCTTATTGATGGGCAGTCTGTCAGTGACTAATAGCATTCCTGACGGTAGAGTTCAAAAAAAGCCGCATAGTCTGTTGGTGGCGTTACCAACGAATCGGTTAGCGGGGGTACTATTATTTTTGTTGGTGTTCTTATTGGGATTAACTAACGCCTTGATTGATCCTATTTTACCAGCGATTTTACGGAAGACTGGTCTCAAAATTAGTGCCGTAACTGTTTGGACGACGATATTTAGTATTTTAACAGTTTTAACATCGCTTTTTTATCAACGGCGACATTTGCGGATGTCTGCAGGATGGGCCTTTCTTATCAACGAAGTCATTGTTGGTTGTAGTATGTTGGTAGCATTTTTAAAATTTGACAAGGGCATTTATATTTCGTTAATTGCTTATACAATTATGGCAATTGGTATCGCCGGCTTTTTTATCTTTAAAGAGTTGATGGAATACGATATGTTTCCCAAAACTGAAAGCTTTCTGTATTTAGGCATAGCTCAGTCGGGCTTTTTGGTAGGTGATGCCTTAGGTTCACCAGTCGGAACGTTGCTGTTTCAACAAACAGGCACTAAACTGTTGCTGTTAATTTACGGAGTGTTGACAATAGTTTGTGGAATAGGTTATAGCTTGTTATATGTTTATTTACGAAAATCAAACAATAATTAGCAATTGTTGGAGTAGTTATTAAAATTCAGAATAACTCAGCATTACTTCTTTCTTTAATGTTTTATTTTATTCGACTCCAAAAAGGAAGAATTACTTTTTCAAGGTTATGTACAAAACGGTCCCATGGTAATCAATAACTTTAACGTCAATAAAATCGTTTTGGTTTCTAATTGAAAAACGAAGCCTGTACTGTTCATTATAATTGTTATTTATGTTTTTGTATTCTTAAGTATGTTATAATGAATACAAATATACAAAGGAGGATTTATAATGACAACAACTCCAACTACTATTCGGATAGATGACCAGTTAAAAAAAGCTGTAGAACCACGTCTAGAAACTGCTGGATTAACATTAAATGGTTACATTAACATGGCAATTAAACAGTTATTTGAAATTATAGTTCCTGACGAAATACCCAATGATACAACTCATAAGGCTTTGATTGAAGCACAAGCTAAGGAAATGGGTTTAATACCGGATAACTCTCCTGAATTTGAGGAGACGAGTCAGATTATGGATTTTTTGAATAGTGATAGCCAATAATGAATAACGTTAATTACAAGATTAAGATTGAACCGCAGTTTCAAAAGGATTATCAAAAATTTAAAAAACACCATCCAGAATTAATTTCAGA